>NZ_JANJOU010000028.1 GCF_024594815.1 Roseomonas populi | reverse complement strand
CTGCCAGCTCTACGTCAGGCCATCTTCCATCGGCTCTTCGCCCACCTCGCCGAACCCGTCCGATGCCCACACTGCAGACGTCGGTTCCTGCCGACCATCCACTCTAAAGTGCCCAGGTAGTGCTAGGGAACGACGGCGACCGCCGCTCGACCTTCAGACGTGGCGCAGGTTGCCGGCCGAGGACTTGCCCTGCTGGCCCTGAACGACGTCGAACTCGATCTTGTCGCCTTCCCGAGGCTCCTGCATCCCGGCGCGCTGAACGTCGGAGATGTGCAGGAATACATCCTTGGAGCCGTCCTCAGGCTGGATAAAGCCGAAACCCTTGGTTCCATTGAACCACTTAACAGTACCGATAGACATGTGTTGCTTCCAATCAAAACGGAAAACCGATGTGCAAGATTGCACATTGGATCATTTTCACTATGAAACGGAGGCAAACTGGTGCTCGTGCGAACGAGCAGAAGAAGCAAACCGGAACAACGAAGTTGACGGTATCTATATGGGAGAAGGAATTATACTTTGCAAGCTCATTCGCTCGCTGGTTGTTGGCCGCCCCGATTTGAGCTGTTCTCGACGAGGCGAGTGCCGCTCGAGTCTCAACATCGCGCCCGCCCCTGGAGCGTCGATGGGGGTCAGACCAACACGGCGGCTAGAGTATCCGTGTTGGTCAAGCAGGCTTTGGCGTCCAGCTTCGGTGTTCGCGGAGCAGTGCGTTGGCGAGGATGAGGAGTTTGCGCATGACAGCTGTGATCGCAACCTTGGGCGGTTTTCCAGTGGCGACGAGGGCCTGATATTTGGCTTTCATGTCCTTGTTGAAGCGGATCGCCACCAGGGCTGGCGTATAGAGGGCCTGACGTAGGTGGGCGCGACCGGCCCGGATAAGGCGCTTGCCGCTGTGCTGTCCGGAATCGCGGGCGACCGGAGCAAGGCCGGCCAGGCTGGCCGCGCACTTGTTGTCCATGGTGCCGAGCTCAAGCATCTCGATGAGCATGGCCAGTGCGGTCGCCTCGCCGATCGCCGGGATGCTGACGAGGATATCGAGGCGGGCCTTCAGGTCGCCATCTGCCTGGCACAGGGCGCGCAAAGCGCAATCGATGGCGGCGATCTGGCGCTCAACCTGACGCAGTCGCTGATCGGCCAACCGCTTGAGGAGTGGCGCACGGTGGGTGTGGCTTCGGTTGGATGCGGCGACGCCGTCCTTGACCAGGCCACGCCGGGCAACGAGCAGCTCCTTCATGTCGCTGAGCGTTTGGCTCACCATCGGCCTGACTTGCAGTGCATCCAGCGCGCCGAAACGGGCGAGCATGGCGGCATCGACGGCGTCGGTCTTGGCGCGCTGCCCGATAGCTTCTGCGAAGCGTCTGGCCTGCAGCGGATTGACCTTGACCACGGGCACACCCGCATTGCCGAGCTGGCGTTCAAGTCGGTGATGATAGGCGCCTGTCGGCTCGAAGATGACGCGGTGGATCGGGCTTTGGCCGAGCCATGACAGCAGATCCGCGATGCCGGCCATGGTGTTGGGGAATTGCCGGGCTATGGCCTGGGGGTGGAGATAAACGTCGAGGGTCGCTTTGGAGATGTCGACCCCAACAGTCTGCGCTATGGTCGGGAGCATCTTTTCCAGGTCCTTTGCTTGTCATCCGGGCCATGACGCCCGGGTATTCGTTCAGGCCACGAGGAAAAGAAAGGGGCGGTCACACTCTAGCACGGCCCATCACGGCCAGCATTTTCACGACCCGTCCCCTCCCGCTGCCGGCGAGTTCGCACCTCGTCGGCAGCACCCCATCTTTGCCGGAAGGGGCAGGAACATCATCAGACAAGCGTTTTCCCATCAGTTTGAGGTTCGAAACGGCGTTCTCAATGGGGTTGAAGTCGGGACTGTAGGGCGGGAGGTAGAGCAGGCTCTCGCCTGCGGCTTCGATGGAGGCTCTGACGCCCGCGCCCTTATGGCTGCCGAGGTTGTCCATGATGACGACGTCGCCGGGCCGCAGCTCGGGCACGAGGACCTGGTCGCCATAGGCCTGGAAGGCGCGGCCGGTGATCGGGCCGTCGAGGACCATGGGGGCGACCATGCCGGTGTTGCGCAAGCCGGCAACGAAGGTGGTGGTCTTCCAGTGTCCGTGCGGGATGCCGGTCCGCAGGCGCTCGCCCCGGGGCGCCCGGCCGCGGGTGCGGGCCATGTTCGTCCAGGCCCAGGTCTCGTCGATGAAGACCAGCTTGGCGGGATCGAGGTCGATGTGGTCGTCGAACCACGCCCAGCGCCGCCTCAGGATGTCCGGCCGGTCCTGCTCCGCGGCATGGGCCGTCTCTTTTCCACGTCATCCGGCGCCGCTCGAAGAAGCGCCACAGCGTGCCGATCCCGGCCGACACGCCCGGCTCCGTCAGCTCGGCCCGGATCTCCTTCAGCGTGATGTCGAAGGCCTGCTCGACCAGGCCCAGGATCAGCGGCGCATGCGCCTCGATCCGTGCCGTTCGGCGATCCCCGCCCAGCGGCCCCGGTGCGACCGAGCCCGCCTCCCGTGCCAGCGTGGCCCAGCGGATCGCGCTCGACGCGCTCACCCCGAAGCGGGTCGCCGCCGCCCGACAGGACGCACCGGCGGCGACTGCTGCCGCCACCCGCTCCCGTGGATCCACCGACAACCCCTTCGACATGCCCCGGGCCTCCTCGCCAGGGACACTGAATCACCGCCCCACACCCCCGGAGATCACGAGCGATTCAGCCAGACCGGAGACCGCTCTAGGAGGTCAGATAACGGGGGCGCTTCATTCAGCGAAAATGAGTGTAAATTCTGAGATTTTGATTGCGAAACGGCACGCCAGTGAGCTTAACCTCCGCCGAAGCGTGGCGGCAGCGGGGAAGGACCCGCCTCCCCCCTCGAGGCATGACGGATGGCAGACACCCCCCGATTGGTCTGCGGCCCCGGAGTGCAACCGGTGTCGAGCCCGGTCCGCGATGCTTCATTTCATCAGTCTTGTTGGCTCGGCGCAGCAGTCGCCTGGCAAGAAAGGCAAGGTTGGCTCGCCAGACCCGCGCATGCAGCGTGCCGTGATTTGCCCCAATGAGTAACTTGCTAGCCGGCTATGCCCTGGCTTTCGGCCTCAAAGCGATGCTCGACATCGCTGACGGGCAGAAGAAGGTAGTCGCCGAAATCGAAACAGCGGCTGGCTGCAAGATCGTCGTTCTCACGGCTGGCCGGCCAGCAGAACTCGGGCTCCATGCGGCTCGCCTTGGCCGCAGCCTGGTGCCGCTACCCATCTCCTGAGAACCCACTGCGGATCAGTCGGCCCGGTCCACCAGCTCGCCGCTGATGACGCCCTCGCCCACCCGGTTCAACAGTCCCCAGGCGTTGTCCCCGCGGACAAGGTTGCAGCAATGCTGAGTTGATCTATGTGCCGGCGTGCTCGATGAGGTGGTAGGAGCATCTCCCATGGAACCCGGAGACCTCATTTACCCAGACAGGACAAATTCCTTCTGGCGCTCGCCTGATATGAGAAAGCACCGCATCTCCCTACAATCCACGTTCACCGTTCAGGATGACGATGCGCCGGCTGAGGTGCCCGACAGCATCCGAATACAATACAATGGCCAGGATTGGAGCGAATGGCTGCCGCGGCACCTCTTCGTGATCGCCAAATGAAGCGTCCGCGCATACAACCGGTGGTCGGTGGAACTGCTCTACCAAGCATTATGCTTTGCCCCGGCGACAGCTTGGGAACTCGATCATGAGGATTATCGAGACGCGCACCCTAAGAGACTGTCGCATTCAGATTGCCGAGCAGAGTGCTCCGGGCTGGACGGTCACAGTCTTCCCCCCGGATGGCAAGACGCCGGTCATCCTCCATATCGAGGATCCAGTTGGCCTAGACCGCCTCATGTCTCAGGCCGATGAGCAGGCCTCTGTCCTCTCAGCCAGGGCTCGCGGCTGACCTGAGAATCAGGACAGCCACGTTTCACACAACGCTCACTCCGCCGTCCGACCCTTCACCATTTCCCGTCTCGCAACCTTCGCTTGCGCAACATCGGCGGGTCGGCTCAGGATCGCCCCAGCTGCCTGACTTCCTCGACGGGTAGCTGCTGAGAGGGCCGCCCGCTTTTAGAACACTGTCTCCACCATCCTTCATTGCAACACTGGCCTGGACCGGCATTTCCGTGCCGGTCCCCCTCGGCCAATTACGCCGCCACGGCTTCCAGGGCCTCCCACCAGTGCCCCACCCAGGTCTCCGGGTGCGGCTTCCGCGGGTGCCAGCGCGAAAAATAGTAGCCCCGGCCAGTGCGGGCTGGTCCACCCCCGGCAGTGCCTTGGGGCGTCCCCAGAGCAGCAGCCGTGCGAACGCGCAGGCCAGGAGGTCGTTGTGCTCCGGGGCGGCATAGACAGTCGCCCGATCGGTGGAGACCTGCAGGTCGGCGCACACCCGCTCCGCCAGGCGCTTCGTGGCAGCGCCGGTTAGCACCTCGGCCGTGCCGCTCATCGGCCCGCCCTCGAACTGCCACCAGCCTCGGGCAGGGCCGCCACCATCCTGCCGGCGCTCCTTTAAGGCCCTGCTCTCCTGTCCGCCAATGGCCGGAAGCGGCATGGCTGCTTCCGGGCGGGCAGGATGGCGATACGGACGAGCGGATCAGGCGGCCAGGGTCGCGGCCATGCCGTGGGCTTCCAGGCTCGGCGGCTGAACCCCGGAGTTGCCAGGCCGCAGCATCATCGAATGCTGGCGCTGGAGGAGAACGGCTTCGTAGCGTCCACGACGAACATCACCAGGGAGAGCAGGTCGGTCGAGCCGCTGCTGGAGACCTCCATCGGCATGTCCGCGCCATGCCCCGCAATCGCTGATCCCGCTGCCACACGGACCGCGCCGTGCGAGGTCCGCTGGGTTGTCTCTCCGGCAAGGACATAGAAAGCCTCCGAGCCGGGATGCGTGTGGACCGGCGTCACGCTGCCGGGCGGTCCGCTCGCCTGGTTGATCCGCAGGAGATACTGCGGCGCCTCCACCAGGGGGATGGGTCCGACCTCGGCCAGCTTCCCGCCACCCTCCGAGACAACGCCCGCAGGCCCCAAGGTGAACAGCCAGACCCGCCCCGCGGCCTCCACGACCAGCGCCGTCGGCCCCTCGGCCGCACGTGCCTCCCCCAGCGAGGGGAAGGTCTCGATCCGCCAGAAGAGCGGGCCCGAGGGCAGTTCCGTGAGCCGCTTCTCGGCCAGTGGCCGGATGACGAGAGCTGGCGCCTGTTGCGCCACAGGCGAGGACAGCGGAAGGCCACCCAGCAGCAGGAGCGCGGTGGCGCCCTTCACGGCGGCCCGCACGTCCCGCCGGTGCACGACCGGCATGGAACCCCATGAGCCTGCCCTGGCAAGGGGGCTGCATTGTGGGATGACATTGCGGGTCATGGCGTGCCTCCTGCCCCGCTCCGGTTGCGGGATCGGAAAGATGTGAGCACGGCAACTGCGCCGCTTCTGTCCGGATTGCGCCATACTGTCCGGGACACGCCAGGAACCCTGTTGCTCCGGAGAGCTTCCATGGGAAGGTATCGGCAGGCACGAGCGGGTCCCACGGCTCGAAACGGACCGCTCGATCTCCAGGATGTCGCCGGCAGGCCCGATAAGGGCGGGGGAGGCTGCGTCCGGCGCGCGCTGGAGGCCGTGAGGGCCGCCCTGGCGCAGGATGCCGTGGCGGCTCCGACCCTCCACGATCTGGCCTCGGCCGCGGGCGTCTCGCCACGCACCCTGCAACGACGGTTCACTGGGATCCTCGGCGCTTCGCCGCGGACCGTCGTCCAACGGCTCCGTCTCGATCTTGCCCGACAGACTCTCCGCGCCGGTGCGGAGACCTCTGTCCTGGACGCGGCGCTGCGCCACGGCTTCGCGCATCCCGGGCGCTTCGCCATCGCCTATGCCGAAGCCTTCGGGGAGGCGCCATCGGCCACCCTCCGCGCAGGACGCTGCGTCCAGGCGGTGTCGGATGACCCTTGCACGCCGCTCGTGTTGCGCCCCCTGGTCCCCGCCACGCCTGCCGACGCCGCCCTGGCACGGCGCGCGACGGACGACCTGGCGATCGCCCTCGGGCGCGCGCACGGCTTCGCCCTGCTCAGCTCGGAGGGGCGCGCATCCGCCCAACCCGCTTCCGTCCTCCGGCTGGAGGGACGGGCGGAGGCGGATGGCGCGGTGCTGTCGTTCGTGCAGCCCTCCACCGGCGCGGTGCTGGGCATGGTACGTGAGCCCTTCCGACGCCGCGCCGGCGTCGGCTGGGCAGAGCGCGCAGTGGGCGCCCTGCGGGCAGTGCTCGCCGCCGACAGGGCTGCCCGCGCAAGGGCGATGCCACGGCAGCGGGCCGACGTTGACAGCCTTGTCGCGCGCGCCCGGCCAGCGGCCCTCTCTCAGGAGCCAGGGATGGTTGGCATGGCGCTGGACCTCCTGGGCGAGGCGCTCCACCGCCAGCCCGCACATCCGCGCGCGCTGGCCCTGGCGGCATGGAGCCTTGCGCTGGGCGCGAACCACTGCTTCACGCGCGACGCGGGGGGAGACCGGGAGCGATCCCTGGCGCAGGGTGCTCGGGCGCTGGCCCTGATGCCGGACGATCCGGAGGTTCTGACGCTGGTCGCCGGCGCGCTCTCGCTCAACCGGCGTCTCGATGAGGCAGAGGTCCTGGTCGCGCGCAGCCTCGCCCTTGACCCCTGCCAGCCCGAAGCGCTGCGGCGGCTCGGCTTCATCCAGAATTTCCGCGGCGACGGACACAGGGCCGCCGCGGCCTTCCGGCGCGCGCTGACTCTCTATCCCGCCGGCGACGACGGCACCATCGCAATGGTCGGGCTCGGCATCGCCGCGTTCATACGGGGTGACTGCGCCGGCTCCGCGCGCGCTCTGACCCGCGCACTGGAGCGTCAACCCGCCCGGGCCTGGCCGCACCGGTTCCTGACTGCGGCCGCGATGCACGCTGGCGCGGGCGATGAGGCGCGACGCTCGCTTGTCGCACTCAGGCGCTCGTTTCCGGACCTGACGGTGAGTTGGTGCGCCCAATCGATCGCGCTGCATCCGCGGGCGCAGCAACTCGTGCTGGAGGGTCTCGCGCGCGCCGGGCTGCCACAGTGAGCCTGCGAGGGCTTTGGAGCGGCAGGTACCTGCATCGCCCGGACTATGCGCCCGGGCTCACCGCTGGACGCGATGGGATCAGCACGCGGTACCACGCACTTTTCCAATCTCGTTGTGTCCGCTTCGGAGCACTGCCTGACGCTCGATCTCCTTCCGGTTCGGGCGGAGGCGGTGTGAAAACGCTTGGCGGAGTATCCTATGGCCTTCGGCGAGAAGGCTGGGATGAAACGCTTCGTGGAAGCCGAGGAGCGGGGCCAGGTGACACTGCTCTCCGACTGCATGAGGACTATGTCCCTGAGGAGAACCCGGTCCTGGTGATCGAGGCCTTTGTCGTGGCGCTTGATCTGGCCGAGCTCGGGTTCGAGGGGGTCGTCCCCGAACGGACTGGCCGTCCGGCCTACCACGCCGCAACTTTGCTGAAGATCTACATCTACGGCCATTTCAACCGCATCCAGTCCAGCCGGCGGCTAGAGCGCGAGGCAGGGCGCAAACTCGAGCTGATGTGGCCGACAGGGCGGCTGGTCCCGGACTTTGAGACCATCGCCGACTTCCGGAAGGACAACGGGGAGGCGATCCGGGCGATCTGCCGGCACTTCGTCCACCCGGACAGCCTCGACTGCTTCTCCACGCCGTAGATGGACAGGAGGAGACGACACGAGTGGTCAAGCAGGACCTGTCGCGACCACCCCGGGATGACCGATGATGCAGCGGGACGCGACTAGGCTGACTTCCCTCGCCTGGGCTGACGGATGGCTCAGTGACCGTTTGAGAATGGCTTAGCAGGGCTTGGGCGGGGTGATTCAAGCTTGGGATGTGGACCCGAGAGACCCGTGGGCGGATGGCCGAGCTTGCCCGCAAGACGAAGCGCTACCCGTCTGATCTGACGGACGAGGAGTAGGGGCGGATGGAGCCGCTGCTACCGCGCCCTGCGCGAAGTGCTGGACGCGATCCGCTACCTGGCCCGGAGCGCCGGAAGCTGGCGGATGCTGCCGATCCACTTTGGGCCGTGGCAGACGGTGTACTGGTGGTTCCGGCGCTTCGTCCGGTGCCTGCTGTTCCGGACCATCCACGACGTGGCCTTAATGCTGGACCGCGAGGCAGCGGGGCGGGAGGCAAGCCCTTCAGGGGGCGTGCTGGACAGCCAGGCGGTCAAGGCGCGCTTCGCTGAAGTTCGGGGCTACGACGGAGGCAAGCGCATCGTCGGTCGCAAGCGCCACGTCGCCGTGGACACGGACGGGCGGCTGCTGATGGTGAACCTCACGCCTGCCGACGTGTCGGACAGCGCCGGCGTATAGACCATCCTGGCCACCATCCGCCGCCGCTGGCTGTGGCTGAAGCACCTCTTCGCGGATACGGGCTACGACCGGCCGACGCTGATGGACAAGGCCGCTCTCCTCGATTTGGTCGTTGAGATCGTCAGGCGCTCCGATCCGAGAGGGTTCCACGTCCTCCCGCGTCGCTGGGTGGAGGAGAGGACCTTCGGCTGGTTGATCCGCTGGCGACGCCTGGTCCGCGACTACGAGCAGCGCCTCGACGTATCCGAGGCCATGATCCACGTCGCTATGGCTGCCCTCCGCTGGCCTATCCGTCCCCTGGCCTGTCAGGGGTGCGGTGCTACTCCGCGCCCCGCCCGCATCCGGTTCAGCAACGCCGTCACCTCGTTCCGTATCGCGGCCCAGTCCGGAAGGAAGCGCTCGGCGAAGGTGACCTCCACCGCCGCCTCGCCATCCATCCACCACAGCTGGCACGACAGGCCGGTCCAGCACGCCATCAGAACGGAGAGGCGCGCTGGCGGCCCGTCCGCGAAGAGCCGCAGCTCCCGCGTCGGGTCCACGGCGGCGAAGGGTCCGAGGGCGCGCAGGCCGAGCCGGGACGCCTCCTCCGTGTCGCCGAGGGACAGGGCGGCGAGGCTGAAGTCCGAGGCGAGGCCGAGCTGGTCCACGGTGCTGTCCCGCCAGAGGGTGAGGAACCGCGCCCGCTGCCCCGGGATGCTCGACAGCTGCTCGACCTGCGTGGTGGGCGAGATGTCCTGCACGCCGATGGCCACCAGGCCGCTCTCGTAGGAGGTGTCGTGCCCCGGCGGCAGGGGCACGGCACCGGGCCAGAGAAGCCGCATCGAGAGGATCCCGGTCACGACGTGCCCGGGCCGTCCACCAGCGCCCGGGGCACGGCGTAGCGGCGCCCCGCGACGACGGCCAGCACCGTGTCGGAGGCCGTCGCCGCGGCCGGCAGGCACATGGCCAGCAGCAGCAAGCCGGTTCGCCACGTCGTCACTGCCGTCACCTCCATCACGGGTCGTCTCGTCCGCACGCAGCTTTCGTCCCGCATCCGCCGACCCGCCTGCGGCGAACGGAGCAGCGCGGACCGCTGCGCGCCGTGCGCCGCACCTCCCCCCGCTGCCCAGGATAGGACGGAGCGGCCTACCGGCGATAATGGGGTTCTCTCCACGAAGGGCCGCACCGCCGCCACCGGCCCGCGCGACGTCCCCGCCAAGCAGGCGGGGCTGCTGGCGGTAGGGCGCCCGGCTCGTACTGCGGCTCTCCGCCCGGTAAGGGGGACGGGTACCCTACCGTCCTCCCCCGACGGGCCCTCCTCTGGCGGGCGCGCGGTTCAGGGTGCAGCTCTCGTCCCCGCAGGCCAGCCACAGCCGATACGTCGATCCCCCGACCACCCTCCAACAGCTTGCCCGGTGCCCCAACCGATCTTGCGGAACGCGGCTGGCCGGTCGGTCGGCGAGTTGCCGGAGGCCTTCCCGGACGAGCAGCCGGGGAGGTTGCGGATCAGCTTCATGTACTGGCGGAGAGGCATTCCGCACGAAATCCGGCCCGACCAAGCAGGCGAAAGCGCCCTGCGGCCACACCCCGTACCCTCTCTGCTCTGGGACTCGGAGGTCGGCCTCAACCGGTGATCGCGCACCGATGCCACCGCGCCAGCGCGAGGTGCTGGTGGCAGGTGGAAGGGGGCGCGCCGCACAAGCGCGAGTGTTCAGACCCTCGAAGTTAGATGGCCGGGAGAAGAAACCGAGCCGCTCGCTCGTTGGAACTGGCGGGTCCTTTCCGAACCGTATCCCGGCTGGGGCAGCCGACCTCGGGTAGCGGTGTTGAAGGACTGTTAATGAGTCAGGTGTCCTCGAACACGGGGGCAAGTGAGATGGTCTGCCAATGAAGGAACGGCGTATGACGATGACGCTGAAAGTCCGCGTGCTGCGGATCATCCCTCCTCTGCTTTGTGGAGGCGGGCGCTCCGCCGCGGCACGGGGGACGCCGTGACGTCCGATGGGGCTGGCCCGTCACCCCGGTTCCTGCCCCCGGACGTCCGTGGACGCGCCCGGGCGACGCTGGAGAGCCTGGGTCTCGGTGGTGACGGCGACAAGTGGGCGGCGCTCGCACGCGTTAAGAGGGAGTTCGGCGTGCGGTTCGACGTGCGCGACGCGCCGGGTTGGCGGACCGAAGGCGACCTCCACATGTCGGTGCTGCAGGTTCTGCCGGAGCCCTGCCCGCATGTGGACGAGACATGGACTCACCTGGCCCGGGCGGTCGCGGCCGAGACCGGGGCCGACCCGCGGCGTGTCAGGCCGGAGACGCTGCTCCTCGGCGTTCCCCTGTGGGACCGGGTCGGACGATGGCTGAGAAGGCTGACCCGGCGCTGACCCGACCGGCCATGCGGACCTCAGCGGGGCGTCAGCTTACCGCCCACCACTCGAGCCACAAGGGGACGCAGAGCTCAGGGAGCACGCCGCCCTGCCTGGCCCGCATGCTCCCGAACGACAACATGAAGGCCGGTCCTGTAGGGTGGGGCGCACGGCGTGACAGCCGCGTGTCATCAGTTCAGCCTGTGACACTCCGAAGTGGTCTCGCGCGTGCCGCGCATCCCACCGGCCGGGCGAACCTCGCAGGTCACGTACTTGCCGTTCCGCTCCAGCTTGAAACTCGGGCCCATGGCGGACACGATCCGGTGCCCGCCGCTCAGCAGCGCGCTCATCGGCTGGTCTACGTCCTCCCACATGGTGACCGGACGCGTCGGCGCGGCCGGCCCGGGCGCCTGGGCATGGATGGGCATGGGAAGGCCCGAGAGCAGCAGGGCGGTAAGAAGAGCGAAGCGGCGCATCAGGGTTCCTCGGCTCGGGCGCGTTCATCGCGGCCAGATGCTGGGGAGATAACCTGCCCGGTGCCGATCGCCCGATGAGAAGGCAGTGATGGATGGCCGGGGCTCCCGGGCCTGGTTCGCCGTCCATGGTCTCCGGACACCGTGACCGCTAAGGTCCGGCCTCGGGAAACGTCAGATTTCGGAGCGAGGGCAAACCGGGTGGCCATATTGCATGGGGCGGTCCTGGTCGCCCTTCTCGCCCTGCCGGTCACGGCGGCAACCGCCCTGGCAGTCCGGCCGGAGCTCCCGTTCCACCCACCGGAAACAGAGGTGGAGCGTGCACTGGACAACATCCTGCATCGTGTTGACGCTGATTCCGACCCCTTGTCCAATCTTCTGGGCGGCCGCGGCGAGCGAGGCTTCCGCCGCACGGTGGATTACACAACCCTGCTGACGCCGGCTCTCATCGCGGCGATCGCACGGACGGAGCGGACGCTCCTGCGGCGGAACTGCGGAGGGCGCTACCGCCCGGACGAGGTCTGCGGCCTCGACTTCGTGCCGGTGACCTGCGCGCAGGAAAGCAACGGCACCTACCTCTACCGCACCCAGGTCACGAGGCCCGGCGAGGCGATCATCGCCTATCGCTGGCCAGGAGAGGGGAGGAGCGCGGCCGCGACCTACCGCCTGCTTCACCGTGGGGGCTCCTGGCGGATCGACGGGATCCGTTGTGGGGAGGGGTTGCCCTCGTTCAATCTGACGCGTCTGGGCCGTTCCGAGGCACCGGCCGACGGCGCCGGGCGGCTGTTGTCCGGGCTGGCGGCCACGACGAACCGGCGGGATGAGGGCCGCGATCGGTGACCGGGGGCCCCGGCCCGGCGCGCAGCGGCCCGCGGATCGGGCCTCGACGGCCTGTGCCGCCCCGGCCGCCGCTTCCCCGGCGCGCGCTACGTGCGCGGCGCGCGGGATGCCTGCCCTTGAGGCTGGTGCGGATCGCCGCCAGGATCTGCGCCGTGCTGGCGATCTGGCTCGGGCTGGCCCGCTTCGTCGGCCGCCTGGAGTTCACGCCGGGCATGACGGACGCGCTAATCCAGGTCACCACCTGGCTGGACATCGACGGCATCGAGGATGTGGAGGATTTCTACATGGCCGTGACGCTCGCGCTGTCGCTCGCAGTCGCCATTGGGATCGTCGCGCTGGGATCCCGGCTCCTGCGGCGGGTCACCGCAACCTGATGACAAGCCCGTCCTCGAAGAAGCCTTGGCCGAGGCCGGGCCGCACGAAGGCGACGGCCGCCCCATTGGCGCCTCCGCGGCGCACCCAGCCGGCCACGGTGCCCGGCGTGTCGAGCGCGGCGGGATAGCGCCAGTGGCGCCGAAGTGCCGCCCCATCGCCGCGCGGCCACGCCGACGGCGGCTGCGGATCACGTCACGCCGGATCGTCCAGCGCGCATGCCAGGCGGAACGCGGCGATCAGCAGGTGGCCGTCCCGCAGCAGGGCTGCCCTGTCCAGAAGCCAGCGCAGCGGGACGGGTTGCAGCACTTCGCGCAGCGCGGATGGCATGGCATCGAGCGGCACGACGAAGGGCTGCACGCGTTCGGGCGTGATGCCGGAACTCGGGTGGTAAGCGGCGCCGAGCGGGGCCAACGATCCCGGCGCGCATCCTGCGGCCCGGGCCGCCGCCTCGCGCAGCGGCTCCGGCGCGTCCGGCGGCACGCCGAGGCGCCAGGCCGGAACGCAGGGCAGGGCGGCGTCGCCGAAGCCCAGCTGCGCGGCGGGCAGCACGCGGCGCTCCAGCCCGACTAGCACCCGGCCCCCTGCATCCCGTGCCACGGGAAGCACTGACACGGTCCAGGCACCATGATGGGCCGGCACGGCGAGCTCCAGCACCTGCTCCGCGCCCCGCACGGGCCCGCCCGCTCCCGCCAGCGTCTCGACGAAGACGGAGCGTGCGCGGCGCAGATACCCGGCCGCTCCTGCCGCCGGCGTGAAGGGCGTGCCCGCTGGGTGGAAGACCGTCTCGGGGTTCGAGGCGACGACGACGGGCAGGTCGGAGGGTAGTTCCTCCCCCGCCCAGCGCCCGGCCGGCAGGTCGAGGCGTCGGAGCAGGACGCGAACCGCGAGTTCCAGCCGCGCCTCGGGCAGCATGCCGACCTCCGCCGCGCGCAGCAGTCCGGCCGCGTCGAAGGATTGTAGCACGCCGGGGTCCAGCGTCTGGCCGGGCGGCCGGGAGGCCGGCTGCACCGGCGGCAGAACCGGGAGGGGAACCGCGAAAGCCCTGACAACCTCGTCTACCAGGCCGGCTGAGGGCAGGAAGCTCAGAAGGGCCTCGGGCCGGGTGCCGGAGGGGATGGGAAAGCCGGCGCGGGCCTGGAAGTCGGCCGCTAGGTCCTCCCCGTCGGAGGCCAGGGAGATCATCTCCACGACGTGGCCCGATCGCAGCTCTGCCGCTTCTCCCGTCTCCGTGCCAATGGCGACAAGGGCCGGGCGCGGCCAGCCGTTGCGGGCCAGCACGCGGAGGCAGCCATCCGTTACCGAAAAAGGCAGGAAGTCCACAGCACCGGTGGGGCGCTGCACGAGGTCGAAGGTTCCGTCCGGCCCACTCCAGGCACTCTGCCTGAGGTAGGTGGGCGGCGCCGGGTCGAAGCGGCGCTGCTGCAAGCGGACAGCACCGCCGACGGGCACCTTCTGCGCCACCAGGACCATGTTGGTGGCGGGCCAGGGCAGTGGCCGCCCCCGCTCATCCCAACGGCGCGCGCGGCCGGCGAAGCGGTTCTGCACCACCCAGGGATTCCGCACCTCCGCGGCCCGCACCACGCGGGCGCCGGCCCCTTCCACCACCTCGGCAAAGCGGCGGAGCGGCCAGAAGGCGTACTCCTCCCGCAGCTCCGCCTCCCAGTCCTCGCGGTAGTCCTTGCGCAACAGGAACTCGGCGGCCCAGTGGCGGTGCAGGCGGAAGCGGAGCCAGCCGTCCCCTGCCTCTCCCAGTTCCTCCAGCGGGAAGCCGGCGCCGAGCGGGTCCAGCGGGCGGGCGCGGGCGGCAAAGTCGCGCAGCAGCGCGGCGTTCTCCTCGCCGGGCAGCTCCAGGACGCAGGTCTCGCCCGGCGCGCCGTCCCGGCAGAAGTCGCGCAGCACGAGAAGCCCGCCGGGCCGGAGGGAGGCGAGGTGAGCGCGCAGCGCTGCCTCCGCTGCGGTCTCGTCGTAGGGGCGGGGCGCGTAGGTGTAGACGTGGTGCAGCAGGGAGCAGGACACGACCGCGTCCGCCGGCTCCTGCGCCGCCGCTGCGTCGCCGACCCGGAACTCGAGGTTGGGCAGGTCGTGCAATGCCGCCGCCTGCGCGATCGTGCCCGCATCGATGTCGATGCCGACCACCCTCGCCCCGGGCGCCAGCGCCGCCATGCGGGCGGACAGCGCGCCGGAGCCGCAGCCGAGGTCGAGGATGCGCGCGCCGGGATCGGTGACGAGATGCGCGGAGAGGAAGGCCGCCTTCTGGTCCAAGGAGGCATCCATGCCGGCGAAGTAGCGCCGGTAAGCGTCCGCGTCGCCGCGTGCGGGGTGATCCACGGTTCAGCCCCGAACTGGCATGTTGTGACGTTGCGTCATGCTGCGTCTTCCTTGACCTGATGATGACAGGGCTGTTGGTGCCGCCCTGGCCAAGCGTCCCTTACCCAACACGGTATGCGGGAGAGTGAGATCAAGACTGGACAGGAGGCCGGGCGGGAGCAATCGGTGCGGCGCGCCCGCCGTGCCATTCCCCGGCACGTCCGCGCGACGGCAGGGCTGCGGTCCTTCGCCCCAAGGCGTCGTCGAGGGTTAGGCCGGGACCGTGCTGGGACGCAGCGCGGCTCCCACGATCGCCTCCACGCCGGGAAGGTCGGTCTTTCCGGTCCCGAGAAGCGGGAGCGCCCCGACCGGGACGACCATCCGGGGGACGGCGATCTCCGCCACCATCCGGCCCCGCGCGAAGGCCACCAGCGCCTCCGCGGTCGCGTCCGTCTGGGTCGTGGCCAGCACCAGCGCCTCCCCCTTCTTCGGGTCGGGAACCTTCACCACGGCGTGCGAGGCGCCGGGCCAGAGGAGGGCGGCCAGCTCCTCGGCGGCGACGAGGGAGACCTTCTCGCCGGCGATGTTGGCCCAGCGCTTCACGCGGCCGACGACGCGCCCGTAGCGGTCGGGGCTCACCTCCACGACGTCGCCGGTGTCGTACCAGCCCCCCGCCGGCGGCTGGATCACGGCCGGGCGCTCGGGCCTGAGATAGCCGAGCATCACGTTCGGCCCGCGAACCCAGAGCTGGCCGCCCCCGGGGATGCCGGGCACCGGATCAAGGCGCGTCTCGATGCCCGGCAGGAAGCGGCCGACCGTGCCGGGGCGGGCGTGCATCGCCGTGTTGAGGGCCAGCGCCGGAGCGGTCTCGGTAGCGCCATATCCCTCCAGCACCCGCACGCCGAAGCGCTCGGCGTAGAGCTGCTTCGTCTCGGGGCGGACGCGCTCCGCGCCGGCGAAGACGTAGCGGATGGCGTAGAAGTCATAAGGGTGGGCGAAGCGGGCCCAGCCGTTGAGGAAGGTGTCCGTGCCGAAGGCGATGGTCGCGTCGGTGTCGTAGATCAGCGCCGGCACGATCCGGTAGTGCAGCGGCGAAGGATAGAAGAAGGTCCGCACCCCGTGCAGGATCGGCAAGAGGGTGCCGCCGGTCATGCCGAAGGAATGGAACATCGGCAGCGCCGAGAAGACGCGGTCGGAGGCCGTGAAGTCCACCACGGTCGAGATCTGCGCAATGTTCGCCAGCAGCGTGCGGCTGGAATGGACGACGCCCTTCGGCGCCCCCTCGGACCCGCTGGTGAACAGGATGAGGGCGGGCGCGTCGGGGTCCGCGCCGCGCTCGGCGATGCGGCGCGCGAAGAGGCCGCGGAGCTTCGCCCCGAGCTTGTCGCGCCAGGTCAGCCCGGCCCGCAGGTCCTCTAGCCAGAGGAAGCGGACATGCGGCGCCATCCGCTCCACGACCTTGCCGAGCTTGGCGCGCTCGACGAAGGCGCGGCTGGAGACGACGGTCGCGAGATCCGCGCTGCGGCAGGCCGAGAGCATAGCATCTGCGCCGGCGGAGAAGTTCAGCATGGCCGGCACGCGCCGGCTGGCCTGCAGCGCCATGAAAGCAACAAGGGCGGCGTTGGCGTTCGGCAGCATCAGGCCGACCGCAGCGGGTAGGGCCTGCTCGCCATCCGTGACCTCCGGTGCGGGACATGGGCCGGCGAGACGGGCCGCGTCGTCGAATGCGGCGATCTTCCGGCCCAGCGCGAGGGCGCCTGTGACGATGCGATCGTAGGAGATCGGTTCGCGAGCGATGTCCTCGGCGATAGGGGTGCCGCCGCCATGGAGGTCGCGGGCATCCAGCAGCGCCTCGAAGATCGTCCGGTCCACCGGCTTCGAGCGATAGACGGCGTCCGTCATCAGGTCGCCGAGGGCCAAGCCGACCGCCTCCCGCCGTTTGCGGGGTGTCATCTCCGCCGCGCCCTCCGGGCGCAGTTCCACCGCCGGCAGAATGGTGATCGAGAGGCGCGGGAACCAGCGCATGGGAAGGCGCCCCTTCAGCCGGCTGAGGCGCGTGAACTGCAGGCCCTGGATCGAAATCGGCAGCACCTTCGCGCCCGACTTGTCGGCGACGACGCCCGCCCCCTCGTAAACCTTCATCAGGGCGCCGGTCTTCGTCAGCCGCCCCTCCGGGAAGATCATGAGCTGCCGGCCGCCGTCGCGCACGGCCTCGACCATGCGCTTGATCGCGAAGGGGGAGGCGATGTCGACCTTGAAGACCTCCACCGCGGCAAGGAAGGGGCGCGTCCACCAGCGATCCGCGATGGCGGTGTTCACTGCGAAGGTCGGGCTGCGCGGCAGGTAGCAGGCGATGAGGCAGGCATCGGCGAAGGAGAGGTGGTTCGAGACGATGACGAGCCGGTCCCCCGCCGCCCGGTAGTTCTCCAGCCCCCGCACGTCCACGCCGTGGAAGGTGTCGAAATAGCCGCGGAACAGGGTCCGCAGCACGTCCTGCGGCAGGATCCGCACGATGTAGCCGGCGCCGAGAAGCGTGAGGGCGGCGGTGACGAGGAGGACGCCCGTGACGGACAGGCCGAGGGCGGCGAGACCCGCGGCCAGGCCGGCGCCCGCGACCATCGCGACGGCGTTGACGATGTTGTTCGCTGCGATGGTGCTGGCACGGCGGGCCGGATCGGCGCTCTCCTGCAGGATGGCGTAGAGCGGAACGGAGAAGACGCCGCCGCAGACCGCCAGCCCCAGGAGGCTGAGCAGAAGGAGCAGGCCGCCGGCCGAGCGAAACAGATCCACCGGCCCGCCCGCGGCGACCGGGCCGAGCGCGGCGGCGAGAAGGGCGAAGGCGCCGGTGAGGATACCAAGGCCCAGGGCGGCGAGGGGAACGTGCCGCGGGCTGACCTCGCCCCGGAGCAGGCGAGCGCAGAGGAGCGACCCCGCCCCGACACCGAGCGCGAAGACGACGAGAAACAGTGTGAGCACGCCCCCCGTGCCGCCGAGCGTGTCCCGCGCGACGACCGGCAGGGCGGTGATGACCGTCGAGCCGACCGTCCAGAAGCCGGAGAGGCCGAGGATGGAGAGGCGAATCGGGCGATGGGCGAAGGCGTCCCGCACGCAGTGCCAGGAGGCGCGGACAAGGTTCGTTTCCACCGGGGTGCCGGGCGCCGCCGCGACCGTGGGCGGGATCCTCAGCGCGGCAACGAGGCCGAGGAGGGCGGCGCCGGCCCCGAGCGCGGCGACGAGGGTGGCCCCGTCCGTCAGGAGGATGAGGGCACCGCCCGCCACGGTGCCGAGCACGATGGTGACGAAGGTCGCCGCCTCGATGGCGCCGTTGCCGGCGATGAGCTCGTCGTGCCGGAGGTGCTCGGGGAGGATGGCGTACTTCACCGGCCCGAAGAGCGCGGCCTGGATCCCGAGGCCGAGGATGACGCCGAGCAGCAGCCCGACGCTGCCCGTGAGGAAGCCAAGCCCGGCGAGGAGCACGAGGCCGACCTCGAAGACCTTCAGCCTGACGATGAGGGTCCGCTTTGGCATGCGGTCGGCGAGCGCGCCGGCGGTGGCGGAGAGGAGGATGTAGGGCGCGATGAGGAGCGCCCCGGCGAGGGCGGAGAAGGCGATGCCGCCCTCCCCGAGCCGGAAGAGCGCGAGGATGACGAGGGCGTTCTTGACGAGGTTGTCGTTGAACCCCCCGCACCCTTGCGCGACGACGAGCGGCAGGAGGCGGCGGGTGAGGATGGCGGGCCGCCCCTCCGGGATGGGCTGGTTCATCGCTGGGTGCTCCTGGAGCGGCGAGAGGGTCGTGCCGGGGCCGGCGCCTCGCTCCCGGCCATGAGGGCACCCCAGGCCATCGCCGTGATCTCCGCGGCGAGGGGGATGAGAGGACCCGTCAGGCGGCCGTAGAGCCGCCCCGTCGCCGGCTGCAGCACGAGGCCGATCACCGCGAGGGCAGCGAGGTCAGGGTCGCGGCGCGGGATCTCGCCGGCCGCCATGGCACCCTCGACCAGCGCGCGGATCACCTCGACGGGGCTGGCATCGCCGCCCTGGACGCTCGCGAGATGGTCGTGCTGCCGCAGGACAAGGAAGCGGAAGCGGTCCTGGTCCTCGTCGTGAAGCCTCAGCACCGCGACGATCACCGCGCCGAGCCGCTCGCGGAAGGGTCCCCCTGCCGGCATGGCCTCGGCGATCCGGGCCGCGTAGCCGGCATAGCCCTCGGCGAAGAGCGCCGCGACGAGGGCGTCCTTGCTCCCGAAATGGGAGAGCACGCCGGGCCCGGAGATGCCGCAGGCCGCGCCGATGTCGCGCATGGAGACGGCATCCACGCCGCGGTCCGCGAAAAGACGCATCGCGGTCTCCTCGATCTGCCGACGCTTGCTCTCGTAGCGGGCCATCCTAGGCACCTTAATTACTTATCGATAGGTAAGTTAGAAATGGGCGCCCAGCGGTGTCAAGCCGAACCGGCCGGGGCCCATCACGGCCTGTCGGACGGAAGCGAAGTCTGGCACCGGGATGACCCCGCTTCATGCGATCCAGCCACTCGGAGGCTGGGTCGGGTGCACGGGCATGAGCCGGCCCGCGAAGGGGGCAACCCGCTGGTGGTCCGAGCGCGGCTCAGGGCTTTGGGGGCGGCGCGCCGGGCCCGCTGTCGCCCTCCGCCGCCCGCTTCCGCAGATCCCCCTCGCGCAGGAGGTTGTGCAGCGCCTCATCCCCGATCTCGTCCCTCTCCCGCATCTTCACCAGGACGCGCCGCTCGGCCGCGATCCCCTCGGGGTGCGCGGCATCCTCGCCTGTGGCCCGCTCGCGCGCCTCGGTCGCTGCCTCGCGCGCCCGCGCCTCCTCGCCCTTCGCATCCCCGCTGCCCTGCAACGCCGCCGCACGGATTGCGCGCCGCAGGGTGAAGCCCTGGACGCCGACGGAGCCGAGCACGACTAGTGCAGCGACCACGAGCAGCAGGCCGCGCTCCGCGACGGGTGTCCCGTCCGGCCAGGACGCGGGCACCGAGAGCACGACGACGAGGCCGAGGACGGAGCGGGTGGAGGCCCAGGCCATCACGCCCGCCGCGGCAGCGCGCCCGGCCGTGTCCTCCCCGGCCAGCGCCTCGCGCACGGGCGGCAGGCGCGTCGAGACGGCTGAGCCGAGCCAGGAGAGGAGAAGAACGAGGAGGAGGATGCCCGCGGCCGCCGCGACGGCAGTGGCCGGCGACCAGCCCCCGAGGTCGCCAAGCGCGTCCGGCACCGCCAGCCCCGCCAGAAGGAACAGGATCGAGGAGACGAGCAGGCTCGCCTCTTCCCAGAACGCCATGGCGGAGATCCGGGCCTCTGCGGAGGAGCGGGCCTCCCCGGTCCGGGTGTCCACCCGCGCGGCGGAGACGGTCAGCGCCGCGGCGATGACAGTCACCGCGAGCGAGAGGCCGAGGCTCCGGGCCGCGAGCGCACCGAGATAAGGGGTGGCGAGGGAGACCGCGATCTCGACCGGCGCCGGCCCTGCCCGGTCGCGTAGCCAAAGGACAGTGCGGCCGATCCCCAGGCCAGCGGCGGAGCCGCCGAGCAGGGCCCAGGCGACGTGCAGCGCCCCTTCCCCGATCCCGGGCGGCGTGCCCTCCCGGACGGAAGAGGCGATGATGGCGAGTACGGTGAGCGCCACGACGCGGGAGGCCATCTCGCGCGCCTTCAGCGCGTCGGCCAGGGCGCGGGGCACGCGCGGGACACCCTTCACCTCCTGGAACAGGCGCGTGTCGAAGAGCGCCGCAACGACGCCGAGCACCAGCGCGGCAGCCGCCGGAAGGCCCGGTAGGAGGAGGAAGTGCACGGCCGCCGCGACGCCCAGCACGGTGGCAAGCGCGAGTCCGCCCCCGACGGCCACTCCCGGCAGCAGCGCGTGCCGCAGCAGGTGCGGCGTGATCCGGACCGCAGAGGCGTAGATGACCGGAGGCAGGAAGAGCCAGATCGCGAGGTCCGGATCCACCTTCACCGGCGCGTCGCCGGGTAGGAAGCCGATGGCGAGGCCGGTGCCGAACAGGACCACCGTCGCCGGAACGCCGAGCAGATGCGATAGGGCCAGCAATGGACCGATCCCCGCGAGGAGGAGGGCCACGAACTCGACAGATCCCATGTCCCTCGCCCCTGTATGCGGACGGAACGTGCGCGGGGCGACCTCAGTTACGCCGGACCAGACGCCGCAAGTTCCGGGTCGAGCCCTGAGCCCCATCGTCGGTTAGGAGAGCCATGATGGAGAGTTCCACGCCGCTGGCAGCACGGCTGCGCGTCATCGACCTCGAGACGACCGGGGACAGTTTCGCCAATGGCGGTGTGGTGGAGATCGGCTGGCAGGATCTGGCGCAGGAAGCCGACGGCAGCTGGGACCTGGATGGCGGCCCGGGGTCGCGGCTCGTGCGCCCGGATTTCCCCATCTCCGCCGTCACCTCGGCCATCCACCACATCGTGGACGAGGACGTGGCGGAGGCGCGGCCCTGGGCCGAGGTGGCGCCGGTGATCCTGAGCGGCGGGCACACGCTCGCGCTCGCGGCGCACCGCGCGGCGTTCGAGCAGCGCTGGTGCATGCCGGCCCTGAGCGGGCGGGCGCACTGGATCTGCACGTGGAAATGCGCCTTGCGGGTCTGGCCGGACGCCCCCACCCACTCCAACCAGGGCCTGCGCTACTGGCGCCGCCCGGCGGGGCTGGACCGCGCGACGGGTCTGCCCGCCCACCGGGCCGGGCCTGACGCCTACGTGACGGCGCATCACCTGCGCGACATGCTGGCCCTGGTGAAGCTGGACCGGCTGCTGGCCTGGTCGGCGGAGCCGGCGTTGCTGGTGCGCGTACCGAGTGGCCCCCTCCAGGGGCGGCGCTGGGACGAGCTGTACGAGGCGCAGCTCGCGCGCGTGCTGGACAGGGCGTTCCGGCGGAACCCGGACATGCTCTTCACGGCAAGGAGGGAAATGGCGCGCCGCGGCGGCGGATCGGGCGCGCCTGAGCAGCCTCGCCTCAATGTGTGACCGTGCCCTCCGGGACAGGCCTGCTCAGCCAATCCTCAGCGGGGAAACCTGTCGGCGAGAGACACTGCGGCGCCTCCGTAACAGTCGCGGCAGGTGTTGACGGGAATGAGGCTGCTCAAGGAGCCGGGCGGGGCGGCGGGACTGTCGCGAGGCGACTACATCCCATAGCGGCGGCTCGGGCCGCGGGACGAGCGCGTTGCCGTTCCAGCCCAGGCAATCCGGTTGCAGCCGGGCGGCGCCGAGACGCTGCTGGGCCATGATGAGGGTCCGGCCTTCCGGGGCCGATCCCCACTTCATCGCCGCGGCGAGCCGTTCTTCCGGCTGTCGCGGCTGCTCCGCCCCGTCGAGGGTGAGCGGGATCACCGACTGCGCGGCCGCACCGTAGCGCAAGATCAGCGCCACCACCGGCCGACCGTCGTGGCGCCAGTCCGAGGGGGCCATCAGCGCGCGCTCGAAGGTCGGTGTCTCGAGGGCGCGGGCCAGCTCCGCGCTCGGGCTCAGCCCGGCAATGCGAACGGTGACGACGGAGAGGCCCATCTCGCGCAGCCAGGGATCGGCGGCGAGCAACGCGGCGATCCCGTCCTGCAGCGGCGTCGCGCCCTCAGTCAGGAGGTCGTGCACGGGGCGGTGCTCGACGTAACGCGCTGCCTGGTACTGGGCTAGACCGATGAAAAGGCTCGCGATGCGGTCCAGCGGGTCCGTGCGGAGCCGCCCGGTGCGGAGGTCGATGGTGAAGTCCACGCGCGAGGCCAACGCCTCCGGCTCCGCCGCGCGCCAGGTGATCTCGGCCATGCCTGGCCATGGTGAACTCGGGGCAGGGGGGCGGCAACCCCGGCCGGCGGCCCGGATCGGCGGGCGAGGGGAGTGTGAGCTAGGCCCTGGCCCGCCCGTCCCCTAAGTTCGGGCCGGGGCGGGGGGCCGGACGAGAACGTGAGCACGGGGCAGGGGCCGCCGATCGACAGCCGCCGCTGGACCGGGCCGGAGCCCGCCGCGCCGCCGCTGGACCGGCGCGGGGCGCGGGCCGCTTTCCTCGCGGCCGGGGGGCCGGGCGCGGCCGCCCCGCAGCGCGCCGCCTCGGCGGCGTCCTGGGCCGGGCTGGCGCTGCTGCCCTTCGTCGTGCTGGCCGGGGCGGAGCCGGGCGCCTCCCTTCTTGGCCTGGAACCCACCGCGGCCCGGCTGCGCGGCGGGCTTGAGGCGCTGCTCTCCCCCTCCCTCGGGCTGAAGGGCGCGGGGGGGATGGTGTCGCTGCTTGGCGACCCGCGCCTCCTGGCCGCCCTGCTTGCCCTCGGCGGAAGCGCCGTCGGGATCGCTTCCGCATGGCGGCACCGGGCGGCGCTGGCGCGCGGCTTCGCTGCGGCGGAAGCAGGGGTGCCGGGCGTGGCCTTCCGAACCCACCGCTACTGGGAGGCGGCACCCTTCGTTCTCCTCCTCGTGGCCTGGCGGCCGCTCGGGGGCGACCTGCTGCTGCTCAACGCCCTCGCGCTCTGGCTCCTGGCACGCCTCGCGGCGGGCACCCTGACCGCGTTGGCGGAGCGGCGCGCGGCGGGGCTGGGGGCGCGCTCCCCCGCCTCCTCCGGCTGGGACCTCGCGAGCCTTGTGCTGTCGCTGGGCGCGCTCCTGCTGCTGCTGGCCTACCTCCTCGGGCTCCTCGCATGAGTTGCCTCCTCCTTGCCCTGGCGCTTCTCGCAGCCACGCCGGCCGGGGCGGCGGAAGACCCCTTCTGGATGCGGGACTGGACCTTCGGCGCCGTCTCCGGCCCGCCAGGGCCGCGTGCGCTGCTGGCCCGGACCGGGGTGCGGCACCTGGCCCTGCGGCGGGAGGGGCTGACCGACCCGCTGGGTGAGAGTTGCGCGGCGGAGGTGGGCTACGACGACATCCGCCCGCGCGACCGGGGCGCCATTGCCCGCCACTTCGGCCCCCACTGGCGCTTTCCCGCGGTTCTCGACACACCGGGGACCGTGGCCGGCTGGGTGCGCTGCGGGGACGTCAACGCCGTGGCGGTCGCCTTCATGCGCCCTGGCCTCGGCTACCGCTTTTTCGAGGACGGGCTCGTCATCGCGCTGCGCTGACCGGCCCGGCCGTGCGGCCTTGCGCGGCGCGGAACGCCCGGCCAGGGAGGGGCGCCGCCCTTCGGCCCTCTCCGGCGTTCGGGACGCGGAGGATGCATGAACGAGGTCTCATCCGGCACCCCGCCCCGGCGCCCCTGGGAGCGCCCGGTCACGCCCCCGTCCGCGCGCCCGGCCGGCCTCTGGACGTCGCCCGCCCCGGACAGGGGACCGGTCCTGGTCGTGCGCGTGGACACGGAGGACGAGGTGGCCGCCAGCCGCCTGGCCGTCGCGGCCATGACCCCGCGCGGCGGGCTGGGCAGCGCCGCTCTCGGCGGGCTGGTGATGCTGACGGCCGTCACCGCCGTGCTCGCCTCCGGCAGCGGCTGGAAGTCGCCCGTGCCGGAGGGGCTGCCGTTGCTGGCGATCCTCGCCGCCATCGCCGCCTTCGCGGGGTTGGGCTGGCTCGCCGGGGCCTACCTCCTGCCGCTGGTGCGGCGATGGGCCTCGGTGGCCCATGCCAGGCGCGTACTTCGGCCCGGGCCGGACGGCGTCCCACCCGATGGAGGCGGCCCGGCGCGGGTGGTACTGGGCACGCGCGCGCTGCACTGGACGGGCCCGCGGGCCGCGCGGCGCTTCGACGTGGCCCTGCTGCGCGGGCTTGTGGAGGACCGGGATCACATGATGCTGCGCTTCGGCCTCGTCTCCGTCGTCGTCCTGCCCCGGCGCGACCTGGCGCCGGAGCAGCAGGAGGCGGTGCGGGACTGGGTGCGGCGCCACGCGCGGGAGGGGCGGGCGTGATCGCGCTCTCCATCAACTGGCACGCGGAGGACCAAGCCTGGCTCCTCGTCGCGCAGAACCGGCGCGGGCTTCCCTTCGGGATCGGCGGCTCGCAGCTCGTCGCCGGGGGGGCGCTCCTCGCCCTCTCGGCGCCGATGGCGGGGCGCGTGGCGAGCTGGGCCGCCGTGAATCCGCACGATCCCACGCCGCTGCTGCGCCCGCCCGCCTGGGACGATGCCGTCGTGGCCGCTGCGATCCTGGGCGCGGCCCTGCTGCTCGCACTGCTGTCCCGGTGGACGGAGCGGCTGGGGCTGCGGACGATGCTGGAGATGCGCTCGGAGGAAGGGCGGGAGCCCCTGGTCGGCCCGGTCTCCGTCACCCTCGGGCCCGATCGCGCCACCATCCGGGGCGCGACATGGGAAGCTTCCTACGACGCCGCGCTGCTGACGGGGATCGAGGAGCCGCCGGGCTACCTCATCCTCCGCTTCGGAGCGGCGCGCCCGGTGATGCTGCCGCGCCGCGACCTGACCGAGCCTGACGCGGCGGCGGTGCGGGACTGGGCAGCCGGGGTGCTGGGCCACGACGACGCGGCCCCTTAGCGCGTGCTGGGGAACGGGGATGCGGACCTCCTCCGCGGCGAACGCTGCGGATGGCAATAGGTAGGGATCGGCGGATGACGGGAACGGGGGCCGGGCGCTGGCAGGCGCCGCTGGCGCTGCTGCTAGGCCTGGCGCTGGCGGCGCTGCCGGGCACGGTCTTCAACCTGCTGCAGCCCCTGCACATGCAGCGGCTGGCCTTGCCGGTGATGATGATCGCCCTGCTCCAGCCGCCCTACGGGGTCGGGCTTCTCCTGGGGGCCCTGCCGGCGGCCTCGCTGGCCGGGCGCCTCGGGCCGCGCCGCGCCTTCCTCGGCGCGGTCGTCCTCGTCGCCGCGCTCTCGCTCGCCGCGGCGCTGCCCCTCGAGCTGTGGGCGCTGATGGGGCTGCGGCTGGTGCAGGGCATGGCCTCGGCCGGGTTGCTCGCCGCCGGCCTCGCCCTGGTCCGCCCGGTCTTCGGCGGGACGCGCCTCGCCCCCGGCTTCGGCCTCGCGGTCGCCGCCGGCGTGCTGGGCCTGGTGCTGCTGCCGATTCTCTCGGGCCTTGGAATGGGGGCGCTCGGTTTCCCCGGGCTGGCCCTCCCGGGGGTCGTGCTGGCCCTGACCTCCCTGCGGCTGGGACTGAAGGCGCTGCCGGAGGACCCGGCGCGGCACCCCTTCGACGCCCTCGGCACGCTGCTGAACCTCCTCTGCCTCAGTGTCCTGCTCGCGGCCCTCTACACCGCGCCCTTCCGGCCCTGGCGCGGCCTCGTGCTGCTGGTCGTCGGCGTGCTCCTCGCCGCGCTCTGGGCATGGCAGGCGCGGCGGGCGGCGGCCCTGCTGCCCCTGAACCTGCTGGCGCGGCCGGGCGCGGGGGCAGCGGCGGGGGCGGCGCTGCTCGGCGGGCTGGCGGTAACGGCCGTGAACACGGCGGCCATCCCTCAGCTGATGTCGGCCTGGAGCCTGCCGCCGGTGTGGTTGCAATTTCCTCTCCTCGCCGCCGCCCTGGGCGCGGCGCTCGGCGCTCTCGCGGGTGGGTGGGGCGTGGCGCGCCGGCCGGCGCCCGTCGGGGCGCTGCTGCTGGCCCTCGGAGCGGCAGCCCTGGTGGTGCCCGTGGCCGGGGCGCCCGCGGCGCTGGCAAGCATGCTGGTCGTCGGTCTCGGGCGCGGGCTGTTCGAGGCCGGGAACGCCCTGGCGCTGGTCGGGAGCGCGCCGGCCGGGCGAGGAGCGGCCGCGGCGGGGCTCCTCATCGCCGCGGGCGCTCTGGGCGGGCTGCTGGCGCCCTTTGTCTCCCTGCTTCTGCCCCTGTTCTGGCTCGGCGCCACGGGGCAGGGCGGGCCGGTGGGCTCGATGTCCCTCGGGCTGGGGCTGGCGGCGGTGGCCGCGCTGCTGGCAGCCCCGCTAAGCGCCGGCGGCCCCAGCCCCGAGGCAATGGGGGCGGCAGAGGTACAACCATCCCGCCGGGGCGGGGCGGATCCCGCGGAGGAGATGACAGAGAGGGTGCTGGAGGCGCCCGACGGGGCGCGGCGGGTCCGCGTCGTCGGCCGGGACGGCCTGTACGCCCTGCGCGTGGAGGAGTTCTTCGAAACCTTCCACGAGGGCCAGCCCCTCGCCCGGGGATGGCTCGCCCTGCCGGAGGAGGCGTCCTACTTCGTCGACGCGGAGACGGCCGAGCGGGAGGCGCGCGTCCGCTACCCGTGGCTGGAGAGATGAGAACCATGGCAGTGGCGCGAACGGGGGCGCTCCTGGCCGTCTTGTGGCTTCTCCTCCCCGCGTTGTTGGCCGGCGCCGCGGAACTGGAGAAGAACGAGCCGCTGGTCATGCGGATCATCTTCGAGGACTGTCTCGGCTACGTCCGCGCGGGCCGGACGCCCTTCGGCGGCCTGCCGACAGGGCCGGCAACGGCGGAGGCGATCCGTGGCCTTCCCCTGCGCATGCCGGACCGCGAGAGGGCGGTCCAGCTCCTCTCCCCGCGCTACGTCGCGAGCTGGGGCGAGGACGAGAACGGCCGGCACTGCTACGTCGGCTCCGACTTCGCGGCCGGACAGGTCGGGGCGCCCGGGCTGCTCGGCGTGCCCGCGAAGGGCTTCCTGGGCCGCGTCACCGCGCGCGCGGCGGCGGAGGGCATGACGGAGGCCGGGGTGGCGGACGGGTTCTCCCCCCTCGCCACGAGCTACTGGTCCGAGCCGGGAACGGGTGCCGAGAGCGGCCCGGCGCGGCCGGTGCGCTTCACCCTCCTGGCCACCACGGCGCCGGACGCGCGCGGCATCGCGGAGGCCGGGCTGATCCTGATGGCCGGGCCGCCGGGCCGCCGCTGAGGCGCGGGAGCCCCGCCCTGTCCTATCGGCAATGGTCCCGTGGCAGCACGGGCCGCAGCACCACGCCGCCAAGCTCGAGTGCCGGCAGCCAGGGCGCCGCGTTCGGCGGGCCCGCCCGCAGCCCGGCCCGCGCGGCGTCCCGGCACTGGAGCGGGGCGTTGAAGATCGCCAGCAGCCGCCAGCCCGCGCCCTCCGCCCGCATCGCCCTGAACCCGCCGTAGACAGGGCCGACGAGCCAGGTGTCCTGCCCCTCCAGCTCGACGAGGCGGGCCACACACTCCTCCTCCACGCACTCGGGCCGCACCTGCATCATCGCCTCCGCCAGGCCGGGCGGCAGGGCGGTGCCGTCCGGCAGGGCGCGCAGGCGCAGCGGGGCTTCGGCGGCGTCCTCGAGCGTGGCGGGCGGGGGTGTCTCCGGGCGGGGAAGGGCGGCATCGGCCCGGCGGGCGATCTCCGGGTCCGGGTGGCGGGCCAGGGCCGCCAACGCGCGCCCGCCGCTGTGCCCGGCCTTGCCCAGCCGGTAGAAGTCGAAGTCGTCGGGGGCGACCTCGCCGCGCAGCAGCCGCCCCGTCTGGCTCTCCGCCGTCAGGCGCGCGGGATCGGCCAACGGCGTGTTCAGCGCGACGAGGACGGGGATCGCCAGGAGGGCGATGGTGGTGTTGGCCGGCTCGATCGCCCGCATCGCCGGCCGCCGCGCCGCGAAGGCGTAGGCAACGGCGTAGGCGGCGAGCAGCGCCAGCACGGCGGCGCCCTCCACGCGCATCTCGGTCAGCCCGCGCGAGCCGACGGTGCGCGCCAGCACCAGGGCCGCCAACGCCACGAGGACCGGGAGCAGCACGGCCGAGAGGCGGGCCGAGAGGCCGAGCAGGAGGGCCGCCGACCCCTCGCCGCGCGACCCGCCATCCCCGTGCACGGCGTTGATCAGCACCACGAGGCCGGCGGCCGCCGCCGTCAGCCAGCTCGCGGCCTCGCTCCCCCGGAACACCTCCAGCCCCGTGAAGGGCAGGCTGAGCAGGAAGGCGGCGGCGAGGCCCGCGGCGGGCGGCGCCAGCCAGGCGCCGAGCGCGAGCAGCAGGGCGCGCAGCCCGCGCGTGAGCCGCCCGCCCGAATCCGCCAGGTGGATGCCAGCCGCGCCGAGGGCGGTGGTGACGGGGATGACGAAGCCGGACCGCCCGCCGAGGTCCCGCAGCGCCTTAATCCCGATGCCGGAGAAAAGCATCGAGCCGATCCAGTAGATCAGCCAGAAGCCCAGCACGAAGGCCAGGGCGAGGGCGAGCTGCATCCCCGTGCGCCAGGCGGCCTCGAAGAGGTCGGGGTAGCGGGGCCACCACCGGCGCCCGGCATCGGCCGCCGCCATCAGCGCCTGCCCGATGAAGAGGAGCCCGCCGAGGGAGAGCATCAGGGCGTTGCTCGCGGGCGTCAGCGACAGCTCGCCGTGCTGGCGCAGGTCATGGCCGCCGAGGAGGAGTATCAGGGCGGCCGAGGCGAGCGTCCACGCCGCCAGCGCCCGCCCGCGGATGTGGCCGAGGCCGAGGAGGACGGGCAGCGGCAAGAGAGCGGCGAGGAGGACCAGCAGGCCGAAGCCCTTGGGGTTCGCCGCCGCCCAGGGATGCGGCACCGCTCCCTCCACCATCGCCGAGAGCGCACGGAGCGCGACGCCCTGTGCCAGGCCGATGCCGAGGCGCGCGGCGATGAGGGCCCGCGACGCGGCGGGTGAAACGGGATCAGGCATTTCGAGCGTCGTGCTGCCTCTCGCGGGACGGGGCGGGGTCGCGGCCCCTCCGTGGCATTCCAGCGCCCGGCGCCGGCGTTGGATGCGCGGGGCCGCCGCGGGTGGGGCCCGCCTTCCCCGACTTGGCCGCGCGCCGCGGGAGTTGATCGGCGCCCCGCTCCCCATCTTCGCCCGGTCGGCTATGCCGAGGCGGCAGGAAGGGAGAGATGCCTTGCCGCTCCGCCGCGTCCTCTTCGCCCTGGAGGCGATCCTCTGCCTCGCGCCCGTGGCGGCGCGGGCGGGCTGCGTCTGGTCCGACCTCGTGAAGGAGGATGCGCGCGTCGCCGCCGTGCGGCCCGGCGTGTCGCGGGTCAACTTCGTCCAGGACGGCACGCTGGTGCGGGGTTGCCCGAACGAGGGCGCGGCCTGCCGGGCGCGGGCCTATCTCACGCCGGGCGACGTGGTGCTGACCGGCCCGTCCCACGGCGCCTCCGGTGGCGCCTATACCTGCGCCGGCTTCGTGGGCGCGCGGGGCGCGGCGACGATCGGCTGCCCGCCCGCCGCCGCCCTGTTGCCGCTGCCGGAGGCGGAGCAAGCCCCGGCCGACTGGAACGGCCAGTGGAGGGCGCCGGAGCAGGACATCGTCATCTCCCCCGGCTCCAAGGGCGCGCTGGTGGTGAAGGGCGACGCCACCTGGGGCATGGGCGACCCTGAGCGCGTGCGGCGTGGCGGCGTCAACATCGGCGAGGTGGCGGGCGAGGCGCGGCCCGTGAACGGCGTGCTGGCCTTCTCCATGGGCGAGGACGGCCGCACCCAGGCCTACGAGGCGGGCGACGAGTTCACCTGCCGCATCCGCCTGTGGCGGCGCGGCCCCTACTTGCTGGCGCGCGACAACAATGGCTGCGGCGGCCACAACGTCACCTTCTCCGGCTTCTACAGGCGCAAGGGATGACGCCATGCCCACGCGCCGCCTCCTCGCCAGAGCGTCCCTCGCCGCCGTTTCCTTCGTTGTCCGGCCAGCGGCCGCCCAGCGCGATCCCCGCGCCGCCTCCATCGCAGCCTTCTGGCGCGGCTTCCGCGCCGCCGTCCGGGCTGGGGACATGGCGGCCGTGACGCGCATGAGCCGCCTGCCCCTGGAGAGCCGCGGCGAGCTGGACGATGAGCCCATGCGCCGCCTGACAGCCGCGACCCTTCCCGCCGCCTTCCGCCGCCTGCTGCGGACGGTGGAGGACGTGAGGAACAACCGCACGGTGCTGGACGTGATTCGCGACACGCCGGAGCCGGTCCTCGATCCCCGCAACGTCGCGCCGGGCCAGGCGCGCATCGGCAGCCTGGAGTTCGCGCGCGGGCAGGAGGGCTGGCGCCTCGTCACCATCTACCGCGGCCCGGAGGAGTAGGGCGTGCGCCGTGCCGTCACCCTCCTGCTGGCGGTTCTCGCCGTTGGGCCGGCTACGGCAGCGCGCCTGCCCGGGCCGGTTTCGGACATCCGCATCACCGCGAACGGCGCGCGCGGCAACGACGTGAGCGGGGAGGAGACCGCGGCGCAGTGCGCCCGCTTCCGCCTGCGGCCGCGCGAGGTGCGCGCCTATTTCGCCGCGGCGCGCCGCGTGGATGCGCGGGCCTACTATCACGACCTGGAGATGTCGCGCTGCCACGCCGAAGGTCTCGTCACCCTCGCGGACGGGCGGCGCGCGCGATGGCGCATCGACCGCGAGCGACGAGGGATCGTGCTGCCCCGCGGCGGCACCGCGATCTACCTCTCTTGCCCGCGCTGCACGGCGCAGGCCTTCGAGCGTGTCTATGACCCGGAGCAGGACGGATGACGCCCCGCTCCGGCCTCTGTTTCAGCGGCGAGGATCAGAGGTTCTTCTCGAGGAGCCCCGTGATGGCCTGGGTCCGCTCCGCCACGTCGCCGGTGTTGGCGTAGGGGCGCCAATTGATGTCGAGCGTGCCGACCTGGAAGGAGAGCCCGTTCGGGTAGTTGGAAGCAGGCGCTGTCTTCTCGTCGTAGCGGATGTGGATGCGCTGAAGCTCCCCGCGCAGAGCATCGCGCCCCATCGCATCGGCCGTGATGCTCCGCAACGCGGTGGTCAGCGGCTCGAAGATCGTCTTCCCGAAGAAGTCGTCGCGCGCGTAATACTGGGCATCGCCCGGCAGGGTGAGCTGGTCCCACTCCACCTCGACCGGCACGGCGAATCCGGCAGCCTGCTGGATGCCGCTCTCGATGGCTGGATACTTCTCCTGCCGGTAAGCCGCGATGGCCCGGCGCTCGGCGGGGCCGATCGTGCTCTGCGCGCGCAGGAGGGCGGGCGCTGTGGCGAGGGCGGCCGCGAGGGCATCGTCAACTTGCTGGTCTCGGGGCGACGCGGCTGGCTGATCGGCGCCGGGATCAAGGGCGATCAAGTCGACGCGGTGATCCCGCTGATGTCGGACCACAGCTCTAATGCGCGTGCCCTTGCGGCGCGGTACTCGCTGGCGTGGAGGTGGTCGCGGCGAAGATGAAAGAGGTTGTTGATTCCGTCGTGGGCAGAGAGGAAGCGCTGCGCTTGGCCTGCTGATTTGAAGCGCTTCATCTGTCGCTCTCGACGTCTCGTCGGCTGATGCGAGTTCTCCGCACGGTTGTTCAGCCCCTTGTGCTGCCGGTGCTCGACGGAGGGCATCACCTCCTTCTTCGCGGCAGCATAGCTTGCCAGTTTGTCGGTGATCATGACCCGAGGTGGCCGCATCTGCCGCTTCAGCAGCTTCCTGAGTAGACGCTTGGCAGCTTGCTTATCCCGTCGGCTCTGCACCAGCACGTCGAGCACCATCCCGGCCTGGTCGACGGCGCGCCAAAGCCAGTGTGTCACACCGTTGATCTTGAGGACGACCTCATCCAGGTGCCACTTGTCGCCGGTCCGGGGCAGCCGGCGGCGGATCCCGTTGGCGAATGCCTGGCCGAACTTGCGGCTCCACTGGCGCAGTGTCTCATGGCTGACCACGATGCCGCGGAAAGCCAGCATCTCCTCGACCATCCGCAAGCTGAGCGGGAAGCGGAAATAGAGCCACACCGCTTGGCTGACGATCTCGGCCGGGAAGCGATACCCGGCGAAGCTGGGGCAGGCGGCGGGGGTAGTCATCCCCGCCGACTACCCGGTGGTGGGTCGCTCGGGCAAGCTGGCGGCCGACCATGTTGACGATGCCGTCGGCCCTCCTCTCATCCACACACAGGTCGATGCGCCGTGCTGCAAGCGCACCCGCACTGATCACACATCGTCCACGCCGCGCCTGCGGGACCGGTCGAAGAGATAGCCTGGAAATTCGGCATCATGCCCAGCCTCCCCTCGCACATACCTGTTTCGAACCAAACCAACACCAGTTACCGCCCGGGCCCGCTCCACGATCAGCTTCACTGCTTCTGCGCCCTTGCCGCGACGTACCAACTTGCGGGCAAAAAAGACGGCCGCTCTTGCGACCGCCTTCTTTGCCGGATCATGCCGCCGTCAGGTCGCGATGTTCGAGGACACCGGCTTGTCGGTCACGTCGAAGCGGTCAGCGTTCATCACCTTTACCCAGGCCTTGACGAAGTCTCTGACGAACTTTCCCTCGTTACCGTTTTCGGCATAAACCTCCGCGGTCGCTCGCAGCTGCGAGTTCGAACCGAAGATTAGGTCGGTGCGCGTGGCGCGCCAGCGCTCCTGCTGGCCGCCACGATCGAGGCCCACGAACTCCTCGTCGCTCGACGTGTCGATCAGTTTCCAGAAGGTGTCGTTGTCGAGCAGATTGACGAAGAAGTCGTTGGTCAGTTGGCCTTTGCGGGTGGTGAGCACGCCCTCGGGCTTGTCGCCATGATTGGCCCCGAGTACGCGCAGACCACCGAGCAGCACCGTCATCTCCGGCGCCGATAGGCCGAGCAGCGAGGCTTTGTCGAGCAGCAGCTCCTCGGTCTTCACCGGCTGCCGTGTCTTCAGGTAGTTGCGGAAGCCATCGGCCTGCGGCTCCATCCAGACAAAGCTCTCAACGTCGGTCCATTCCTGTGTTGCGTCGCCGCGACCGCCGGTGAAGGGCACTGTCACATCGAAACCGGCATCCTTCGCCGCCTTCTCGATCGCCGTCGAGCCGGCCAGCACAATCGCGTCCGCGAGCGACATGGCGCCGCGCAGTTCATTCAGTTTGGCGAGCACCGTAGCCAGCTCAGCCGGCTCATTGACTGCCCAGTTCTTCTGAGGCTCCAGCGCGATCCGCGCGCCGTTGGCGCCGCCGCGATGGTCCGACTTACGGTAGGTCGACGCCGACGCCCAAGCGGTCTTAACGAGTTGACCGATGCTGAGGCCCGACGCCAGCACCTCCTTTTTGAACGCCGCGATATCGACATCGGGCGGCACCGTCCCTTCAGGCACCGGGTCCTGCCAAATCAGCGTTTCTTCAGGGACCTCGGGGCCCAGATAGCGGATCTTCGGGCCCATGTCGCGGTGTGTGAGCTTGAACCAAGCGCGCGCGAATGCGTTGTCGAGTGCCGCCTGGTCGTCGCGAAAGCGCTCAGAAATCGCCCGGAACTCGGGATCCATCTTCAGCGCCATGTCGGCGGTCGTCATCATCGTCGGCACGCGCTTGTTTGGGTCGCGCGCGTCGGGGGCCATGTCCTCCGGGTCGGGATTGATCGGCTGCCACTGTTGCGCGCCCGCGGGGCTTCTCACCAACTCGTAATCGTACTTGAACAACAGACGGAAATAATCACCGCCCCACTGCGTCGGGTTAGGTGTCCACGCCCCCTCGATTCCCGAGGTAGTGATGTGTCCCTTGCCGATCTCTTCGCTATCCGTGAGCCAGCCCAGGCCCTGCATATGCACGGCTTCCGACGCAGGGGCCTTGCTGAAACTCTCACTTGGCTTCGCCCCGTGGGCCTTGCCAAAAGCGTGGCCGCCGGCAGTGAGCGCAACGGTCTCCTCCGAATTCATGGCCATGCGCAAGAAGGTCGCCCGCATGTCGCGCGCCGATCCCAGGGGATCGGGATTGCCGCCCGGACCTTCGGGGTTGACGTAGATCAGGCCCATGGAATCCGCAGCCAACGGTCCCTCCAGATCGAGCTGCTCCTCAGGGCGAATCCGCGTCTTGTGATTCGCATGCCCGACCCAAACCTCCTCCGAGCCCCAATAAGTGTCGCCCTCGGACTGGTAGACGTCCTTGCGCCCGCCGGCGAAGCCGAAGATCGGGCCACCCATGCTCTCGATCGCGACATTGCCGGCGAGGATGAACAGGTCCGCCCAACTGATGTGCTTTCCGTACTTCTTCTTGATTGGCCAGAGCAGACGGCGGGCCTTATCGAGATTCCCGTTGTCCGGCCAGCTGTTGAGCGGCTCGAAGCGCTGCTGGCCTGACGACGCGCCACCGCGACCGTCAACAACTCGATATGTGCCCGCAGCGTGCCAGGCCATGCGGATCATAAACGGGCCGTAATGGCCATAGTCTGCCGGCCACCATGGTTTGCTGTCGGTCATCAGCTTGGTGAGATCGGCCTTCAATGCGGCGTAATCGAGGGCACTGAACGCCTCGGCATAGTCGTATTCCGCACCCATCGGGTCAGGCGACACGCCATGCTGGTGCAGGATGTCGACCGGCAGCGCGTCGGGCCACCAGTCTTTATTGGCGCGACCAAGCAATGAGCGGCTTTTTCCTTCGCCCCCACCCATCGGGCAGCGCTCCAGGGAATTCTCGTCAGCCATTCTCTCACTCCTATGTCTGCGGCTAGTGCTCGTGTAAACGCAGAGGGTGAAGGTTCTGATGGGGTGGACGCCCCCCCGACGGCACCGGTATGCCAGAGTGGAGGTTTTAAACACCACCCAGAGGAGGCGTCTGTGGGCAATGCTACTACCATCGGCCTGGGATTGGCGAAGGGTGTTTTTCAGGCGCGCAGGGCGGACGTGACCTTTCCCCGCTTGAGTGGACACGGGTTACGGCCTACGCGGCCGTGGCGAGTTGTTCCATTTCGGTGGGGGCTTTGTAGCCGATAGTCGAGTGGAGACGCTGTCGGTTGTAGGAGCTTTCGATGAAGGCGAAGAGAGGAGACCTCGCAGCCTGTCGGGTGTCGAAGGTTTCGTCGTCCATCAGTTCGGTCTTGAGGCTGTCGAAGAAGCTTCCCTTGGGGCGTTGTCCCAGCAATCGCCCTTTCGGCTCATCGAGCAGAGCATGCCGTGCCTGGCGAGCAGACGCCGGTAGTGGTAGGCAGCGTACTGGCTACCGCGATCTGCATGGTGCAGCAGTCCAGGCCCTGGTTGCGGTTGGTGATCGCCATCCGAAGGGCCGCGAGGGTCAGCTCTTGGGCCATGGTCTCGCGCATCGCCCAACCGACCACCTTGCGCGAGAACAGGTCGAGCACGACGGCGAGGTGCAACCAGCCCTCGCCGGTTGGAATGAAGGTGAAGTCTGCCAGCCATACCCTGTTCGGCCCGGCGGCGTTGAACTGGCGATCCAGCAGGTTCGGGGCGAGCGGGAAGGCGTGACTGCTGTCCGTCGTCACCCGGAACCGTCGTTTGGTGCGCACCCGAATGCCGTGCCGGCGTATCAGGCGGGCCACCCGCGGCCTACGCGGTGACCCTCGGCCTGCAGGCAGCATGGATGCGCGGGCTGCCATAACGGCGCTGGCTCTCGGCATGCACGCGGCGGATGTCCTGCAGAAGGAGCCGGTCGGCTCCAGCCCGGACGCTCTCGGGCCTCCTCCGCCACGCGTAGTACCCGCTGGCACTGACCTCAAGCACCGAGCACATGACCCGCACCGGGAAGACGCTCCGGTGGTCCTCGACGAAGCGAAACCTCATCTCGGCAGGCCCGAAAATATGCCGATAGTTTTTTAGGATGTCGCGCTTCATCTGCGCCCGCTCGAGATCCTTCTGCAGACGCCGAATTTCAGCCTGCTCAGCGGACACCGCCGATCCCGTCGAAGCGGGACGCTCCGCAGCCGTGGCCTGACCAGCCACAGATCCGAGCCGACCTCGCCAGTTCCGCAGCATCGAAGGCTGAATCTCCAACTCGGTCGCTACCTGCATAAGCGGGCGGCCGCTGCTCGCCAGCAGCCCCACCGCCTCCCTCTTGAACTCCTCCGTGAATTCACGTCGCGTCTTGGTCGTCGTCAGCACACCTCGCTCCCTAAGGAGCCTATCCGAGGTGTCCACCAACTTGGTGGAGGGTCACCATGCAGCCAGTCTGCCGTGGTGGACGAGGAGTGGTGTGGCAGGACGTCCACGACTGCCCGTCGCTCTGGGTCGACCATAATGGTCCCGTAGGTCTGGCCCTTGCGCCAGGCCCAGTCGTCGATCCCGAGCACCCGGACGGGGGACGCGATATCTCGAGCCGCGAAGCGCCTGAGCGAACGGAGCACGGTGTCATCGCTCAGCGGCATGTCCAGGCGGGCCAGGACCCGCTCCGCCGGGCGCCCGCCCACGTTATGCTCGAGGAGCAGGGCGAGGTCAGCCAAGCGCCGTGTTCGTCGCAGCCGGGGTTCCGGCACCTCAGGCGAGCGGTCCTGATCTGGACCGTGACCCGCGCAACCTGCGAGGGGAGGTCCTGCCGGCGCCGCAAGTAGGTGCTGTGGCGGCTCCGGGACGGCGTGCCGCAGGCAGGGCAGGTCCCGTGACCCGGCCCTGCTGCGGGGACGACCCATCCTCCACCGTCGCGCTCGACACCAAGGATCCGAACACCCGCGAGCGGCGCCAGCAACGTTCTCTTGCCCATATCCCCGGCTCTCGCCAGCAGCCCGCAAGGTCAACCTGCATACATGCACCGAGAATGAGGAAGGACGTTGAAGACGAAGAACTTCCACTGGCACGTTGCCGGCCCGCACTTCCGCGACTACCACGCCATGTTGGCCGATCAGGCGGGCGAGCTGCTTGCCATGGTGGACCCGCTCGCGGAGCGGGCGCGGAAGCTGGGGGGCACCACCGACCGCTCTGTCGGGCACATCGTGCGGCTGCAGCGCGTGCTGGACAACGATGCGGACCCCGTCGGCCCGCAGGGCATGCTCGCCGAGTTCCGCGAGGACAACGCCGCCCTGGTGGCCTGCATGCGCGCGCTGCGGTCCATGTGCGACGGGCAGGGCGACGTAGCGACCGCCAGCCTCCTCGAGGTTTGGATCGACGTGGCCGAGGGCCGCGTCTGGTTCCTGTTCAAGACGGGCCGGCACGGGAACGGCTGACGCGGCGTGGCTTGGTCCGGGCTCCCCTCTCACGTAACCTGTCGCCTTTTCCCCGGGGATGGGATGCGGAGTCGCGCACGGTGACAATCGATCGCGAGAGCCTCCAGCCGCTTAGATGGGATGGCCGGACGGTCCTGTCCCGCGCGCGCGCCGGAGATGCCAGCCGTCTCGTCCTGAGTGCGGCTTCCGAGGAGACCGCCGCCTCCGCCGAGGTCCGGATACGGCGGGAGCACGCGCTGGCGGGGCGCCTTTCCCGCGACTGGGCGGCCCTGCCTCTCGGCCCGGTGGCCCTGGGCGCGGGTGAGGCACTGATGCTTGAGGATCCAGGCGGCGATCCCGCGAGCCCGGCCGTGACCGGCCCCCTGCCGATCGCCCGCTTCCTGCGCGTGGCCGCCAACGCCGCTGCCGCGCTGCGGCAGATGCACGGCAGCGGCCTCATCCACCGCGACATCCAGCCCAGCCACCTCCTCGTCGATGCCGGGGACCGGGTCCATCTCACCGGCTTCGGCGTGGCCTGCGACCTGCCGCGCGTGCGCCAGCAGGCCTCGCCGCCCGCCCTGATCGACGGAACCCTCGCCTACATGGCGCCCGAGCAGACCGGGCGCGTCAACCGCTCCATCGATGCCCGCAGCGACCTCTACGCGCTCGGCGTCACCTTCTACGAGTTGCTGACCGGCCGGCTGCCCTTCACGGCGCGCGACCCGCTCGAGTGGCTCCACGCCCACCTGGCCCGCCCGCCCGCGCCGCTTCCGGCCGCCATCGCCGCGGGCGCCCCGGGCGTGGCCGCGATTGTCATGAAGCTGCTCGAGAAGGCGCCGGAGGACCGTTACCAGACCGCGGGCGGACTCGAGGCCGACCTTCGCCGCTGCATCGGGGTGGGGCCGCCATACCAGCCATTCCCCCTCGGCGAGGGCGACGTGCCGGAGCGGATCGTGCTGCCGGAACGCCTCTATGGACGGGAGCACGAGCAGGAGGTGCTCGCCGCCGCGCTCCGCGGCCTGACAGAGCGCGGCGAGCGGCGGATGCTGCTGGTCTCCGGGCCCGCCGGCATCGGCAAGTCGGCGCTCGTCGAGGAACTCCGCGCCGCACTGCTGCCGGTCCGCGGCGTGCTTGCAGCCGCGAAGTGCGACCAGTACCGGCGCGACATTCCCTACGCCGCCCTCAGCGCAATGGTCCGGGACATGGCCGGCCGGATCCTTGGGGCCACGGAGGCGCAGAGGGCGGGCTGGCGGGAGCGGATCCGGCGGATGGCGGGACGTAACGGCCGGGTGCTGACGAATCTAGGCCCCGACTTGGCGCGGCTGATCGGGGAACAGCCAGCGCTGCCGGCCCTGCCGCCGGCCGACGAGGCGCGCCGCTTCCAGGGCACCGTCCGTGGTTTCCTGGCGCTCCTCGCGCGGCCGCAGAACCCGCTGGTCCTGTTCTTGGACGACCTGCAATGGCTAGACCAGGAGAGCTTCGCGCTGCTGAAGGCGCTGGCCGAGGGCCTGCCCGACCACATGATGCTGGCCGGCACCTACCGTGACGACGAGGTCGCGCCGGGCCACCCCCTGCACGCCACCATCGCCGCCGCGCGACGGGTCGGCATCGTGGTGGACGAGCTGGCTCTCGGCCCGCTGCCGGCCGGGGAGATGGCCCGGCTGGTGGCAGATACCCTGCACCATGACCCGGAGGCGGTGCGCCCCTTGAGCGACGCCATCGCCGCGCGCACGGGTGGCAATCCCTTCTTCGCCGGCCAGTTCATGACGGGGCTGACGGAGGAGGGCCTGCTGCGCTTCGACCACGCCGCCCTGCGCTGGCGCTGGGACCTGGACGGCATCCTCCGCAAGCCCGCGACGGAGAACGTCGTGGCGCTGATGGCGGAGCGGCTGGTGCGGCTGCCGGAGGCTGACCGCGCGCTGCTGGTCACCATGGCCTGCCTCGGCGGCAGCGTCTCCGCGGACCGGCTCGGCCTGGCGCACGGCGCCGGCCGCAAGGCCGTGCAGGACGGTCTGCGGGCGCCCATCGCGGCGGGGCTGGTGGTGCACGCGGCCGGCACCTACGGCTTCCTGCACGATCGCATTCAAGAGGCGGCCTACGCCCTTCTACCGGGGGAGGACCGGGCCGCGCGACACCTCCGCATCGCCCGCCACCTCGCCGCCGCCCTCGGCCCGGAGGAGGTGGACAGCACTGTCCCCCCGGTCGTGGACCAGTACAACCGGGCGGCGGGGCTGGTGACGGACTGGGCAGAGCGCGAAAGCGTCGCCGCGCTCAACCTGCGTGCCGGCCGGCACGCCCGCGGCAGCACGGCCTACGAGGTAGCGTCAGGCTACTTCGAGGCCGGGCTGGATGCGCTGGGGCGGGACGCCGGGGTGGGGGAACGCGGGCCGGGCCGGCTGGGCTTCCGCCTCGCCCTCGGGGCAGCGGAGTGCCTGTTCCTCAGGGGCGAGCAGGCGGCGGCGGAGCGGCAACTGCTGGACCTGCTGCCTGAGGCGGAGGGAGTGGCGGAACGGGCCGGCGTGGCCGCCCTTCTCATCACCCTGCACACGGCGCAGGACCGGAACGACCGGGCTGTCGAGGCCTGCCTCGTCTTCCTGCGGGACGCGGGAGTCGACTGGAACGCCCATCCCGGCCCCGAGGCAGCCCGGCAGGAATACGCCGCGCTCCGGGCCGAGCTCGGCGACCGCCCGGTGGAGTCCCTTTCCACGCTCCCGCGCGCTGCCTCTGCTGAGACGCAGGCCTTCATGGACGTGCTGGCGGCCACCCTGCCCCCCAGCTTCTTCACGGACCAGGACTTGGTCTGCCTCATCCTCTGCCGCATGGCCCGGCTGAGCTTGGCGAACGGGAACTCCGACGCATCCCCCCTCGGCTACGCCTATCTTGGCATGGTCCTCGGCCCGTATTTCGGCGACTACCCGGCCGGGTTTCACTTCGGGCGCCTGGGACAAGAGATGGTGGAAGCCGAGCCGCTGGCGCGCTACGAGCCGCGCGTGCGGATGTGCTTCGCCTGCCATGTCGCGCCCTGGACCTGGCCCTTCGCCCGCACCCTGCCGCTGCTGCGCCGCGCGCACGAGATCGCGGTGGAGGTGGGCGACCTGACCTATTCCGGCTTCTCGGCCTGCACCCTCGTCACCAGCCTCATTGCCGCCGGCACCCCGCTCGGCGAGGCGCAGGCGGAGGCCGAGGCGAAGCTCGCCTTCGTCCGCCGCATCCGCTTCGGCCTGATCGCCGACATCATCACCAGCCAGATCGGCCTGCTGCGGGCCCTGCGCGGCCTGCCGTCGGACATCGCCGACCCGGTCTTCGAGGCGCGGCTGGAGGCGGAGCCGGATCTCGCCATCGCGGCCTGCTGGCACTGGATCCGGCGACTACAGGCGGCAGTCTACGAGGGTGACATGCCCCTGGCCCTCGCCATGGCGGAGAGGGCGGCGCCGCTTCTCTGGACCACCGGCGGCCATGTCGAGCTGGCGGAATACCACTTCCACGCCGCCCTCGCGCGCGCGGCCGTGGAGGAGGCCTCCGCGCCCGCGGAGCCGAGCCCCGGGCTGTTGCGCCACGGGGAGCAGATGCGGGTCTGGGCGGAGAGTGGCCCGGCGAACTGGGCCGCGCGCGCCCTGCTGGTGGACGCCGCCATCGCCGCCGTGCGCGGCGACAGCCTGGCCGCCATACGGCACGTCGAATCCGCCATCCGCGCGGCGAGAGAGGGAGGGCTCGTCCAGGTGGCGGCCCTCGCGCAGGAATGGGCCTTCCGCTTCTACCACCGGCGGGACCTGCCGACGGCCGCCCTCGCGCATCTCCGCGAGGCGCGGGGCGCCTACCTCGCCTGGGGCGCCACGGCGAAGGTCCAGAGGATCGACAGCCTGCACCGGGAGCTCGCCGGTGGTGAGGAGCCGAGGGCGGCCCGGCACCTGCCGGACGGCGCTGCGCTGGACGTGGACAGCCTCGTGCGCTCCTCGCAGGCCATGTCCGGCGAGGCGGGGCTGCCCGCGCTCATGCGGACCCTGATGGTCACGGTGCTGGAGCATGCGGGCGCCACCCGCGGCCTTCTCGTGCTGCCGCGGTCCGGGGAGCTGCGGTCCGCCGCCGAGGCCCGCGCGGGATCGCAGGGCATCGAGGTGACCTTTCCCGACGCCCCGCTCACCGGGGCCGCCGCCCCCCTCTCGATCCTCGGCCGCACGATGCAGGAGGGGGAGCCGGTGCTGATCGGTGACGCGGCGAGGCGGCATGACCGCCCTGCGGACCCCTACCTCGAGGCCGGTCCCACGCGCTCCCTCCTCTGCCTCCCGCTGCTCCGGCAGGCGAAGCTCATGGGGCTGCTCTACCTCGAGAACGCGCTGACCCCGCACGCCTTCACCGAGGCACGACTCGCGGTGCTGCGGCTCCTCGCTTCCCAGGCAGCGATCTCCCTCGGCAACGCCGCGCTGGAGGAGAAGGAGGCGCTGCTGAAGGAGATGCATCACCGGGTGAAGAACAACCTCCAGCTCATCAGCAGCCTTCTCAACCTGCAGGCCGCGCGCATCCAGGACCCGCAGGTAGCCGGCCTCTTCGCCGAGAGCCGCGACCGGGTCCGCTCCATGGCCCTGGTGCACGAGAACCTCTATCACGCGGGCGACTACACTCGTGTCTCCATGCGCCGGCACCTCGGCAGCCTCTGCGCCGGGCTGGGGAGCGCGTATCGGTCGCCGGACAGGAACATCGCGGTAGTGACGGACCTCGCCGACCTGCACCTGGACCTGGACAAGGCCGTGTCCTGCGGGCTGATCGTGAACGAGCTCGTCACCAACGCCTTCAAGCACGCCTTCGCTGGGCGGAGCGCGGGGGAGATCCGGGTCACCCTCGGCGAGGAGGCGGGCATGGCCCGGCTCTCGGTCGTCGACGACGGGAACGGCTTCGCGGGAGGCAGGATCCCCGATCCGGAAACCGCCGACAGCCTCGGCCTGCAGCTCCTCGGCGACCTCGCCCATCAGCTGCGCGGCAGGATCGCCATGGAGACGGGCACCGGCGCCAGCCTGGCCGTCACCTTCCCGGTCAGCGCCGGGGGAGGCGAGGCGGCCGGCCCGGCGTGACGGCCGGTCAGCCCCGGCCCGCATCCAGCAGGGCGGCGGCGCGGACGAGGTCGGGCAGGCTGCGGACGCCCATCTTGCGCATGATCTGCAAGCGGTGGCCCTTCACCGTCGGCTCCGAGACGCCCAGCCGGCCCGCGATCTGCTTGTTCATCAACCCCTCCACCAGGAGCGACATCACCTCGCGCTCGCGGGCCGAGAGGCCGTCATGCGCCTGCCGCACTGTCGCCAGCCTCCGCCGGGTCTCCAGCCCCGCCGCGTCGGCGGCGAGGGCGGCGTGGATGGCATCGAGCAGGTCCTGGTTGCGGACAGGCTTGGTGAAGAACTCGAAGGCGCCCGCCTTCATGGCGCGCACGGCCATCAGCACGTCGGCATGCCCGCTGATGAAGATCACCGGCAGGTCGATGCCGGTCCTGCGGAGATCGGCGAAGGCATCGATCCCGTTCCGCCCGGGGAGCCGCACGTCGAGCACGAGGCAACCCGGGACATCCCGGCGCAGGGCACCCTGGAAATCCGACGGCGAGGCGAAGAGCGCGGGCCGCAGCCCGACGGAGAGCAGCAACTCCCCCACCGCCTCCAGCACGTCGGGATCATCGTCCACGACATAGACCAGCGGCTCTCTGCCGCCCTCAGCCCTGGTGGTCGTGATGCCCATCGACCGCGCCCGGCAGGACGATCTCGAAGGCGGAGCCCGTCGGCCCGTTCGGCCGCACGCCGATCCGCCCGCCATGCGCATCGGTGATGGAGCGGCAGATCGAAAGGCCGAGGCCGAGGCCGCCCTCCTTCGTGGTGAAGAGCGGCTCGAAGATGCGGTCCCGGATCTCCGCCGCGATCCCAGGTCCGGAATCCTCGACGGCCAGCGCGACCTCCCCGCCCCTCTCCGACAGCACGACGCGGATCACCCCGTCCGTCTCTCCCGCGCCGATTGCCTCCCGCGCGTTCAGCACGAGGTTCATGACCACCTGCTGGAGCTGCACCCGATCCCCTGTCACCACGACCGGCGCGGGCGGAAACCCCGTCCGCAGCGCGATGCCGGCCCCCTGCAGCTCGCCCTGCATCAGCCTCAGCACGTCCTCCACCGCCGGGCGCAGGTCGAAGGGGACCATCTCCGGCTTGCTGTTGCGCGCCAGTGCCCGGATGCTCCGGATGACCTCGGCGGCCCGGTGGCCGTTCCGCATCACCCGACGAGCGGCCTCCTGCGCCCGCTCCACGTCGGGCGACGGGGCGTTGAGCCAGCGGATGCAGGCCTCGGCATTCGTTACCGCGGCCATCAGCGGTTGGTTCACCTCATGGGCGATGGAGACGGTCAGCTCGCCAAGCGTCGTCAGGCGCGCGGCATGCGCCAGCTCGGCCTGCCCGCGCCGCAGCGCCTCCTCCGCCTGCCGCCGGCGCGTCACGTCGGAGAAGACGAGGACGGCGCCGAGCACCGCGCCGTCATCGCCCAGCACCGGCGCGCCGCTGTCGTCGACGGGCACCTCGCCGCCGTTGCGGGAGCGCAGCACCGAATGGGGCGGCAGGCTCTCCGCGAGGCCGGAGCGCAGCGCCCGCACCACCGGATCCTCCACCCCCTCCCGGGTGATGCCGTTCTCCACCTGGAAGACCTCGGTGATGTTCCGCCCCATCGCCTCCTCGCGGCTCCAGCCGGTCAGCGCCTCCGCGACGGGGTTAATGAAGATGATCTTCGCCTTCCCATCGGTCGAGATCACGCCGTCCGCGATGCTGGAGAGGGTCGTGGCGTAGCGCCGCTCGCTGATCCGCAGCTCGCGCTCCGCCGCGTGCTTGAAAAGCGCCAGCTCGATCACGGTCATGAGCTGCAGGGCCTCGAAAGGCTTCAGCAGGTACCCGAAGGGCTCGGTGCGGCTTGCCCGGCGCACCGTCGTCTCGTCGGCATAGGCCGTGAGGAAGATCACGGGTACCCCGCAGCGGTCGCGGATCTCCTGCGCGGCCGTGACCCCGTCCATCCCATCGTCGAGGTGAATGTCCATCAGAACCAGCTCCGCGCCGGTGTCGAGGACCCGGTCCGCCGCCTCCTCCCCGTGGGAGGTCGTGCCGGCGACGACGTGGCCGAGCCGGGCCAGCTGCTGCGCGAGGTCCCGCGCCACGATGCGGTCGTTCTCGACGATCAGGATGCGCGCTGACTTCATCTTCCCTCACGGCGTTCCGCCATGCCGGCCTGCGCGCGGCGCCCGGCAGGTCCGGATTATGCACGATGCCCGGCCCGGCGCCACGGCTACCGCCGGGCGGGACCCAACGATGCGGCGCGGGGCCGCGCACCATGATCGGCCCCCCTATACGGAAGTATAGCTTCCGCGGGCGCAATAGCTTACCGGCACGAACCTGTGCCGAGTGGAGGTCGGCCCGGCGCTCGCTCAGTCTCCCGCCAGCGGACACTTCCCAACAGCGGAGCAGGGCGATGATCACCAGCGGACACCTTATTCGAGCCGGCGGTCACGAGGAGTCCTGGAGGCGGGGAGAAGCCGGCACGGTCCACCGCCTGCTGCGGGACGCGCTCGACCTGCTCGACCGCGACCATGGGGCCGCGGCGACCACCCTGGCCCGCGCTACCCGGTTGCTGGACGCGGCGGGGCCGGGCAGGGCCGGCGTCTCGCCGGTCCCCGGCGGGCTGGCGCGGTGGCAGGCCGTGAACATCGCCCGCTATGTCGAGGCCAATCTGGAGAGGCGGATCCTGCAGAAGAACCTCGCCGCCGAGGTGCGGCTGAGCTGCGGCCACTTCGCCCGCGCCTTTAAGCAGAGCTTCAGCAAGTCGCCGCACGCTTTCGTCATGGAGCGCCGCATCGAGCGCGCCAAGGCCCTGATGCTGGAAAGCCGCGCGCCCCTCTGCGAGATCGCCCTGTCCTGCGGGCTGGCCGACCAGGCGCATTTCTCCCGCGTGTTCCGCCGCCTCACCGGCAGCACGCCGCTCGCCTGGCGCCGCCAGCACCAGGCGGCGCCGGCGCGGCAGGCCTGAGGGAGGCACGAAGGCGACGACAGGCATCCAGGCCGGCACGCCCCCGCATCGGCCGGCCCTCCGACTCAGGGCATGACCTTCGCAACGGCTGCCGCCGCGGGGATCGCGGTGGCAAACATCTACTACAATCAGCCCATGCTCGGCATCGTCGAGGGCGACTTTCCCGGCGCCGCCAGCACCGCCCTGATCCCCACCGCGGCCCAGCTCGGCTATGCCGCCAGCCTCTTCCTGCTGCTGCCGCTCGGCGACCTCTTGAACCAGAGGCGACCGATCGTCGGGCAGTTCATCGTCCTCGCGGGGGCGCTCGCGCTGGCGGCGCTGGCGCCGAGCGCGCCGGTCCTCGTGCTCGCCTCCCTCGTCGTCGGGCTCTGCTCGACCGTGGCCCAGCAGATCGTACCCTTCGCCGCCCACCTCGCTTCTCCGAAGCGCCGTGGCGCGACGGTGGGCACGGTGACCGGCGGGGTGCTCACAGGCATCCTGCTCAGCCGCACGCTGGGCGGCTTCGTCTCCGCCCATGGCGGCTGGCGCGGCATGTTCCGGCTCGTCATTCCCTGGCGCTGGGGACGGCGGCGCTGATGGCGACGATCCTCCCGCGCCGGCCCGCCGCCGCCACGCTCGGCTACGGCGCCGAGCTCCGGTCCCTGCTGGATCTCTGGCGCGGCCACCCCGCCCTTCGCGGGGCGACGCTGATTCAGGCGGCCCTTTTCGCCTCCTTCTTCGCCTTCTGGACGATCCTGGCGCTCCGGCTGGAGCAGCCTCCCTTCGAGCTCAGCGCGGAGGTGGCTGGGGTCTTCGGCGTGGTCGGCGCCGTGGGCGTCGCGGCCGCCCCGCTGGGCGGAGGGCTGGCCGACCGTTGCGGCCCGCGGCTGGTGATCGGACCCGGCGCCTTTCCTCACCCTGGCCGCCTGGGCCGCCTGGCCGGGCATCGCGGGGCTGGTGCTGGGGGTGGTGATCCTCGATTTCGGCGTGCAGGGCGCGCTCGTCTCCAACCAACACGTCATCTACGCTCTGCAGCCGGACGCGCAGGATACAGCGCCAACCATTGCAGGCTCCCTGCCACGCTGGGCCCGCCGTGCGAGCCGGCAGGAACGGCTGAGGCGGCTTCTGTCGGCGGCCACGCTAGCGGCAGTCCTTCTCCTGCGCGCCCTCGGCGCGGGCGCCGCGGTCGCCGTCGCCGTCCTTCAGGGCGGCGCGTGGGCGGGGCTGGCCGCCGCCCTTCTCGCCGCGGCCGCCCTACTCACCGGCGCAAGGTTCCTCGCGCGCCTGCTGAAGGCCGAGGCGGACTACGAGACGCTCGTCGAGCGCGGGGGCGTATCCCGCTGATTCGCGCGCGAGAGGACGTGACCCGCCTCCGCTCCTTCATCGGCAGCGCCGTCCGGCGGACCGAGCCCGTCGACCTAGTCCAGGTGACGAGGGAGGCGATCCTTCTGATCGAGTGGGACCTGCGCTCCAGCGGCGCGTCCGTCCACTTCGACACCGGGGGAGACCTGCCGCAGGTGATCGCGGATCCCGTGCAGATCCAGCAGGTCCTGGTCAACCTCATGCTGCACGGCGCCTAGGCGATTGCCGGCCAACCCGGGCCGCACGACCTGACCGTTCGCCTGTCCTGCACCGAAGGCAGCGTGTCCGTCGAGGTGCGGGATCGAGGTCACGGCATCGACGCGGACCATCTCTCGCGCGTCTTCGAGCCCTTCTTCTCGACCAGGGCGGAGGGCATGGAGATGGGTCTCGCCATCTGTCGAAGCTGTGTGGAGGCGCATGGCGGGCACCTTCGGGCGGAAAGCATGCCCGGCAATGGGGCGGTGTTCCGCTTCACATTGCCAGCCGTGACGCCGGGGTAAGCGACGCGGGCGGCAAAGGGCCGAGCCACAGCTGCCCCGCAGCGATCAGCACCGTCAGACCAGTGGAGGGGAGTACGCCACGCACAGGTTCCGGCAAGGCGCAGCAGTGCCGCCATACCTCGGAGAAGATAGCCTGGTCACAAAGGCCATTCCGACCCGGCAGCAGAGTGCCTCTCCCGCTCATTAGTGCCTCGGGAGAGCACCTCCAGGCTGCCGCAAACGGGCCTCCAGGGCAGTCATGAACAGCCGCACCTTCGGCGGCGTGAGGCGGACGGTCGGGTAGACGGCCCAGATGGCCAGCGGCTCCGGCACGCCCGCATCCATTTGGATGGGAAGAAGATGCCCGATCGCGACCTCCTCCCGCACGTCCCAGGCCGACAGCATCGCGATGCCGAGACCGCCGAGGCAGGCCTGGTGCAACGCCTCCACCGAACTGGAGGTGAAAGGGCCGAAGACGCGTTGCCGGACCGTCCTGCCGCCCGCCAGGAAGGTCCAGTGGCTCGTCCCGGTCAGCATGAGGCAGCGATGGTGGACCAGTTCCGCCGGCGTCGCGGGAATGCCGTGCTCTGCCAAGTAGGCGGGCGACGCGTAGAGGCCGCGCGGGTTGTCCGCCAGCCGGCGAGCAACGAGCGTGTTGTCGCGAAGGACGGCGATGCGGATCGCGAGGTCCAGGCCCTGCGCCACGATGTCCACGATGCTGTCGCTCAGCAGGAGATCGACCTGCAGGCCAGGATGGTCCTGCAGGAAGACGGGCACGAGCGGCGCCACCACCTTGCGGCCAAAGGGGACTGAGGCCGTCAGACGCAAGGTGCCGGTGAGGCCGGTGGCGGCCGGCCGCACGGAGGCGCGGGCCTGCGCCTCCTCCTCCAACAGCGCCTCGGCATGGGGCAGGAAGGCCTCGCCCTCCACCGTCAGGGACAGCGACCGGGTCGTCCGGTGCATCAGCCGGGCGCCCACCTCCTCCTCTAGCTCCGCGAGACGGCGTGAGGCGAGCATCGGCGTGATCCGGAGGCGCCGCGCAGCTGCCGCGAGGCTGCCGGCACCCACCGCCTCCACCAGCACCGCGACATTGGTCAGGTTAATCATAACGCCCGGCGTTATACCGCCCGTGCAATAGGGATGGCTACAGCGCGGGAAGTCAGGGGAGCAGATGGGGAGCACCGCACAAGGAACCCAGACCGATGCTGGACACCTCCACTTCCAACCTGCTCGGCAACAGCGCCGTGAAAGGTGGGCCGCCCCCGGGCCTCAGCCCGGGGCTCACCTTCGCCATGGCTGCGGCGGCGGGCGTGGCCGTCGCGAACATCTACTACAATCAGCCGATGCTCGGCATCATCGGGCAGGATTTTGCCGCTTCCGACGCCACGGCCCTGATCCCGACTGCGACGCAGCTTGGCTACGCCGCCAGCCTGTTCCTGCTGTTGCCGCTGGGCGACCTTCTCGACCAGAAGAGGCTGATCGTCGCGCAGTTCGTCGTGCTGGCGCTAGCTCTGGCTCTGGCGGCGCTGGCGCCGAGCGCGCCGGTCCTCGTCCTTGCCTCCCTGGTCGTCGGCATGGCCGCGACCGTCGCCCAGCAGATCGTTCCCCTAGCCGCGCATCTCGCACCGCCGGCCCGGCGCGGCGCAACCGTGGGGATCGTCACCGGCGGCGTGCTGGCAGGCATCCTGCTCAGCCGGACCCTGGGCGGCTTCGTCTCCGCCCATGGCGGCTGGCGCGCCATGTTCTGGCTGGCTGTGCCCATGGCCCTCGGCGCCGCGGCCCTGATGGCCGCCATCCTGCCCAGCCGGCCCGCCGCGGCCTCCATCAGCTACGGCGCCGCCCTGCGCTCGCTGCTGGACCTCTGGCGCGGGCAGACCGCGCTGCGCCGGGCGACGTTGATGCAGGCCGCGCTCTTCGCCTCCTTCTCCGCCTTCTGGACCGTGCTCGCGCTCCGGCTGGAGCAGCCCCCCTTCGGGCTGGGCGCGGAGGTGGCGGGGCTGTTCGGCGCGGTCGGCGCCGTGGGGATCGCCGCGGCACCGCTGGCGGGCCGCCTGGCCGACAGGCGCGGGCCGCGGCTGGTGATCGGGCTCGGCGCGCTTCTCACCCTTGCGGCCTGGGCCGTGTTCGGCGCCTGGCCGGCGATCGGCGGGCTTGTCCTGGGCGTGATCATCCTCGACTTCGGGGTGCAGAGCGCGCTCGTCTCCAACCAGCACGTCATCTACGCCCTGCGGCCCGAGGCCCGGAGCCGGATCAACACCGTCTTCATGACCGGCATGTTCCTCGGCGGCGCGGCCGGCTCGGCCGGAGCCATGGCGGCCTGGGAACAGGGCGGCTGGGCCGCGGTCTGCGAACTCGGCGCCGCCCTCGGCGCCATTGCCCTCCTGCTGGAGATCACGGCCCGCCGTGCCCAAGGGGGCGTGCGATGAGAAGGCTGCGGGTCGCGGTGGCCGGGGGCTCCCTCGGGGGCCTCCTCGCCGCCATCCTGCTGCGGCAGGACGGGCATGAGGTGCGCGTCTTCGAGCGCTCCGCCCACGGCCTGGAAGGGCGCGGCGCCGGGCTGGTGCCCCAGCGCGAGGTCTTCGACGTGCTGCGGCGGATTGGTGCCGAGGACGCAGTAAGGGTGGGCGTGGTGGCGCGCGACCGCATTACGCTGGACCGCGCCGGCGGCATCGCGCACCGGCAGGCCACGCCGCAGATGCAGGTGTCCTGGGACTATCTGTACCACGCCGTCCGGACACGGCTGGAAGACGGGGATTACCGCCTGGGCCGCACGGTGCAGGGCGCGGCCCAGAGCGGGGCCGAGGCGGTGCTGCACTTCACGGATGGAAGCAGCGAGAGCGCCGACCTCGTGCTCGGCGCGGATGGCCTGGGCTCGGTGGTGAGGGAGGCCGTAACGGGCCTGCCCTCCCCCAACCGCTACGCCGGCTACGTCGCCTGGCGCGGGCTTGTGCCGGAGGCCGGACTGCCGGCCGAGGCGGCGGAGACGCTGCTGGACCGCTTCGCCTTCTATATGGCGCCGCGCTCGCAGATCCTCGGTTACTCCGTCACGGGTCCGGGGGGCGAGATGAAGCCCGGGCTTCGGCGCTACAACTGGGTCTGGTACCGCCCTGTCGCATCGGGCGTCCTCGCCGGCGTGCTGACCGATGCCTCGGGCCTCGCGCACCCCTACTCGCTCTCACCAGGGCAGCTGCCCGCCTCGCGCACCGCGGCGCTGCGCGAAGACGGGCTCGCGCTCCTCCCGCCCGCCTTTGCAGCGGCTGTCGCCTCGGAGCCTAGCCCCTTCATCCAGGCGATCTTCGACTACGAGGCGCCGCGCATGGCCTCGGGCCGCCTGGCGCTGCTGGGCGACGCCGCCTTCGTGGTGCGGCCGCACACCGCGATGGGCGTGGCCAAGGCGGCGGGCGACGCCATGGCACTGTGCGCGCATCTCGGCCGCCTTCCGCCAGAGGACGCCCTGCGCGCCTATGAGCGGGAGCGGATGCCGGTCGGCACGGCCATCGCTGCCTATGGCCGCCGCCTGGGTGCAGGTCTGGGGTAGCACGGCCTGCGGAGGGCAGCGCGTTCCGTTGCGGGGTTCCTTCCGAAGACGCCCAACCCTCGGCGGAACAGCGCGCCGGCCTTCGCGCGTCCGCTTCACGGGATGTGAAGGGCGCGGCTCCGCACGCATGGGCGGCACTGGTCCCGCTGGCGCGCCCTCGAACAGCGGTGCCTCCCTCGCCGTGCCAGGACTCACCCATGCGCCCCCCTCACATGCCGCCGAGATATCGGTGGATCGACTGCACGACCACCGACCCCTCTCCCACCGCCGAGGCCACGCGCTTCGTGGAACTCGAACGGACGTCGCCGACCGCGTAGATGCCGGGCCGGCTGCTCGCGAAGGTATCGGCGAGGGGCGCGCCATCGGCATCCCGTCCGGTCACGACGAAGCCCTTGCCGTCGAGCGACAGGCAGGATCCCAGCCAGGCGGTGTTCGGCTCCGCCCCGATCATGGCGAACACGTTCCGCACGGGCCGCGTCACGCTCCGCCCCGTCGGCCCATCGAACCACGTCACCTCCTCGAGCGTGCCGGCGCCGCCAAGCCCCGTGATTGTGGATCGCGGCCGCAGCGAGATCGTCTCGGTCGAGGCAATCCGCTGCACGAGATAGTCCGACATCGTGGCGGCCAGCCCCTCCGCGCGGACGAGCATGTGAACGCGCCTGGCGATGCGAGACAGGAACATCGCCGCCTGTCCCGCCGAATTTCCCCCACCGACGACGATGACCTCCTCTCCCGGGCAGAGCCGGCCCTCGATCGCCGTCGCGGCGTAGTGGATGCCCTGGCCCTCGAAGCGCTCGTAGTCCGGCACGTTCAGCTTGCGGTAGCGGGCCCCGCTTGCGACCACAACGGCGCGTGCCGTGACCGAGCGGCCATCCTCGAGAGCGAGGCGGTACGGGTGTGCGCTGCAATCCAGGCCCTTCACCATCCGCGAGATTGCCAAGCGGGCCCCGAACTTCTGGGCCTGGATCTGCGCCCGCCCGGCCAAGGCCTGACCCGTGATCCCCGTGGGAAAGCCAAGATAGTTCTCGATCCGCGAGCTCGTGCCAGCCTGCCCGCCGGGTGCCAGCCCCTCGATGACGATGGTCCGCAGTCCCTCCGAGGCCGCATAGACGGCGGAGGCCAGTCCCGCCGGTCCTGCGCCGACCACGGCGACGTCGAAGACCTCCTCCGGCGCGATCTCCTCCGTCAGGCCGAGCGTGTCCGCGAGGGCCGCGGTGCCGGGATCATACAGAACCTTGTGTCCGGGCAGGATTACCACCGGCAACTGCTCGGCCCGAAGACCGAACGCCGAGACGAAGACCTGCGCCTGCGGGTCGCGGTCGATATCGACCACCTCGTGCGGGTATCCGTTGCGGCCGAGGAAGCGCTGCAGCCCGAGGAAGCTGGCCGTCCGGCTCGCCCCGAGCAGGATGACCCCGCCGAGTCCGTGCTGGATGAAGCCCATGCGCCGCAGGATGAAGGCGCGCATCGCCAGCTCGGCGATGTCGGCCTCCGCCTGCAGCATCCGGTGGAAGTGGGGGCGATCAATCCTGAGCAGGCGCGAACCGGGCTGGGCGCGCGCCGAGACGAGCGTCTCGCGCCCGTTCAGCAGATCCAGTTCGCCGGTGAACCCGTGCTGGCCATGCACGGTAAGAACCGTATCCGGCTTTCCATCCTCGGTGGAGAGCGCCAGGACCTCGATGGCGCCCTCCAGCACGATGAAGAAGTCGACGATGCGGTTGCCCCGGCTGTAGAGCACGCCGCCTTCGGGACGATCCACGATCCGGCCATAGCCGGTGGCCCGGCGCACCATGTCGTCGGTCAAGCGCGGGAATATCTGCTCCGTCCGCCTGTAGGGATCGGCAGGATCGGGGAAGGCGGCAGCAGCATTCGGAAGCGTCGTCATGACGGGCCTCATCTCCATGAACGAGCCGTGCGGCCCTTTCGGCCCCGCTAATAGTAGCGGGGGATCGGGCCCAACTGCGGTGTCGGCTCGCCGCCGAGGTCCACCTCTACGTCGTCGATGTAGCACCAGCCCCAGCCCTCCGGCGGGTCATACCCCTCGATGATAGGATGCCCGGTGGCCTGGAAGTGGTGCCGGGCGTGGCGATGCGGCGAGCTGTCGCAGCAGCCGACATGCCCGCAACTCCGGCACAGGCGGAGGTGCAGCCATCGGGAGCCGATGGCCAGGCACTCGGCGCAGCCCCGCGTACCCGGCGTCACCTGGGTGATGGAGGAATGGTGGCGGCATTCGTCAGGCATCGTCGGTCGCTCCGGAAATCCTGCCAAGGGTGGCGTGGGGGCGGGTGGCGGCTCCCGCCCAGGGCGCACCGGTCTCAGATCGCGCCCATGGCCTGCTTCACCCGTGCCGGGCTGAGCGGCATGTCGCGCATCCGCTTCCCCGTCGCGTCCGCGAGGGCGTTCGCCAAGGCCGCCGAGGTCGGCCCCTGCCCTGCCTCCGCAGCCCCGAGAAAGGGCTGGTTCGGCTGGTCCAGGAGATGGACCTCCACCAGGTCGGGCACGTCGCGGAAGCGCAGGATGGGATAGCTGCTCCAATCGAAGCCCAGTCGCTGTCCCGCGTCGAAGGCCATGGCCTCCTGGGTGGCCCAGCTGAGCGACTGGACGATGGCGCCCTCGATCTGGTTGCGGACGCCGTCCGGGCTGACGACCTGCCCGCAATCGACCGCGGCGACGGCGCGGCGGACGGCGATGCGGCCCGTCTCGCGCTCCGCCTCGATCTCCAGGAACACGGCGCAGTAGGCGCCGAGGTTCTTGTAGCGGGCGAACCCCATGCCGCATCCGCGCCGGCCATCCCCCCGCGGGCGGCTACTCCAGGCGAAGCGCTCGGCGCCATGCGCCATGACGGCCCGTGCGCGCGGGTCCTCCATATGGGCGAGCCGCAGCGCAAGCGGGTCGATCCGCGCGGCGGCGGCCAGCTCGTCGAACATGCTCTCGATCGAGAAGACGTTCAGGTGCGCGCCGAGCGACCGCAGGGCGGAGACGCGGAGAGGCATCTCCGGCAGGAAGTGGTAGACGACGTGCATGTCCTGCAGGGCGTAGAGCGGGTTGGAGTTGCGGCTTCCGTCCCCCTCCGGCATCGGGATGGGCTTCGGCTCCGGCGGTGGGAAGGGAGAGGCCACCTCGCCGCCGACCAGGACGCCGCCGGCATCAACCGGCCGGTTGTTGTGCGGATTGCTCCAGACCTCGTGCCGCCAGGAGATGATGCGGTTCCTCTCGTCCAGCGCGGCCTCGAGCTCCGTCACCATGGCCGGCCCCAGCGGCTCCCAGCCGAACTCCTGCTCCCGCATCCATTGCAGGCGGATCGGGCGGCCGGGTACGGCGACGGCGATGCGCGCCGCCTCCGCCGCCACATCGTCGGCCCCGTTCTGGCCGTAGCAGCCGGAGCCCTCGACATGGATGGCGTGCACGCGGTTCTCCGGCAGCCGCAGCAGGTCCGCCGCTACGCGCCGGACGTCGAAGGTGCCCTGGCTGTGCGTCCAGATCGTGAGCCGCCCGTCCTGGAACAGCGCGATCGCGCAGGAGGGTCCGATCGAACCGTGGCTGATCCAGGGCCGCGTGAACCTCGCGCGCACGCGATGCCGCGCCGTGCCGCCAGGCCCGGCCTGCTCCAGGATCGTGATCTCGCGGGCCGGAAGTGCCTTCAGCGTGGCGGCGGGATCCATGCCCGGCAGGGGCGGGCCGCTGCGCTCTTGTGGCGTATCCTGCAACCGGCGCAGGGCGGTGATGGCCGTCCACTCCCGTTCCGCCACGATCGCGGCGAAGGCGCCGTCCCGGACCGTAGCGACGATGCCGGGCGTCGCGGCCACCTCCGCCCAGGCCGGGTCGCGCAGCCGCGTGCCTACGCTGGGGCCGCGGACCACGCGCGCGTGCAGCATCCCCGGCAGGCGCATGTCCTGCAGGAAGGCCTGGGCGCCCGTCAGCTTGCCCGGAATGTCCAGGCGCGGCAGATGGTGGTTCATCGTCCGGAACTCCGCGGGGGAGCGGAGCGGGGCGTCGGGCACGGCCTCCACGTGCAGCGACAGGTCGGCGGCCAGCTCGGCATAGGGGCGGGTGCGCCCATCCGCCGCCCGGACATGGCCGGTGCCGGTGGTGGCGAGGGTGGCGGGCGCGACTTTCCAGCCCTCGGCGGCGGCCCGCGTCAGCAGCAGGCGGACATTGGCGGCAGCGTTGCGGAGCGCCATGCCGCTGTCCTGCATGGAATGGCTGCCCGCCGTCAGCCCCTCGTCCGGCGTCCGCTCCGTGTCCGCGGTGACAAGGGTGATGGTGGAGGGCGGCACGTCCAGCTCCTCCGCCGCGACCTGCAACAGCGCCGTCCGGATGCCCTGGCCGAGTTCCGCCTTGCCGGTGAACACGGTGATTGCGCCATCGGCGGCGATGCGGATCCAGGCATCGAGCCATGGCGTGGAGCGCAAGCTGCCCGGAAGGTGCGGCGCGGTGACGGGCGGCCCCGCGCCGCCCTCGCCGCCGCCCGCCAGCTGCGCGCGCGCCCGGTTGGAGAACGAGAAGCCGACGATCAGGGCGCCGGCCGCCAGCAGGCCGCGGCGCGGGACGGCGCGGTTCATGGTGCCGTCCCCCGCGAGACAGTGCTGCGCATCGCCGTCGCGGCCCGGCGTACCGCGCGCAGGATCCGCATGTGGGTGCCGCAGCGGCAGAGGTTGGCCTGCATGTGCGCGCGGATGGCGGCCTCGTCCGGGTCCGGGACACGGTCCAGCAGCGCCTGCGCGCGCATGATCATGCCGGCGATGCAGTAGCCGCACTGCGCCGCCTGCTCCTCCTCGAAGGCGCGTTGCAGGATGGAGGGGGAGGCAGCCGTGCCGAGCCCCTCGACCGTGCGGACCTGTCGTCCCTCCAGAGCGCCGACGGGCAGCAGGCAGGAGAAGACGGGTCTTCCGTCCAGCTGCACGGTACAGGCGCCGCACTGGCCTAGGCCGCAGCCGTACTTGGCGCCGTTCAACCCCACCTCGTCCCGCAGCACGTAGAGAAGCGGCGTGTCGGGCGGGGACTCGACCCGCCTCTCGGCCCCGTTGATCGTCAGGCGCACGGTCATGGCCGGGTGTTCTCCTTCCGGATGCGCGTCACGCTCTCCTGTAGGTCCCTCCAGGGCGGCTCCGCCGTGAAGCGGGCGCGGGCATAGGCGAGGATCTCGGCAAGCTGCCGGTCGCCCAACGCGTCCGAGAAGGGCGGCATGAACGGGCGGTCCGGGCCGACCGGCGCGGGGATGCCCTGCAGCACGGCCTGGATCGCGTTGCGCGGATCGGCCGCCAGGATCGGCGTCGCGGTGCCGAGGCCCGGGCGGTTCCGCGCCAGCATGGGCGCGCCGCCGCCATGGCAGGCGGCGCAGGCCCCGGCGAAGAGCCCGGCGCCCTCGGGATGGGCGCGCGCCGCCTCCTCGGCCCGCTCCTGCACCGGCACCGGCGCGGCGTTCCCGGTGCGGGAGGCGATGTAGGTCGCGATAGCCCGAAGGTCCTCCGCCGGAACCTGCGACAGCCCTTCGGTCACCGGCCCCATCGGCCCGGCGGCCACGCCCCGCGAGGAGTGAAGGCCGGTGCCGAGATAGGTGACGAGCGCGTCGATGCTCCAGCCACCGGCCGAGCCGTCCAGCGGCGGCGCGTTCCACCCCTCGGCCACCCCGCCGGCGAGGCTGCGGCGCCCCTGCTCGCCACCCGCCAAGTTGCGGGGCGTGTGGCAGCCGCCGCAATGGCCCAGGCCCTCCACAAGGTAGGCGCCGCGGTTCCAGGCCTCGCCGCGCTCGGGCACCGGCTCGACCGGCCCGCGGTGCAAGAAGAGCAGCTTCCACCCGGCGAGGAGCGGACGGAAGCCGAGGGGCGGGATCAGGGCGTTGGGCGGCGCAGGGGAGTCCACGGCGCGACGCGTCATCAGGAAGGCGTAGATGGCGTCCAGGTCGTCGTCCCGCACATGCGTGAAGTGCTCGTAGGGCAGCGCGGGATAGAGGTGCTCGCCGTCGCGCCGCACCCCGTCCTTCATGGCGCGGCGGAAGGCGGCGGGGGACCAGTTGCCGAGGCCGGTCGCCTCGTCCGGAGTGATGTTGGTGGCGTAGAGCGTGCCGAAGGGGGTCCCGAGCGCCCGCCCGCCGGCATAGGGCGCACCACTCGGCGCCGTGTGGCAGACCGCGCAGTCGCCGATCGTCGCGAGCGTCGCGCCACGGGCGACGATGGCGGGATCGAAGCCGGCCGGATCCGGCCGCGGGACGCGTCCGATCGCCGGCTCCCAGGCTAGCGCGAGAGCGACGCCCGCCGCCAGCACGGATCCTGCCAGGCCAGCGATCAGGAGGTGTCTCCAGACGGGCTTCATGCTGCTGTCGGCTCTCGGGTGACAAGGCCCGTGATGATCCCCGCGGCAGGCCCCGCGTTCTTGCCGCTAACCCGCGCGGCTTGAATGATCATGATGTCCATTCCCTTCAGGGTTCGCGAAGCAGGGCGATGAGGCCGAGCATGGCGACCACGGCGATCAGCGCGGCCCCGAAGCCGTCGATGACCGAGAGGACGTTGGCCTGCGCCTGGACGGCCCCGGCCAGGATCGAGAGTGCCCGGCCGGAGGCATCCCCTTCGCCGCTGGCCGGCGAGCCGGCTAGCGCGGCGATGCGCGTCAGCCGCTCCGCAATATCCGCGGCGCCCGATTGCAGGTGCAGGCCGAGGAGGTAGGAGTCCACCTGCTCGGATAGGCGGAGATAGGTCTGCATCGTCGCGCTGCCCAACTCACCGCCCAGGAGGCGGGCCGTCTGCAGCACCGCCCCGAAGGTCAGCGCATCCGCCGGGCGAAGATGGCGAACGAAGAAGAGAATCATCGCGACGAGAGTGGAGGTCTGGCCCACCGCCTGGAAAATCTGCGACGGCAGGAACTCGCCCGTCTGCCATTCCGGGGTGATTCGCATGGCCATGATGCAGGCCACGCCCATGGTCGCGGCGCCCATCGCCAGCACGATCCGCGGCTCCACCCGGGTCAGCACCAGCGCCACCAGCGGCGCCAGGACGAACTGCGGCGCGGCGATCCAAATCAGCACGGACCCGACCTCGAGGCTACGGAAATTCTGCACCGTGGTGAGGTACTGCGGGATCAGGTAGGCGGTGGCGAGGAGCACGAAGCGGTAGAGCACGAGGATGGCCAGCAGCGGCAGGATGTTGCGGCGGAGCAGGAAGCTGAGGTTCACCCACGGCTCCGCCGTGCCAAGTTCCCGCGCCACGAAGGCGACGAGCAGCAGGGCCCCGCCGAGAAGCAGCGCGCAGATGAGGCCGGAGTGCAGCCAGTCCAGGCGGTTGCCCTGTTCCAGCGCCGCGTAGATTAAGGAGAAGGCGGCGCCGGCGTGCAGCATGCCCCAGCCATCGGCGCGGTCCCGCAGCGCCCGGTTGACGGGCTGCCGCGGCATGCCGAGGAGGACGCAGGCCGCCATGGGCACCGCCAGCACCGCCCCCTGCCAGAAGATCCAGGGCCAGCCTAGGTGATCGAGGTAGAACCCCTCCAGGGAGGCGGGGATGTTGAGGGAGAGTTCCAGGTTCAGCCCGAAGGCGGCGATGCCGTAGGGCCACCAGGAGGGCCTGAGGTTTTGCAGGACGAAGCCGATGGTGAGCGGGATGAATGTTCCGGAGACGAGGCCGGCCACCACCTGGCCCAGCAGCAGCGCCGGCAGATCCGGTGAGAAGGGGATGAGCACCGAGGCCAGGCCGAACACGCTGACGGACGCCAGCAGGACGCGCCGGGGGCCATAGACCGCGCCGAGCCAGGTGGCCGGCGGGCCGATGAACATCTGCGCCACCGTGGCGGCCGTAGGGATCCAGGCGCCCTCGTCGAATCCCGCGCCCACGGCGCCGCGCAGGTCGGCCAGGCCGAAGCTCGTAATCCGGCCGTAAAGGGTGGAGATCAGCGCCCCCAGCAGCACCGCGAGGATGCCCACCAGCGGGCGGCCGGACGGCACCATCGCCGCAGGGGCCGGCGTGCCGGAGAGGGAGCCGGCGGCGATCACGGCGCGGGAGCATCCGTGTGGATGGTGACCTCGACCGACATGCCGGCGCGGAGCCGCCCCCCGATCCCGGCATCGCCGTCGAGCATGATCTTCACGGGGATCCGCTGCACCACCTTGGTGAAGTTTCCCGTGGAGTTGTCGGCCGGGAGCAGCGCGAACTGCGCGCCGGTGCCGGGGGACCAGTCCGCGACGTGCCCGCGCAGGAGCAGGCCGGGGAAGCTGTCCACCCGGATCTCCGCCGGCTGCCCGCTGCGGAGCCGCGTGACCTGGGTCTCCCGCAGGTTGGCGATGACGTAGAGGCCGCTCGTCGGCACGACCGAGATGACCTGGGTTCCCACGCCGACATACTGTCCGGGATAGACGCGCCGCCGGCCGACGGTGCCATCCACCGGCGCAGTGACCGTCGCGTAGCCGAGGTTGATGCGCGCCAGGTCCCGCGCGGCCTCGGCCGCGTGGAGGTTGGCCCGGAGCTGCGCCTCCTGGCTGCGCTGCACCTCCAGCTGCCGGCGCGCCGCCTGCAGCCCGGCCTGTGCCTGCGCCAGCTGCGCATCGGAGAGATCCCGCGCGGCATTGGCCTGCTCGACGTGCTGCTCGGTGCCGACGATGCCACTGCGGAGCAGTGCCCGCTGGCGGGCCGCCTCCAGCCGGTCCCGCCCGTTCGTGGCCGTCGCGCCCGCCACGGCGGCCTCGGCCGCGCTGATGTTGGCCTGCTGTAGCATCTCCTGGGCCTGCAGGTTCGCGATGCTGGCGGTCGCCGCGGCCACGCCGGCCTCGGCCTGGGCCAACTGCGCCGCATAGACACGCCCGTCCAACTCCAGCAGGACGTCGCCGGCGCGCACGGTCTGAAAGTCGTCCACGGCGACGCGGCTAATCGGCGCGGCGACGAGGGCGGAGAGCGGTGTCACGTCGCTCTGCAGGTACGCGTCGTTGGTCCACTGCCGGATGCGGCCGCTGACCCAGCTGTCCCACCGCGCGACCACCGCGACCACCAGCGCGGCCGCCAGGACCAGGGCCAGCAGGTTCGGCAGGATGCCCGCGAACCAGGACCTGCTCGCAGTGACCGCGGGCGCCTGAGAGGGCGGCGCAGGGGGCTCGCTCATGCTCGCTCGTCCATTATCCATCCTGTGCGGCCCGATGCCCGCTGGCCTGCCATCGCCGGGATCGGCTCGGACCTTCGCCCAAGCCCTGCCCCGCCCGAGGCCTCCCGCGTCCGCGGATCAGGATCACGGGGATCAGGCCGGCCTGATCATGTCCCGGGCATATGCCAGACCGATGCCGTAACCGCCGCCGTGATCCACGACGATCGATCGTGCCGCCTCGTAAGTCTCCCGGCGCGTCCAGTCGCGCTGCAGCTCCAGGAGGAGCTGCAGCCAGGACGTCATGGCCGCGCCGGCACTCTCCATCCGGCGTAGCGCCAAGTCGTGGCTCTCCGGCGTCAGGCCGCCGCAGCAATCTGCAACCACCGAGACGCCGTATCCGTCGGCTAGGGCGCTGAGGACCGGGAAGGAAACGCAGGCCTCTGTCAGGAGGCCGGCGACGAGCAGCCTGCGCCTGCCGGTGGACGCGACCGCGGCGCGAACCGCCTCGTCCTCCCAGGAATTCATGCTTCTCCGCTCGATCGGCACGACGCCGTTCAACACTTCCCGCAGGGCCGGCATCATCGGGCCGCTAAAGACTTTTGATGCCGAGGTCGATGCGACCACCGGGAGGCCGAAAGCAACGGCGGTCCGGGCCAGCGCGATGCCGTTGCTCCGCAGCAGCTGGCGGTCTGCCGAGCCGACCCCGAACGCGAGACCTGCCTGCTCATCCACCAGCAGGAGAGTGCAGTCACCGGGCTGCAAGAGGATGTCGGCCATCGTCGGTCCAATGGGGATAGGGTTGGGGATCCCGTCTCGCGGGCCGCGCCAAGCTCGGCGTCGCGGTGAGGCTAGTGCGGCCGGCAACTCAGGCCTTGCAGGAAACGGACGTATTTCGTCTCCTCCAGACCTGGCATCTTGGAGGAGCGGGCGTCAGCCCATTAACACGGGCCGGAGGCCTGGCCTGAAGCCCCGGCGCGGCGGAAGCGGACCTCCGCCAGGCCGGACCGCCCCGAGAGCAGGATGGGGCGGGCATCACGCCCCATCGTCCCGCGCGCCGCTCAGGGCCATCGGTGCATTGGCGCTGTCCAGGAACTCCACCGTGGTGAAGACCAGCTCGGTGTCCCCGATATTCTCGAGGTCATGCACCTTGGCGTCGCCGCGCCCATAGACGGAGTGCTGGGTCTGCCCGGCCGTATAGACCGCCTCGACCTGCGTTCCGTCACCCTGGCGCGACAGGGCACGGCCAGGCGTCACGGCCGTCCAGAAGTAGTCCAGCACGTGGCGATGGAAGCCGATCCGCTCGCCTGGGGCGAGGCGGATTTCCCAGACCCGGACGCGACCAGTCTCGGAGAGCAGGCGCGTGCCCACCCGGGGATTCATGGCGCCCGTCTCCAGCTCCATCCGGATGGCCTCAGGCCAGCCATCGAAGGCGGGGGCAGGAGCATGCACGGTGTCGGTCATGGCGGATCTCATTGTCCAGGGCTGTTTCAGTGCAGGGCGGGGGGAGCGGCGCCGAAGCCGGTCTGGGCGCGAAGGTGCTGTGCCGCGAAGGCGGAGCGCGCCGCCGATGCCGCCGCGCTCCGGTCCAGTGCGGACACCGCCCAGGAGAGCAGGAAGGCGAGCGGCACGGAGAACAGGGCCGGGTTGTCGTAGGGAAAGGGTGCCGCGCCGAGGCCGAGCACCGCCGTCCAGATCCCGGGCCCCATCGTGGCCAGCCCCACGGCCGAAACCAGCCCTGCGGCCGAACCGACGACCGCCCCACGTGTGGTCAGCCCCGGCCAGGCGATCGACAGGAGCAGCACCGGGAAGTTGGCACTGGCGGCGATGGCAAAGACCAGCCCTACCATGAAGGCGATGTTCTGGTTCTCGAAGAGCAGGCCCAGACCCATGGCGAACAGGCTGAGCACTACCGCCGCGCCCTTAGAGACGCGCACCTCCTCGGCTTCCGTGGCGCGACCGCGGCGCAGCACGCGGGCATAGAGGTCGTGGCTGGCGGCCGAGGCGCCGGCGATGGTCAGGCCGGAGACGACCGCGAGGATGGTCGCGAAAGCGACGGCGGAGACGAAGCCCAGCAATGGCGGGCCGCCCAGGATCTCCGCCAGGTGCAGGGCCACCATGTTGGCGCCGCCGCGAAGCCCACCCGCCGGGTCCTGGAAGGCAGGATCGGTGGAGACGAGGGCGATGGCTCCGAAGCCGAGGATGAAGAGCAGCGTGTAGAAGACCGAGATGAAGCCGGTCGCGACGAGGATGGAGTTCCTTGCCGCCCGTGCATCCGCCACGGTGAAGAAGCGCATCAGGATGTGCGGCAGCCCCGCCGTACCGAAGATCAACGCCATGCCGAGCGACACGGCCGAGAGCGGATCCCGCACCAGCCCGCCGGGCGCCATGATGGCGCTGCCCTTGGCGTGAACCGCGGCCGCGGCGGAGAACAGGGCTTCTGGGCTCAATCCGAAGCGCGCGAGGATGAGCGCCGACATCGCTGCGGATCCCGAGAGCAGGAGCACGGCCTTGATGATCTGCACCCAGGTGGTGGCCAGCATGCCGCCGAAGGTGACGTAGACCATCATCAGCACCCCGACGATCCCGACCGCCGTGCCGTAGGGCATTCCGAAGAGCAGCTGGATGAGCTTCCCCGCGCCGACCATCTGCGCGATGAGGTAGAAGAGGACGATGACGAGCGTGTTGGAGGCCGCGAGAATGCGGACCGGTCCCTCGCGCAGCCGGTAGGCCAGCACGTCGGCGAAGGTGAACCGGCCGAGGTTGCGCAGCGGCTCCGCCACCAGGAACAGGATCATGGGAAAGCCGACGAGGAAGCCGATCGCGTAGATCATCCCGTCATAGCCCGACCCGTAGACGAGAGCGGTCACGCCGAGGAAGGTCGCGGCGGAAGTGTAGTCCCCCGCGATGGCCAGCCCGTTCTGCACGCCGCCGAGCCCGCCGCCCGCCGCGTAGAAGTCGGAGGCCGAGCGCGTGCCCCGCCGCGCCGCCCAGATCGTGACGCCGAGGCTGACGACGACGAAGGCGAGGAAGAGCGCCATGGCCAACGGGTTCACGGCCGATCGGGTCACGGCCCCCGCGACCTCCGGCCCGGCCGCCCAGGCGACCGCCGGAAGGGCTAGGACGGCGAGCGCCGCCCCGAGAGCGTGGCGGCTCATGCTCCCTCCTCCCGCAGGAGGCGACCGAGCGCGTCGAAGCGCGCATTGGCGAGGAGCACGTAGGCCGCGGTCAGCACGAAGCCCAGCGCGATCACGCCGACACCGGCCACCACGCCATAGCTGGTGGTCCAGCCGGCAGCGATGGGCGCGCCTAGCAGCCCCGGGCGAAACGCCACGCAGAGGATGAAAGCGAAGTAGGTAGCGGTCATGGTGCCGGCCAGGCCCCATCCCAGCATCGCGCGCTGCCTTGCCAACTGGCGGAAGGCGGGGTGCGCGCGCAGGCGTTCCAGTTCAGACATCTTCCTCTCCTTCGTGTTCGAGTGCCCGGTTGGCCGGGCTGTTGCTCAGGCGGCGAGCCCGGTGGCCACGGCCGTCTCGGTCATCACCGCTTCGGGGCTGCGGTGGCGCTCGGCCATGGCCCGCTCCTCGGGATCGAGGATCTGCGCCTGCATGTAGGCGCCGAGGTGTCGGGCCCGGCGGATCACCGCGCGGCCGCTTGCCAGGCGCTTGCGCTCGAACCCGTCCAGCGCGGCGCCGATATCCCGCGGATGCCCGGCCAGGGCGTCGGCCAGGGCCGCCGCATCGACGGCCGCCTTCGTGACGCCCATGCCGACATGCGGCCGCGCCACGAAGGCGGCATCCCCGAGAATGACACTGCGCGTTCCTAACCTCATGCGCGGCGCCTCCAGGTCCAGTATCGCCTGCAGGAACGGCATCGCAGTCCGCCGCACCACCTCAGCGAATTGCGGCGCAAGGAGGCGGTCCGCGTCGGCGCGCATGGCAGCGATCACCTGCGGGCGGATGCGGTTGGGCGGGATCGAGATCTCGTGGCGCGTCCCCGCGTCGTCGGTGAGGAGGTCACCGAGCATCTCTCCTGACGCGGCAGGCCGGTACCAGACGAAGTTGAAGCGCCGGTGCCCGGGCAGGACGGCCTCGTCGGCGCCGGCCACGGGATAGCCGAGCATCTGCTCGCCCGGCGGAAGGCTGAAAGCGAAGTGCCCGCAGAGGGCGCGCCGGGTGGCGTCGCTCAGGGCCGCCTCCTCCACCAGGCCGCGCCATGCGACGTAGCCGACATAGCTCGGCCGCACGCCGGGGGAGAGGAGGTTGCGGACGGTGGAGTGCAGCCCGTCCGCTCCCACCAGGAGGTCCCCCCGCGCGGTGGTGCCGTCCTCGAAACGCGCGGTGACGCCGTCCGACCCTTCCTCCACTGCAACGAGATTCGCGTCGGTGTGGTAACGCTCGGCTGGTAGGTGTGCGCGCAACACCGCGTAGAGGCGCCCCCAGGATGTCAGAACCTGCGGAAGCGCAATCTCGGCCTCGAGCCGGCCCGCACGGTCGAAGACGCGCCGCCCGGCCACCCCGACGCCGAGATCGTCCGGTCTGCACGAGACCCCGGCCCGGGCGAGCACGTCGAACAGCGGTGCGTGGGTGACGATCCCGGCGCCGCGCCCGGACAGCTCGCCGCCGACCCGCTCGAAAACATCGACCTGCCATCCCTGGCGCGAGAGCAAGAGGGCGGTAAAGAGCCCGGCCATGGATCCGCCGACGATCAGGGCCCGTCGAGGTAGGTGGGGCGAAGTAGCGCTAGGAGCAGCGCGGGACATCATGGCCTCCATAATTTATCGTTGGATAAACTATGGCCTGGCCGCAGCCCGCCCTGCAAGATAAATTATCAGTCGATCATTTCAGGCGTCGGCGTAGACCCGTGAGAAGCCTCCGAGGAAGGTAGAGACGCGAAGTGCGATGTCTCGGTCGAGGTCGGCCGGCATCGGCATGCGATAGATCCAGCGCCGCACCCCGAGGTAGTAGATGGCCGCGTGGAGACCCCAGACGAGTTCCACCTCCTCGTCGCGCACCGGGGAGGTGTCCTCCTGGCCACAATCGACGCGAAGCTCCAGAACCACCTTGTCGAAGACGGTCGCCCTCAGGAAAGCGATGTACCGGGCATTGAAGTCGAGACCCTTAAGGCCCGCGAACATGAAGAGGCGTACCCATTCATAGGTCATGATCACCTGGGCGTAGTCCTGGTAGAAGGCAGTCAGCCGCTTCTCTAGAGGCCGAGAACGGTCCGTGAGCCACTTCTCCCACTGCGGATTCCAACGGCTGAGGTAGACTTCCTGGTAGACGCGGTCGAGCAGCACCTCCTTGCTTGGAAAATAGCGGTAGAGCAGAGGCTGCGTGATGCCAAGGCGAGCAGCGAGTTCCCGCGTGCCACCCTCGAACCCGACGTCCGCGAAGAACGCTACGGCACCCTCCAAGATCCTCGCTTCACGGTCGGCCGGAGCCATACGCCGACCGCGCCCAACTGGAGCTAGCGTCAATCAAGGTCTCCATAGTTGATCACCTGATCAGTGTAGCATGGGCAGGGTGTATCGGGGGAACCAGCACCGAGGCGGCGCACACCCTTCAGTGCTGCAGCGTTTGCCCCGCAGCAGGCCCATTGGCGCCAACCGCTTCAGACTTCGGGCAGTCAGGCCAAATGTTGATTTTCGAGCAGCTTGCTCGGCGGCGGATATCGGATACACGATCGAAATAGGCCCAAGAGGCTCGACCTGATCCAGGTCCAACAATCCCATTTCGCGCCATCTCAAGCCCTGCGACGAGGGTGCTGGCGAGTGCCGCCCGGAGGCGGACAGGGCGGTCGGACGCATGCGACGGGATGGGCGGCAGGCAGCGCTCCAGGGTCAGCGACATCGGGATCTGCCCGAGCAGTTCGGTGATGCGGCGGGCCGCGTCCGGAATGCGCCAGAGGTCGGGCGGGCTGGGCCGGTAGGTGGAGATGGGAGCGGCGGTCTGCCCTTCCCTGCCTTCCAGCATCGTCAGCGTCGCCTCCAGGAACGCGACGAGGAGCTCTGCCTGGGGGCTTGCGGGAGCTGGTGTGGCCTGCCCCCGGCCGAACATCGCGCGCCCGAGCTGCGGGCGCGTCGTGAGCCAGTCGGCCCCGGCCCGCATGCGGGCGAGCTCGTCCAGCAACTCCAGCCGCCGGGCCGCGGCCGCCCACGCATCCTCCGCCTCCTTCGGGCTAGAGGGGGCCAGGAGCTGCGCCTTGAGCAACAGGAGCTGGCCGGACCGGCAGTCCTGCCTCGCCGGATGAGGTGTTCCAGCCGGCCATGGACATGCGCAACGCGGGCCCTGCCTCCCCGACGATCGTGCCCGGCTCCGAGCAGCCGGCCTCGGGCAGCCTTCGAGACCTAGCGTTCTCAATCGGGACGGAGGTCGGCGGACTGGCAGGACGGCTGTCCCCGGCCACGACCACCGCCATCGGCGACCTCGTGCGGGGGATGAACTGCTACTACTCCAACCTGATCGAGGGCCACGACACCCGCCCCATCGACATCGACCGCGCCCTGAAGGACGACTTCGCCGGCGACGCGAGGAGGCGGAACCTCCAGCTGGAGGCCGCCGCCCACATCGGGGTGCAGGCCGCGATCGACGCGGGCGAGCTCGATCACCTCGCGGCGCCCTCGGCGCTGGCCGTCTCGGCTCGACGAGGGCGCGCCGGAGCGCTTCGGGCGCGCGGACCAGCTCGTCGCCATCGCCGGCCTCCACCACCGCCTCCTCTGGGTACACCCCTTCGCGGACGGGAACGGGCGCGCCACGCGCCTGCTCTCCCACGCCCTGCTGCGGCGGACCGGCATCGGATCGGCCCTCTGGTCCGTGTCCCGCGGCCTCGCGCGTAACGTCGACTCCTACAAGGCCCGCCTCGCCCGCGGCGACGACCCACCCCAGGGCGCTGTCGTGCGGGCGCAGGATCCGGTCCATGTCCATCAGGGCTGGCGTCCCCGCCCTGGGCGTGAAGCGGGCGGCGGCCTGGACGAACTCGTCGGCCGAGGTTCTGGTCCTGCCCTTACAACTCGGCCCGAAACGGCTCTTCCTGTTGCGGAAGGAGCGCCTACAGCCGCCCTGGTGGCTCGGCGCCGCTCTGCTATGCCCAGGACATGACAGACGCCATGGTGGCGGCCTGGAAAGCTGCTCGTCATTGTTAGATCAGAAGGAGGGAGTCCATGAGTATCGCGGCAGGTGGCGATTTCACGCTTAAGCAGGACGGAACGAAGGTCAGCGACTTCGCCACTCTCGATCAAGCGGTAGCTGCGGGGCTGAAGCAGGCACAAAAGTTGGCCGCCCAGGATTCACCCCGGACAACAGTCTTCACCGTTGCGGACCTATCGGGGGCGGAGGTGTGGAAATCGTCGCCTGCGGCAGCTTCATAATTATCGAACGCTGCCTCGGCACATTCGGCCGGATGGAGTTGCTGAAGACCTGGAGTGCTCTGCCGCGGGACGCGCGGAAGGAATTGGTCCTGGGCCTGTAACGATTGCACATGCGCGGGAGCGCTAACGGCCGTTTCGCCGAGAGGGCCAGAGCCGTCACCGCCTCGCCGTCCCAGGTGGGGCGCTCTCCCACCCGTGTTACCGCAATGTTCTTGTTTGGCCTACCCTTGCATAGCAATGTCCGATTCGCCCCCTCGCATGCGCCTCCAGCTTCGGCCCTCGCCACCGTCGCCATTGCGGGCTGACGCCGGCCGGGACGAGCTGGTGCGGCTCTGGGAAGGGCTCGACCGCGAAGGCCGGCGCTTGGTGCTGTCGAACGCCCGCGCTGTGGCAGAGGTGACGGGGCGTATGCCGGATGGGTTGCCGGAGCCGCCTGCCTCCTGACCTGCGCCTGTCCTTTCTCGCCCTGAAGCCCACCACCGACGCCCGCGCCGAAGTCACGATCCTAGACTGCGGCCGGTGCCACCCGGGCCGGGTGCTAAAGTGGAGCGGCGGCGTCTATCAGGTGGAGCTGCCGGACCCCGAGGTGGTGAACCTGCTGCGGATGCTCTCCGACCACTACACCACGGCAAGTACGGCGCCACCGGTCGAGGGGCGGCGCGCGAAGCTGGTGGTGGAGGTGTTGCTGGAGGGCGAGGCGGCCGAGGGCGGGCGCCGCATTGCGGAGGCCTGCCGCCTGCTCGGCCTGGCGCTGGGGCGCATCGAGTAGGGCGAGGCGCAGGGGCTGGTCGCATATCATGCCGATGAGCGGCGTGTAGCGTGGCGGCTGACAACGCCGGCACACGGGCGCGGGGTGGCGTGACCTGATGGGCCTGGACGTGTGTGTACGAAGCTGGGCACGCGGTGCTGGGCTGGCGGGTGTTCGGCATGCCGCCCAGTTGGGTCAGAGTCCACATGGGGCCGCCCCTCCAGGCACAGTGCCTGTTCCCCGGCGAGGATCCCCGCACCCGGAAGGAAGCGCAGCAACCCGCCATATACTCGGCGGGCGGGCAGGCGGCGGTGCTGGAGGCGAAGGGGCGAGGCCTGCTCCCCGCCGGCCCCAACCCGGATGCTGGATACAGCGAGCCCTATGGCCAGGGCTGCGATGTCCACTGGAGCCACGAGCTGGAGCGGCGCTTCGGTGCGGGGCTGGAGAACCGCGCCAAGGCGCCAGCGCTGGAGATCTCGGAGTAGAATTGGCCCATCATCCAGCGGATCGCGAAACTGTTGGCGACCGGGATGCCGCTCTACAGCGACTACCTGGATCTGATCCTCAACACGAGGGTAGCACCGGCCTACCAAATGCTGCGCCGCAGCATGTTACTTGTGGGCGGGGTGCGGTGCCGTATGCTCGTCTTTGGCAGGCACGACTTGCCTGTCTTCTTGGACGTTTCCTCCCCAAACTCGGCGGCGCCCTTGGGCGTCGCCTTTTTTTGGGTCGGCAGCGCCGCCCTACGCCGCCATCCTGCCCAGGATCCGGCGCAGAACCACGACACCGTCCAGATTCCGCTTTGCCTCTTCGATACCGCCTCGGCACATGGACCGGCAGCCTTATGCAGGGCTGATCTGGGCTTTGAACGCAGAACCGCCCGTCACGGCTTGACGAGATGCTGAACGAGCGCCGCTGTCTCGTTACCTTTCTCACCTATTCCTGGTTTTCACCATCCTCGCCATGGTGGCGGCTCTTGGATGAGCAGCTCCGGTGGAGTGCTGCCAACGACAGGGCTCCTGGAACTACACCTGCCAGCTGATTGCTTAGAACGCCACCGCCCGGCGCGCCTCCCTCCGTGGCAGGCGGCGCTGGCGAAGTTCGATCTAGTTCGAATGCGGCAGCAATGGGGCGGTGGTTGCCGGCTGCTGGCCTCGGGGCGGGTGCCTGCCTTTACGGCCTGGATCCAGCATCAGCTCTGAACGAGCATGGTTCCATGCTTTGTCGAACAAGTTTCACCAGAGAGAAATAAAATATCCCACAACTCTGGTATCCGGAGATACTGGTTCTGAACTGTCGATGTGCAATATGGGGGGTGTTCGGCAGCACTACTGAGCGCTACGCCCCATTCTATTGCGGATTGGATCGTCTCTTGATTTTTAAAATCAGCCAGGGTGATGAAGTATCTTCGGTAAAGGCTGCGGACCTGTCAGTCCCTCCCAGCACCAGGATCATGGCCAAGAGTGCCGGGCAGGCTGAGCACATGGGCATGTCGCCCAAGAGCCTTGAAAGCCAGCGGCGTGATGGTCCAGCAGAGGCAAATCACCGCTCCCCGACATCGTCGGACGCAGCCGTCGGACGAGAGATCCGAGATCTCCGCCAGGCACAAAGGATGACGCAGAAGGCGCTCGCGAGGATGGTGGGCGTCACCGGCGCCCAGCTGCATCGCTATGAGATGGGCACCACCCGGATCGCAGCCAGCAGGCTCATCAGCATCGCGAGCGCGTTGGAGATCCGCCCGGACGTGCTGATCACGGCCGGAGCCAACGAGAATGTGCCGCCGCCCGCACCAGACCTCCAGTCCAGCGCCGGCGACGACATCGCTGAGTTGCTTCAGGTCTTCTGCACGATCACCGATCCGAAGCGTCGCAGCGCCCTGATCGCAGTGGCCAAGATGATGGCTGGGTAAGCGGTCCAGAGGACATCGAAGCCGTGAGCAAATACTACTTTGACAGGTTTGATGGCATCGAGTGCATGCGCGACCAAGTCGGCGCCGATCTCTCCAGCCGGGAGACGGCGCGTCAGGCAGCTCAGGAGTTGCTGTCCGAGATCGCCCAGGAAGGCATCCCCGATGGGAGCAGCCGAGAGTTCATCGTGGATGTGCGAGACAACTTAGGCATCCTGATCTACACCTGTCGGCTCTCCCTGACTGGGCGCTGGTTGGATCACTCCGTCCCGCCTCTCGGCAACCGCGCCTCTTCTGTCAGCAATTGAGCATCTGGCCGAGGACACGGCCAGCGAGGCCCAGTTGGCGCCTACGGCTCTTGCGGAGGTGGAGAAGCCCTGGAAGGCGGCGGGAACAACACCGCTCCATTCTCGTTTGTCACGGCCACATTCACCTCCTGGCCTTCCCCCATGAGAAGCGGATCCTGCGCTTCCGCGATCGCCTCCTCAGCGGTGTCGTATTCCTCGCTTCGGACCACCTTTCCGTCCGACGCCCTCTTCCACCTCACCGTGAACATCGCCTGCACTCCTGCTCGCTTTAACCGTACTGCTCCACCAGGGCGTCCAGCTCGGCCACCATCTCCTGAAGCCGGGCGCTGCCCAACGCATCGTGCCGATCGCCAGGAGCACCGCCGCTGAAGAAGCCATGGCGGGACGCGCGATCCGGCGCCGATTGTTACCACCGTGGCTCCGGAGAAGAGAACCAGGATCGGGGCGGCCAGCCACAGGGGAAGGAAGCCGGTCACGTCCTCGCCCTCCTTACCATCATACGGATGGCGGCCGGGGACATGCCCAACCGCTCCCCGATCGCCTCCCAAGTGCAGTCCTGCGCCAGCATGGCGCGCGCGATCCGCACCCGCGCGCCGTCTCCGGATTGGCGGGGCGCTTGCGGTGGCGGGGCCGAAGCCCCGCGCGCTTGGCGCGCATTCTGGCGGCGTCGGGTTGGAGGCCCAGCGTCTCCCCCAGCCCCCGGTAGGTGGCGCCGTCGGCCAGGATGGCGGCTATAATGGCGCGGCCGGTCATGCTGGCACCGCGTCTGTTCGCAGGCTGTCACACCATAGGTTGTTGTTGCGCATCGTTGGGGACCGCCATACCTCCTGCCTGAGCACAGGAGATCGAGGCGATATCCAGAGATCTTCGTGCTGAGGCGCGGCAACTGGCCGACGTGACACGCCGGATAGACCGGGCGACCACTGCCATGGCGACCACGCGCAAGGGCCTCACCTCACCCGCCAGTTCGCTCATGAGGACCAAGCGTTGCGCGCTGTGGTCTTCTATCGGAGAGGCGGTTGGGACCTTGCCGTCTTGGATGACACGGGGCGTGAGCTGGCCCTGTGGAGGCCTGATCCGGTCGTGTTCCGCGGCGACCCGATAGAGACTGCCCTGAGCGTGCTGGACGTAGTGGTCATCATGGTTCGGAACGGGGCGCTGCCGCTGAAGCGACGCTGACCATCAGGGGAGAGAGGCGGCGGGTTGGCCGTAAGGGGAGCGACCCCAGGGGGACCGGATTGCTGGCCCCACCTCCAGGGCCGCCCGCACGCGACAGGGCTTCAACGGACGGCAGGAGCCGGCAGTTTCGCCTTCCACGTGCCATCTAGCGAATGCCATCCTTGCCCTATGGATCTCCTGCCCGAGCACCGCCGCGACATGGAACACGCCGAGAGGGTGCGCGCCGCAGCCCAGGCGCTGAACGTCGCGATGCTGGCCGCCGCGGAGGATGGCTTGATCGTCGTAGTGGAGGTGCTGGGGCAAAACCTCGGTGAGGATGTCGCCAGCGAGGCGCGGTTGGCGCCCACGGTGTCGGTGGTGGTGGAGAGGGCGTAAGGGGCCGGTTGGTATGGAAGCCTGAAGGCCTTCTTCATAGGCGGAGCCGATCGCAGAAATCGGCGCGGCCCGCCTCGTCAAAGATCCTGACAGGCCGGTATGGTCTCGGAACCAACCCGGTCCCGGAACCCCGCCATGCCGCCCAAGCCCCTCTCCCTGGACAGCCTCGATAAGGTCGTGGGCGGCGCCTTCCAACAGACGGGAGCGGGGAACGACATGGTCACCGGCACCGGCCAGGACGACGTCATCTTCTCCGGCTCTGGCAACGACACCATCGCTGCGGGTGCCGGGAACGACCAAGTCTTTGGCGAGGCCGGGAATGACCTCATCAGCGGCGGCGTCGGCAACGACCTGCTCTTTGGGGGCGACGGCCACGATACCCTCAACGGGGGCGCCGGTCAGGATCAGCTCCAGGGCGGGGAAGGCAACGACAGCCTGGACGGCGGCGTGGGTGACGGCGCGGCGGACGTGGCCTACGGCGGCGCGGGCAACGACAGCTTCATCTGGGCGCCAAGTGACGGGAGCGACCGGTTCGAGGGCGGCTCAGGGACCGACACGCTGCAGCTGGACAACGTGAACCTGCACCAGTTGCAGTCCTCGCTGGCGCTGGACGGCAACGTGAACCTGCAGATGCATGTTGGCAGCAGCCCTCAAGGGCCGACGGTGAGCTTCACCGACGCCCAAGGCAATCCAGCCACCTTCAGCGGCACCATCAACATCGGCGGCGAGACCCTGCGCTTCTCCGAGATCGAGAAGATCCAGCTGGTCTGAGGCTCAGAGTTCTGACTTGACCTCAAACCTGGAAACTGGTCCGGCTGATCTGAGAGGCTTCCGGCAGGGTTGTTAACCTGGATGGAGGCCCGCCGATGAGGAAGAGCCACTACACAGAGGAGCAGGTGTCCTTCGCGCTGAAGCAGGCGGAGTTGGGCACGCCGGTGGCCGAGGTCTGTCGCAAAATGGGGGTGTCCGAGGCGACCTTCTTCCGCTGGAAGCAGAAGTACGGGGGCCTCGGCCCGTCCGAGCTGCGGCAGTTGCGGCAGCTCCAAGAGGAGAACACGAAGCTGAAAAGGCTCGTGGCCGACCTCAGCCTCGACAAGGCCATGCTGCAGGACGTGTTGGCAAAAAAACTCTGACGCCTGGCCGCCGGCGCGAACTCGTCCGCCACGTGCAGGACGCGTTCGGGGTAAGCGAGCGGCGGGGCTGCGCGGCCCTGCGGTTCCACCGCTCCTCCCAGCGCTATCGCGCTCGCCGGGACGGCCAGGCGCACCCGCGGATGCGGATCTGCGAGATCGCGGCCGTCCGGGTCCGCTATGGCTATTTGCGAATCCACGTGCTGCTGCGACGGGAAGGGTGGCGGGTGAACCGGAAGCGGGTCTACCGGCTGTACCGCTTGTAAGGGCTGAGCCTACGGCGCAAGAGGCCGAGGCGGCACGTCACGGCGGCGCGGCGATTGGAGCGCGACGCAGCGCTGAGGCCGAACCAGCACTGGTCGATGGACTTCGTGTCGGATGCGCTGTTCGACGGACGCCGGATCCGGGCGCTGACGCTGGTGGACAACTTCACCCGTGAGGCGCTGGCGGTCGTCGTGGATGGCAGCATCCGCGGTGAGCACGTAGTCGAGACCGTCGAAAGGATCGTATTGCAGCGCGGGGCGCCGCAGTTGATCCGGGTCGACCATGGGCCGGAGTTCGTCTCGAAGGTGCTGGACCGCTGGGCCTACGAGAATGCTGTGACGCTGGACTTCTCCCGACCAGGGAAGCCGACGGACAACTGCTTCATCGAATCCTTCAAAGGACGGCTCCGGGACGAATGCCTGGACACCCATTGGTTCTTGTCGCTCGAGGACGCCAGGAGCAAGATCGAGGCTTGGAGGAGGGACTATAACGCGTCCCGGCCTCACAGTGCCCTGGGGCACCTCACGCCCCTCGAGTTTGCTGCTTAGGCGGCCGCAAACGGCCCCTGAAGAAGCCGGCCGGCTCTCCCATGAGCCGGACCACTTCCGGGTACAGGGTCAACACCAGGATCCACTAAGATTTCGGCCGGATCCCCTCATGGGGGCTGGTCAGTCCTTCGTCAGGTTCTGCTGACCCCAGTAGCTGATCCGTTCGCCGCGCAGCTGGGCGCTGCCGACGCTGTAAGTGATAACGTCGACGAGATCCTGCTCCAGCACGAGGCCGCAGCGGGCGAGGCTATCTGGGTCTTCCAGGGCCAGGGCAGCGGCGAGTTCCGCCTCGTTCCGCACCACGGCTTGGCTCAGCCCGGCCTTGCCGCATACATCCTTCAACCGTGCCGGACCGTGGGTGAGCAGCAGGCGCCCGGCCCTGAAAGCATCGTTCCGCGTGAAGGCCGTGTAGCCGCGCAGAACGCAATCCGATGTCTCCTCGGCCATCCAGTGGGACCACTCGGGCGGGCATGCCGCAGCCGGGTCCACCAGCCCATGGGCAATGGCCTTCGTTCCCACGAACATGGCGGGGAGAATTCCGCCCAGGATCCGCGAAGGAGAGAGGGCGCCGAGGCCATGCCCCGGAGTTACCTCGATCGTGTCGCCTGGAACGAGGAAGACGGCCCGATCGGCAGCTTGCGCCGCTTCGACAGCCGGGAGGAGCGGGACGCTCAGCAACCCGGCGATCCGCGTCAGCAGCACGTGGCGCGATGCGCGGTCGTGCTCGTTAGAGGTGTGTTCTCGCTCCTCCGCCAGGGGGGGCACCCCTTCGAGAGAAGACCTCGCCACAAGCGGCGTCGAGGCAGCCGGGAATGACCCGACCTCCGGACGGACGTCGTTGAGCATGATGCACCTGAGATGATGATGATGCTCTAACGTCGATTTCAGAACGTGCTTTGAGCCGCCATCAGGACTTCATGCCGACGACAAGCCTCACCTTATCAAGCCTCCGCGTGGCCGAAGTCGGACGTCTCCCTTCCCGGCCCGGTTCGGGCACCCCGCCGCAACCCGGCCTGCACGCGGTCGATCAGCTCAGTTCGCTTGTACGGCTTGCCCAGCACCTCCAGGGCGACCGACTGCGGGCCATCGATCGACATCTCGTCGTTGTAGCCGGTGGTCAGGATCACGGGCGTGCCCGGCGACCGCTCGCGTACCTGCTCGGCCAGGACCAACCCGTTGGCTCCGCCGGGCATCAGCACGTCCGAGAACACAAGGTCGAAGGCATCCCCGCTCGCGGCCGCGTCATTGAAAGCCTTGATCGCCTCCTCGGCGCTATGTGCGACGGCCACCCGGTAGCCTATCTCGACCAGCGCTTCGCGAGCCATCTCGGCGATCTCGCGACCATCATCCACGACCAGGATGAGTGGAACCCGGGCCGAGGCCTCGACCGCCTGGGCTTGGTAGCCAGTATGGCTCGTCCCCTTCGCCTCCACTTCTGGCACATAGCGGGGGAAGAGCATCCGGACGGTCGTTCCCCGCCCGGGCTCGCTCTCGATCTCAAGCCGCCCACCAGATTGCTGGACGAAGCCGTGTACCATGGCGAGGCCGAGACCCGTGCCGTGCTGCGGACCCTTGGTGGTGAAGAAGGGCTCGACCGCCCGGGCTTGAACATGGGGCGGCATGCCCACGCCCTCGTCGCTGACACAGAGCAGGACGTAGTCGCCCGGTTCCAGATGGCGGGCAGCGGCGTCGCCGTTCAGATGGATGGCCCGCGTCGTGATGGTGATGGCGCCCCCTGTGGGCGAGGCGTCGCGGGCATTCACCACGACATTGAGGAGAGCCATCTCCAGATGGTTGGGGTCCACCTTCACCTGGGGCAGGCGGCGTTGCAGGTTGAGGTGCAGATCGACCTTTTCGCCGACGGAGGTGTCCAGCAACTCGGTGAATGAGTTCACCAGCTCGGTCAGGTCGACGCCCTTGGGCTCCAACCGAGTACGCCTGGCGAATGCCAGGAGCTGGCGGGTTAGCTTGGCCCCACGATCCGATGCAGCCATAGCCGCGTCGTGGAAGCGTTCGAAGGCACGATCGTCGAAGCGCTTGGCCTTCATGCGTTCCAGGCTGCTGTCGATGACGTGCAGGAGATTGTTGAAGTCGTGCGCCAGCCCCGCGGTCAGCTGACCGATGGCTTCCATCTTCTGGGCCTGGCGGAGGGATTGCTCGCTCTCCCGGCGCTTGGAGACGTCAAGCTGGCTGGCGAAGAAGAAGATCAGCTCGCCCGCCGTGTCGAAGACCGGGCCCATGAAGATGGCGTTCCAGAACGGCGTGCCGTCGCGACGGTAGTTCAGGATCTCCAGCGCAACAGGCCGCTTTTCCTGAATGGCCTCTCGAAGCTGGCGGACATGGGCGGGGTCAGTCCCGGCTCCCTGGAGGAAGCGGCAGTTGCGCCCGACCACCTCCTTTTCTTCGTAGCCGGTCAGGTCGAGAAAGGCATTGTTGGCAAAGGCGATGGGGCAGTCGTCCTGGCGGGGATCGGCCAGGATCATCGGCATCCGGGTCATCTCGACGGCGGCGAAGAAGACGCTGCCACGATCGTCAAGGGTGGTGTCGGTGATCTCGGCCTGTTTCCAGTGATGCAGGCCGGGGCGGCCCAAGGGCTCCAGTGCTCCCTGGTCCATCGAGCCTTCCGCCGGGATGCCGCTGGCCACCCCGGCCGCTTGGTCTGGTTCATCCATCGAAGGCCCCCAGCAATCGATCCAGCCTGCGGGAGGCCAGTGTAAAGAGGGCCAGAGATAGGGCGGAAATTGAACAAGCAAAGGGGCCACCAAGCATCCGAAGCAGCCCCTCTTGGGCCATTGAGGCCCAGACCCTAGTACAACCGCCTGGGCCGTCGCTGACGCGGCTGGTTACGAGTGCTGGTCACCACCCGCGCCACCGGAGCGCTTCAGGCTAACGGCGGTGTTGCTGGAAGGCGGGGTGCGGCTGTCGGCGGTCCAGCGGCCGGAGGCGGTGACGTCCTTGGGCGCTCAGCGGAACTGCGGGGTGTGGTCGACAGCGGCATAGCCGAATCCAGACTGGGACGAGAGAGAGCAGACCTCTGCGTCAGCCATCTGGCTTGCCCTTGCGCTTAAAGGGTCATCCTGCTTCGAGAGCGGCACGGATCAAGCGTGCTGCGGCTTCACCCTTGGCCGCCTCGCGCCATAGGCTGTCCGCCACCTCGTCGTGCAGGCGAACCGCATCCGGGGCACGGGTGACCATGGCAATGCCGGCCGAGAGGTTGGCATGCGCGCCGATCCGGAAGGGGCTGATGGCCAGGCTTGTCTCTCCCCGTCCTCTCGCCATGGAGAAGCCCGTGCTCGGGACCGGGCGTTGAAGGACCGCGACCTGCACGCCGCGCGGCGGCGCTTCGGCCAGCACGGCGGCGGACTTCGCCTCGTGCCGCGCGAGGGAGCGCCGCCGCTCCCGTTCCACCTCCGATAGCGAGGCGGTCCCGGCGATGCCCTCGCGCAGGGCGTCCCTGATTTCCGGTAGGGAGACGAGGGCCGCGATGGAGGGCCGGCGGCGGCGATAGGCCGCCTTGCGGGCCTGCAGCGTGGCCAGCAACGGCGCGGGGTCCGTTCCGGGCGGCAGCGTTTCCCGCACGAGGTCCGGCAGCACCAGGTCGTAAGCGTCCGACGTCAGGAGGAAGGAGCCGGTGCCGAAGAGGACGAAGATGTGTTCCGCCGTTTCCTCCAACTGGCGAAGCCGCTCGAAGAAGGCGCCGGCGGAGGCGAACCACTCCGCGCCGACGCCCAGCAAGGTGCCCAGGGGCAAGTTCAGCAGCGCCGCCGCCCGTTCCAGCGTCGGCAGCTTCGGCGGCTCCCCCCGCTCGTAGCGGTAGAGGGCCGTGCGCGAGATGCCGAGGCGCGCGGCCATGTCGTCCGCCGTCAGGCCGCTGGCCATTCGATGGGCGCGCAGCCTCTCACCGATGCCGGGGTAGCGCCGAAGGTCGGACATGGGGGACGACCAGCAGGACTCGTGCCATGGTGCTCTTTTCGGGACGCCAGCCTGAATTTGACCACGGGGCCGGCATCCTCCCAGTCCGCCCATTCTCCGTTCTTGAGCGATGCCCGGGGCGCCTGGATGCTGCGCCCACCGAACAGGTTGCGGATGGAATATGCAAAGCGTCACCGTCGAAGGTTCCCGCGTGGCCTACGAGGAGGCGGGAACCGGGGACCGCTGCATCGTTTTTGTCCATGGCGGCTTCGGAAGCAGCTCCGGCCTGTGGTGGCAGACCATGGCGGCCCTGCCGGCTGGCTGGCGGGGCCTGGCGATCAACAACTTCATCGAATCCGACCCGCCGCCAGCCGGCTACAACATCCCCTCCTTCGCACGCCGACTGGCCGGGTTCATCCGGGCGCTCACCCCCGGTCGGGCGGTGATCTGCGGCCATTCCATGGGCGGCGTGGTCTGCCAGGAGGCCGCGATCAGCCATCCCGAGGTGGTCGCGGGCCTAGTGCTGGTCGGGACCGGTCCGTCGATCCGCAACCACGGCATCGCCATGGAGGTGCTGCGCCAACTGGAGGAGGGCGGCGGCAGCCGCGAGAACCTGGAGGCGATTAGCCGCCACTGGTTCGCCGAGATTCCGGACCAGACACTGTTCGACGAGTACGTGGATACGGCCACCCGCGCCCCGCTGCAGGGGATGATCGACGCCCAGCTCAGCCTTGTCGCCACCGACCAGGAACCGCGCCTGCCGCGCATCGGGGCACCGACGCTGATCCTGCACGGCGCCCGCGACCATGGCCGCACCATGGAGCACGCGCACCGCCTGCGGGACGGGATCCCCGATACCGAGCTGGTCGTCTTCCCGGAGAGCGGCCATGCCCCGATGTGGGAGGCGGCCGCGGCGTTCGACACCGCCCTCGCCCGCTTCCTCACCCGGCTGCCCGACAGCCGCTTCCAGCCGGAGGTCCCCGCATGAAGCGCGCCATCCTCGCCCTCGCGGGCGGCCTCGCCCTGCTGGCGCCCGCTGCACAGGCCAGGACGCTCCGCTACGCCTCGGTCGGCGACATCCGCACCATGGACCCGCACGGCCTCTACGAGACCTTCACCCAATCCACCCTGGCGAACATCTACGAATCGCTGCTCCGCATGACCGAGATGCTGGAGCTGGAGCCCTCTCTCGCCGTCTCCTGGGAGCAGGCGCGGCCGGACATGTGGCGCTTCCGCCTGCGCCCGGGCGTGCGCTTCCAGGACGGCACGCCGCTGGCGGCGGACGACGTGGTCTTCTCCATCCAGCGCGCCATGGCGGACGGATCGGATATGAAGGTGGCCACCGCCACCATCCGGGCCGTCACCTCGCCCGATCCGATGACGGTGGAGATCGAGACCAAGGGGCCGAACCCCATCCTGCCGCGGGAGATCGTCTTCCTCGGCATTATGTCCCGCTCATGGGCGGAGGCGCACAACGCCACCCAGCCGGTGGACATCCGCAAGGGGCAAGACAACTTCGCCAGCCGCAACGCCAACGGCACCGGCCCCTTCCGCTTGGTGCTGCGGGAGCCTGACAGCCGCACCGTGCTCGCCAGTAATCCGGGCTGGTGGGACACGCCGCGCCACAATCTGACGGAGGTGGTGTTCCGCCCGATCGGCAACTCCGCGACGCGCGTCGCCGCCCTGCTCTCGGGCGAGTTGGACCTGATGGAGCCGGTGCCGGTGCAGGACATCCCGCGCATCGCCGCCGCGCCGGGCCTGCGCGTGCTGCAGGGGCCGGAGATACGGACCGTGTTCCTCGGCATGGATCAGGCGCGGGAGCAGCTGACGGACAGCCCGCTGCGCGGCCGCAACCCGCTGAAGGACCTGCGTGTGCGCCGGGCCATGCTCCTGGCGGTGGATGCGGAGGCCATCCACCAGCGGATCATGCGGCGGGAAAGTCGCGTGGCCGGTCTCATCATCGGGCCGGGGATCGAGGGCTACGACGCCGCGCTGGACCTGCGGCCGCGGACCGACGTGGAGGCGGCCAAACGTCTGATGGCCGAGGCGGGCTACGCGGACGGCTTCGAAATCGGGCTGGACTGCCCGAACGACCGGCTGGTGAACGACGCCGCCATCTGCACGGCGGTGGTGCCGATGCTGGCCCGAATCGGCATCAAGGTGGTGCCGAACATCCGCCCGCGCGCCCAGTGGTCGCAGAAGGTGCTCTCTCGCGACACCAGCTTCTACCTGCAATCCTGGTCCACCCCGACCTACGACGCGTTCAATCCCCTGGTCTCCATCGCGGCGGCGCCGCGGAACGGCCACGGCGCCTTCAACTCCGGAGGCTACGAGAACGCCCGGATTGAGGAGCTGATCCCGCGCATCCAGCGGGAGACCGACGCGGCCGGACGCCGGGCCATGATCGGCGAGGTCCTGCGGATCCACCGGGACGAGATCGGGCATATCCCCCTGCACCAGCAATTCCTCGCCTGGGGCGTGCGGGCCAATGTCGCCACACCGCTGATGCCGGACAACGTCATCAAGCTCTGGCTCACGCGGATCGACTGACCTGTATTCACAAGAGCTCGAGCGGGAGGGTGGCCTGTCAGGCAGAGGCAAACGCACTCGCTTGCCTCTGCCCGGGGCTGGCCGAAAGCGGAACTTCTGCTTCTGGGCGGAGCGTCTGGGAAAGCGGGATCCAGGGGATGGAGGATTCTCGGCCGCTTCCGACCCGGAGCCGACTCTCGCTATCCCCCCAGCGCTGCCCTACCACTTCCTGACGTGCGTCCTCCTCGATACCATCCGGGCCGGCACCCACGGCCGGTTCGCGACACGTGCGAGGCAGGCTAAGCTGGCCCTCGATCCGGATCACGCAAACATCCGCAGGATACGAGGGGCAATGAGCGCCAACTGCATCTCGAACGGCTCCAGAATGCTGCGTGCCCTGGCAATCGCCGTTGCCGTCGTGGGTTCCTGCACGGTCACGCTCGCTGCTGTGGCCGACCCAGCCGGCACGCAGGTGGTCCTGACATGCCGGATCGCAGGGCAGAACCGGGAAGCCTCGGTCGTCCTCGAGGGCGATCGGGCAACCTACCGCTACGGCCCACCGCAGCAGAACCCGGAGCTGACCCTCTCGAGTTCGCTGGCCGATCTCGACTACCGGCGCCAGAACGGCCCCGGCAACACGATCGACGAAGTTGTCACCTTCAGGAACGGGGACACGGCTTACCACTTCGCCGCCGGCTTTCGGGAAGGGGCGGGGTCCGGCTCATCCACCCTCCGCCCGTTCGGACTGTTGACGGTCGATCGCCAGGGCACGCAGCTCGCGCGGCTGGAGTGCCGGCCGGACAGCATCGCACGCACTCCCGACGGGCTGCTCGCCCGCCTGCGTGCGATCGGGCGGGAGCGAACGTCGGATGGCGCGTCGTTCCCCAACTACGTCATCCATGACCCCGTTCGCGCCGCGCAATCCCCGCCCTGCGAGGCCGATTTCAACGTCGACACGTGCTGGAGCAGGGGCGTCAGCGCGTCGCGGCGCGGCGATCTCGGCGGGGCGCTGGAACACTACGACATGTCATGCGACGCGCGCATCACGACCCTGGGATGCTACGAGGCGGGCAAGCTGTACCTGCACGACCGGCACCTGCGGGATTACGCTCGCGCCCGGCAAAGGCTGGCGACCACGTGCGATGGCGACGACACCGGCCAGGGGCCCTATGCCTGCAAGTATATCGGCTGGATGTACCTCACCGGGACCGGCGTGCAGCGCGACCTCGACACGGCTTTCGAGGCGCTTGCCAAGGCCTGCTTCTTCCACAACACGGCCATCCTGATCGATCCGGAAGGCTGCCATTTCCTCGGCAAGGCCATCCAGGCGCGACGCGGGCGCACGGTTCGTGACGAGGACAGGGCGGACTACCTCACCTACATCGCGTTCGCGCAGGCCTGCACCGATAACGCGAAGACGGTCTGCGACGACGCGCGGGCGCTTCACGGACTGGCCGACGCGCGTTCCGCGCCATGGATCGCGCGATGCGATCGCGACGTGAAACGGTACAATCAGTTCGCGTCCTGCGCGTACATGACGGCGCCGAGGGGTGATTACGATGCGGCGCAGCGGACGCGGCGGACGCTTGCCGTTCTTTTCCGGCTCGTATCGGAAGCGGTGGATTGAGCTTCCCGGTCTCTGCCCGGCTTTGCCGCGCCCTGGCGAGGCCGCGTTCGACCCCAAGCAGCTATAGGCCACTCGGGGTGGACGAATTTCCGCTTCCCGGAAGGCGATAGAGGCACGCGAACCGCTGGGATGGGCGCAGAACGGAAGTCGCGGCTCGGCGGCATCTTCGCCGGACGCGGGAGCCGGGATCGGGTCGCCACACCTCGCCGGCACGCACGAGCCAGGTCTCCGCTCACCCAGATAGGCGGAAGCGGGAAGATCAATCCCAGCCCAGGATGCCGGGCGGAACCGATCCTTTCCGCGCGAGTAGACGGCTGCCGTACTCCTCTCCGAGAGCCTCTGCCACGCGTTCCCGAACCTCCAGCCACCACCAGCGCATGCCTTCGGCATCCTGCAGGGCGCGATGGCGGACTCGCCGCAATTCCTTCTCGGCATGCTGGGAGTCGCCCACGATCTCACTGGCGCGGTCGAGGAGAGCGCCGCGGGCAAGATGCGCGCCGCGCGTGCCCTCGGCCGGCGCCAGATGGAGGATGCGCTGGGCCTCGGGCAGGAGAACCTCGCGCTCGAGTTCGAGGACCTTGATCGAGTGCATCAGCCCGGCCGCCTGCATCAGGCGATTCAACCACATCTGCTCCCACCTGGCCGCGTCGGTCGCGACCGTCACCCCTTCCGTGCCGAGCACGTCCAGAATTCGCCGGGCTACCTCCTCCACGGACTTCCCCTCCCGCGCGAGGTGCTCGCGAGACAAACCGTGCATCCTCTCGGCCTCCGCGGACCAGTCGTCCCACCCCGGCGCGGGGCGGATGAGATGCGCTTCGCCTTCTCCGTCCTCCGTCACCCAACCAGCCTCCACGGGGAATGAGGCCACAGCCAGCGAGGACGCTTCGAAATCCAGAAAGATGATCATGGTGTTCCTTCCCACCTCAATGGCCGGGATCAAGACGCATGCTGTTGAAGACGAAATGTGCAAGTCGGTTGTACGAGCGATGCCGGGCGTTATCCGGTCTTGCCGCGTCCCAGGCAGCCACGACGCGGACCAGTTCACCCCCTCGGCCGAGCACCCTGTCCGCGAGATCGACGACATGGAGGTTGGGAACGGCCTGCGGTCGGATGCGAAGCACTTCGTCCAGCGCCTGCTGCTCCTGACCCGGGCCGAGCCGGTCGGCGAGAATAGCGAAGGCAACGGCAGTCGACCGGCCGATTCCGGCATTGCAGTGGACCAGCAACCGGGCCCGGCTCTTCGCCCGGCCAAAGGCAAGGGCGCGCTCGAGGTCGGCTTCGTCCGCCATCCTGAACCTTGGCAGGCCGGTGTGGGGCGAGGGCGCGGGGCTGTCGAGGTCGACAAAGCGCAGCACCAGGTGATCCGGTGGCTGCTGCTCGAAGCGGACGAGGTCACTCGCCGGCTGATCCGGATCTTCCACCGTGATCACGCCCGGGAACGCGTGCCCGTGGCGGCGGGCCCAAGTGCGGGCCGAGACACCGAGCGGCTCGTTGTAAATGGTTTCGATGTCATGGCTCTTTTCGATAGTCTTGAGGGTACGGGTAGATCGCTTTGCGGTGTTCCGTCCGGGAGTGCTCGAGCGGACATCCGCGCCACCACAGCGCGGTTCGCTGGGGTGCATCTGGTGAGAGCAGGGTGCGGAACTCTTCTGCGGGCCGCTGTGTCGAGGGCAGAAGTTCCTTTGACGCAGCCGTCCTTCGCGGATCAGCCATCGCCGGTATTTGAAGCCGGCACGTCTCCCGAGAGACGGTCGCCATCCCTGGTGCTCTCGAGCCGACCCCGCATGGCGCGAATGGCTGCCGAGAAGGTGGATGTGCTCCGAGGGCCGGTGGTGGCCTGCAGTACCGTCGGGCTCGTCTGCCCGGCTCCTGCTGTATTGAGCCTCGCCCTGCACTGATACGGCTCGTCGCGTGTGAAGGACGCAGGCCGCGACGGCCTTCATCCTCCACGTTGAGGAGGGCCGGAGAGGCGCAGTTACAACAGGCCTTGAAGCTCCTATAGCGGTCAAGGGGTCGCTGTAGGTGCTTGGGATGGATGGGCCGGGCGGCAGAGGTACCCAAAGC
>NZ_JANJOU010000027.1 GCF_024594815.1 Roseomonas populi | reverse complement strand
GGTGCGAGCCAGCTATCCAGACCGCTCGCCCCACGAACGGCATCCGCCATGACCACCTCCTGCCGAGGTCGTGCCTCAGCAGGTCGGTCCATCACATCACGTCCGCAAGTGCCCAGGTAGTGCTAGAGGGTGTTACGGACCTACGGGCGGCCTCGTTTAGGGTGAATGCCCTCTCGCAAGCCGTACCCGTCCGATGTGTCAGATGAGGAGTGGGCGCTGGTCGCGCCCTACCTGACGCTGCTGCCCGAGGAGGCCGGGCAGCGCGAGCACCCGTTGCGCGAGGTGTTCAACGGGCTGCGTTACCTGGTGCGCTACGGCGTGGCCTGGCGGGCGATGCCGAACGACCTCCCGCCCTGGCACGCGGTCTACGACCAGGCGCAGCGCTGGCTGCGGGCGGGCTGCTTCGAGATGCTGGTCCAGGACCTCCGGGCGGTGCTCCGCCTGGCTCAGGGCCGTGCGGAGGAGCCGTCCGCGGCCGTGCTGGACAGCCGCACCCTGCGCTCCACGCCCGAGAGTGGCGCACGCGCCGCCTGGGACGGACATAAGCGGACCAGGGGCTCCAAGCTGCACCTGGCCGTCGACACGCTCGGCCACCTGCTGGCGCTGCACGTCACCCCCGCCAACGCGGATGACCGCTCGGCCATCTCCACCCTGGCCGAAGCCGTCCAGGACGCGACCGGCGAGAGCGTGAACCTGGCCTATGTCGACCAGGGCTACACCGGTGAGCGGCCCGCCCAGGCCGCTGCCGCTCACGGCATCACTCTGGAGGTCGTCAAACTCCCCGAGGCCAAGCGCGGCTTCGTGCTCCTGCCCAGGAGGTGGGTGGTCGAGCGCTCCTTCGGCTGGTTCGCCCGCTTTCGCCGCCTCGCCCGCGACTACGAGCGACTGCCCCAGACCCTGGCAGGCCTGCACCTCGTCGCCTTCACCATCCTACTGCTCAGGCGTGCCGCAGAACTCGCACCCAGTGCGTAACACCCTCTAGTCAAGCGCAATGAGGTGGAGTTCGGTCCTGTGCCGGTTGCCGACATGCCCGGCAGTCCCCAGACGTTCAGCAACGGCAAGGTCGGTTTCGACGGCTGGACGCTTTACCTCGGGCGCATCCAGCAGTCGGGCGGTAGCTGCGATCTGACGGCCGACTACGTTTCCAACTCCGACAAGGAGATCGAGACGATTTGGCGAGCTCGCCTGCGGTGACACTGCCAACGAATGCGGGGGCACGGAGGACCTATGGGCCTCATGTCCTCGTGCTAGCCGGTGTCGAGCTGGACGCCGAGTTGGAGCGCCAGACCGAGGCAGACACGACGCAGGGGTTCTGAGAAGCCCAAAGTAGCCCGCGGAGCGCGATCCCTGATATGAAGAGTGATGGTAGGTATTCTGCTGGTGGGCCACTCAACTCGATACCGAGGACAGCGCTCAACACCAGCCGCCCTGCCCGAATATGGACGACCGTGGGCAGCGAATCAGTCGAGCTCGGGCGATTGCCATCGCGCCCCTGAGCGCCTGGCCGATTGCAGACCGGGCACGGCACGCCGCACCCACCACTCGGCGGCGAGGAGGTTCGGGACCCAGCACAGCCACGCGATGGCCGGGTAGACCACTGTCAGCGGGATGCCGAGCGCGATCCCTGCCCCGAGATAGATCCGCAGCGTGATCGCCGCGGCCGTCAGGGCATAGCTCCTCACCATCCAGCGACGGTGCGCTGCGATGTCGCGCTGCATCGCGCGCTCCACCGCCACCGCGGTCGTGGCGATCCAGGCGGCGCCGAGCGCCAGGAACCCGGCGGAGGCGACCGCCCCGGTCTCGGCGTGGAGCGCGATCGGGATGGAGGAGAGCCAAGCCACCAGGACGGCGACGGCGTAGGTGCGCCCGAGCGCCCGGTGCAGGGCGATGCAGCGGGCCCGCAGCCCCGGCAGGAACTGCCACGGCCCGACCAGCAGCGCGATGGAGGCGGACAGGGCGTGGACGGTGAGGGCCGGACGCCGGGTGACGAAGTTGGAGAGGTTCGGCTGCGGCACCACGGGCAGCCCGTAGCGCATGGACCAGACGGCGACGCCCGTGGCCAGCACGGCCAGGAGCAGCCATCCGGCGCCTGGCAGCGCGCCTACGGCAGAGGGCCTGGCGTGCCCGGGACGGGCAGCAGCGGCGTTATCAGGCATGGTAGCGTCCTCCTGCTGTCGGGCATCTCCCGCCCGAGAGGGCGCCGCCCGATGCCGGGCCGCCACCTCGGCGACCCGACGATGTCCGGTGATGGGTGGCTCAGCCGTGCTGGCCGCCGCCGCCCGTGACGCCGCTGGACTGGAGCAGGTTCTGGGCGGCCTGACCCCGGGTCGTGGTGCCCCCGGCGAGCGGGGTGCGGTCCGAGCTCGACACGTAGGCAGGGAAGGCGGAGGGGCCGCGCCCGTCGAAACCCTCGGCGGATGCCGGGACGGCAAAGGCGAGCAGGGTGGCGCCAAATAGGGCGGCGACGAGGATCTGACGCATGGGAGCATTCCTTCCGAGAAGCAGCGACCACCCGCTGCCGTGGAGAAGCTGCGCCTTGCCGATCATCTTCATAACTGCTCAAATTCTGCACGCTTTAATCAGTTGAGATGATGGATGCTGGACCCGCTAACTCTCGACCAGATGCGCGTGCTCATCGCCATCGCCGAGGCGGGCAGCTTCTCGGCCGCAGCCCGTCGCCTGCGGCGCGTCCAGTCGGCGGTCAGCCAAGCCGTCCAGGCGCTGGAGACGACGCTGCGGCTGCCGCTCTTCGACCGGTCGAGCAAGGTGCCCCGCCTGACCGAGGCTGGGCAGGCCGTACTCTTGGAGGCGCGTCGTGTCGTCGAGGGCGCAGAGGCGCTCCGGGCGCGCGCCGACGCCATCCGGGGCGGCCTGGAGCCGGAGCTGACCATCTTCGCCCACCAGTTCCTGCCTACCGGCCCCGGCATGCGCTCGCTCAGGGCGCTGAACGAGGCCTTCCCCGGCCTGCCGGTGACGCTGCTGTCAGAGGCGTCGCAGGATGCGGAGCGGCACCTCCGGGGCGGGACGGCGGACCTTGCCATCTATCCCTACAACGGACCCTACAACGGGGGCGACGTGGGAGACCTGGAGGCGGAGGTGTTGACGGAGATTGAGATGATCCCGGTCGTCGCGCCCGCGCACGCGCTGGCCGCTCATCCCGGCACCCTGACACGAAGGGACCTCGGCGGGCACGTCCAGCTCGTGCTCGTGGACGGCGGCGAGGCGGGCAGCCGCGCGCGCGGGATCGTCGGCGACCGGCTCTGGCGCTTCGCGAACATCCACGCGCAGCGGGGCTTCATTATGGAGGGCTTCGGCTGGGGCTACCTGCCGAAGCACTTCGTATCCGAGCTCCTGGCCAGCGGGAAGCTGCAGCGGCTGCGCCTCCGTCAGGAAGGAAGCTTCAGGCTGGAACTCCACGTCGTGCATGTCAGGAGCCGCCCGCCCGGCCCGGCGGCGCAGTGGGCCATTGCCCGGTTGCGCGAGATCCTCAGTGCTGAAGCCGCAGCCCCGGCATGGGCCACCTGAACGCAGCGGGGTGTCCCCTCGGGTGAGCGCCCGCCTTCCCTGCTCCGCGTTGAGATACGTGCGAGCGCAGCATGAAATGGGCACTTCTCGACCACTCCCGACCTGCCCCAGTTCAGCCTATCGAGTGCCGCCTTCTGCCCCCGCGAGGTCCGATGCAGCACAATCTAGCCCCAGCACTGCAGCCTTTGGCACCTTCAGGGCTTCGGCGACCGGCTTGAGGCCGCCGTGCTCGAGGCAACAGCGCAACTGGATCAGGTGCAGGCCGCACTCATCGAGCAGACCCGCCGGGCCGAGGTCATGGATCAGCGCGCGGCCGAGTTCAAGGAGCAGCTTGCCGTCGCCGAGGCGAAGCTGCAGGCCTCTCATCTCATGGCCATCGGCATCGAGGCTGGCCTGCCCGCTCTATCCGACGTGACGGTCGGGGAGAGTGCCGACAAAGGGCCGGGAACCCGCCTGACGGCAATCTACGAACAGGCCTTTGGCGCCAAAGCTGCAGAACTCGGCATCGAAGATCCTGCCCGCTTCCGAGAGGGGTAGGCCGACAGCCGAGCTCGGTACGGGCAGCCTGGACCGCCGCATGTCCGTGCCGGTGAGGTGGTAGGCGCTCCTCCTTTGGACATCACCCGATCCGGTAGGCCGGTTCCTGCGCCAGCGGAACCGGGGCCCGCAGCCGTTCCACCATGGCCTGGGCATAAGGGGCTGCCGAGCACAGGTGCCGGAAGGCGCGCTCCGGCAGGACCAGCCCGGCGCTGCGCGCGAGCTCCCGCAGGGCATCCTCCTCCCCTTGGGTAAGCGACGACGGCTCGGGGTCAGGCACCGCTGGGGTAACTGGCGGCGGAGCCTGCGGATCAAGCTGGGGCCGGGTGGAGCGCCAGTTCGTCGCCCGCTCATAAGCGTGTGCCACCCGCAGTACCGTCGCCTCATCGAAGGGTCGGGCCGCGACCTGCATGGAGAGGGGAAGGCCCTCGTGGAAGCCGATGCACTGCGCCAGGGCCGGGCCGGTCGGGATGTTGAAAGGCGTCACCAGAGAGGTCGCCTTCCGCCAGAACTGGATCGGCCGGTAGGCGTCCAGGCGCGGCGCGATGCTGGGCGCGGCGGTGACCAGCACGTCGAAACGCTCGTAGAGGCGGTCGAACTCCTCCATCATCATTCGGCGCAGCCGCTGCGCCTGCACGTAGTCCGGGCCGCGGAACAGGATGGCGGGCAGGATGCGTGCCAGGAAATCCTCTCCGAAGTCGCCGGGCCGCTCGCGCAGGGCCCCGGCATGGACCGCATGGATCTCGCTCTCGCCGATGACGATTTTCACGTCGTTGTAGGCAGTGGAGGAGCGGATGCGGACCTCCTCCAGCCTGGCGCCCATCCGGCGCAGCACGTCGAACGCCTCCTCCAGCGCCTTCGCCGTGGCAGGGGCCGCCGCGCCCTCCTCCTCATAAAGATGCCGCAGCACGCCCACGCGCAGGCCGCGGATGTCGCCCGTCAGGGCGGCGCGGTAGTCCGGCGGAACGACGGCGGCGCTCGCAGGATCGCGCGGGTCGTGCCCGGCCATAGCCTGGAGGGCGATGGCGCAATCCTCCACCGTCCAGGTCAGCGGCCCGACATGGTCGAGGCTGAAGGAGTTGGGCATCACCCCGCGCCTGCTGACGAGGCCCGACGTCGGCTTCAGGCCGACCAGCCCGCAGAACCCCGCCGGGTTCCGGACGGAGCCGCCCGTGTCGCTGCCGATCGCGAGCGGCATGAGCCCCGCCGCCACCGCCGCGCCGGAGCCGGAGGATGATCCGCCCGTGAAGTGTTCGGTGTTCCAGGGGTTGCGAGCGGGCGGCCAAGCCAGGTCGAAGGAGGGGCCACCATGCGCCCCCTCATGCGTGGTGAGCTTGCCGAGCAGGATGGCCCCGGCCGCGCGCAGCCGGGCCGTGACCTCGGCGTCCTCCCGCGCGACGCCATCGGCATAGACACGCGATTGCCCGGTGGTCGGCAGCCCGGCCGCGTCCACCACGTCCTTCAAGCCATAGGGGATGCCGTGCAGCGGGCTCTGGGCGCCGCCCGACAGGATCTCCCCCTCGGCACGCCGAGCCTGCTCCAGCGCCGCGTCGAAGGTCGGGCGCAGATAGGCGTGCAGCTGCGGCTCCAGCGCCTCCGCCCGCGCGATCAGCGGCTTCACCAGATCGACCGGAGAGAGGGCGCGTCGGGCAATCAGCCGCCCGGCCTCCGCAATGGTGAGGAAGGCGAGTTCGTCGGCACTCATGATGCTTCCTTCCGGCGAACGGGGCCGAGCAGCGCGGCGCCCGCGTCAGTTCTGGGTGATGCCCGCGGCCTTGATCAGGGCGGCCCACTTGTCACGCTCCGACAGCACGAAGGCGCGGAACGCTTCCGGCGTGTCCGCCTTCTGCTGGGCACCCTGCTGCAGCAGCGCCTGCTGGGTCGCCGGTTCGGACAGCGCCCGGACCAGCGCGGCGTTCAGCCGGGCGACGATCGGCCCGGGCGTGCCGGAGGGTGCGAAGAGGCCGTACCACCCCTCGACCGCGTAGCCGGGCAGCCCGGACTCGGCGATCGGCTTCAGGCCGGGAAGCAGCGGCGACGGATAGGGCGCCGTGACCGCCAGCGCGCGGAGACGCCCGCCCTGGATGTGAGGCAGGCAGGTGGCGATGGAGTCGAACATCACCGGCACCCGGCCGCTGAGCAGGTCCGGATAGGCGGCGGCGCTGCCGTTGTAGGGCACGTGCACCATGTCCACGCCCGCGAGATTCTTGAACAGCTCGCCCGAGAGATGGATCGTGCCGCCCGCGCCGCCCGAGGCGTAGGAAAGGTCCTGCCGTTTCGCGAGGGCGATCAGCTCCGGGACGCTCCTCACCGGCAGGTCCGGATGCACGACCAGCACGTTCGTCACGGAGGCGACGTGGATGACGGGCGTGAAGTCCCGGATCGGGTCGAAGCGCAGGTTGCTGTAGAGGCTCGGGTTGACGGCGTTGGTGCTCGCCGCCCCGAGAAGCAGCGTGTAGCCGTCCGCCGCGGCGCGCGCCGCGACCTCCGTGCCGATGTTGCCGCCCGCTCCCACCCGGTTCTCCACGACGACCGGCTGGCCGAGCTCATCGGTCAGCTTCTGCGCGACGAGGCGGGCAAGGATGTCGGTGGTGCTGCCCGGACCGAAGGGAACGATCAGGCGTATCGGACGTGTAGGGTAGGCATCCTCCTGCGCCAGGACGTCACGGGACGAGGAGAGGAGGGTCGCCGCGCCGAGAACGCCGCGACGGGATAAGGCTTGCATGGGGACACCCCTGCTGGACGTGGGCTCGTGTGCCGTTTTCCTTGCCGAACACCTACCCGTTTCATTCGGACCCCTCCAATTGTAATTCCGACCCTATTAGGTGGTGAAAGCACTCAATCGGGGCTGGAGGGTGAAGTGATCGAGATGCGGCACCTCCAGGCCTTCATGACCCTTGCGGAAGAGCTGCATTTCGGCCGGGCCGCACGCCGCCTGAACATGACCCAGCCGCCGCTGAGCCAGATCATCCGGCAGCTGGAGCAGCTCGTCGGGACGCCGTTGCTGAGCCGCACGACCCGGTCCGTCTCGCTGACCCCGGCGGGCCAGGCGTTCCTGGCCAAGATACGCCCGGTCCCCGAGGTGGTGGACCTCGCCGCGCAGGCGGCCCGCCGTGCGGCCGAGCAGGGGCCATCGTGCCTGTCGATCGGCTTCACAGCCAGCACCGCCTACGACTTCTTGCCCGAGATGATCCGCGTCTTCCGCACCGCCCATCCCGGGATCGAACTCGACCTGCGGGAGATGACATCCATCCCGCTGCTCGCCGGGCTGCGCTCCGGATCGCTCGACGTCGCCCTGGTTCGGCCGTTGCTGGAAGGACCGGACCTCAGCTCATGCGTCATCCAGCGCGAGGAGCTGATGTTGGTCCTGCCGAGTGACCATCCCCTGGCGGCGCGGCATCTGATCGGCATCCCGGATCTGGCGGGCGAGCCGCTCGTTGCCTTCTCTGAGGAGGCCTCGCCATACCTGTCGCAACTGATCCAGACTGTCTTGCGGAGCGGCGGCGTACAGCCCCAGATCGTTCAGAGGGCCGTCATGCCGACCCTGCTCTCGTTCGTCGTCGCCGGGATCGGGGTGGCGCTCGTTCCCGCCTCTGCCAGGCGCCATGCCATCCAGGGAGTAGCATTCCGAAACCTGCACGCCCTCGCGGGTGACCAGCGTGTCGAGCTGCTGGCAGCCTGGCGTGCGGACGACCAATCGCCACTCGTCGCAAGCTGGAGGCGCCTGGTCCAGACGATGCGCCACCCAGAGATCGCCTTCTCCTGATGCTGCCCTCCCCTGCCGTGGGGAATGCTGTCGTGGCTCAAGGACGATAGGTCATGGACCAATGGCGAATGGCTCCATGAAATACCCAAGTGTGGATCAGCGGTCCTTGGCAGGCTCAACCTCCGAGGTCTGGGACTCAGAGGTCGGCCAGGGCTGCCGCTACGGCCGTACCCAGGACGGCGTTGTCATCAAGATGGGCCGCCAGCGCCAAGGCCAGCTTGGCGAGGAACAGGGCCTCCTTCTCGGGACCTGCACTGTCGATGGCCTCGGCCAGCAGGTCGCTGGCCGCCTCCAGGGTCGTAACAGGGATCTGCGGGATCATGCCATCTACTCCTGGGCCGCACAGGCAACGGCCAGCGCCTGCTTCAGGGCTGCTGGTTCCGGACGCAGCCAACGCGCGCATACATGGCCGTCAGGCCGGACGAGGTAGGCAGTCCCTGGCAGTGCGCCGAATCTGTCTGCGACATTGCTGCCCGTGTCCTCGACCTGAGCATCGTAGCCCGTTGCGGGCGGGGTTCCCTCCCGCCGCAGAAGCAAGACGCGAAGGGGTATCCGGCTGCGCCGTGCCGCCTTCAGGAGGTCGCCCATCCCTTGGGTGTCGCCGTCCCCGAAGCAGATCAGATGGAAGTCGGGGCCGAGATGGTCGAGCAGGTGCGATCCGTCCGCCAGCCGGATGTCGGGCACCGGTGCTCCGAAGCGAGGCCCGCTGGTGAATGCCGCATCCGCTGCCGGATCGCTGTTCAGGAGCGAGGTCCGATAATCGTGGGGCCGCGCGGTGCGCCAGTGCAGCAGGTCCTTGGTGAAGGCCTCGGAAAGGGTGAAGGACAGGGCGGCATCCCGCATCAGGCGATAGCCACGGCTCGGCGGCGTCATGAAGCGCGTGCTCTTGCCCGCCTCCTCGCAGATCTCGCGGACGGCCTCGACTCGCTCGTCCGAGTAGCTCTCCAGCAGGCCGGGGCCACCCAGGCCGCGCAGCACGTAGGCCAGCTTCCAGGCCAGGTTGTCGCTGTCCTGGATGCCCGTGTTGGCGCCCCGCACCCCGAAGATGGGCAGCAGGTGGGCTGCGTCCCCGACGAAGGCCAGCCTTCCGTGCACGTAGCGCGGGAGAGTGAGCGCACTGGCCGAGTAGACCGTCGCCCAGTCCAGCGTCCAAGGGAGGGGGTGGCCGACCATCCGGAGCGTCAGCTCGATGCGCTGCCTGAGCAGTTCGGGCTCCAGGGCCTGCTCCGGCGTCTCGTCGTCGGGCAGGCGGAAGTCGATGCGCCAGAGGCTGTCCGGCATCCGGTGCACCAGGACGTTGTTGCCCGGGTTCCAGTCGGGGTCGAAGTAGCAGAGGCGCTCCGTCGGTAGAGGCAGGTCGATCCTGATGTCCGCGATGACGAAGCGGCCCGAATAGGCCCGCCCCTCCATCCGGAGGCCGAGCATCCGCCGGAGGTCCGATCGCCCACCGTCGGCCGCGACGGCGTAGCTGGCCCGGAGCATGTAAGCCCCCTCCGGTGTATCGACGCCGAGCCGCGCCTCCTCCCCGTCCTGCTCGAACGAGGTCACCCGCGAACCCCACCGCAGGTCGATCAGGGGCTCCCGCTCCGCGACGTCGGAGAGGAACTCCTCGATATACTGCTGCTGGACGTTGGTGGCGGGCGGATGCCGCTGGCCCTCCTCGTGCGGCATGGTCATCCGGTAGACCTCCTGCCCCCGGTAGAAGGACCGGCCACCCGACCAGGGCAGCCCCTTCCCGGCGAATGGGTCGACCACGCCGCGTCGCTGCAGGATCTCCATCGAGCGGCGGACGAGCACAGCAGCCCGGCTGCCATGGGAGACCTGGACGTCCTGCGCCAAGACCACCGAGTGCACGCCGTGCTGGGCCAGGCCGATGGCGGTTAGGAGACCCGTCGGGCCAGCACCGACGATTGCCACCGAGTGGCGTTCGGCACCACCTCTCAGCTCATCGGGCGCCCGGAAGGGGTGCACCCGGTAGTCATAGAAGGTCGACGGACGTGGCGACGTATCGGGACAGTGGACCATGCCTGCTTCGTTCCTCCCGACAAGAGCGTAGAAAGCCTAGCCGGTGACGTCCGGGGCGCTGTCCCCAGCACGGGGGACAGGTCACTCTGCTCCGGCGAAGTGCTCCAGGCAGAGGGCGGCAAGCTCCGCGGCGGAGTTGACGCCCGCCTTGCAGTAGGCGCGCTTGCGATAGGTCGTGATGCTGGACGGCCTCAGCCCCAGGCGCGCAGCGATGGCCTCCGTCCCATGACCAAGGACCGTAAGGGAGCATACCTCTAGTTCTCGCTCCGAGAGTTCCGGCACCAGGGCCGCCAGGAGGGTGGGCAAGCGGGCCGGGTCGGCCGTCCTCCTCTCGGTTGCGGCGATCCTCAGGCGATGGTGCCGGGCGACCGCAGCCGTGATCGGGTCCGCCACGCTGGCGAGGGCACGGAGTTCATCCGGCCGGAATTGGCCATCCCCCGAGGTGCGGTGCAGCGAGAGGACAAGGCGACAGTCGGCAAAGTCCCTGTAGAGCGTCGCGCGCTCGACAATGCCCAGGGTGTCGTAGCACTCGCGGCGGTAGGCCGGGTTCCGTATGTCCCCTGAGCTGATGCGTCGCAGGCCCGCATGGCTCGCGAAGGACACTCCCCCGACCCGCCGCAGGCCCGGGTCTTCCTGCCAGTAGGAGGAGATGTAGCGCTCAGCGGCCTTCCGGGAGACCGAGGTTCCATCGCTGCTCGCGGCACCGAGGCAGGAGACCCCGCGCCCTCCCTCGATGAGGAAGACCGAGCAGTGGTGCACGCCCGCAATAGGGCGGAGCGCCTGGAGGAGCAGGCCCTCGAAGTCGTGCTCGCCGATCGCCATGACCGCGTGGGTCACCGCCGAGAACAGCTGCCCGGCGTCGTCAGGCACGCGCGGCGCGTGCAATGCCAGCATTGGCCAGCTTCCTCCCCATGCGCCTTGGGCGCTCGCGGGAATCAGCCATTCCGGCGAACGGAAATCAAGTCATGTCCCCCACCAGGGGGACAGCCGCGGGCGGCAGTCCCGGCATGGTAGCTGCCAAAGCAAGGGGAGGAGAGATGCCCCGGCGTAGTCCCAAGGGCAGGTTCGGCTCGGGCGCCAGATCCGATGCTGAGGCGGCTGGCGCAGGGGTTCAGCGCCGTCCCCACCGAGCTCACAGCGGAGAGTGGGCTCCGAGGTCGGGGGAGCCCGTACCAACCCCCGATGCTTTCGGCCGGGAGAAGGTGCACCGTCACGAGCCAGGTGCCATGGCGGACCAGCGTCTCCGGGCGCCCTGACCGAACTGCATCAGTGACAGGTAACCCTGACCGAAAACGGCGGGGCGGAGGAAGCCGGTAGATGAGAACCATGAGTACGCGCGTCCTGATCATCGGGGCAGGTCCCGTCGGGCTTGGCCTAGGACTGGATCTTGCCTGGCGTGGCGTGGATGCCCTCCTGCTCGATCAGGGCGACGGCCATGTGGAGCACCCCCGCACCGGCCTGGTGGCCGTGCGGACCATGGAGTTCTTCCGCCGCTGGGGCATCGCCGATGCCGTCCGCAACTGCGGCTTCCCCGACGACTACGCCCTCTCAATCGTCTTCTGCACGAGCCTGAACGGGAAGCTGCTGGACCGGGACGACTTCCCCTCCATGCGGGACACACCAACGCCGGACTGGACTCCGGAGAAGAAGCAGCGCTGCCCGCAGCAATGGCTGATGCCTATCCTGGAGGGTGCCGTGCGGGAGCGCGCGCCGGACATGCTGCGCTACCGGCACCGGCTGGACGACTTCGAGAGGCTGCCCGACCGCGTCCGCGCCAGGGTCACGGACCTGGAGAGCGGCGAGGCGCTCGTGGTGGAAGCCGACTACCTCGTCGGCTGCGACGGCGCGACCAGCGCCATCCGCTCCAAGATTGGCGTTGGGTGGCACGGGAAGGAGCGGCTGAACTACTCCATGGGCATCCTGGTGCGCTGCCCGGATCTGATCCGCCACACCCGCTGGGGCGAGGCGGAGCGCTATCTCTTCACCGGCCCTGAGGGATCCTGGGGCAACCTCACGGTGATCGACGGGCGCGAGATGTGGCGCCTGACCGTCTTCGGGTCGGAGGAGAAGTTCGACCTCTCCCGCTTCGACCCGGCCGCCTGGATGCGCCGCGCCCTCGGACGGGACGATATCCCCTTCGAGGTGATCTCGCTTCTTCCTTGGCGGCGTAGCGAGATGCTGGCGGACACCTTCCGGGACGGGCGTGTGCTGCTGGCGGGGGATTCGGTCCACACCATGTCGCCAACTGGCGGTCTCGGCATGAACACGGGCATGGGGGATGCCGCGGATCTCGGCTGGAAGCTGCAGGGCGTGGTGGAGGGCTGGGCCCCGCCCGGCATCCTCGACAGCTACACGACGGAGCGCAGGCCGGTGGCGGCGCGCAACGCGCGTTTCTCCACCGAGAACTTCAAGGCCTGGGTCTCGCCTAAGGACTGCTCCATCGTGCTGGACGACACGCCGGCAGCGGAGGCCCTGCGGCGGGAGATCGGCGCCGGGCTGAAGGAGAGCACCCAGGCCGAGTGGCAGTCCTGGGGCCTGCAGGTCGGCTATCGCTACGACGACAGCCCCATCTGCATCCCCGATGGCACCCCGGCGCCGCCGGACGACTACGCTGCCTATACGCCCACCGCGCGTCCCGGAGCGCGTGCGCCCCATGCCTGGCTGTCGGATGGCCGCTCGACACTGGATCTGTTCGGGCGCGGCTTCGTGCTGCTGCAATTTACCGGGGGCGGGGACACCGATGCCGCAGCCCTGGCGGAGGCGGCGCGGGCTCGCGGCGTACCCTTTGATGTCGTGACCATCGACGATCCGGCCGTCGCTGCGCTCTACGCGGCCCCGCTCGTCCTGGTTCGGCCTGACGGGCACGTGGCCTGGCGCGGCCGTTCGGTCCCGGATCCAGCCGCCGTCCTCGACCGGGTGCGTGGCGCCGGAGCCGAGACCACGCAGCCAGCGCTCACCCTGAGCTCCATGTCCTGAGCAGCCCGGAAGAACAGAATGGGGAGGAACACCATGAGCGCAATCGTCTCCCGTCGCGCCGCGCTTGGCGCCACGATCGGCGGGGTTGCCCTAGCATGGGCGGGCGCCGCCCGGGCGGCCTACCCCGACCGTCCGATCCGGTGGGTCGTACCCTACGCGGCAGGTGGCGGCACGGACGTAATGGCGCGCCTGATCGCCACGGAGATGTCGTCCCGGTTAGCTCAGCCCGTGGTGGTCGAGAACCGACCGGGTGCGGGCACCAACATCGGCACGGAGGCCGTGGCGCGCTCGGCGCCCGATGGCTACACCGTGCTCTCGGTGGACAGCGCCGCGCTGGTCTTCAACGCCGCGCTATTCCGGCGCCTGCCCTTCGATCCCGAGAACGACTTCCGGCCTGTCGGCATGTTCGCGCGCGTGCCGCTGGTCCTGGCAGTGGGGCGGGGCGTGCCGGACCGCTCGTTGCAGGACTTCGTCACACGGGCAAGGGCCAAGCCCGGGCAGATCGACTACGCCTCGCCTGGCATAGGCTCGCCCCACCATCTGGTGATGGAGTTGCTGCAGAAGATCACAGGCATCCGGCTGAACCACATCCCCTATCGGGGAACGGGCCCCGCGATGAACGACGTCGTCGCCGGTAACGTGGAATCCGTGCTGGTCAATTACGCGTCGAGCGCCGAGATGTTCCGCACTGGCCAGGTGCGGCCCCTCGCGATCGCCTCGGGCCGTCGGCTTGCGTCGCTGCCCGACGTGCCGACCCTGACCGAGGCCCTGGGAGAGGAGATGCAGACCTCGAACTGGCAGGCCCTTGTCGTCCCGCGCGCCGTGCCTGACGATGTGGCGGCGCGCCTGACCGCTGCACTGCTCGACACCATGCGCCAGCCCGCGATGCAGGCCCGCTTCCGGGAAATGGGCCTCGACCCTGCCGCTGGGACACCCGACGAGTTCGAGCGCGTCCTCGCAGCGGATCGCCGCATCTGGCCCCCGCTCATCCGCACCCTCGGCATTTCGATGGACGGCTGACACCCCGCGAAGACGCATTCGGCCGATCATCGGGCGGCCGCCCCGCACGGCAGTCCGAGGCAGCCGTCCGTCGAGTGGAAATCAAGGGACGTCCCCTACGAGGGGGACAGAGGCGAGCGGCGGCCCCGGCAAGCTGCCAGCAACCGGAAGGAGACAGTGAGATGGGTACGGACACTATGCCTCCCGTCAGCGGGCTGCACCACTTCGCGTGGCGCTGCCGGGACGCCGAGGAGACCCGGCACTTCTACGAGGATCTGCTCGGCCTGCCGTTGGTCCACGTGATCAAGGCCGACAACGTGCCGAGCACGGGGGAGTACTGCCCCTACGTCCACATCTTCTTCCAGATGCGGGACAACTCGTTCATCGCCTTCTTCGATCTCGGGGACAACGTAGCTCCCCTGCCCTCGCCCAACACCCCGGCCTGGGTCAACCACCTCGCCCTGGAGGTAGGAAGCGAGGACGAGCTTCAGGCTGCCAAGGACCGGTTGGAGGCGGCTGGGGTCGAGATCCTCGGCATCACGGACCACGAGATCATCCGCAGCATCTACTTCTTCGACCCGAACGGCCTGCGCCTGGAGCTCACGACGCGCATCGCTTCCGACGAGGAGATGGCCGAGGCCGAGAAGGACGCCCACTCGGCGCTTGCGACCTGGACCCGGGAGAAGGCGTCGCGGGCCCATGCCTGAGCGCAAGCTCGCCGTCATCGACGTCAAGCCTGGGAGCGCGATGGAGAGCCAATCCGGCCTCCAGATGAAGGCACCTCGTATCTTCGGCGCCTACGAGAAACCCGAGGGGACGCGGCGGACCGCGTGCATCGTCATGCACCCGACCAGCAACTTCATGGGCCACTACCTTATCTCGCCCCTGGCGCGGCGAGGCATCTGCTGCCTCGGCCTGAACAGTCGCTACGTGGGCAGCGACACCACGCTGCTGATGGAGCGGGTGGTTCAGGACCTCGGTGCCGGGGTACGCTTCCTGCAGGGTCTTGGCTACGAGCAGGTCTTCCTCGTCGGGAACTCGGGCGGTGGTGCCCTGGCGGCCTTCTACCAAGCCCAGGCGGAGCGGCTGACCGTGACCCGGACGCCGGATGGTACCCCTATCGCCATCGAGCCGTCGGATCTTCCACCCGCAGCGGGCATCGTGCTGACCGCCGCGCATGCCGGGCGGTCGCGGTTGATGGAAGAGTGGATCGACCCCTCCGTGGTCCAGGAGGACGACCCTCTCTCGGGCGATCCCGAGCTGGATGTCTACAACCCGGTGAACGGACCGGGGTTCTCGCCCGATTGGATCGAGCGATTCCGGGCCGCGCAGAGGGCGCGCCGCGACCGGATCGAGGCCTGGGCATGGCGACGGCTGCGGCAGCTTCGCGCAACGCCTGGCGCACCACCGGACATGCCGTTCCTCATCCACCGCACCCAGGCGGACCCGCGCCTGCTGGACCTCTCCCTAGACGCCAACGACCGGGAGGCGGGCAGCATCTGGGGGCCTGCACGCGACGTGAACTACGCCGCCAACGCCATGGGACGGATCACCACCCTGACCGCCTTCCTCAGCCAGTGGGCATCCTGCAGCCAGGCGGACGGCCCGACTAACCTGGCCCGCACGGGCGTGCCGGTGCTCCTGCTGGAGCATACTGCGGATGGCTCCACCTTCCCTTCGACGCGGGACGCATGGATGGGGGCCGCCGGGGATCGGGCGGAACTCCACCGCCTCGTCGGGGCGAACCACTACCTGTCCGGCCAGCCCGTACTGGTGGAAGAGGCCGCTGATCGCATCGCCGCCTGGGCAGCTCGGTTTTGAGCGCCTTCCAAGCAAGAGGAGACGAGATGCCCAAGAGAGATGGCCTCCTGGATCGGCCGACGGTGACGAGGCGCAGCCTCGGCCTAGGTATGATGGGGGCGCTTGCCGCCCCTGCCCTGGTGCGTGCGCAGACCGGACGCCCCCTGCGGTGGGTCGTGGCCTACCCGCCCGGCGGCGCCACTGACGTGATCGCCCGCCTCCTGACGAACGCGATCGCACCGCGCCTGGGGCAGCCGATCGTGGTGGACAACCGGCCCGGGGCGGCTGGCTCTATCGGCGCGGACAATGTCGCCAAGTCCCCGGCAGACGGGCAGACCGTCCTCAGCGCCGACATGGGTATTCTGGTCTACAACCGGGCGCTCTACCGCCAGCTGCCCTATGACCCGGACAAGGACTTCGCTCCGGTCGCGCTTTATGTGCAGTTCAGCATGCTGCTGGCCGTTCACCCGAGCCTGCCTGTCCGTGACGCGCGCGAGTTCATTGCCTACGTCAAAGCGCGGCCCAATCAGGTCACCATGGCCTCCCCGGGCGTGGGCTCGCCGCATCATCTCGCTCTCGAGCGCTTCTGCAGGCTCATGGACATCAGGGTGACCCACGTGCCCTACCGAGGTGCGGCCCCGGCCGTCAACGACCTGATGGCCGGTACCGTTCAAGCTATGTTCCTGGACTACGCGAGCGGCGCGGCAGCCTATCAGGGCGGCAAGGCGATCCCGATCGCTGCTGCATCAGCGGACCGCCTTCGCGAGTATCCTAACCTGACGACACTGGCCGAACAGGGCTTCCCGGGCCATGAGTACGGCTCGGCCCAGGGCGCCCTGATGCGGGCAGGCACGCCGGACGGGTTGCTCCAGCGGATGGACACCCTCATCGGCGAGGCGGTGCGCGATGAAGAGGTGGTCCGCCGCATGCAGGAGCTGGGTGCCCAACCTGTCCACCTGGGCCCAGCGCAGTACCGCGACAGGATTCAGGCCGAGGCACGGACCTGGCTGCCCCTGATCCGTGAGCTCGGCATCAACCTGGACACGTGACCACCGGATCGGCGCCCCGCCCAGACCAGGGTGGAGCGCCGACCTATCAGAACCCTCGTCCGATACGCCGGTCCAGCGAGTAGGCACCGTCTCCCCTCACAAGGATGGACAGGATCAAGACGAGGAGCAGCGCCGCGTACTGGACGTCACCGTCGCGCGACCAGAAGCCGAAGCGGGGCGTGACGTAGAAGGTCGCGACGACCAGGAGACCCGTGAACAGGAGGGTGGCGGGGCGGGTGAGCAGGCCCAGCACGAGCAGCAGCCCGCCGACGAGTTCCAGCCCCGTGATGTAGTAGCTCCAGAGCAGGTCCGGCTCGAAGCCGAGGCTCGCGTTGAAGCGAGCAGTGCTCTCGACGGTAGGCCCGCCGATGTCGATGATCCGCAGACGCCCGGCCCCGTTCAGGCACAGGGTGCCACCCGTCACCACCCGCATCAGCGCGTAGGTCGCTGGTTCCAGACTAACCTACAGTGAGCCAAGGCGCGGGATGAATGGCTGGGGTCGGTCGCCAACTAGTCCAGACATGCTTTCCTCCAGCTATGCTTCTGGCGCTTGCTTGTTGTCCAGGCCACGATGACCCACGCAAACAGTCTGCATTCCGGAACGGATTGCCTTGTCCCCCGGAAGGTGGACAAGGCCTTTGACGACACTTCCGAACAGGGCAGCCCCGCCGCCACGGCATTAGCAGCTCGGCATCGACACGCTTGGTGCGGTGCCGCCCCCTTGCCACGTCCAACTGAGGCCTCCCCGACAGACACCACCTGCAGGATCTACAGGTCAGATCCTGTGAGTTCAGCAGGCTCCGGACCTACTGACGCTCGATTCCTGCCTCGCAGACGACCTTCTGCCATTGGCGGATCGTCCCCGACACGAAGGCCTGCATCGCTTCCTGCGTGCTCGGGCTGGGCGGGGAGCGGAGCGTCTCAAGTGACCTCCGGACCTCCGGCATCGCGAGGACCTTAACGAGTTCGGCGTTCAGGCGCGCGACGATGGAAGCGGGCGTTCCGCCCAGGGCTACCAGCCCGACCCACGACACGACCTCGAAGCCAGGTGCCGACTGCCCGACAGGTCGTGCATCCAGGCTTGGCCAGGCCGCGGCACTGGCGACGTCCAGGGCGCGTGCATTGCCCGCACGGATGGCACCCCTAGACGGCCGCTTCCCAGCGGAATGGCGGCCATCAGTCGATCCGTCGCAGTCCGGCGGCGAAGCGACGCCAATTGGAAACGTAGTGGGCTGCCGTTGCAAGGAGGGTGTCTGCCGCCGACGAATCGAGCGTGCGAGCGACCCTGGCCGGAGCGCCGACAATAAGGGAGAATTCCGGGAAAACCTTGCCCTCGGTGACCAGGGCGTTTGCGCCAACGATAGAGAACCGCCCGATCCGGGCCCCGTTCAGCACCGTCGCTCCCATTCCGATCAACGAGCAATCACCTACGGTGCAGCCATGCAGGATGGCGTGATGACCGACGGTGACGTCAGCCCCGATGGTGAGCGGTGCTCCTGGGTCAGAGTGCAGCATAGCTCCCTCCTGGATGTTACTCCGATCCCCGATCGCGATACGTGTGCTGTCCCCGCGAACTACAGAACCGAACCAGAAGCTTACGTCCTCTCCCACGGAGATGTCCCCGATGACATGAGCATCCGGCGCGATCCAGAAGCGGCCATCCCCGGGTAGCGTGGGTGCCATCCCGTCCAGTGCATAGAGCGCCATATGTTCTCTCTCCCGAATCGTATCAGCCAAGTCGGTCATGATCATCTCACATGCGGCAGAGGCTCTTCCATTTTGCGTGCTCCCACCGGAGGTATCCGAAAATCGCCAGCGCTCAGCCAGCAACACGCTGCCTCACGCCCACTCGACGTAGCGCAGCACAAGGTGCCGGGACCCGTCAGCGCTGGTGAGCGGCTTTGGTCTGTCACCTTCAAGGTCAGCATCGGGCACGAGCCAAGTTCTCAGAAGATCTGCGGGGAAAACTGTGGCAAGGATGGTGGCAAGCAATAGAACCTGGACACCCGAACGGGCCAGGTGAGGGAGGACGAGTTCATGGCGAGACGCCATCAAGGCGTTCCGAGGCGCCACTTGCTAGGAGGCCTCCTCGCGGTACCGCTGGCCGCAAGAGCCGCTACTTGGCCAGACAGGCCGCTGCGCCTCGTTGTGATTGTCGCACCTGGCGGCAGCGCGGACTCGCTGGCCCGCATCCTCGCCGAGCGCCTCTCGGCCACCCTCCAGCAGACTGTGATCGTAGAGAACCGCCCCGGCGGTGGGGGCAATGTCGCCAGCACCTACGTCGCGCAGTCGCCAGGAGATGGCTATACGCTGCTGGTCACCGCCAACAACCACACCCTGAATCCCGCGCTCTTCCGCAACGCGGGCTATACCCTCGATGACCTCGCGCCGGTGGCGGAGATGATGCGTGGCCCCTCCCTCATCGCCACCTCCGTCTCGTCTCCCTACCAGTCTCTCGGCGACCTGCTCTCGGCAGCCCGCACCACCCCGGGCGCAGTATCTTTCGGCAGTGCGGGCGTCGGCACACCGAGCCACGTTGCGGGCGAACTGCTGGCCAAGGCCGCAGGCGTCCGGCTGAACCATGTGCCCTACCGCGGTTCCGGCCCCTCCCTGAACGACGCCATCGGTGGGCAGCTTCCGGTCGTGATCACCAGCCTCGTCGCCGCCATGCCGCACGTCCAGTCCGGACGGATGCGCGCGCTCGCCGTAACGTCGGCCGAGCGCTGGCCCTCCGCGCCGGACGTTCCTGCGGCCGCGGAGTTCGGCTTGCCGGGGTACGCGCACATGACTTGGCTCGGCCTCTTTGCGCCCCGCGGCACGCCCGGCACGGTGCTTTCGAAGCTGAACGCGGAGGTCAACGCCGCGCTTGCCGCGCCGGATGTGCGCCGACGCGTTGCCCTGCTCGGCGGTGACGTCGGCCAGACCGGGACTGAGGAGTTCGCCCGCATCTTGGCCGAGGACCACCGCGTGAACGCGCGCTTGGTCGATGAACTCGGACTGCGCGTCGAGTGATCGCAGGAGGATGTCCAGCCTTGAACCTTTCTCCGCTGTTGACGCAGGATGAGCCGGAGAGGCGGTCCGTATCATGCGGCTCATGCCCTTCCGTGCTTGGCGGTGATCTCGATGCATGAGGCGCACCAACCTCTCCAGGACGTAAGGGTCCTGGAGCTTGCACAGATCATGGCCGGTCCGACCTGCGGGCTGATGCTTGCGGACCTCGGTGCGGACGTCGTCAAGGTGGAGCGATTCCCTGGCGGGGACGATGCGCGCGGCTTCAAGGGTGCGGCCCCGGGTACGGAGGATGGCCTGCCACCCGGCTTCATGATCCTGAACCGTGGGAAGCGTTCCGTCGCGCTGGACCTGAAGCGTCCGGAGGGAATTGCGGCTCTCCATCGTCTCGTTATGGAGGCGGACGTCCTGACTGAGAACTTCCGGCCCGGCACGATGGAGCGCCTGGGAATTGGCTACGAGGACCTGCGCCGAATCAACCCGCGGCTGATCTTCTGCTCCGTGACCGGCTACGGAGGCCAGGGCCCCCTTGTAGGGCGAGGCGGCTTCGACCTGATCCTGCAGGCCTTCGCGGGGCTGATCAGCGTGACGGGAGAGCCGGGACGACGACCCGTCAAGCCCGGTGTGTCCATCGCCGACATCAACGCGGGCATACTCGCCGCGTTCGGTATCATGGCTGCCTACATCCATCGACTGAGAACGGGCGAAGGACAGCGGGTCGAAACGTCGCTGCTCCAGGCCGCGATGCAGCAGACCTACTGGTTCGCCGCCGCCTGGTTCGCCACCGGGGCCGTACCGGGGCCGATGGGCACCGCGCACCCGCTGGTCGCCCCATACGAGACCTTCCCCTGCGCCGACGGCGAGCTTGCAATCGGCGGCGCCAACGAGTCGAACTGGCGGCGCCTTGCCGAGCTGCTCGGGCATCCGGAATGGCTTGACGACCCGCGCTTCCAGTCCAGCGGCGAGCGCCTTGCGAACCGGGACGTGCTTTCAGAACTGATTGGTGGCGTGACGCGGGCACGGAGCCGCGCGGAGTGGGAGGTCCTGCTGGTGGATGCCGGTATCCCGGTGGGACCGGTGCAGACAATCGGCGAGGCGCTGGACCACCCTCAGGCGGCAGCGGTGGGTATGGTCACCGATGTCGGGCACCCCAGCGGGGGCACGATGCGCGCGCTTGGCTTCCCCATCAACCTGGATAGCCGGAACATCGCTGCTGACCGGCCGCCACCGCGGCTCGGGGAGCACACTGCCGAGGTGCTCGCTGAAGCAGGACTGACCGAGCTGGAGATTTCAGAGCTTCTGCGCTGCCGGGCGGCGTTCGCGCCTTCGCCACCGTCAGGCACAGCTGGCGCCCACGCTCAAGAAGTTGCCATGACCTCGAAGGAGTAGGCCCACCCTCAAGCTCTCCAGCTACCTGGCCAGCTATCTCGTAGAGGGGGCTGGAGGGCGTACCTCGCCCGGGCGAGCACGGGAGCCGCTGGGCAGATCTCAAACCCGGGTGGGAAACCCGCACCGGGGGAATGACGCTGATGTCGCCCGTATGCCCACGCCGCCCGATCTCCTGGCACTCCGGCTCTTCCTGCCTGCCTACGAGACCTGGAACCTCACGCGGGCGGCAGAACGGTGCGCGATCGCGCCCTCGGCCACGCGCCGTCTTTAGGCTCTGGAGGCGCGCTATGGTGCCCTGCTCTTCGGGCGCGGAGCCCGTTGCGTCGCACCACCATCATCGGGAATGCCCTCGCTCACCGGGCGGCGGACTTTCTCGCCATCACCGAGCGCTTGGACGCCGAGATGAGCGAGTTCACTAGCGGGGCCTGTGGACGAATGGGAGCAGTGGCGGCGCTGGTGGGGCTGGCGGCCAGCAAGCAGACAATGGGGTGCCTGGCGCTAGCGGCGGCGCAGGTGGCTTCCTGGTCGGCAATGGTGGTGTTGGCGGCACTGGCGGCGCAGGCAGCAACAGCAGCCTGGGCCGGGGCAAGGGCGGCAAGTAGGGAGGCCTCTCCTACCTTGGCCCGGCGGACGGGACCACGGCAGGATCCATAATGCCGTCCAGAACCGAGGGACCTGAAGGCGTCGCCTCTGGACATCGCATGCATTCAGCCCTGGATGGCCGTGGTGCCCAGCGGCAGCGGCGAGCCCTGTTCCTTGCGGATGGTGTCGGGGAAGACCTTGATCTCCCGGCGGGACCTCAGACGGTAGATCTGCTGCCGGGTGGGCTCGGCAACGAGCTGTCGATACCGGGGCGTCAGCTTCCGGTGGCAGAGTCATAGGACTTTGTGGCTGCTCATCGTGCTCGCCCAGAGCGGGGTGTCCTCCGGCCAGCCTTCCGGGCTGACCCAGAACCCTTCGATGATCCGCTTCGGCACCCACCAGTGGTGCAGGACAAGCGGCAGGTCCACGTAATCGAGGGTATCTGCGGTCGCGAACCTCTCCCACGCCGAGGCGGCACAGCCGCAGCCAACTGGAGTGCTCCCCATCAAACCGGACAGGTGACTGGGGTCGACAACTGGCTTGCGATGAACTCACGGGGTGAGAGCATGTGCAAGCCGGAGTGGGGATGGGCGGCGTTGTAGTCCTCGAACCAGGCGGGGAGCTGCTGCAGCACGGTGAGGGCATCCGGGCGGGGGTTCACCCGGGCATAGTCGCGCTTGAGGGTCTTCACGAACGCCTCGCAGACCCCGTTGCTTTCCGGGCTGCGGACCGGGGTAAAGCAGGCAACCAGGTTCAGGGCGGTCGCGAAGTCGACCGTGCCCTTGGCCGTGTAGGGCGAGCCGTTGTCGGCCAGCCACTGGACGGGATGGGGTGCGCGGACGTCGCCGAACCGGCCCTCGACGCAGGCGAGCATCATGTCGCGGATCATCTCACCGCTGATGCCCCCACCGGCCGTAGCGACCCAGGCCATGACCTCGCGGTCGTGGGTGTCGATGGCGAACGCGACGTGGACGGCCTCGCCGTTCCAGCAGGGGATGGCCAGGCCGTCAGAGGACCAGCGCCGGTTCGACGCGGGCGCGACGACCTTGCCCTCATGCGTCCGGATGACGCGTCTCGCGGTGTTGGGCTGCAGCGTGAGCGAGGCGCGCCGCATGAGGCGCAGGACGCGCTTACGGTTGACCGGCGGTTCACCGGCAACTCGCCGGGCCCGGTTTAGCAAGGCAGCAACGCGCCGGTAGCCGTAGGTGGGCCGCGCATCGGTGATGGCGCGGATCTCGGCCAGGAGCGCGTCGTCGCCCCCGCGCTGGTAGGGGCCGCGGCGGCGTCCCGGACCTTTCAGCTGCTCGACCAGATTGGATCGGGCGACGCCCAGGGTATCGGCCACGGCCTTCACCGGGAACCGGCCGGAGGCGGCGACGGCAGCCGCAAGCCGGGCTTTTTCCCCCGGGCAGCGTCCAACGCCTCCCGCAGGATCTCGGCCTCCATGGTCTTGCGACCGAGCAAGCGCTCGAGGTCCCGGACCTTGGCCTCGAGTTCGCGGACGCGGCTGGCGGCGACCACGTCGTCGTCCGCCCGGACCGCTTCCAGGCCACCCTCGGCCATACGACGCCTCCACCCGAACAGCAGGCTGGGCGAGACGCCGTGGAGCCGGGCAACGGCCGAGACCGTCATGCCCGGCTGAGCGGTCTCCTCGACGAGCCGGACCTTCTCGGCGGCACTGTAGCGCCTGCGACGCTCGCGACCGGTGATGATTTCGACGCGCTCAACGGCATTGGACATAGGCGTATGCCTAGGCTTCAGCCTAGGTCCTCAGGTTACGCCGCCTGTCCGGTTGAAATGGGGGGCGCTCCACCAACCTTGATCCATGCCTCCTGGCGCAGCAGTTCACCGTAAATCCGCGGGTACTCGTCGTGGGGCACCTTCGCCCCTCCAGGCAGGTACTGGATGCGGTCGATCACGTGCAGGGCAGGTCGGTTAGCTGAGCCAGCTGTCTGGCTAGGGTGAACTTGCCGCTGCCAGCGTTGCCGGAGACTGCGACCCTCCTCGACTGCCGCCTCCCTTCGCTGTCGCTGGCCGTCACGCATGGCCCGTGGGTGCCCGCCAGCAGGGCAGCCGACACCGGGCCTGGGCGGCTACCCCCCCCCCGTGACCTGATCCGCTCTCCCCCTGCAGCCCTGTCGAGGCCTGAAGGCCGAGGCGCCTGGTCGTTGCAGGTCGGTGCCTAGCTGCAGGTGTTGGGGCATCTTCGGCAGGCCTTACTGCTGTCACGACCGTACACCCCGATCGATCAGCTGGGCGAATTTATTGCTACGACAATGTAGAGAGAGAGAGTCGCCCAGGCGGAACGCGACAGAGCCGGACGTACTTCCTATTCTGAGCCAGGCACGGATCTGCGTGCCAGCAGCAGCATGCCAGCAGACGCCGACTGGACGATGGCTGCCGTGGCAAACAGCAGGACGCCCTCGTTCATCGAGGAGCCCGTCGCGCCGATGTCACGCAGAAAGCCGAAGGCGGCAGGTGCGAAGGCGTAGCCCGCCTGGCTGATCGCCGTGACCAACCCCACCACCCACGCCACGTCGGCTGGACGGAACTCCGCCTGCGCGATCAGTGCGGGCAGGGAGGTGCTGTTACCGAGGCCCAGACCGAAGAGAGCACAGCCCAGCAGCAGCAGCGGTACCGACGGTCCGGCGCACAGCAGAATGACCGAGCCTAGCGCCTGCATTGCGGCATTGGCGGCGGCAACCACTCGTCGGTCCGCCTCCTGGGGCATCGCAGCCCCGAGCAGGAAGCGCCCACTGATGGCACAGGCCGTCACTCCGCTCATCGTCAGGCCCGCGACCCCGGCGCCCAGAGTCGGTGCCAGCAATGAAAACAGGTGGGCCACGAGGCCGATCTGCGCAAAGAACCCGAGGGTCGTCGACGCCGTGAGCGTCACGAAGCGTCGGTCATGCCACGCCTTCAAGAAGGGCTCCGCCTCTACCGCACGTGACCTGTCCCCCGGCGTGGATTGCAGCAGGGACGGCGCGTCACCGTCCGGCAGCAGCCCCATGGTGGCCGGGGTCGGGCCGAGATAGCGCCCCGACAGCAACCAGCCCACCACGACGATGACGGAAGCGACCATCACGGCTGCCGTGTGGAAACCCACCTCCGCGATGAGGACAACCCAGAGCGGGGAGAAGACCACGCCACCCACGCTGGCCCCGTTGAACGCCATGCCGAGCGCGGCCGGGCGGCGGCGGGCGAACCAGGGCGAGACCATCGCGTTCAGGGCGGCGCCGCTGGACAGGGCCCACCCCGCGCCGGTGACCGGCGCGGCGAGGTATAGCTGCCAAGGGACCGCCGCGAAGGCCCAGCCGAGCAGCCCGAGAGCCGTCAGAAGCAAGCCTGCCCTGGTGACCGCGACAAGGCCGAAGCGGCGATGCAGGGCGGCGAGGTTGCCGACCACGGCCGCCCCGAGAAGGAAGTGCGCTGTGATAGCGCCGGACACCACCGACACGGGCCATCCACGCGAGGCGTGCAGGACCTGGAGGAAGATCGGCAGGCCATAGAAGTGAACGCCCCAGGCGAACATGGCCAGAACAAAGGCCGCTCCCACCACTCGCCAGCCGAAGAACACTTGGGCAAAAGCCTTCACGCGCGGCCGTCTGTCGTTGAGACGGCCTGCGCAGACGCGAGGTCATGGAACAAGGACCCATGGCGCGCCCTATGGCTCATCAGCACCGGAATTCACCCACTAGTAACATTCTCCCACGAGCCGCTGGACAGCGGAACTGCTGCTTCCAGCCAGATACGGCGATGCCGGTTGAGCACTCAAGACGATCTTCGTCGGGTCTTCCCAGTCGGGTGTCCTGACTTCAGTCTACACGACGGTAAGTCGAGTGCGACTGCGCAGCACCAGTGTCGTGATGATCAGCACGTTCGCCATATTCCAGGCGACGCCGTTGAGGAAAGCCGCGGCGTAGCTGCCGGTCACATCGAAGATGACGCCGGACAGCCAGCCACCCAGGGCCATCCCGGCGAGGGTCGCCATAAGGACGATGCCGACCCGCATCCCGGCCTCGGAAGCGGGGAAGGTCTCCCGCACGATCACGGCGTAGGACGGCACGATGCCCCCCTGGACCAGGCCGAAGAGGGCCGACAGCACGAAGAGTGAGGTAAGGCCGTCGAAGAACAGGAAGAGCGACAGGGCGGATCCCTGCAGGACGGAGCCGAGCAGCAGCGTGCGAAGCCCGCCGATGCGATCGGCGACGAAGCCGGATCCCAGGCGGGACACGATCCCGCAGGCGAGCATAACCGAGAGCATCTCCGCGCCCCGCGCGACGCCGTAGCCGAGGTCGCCACAGTAGGCGACGATGTGGACTTGGGGCATGGCCATGGCGACACAGCAGGCAACGCCAGCGGCGGACAGGATAACCGTCAGTCCCCCGCGCGAGAGGCCCAGGGGCCGGATCCCGTCCGGGGCCTGTCGCGATACCCCGCCCCCGAACCCCGGCGCACGTACCCGCAGCATCAGGGAGAGGGGCAGCATCATCACCAGACATGTGGCGCCGACGATCAGATGGGCCATGCGCCAGCCATGCGCCGAGATCAGCCAGCTCAGGATGGGTGGCCAGACGGCCCCCGCCAGGTAGTTGCCGGACGCCGCGATGGCCACGGCAATGCCCCGGCGCCGCTGGAACCAGAGGGACGCTTCCGCCATCAGCGGCCCGAACACCGCGGAGGCGCCGAGCATCCCGATGAGCAGGCCCTGCGCCAGGGTGTAGGCGGTGAGGCCCGGCGCCAGTCCCGCGAGGGCATACCCGCCGGCCAGCATCACCGTCGCACCCAGCAGCGGCTTCATCGGGCCGAGCCGGTCGGAGAGGCGGCCCATCAGAATGCCACCGGCTCCGGAACCCAGCATGGTGAGCGTGTATGCGAGGGATGCGGCGCCACGGGACACGCCGAACTCCGCTTGCACATAGGGCATCGTCACGATGGCGGACCACATGCCGACCCCGCCGATCGTTGAGAGCGCCACGATGACGCAGAGACGGACCCAGGCGATCCGGGAGTCAAGCAGCTGATCTTGGGTCATCTCTACCACGCCCAACGATGGCCTCATCCTCTCTCCGAGAACTTCAGAAGGTGCTCAAGGAGGGACCGCATGAACGGCGGCTGGCGATCGACATCCCGGGTCACTATTTTCAACGAGCGGCGTGCCCAAGCGTCTGTCAGCTCGACCGCGGCGTAACCAGTAGAGGCGTTAAGGTTCTGATAGATGCTGTAGGGTACGAGACCTATACCCACATTGCTGGCGACGAACTGCAGCAGCACCTGGAAGCTGTCTACATGGATGCGGACGTTCGGGTGACGTCCAAGGCGGGTCGCTGTCTGTACCAGGAACTGGAAGTTGCTGCTGCTGCGGCTCATCCCGACGAAGCCGTGGTCCAGCGCGTCAAGCAGCCTAATCTGGCCAGCGTCGGCCAGGACATGTCCCTTAGGCGTGACGATAACCAGCCGGTCTTGGGCAAACGGGAATGACTGGAGGCCACCAGACTCCGTCTCGCTCGCCAGGACACCCAGATCGGCGGCGCCGTCCCGTACCGCCAGCACGATCTCGTCTCTGTTCTGCTCGTCCAGCTCGATGTTGACCTGAGGGTTGTCCGCCATGAACATCGCGAGCGCCTTGGGAAGATGGCTGCTGATCGAGCTGCTGTTGGCCTGCAGGCGGATGCTGCCGCGCATCCCCTTCGCGAAGGCAGCCAGCTCCCCGTGCATCATCTCGACATCGGAGAGAACTCGCGCGACGTGCTGCAGCAGCATCTCGCCCGCAGGGGTCAGGTCCATCCCGCGGGTGGTCCGGTGGAAGAGCTGGGTGCCCGCGGTATGTTCAAAGTTCTTGAGCCGCGGGCTGGCTGACCCGGCGGAGAGGTAGACCTTCGCCGCACCCACGGAGAGGCTGGACGCCTCCGCAATGGCGCGGAAGAGCCTTAGGTCCGTCAGGTCGTATCGCAACGCTTCCTCCCCCCAGTGTTCTTGGCAGGACGATGACAGGCCAGCCCGAGGCGGGCCAGCCTGGGAGGTACTGGTTGCGATCTACGCGCTGAAGTGCCCGTTCGCCTCGCCGAGGCGCCTGAGGAGGGCCGAGGGCTTCCAGTGCTCGCCCTCGGTCCGGCACCACGTCGATGCGGTCCGACACCGCCGGAAGGCCGAGCGTGTCCGCGTGGAACATCGGACCACCACGGAATGCGGGAAAACCGTACCCGTTCACGTAAACCAAGTCGATGTCGGAGGCACGCTGGGCGATGCCGTCCTCCAGGATGTAGGCGCCCTCGTTCACCAGGGCGAGGACGCAGCGGTCGACGATCTCGGTATCCCTCATGGGCCGACGAACGATGCCTGCCTCCCGCGCGCATTCCTTGATGATGTCGTCCACGACTGGGTCCGGCAGGGGCGTGCGGCTCCCCGTCTCGTAGCGGTAGTATCCCGCCCCGGTCTTCTGACCGAAGCAGCCGAGTTCGCAGATCCGGTCCGCCACCCTGGAGTAGCGGAGGTGCTCCGGGCGTGTCGGCGCGAGGCGCTTCCGGGTGGCCCAGTTGATGTCCAAACCGGCTAGTTCCGCCATAGCGAGCAGCCCCATGGCCATGCCAAAGTCCTGCATGGCGGCGTCGATCTGCGCCGGGCTGGCACCCTCCTCCAGCAGGAAGCCAGCCTTGCGCCAATAGGCCGTGAGCATGCGGTTGCCCACGAACCCCTCGCAGACGCCGACAAGGACGGGGATCCTTGCCGATGCGCTGGACCATTGACCAGCCCCCACGAGGGCGTCCGGGCAGATTTTTAGTGTCGTATGGGGTTGAGGCGCTTGGGTTTTGTGGTCCAGGTCCAGCGTTAGCCTTCGCCGGCTACGGAGCCCTCCGACAGCCCTGAAAGGCTTGCCAGAGAACGGTATTCCTGCGGCGTCCTCTGGCCAAGGGCCATGTGAGGACGGCTCTCATTGTAGTCCCGGCGCCAAGCTTCGATCTCCCGCCGCGCCTCGGCCAGCGTCTCGAACCAGTGCAGGTTCAGGCATTCGTCCCGCAGTGAGCCGTTGAAGGTCTCGATGAAGGCGTTGTCCGTTGGCTTGCCCGGCCGCGAGAAGTCGATCCGCGTGCCGTGGTGGTAGGCCCAGAGATCCACGAGGCGGCCGGTGAACTCCGCGCCGTTGTCCGCAAACAGGTATTTCGGTGCCCCGCGCTCCCCGACGAGGCGGTTCAGCACCTCGACCACGTGCTCGCCCCGGAGCCGCTGTCCGACCTCAATGGCCAGGCCCTCGCGGCTGAACACGTCGACCACCGTCAGTGCACGGAACCTCCCGCCACTGCTCAGCTGATCCTGGATGAAGTCCAGGCTCCACGCCTCGTTCGGCCGCTTCGGCGCGCAGCGCGCCTCCCGCTGGACCACCATCTTGCGGCGCCTCGGCCGCTTGCTGCGCAGCGCCAGCCCTTCCTCGCGGTACAACCGCCACACCAGGTTCTTGCCCACGGCCCAGCCGTCACGCCGCAGCATCACCTGGAGCCGGCGATAGCCATACCGGATCCGCGTCCGGGCGATCTCGTGCATCCTCTGCCGGATCTCGAGGCGCGGATCCCGCGTGCTCGGCTTGCGCTGCGTCGAGCGGTGCTGGCGCGTCAGGGCGCAGGCCCGCCGTTCACTGAAGCCATGGCTCGCCGTCACATAGGCGACCACCTCCTTCATGACCGCGGGCCGGGGAATTTTTTTGACAGCACGTCCTGCAGCACGGCTTTGTCCAGGCTCAGCTCGGCCACCAGCCGCTTCAGCCGGGCGTTCTCCTCCGTGACCTGCTTGAACTCCCGCACCTGCTCCGATTGCAGGCCCGCGTACTGCTTCTTCCATCGGTAGAACGTCTGTTCGGATATGCCGACCTGTCGAACCAGGTCAGCCACCGGCAGGCCCAGCTCCGCCTGCTTCAGCACCGACACAATCTGCTCGACCGAGAACCGCTTCTTCTTCATGGCCAATCTCCCTCGCCATCATGGGGAAATCCGCCGAAAAACTAACACCAGATCCGGACCACTTCCGCCGGGACACCTCAAGGCACCTCAGCTTCGGGGAGCTGGACGAGCTGGTGCTGGCCTACGCGACCACGATCCACAAGGCGCAGGGCTCGGAGTACCCGGCCGTCGTCATCCCGCTCACCACCCAGCACTAAGCCATGCTGGCGAGGAATTTGCCCCACACCGGCGTGACCCGAGGCAAGCGGCTGGTCAGGAGTGGATGAAGGCTCACAAGGTGTGAAGCGCTGAAAAGGGGTCGCCTTAGATGTCGCAATCTGGCCAATTTGGCGACTTGCTACCCCGGCGGGCCGGCCCATCTACATAGCCGCGCGCACCGGCCGAGGCGAAACCGCCCGCTATCTTGCCGCGCCCCTTCGGCCGGTCGATCCTCAGGTGCGCGCGGCCGTCGCCGCGCCTGGGGAGGCGATCGTCGTGCAGCCCAAGCCGATCCGCGCCCTGTCCCGCGGCCTCGCTGTCCTTGCGGCCCTGAACCGGCACGGGGCGGCGAGCGTCGTCACCTTGTCGCGCGAGACGGGGCTCTCGCGCGCCACGGTCTACCGGATCATGCAGACGCTGCTGGAGGACGGCTACGTCGCGCGCGGCACTTCGGAAGACCGCTTTCTCCTGCGGCTGCGCGTGCGCGAGCTGTCCGAGGGCTTCGAGGACGAGCACTGGATCTCGGCCGTGGCAAAGCCTGCGCTCGTCGCGCTGACCGCGCGTATCCTCTGGCCGTCAGACCTGGCGACGCTGGAGGGAACCCGCATGATCATCCGCGACACCACGCACCGGATCGCGCCCTTCTCAATCGACCGCGGTATGGTCGGGCGGCGCATACCGCCGCTCACCAGCACGCTCGGCATCGCCTATCTCGCCTTCGCGCCGGAGGCGGAGCGGACAGCGCTGCTCCGGCTCCTCGCCGCCTCGGACGATCCGCTTGACGCGATGGCCCGGAACGCAGCGGGGGTCGCGCGCCTTCTCTCCGCCACGCGGCGGCGCGGCTACGGTATCCGACTCGGCGGGCAGCCGCCCTGGCCGCACACCGCCTCGATCGGCGTGCCGATCCGGGTAGGCGGGCGCGTTCTCGGCACCATCAACGTGGTGTGGATGGCGCGCGTGCTGGGCAGGGATGAGGGCGTCCGCCAGTGCCTTGGCCCGCTTCAGGAGACGGCGCGGGAGATCGAGGCCGGGCTGGCAGCGGGCGCGGGGTAGCGGTTCACCAGGCGGACAGATCGAAGATCACGCTCGCCGCCCCTGAAACGGCGGGCCTATAGCTTTCCCAAGGCCGATGGCCAGCGGAGGAAGCGAACCATGCAGGTGGGACGGCGGGGGATGCTCGCCTGCGGGGCGGGCCTTGCCCTCGGCACGGTGCAGCGCACGGCCCGGGCCCAAACCGGCAGCTTCCCTATGCGAACCGTGCGGGTGATCGTCTCCGCCGGCGCGGGGAGCGGGCCGGACACGGCAATGCGACTGCTGGCGGACCGCCTCTCGACGATCTGGGGCCAGCCGGTGGTGGTGGACAACCGCGGCGGCGGTAGCGGCAACATCGGCGCCCAGGCGGCCGCCCGGTCCGAGCGGGACGGCCACGTCTTGCTCTTCTCGCAGGCCTCTCCTCTTGTGCTGAACGCGCACTTGATGCGGGCCATGCCCTTCGACCCGGCGCGGGACCTGACGCCGGTGACGCTGGCGATGACCACCCCCTTTGTGCTGGCGGCGCGGCCGGGTCTCGGCGTCCGCACCCTGCCGGAACTCGCCGCCCGCGCTCGGGAATCGCGGGAGGGACTGACCTTCGCCACCGGCGGCGCCACGAGCCTGCCGCGCTTCGCCGGGGAGCAGCTGGCGCGCGGCCTCGGCATCCGCCTGACGAACGTGCCCTACGGCGTCAGCCCGCAAGCCCTGCAGGACACAGTGGCCGGCCGCACTGACCTGGTAATCGACGGCACGCCCCTGATCACACCGCAGCTCCGCGCCGGGCTGCTCACCCCTGTCGCCATCACCTCCGCCGCGCGCTTCCCGGGGCTGGAGGAGGTGCCGACGGCGGCCGAGACGCTGCCGGCCTTCGAGATGGGCGGCTGGTTCGCCCTGCTCGGCCCGGGCGGAATGCCACCCGCGCTGGCGGAGCGGATCGCGGCCGACGCGGCGCGCGCGCTGGCCGCGCCGGAGCTGCGCGACCGCCTGCTGCGGGAACTCGGGGCCGTCGTCTCCGCCGACGGCCCCGCCGCCCTGGCCACGATGATGGAGCGCGAGCGCGCGACGCTCGGGCGGCTGGTGCGGGAGCTGGAGGTGCCAATCGAATGAGCGAGATCCTGACCATGGCGGCGCATCCCGGCCTGCCCGGCCCCGCCGGCGAGGAGGCGGACCGAGCTGCCATCCGCCGCGTGATCGAGGCCTGGGGCTTCGCCCGCGATTCCGGCGACTGGGACGCCCTGGCCGCCACCTTCCAGCCGGATGGCCGCATCGCCGTGAGCTGGTTCGACGGCCCCTTCGCCGTTTTCGTGGAGACCTGCCGCGCGCGGCGCAGCGTCTCCTACTCCAAGCACGTGATGTGCGGCGGTCGCGTGCTGCTGCGCGGCGGCCGCGCGCTCGCGGAGACGGACGTGCTGCTCTGCATGCGCGGCCCGGTGGAGGGCGCCGAGATGATCGGGCAGACCAATATGCGCTTCCTGGATCGGGTGGAGCGGCGGGAGGATGGCGCCTGGCGCGTCCTGCGCCGCGATGCGATCTACGACCATGACTGGATGGTGCCGGCCACCCCCGGCGCCGTGCCGCCCCTGCCCTTGCCGGATGCTGGCGACGCGCCGGGCCACCGCTTCCTCGCCTGGCGCCTGCGCCGCGCGGGCCGGACGGTGCCCGCGGACCTGCCCGGGCCGGGAAGCGAGGGCGAGGCCGCCCTGCGCGCCGGCGGCCTGGCATGGCTGGAGGCCGCGCCATGAGCGGGGAGAGCTGGGACATCGTAATCATCGGCTACGGGCCGGTGGGCGCCGCGCTGGCGAACCTGCTGGGGGCGGGCGGCGTCCGCACGCTGGTGATCGAGCGGGAAGCGACCGCCTACCACCTGCCCCGCGCCGTCCACTTCGACGACGAGGTGATGCGGATCTTCCAGTCCATGGGCCTGGCGGAGGCGATCCTGCCGATCACCCACGTCTCGCCGGGGATGCGCTTCGTGGACGCGGGGGGGCGGCTGCTGCTGGACTGGTCGCGCCCGTCGGGCGTTGGGCCGCAGGGCTGGAACGTCTCCTACCGCTTCCACCAGCCAGAGCTGGAGGCGGTGCTGCGCGGAGGCCTGGAGCGCTGGCCCTCCGTCACCGTCCGGCAGCGCGCGGATGTCTTCGCGCTGGAGCCGGGCGCGGACGCGGTCGGGCTGCGCTACGAGGACCTCACGAACGGCCGCATCGAGCGCGCCTCCGCCCGCTACGTGGTGGGCTGCGACGGCGCCCGCTCCCTCGTCCGCCGCTGGATCGGCGAGCCGATGGAGGATCTCGGCTTCCACGAGCGCTGGCTGGTGCTGGACGCGCTGCTGCGCCGCCCGCGCCCGGACCTGGGCGACCACTCCGTGCAGCACTGCGATCCCGCGCGCTCCGCCACCTATGTGCGGGGCACCGGGAACCGGCGCCGCTGGGAGATCGCGCTGCGGCCGGAGGACGACTCCGCGGCGCTGGTCCGGCCGGAGGGCGCCTGGCCGCTGCTGTCGCGCTGGATCACGCCGGAGGACGCGACGATCGAGCGGTCCGCCATCTACACCTTCCACAGCACCGTCGCCCGGCGCTGGCGCGAGGGGCGGCTGATCCTGGCCGGGGATTCCGCGCACCAGACCCCCCCCTTCCTCGGCCAGGGCATGTGCGCCGGCATCCGGGACGCCGCCAACCTCGCCTGGAAGCTCGCCCGCGTGCTGAGCGGCGAGGCGGAGGACGCGCTGCTGGACAGCTACGGCACCGAGCGCGCGCCGCACGTGGAGGGCTACATCCGCGAGGCCGTGCGGATCGGCGGTCTGATCAACACGAAGGCGATGGAGGCCGTGGTCTCCTCCGACGTGCTGCAGGGCGGCGGGGCGCAGCGGCTAGTGCCCGTGCGCCCGGCCCTCGGCCCCGGCCCCTCCGCGGGCTGGGCCGGGCCAGCCGGGCGCCTCCTCTCCCAGCCGCGCCTGTCGGACGGGACGCCCCTGGACGACCGGGTGGGGCTGCGCTTCGCGGCCGTGATGCGCCCCGGCTTTGCCGCCGCCCTGCCGAACGAGATGCTGGACCACCTCTCAGCGCGCGGCGCCGTGCTGGTGGCCGATGCCGCACCGGGCGTGGGCGCGATGCTGGACGAGGCCGGGGCGGAGGCGGTGCTGCTGCGCCCCGACCGCCACGTGCTGGGGGCCGCACGCGACGCGGCGGAGATGCGGGCGCTGGCCGATGCGCTGTGACCCGATGGCGACAGGGATGATGACATGAAGCTCGTTTCGTTCGAGGCGGATGGCGGCCAGGGTTTCGGTGCGGTGGAGGGCGACGTCGTCGCCGACCTCACCGCCGCCTTCGAAGGCCGCGCCACGGGGCTGCGCGGCCTGCTGGCCGCCGGCCTGCTGGAGGAGGCGCGCACCACCGCCGCGGGCGCCCCGCGCCGCCCGCTCTCCGGCCTGCGCCTGCTGCCGGTGATCCCCGATCCCGACAAGATCATCTGCGTGGGCCTGAACTACCGCGACCACGTGGCCGAAACCGGCCGCACGGAGACGGCGAACCCCGCCCTCTTCGGCCGCTACGCCGGCAGCCAGGTCGGGCACGGGCAGCCGCTAGTGCGCCCGAAGGTGTCGGAGCGCTTCGACTACGAGGGCGAGCTGGCCGTGGTAATCGGCACGGAGGGTCGCCACGTCGCGGAGGCCGACGCGCTGAAGCATGTCGCCGGCTACTCCTGCTATAACGAGGGCAGCGTGCGCGACTGGCAGCTGCACACCACCCAGTTCCTGGCAGGAAAGACCTTCGCCGGCACCGGCGGCTTCGGCCCCTGGCTGGTCACGACGGACGAGATCCCCGACCCCTCGAAGCTGATGCTGGAGACGCGGCTGAACGGCGAGGTGGTGCAGCACACCACGACGGACCTGCTCATCACCTCCGTCCCGCGGCTGATCGCCTACATCTCCACCATCCTGCCGCTGCTACCGGGCGACGTGATCGTCTCCGGAACGCCGGGCGGGGTGGGCGCGAAGCGGAACCCGCCGCTCTGGATGCAGCCGGGCGACGTGGCAGAGGTGGAGATCTCCGGCATCGGCACCCTGCGCAACCCCGTCGTCCAGGAGGAATAGCCATGACGATCCAATCCCTCGGCTACATGGTGATCGGCTCGGACCGGCTCGCCGACTGGGATGATTTCGCCACGCGCCTGCTCGGCATGCAGGCGGTGGACCGCGGGGGCGGCATGCGGGCCTTCCGCATGGACGACCGCACGCAGCGCCTCCTCGTCTCCGACCGCGCCGCCCCCGCCACGGTGGGGTGGGAGGTGGCGGACACCGCCGCGCTGGACGATCTGGCGGCACGGCTGGGCGCGGCGGGCACCGCCGTCGCGCGCGGGTCGCGCGCGCTCGCGGCGGAGCGGCAGGTGGCCGACCTCATCACCTTCCAGGACCCGCAGGGCACGCGGCTGGAGGCCTTTCACGGCCCGGTGCGCGCCGACAGCCCCTTCACCCCGGGCCGTGCCATCACGGGCTTCCGCACGGGGCCGCTGGGCATGGGACACGCGGTGCTGCACGTGGCGGATGCGGACGCGCTAATTCCCTTCTACCGCGACCTACTCGGCTTCAGCGTCACCGATTGGTCGCGCCATCCATACCCGCTCTACTTCTTCCACATGAACGGGCGGCACCACTCCTTCGCGATGGTGGGCTCGGGCCGCTCCGGCCTGCATCACTTCATGGTGGAGCTCGGCGCGCTCGACGACGTGGGGCAGGGCCACGACATCGCGCGGACCGAAGAAGGGCGGCTTGCCTTCGGGCTGGGGCGCCACACCAACGACCACATGACCTCCTTCTACGCCAACACGCCGTCGGGCTTCTTCGTCGAGTACGGCTGGGGCGCGCGCGTGATCGACCCGACCAGCTGGCAGCCGCACGAGACCTTCGACGGCCCGACTCTCTGGGGGCATGAGCGCTTCCACATGCCCGAGGACGGCCGGGCGCGGATGCGCGCCATCGCGATGGACGCCGCGCGCCGCGGCGTGCGCGCGCCGGACCCGAACCCCGGCCCCTTCACCTCGGGCTGCGCCTGGGCGGACGCGGTGATCGCGCAGGAATAGGCCAGCGCAACGACGCGGCGGGGGAGGAGAGCAGAGATGATCGGAAGACGAGGCCTGGCCGCAGCAGTGCTGGCGGTGCCGGCCCTGGCGCACGCGCAGGAGGTGCCGCGCACGGTGACGCTGGTAGTGCCCTTCTCCGCCGGCAGCGTGGTGGACATCATGGCCCGCCCCTTCGCGGAGGCCCTGCGCGCCGCCCTCGATCCTGGCACGGCCGTCGTGGTGCTGAACCGGGACGGCGGGGGCGGCTCTGTCGGCGCGGCCGCCGTCGCCTCGGCGAGGCCGGACGGCGCCACGCTCTTCTTCGGCCCCTCGGGCATGCTGACCACGCGGCCCTTCCTCGTCGCCGGCCTGCCCTATGCCTGGGGCGCGCTGGAACCGGTCTGCCAAACCTTCGAGAACATCTTCCTCATGGTCGTGCCCGCCAACTCGCCCTTCCGCACGGTGGCCGACGTGCTGGCGGCGGCGCGCGCGAAGGAGGAAGCGATGAGCTGGGGCGATGCCGGCATCGGCACGGTCGGCAACCTCATCGCGCTCGAACTGGGGCGGCGCGCGGGCGTCTCCATGACCCATGTACCCTACCGCAGCTCCCCCCAGCAGATCATCGACACGCAGTCCGGCGCCCTCGCCTTCTCCATGACCACCTTCGCCACCGTGCGCGGCACCGACCTGCGCGTCCTCGCCGTGGCGGCGGATGAGCGGCAGCCCGGCCTGCCCGACGTCCCGACCCTGAAGGAGCTGGGCTTCCCCGTGGACTGGCGCGGCTTCGGCGGCATCCTGGTCCCCCGCCGCACGCCGCCCGCCCTGCGCGCGCGGCTGGAGGCCGCCTGCCTGCGCGCAGCCGCCGATGCCGGCTACCGCACGATCGCGGACAACACGGGCCAGGTCGTCGCGCCCCTCGGGGCCATCCCCTTCGGCGCGCGGCTGGAGGCCGAGTACCGCAACGCCGGCACCTTCCTGCGCGAGATGGGCCTCGCCCAGGGGGATGCGCGATGAGCCCGCGCCGCGCCCTGGCCCTGGCCGCCCTGGCCCTGGCCGCCGCCCTGCCAGCCCGCGCGCAGGAAGCCTTCCCCGCCCGCCCGATCCAGGTGGTGAACCCCTATCCCGCCGGCGGCGCGACCGACCTCATGGCGCGCGCCATGGCCGCCGGCCTCCAGCAGCGCCTCGGCCAGCCCGTCGTGGTGGTGAACCGGGACGGCGCGGCGGGCGCGGTCGGCACGCTCGGCGTCGCGCGATCGGCGCCGGACGGCTACGCCCTGGCTTTCGTCCCGGCGCTGGTGCTCTCCGTCCTGCCCGTCACGCAGCCGAACTCCGGCCTGCGGCCCGATGCGCTGCGGCCGATCTGCCAGATGTTCGCCAACGCGCAGGCCATCGCGGTGCGGGCGGATTCGCCGCTGCGGAACCTGGCCGACCTCGTCGCCGCCGCGAAGGCCGCGCCGGGCGCCGTGACCTACGGATCCCTCGGCATCGCCTCCATCCCGCACCTCGCCATCCTGCAATGGGCGCGGGCCGCGGGGATCGAGGTGACGCACGTGCCCTATCGCGGCGACGGCGCGGTGATGACGGACGCGCTGGCCGGGCGGATCGACTTCGCGGCCATCGTGCTCGGCTCCGCTTCTGGCCGCACGGACATGCGGCTGCTCGCGGTATTCGACACGGCGCGCAACCCCGCCTTCCCCGAGGTGCCGACCGCCGCCGAGCAGGGCTTCGACGTGGCGCCGACTAGCTTCGGCGGGCTGATGGCGCCGGCCGGCACCCCGCCCGAGCGCCTAGCCCGGCTGGAGGCCGCCTGCGCGGAGGTGGCGGGAGACGAGGTCTATCGCGCCGCCGCCCGCCGGGCGCTGCAGCCTGCCGCTTACCACACCGGCGCCGCTGCCTTCGCCGATCGCCTGGCGCGCGACGTCGCGGAGAAGGCCGAGCTCCTGCGGGGCATCGAGCCGGCCCGCTGAACGGAGAGAACGCCCCGCCACAGGGGCGCTGATAGGAGACGAGTATGACGACCCGCAGGATCCTGGGCGCCGCGGCCATGGCCGCCATCGCTGCCCTGCCGATGGCGACGCCCCCCGCCCTGGCGCAGGACGGCGTGCCGCGCACCATCACCCTGATCGTCCCCTTCTCGGCCGGCAGCGTGGTGGACATCATGGCACGGCCCTTCGCAGAGGCGCTGAGGGCGTCGCTCGGCGGGAGCGCCAACGTGGTCGTGCTGAACCGAGACGGGGGCGGCGGGGCGGTTGGGGCCGCCGCCGCGGCCTCCGCCCGGCCGGACGGCGCGACGCTCTACTTCGGTCCCTCGGGCATGCTCACGACCTTGCCGTTCATGGTGCCAGGCCTGCCCTATGCCTGGGGCGCGCTCCAGCCAGTCTGCCAGACCTTCGAGAACATCTTCGTGGTGGCCGTTCCGGCCAAATCGCCCCACCGCACGCTCGGGGACCTGCTGGCGGCCGGCCGGGCCCGGCCAGAGCAACTTACCTGGGGCGACGCCGGCCCGGGCACTGTGGGCAACCTCGTCGCGCTCGAACTCGCCAAGCGAGCGGGCGCCCGCATGACACCGGTGCCCTACCGCAGCTCCCCCCAGATGATCCTGGACACGCAGTCGGGTGCGCTCGCCTTTTCGATGCCCACCTACGCCACCATCCGTGGCACAGACCTGCGGCCCCTGGCTGTCGTCGCCGACGACCGGCAGCCCAGCCTGCCGGAAGTTCCGACCCTCAAGGAGCTTGGCTTCCCGGTGGACTGGCGCGGCTTTGGCGGCATCATGGCGCCGAGGGGAACACCGGAGCCGGTGCTGCGGCGGCTCGAGGCTGCGTGCCTGGAAGCGATGCGGAGCGAGGCCTACCGCGCCATGGCGTCCAATACCGGCCAGATCGCGCCACCGCTCGACGCTGCGGCTTTCGGCTCCAGGCTGGAGGCGGAGCACCGCGGCGCCGCCTCGTTTTTGCGTGAGATGAACCTCGCCCGGTAGGGCTCGGCATTCGTGTCGCTTCATGGCCGTGAACGGCCTGTCTGCTCTGGGGCAAGCAGTGCACCGAAGCGGGCGCTCGCAGGTTCACGCTGAGCCCACGTCCAACCCTGATCGGGCACCAAGAGGCGGACATCCATCAGGGGCCGCTTCAATGGCGTGCTCCCTCGCCGCACGCCGGACGAGATCGGTGAAGTTCCGGATGGCAGCGGAGGCCCCACCACGGCGCAGCGCGAGGTCGAGCGGCACGGCCGGGCGGTCCTCCTCCACCAGCTCGCGGTAGGCAACTCCGTCCATCCGCACGTGCCGCATCGAGGCCGGGACGATGGCGATCCCTAGGCCCACCGCGACGAGACCGAGGGTCGAGGTGATGCGCGGAGCCTCCTGCCCGATATGCGGTGAGAACCCGGCCCGGAGGCAGGCGGCGGCGGTGGCGTCGAAGATGCCGGGGCCCTCCTGGCGGGCGAAGGCGATGAAGGTCTCGCCTGCGAAAGCGGCCAGGGGGCTGGGCGTGGACGGAGCGGCAAGGGAATGCGCCGCGGGAAGGGCGACGACCATCGGCTCCCGTATCAACCGATGCACGGTCAGCTCGGCATCCTCGATCTCGGCCCGCACGAAGGCGACGTCGAGCCGCGCATCCTTCAGGCCTGCCACGGCCTGGCGGCTGAGACACTCCTCCATCGTCAGGGTCACGCCCGGAAAGGCTTCCCGGAAGGCCCGGATGACCCGCGGCACGAAGGGGTGGAAGGGGGCGGTCGGTGCGACGCCGACGCGGAGCTGCCCCTGCTCGCCGCGGGCGGCGCTGAGGGCCGAGCGCTCCGCCTGCTCCAGCCGGGCGAGGATAATCCGGGCCTCCTCCAGGAGAGCCGCACCACCTTCGGTCAGCTCCACGCCGCGAGCCTTGCGGTGAAAGAGGCGCAGCCCTAGCCGGTCCTCGAGCGCCTTGATCTGCTGGCTCAGCGGGGGCTGGGCCATGCCGAGGCGCTCCGCCGCCCGGGTGATATGCCCCTCCTCGGCGACGGCAACGAAGTAGCGGAGTTGCCGCAGATCCAGCGTCATACGCCCAGCATATCGAAATCGTTTCCCCTACCACATGGTTCGCGGTGCGGTCCGTCCTCTATCCCTTGCCCCGGCTCCAGACACGGGAGGCAGACGATGGAGATCGGTCGGCGCTCACTGATAAGGATCTTGGGAGGGGCGGGCCTCGTTGCGGCCCTGCCGCCACGCCTGCTGGCACGGCCCTATCCCGCATCGGAGGTCCGGATCATCGTCGGCTTCCCAAGGGGCGGGCCGCTCGACATCGCGGCGCGGATCATCGCGCCACCTCTTTCGGCCCGACTCGGGGTGCCTGTCCTTGTCGAGAACCGTCCGGGGGCAAGCGGGAACAACGCCACGCGCGATGTGGTCCGTTCTGCACCCGACGGAGGGACGCTGATCCTCTGCGGGCCGGTGAACGCCATCAACACGACCCTGTTCCCCAATCTGGACTTCGACTTCGCCCGCGACATCATCCCTGTCGCTGGGATCGCGCGCGTCCCCCTCATTGTGGAGGTGCACCCCTCCTTGCCCGTGCGGTCCGTGCCGGAGCTCATCAGCCATGCCCAGGCGCGACCCGGGACGGTGCGGGTGGCCTACGCGGGCGTCGGCACGCCCCAGCACATCGCGATCGAGCTGTTCCAGCACATGGCCGGGGTGCAGCTCGCCCTCGTCCCGTACCCAGGGTCGGCACAGGCGCTCGCCGACCTGATGGAAGGGCGCGCTCAGGTGATGTTCGATCCTGCACCTTCATCCATGCCCCATGTCCGAGCCGGACGGCTGGTGCCAGTCGCGACGACGGGTCCAGCACGGGCCGAGGCGTTGCCAGAGGTCCCGACGGTGGCCGAGGCGCTGCCGGGCTACGAGGGCGGCTCCTGGTTCGGCCTCGGCGCCCCGCTGGGCACACCGGAAGAGACGGTGGCGCGGCTGAACGCGGCGGTGAACGAGGCGCTCGCCGATGACGGGGTTCGGGGAGAACTCTCCCGGCTGGGCGGCAGCCCGATGCCTGGTTCAGAAGCGGCCTTCCGCGACTTCATCATCTCGGAGACGACCCGCTATGCCGAGATCATCCGCATCGCGGCGATCCAGCCCGGATAGACTTCCCGGCGTGGGTAGGCATGGCCTAGCCCTGGTGACGATGGTCCTGCAACTGGCCTTCGCCATTCACGCCGCTGAAGCGTACCCCGAATATGAGCCGTCAGAGTTCTTCGGAACGATGGCGCTTTGCCGTCCTGAGCCGGTATCAGACTGTTCATGCTCGTTCCGTACCGTCGAGACACCGGCCACCTTCGGGGAGGCAAGCTCAGGCTGCGAGCCGCTAAACCTCTGCAGGTGGAAGCACCCACTCATTGTCGGCCTGCTGCCAGTAAGAGCTACTCACGTCTGATTTTGGCTGATCGCTACTACCATCAATGGGAAAGGATGTCGGAGGGCACGTGCGCCGGTGCTGACCTTACGGCATGGGTCAACAGCTGCTTCCGGGATGTTGACGCGCGGGGCTAGGCGTCCGGCTTGGGCGCGAAGCTGCCGACCAGTTCTATTTGAAGGCGCAGCCGCACCACTTGCTGAGAGCGGATTGGAGAGCGCCTGAGGAGGATGAGTAAGGCTAAGTCGCAGCCAATCCGACCATTGTGGCGACGTTCTCTGCCCTACCTGTCTCGCACGTCAGCACCGGATTATCGGGCCGTCTGGTTGCGGCGGCTCGTTCTCGAGCTGTCCAACAGCTTGATGGACGCAGGCTGGGAACGTCGGACGAGACGTTCCCGGCCCCTCAGACGTCGGCCAATCACGCTATGAGGTGGATGTCAGAGGCGCTAAGCGCCGGCTGGCCGGAGAGTGTGGCCAGCAGCGTCCCGGCCGACCCGCCCACGCCGTCCGCGTCCCACCAGAGGCGGCCGGTGTCGGTCTCGTAGACGAACTGCCCCACCCCGGCCGCGGAGGTCGCCCGGCCCGTGAGGTTGGCCGTGAAGTGCTCCGCGCCGAGGATGCCGGCCTCCAGCCGGCCCCCGAAGCCCGCGGCCGAGACCTCGATCGTGTCCTCGCCGGTGACGAAGCCGTATATCGTGTCGCGGCCTTCCGCGGCCGAGCCGTAGCGGATCGCATCTGCGCCGGCATTTCCGTAGAGCCGGTCGGCGCCGAGGCCGCCGATGAGCGTGTCGCCTCCCTCGCCGCCGGACAGGATGTCTATACCCTCGCCACCCTCCAGCAGGTCGTTCCCGCCGAGGCCGTTCACCGTGTCGTTGCCGCCGAGCCCGAGCACGTGGTCGCCGCCTTCGCTGCCCTGGACGATGTTGGCCTCGCCGTTGCCTATCAGCGTCACCGCGACGGTCAGGATTACCTTCTCGATGTCCGCCGAGACGGTCCAGTCGGCGCTGACGCGAGCGATGTCCGTGCCCTCGCCGGGCTTCTCCACCACCACGTCGCCCGTGTCCTCGACGTAGTAGGTGTCGTTTCCCTCGCTACCCACCATCAGGTCGTCCCCGCTGCCGCCGAAGAGGGAGTCGTTGCCCGCGCCGCCCAGCAGCGTGTCCCGGCCACCATTACCCTCCAGCTTGTCGTGGCCGCCCTCCCCGGAGAGGGTGTTGTCCAGCCCGTTGCCGATCAGCCGGTTGGCGAGGGCATTGCCCGTGCCATTGAGGGATTTGTCGCCAAAGAGGATCAGGCTCTCGACCCCGTCGGTGAGGGTGTAGGACCCGATCCAGGAGAGGACCTGATCGGTTCCCTCGCTTTCCCTCTCTATCACAACGTCGCCTGTGTCCTCGATGTTGTAGGTATCGCTGCCCTCGCCGCCCATCATCGTGTCCGCGCCGCCCCCGCCGTAGAGGGTGTCGTTGCCGACCTCGCCCAGCAGCCGGTCATTGCCGTCAAAGCCCCAGATTGTGTCGCGGCCAGCCCCGCCGCGGATCGCCTCGCCGATGTCGGTGCCATGGAGGCTGTCATTCGCCTTCGTGCCCGAGATCACCGGCAGGTAGGGCTCGCCCCGCGCCAGCACGCCCGGCGCGACCTCGTTGAAGGTCCACTGGCCCTCGATCACGATCTGGCCGGTGAGCTTGCCGGCGCCGACGACGAGAATCGTGTGCCCTTCCCTGTAGGTGGCGTGCATGGCGCCCTGCCCGAAGGCGGAGAGGTCGATCCGGTCCTCGGCGTCCAGCATGATCCGCTCGGAGGCGGCGATGGCGGTGCCGACGGGGGACATCTCCTCGTAAGCGGCGTAGCGGTAGGTGTCGGCGCCCGCCCCGCCATCCAGCAGGTCGGCGCCCTGGCCGCCGGAGAGGGTGTCGTCCCCTGCCCCGCCGATCAGCACGTCGGCGTTCGCCGAGCCCTTCAGGACATCGGCGAAGGCACTGCCGATCAGGCCCTCAATGTTCTGCAGCGTGTCGCGGCCGGCGCCCAGCGTGTCCTGCACCCGACCCTGCATGGAGAGGTCCACGGTGACGCCGGAGAGGGCGTGCTCGTAGCTCGCGAAGTCCAGGCCCGGGGCGATGCCGCCGCCCTCAGGGTAGTCGATGCCGCCGTCGATCGTGTCGTCGCCCGCGCCGCCCTCCAGCGTGTCGTCGCCCTCCTGGCCGTAGAGCGTGTCCGCCAGGGCGGTGCCGACCACTAGGTCGTCTCCCTTCCCGAGATTGACGCGGGCGCCGTAGCTGCCCTCGACGAGGGCGAGGTGCCCAAAGTCGATGGTATTGGCCCCGTCCGTGCCCCTGAGGCTCACGCCGCCATAGGAGTCGATCTTCAGCCGCTCGAAGCCCATGGAAGCATCCAGCCGGTCAAGCGTGGCGCCCCGCAGCAGCAGCGTGTCGGTCCCGTCGCCGCCCTGGAGGTTCATCGCGCCCGTGCTGTCGAGCGACACGGTGTCGTCGCCCTCGCCGGCATCCACCCTGTGGCGGTCCGGGCTGGTCCCCGCGTTGTAGATCTGGATGATGTCGTTGCCGGAGCCGCCGAGCACCGTCATGGCGGCCCCGCCATTGACGAGGATCGTGTCGTTGTCCTCGCCGCCGTCGATCGTGCCGCCCGCCGCGCCGCTGTTCACCTCGATCCGGTCGTCGCCGCGGCCGCCATAGGCGCTGTTCGTCCCGCTCTGCGACGCGTCCGTGATGCTGTCGTTGCCGTCGCCGCCGTGCAGCGTGTCGCTGCCCTCCCCGCCGTTCAGCACGTCGTCGCCCTCGCCGCCGCGCAGCAGGTCGTCACCTTCGCCGCCGTTCAGGACGTCGCGCGCGTTCGTGCCTGTCACCTCGTCGGCGCCCGCGCCGGCCTCGACCGTGATGCCGATCACGCGGCCCTGCGCGTCGCGATAGGGATTGGCCGCGGTGAGGCTGCTGAAGTCCAGATGATCCGCCGCCGCCGTGCCGGCGATGCGGAACTCGCCGTCGTAACGCTCGAACTCGTTGTAGACGGAGAACTCCGTCATGGTGGCCACGCGGATCTTCAGCGTGTCGGTGCCCGCGCCGCCCTGGAGGACCGCAGCCGGCCCGCCTTCGAAGGTCACCAGGTCGTCGCCCTCGCCGGCGTCGACCTTCGTGCCCGCGCCGGGGGAATAGACGGTGATCCGGTCGGCGCCGGCCCCGCCGAGCAGCGTGTCATTGCCTCCGGAATCCTGGATGGTGTCGGCCCCCTCCCCACCATCCACGAGATCGTCGCCCTCGCCGCCGTTGAGGGTATCGTCTCCCTTGCCCGCGAAGATCTGGTCGTTGCCGCCGAGGCCTGAGAGGGTATCGGCCAGCTCAGTGCCGGTGAGGATGTCGGGGCCGGAGGTGCCCTGCTTTGTGGCCATTTTCGTTATCTTTCAAGAACAATAAGGCGCGCGCGACGGCTGGGCCGCAGAAGGCTGCGTGCCGGCGAAAGCCTGTGGTCGGGTGGGGCGCGCCGCCCCTGGGGTCAGCCGGGCGGCACGGCGGGGATCAGGCCGCGGGCACCAGGCGGCCCGCCGCCCTCAGCCCCTCGAAGGCGGCATAGGCCGTGTCCCAGCCGGAAAGGGACTTCATGCGGGCAATCCAAGCGCACACCGCCGGCCAGGGGCCGAAGTCGAAATCGACCAACTCCGCCATGGTGACGTAGGCGACGCCCAGGAAATCGGCGATCGTCATCGCTTCCCCCGCCACGAAAGGATGGGTGGAGAGGGTACGGTCCAGCAGGTCCAGCTGCCGCGCCAGGCGCGGGGCGGCGAAGGCGGCCATTTCCGCGCATGTCTCCGCGCTGAAGGTGCCGGCGAGGAGGGTCTGGGGATAGACGGTCAGCACGTCCAGACAGAGGTGAAGGTCGGTGCTGAACCAGCTCAGCATCTCGTTTACCCGCGCCCTCTTGAGCGGTGCGCAAGGGTAGAGCTCCGGCGCGTGGTAGCAGGCCAGATATTGCAGAATGGCCGTGCACTCCGTCAGCACGATGCCCGGCTCCAGCTCCAGCGCTGGCACGAGGCCCTTCGGGTTCACCGCGAGATAGGCGGGCCGGTTCTGCTCGCCGCCGAGGATGGAGACCGTCTCCATCTCCACCGGTAGCCCCAGCGTCTCCACCAGCAGGGTAACGGGGCGCGAGGTGGTGGAAACCGGGTCGTGGTAGAGCTTCATTGCGGGCCTTCTCCGCTCCGCCGGGGGTCTATCCGCGCCGGCCGTGGGCATGGGATAGGCCAGCGGAACCGGCGGCTTCAAACTCCGTTCCTGCGCGGAGGTTATGCAGAAAGGGATAAGACTTGGAGGATTGGGACGACCTGCGCTTTGTCCTCGCCGTGGCGCGCGCTGGGACAACGCTCGGCGCCTCGAAGGTCCTCGGCACGAGCCAGAGCACGGTGGTGCGCCGCGTTGCCGCGCTGGAGTCGCGGCTGGGCGTGCCGCTCTTCGACAAGCGCCCTTCCGGATATGTTCCGACGGACCATCTCGCCGCGCTTCTCCCGGCGGCGGAGGCCGCGGCGGAGAGTATCGCGCGCGTGTCGGCCCTGGCCGAGGCACGGCGGCGCGTGGTGAGGGGTACGGTGCGCTTCAGCGCGCCGGAGGTGCTGGTCGCCTACGTCTTGCCGCAGGTGCTGCCGCGCTTCCGCGCGCGCTACCCGGCCGTCCAGTTGGAGCTCGTCACCACCGACCGCGCGGTGAACCTGGAGGAGGGGGAGGCGGACGTGGCGCTTCGCGGCGGCCCGATGCCGACGGGGGCCGGCCTATTCGGCCGGCGCCTCGCCTATGACCGGCCGGTCCTGGTGGCCAGCCGCGACTACGCCGCGCAGCACGGCCTGCCGCAGGCGCCGGGGGAGATCGGAGTACACTCTGTGATCTGGTCCTCTAACGTGCCGGACGGCCACCCGCTGACGCGGTGGTTCCAAGCCACGGTACCGTCGGACGCCGTGGTGCTGCGGCCGGACACCGCGGTCGCCTCTCTTGCTGCCATCCGCAGTGGCGTGGGACTCGGCTTAGCCCCACGCTTTTTCGCGGACCGGGATCCCGAGCTGGTGCGGGCGCCGATCGAGGTGCCGATCGAGCCACTGGAACTGTGGATCCTTGCCCACGAGAGGTCGCGCGGCATCGGGCCTGTACGACAGCTCATGGACTTCGTCTCGGCTTATGTCCTGGCCAGCGGAAGAGAGGGCACCACGGCTGTAGTCTAGAAATTCGCTTCGGGTGATCTTTCTGAGACACAAACACCAGAGCATTCTCACCTTGTTCGGACGTGTGCCCTGAGTTGTTGAGCGAGCTTTAGCAGTCGGTTGGTGAGAAGGTGCCGAGCAGTTAACCGATGACGCCCCAGAGCGTTTCACGGGTGCGGGTCGCGGCTCTTCTGAGCACCGCCTTCAGCTTGGCGAAGGCCTGCTCAATCGGGTTCAGGTCCGTTGAGCAAGATGGCAGGCACATAAGGCTTGCGCCCACGGCCTTAATAGCCTGCTCGACGCCGGCTACCTTACGGGCGGCGAGGTTGTCGACTACGACGGCCCTGCCGAGCGACAGGGCGGGCGCGAGCAGCTGCACGACATAGGCCAGCAAGGTCTGGCCGGTCACGGGCCCATTCTGCATGAGGGGGGACGGTGTCCGAGATGCGGAACCCTGCAATGAAGGTCGTGGTGCGCCAGAGTCCATGTGGGGCGACATAGACCGGTCGCTCGCCTTTGAGAGCCCAGTTGTGCCGGTAGACCATGTTGGACGCGGCCCCGATTTTGGCAAAATGTGAAGCGCTCCCGGGCGCATCCAGATGCTTGGGCGGCGGTCCCGTTCAACGACACTTCATTGGCGTCGTAGGGATAATCGCCACTCTTACGCCCTAAGAGCTGTATGATCGGCAATGTTCCGAAAGATCGCCCGACGGCCGGACGCTGGCTAGCCAATCCTTCGCTGAGGCGAGTTGAACGCGTTCAACCAGCAAGCGCAGGAAAGTCTACCGACGCGTTCAGGTAAGTCACGAAGCCTTATCTTGCCCCAAGCTTCTAGCGAGCGGTGGCACAGCAGAGCCGTAGAAAGGATGAGCGATCATGATCGTGCGCGACTATCCGCGGAGGGCTTGAACTGCGAACCTGCATCCAGGCTGGGCCACGCCAGATGCGGGCAGTCGCAAACCCTATGTTGGTGTCATGGCCGCAGGTTGAGTTCAGCGGCCTCGTTGAGCACGCGGGAGGCGGAGGCAAATAGGTGAAAGTCCCCGATGGCGCAACTTGCCGCTCAAAGTTCTCGTCCGTTCACCAGGGCGGCACTCGGACTGTCCGACGCATTCGAGCGGCCACGTCAGGAAGAGCATAGCCAGGGCCCAATGCTCATCAGACAGGTTAAACGGAGCAAGCTAGCGGGCGGACATCCGCTCCAGATTACAATTCATAAGTGCTGGCAACATCCCGGCCAGCCGTCAGTTCACAAGTCGGAAGAACGTGGCGTGAGAGAACAACCCGGTTGCTAAAGGTCACCGCTATTGTTGTTATCATAATGGCCTGTAGCTTAACGTCGTCACGCTGTCGGACCGGCACTGGGCATATCCGCTGAGTTGGGACTACTGTTGAACACGTTCAACTTCTCTTTACGGTCTCTGAGAAGGTGGGCTCGCTCGCAGCAGTTGTCGCTCTAGCGTGACATCGTTCGCACCAATGGATGTGCCAAACGCCGCCTCAATTGGAGCTTATGGAACATTCCAAGAACAATATCGCCCGTAGGAGTCCCAGCGGCTGGGGCGGTTGAACGCGTTCAACCGGAGAACCCCCGGCGAACCAGACGTGCGCAGTGATGCTCTAGTGCCACAGTACCTAAGCACAGTCCCGACCACCGCTGAACACTCCCACTCTTATCCAGCGCAGCCTTGCCAAGAACTCTCAAGATACATCATGGTCTGAACACACGCACCAGCGGACGCTGCCCTTCCATAAGCGCATATTTCACCAAGGTCGGGCAAATTGCGCTTTCAGTTCCGGCGGTGAGGCAAGACGGAGAAGACCCGATGGCTTGGCATGGCACGCTCGAAGGCATCGCGAAGCGCCTGCGGAGCCAGCAGTCCGCTATTATCGCCGACCAGAATAACAACAAGCGCGAGAAGTCCCTGCGCAGCTTCACCTCCAGAGAGGTGTCGTCTCTCCTCGGCATAACGGAAAGCCATCTCCGTAATCGTGTCAGCAGCGCGAACGGCTTCCCGCAAGGAACTCTCCTCGGAAAGACCCGTGTTTTCACTCTGGACGAGATCATCGCGGCCCGCCGCTGGCTCCACGAGAACACGGGAAACCAGAAGTACAGGCCGGGCCGCCGAACTGGCGAAGACCTTTGCGTCGTCGCGAACACGAACTTCAAGGGCGGCGTAGGCAAGTCCACCTCCACGGTGCACCTCGCTCAATTTTTGGCTCTAAAAGGCTATCGCGTGCTCATCGTCGATCTCGACGCACAAGCCTCATCGACGGCCCTGTTCGGGATCGACCCGGCCCGCCACGTCGGCCGTGACTCGAACGGCAACATCCTTGCGGCGGGAACCTCGATACACGGCTGGGTCGCTCGCTCGCCGGGCGAGGAGGATGCGGCCGCAGCCGGCGCAGTACGGCGCACCTACTGGCCGAACATCGATCTCGTCGCGGCGAGCGCGGTCCTTCACAGTTCAGAAGACATCCTGAAGCAGCGATCCATGCCGAACATGCACGCGCCGATGACGGAGGTTGAATGGCACCGTGAGGTGCGAGCTTTCCTCGATCACGTCGGCGGCGCTTATGACGTGGCGATCCTCGACTGCCGCCCGGACATCAACATGCTTTCCGTCAACGCCTTCAGTGCGGCGGACGGCCTCATCGTCCCCGTGCTTGCGACGAACATGGACCTGCAGTCTATGACGGAGTTCATGGCCTTCCTCGCAGTAACGGAGCGTCGACTCCTCAAGATGTACGGCCAGGAGGTCTGGCGCGGCTGGGCCTTTCTTCGGGTACTCGTCAACCGCTATGTCGGGACCAGCCGTCCGCAGACTGAAGTGGTGGACAGCATGAACCTCGTCCTCGGGCCACTGATGATCCGGCAGCCCATGGTCGAGACAAGCGCGCTCGGTTCCGCCGGCAACATGAAGTGGACACTTTACGAATATGTCCCAGCGAAGAGCGAGGATCGCTCCTACAAGCGCGCCGTTGCTGCCATGGACGCGGTAGGGAGCGTGATCGAGGCAGAGGTTCTGAGCTTCTGGGGCCGCAAGCCTCAGGAAGCCTCCGACGAGTCCTATGGCGTGGCCGCTGAGTAGGGGAGGGGAGGGCATGGCACAGCGTCCACAGCGCGCCACGCGCCGCAGTATGGCAGAGATCACCAGTCAGCTTACCGAGGACGAGATCGCGGAGGGCATGGCGCCCGACCAACCCTTCGCGCCGCTTGCCGCCTTCGACAGGGTAGAGATGTCGCTGCAGGAGAAGCTCTCCCGCGCACAGGCCGAGCTGCAGCGTGCCGAGGCGGCTCTGGCTGCAGCCATGGCCAGTGGTTCGCAGGGGACGCAAATTGCCAGCGCGCAGCTTGAAGCGGCCCTCGCCGAGAATGACCGCCTGAAGGCCGTGATCGCCAGCGCCGCACCTGGGCAGGGCTTGGCCGAGTTTCGGTACATTGACACTTCGCGCATCGAAGATACCCTCCCGGCGGACCGGTTCGAGGTCGCCTACTCTCCGGACGAGGTCGCCGGCCTCGCGGAGAATATCCGGCAACGCGGGCAGGATCTCGCAATCCTCGTCCGCCCGAAGCCCGGTTCTGCCCCCGGTGAGGCTTATGAGATCGCCGCGGGAAAGCGGCGACTAGCCGCTTGCCGACTGCTCGGGATTACCGTCCTGGCCCGCGTGCGAGACCTCTCCGACGAGGGCATGCTCGCAGCTCGATTCAGCGAGAACCATCACAGAGAGGATCTGAGCGCCTTTGAACGCGCGCGCTACTTCGCACACACCATGGAGCGCACCGGACTCAACGGCACCGAGCTGGCAGCAATCTATGGGGTGGACAAATCTCTCATCTCGCACCTGCTGAAGCTCACACTGGTCCCCGATGCGGTGGTCCGCAGCTTCCGTAATCCCCGTGCCGTCAGCTTCCGCAAGGCGCGGGAACTTCTCGAAGTCCTCACTGCGGATCCCAGTGCCGAAGAGCGCATTGTCCGCTCACTGCAGGACCTGGCGCATAGGGCCTCCCGCGGCGACGCCTCCGCACAGGAGGCAGAGGAGGTCTCGACTGCCCTGGCCGCCGCGCGGCGCCAGATTGCTCCGCCCCGCGCCAGGAAACGTGCCACGGCGCGCCCCATCTTCCTTGGCCGTCGCCAGATCGCCACGATGATCCTCCGCGAAGGACGCTGGCAAGTGCGCTTCGACAACCTCGTCAACGAGGACCTGATCGAGCGACTGAGTGACCGCCTGCCCTCGATCATTGAGGAACTGCAGAAGGAGTTGGATGGCTCTACCACCGCGGCCTAGGCCATCGCCGCCCTTCGAAAGAGGAAGGGGCCACGCTTCGCTGTGCAGTCCAGTGAGCCTCCCCTCCGCGGGCGGCAGCGGTGAGGCGGGGTGCTACCGGCGCACGGGAACGGATGAGCCTTCGCACCCTTGCCCTCGCCGCCGCCCTGATCGGCTCTGTCGCCGTCCCGGCCTTCGCTGACCAGGACCGCGTGCCTGAGGGCGCCACCGCTTCCGGCGCCTGGACCCAGACCGCCAGCCGCACCCCGCTGGCCGGCAGCATTGCCGATGCGCAGCAGACCTTCTTGGAGCGGAGCGGCGCGACGGGCGGCGACGGCTAGCACTCGTAGCCAGCCGGGTCAGCGATGGCCCAGGCGCTTGTCCTGGGGTCTGGGCTTTTATGGCCCGAGAGGGGCTGCCAAGGACGCCTGACAGCCCCTTCTTTCGATCAGGTCGATTCCTGCTCTGTAGGGGCGCGCAAGCCCGCCACGGCCTTACTTCTTCAGCTCGAACGCGACCAGGGTAGGGCCATCACCAGCAACTGCGCCAGGCGTTGGTGCCTGAGAGACACGACCGCGCTTCCGCCTGAATGGCTGGAGACGTATATGCGATCGCCCCATACCCAACTTGTTTCCGGTGCCTGTTTTCCCTGGCATCGGCATGAGCACTCGGGAAGAGTGCCGGCTGAGGTTGCCAACACCGTCCGCCTTTCCCACGAGTTCGTTGAACAGTCGCAGAAGCTACTAGCCGAGACGGAGCGTCATGTCTGGCCGAAGGATACGGCCACTGCAGCCCTGCCGTGAATTGCATCCTCCGTGCAAGCGCTCGTAGGCGCGAGATGGGCTTCGCCCGCGCTGTCATCTCCCCAAATCCTGCCCCAGCACCTCCACCACAACGATCGGGCCAGTCTCCGCCGCCGCCAGCATGGCGCAGTCCAGTGCTTGGGCCGTGGCGTGCCGGGGCGGCGGTGAATACGCCGCCTCGCGCTGCTGCTTATCCAGCCATCATCCTGGCTACCGCGATCAACGCGCTACGCCGCTTCGGATCGGTGATCGTGCAGAAGACCTGAAGCAACTCGGCGATGTCGTCGCCGGCGCTGGCCGGCAGCGCCACTGCGGGCGGTGTCGGAACATCCTGGCTGGAGCCCGCCGCGATCAGCACGTCTGGCCGAATGTCCAGAGCATTCGCGATCGTGATCAGGCGGCTGGCCGCGATACGGGTGGTCCCCATCTCGTAGCGATGCAATTGAGCCCCGGTCACGCCCACTACCCTCGCCAGCTCCTTTTGCGTCCTCCCCTGCGAACGGCGGAGTTCCCGGATTTCGCGCCCCACGGCAATGTCGGACGACATAGGGGAACGCGGGGCACCGGCGGTCTGAGCGCGGTGCTGCTGGAGTTCCAGGCTGCCCGTCAGCTTGGCCGCGCGATCTTCCTGCTCAGCGATCCGGGCCAAGATCCTCGTCCCAGAAGAGCTGGGCAGGCCAACCGCGTCCGATATAAGTGCTGCGCCAGACTTGCTGGGGAAAAAATTCATAGACTGGGCCCACTCTCAATTCATGGACGCTACTGGAAAATCAGACAGCGACAATTTTCTTGTGCTGCACATTCGCATTTAGTGCCAAGCAACAGATGGTGATCTGTGCAAATTTCTAGATACCTGGTTACAAAGTGTTGACGAATGATACGAAACGCCGTGTGGCTTCGGCCTGGGTCTCTGTAACAAGATGCGCCTACCCGAAATCCCATTCCAAAGTAGGCAGTTTGGGCAAGCCGCTCGCCAACAACTGACGCGGGAGCCGATCGGTTTGAAGTCTGTCGTGTGCAGGCGGCCCCGGAGATAGGGCCAGTGATCCGGTCCCCCTAAGGTCGCTCACCTTACGAGCAGCCCGCCGCTACTCAGCCTGCATGGCCAAGGCCTCCGACGCCATCACTCCGGCCTCCAGCGTCAGCCGCGCTGTCTCCTCTGCGGCCCGGTCGCGGATGTGCCGCTTCACAGCCCCCTGAACCCCGAGCACCTCCGCCTTTTTGGAGACCCAGCCGCAGTTCCTCCCACAGCCTCTCCGGGTAGGTATCGAACTGGTCGTGGAAAATGTGCAGTTCCACCTGCGCTACCTCTGCTGAGGTGGCGCCCAGCTCATCGTGGATGGTCAGCAGCCGGTTCCGAAACGCTTCCAGCAGCTTCGCTGCCAACTCCGGCTCCCGCAGTTCAAGGTACGCGTCCAAGCGATCCACCAGCACACAGCCTGCCTCACGCCCCATCCGAAACGCGGTTCAGCGCTGACGCCGCGCCCAGAATCATTCCAGCACCGCGGCGCCTTTTGTTTGTTGCCGGCAGGAAACGTGCGAGCGCGCCTTCGAAACGGTCCACGATGCCATGGATTCCGTCGGGGCAATGCTGTCGTTGGCCGTCGTCGCGCGGGCGAGCCTGGGAGAGGGGAGCCGCCCCGAACGCAAGAAGCCCCATGGCCTCGGGCTGAGGTCTTGGGGCTTTGTGGGCCTGTCAGGATGGAGGGGCAGGGGGATGCCACAGCCTTCGGCCTCCTGGACCGGGCCCGGAGCCGGAGCCGGGTGAGCTGCGCGAGGGCCGCCGCCTGGAAGCTGCGGATTTCGTGCATCTGCTCGAAGCGGATGAGGTAGCCGGCCCCGCCGCAAAACTCCGGAAAATCCTACGCCAAACGGCTAAAATCCTCCACGCTGACCCGGGCTGATCCCCTTAACCGTGCCAGCCCCGAGAAGCGGCTGTTAGGGGGCGAGCCGTCCTTGGCTGCATTCGGCCTGGGACGGGCTCTAAGAATGCAGGACGGCGCCTTTCGTAGCCTTGTCTACATCCTTCTTGGGGCCGCGAATGGCGAGGCCAACGAGTTCCGGCGCGTCCGGCGGTTCGGCCCTAAAAGCATCGCGGTTCGCCACGTCGTGCCCGGTCGAGAACATGGCCCGGACGTAGACGGCACGCGTCAAGTTGCGGTCGATTGCTTGCTTGAAGGCACGCTGAAGCACCTCAGGGCCAGCCGCGAAGATCAACATCGGCTGGCCTAGCATGCGGGCATGTTGACGGCCCGCCGCATCCTCGTATGGCTCCCCCATCGCTTCAGGCGCGGCCGCGGCGATCCCGGTGGCCAGGAACGCGGTCACGTTGAGCTTCTGCCAGACGGCGAGATCGTCCAGCACCAGAATGGCCACCTTCGTATCGAACAGCATGTCGCCTGCTTCGCGGGTTGAGCGGGCATATCAGGCATTCCCGGCTACCCTGTCTGGAACGCCCGTGCACAAAGCGCGGTAGGCGGCGGGGGTAAGGCCGTAGGCACGGCGAAACCGGCGGCCAAGATGGCTCTGATCCGCGAATCCGCATGCCGCGGCGACATCTGCCGGCCGCTCCCCACTGGCCAGGAGGTGGCGCGCCCTCAAGAGACGGATCTGCACGAGGTAGGCGTGAGGCGAGGTGCCGTAGGCTGCTCGGAACGAGCGGGCGAGGTGGAAGCGGTCCGAGGCGCCGGCCGATCGCGCCAGGGCATCCGCGCCGGGGTTCGCCGTAAGGCCGTCGTGCAGGTACTCCCTTGCACGACGCGCCACCCGGTCGTCACGACGCACCGCCGTGGTCCGCACCGGGCGACTGAGATGGGGACGGAGCCGTTGCAGCACCGCGTCCAGCGCAGCGTCGCTCGCCAGCCGCTCGCCCCGCTGAAACAAGGCGGCGCTGGCGGAGTGAATGGCGACCCCAAGGGCTGGATCGTCGTGGAGGCAGGTCGCGAAGCCAGGATCGCCGCCACCTACATCGGCCAGTCCGCTCCGTAACCAGCGCTGGGGCAGGTACAGCATTCGGTAAGCGAAGCCGCCCGGCGCCCCGGCCTGCCCGTCATGGGCCTCGTCGGGCTCAATCAGGATGATCCGCCCGGCGGTGCTTCGCTGGCGGGCACCGCGGCAGAAGAAGTCCTGCACCCCGCGCTCCGTGACGCCGACCAGCCAGTCGTCGTGACGATGGGAGTCGTAAGCATGGGCGGCAAAGCGGGCCCGGACCGCCTCCACCCCGGTCCCCTCGTCGCGCACCATATGCACCTGATCGGGCGGCTCAAGCCTCGGGGAGGTCGCGCTGGGTATCTTGGTCATTACGCCGGTCATGTGACGGTGCAGAATAGCCGAGTTCCCGCCGGTCGATGGTGCCCATCGACATCCGACGTGGGCACCAGGCGACCTCGGCCTTGCGCCGACCGGGCGATCACGTCCTCTGTGGACGGCTTCCGCGTTGCAAGTAAGCTTTGAAGGTTCGGCGTGTTGGTCGGGTGCAATCTTCTGCTCGGCCTATTGGTGCAGTCGGCAGGGGACTGCTGGCCCTGACGGAGTCCGCGAACCGGGCCCCATGCTGCTCTGCAGGTTATCAAGCCTTGGACGTAACACGGGCTGTCCCCGTTCCCGGTCTGACCGGTCTCGCCATCACCTCGCGTCGGTCCCCGCAACTTTCTGAAGCTGATCCGTTCAGCTAGCCCCCGGAGCTCTGGGCCGTCAGCGTAGAGGCGTGGGATTTCTGGTAGACCTTACCACGCGTCATGACCGCCCAGACGATCCGGGCCATCTTGTCCACCATGACGACTGTGGCCAAGCACACGGGCCTTCGTGCGAGCAGGTCGGCCAAGTGTTCCCTCCACCACGTGCCAGGCCGGATCTGGAGACATCCAGACCGTCAGGTCACCACGCGCGACCAGAGCCCGGTCGAACTCCCGCCAGTTCCGCGTCCGGTACCGATGCCGCAGCCGACCACCAGCCGCTCCACCCTCGACCATGTCTCCCTCCAGCGCTGAGTACTGCAACAACGCCCCTATCACCGACACTTCGCCCGGACCTCCGGCCGAGGTTCTTGGATGGAGTTGTAGGCGAGCGATCAGTCCTGCGAGTGGGTGACCCAGCGGTCGCGTTCCATGGCGCTGGAGATTGTTCCCGACGAGAGCCATTCTGGCACCGGCCGGCGGGCGTCCGTGCCCGCGCCCGTAGCCAACAGCCTACCCTGCCACGAGATTACTGCACCTGGACCATGCGACAGGCACGACCCGGCCGACAACTCGCTGGGACAATGAGCGCACCCTCCGGCGATGTACCGCCAGTGCGCTGCGGGTAGGGCCAAGCACTACGAGGCCCTGTACAGTCGTGGGAAGCGGCATCTGGCGCGGCCGAGGGCAAAGGTAGGTCTCACCTCGCATGGGTGCTTGGGCAAGCTCGGCCACCTTGCACGGCAACTCTTCTCTGGATCCGGCAGTGATCGGCTGCGGCCGACTTGGCACAGCTCGGGCTCGAGAAGAACTGGGAATCGAGGGGTCGGTTTCTGAGCGATAGGTGCGTTCCCAGATGCCCCAGGTGCATTAAAGCTGCAGGGGCAGATGGCCCCGTGCCCTGGGAAGCAGGCCTTAGGGAATAGGCGGTTCCGACCAGGGACGGGCCTGCCGGCCCGGACACCGGGCCTCACGGCGGAGTGGGCTGGAAAACGCGGAATCCAGGGGTCGGTCTGGAGCACTGGGCCCGCTGAGAGCGGACATGCTCCTCCACGCCGGCAGGATGAAGCCGAAGGGGAGGCTGGACCAGGGGCCGGAGCGTGGTAGCCCGCGCGAGCTCGGGGAGCTTAAAACGCGGAATCGAGAGGTCGCTTCGAGCACTCGCTCACCTCTGCTGCTCCACCCCAGTGGAGACGTGCGCCAGCGCACCCGATTAAACATGGTCCAAGGCGCCAGGTTTGTATTGCTTCAGTTCGACCCGCGTTTGCTCGGTCCGGATCTCTGGGCGGTTCCTTCGTCTCGTCGTCGAGACCTCTCGGCGTAAGTGGTGAGTCTCGGCGGGCGGAAGCCGGTGCAGCTCCGTGCGAAGGCGTCCAGGGCAGGTCGGAATGCAGGGGTCGCTTTCAGACCCAGCGCCTACTGCAGGCAGTCCTGATCAAGCTCTAGGAGGGAGCGAAGCTTCCCGAGAGGCTGCCCGGAGGGGTGGGGCGCCAACCGCGGGCCAGGCGCAGGTGTCCGCACTACGAGGGATGGCAGCCAGCTTAGGAGGCCCGGAATGCACGGGTCGTTTTGGGAAGCTTGGGGCGCCCAGCGAACCTCAGGGCGTCCACTGAGGCCGGCGATGCTGCCGGACCCGAGGCATGGGACGATACTGGTCAGAGGGCGCCGGATCATCGAGAGTACGACCTTCGGCGCACGGAATTGACGGGTCGCTTTCAGCAGCGGTGCTGGCTACCAGGGCACCCGGACTACACCCGTTACTCGGCGTCAGCGTGTCCATGCCGTCGCAGCGGGCGAGGAAGGACCTGCCAACTCTCGCCTGCCGGTGTCTGGGACGGGGGGCGGTCGGGCGGTACCACTCCGGGAAACAAGAAGGCCGCCAAGCCGGTATCGCGGAACGCTCAGCGACAAGTGGGGCTTCGCTGTGGAAGCGGGCAGTCCGAGGCCTCTTCGATGGAGTACCTTGCTCCTGCCCCACGCAAACGGCTTGCCTCTATGCCCTCGTGGATCCCATGCCTGAGCGCGATGCATCGTCGCCCCCCACACGGGCCGAGCTGTGCCTGGAGCTCTCGGCAGCCAGTCTCCCGAGGCCTCGGTGTGTTCCCGGCGAAGGCTGCTGGCCTCGACGCTAAAGCTTGGCGCTCGGCGCCTCCGGTCTGCTCAGCTCGTCGATGGGGGGCAGCAAGAGCTATCCACAGCCCAACGTCCATAAGAATCAGTAGACATCAGTGATTCGTCAGTACGCGATTTCAGTTGAGCTTTCATCGACTTGCGGCCGATTCCCGACCCCTTCACTCCCGGCAGCGACCCTTCCCCTCCCGAATCCCAACCTTACCCTCCCGATTTCGACCCCTCGCCTCCGGATCCAGCGGCAGTTATCCACAGGCGCGGTGGCAGCAAGACCCCTCGCGTTGCTTTCGCCAGCCCGGCCGTTTCCGACCCCTTCGCTACGAGGCTCAGGGCGGTCGACCCGGTGCTGTTGCTGCTGCGACTCCAGGGAAACCGACCCTTCCATTCCGCAAGGTTGAGAATCGCGGGAGGAGAAGCCTAAATCCCCGCATGGCTAAGACGCCCACTGCTCCCGTTGTAGGTGAGCTCGACGCGAAGGAGGCTGCGCGGCTTGCGCGGTTCGAGCGGACCAAGGCCAATCGCCGGGGGCGGAGGGCCCCTGCCGTCCTGCCCGCGAAGCTCACACGCACAAGCGCGTTCGCGCCGCGCCGCAAGGGCCTTGTCACGGACAGCAATTTCGTCCGCGTCTACGCCGTGAGGCCGCACTCCGTGATCGAGGTCCGGGGCAGGGAGCTCGGCTCGCAGCACCGCGATGCCATCGTCGCCCTCTTCAGGACACGCGCCGCGCGCTTCGAGATTCGCAACCCGGAGTGGCGGGAGGCGGCTGACTTTCGTGTGCCCCAGAGAGTCGTCTACTACGAGACCTCGACGACCTGGCGCGCGCTCCTCCAGGCGACAGGCCGCACTGCGCACGTCAACAATCTTGCGACGCTCTTGCGCTCCCTCGAGGAGCTGCGCGCCGTGTCGTTCCGTGTCTACGCGGGGAGTTTCGAGCAGTACGAGGCCGGCGTGAAGCGCGGCAGACTTCCCAGCGCCGGGTTCTCCGACACGCTGATCTCGCGGATTAGCTGGGAGGGCGTGGGTCTCGATGGCCGGGTGACCGTGCGCTACGGCGAGTGGCTGAAGGACGTGTTCGAGTCGAAGAGCCTCGTGTCCCTCGACGCCGACGTCTACTTCAAGCTTCGCTCCGACTACGCCAAGGCGCTCTGGCCCTATATCGACGGTAAGCCCAGCCACAGCTGGATCGACGCTCCGGACGCGGTGGCGCTCTGCGGCGAGGACTACGCGGCGGTGACCACAAGGCGGCGCCTCAAGCTCAGGGAGGAGCTCCGACAAGCCTTCGACGACCTCGTCACAGCCGGCGGACTTGCCTCGTGGAGCTGCGAGGCGATCGGACAGGGGCGCGGGAAGACCTATCGTTATCGCTACGTCCACGCGAAGCCCAGGCAGGGCGAGCTCATCCTGCAGAGCACGGCATCCGAGCCCTGACCATGCGACGGCTCGTTCCTCGCGAGCCGGCAGTCGCCGGTGCTGGCCCGGGACAGGGGTGCTGACAGTGTCGGTCATCGTGGCTTCGGCCGGTAGGGCAGAGCTCTGCTTCAGCCTCGGGGGCTCGGCGCCTCCGGGAACTCGGAGAGGCGAGCATGGCATAGAACGCGCCGTTCTCGGCCGCTTCTGACCCTGGGCGGACTCCCATCGCCATCCAGTTCATGACTGACAGATCACAGAAGGCATCGCCGACGTCACCCATCGGTTGAGGGGTGGGCTGGGTTCACTCGACCATCCCGCCATCCCAGGAGGCCTCCGCCGAGCCCAGCTTCGAGGCGGGGCAGTTCCAGTGCAGTGGCGTACCACCGACAAGCAGGGGCGAGCGCAAGCGCAGGGCGGGTCCCCAGGCCGTTTCCTCCGTCTCAGGGGCGAAATCCTCGTCCCGCCGCCCGGTGGAGTCCGAACCCTGGGCAAGGCCAGCGACCGCGGTCAGCGTGCAGGCGGTGCGCGCGAGAGAGAGACGGGCGGTGAGGGCACGGCCGTTCCGAAGCCGGGCGGTCAGGCCGCGCAGGGCGGCGGCGCCCATGAGGTAGCCCGTGGCGTGATCGAGCGCCTGAGCGGGGAGAGGCACGGGCTGGCTCGTGCCCTTCCAGACCATACCTGCTGCGGCGATGCCGGATGACATCTGCACGAGGCTGTCAAAGCCGCGCCGGCCGGCCCAGGGACCTGTCCAACCATAGGCACAAAGCGATACGTCGATGAGCCCGGGATTGATCCGCCGCCGCTCTGCCGCGCCGAGGCCGAGCGCGTCGAGCGCGCCCGGGCGGTAGCCGTGCACGAGGATGTGGGCTCCGGCGAGCAGGGCCTCGAAACGCCGCCTGTCTTCCGCCTGGCGCAGGTCAAGTCTCGCGCAGCGCTTGCCAGGAGTGACATCGGGCGCGAGGGAGGGCTCCTCCCAGCCCGGCGGGTCGATCCGCAGGACGGCGGCCCCCAACCCGGCGAGGAAGCGCGTAGCGACAGGGCCGGCGAGGATGCGGGTGAGGTCGAGGACGCGGATGCCCGCCAGCGGCCGGGTGGGATCGGGGCGCCAGGAGAGGGGCGGAGCAGTCGTCTCCTCCAACGCGATCAGCGGCTCGGCGCGGACGGCCTGTCCCTGGGGGTGGGCCTGCCAAGCCAGCATGTCCCGCATGGTGGCGGCGCAGCCACCGGCGCGCAGGACGGCGGCCTCCAGATCGTCGGCAGCGAGGCGAGAGACGGCGGCAGCGACGGCTTCCCGTTCCCCGGCGCAGCCAAGCACGGAGAGGGCCGCCTCGCGGTGGTGTGAGGCGTTGGTATGGAGCCGGATCCACCCGTCGGCGGCGCGGTAATCACCGGCGATGGGATCCCAAGGGGCGGGGATGTTCCAGCCCTGCGGACGCAGGGAGGAGAGGAACCAAGCGGATGCCAGGTGCCGATCCACTGCGACGGGCAGGGCCGGGCCGTCGGCGCCCAGTAGGTCGGACACGGCGATGCCCGCCGCACCGATCGCGGCCGCGGCGAGGTCCGTGACGAGGAAGCAGGAGGGCAAGCTCTCCTCGCCTGCGAGGGTCAGCCGGTCTGCGAGGATCGTGGGCAGGGACAGGGAAGCCACCGCCTCAGAAAGGATGGCGCGGAGAGGTGAAGAAGAGGACATGTCGGGCGTTCCCATAGCCGGGCCACGCTGCGGGCCCTCTCGCCGCCGATCAATCTTGATACACCTCGTCAACATGCAGGAATGGCTCGACCGCGCCGACGCGCTCCGTGTTCTCGGCGTGAAGGCGCAGACCCTCTACGCCTATGTCAGCCGCGGGATGATCGAAGCTAGGCGCGATCCCGGGGGGCGGCACAGCCTCTACCGGTCCGAGGACGTGGCGGCCCTGACCGGAAAGCGGCAGCGTAGCCGCAAGCCCTCGATGATCGCCGAGGGCTCCATGGCGTGGGGCGAGCCGTCGGTCACGACCACGATCTGCACCGTCGATCGGGGGCGCCTGATCTACCGCGGGGCCGATGCCGTGGCCCTGTCGCGGGATGCCACGCTGGAAGAGATCGCGGACCTGCTCTGGGAGAGTAGCGACGGAGGCACCTTCGACGTTCCCTCCCTTACCCCCACCACACCCTTCCTGGCACTGGCCGCCTTGATGCCGGGCAGCGAGGCCTCGGCAGGCCGGGTCAGGGAGCTGCTGTGCCGTGACGCACGTGTTGCCGTCTCGCACCTCGCCGCCGCATGCGGCGTGCCGCCGGGCACGGCAGCACTGCACGAGGGTCTGGCCCACCTGTGGTCGCTGGACGCGGGGCAGGCCGACCTGGTCCGGCAGGCGCTCGTCCTCCTGGCCGACCACGAACTGAACGCCTCGACCTTCGCGACCCGCGTCGCTGCGTCCACGGGCGCACCCATCGCGGCCTGCATGTTGGCTGGCCTCAGCGCCCTCTCGGGCCCAAGGCACGGCGGCGCCTCCACTGCATTGCTGCGGCTGATCGACGAGGCCGCCCGCGCCGGGCCGCGGGAGGCCGTGCAGAGAAGGCTGGACCGCGACGGCTTCCTTCCGGGCTTCGGACACCCGCTCTACCCGAACGGGGACGTCCGTGCATTGGCCTTGATTGGGCGGCAGCCCCTCGACCCGCTGATGAGAGAGTTGCAGGACTGCGCCCTGGACGCGACCGGAACCCTGCCCAACATCGACTTCGCACTGACGGTCCTGGCCCGTGCGGCGGGCCTGCCGCGGAACGCCCCTTTCACGGTTTTCCTGCTTGGCCGGAGCGTTGGCTGGGCGGCGCACGCCATGGAGCAGGCGCGCCACGAACGGCTGATCCGGCCACGTGCCCGGTACGAGGGACGCAAGCTTCCAGATGCAGGCCAGCCCTCGTGAAGTCTCTTTGGCCTGGGTCGTGGCCCGCCATCGGCGCAGCCGCCTCCTTTACAGCCGCTTGGGATGGCATATCCGCTTTCTGGAAGTCGACAACGCCAGGCAACCTGCCGGGACCTGCGCTAAGCGGAAGGGCGAAGCTGGCCGGAAGCAGTAAGACCGTGCTCAGGGCAGCGCTTCAAAGTGCGGTCGCTCATGGACGAACGTTCAGCCGATCTAGCCAGCGCTGCTCCTAGGAAGCCGCATCGGACGTGACCACCACCCCTTCCGCGCAGAGGACGTCGAGCACCCGCCGCCCCACCCCGAGGCGCCGGCATCCCCCTTCGTCATCAATACTCGGGCCATCCCAGCGTTGGTGGTGCTTCCCCTAACTCGGGGCACCTCTACCATCAGCGCAGCCATGTACGCGCTCAGCTTCGGGTCCGCCACGGTCTCGTGCACGTAGGTGTAGCCAATCAGCCGGCCGAGGGCCGCGATCGCCAGGTGGCTACCGTTCAGCAGCCGCAGCTTCATCATCTGATAGGGCGCTACATCCGGCACGAACTGCGCGCCCACCCGTTCCCACTGCGGGCGGCCGGAAACGAAATCGTCCTCGATCACCCACCGGGTGAAGCCCTCGCAGAAGACCGGCCAGCGGTCCCCGACATGGGCGCAAAGCTGCAGCAAGAGATGGTCGCCGCTGACCGTAGATCAGCGCGCTGCACTGGAATGCCATGAGCGAGTGCATTCTCATAGAGTGTACTTATGAAAGCCATCAGGAACTTTCGATTGCCTGATGGCTCGTTCCATGCGGGACTTCGCACGGCCAGCGGCTGCCTGCCGCGGTAAGACGCCCATAAGGGTGCGCGGGGGTGAGGAAGCGCTGATGAGCCCTGTAAAGTTCGTGAGATTCTTGCTGCTGGCTGGTGCGGCGCTGGTGCCAGTCGGCCCGGCTGTGGCCGAGGTGGCGCCGCGCCCCGAATGGCTCCGCGTGGAGAGCCACCGCGCGGTGGACGGCCGCTCGGACGATCTCGTGACGGCGGGTCTGGGTGTCGCGCGCCTCCTCTCGGGCCCCGCACCCGGCTACGCCGACCCGCGCGCCCCGACCATGGATGAGCTCCGCCGCGCTTCCATGTTCCGCCGGGGCGATCCGGGCTTCGGCTTCGGGCGTCTCTTCGGGCCGAACGTGGACACCTCCACGGGCCAGGTGATGGAGGACGACGGGCGGATCGCGGGTGAGGAGTTCCTCGCCTTCGCGGACGATTCGACGGGGCGCGGATCGCGCAACGTGGCCATGCTGCTTCAGGTACCGCGGGACCTGTCGCGGGAACGGAACTGCATCCTCGCTGTGCCGGTGAACGGCTCCTCGGCGCTGTTCCGCGACATTGTCGATTTCGGCTTCTGGGGCCTGCGGCGAGGCTGCGCCGTCGTCTACACGGACAAGGGCGCGGGCAATGGCGTCCACGACCTCGAGAGCGACACCGTACACCGGATCAACGGCACGCGCACCACGGCCGCCGGAGCGGGTGAGCACGCGCAGTTCGCGGCGGAGCTGACGCCGGAGGCACGGCAGCGATTGCTGGCCGAGGCACCGCACCGGATCGCCTTCAAGCACGCCCATTCCCGCCGCAACGCCGAGGCGGGCTGGGGGCAGGACGTGCTCCGGTCCATCCGCTTCGCCTTCTGGCAACTGAACGAGCGCGCTGGAGCGGAGCGGTTCACCCGCGCTAACACCCTGGTCATCGTGGCCGGGAACTCGAACGGCGGCGGTGCGGCCCTTTACGCCGGGGAGGCTGATGATGGGGGACTGGTGGACGCGGTTCTCGCGGGCGAGCCCCAGGTGCAGGTCCGGCCCGACGACCGCACGGTGGTAACCTATCTCGGGCGGGAGCGGCGCAATCCTGGCAGGACGCTGCTGGACTACTTCACCTTCGGCAACCTGTACCTGCCCTGTGCCGTGCTCGCGCTGCCGGAGGACGCCCCCGCCCGCGCCGGGATCACGCGCGCCGCCGATCGCTGCGCCTCACTGCGCGAGAAGGGGCTGCTGGAGGCAAACGACACGGCGGCGCAGGCGCGGGAGGCGCTGGAGCGGGTCTACGCCTACGGCTACGACCGGGCGGTCGAGATCCTGCACGCCCACAACTACTCCGTCGTGCCCGATGCGACCGCCGCGAAGTATGTCTCCGCCCATGGCCGCTTCGGGGTGGAGGACCGCATCTGCGGCTTCAGCTTTGCCGCGGTGAACGCGGAGGGGCGCCCGGTCTCCGCTCCGCCCGAAGTGCTGGCCCAGAGCTTTGCCACCGCCCCGGGCGGGGCGCCCTTCGGTCCGGTGGACATCGTGAACGACCACGACCCGACCGGCCCACGGCGGAACGGCATGTCCGCCTCGCCCTCGACCGGGCGCCAGGACTACAACCTCGACGGCGCGCTCTGCCTGCGGGAGATGGCGGTCGGGAGCAGCCCGGAGGCGCGGCGGGTCCAGGCAGGCATCGCCGAGTTCCTCGCGGACGGGAACCTGCGCGCTCGCCCGGTGATCATCGTGCACGGCCGGATGGACGACCGCGTGCCGGTGGCCTTCTCCTCACGGCCCTACCTCGCGCTCAACAGCCTCGCCGAAGGCGACCGCGGCAACCTCCGCTACTGGGAGGTCGAGAATGCCGAGCATTTCGGCCTGTCCGGGCCGGGCTTCGACACCCGCTTCATTCCCCTGAACCTCTACCTGCTGCGAGGGCTGGACGCACTCTGGGCGCATCTGACCACCCGCGCGTCGCTGCCGCCCAGCCAGGTTGTGCGGACCGTGCCCCGCGGCGGCAGCGTTGGTTCGGCACCGCCTCTCCAAGCCTCGGCGGTGCCGCCGCCCGCTTTGGAGCCCGCGGCCGCGGACCGGATCGCTGTCAGCGCGGGCCGCGTAGCGATCCCGGACTGATCGAATGGCCGCCTCGCGGCGGAGCCGCGGCCGGCATCCAATGGCAAGCGGGCCGGGGCGCCCGCAGGGAGGACGAGCCGATGAGGCGTCACTGGACCAGGGCCGCAGCGGCTGCACTGCCTGCGCTCGCCTTGCTGGCAGTCCTGCCGAAGCAGGCCCGCGGGGCCGATTGCGCCGCGCTCGCCTCCCTGGCGCTGCCGCAGGCGAAGGTGGAAGCCGCCGAGGAGGTCGCCGCTGGCAGCTACAAGCCGCCGACAGGCCCTGCCCAGGCATCCCTCCCGGCCTTCTGCCGCGTCCAGGGCGTCGTCACGCCGGTGCCGGGCTCGCGGATCGGCTTTGAGCTCTGGATGCCGAAGGAGGGCTGGAACGGCCGCCTGCAGATGTTCGGCAATGGCGGCTACAGCTCCGCCATCTCCTATGGCGAGATGGCCGGCCTTCTGCGGCGCGGCTACGCCACGCTCGGCACCGATACCGGACACCAGGGCGACGATCCCGCCTTCGCCGAGGGGCGCCCGGAGGCGATCGTGGACTGGGGCCAGCGCGCGGTGCACGAATCCGTTGTCCGGGCCAAGCAGGTCGTCGCGGGCTTCTATGGTCTGCCCGCCCGACACACCTTCTTCGCGGGCTGCTCGACCGGCGGGCACCAAGCCATGAGCTCGGCCCAGCGCTACCCGGAGGATTTCGACGGCATCATCGCCGGGGCCTCGGGCGGCAACCGCACCCATCTGAATGCGGGCTTCCTATGGCAGTATTTGCGGAACCATCGCACCGGCGACGACGCCGCCCAGATCATCCCTGCCGTAAAGCTGCGCCTGGTTGGCGACGCCGTGCTGGCGGCCTGCCGGCCCGCCAACGGCGCCCGCGGCGGCGGCCATCCTGGCGACACCTGGCTGAACGACCCGCTGGCCTGCGGCTTCGACCCGGCGAGTCTGCGCTGCACCGGGGTGGACGCCGCGAGCTGCCTGACGGACCCGCAGGTGGACGCCCTCCGCTCCATGTATGACGGCCCGCGGAACCCGCGCACCGGCGAGCTGATCCACTTGCCTTTCCCGCGTGGCAGCGAGAGCAGCGGCGGTCCGCCGAACCTGCCGGGCTGGAGCCTCTACTGGGCGGATCCGGGCAATGCCGGGGCACCCGCCCGGGTGAACTACTGGCGCCACTGGGCAGGGTTCGGCGCGGGCTGGAACTGGTGGCGCTTCGACTTCGACCGCGACATGGCCGCCGTCAACGAGCGCCTCGCGCCCGTCATCAACGCGGTGAATCCGGACCTCTCGGCCTTCCGGCAGCGCGGCGGCAAGCTCATCGCCTATCACGGCATGTCTGACCCCGTAGTGCCCTTCGCGGAATCCATCGCCTACCACGAGCGCGTGGTGGCGGCGCGGGAGGGAGAGCCGGCGGTAGCGAGGCGCGAGGTGGGCTCCTTCTACCGGCTCTTCCTGGTGCCGGGGATGGAGCACTGCCGCGCCGGTCCCGGCGCTAACCAGCCCGAGCTCCAGGCCGCGCTGGAGCGCTGGGTGGATGAGGGAACGGCGCCCGACGCGATCCTGACGCATAACCGCGAGGGCAACCGCCCGGATGGCGCGGTGCGCTTCAGCCGCCCGCTCTGCGCCTATCCGCAGCGGGCGATCCACGACGGGGCAGGGGACCCGTCCCGGGCGGAGAGCTACCGCTGCGCCGAGTTCCCCCTGATGTCCCTGCCGGCGATCGGGGCGTCCTACCAGCGGTAGCGGCCAGCTTTGCGTCCCGGATCGGACCGGCGCCAGATCGGTGGAACGGGTTCGTCGGCGCGTGACCCGCGCCGGCGGCAGAGACCGGGAGGGGAGGATGCGACGGTCGGAGTGGGCCGGATCAGGTTTGCGCTGCTCGCGGCCGTGATGCTGGCCGGGAGTGGTCAGTCTGCTTGTGGGCGAACTCTGCCGCAGAGCGGACAGGGTAACCCCTGTCCGCCCAATCATCTCAGAGAGCGGACGAGCGTTGATGCAGACTGTCGTCCACCGCTACCGCGTAAACGTTTGCTGATTCGGGAGGCCCAGGCCGATCGGGGGTGGTGGACCGCCGGGCAAGCCACGTCAGATCCGATCCGCACGGGACCGGCTGATTCGCCTGGAACGGTCGATCCTCACGGGATCCTGATCCAGCGCGCCGATGAAGTCCTGCGCCAGCCTTGAGGCCGGGCGCAGGCGGGCGGTGACCAGGCGGGCGGTGCTGAGGAGGGTTGGCCGGAAGGGACGGCTGACCAAGTCGTCGGCCCGCGCGCCCATCAGCCCGAAGCCGTCCATCAGCGCGACGCCCACACCAGCCCGGACGAGGGCGCAGGCTGCATGGGTGTGGGACACCTCGACCGCGATGCGGAAAGGCACGTTTCGCTCCGCGAAGGCGCGGGCCAGCTGCTCGCTCAGCACCAGGTTGCGGCTCGGGCAGATGAGCGGGTACTCGGCCAGCGCCTCCGGCCCGATGCTGCGCTGGCCCGCCAGGGGATGATCCGGCGGCATCACGCAGGCCAGCCCCGTGCTCTGCAGGTCCTGCACGACCAGCGCCTCGTGGCCCACCGGTCCGATGATGAAGCCGAGATCGTCCCGATGGGATGCGATGCGCTGGATGATCTCGTGGGCGCTGAAGGTCTGGAGGGTGATGGCGCTCTCCGGCCGCTTCTCCCGAAAGCGCCGGATTGCGGCCGGCAGGATGGAGCTCGCGAGCGAGGGGATGGCGGCGATGGCGAGAATGCCGGCCCGCCCCTCCCGTAACTCCCCGGCCAGGCGCTGCACGAGTTCGATCGCGGTGAAGGCGCCGAGCGCGCCGGGAAACATGACCTGGGCCTCCGCCGTCGGCCGCAGGCGTCGGCGCTCCCGCACGAAGAGGGCGAAGCCGAGCCGTGCCTCGGCCTTCTGCAGCATCCGCGTGACGGCGGGCTGGGAGATATTCAACGCCGCCGCGGCCGCGGTGACGCTGCCGAGCTCCATGACGCGGCGGAAGACCTCCATCTCCCGCAGGTCAAAGGTCATAACCACCGGACATGATCTCTGCGCATATCGGCATTTGCGCACATCATCCCCGGCGCGACAAACTGCCCCGCCGGGCCGCCGAGAGCCCGTGCGGGGACGGAGGGACGTTGCGTTGAAGGTGGTGGAGATCCGCGCCTACCTGCTGGGCTTCGCGCCCGAGCCCGCCATCGGCAACGCGTCGCGCATGATCCGCCGGCGGGACTTCCTGCTGCTGGAACTGGTGGCCGATACCGGCGCGCGCGGCTGGGGGGAGGTCTTCGCATCGCCGGCCGCGGCCGCCGCCCTGGTCCGCACGCGGCTCGCGCCGATCGTCCTTGGCGCCTCGCCGCACCACCATGGCCGGCTCTACGACCGGATGCTCGGCACGCTCGGCTACGACCGCCGGGGGCCGGGGATGATGGCGATCTCGGCCGTGGACATGGCGTTGCACGACCTGGCCGCGCAGGACCGCGGTCTCAGTGTGGCGGAGGCCCTCGGCGGCGCGCTGCGGGCGCGGCTGCCCGCCTATGCCAGCGCGCCCTTCATCACCACGGACGCTGCCGAGCCCTACGGCCACTACGGGGCCGAGATCGACAGGATTCTCCGCCGCAACTTCCGCGCTCTCAAGCCGCGCGCCGGCGTCTCACCCCGGGCGGATGGGATCATGGCGATGGCGGTGCGCCGGCAGGTCGGGCCGGATGTTTCGGTGATGGTGGACATCAACCAGGGCTATACCGCCCGCGCGGCAATCGAATCCGCGCGTCGTATGGAGGAGGCAGGACTCCTCTGGATGGAGGAGCCGGTCGGGCCCGAGGACGTGGCGGGCTACGCCGCGGTCTCTGCTGCCGTACCGGTCGCGGTCGCGGGCGGGGAGGCACTGGCGAGCCTCGCGGCTTTCCGAGACTTCCTGGCTGCGGGCGCGATGTCCGTGCTGCAGCCGGACCTCACCGTCTGCGGCGGCTACACGGGCTTCCTTCGCATTGCGGCGCTCGCCGCGGCCCACGACGTGCCGGTCATGCCGCACGTCTTCGGGACGGTGGTGAACATGCGCGCGGCGCTGCAGGCCGCGGCGCTCGTCACCCCGCGCCGCGGCGCGCCGGGCGAGTACCCGTGGATCGAGTACGACGCCTCCGCCAATCCGCTGCTGGAGGTCGCGGGGACGCTTCCTGTGGGGGCTGACGGCACCATGGCCGTGCCCGACGCGCCCGGGACAGGGCTGGACCTGCAGGGTGAGCGGCTGGCGCCCTGGACCGGCGAGACCTGGCGCCTGGCCGCCTGAGCGCGTGGCCCTGAACGGAGGAAACGACATGCAGAAGCTGACCCGCCGATCTGCCCTCGGCGCGCTCGCCCTGGCCGCGCCCGCCCTCGCGCTGCCCCGTGCCGGCCGCGCCGCCGCCTGGCCAGAGCGTCCCGTCACCCTCGTCGTGCCCTTCCCGCCGGGCGGCAGCAACGACGTGGTGACGCGGATGGTGGCCCAGCCCCTCTCCCACGCGCTGGGCCAGCCCTTCGTCGTGGACAATCGCCCCGGCGCCAACGGCAACATCGGTGCGGCGCAGGTCGCCCGCGCGGCGCCGGACGGCTACACCGTGCTCGTCTCCGGCAACGGCCAGAACGCGATGAACCACGGGCTGTACCGCAACATGCCCTATGATTCCCGCACGGGTTTCACCCATGTCGCGCAGCTCGCCTCCCTGCCGAACGCCCTGGTCGTCGCCGAGGGCTTCCCGGCCCGCACGCTGGCGGACCTGATCCGCATGGCGAAGGAGAAGCCGGGCGACATCACCTTCGCCAGCCCGGGCAGCGGCTCCTCCGGCCATCTTGCCATGGCGATGCTGATGCGCGCGGCGGGTATCGAGATGCTGCACATTCCCTACCGTGGCGCCGCGCCCGCCATCACGGACGTCATCGCGGGGCAAGTGCCGATGGTGATGATCAACGTGGACATTCCCCTGCCGCACGTGCGCGCCGGCCGCCTGCGCGTGCTCGCCGTGACGAGCGAGGCGCGCAGCCCACTCTACCCGGAGGCGCCGACGATCGCCGAGAGCGGTTACCCCGGCTTCTCCGCGACTGGCTGGCTCGGCCTCTCCCTTCCGGCCGGCGCGCCGCCCGATATCGTGGCCCGCTTGCACGACGCAGCTGCCAAAGCGCTGCAGGATCCGGGGATCCGGGATCGCTTCGCGGCCAGCGGATACATCCCCGGCGAGGGCTCCTCCGCCGACTACGCCCGCTTTATCGATTCCGAGATCACCAAGTGGGGGAGCGTGACGCGCGACCTCAACCTCGTGCTGGAGTAGGCGCGCCATGAACTTTCTCGACCGCCGCCCGCGCCGCGAGATCACCGACGCAATGCGAGCGCAGGTGATGGAGGACCTGCCCGAGCTGGCGCAGGTCGTGAACGAGGAGCTGCGGCGGAAATGCGTGGAGGTCTGGTGCCTCTCCCTGGCCGAGAGCAGCTTCGCCCGCGTTTCCGACATCCCCGGCGAGTCCAACCCCGGCCAGTTCGCCCTGCGGCGCGGCGACCAGGCCACGCATCTGCGCGGCGTGACCCGGATCGCCCTCTCCATCGCCGACGAGTTCGCGGCCATGGACCCCGCCGTGCAGATCGACCGCGACATCGTCATCGCCGGCGGCCTGACGCACGACGTCGGCAAGCCCTGGGAGTTCGACGCGGCCAACCGCGCGCGCTGGACGGGCGATCCCTCCGCCGCGGGTCTGCCCTCGCTTCGGCACCCTGTCTACGGGGCGCATCTCTGCATCACGGCGGGGCTGCCGGAGGAGCTGGCGCACATCGCCCTCGCCCATTCCTTCGAGGGGGAGCACCTGATCCGCAGTTTGGAATGCATCATCGTCCAGCGGGCGGACCACCTCTGGTGGTCGATCGCCGGCGGCTGCGGGCTGCTGCAGCCCTCGGGCGATCCCATCCTTGAGGCCCGGAAGATCGTGCCCCGCCCGCTCCGCGACTGACCTCCCCCGACGTCCAGGAAAGGAAGCCGACATGAGATCGGTCCGCCGCCGCACCGCCCTACTCCTTCCGGCCCTTCTCGCCGCCGCCCCGGCCCGCGCGGATTGGCCGGACCGGCCGGTCCGCATCATCGTGCCCTTCGCACCGGGAGGCAGCTCCGACCTCATCGCGCGGCTGATCGGGACGGAGCTCGGGACGCGGCTGGGCCAGCCCGTGGTGGTGGAGAACCGCGGCGGCGCCAATGGCGCCATCGGCATGGCGGCCGCGGCGCAGGCGCCCGCTGACGGCTACACGCTGGTGGAAGGCCATATCGGCACCCACGCGATCACGCCGGCCATCATGCGCAGCCCCGGCTACGACACGCTGCGCGACTTCACGACTGTCGCTGTCCCCGCCACCTCCTCGTCCGTGCTCGTGGTGCCGCAGGCCAGCCCGGCGCGGGATCTGAAAGGGCTGCTGGACTTGGCGCGCGCCAGGCCGGGCGCGCTGAGCTACGGCTCCCCCGGCGTCGGCTCCCCTTCCCACGTCACCGTCGTCCTGCTCTCGAAGATGACGGGGATCAGCGCGCAGCACGTGCCCTATCGCGGCGGCGGCCCGGCGGTAACGGACCTGGTGAGCGGCACGCTGGACTTCATGTTCGCCGGTCCTTCCGAAGTGATGGGGCAGATCGCGTCCGGCCGGCTTCGCGCCCTGGCCACGACCGGCGAGAGCCGTTCCCCCGGCAGTCCGGACCTGCCGACGGTAGCGGAGGCCGGGGTCCCGGGGTTCCGCTTCACCGTCTGGCATGCGCTCTCAGCCCGTTCAGGCACGCCGCCCGCGCTTCTCGACCGGTTGCGCCAGGAGGTCGCGGCCATTCTTGCGACGGAGACGATCCAGGGTCGCCTCCGCGACGTGGGCCTGGAACGCGGACCTACCGATGCCGTGGCCGGGGACGCCATGCTACGAGCCGAGGTGACGAAATGGGGCACCCTGGTCCATGAGGCCGGCATCCAGGCGGACTGAACCACGTCCGCCCGGGTCGAAATCAGCAGCGGCAAGCAATCGTGGATGTGGCAATTCGGACTGAAGATGCCTGCCCGGCAGCCTAAGCGTGGGCGCTTGTGGCTGAACGAGGGCTCCTGTGTGCGGTTCCGCCCCGAGCGGCCGAAGCATGTCTGGGCTTATGACTTCGTCGAGGGTCGCACCCCGGATGGGCGCAAGTTCCGGATGCTGAACGTGGCCGAACCGAGAGGTTCGCCCGAGGTGGACGAGTTCACCCGCGAGTGCCTGGCCATCCGCGTAGGGCACTAGCTCAAGGCTGCCGACGTCATGGACGTGCTGTCCGATCTGTTCATCCTGCGCGGCGTGCCCGGCCACGTTCGTTCAAACAGCGGGCCCGAGTTCGCCGCGACGGCCGTGAAAGGCTGGATCACTGGCGTGGGTGCCAGGACGACATTCATCGTGCCCGGTAGCCCCTGGGAAAGTGGCTATGTGGAGAGCTTCAACGGCAGGCTGCCCGACGAGCTGCTGAATGTCGAGGTGTTCAACACGTTGGCAGGAGCCAAGGTCCTGATCGAGCATTGGCGACGGCACCACAACACCGTCCGTCTGCGTTCCTCGCTGCGCTACTGCCCGCCGGCACCCGAGGTGCTCCTGGCATCAAGTCCGCCGATTTCCGCTGGCCCACCATCCACCAGCTCAGGCCATGCCGCAGCCATGCTCCACTAAAAATCCGCCCGGACCCCCTCGTGGGGGCTGGTAAGCCGAATTTCGCACCAACCCTCAGGCCGGGCTACGTCCTTGGAAGAGGCCTGCACATTGCCCGCGTAGCCATTTGTTCGCAGCATCCTGATGGTAACGCGCATGCCAGTGTAGCTTCACCGTGAAGCCCACGATGTCCATCGGGCACGGGTAGAGCCGCAGGCCGTTGAGACCGGCCAGTGTCGTCCCGATGTGACGTGGAAGGGTAACGATGAGGTCTGTGGTCGAGAGGATCGCCCCAAGGCCAAGGAAGCCGGGTAGTTCCAGCACCATGCGGCGGGTAATCCGATGATGCTGGAGGGCTTCCTGCTGCAGGGCATGGCCGGTTCCGGAGACAATGCCGACATGACCCTCGGCCGCGAATTCGTGCAACGTCAGCTCCGCGCCAAGCCGCGGATGCCTGCCGTTCGCCAGGCAGACCCAGTCCTGCTCGTAGAGGGCCATCTGGTAAAAGCCTGCCTCGAGTTCCGGGATGAACCCGAGTGCCAAGTCGACTTCCCCTGACTGCAGGCGGTGCCCGGTATCCGGGCCGATCCTGACCACCTCGAGCTGCGCGAGGGGCGCGGCAGCCCGGAGGTGGGCAAGGATCCGGGGCAGCAAGGTGATGTGGCTCGCATCGGTCATGCAGATGCGGAACTGCCGCTTCGTCGTCGCCGGATTGAACGCGGGTTCCGGCGCCGAGACCTGACGTAGTGCTTCCAGCGCAGCTCGCGCCGGACCGGCGAGGGCTTCCGCACGTGGGGTGGGGAGCATCCCCTCCGCAGTCCGCACGAAAAGGGGGTCGTTCAAAGCGCGGCGGAGGTGACCAAGCCAGATGCTGATGGTCGGCTGGCTCTGGCCGAGCTGCTCTGCAGCACGGGTAACACTGCCGCCCTGATAGATCAGCAGAAAGAGCCGAAGCAGCTTCGTGTCGAGTAACGGCTCAAGCTCCTCACCAGCCATGCTAACCCGCACCCAATATTGCCCAGCGTAATAGAGCCTATTGGGGCGTTTGGATACGCAATACAGGGCCGACTTGCCAGGATTGCTCATCAGAACGGCGGATGGCCCGGAGGAGTGAGCCTTGAGGATCTGTGTCCTGGGTGCCGGAGCCCTCGGGAGTGCCCTGGGCGGCGTGCTGGCAGAGGCCGGGGCAGATGTCCGCCTTCTCGGGCGCCCCGTCCATATGGAGGCCGTTGAGCAGAGCGGCCTGACGCTCCGGGACGGTCAGCGTGACCGGAAGGTTCGCCTGCGGGCGCATACGGATCCGGCTGCCGTCGGTCCGGTCGACCTCGTGATCGTACTGGTGAAGTCTTTCCACACCCGAGAGGCCGTGTCGGCGGCCGGAGCGCTGGTTGGCCCGGAAACGACGGTCCTCTCCCTTCAGAACGGGCTGGGGCACGAGGACGTGCTTGCGGAGGTCTTCGGCCGCGACAGGGTCATCGCCGGTAAGACCTATGTCGGCGGCGTGATGCTCGCGCCCGGCCATGTCAGGGTCGGGACGCGCGGCAAGGAGACCCTGATCGGCGAGCTGGACGGCACGGACAGCGCGCGGGTGAGGGGGATCGCCGCCGTCTTCGAAGCCGCCGGCCTTGCCGTCACCGTGAGCCGCAACATCCTCGGCGTGATCTGGGACAAGCTGCTGGTCAATGTCGCGACGGGCGCGCTGAGCGGCATCACGCGCCTTCCCTACGGGCCACTCTACGCCGTGCCGGAGGTGGAGGACTGCGCGGTCTCCGCGGTGGCGGAGGCCATGGCCGTGGCGCGCGCCCACGGCGTTGTCCTGGCGACCCGGGACGCGCGGGAGGCCTGGGTGAAGGCGGCCGAGGGGCTGCCGCCCGAGTTCAAGACATCGATGTTGCAGAGCCTGGAGAAGGGCTCCGCGACCGAGATCGACTTCATCAACGGCGCGGTGGTGCGCTGGGGCGAGCGGAGCGGGGTTCCGACGCCGGTGAACCGGGCCCTGGTAGCCTGCATCAAGGGCATCGAGGCAGGGCTGGGCGGGGACGCCGCCGTCCTGGGAAGGGCCGCATGAGCGCCCCGGCCCGCAGCTATGTCGAGCACGTCGCCATCCGCGTGCGCGACCTGGACTGGCATCTCCGCTTCTTTCGCGAGGCGCTCGGAATGGAGATCCGGGACGTTGACGGGGACTTGGCGTCGCCGCGCCAGGTCTGGCTGCGCGGTGGGCCTCAGCTCGTTGCCGACCCGGAGTTCAAGGGGCCGGAAGGCCGCTTCTACCACCTCGGTGTCATGACGGCCGACCTGGAGGCCTCCATCGCCGCCGCGCAGGGCTGGGGAGTGCGGGAGCTGCCGCAGGGCCGCAACTGGCTGGCCCTGCCGGACGGCCTCGTCGTCGAACTGCTGCAGGCCAGCCCCGGTGCCGTCGAGGCCGCTCTTGCCGTCGATCCCCGTGCCTGAGGAGAGGAAGCTGATGCCCGAGGACCGCTACTACGAGGACGTCCAGGTCGGTGACGCCTCGGTCAGCCCGGAGGTGACCGTCACGGAGGCCATGGTCATGGCCTATGCCGAGCTGACCGGCGACTTCACCCCTGTCCATACGGACGAGGAATACGCCCGCACCACGCCCTTCGGCACGCGTGTGGCGCACGGCCTATTCGGCCTCTCGCTGGCCGATGGCCTCAAGACCCGCTCCGACCTGCGCTTCCATCCCGGCATGTCGCTCGGCTGGACCTGGGATTTCGTCGCGCCGATCAAGCTCGGCGACACGCTCCGCGTCCGGTTCCACGTCGCGAGCATGCGCACGACCAGGAAGCCGGACTGGGGCATCGTCATCCTGCCGTCCGAGCTGATCAACCAGCACGACGAGGTGGTCCAGCGCGGCGAGCACCGCCTGATGATCCCGCGCCGTCCCGTGGCTGAAGCCGCCTGAACCGCACGACCTCTCGAACCGGAGCTTCCCTCATGGCCGCCCAGCCACGCCCTCTCTCGGGCCTCAAGGTCATCGACTACAGCCACTTCCTTGCCGGGCCGTTCATGTCGCGGGCCCTCTCGGCGCTCGGCGCTGACGTCATCAAGGTCGAGCGCCCGACCGAGGGCGATGCGGGCCGCGCGCACCCGTACCTGATCAACGGCCAGAGCGGGTACTTCCTGCAGCAGAACATGGGCAAGAAAGGCCTGTGCATCAATCTGCGGGACCCGCGCGGTCTCGAGCTGCTGCACAAGTTGGTTGAGACGTCCGACATCTTCGTGGAGAACTATCGTCCCGGCGCACTCGACCGGCTGGGCCTGGGCTACGCCCAGCTCTCCGCGCTGAATCCCAGGCTGATCTACTGCTCGGTCTCCGCCTACGGCCACACGGGGCCGGATTCCGAGCGCCCGGGCTTCGGCCTGATCGCCGAGGCAAAGTCCGGAGCCATGGCGCAGCTCGGCGTGCCCGGGGAGCCGCCGCCGCTGCTGCGGATGCCGCTAGCCGACATGTACACAGGCATCCATGGTGTCGCGGCCATCTGCGCCGCACTGGTCGGCCGCGCGACGTCGGGCAAGGGCCAGCATATCGACATGGCGCTCTACGACTGCATGGTCTCCATGCACGACTTCGCCATCCAGCGCTACACGCTGAGCGGCGGCCGGGAAGTCCCCGTGCAGACCGGGCACGACCAGCCGGAGTCCACCGTCTACGGCGTGTTCGAGGCGCGCGACGGCTATCTGGTGATCGCCGCCCAGGTCGACGAGGCCTGGAAGCGTCTTGCCCGCCTGATCGGGGGCGAGGAGCTGGCGGCGGACCGCCGCTTCCTGGATCCTGATAGCCGCAACGCCAACCGCCTTGCTGCCTTGGCCTATGTGCGGACCTGGACCCAGGCGCAGCCCTCAAGGCAGGCCTGCATCGCGGCCCTCGACGCGGCGGGGGTGCCCTGCGCCCCTGTCCAGACCATCGGCGAGGTGCTGGACGATCCGCAAGTGAAGGCTCGCGGCATGATCGTCGAGCAGGACCACCCGGTGCTCGGCCGTATCCGCCTGCCGAACCTGCCCTTCCGCTTCTCCGATTGCGACACCTCGCCCACCGGCATCGCGCCAGGCCTGGGGCAGCACAATGCCGAGGTCGCGGCGTCGCTCGGCTACTCGGATGCTGCCATCGAGGCGCTGGAGCGCGACGGCGTCCTCTACGCCGAGACCGCCGCCCAGCGAGCCGCGGCCGAATAGGTCGGGACGGAGCCGACGCAAGCAACCGCAGACCACCAGTGCCCGGAACGGATGGCGCAAAGCCACCGAGACAACGAGGAAAGTCCAGGACCATGCATCGTCGTCACCTCATGCAGGCCGCACTCGGCGTGACCGCCACCGCCGGCCTTGCGGCAGTACCGGCGGCCACGCGGGCGCAGTCCGCCTATCCCAGCCGCACCGTCACGCTGGTGGTGCCCTGGGCGCCCGGTGGATCCCAGGACACGCTGGCGCGCGTCCTGGCAGAACCGCTCTCGGCCCAGCTCGGACAGGCGGTGGTGGTGGATAACCGCCCCGGTGCCAGCGGCACCGTCGGTTCGGGCACCGTGGCGCGGTCGCGTCCTGACGGGCACACGCTACTGATGGGGTCCAGCAGCACCTTCGCCATGGCACCGCATCTCTACCAGCTGCCCTACGATAACGACCGTGCCTTCAGCCCGGCCGGGCTCATTGCCTCCATGCCGATCCTCATGCTGGTACCGAGCGCGTTCCCGGCCAGGAGCGTGAAGGAGTTCATCGAGCTGGCCCGGAAGCCGGAGAACCGGATCTCCTACGCTTCGTCAGGGGTCGGCAGCTCCACCCATCTGGCGACCGAGATGTTCCTCCAGATGGCCCAGCTCGAGGTGCAGGACGTCACCTACCGGGGTGGCGGCCCGGCCGTGCAGGGCATGCTGACGGGCGAGACCCAGATGACCTTCCAGACGGCCGCGACCGTCCTGGGCTTCATGAAGGCGGGTGACCTGCGCGCCCTGGCGGTGGCCAGCCCTGCGCGCATCTCGTTCCTCCCGGACATCCCCACCTTCGCGGAATCCGGCCTGACCGATTTCGAGGTGGTCGAGAACATCGCCCTGCTGGCGCCGGAGGGGACGCCGGCGCCGATCCTCCAGCAGGTGAACGCGGCCGTGGCCAAGGTCATGGCCCTGCCGCAGGTGCAGGCGAAGCTGACCGAACTCGCCATCACGCCGACTGTGCAGCCGCCCGCCGAGTTCGCCGCCTTCGCGAGGGCGGAGAGCGCGAGGTGGCGGGACCTCATCCGCGCCCGGAACATCCGCGTCCAGTAGGAACCGGCGCCATTCATCGAAGGAACGGGTCGCGGGAGGAACAGGGAATGTTCAAACGACGCAGCTTCGGGGTAACGGTGCTCGGCCTTGTGGCGGGCCTGACAAGGGCCGGGAATGCCGCCGCCCAGGAGAGCTGGCCGGCGCGGCCGGTGACGGTGGTGGTGCCCTGGGGACCGGGTGGATCGACCGACACCTTCGCGCGCCTGCTGGCCGCCAGGCTCGCCGCGGATCTCGGCAAGCCTTTTCCGATCGATAACCGCTTCGGAGCGAACGGGACCATCGGCTTCGCGTCGGTCGCCCGCGCCCGGCCGGACGGCTACACGGTGATGGTGGCGACCGTCAGCACCTACGCCATGGCGCCGCACCTGCTGCAACTGCCCTACGACAATGCGACGGCCTTCTCCGGCGTCGGGCAGCTGGCGCAGATGCCGATGTTCATGGTTGTCCCGAGATCGTCTCCCATCCGGACGCTGGCCGACTACGTGGCCCAGGCGAAGCGGAACCCTGGCCGGGAGACCTACGCCAACTCGGGCGCCGGATCGTCGACCCATCTCGCCACCGAGCTGTTCCTGCAGCAGGCCGGTATTCAGGTCACCGAAGTGGGGTACCGCGGCGGCGGCCCGGCGACCCAGGCGGTGATCAACGGCGAGGCTGGCATGGTCTTCGTGGTCAGCTCGGGGGTTATGCCGTTCCTCCAGTCGGGAGGCCTCCGTGCGCTGGCGGTCACCACGCGGGAACGCACGCCTCTCGCGCCAGAAGTTCCGACCTTCGCGGAACTGGGCTTCCCCGAATACGAGGTGGTCGAGGATCTCGCGATGCTCGCGCCCGCCGGAACGCCGGTGCCCACCCTGGAGCGCCTCAATGCGGCCTGTGCGGCCGCCATGCAGGCACCGGACGTCGCGGAGCGCCTGACCGCACTCGCGGTCACCCCCAAGGTGCGCCCCGCTTCCGAGTGGCCGGCCTATCTGGCGGCGGAGAATGCGAAGTGGCGGGATCTGATCCGGTCGCGGGAGATCCGCATCCAGTAGGACCTCTTTTCCGGGGCGCAGGACCTGCGCCAGGATCATCGCCGGCGCAGGCCGTTGTCCTCCACCCTTCGGGCCCCTTGCGCAGCGATGGTGGCCCAGCTCAGTCGGAAAGCGCATCAGCATGCCGAATCAGATGATCTCCTCACCCGAGGGCGGGACGCGCCTCTACGCCGTCCTCGGGGATCCGGTCGCCCAGGTGCTTGCGCCGGGGCTGATGAACCGCCTCTTCGCGGAGGAGGGCATCGACGCCGTGATGGTGCCTGTCCAGGTCTCCGCCGAGAGGCTGGGTGCTGTCGTGGCGGGCCTGAAATCCATGGGGAACTGTGATGGGATCCTTGTGACCATTCCCCACAAGTTCGCGGTGGCCCATCTGGTAGAGCGTCGGAGCGGGATGGTCGAACTGACGGGCGCCGCGAACGCGCTCCGGCGTGATCCGGACGGAGCCTGGTCGGCCGACAACTTCGATGGCCGCGGCTTCGTCACGGGCCTCCTCAAAGCGGGGCAGGATCTGCGGAGCGGGCCTGTCGTGCTGTTCGGCGCTGGCGGCGCCGGCGTCTCCATCGCGGCCGCGCTGCTGGAACAGGGCGTGCGGGAGCTGCACGTGGTCGACCCGGTGCCGGGCAAGGCGGCGGCCCTTGCGGAGCGGCTTTCCGGGCGCTGGCCCGGCGCCGTTCGGACCACGGCCCGGCCACCCCTGGAGGACGCCTCGGTCGCGATCAACGCGACGCCGCTCGGCCTCCGCCCCGAGGACCCGCTGCCCTTCGAGCCCTCGGTGCTGAGCCCCGGCACCCGGGTGGCCGACATCATCATGAAGCCCGCCGAGACGAGGCTGCTGCGCGAGGCCGCCTCTCTCGGTTATCCGGTCCAGCCGGGCATCTACATGCTGGCTGAGCAGATCGGCCTCTACCGGGAGTTCTTCCGCCTGGGCGAGGGGGTGCAGGCCGCCGCTCTCGCGCCTGTACTCTGAACGGGGCCGCTGATGTCCTCGACCAGTGAAGCGGACCCCGCCGCACCGGGCGCGCCGCGCCGGGTCGCGCTGGTGACGGGCGGGGCGGGCGGAATCGGCGGTGGCATCGTCGCCGCCCTGACGCGGCGTGGATTCGACGTCGTCGTCGGTGACCGGACCTTCCGCCCCGGGCGCGAGGCCGATCTCCGGGAGAAGGCGGATCCGGCAGCCCGGATCGCCCTCGTGGAAGGCGACATCGCCGACCTGGAGGATCACCCCCGGTTCGTGGACGAGGCGTTCACCGCGTTCGGGCGCCTGGACTGCCTGGTCAACAACGCCGGGGTCTCCGTGGCCTCGCGCGGTGACCTGCTCGACGTGTCCGTTGCGAGCTACGACACGAACTTCGCCGTCAACACCCGTGCGGCCTTCTTCCTGACCCAGAGGGTGTGCCGCCGCATGCTGGCGGCGGAGCCGCATGGGGCGGAAGGTGCCCGCTCGGTGGTCTTCATCTCTTCGTCCAATGCCGCGATCGCCGCGCCGGAGCGGGGAGAGTACGCCATGTCGAAGGCAGCGGTGTCGATGATGGCGAAGCTGTTCGCGGTCCGGCTCGCGGCACATGGGATCTGCGTCTACGAGGTCCGGCCAGGATTGATTCGGACACCGATGACGGCCGTAGCGCGCGACCGCTTCGATGCGCTTCTGGCCCAAGGCTTCACGCCTATCAACCGCTGGGGAACACCAGAGGATGTCGGGCGAGCCGTCTCCAGCCTGGCCGCTGGTGAGGTGCCGTTCGCGACCGGGATGGCTGTCCAGGTAGATGGCGGTATGCACATCCACCAGTATTAGTGGAGTAACCTGACGTCGCTTAGCCTTCCGCCTGCTGGGGCGGCTAGATGCCGACCTGATTGTAGAAGGCCAAAGCTACCAAGGCCGCATTTGGCCGGACGCTTTATGTCCGCTTCCAGCGAGGTGGCGGCGCTAGCAGGATGACCGAAATAGGCGCTCAACGGAAGTCTCGGCTCGGCGGCAGCTTGGTCGCAGTCGTTCGGTGGCTCCCCGGGTCCGGGCGCTTCACCTCATCGGCCCGGCCCAGCGACCGCTCTGCCCTGTTGCCACCCTGGTCGGCCACGGAAAGCCGATCCAGCAAATCGGTGCGGTCCTCCGGGCGCGTGACGATGAGGTTATTGACGTGTACCTCGACGTTCTCGGCCAGCCGCTCCACTCGACCCTCGCCGACGACTAGGCAAGCGCCGACCAGCGCCCGGCGGTTCTCCTTGGCCACCTTGCTGAACACCACGAGGTTCCCCACCCCGTGCTCGTCCTCGACCGTGATGAAATTAAACTCCCTTCGATGTCACGGGCCGCTGTCGAGCATGGTGCCGGCAGCTTGAAGAGATCCTTCTCACCGAGACAGGGATAGCATGCGACGCCTCGCCGAGCCTGCACGAAGAGCTTGCGCGCCGGGCGCGGTGGTCGGCTCGGGCGGCGACCGGGGCGTGCGGCAGACGAAGCCCTGGCGAGCATGAGCACCGACACAAAAGGCATCTTACGCGCCGCAGATCGGAGCCCGGAACCGGAATCTGACCGTCCACCGGGTCGGCGCGGGCCCATGTCGCCAGGCCGGTCGGCGGGCATCTGTGCGTCAGCTGGGCAGCAACGCGGGCGTTCGCCGCCCCGCGATGCTTGACCACGCCCCGGCATCTCCATCTATATTCAAGGAAGTATCGCGACCATTGACCATAGGTGGACCGCATGCAGCGTGATCAGCTTTGTTCGGCGGTTCGGGATCGCCTGGTGCGCCTCCCGCCTCCCTACGATGCTCACTACGGCGTCCACGTCGCGCCGCCCGCGACCGAGCTGGCGCTGCCTCCCGAAGCGATCCGCAGCATACAGGCCGCAGCCGCGGCCCTCGCGGGGCTGAACGCGGTCGTGGCCGCGCGCCCGTCCGCGTACCACGTCACCCGGGTTCTCGTCCGGGACGAGGCTACGCGATCCTCGGCGATCGAGGGGACGCAGGCCACCCTTGACGAGCTCCTGAGCGCAGACGCGGTCCTGGAAGGGACCGGGGATCTCGAGCACGGCGCCGGCACCCGCGACGAGCTCGAGACCGTGCGGGCCTACGCGGTCGCCCTCGAGAGGTTCCTCGCCCGGCCCCACCCGATCGATGCCGCGGTTATCTCCGGCCTCCACCGGGCGGTCTTCACGGGCTCGGCGGAGTTCGCGGACGGGCGCCATGGGAGGCCGGGCGCCTGGCGCGAGAAGACCGTTTGGATCGGCAGTGGGCGCGACATCTCGCGGTCCACCTTCAACCCGCCTCCCCATCCGCTCGTCCCCGGGCTGATCGAGGAGCACGTCGGCTGGCTCCGGGACACGGAGGAGGGGACCATGGCGCCGGCGACGCCGATCCGCCTCGCGCTCGCGCACGCGCACTTCGAGGCTATCCACCCCTTCGCCGAGGGAAACGGGCGCGTCGGACGGATGCTCCTCTCGCTCATGCTCGCGGCCGAGGGACACGTCGCCGTCCCGCTGTCGCGCGTGCTGGATCGCCGGAGGTCCGACTACTACGAGGCGCTGAAGCTGGCGCAGCAGAAGCTCGACTTCGTGCCCTTATCGCTCCTCATGTGCGACGCGATCCAGGAGAGCGCCGAGCAAGCGCGGGACCTGGACGAGCGCCTCTCTCTGATGCCCGCATCGTGGCGCGACCCCGCGCGCTGGCCCGCCGGGCGGCCACCCCGTCGCGACGGTGCGGCCAGCCGAATGCTGGATGTCCTGCCCTACCACCCCGTGGTTACGACGGGGCTGGTGGAGCGCGAGCTGGAGGTCAGCGGGCAGGCGGCGAACTTGGCGGTAGCGGCGCTCGCCGCGGCCGGAATCCTCGTTGAGCGAACGGGCTATCGGCGGAATCGGGTGTTCGTTTGTCCGGAGGCCCTGGCCGCCATCGTCGGGGGCGAGGCGTAGCGACCAGGAACCACGGCTGGATGGGCCGGGGCTACTGGCGATCTCGCGCAGCGCTTTCGGGATCGCTCCTGGCGTCACGCCGGGCCTGATCTCTGATGCCGCGCCTTTGGCCACCGTACAGGTGGGCGTGCTGCTCTAGGACAACGCCGGTGGTGGTGCGGGCGGGCTCTATCGGGACGCGGATGGCGCGGGTGAAGAAGCGGCGATCCAGATCGCCCGCTTGTCCAACGCCGCGCCCCTTTCCCCGAGCGACCTCCTCTTCGTAGCGTGACGGGGGAGAGGGGCCGGGGAATGGCAATCTTCGGGTACTGGCTTCTCCGCAAAACAGGACGGCCCAGCCGCCCCTGTAGGAAGCTGTCTCCGCCGCAGGCCCGGCCACCAGTTTCCAAAATTCTCAAGCGATGAAGGAAAGCTTACGGGAAGCTCATCTTGGTGTCGGAGTTTCCGGGTGGGCGCTGAACCGCCATAACTCCCTATCACCGTGCCTATGTTGAGTAGAGCACCTGACTGCCATCAGATGGCTCACCTGCCACACTGACGGTGGTCGGAGCGACGGGCGCGGAGCCTCCTAAACGGCGGGCCCAAGAGGGCAGGGGGCTCAGGGGGGAGCGCGACAGAGGTACGGAACCCAGCAGAACCTGGAATTTCCCGGCACGCGTCGAGAAGGGTCGGTCGGTAACGCTGCACGAGCCACTGACCGTACTCCTAGGCTCGGCGGTAAGGTCGTGGCCCGCTGCAGCCGATGCCGGGCGGACTCTGGCCGTTGACACCCGCGGACCTTTCGATCGAGGCTTCCGGGCAGGGCCGGAGGAGTTCGGCGGCGACGGCATCATTGAGCGCTTCCCAATGGTGTCGGAGGCACTGACCTGCCTCTTACTCTTGCCTGGATCCTCTACGACCGGGAATGTGCACTGCCAGCCCGCCGTCGTGCGGCGTGGCACCCGATCAGGCAAGCAAGGTGGCGGTATGGGCTCGTTGGTAATCAGTGGCGGCCGCGTGGTGGATCCGGCGAGCGGGGTGGATGCCGTCGCGGATGTGGCCATCCAGGACGGCCGGATCACCGCGGTCGGCACGAACCTGGGCGGCGCAGAGCGAATGATCGACGCCTCCGGCCTGGTCGTCTCCCCCGGCTTCATCGACCTGCACGCGCACGGCCAATCCATCCCAGCGGACCGGATGCAGGCCTTTGATGGCGTGACGACGACGCTGGACCTGGAGGCGGGTGTGATGCCGGTCGCCTCCTGGTACCGCCGACAGGCGGAGGGCGGGCGGGTGCTGAACTACGGCGCCGCTACCAACTGGGCCTTCGCCCGCATCGGCGCGATGGTCGGCAGCAACGAGGAATCCTCGCTGGAGGCTTTCGGCCGCGCCATGCGTGACCGGCGCTGGATGGACAACATCGCCACCGAGGCTGAGACGGCCGGAATCCTGGACCGCATCGCAAGGGGGCTCGACGAGGGCGGGATCGGGATCGGTATCCTCAACGCCTACGCGCCCGGCGCCGGTGTGCAGGAGCTGACGGCGGTATGTCAGCTCGCCGCCGCGCGGAACGTGCCGACCTTCACCCATGTCGCCTACATGGCGCGCATCGATCCGCAGAGCGCGGCCGAGGCTTATATCCGCCTCATCGGCTACGCGGGCGCGACAGGCGCGCACATGCACATCTGCCACTTCAACTCATCCAGCAAGACGGACATCGCGCGCTGCTACGAGCTGGTGCGCAAGGCGCAGCTCCAGGGCCTTCCCATCACGGTGGAGGCCTATCCTTACGGCACCGGTTCCACGGTGCTGGCGGCCGCCTTCTTCAGCGATCCCGAGTTCGAGGCGCGCAATGGTCTCGGCTACGATTCCGTGCAGCGCGTGACGGATGGGCACCGCTTCAGCAGCCGCGGCGAGTTGCTGGCGGCGCAGGCCGAGGACCCCTCCCAGCTCGTGCTATGGCACGTGCTGGACACGGAGCACAACGACCGACACCGAGAGCTGCTCGACATGGCCGTGCTCTACCCCGACGGCGCGATCGCCTCGGACGCGATGCCCTGGAGCATGCCGGACGGCAGCACCTATACGGGCGATGCCTGGCCCCTGCCGGAGGAGGCGACCTCCCATCCCAGATCGGCCGGCTGCTTCACGCGCTTCATCCGCCACTGGGTGCGGGAGCGGGGGGCGGTCTCCCTGCTGGAGGGCATTCGCAAGTGCTCCCTCATTCCCGCGCAAATTCTGGAGGCGAGCACGCCGGCTATGCTCGGCAAGGGCCGGCTGGCGGCAGGGGCGGATGCCGACGTCGTGGTGTTCGACCTCGACGCGCTGACCGACCGCGCCGAGTTCACCGCGATGAACCGTCCCTCTGAGGGCGTGCGCCACCTCATCGTCAGCGGCGAGCCGGTGATCGCCGAAGGGGTGCTGGACGTGGCGGCGCGGCCCGGGCGGCCGGTACGCCGGCCCTCCGTGCGGCAGGCCTGACGATGGCGGGCGCCCCCGTTCCGGTCCTGCTCGTCACCGGCTTTCTGGGGGCGGGCAAGACCACGGTGGTGAACCACCTCCTGGCCCATGCCGGGGGGCGCCGGATCGCCGCCGTGGTGAACGACTTCGGCGCCATCAACATCGATGCGGAACTCATCGCCGGAGCGAGCGACGGGGTGGTCAGCCTCGCCAATGGCTGCATCTGCTGCACGCTGGAAGGTGACCTTCTCCGCACCCTGGCGACGCTGCTGCGCCGCGACCCGCGGCCGGAAGCCATCCTGATCGAGACGAGCGGCGTGGCCGATCCCGCCGATATCGTCCGGAACCTGATGGATCCCTTGATCCTGCGTGAGGCACCGCTGGAGACGGTGCTCTGCGTGGTGGACGCCGCCGCGCCGCCAGGGACGATGGAGGACCCGCTGCTGCGCGCGCAGCTTCGCCTCGCTGACGTGGTGGCGCTGAGCAAGACAGACCTGGCGGACGAGGCGGGGTGCGCGCGCATCCGCGCGGCCGTGGCAGCGCTCCGCCCGGCAGCGACGGTGATTGAAGCGCCGCAGGGAGAGGTGCCGCTGCTACTGGTACTGCCGGACGATCCTGCCCGTCTGCCCACTCCGCGCAATCCGGCGCGGCGCGACCCAGGAAGGAGCGGCCCCCGCGCCGAGCGGTTCGAGACACTCAGCTGGACGGCCGAGGCGCCACTCTCCATCCCGCTGGTCCAGGCGGCCATTGGCCGGCTGGCGCCGCGCCTTGCGCGGGCCAAAGGCGTGTTCGAGGCGGTGCAGCAACCGGGGCGGCCGCTGCTCTTCCAACTCGCCGGCGGGCGCGCGACGCTCGTTCCGATGGGGGAAGGGGCGGTCCGGGAAGGGCTGCCGTGCGCGCGGATCGTGTTCATCGCGGAGGTCGGGCGGATATCCCCTGAAGAGATTCGCGCGGAAATGGAAAGGTCGATCGCCGAACCTTCAGATACGCGGAACGCCGGAACAGCGCGCGGATGGTCGCCGTGATGTCCTCTCACCCCCCCTGCGCCGGCTACGTGCCCATCGCGCGCGAGTTTCGCAACGCCGCGTACATCCCCGATCGCAGCTTCGCACGGCCCCGCTGCTCCAAATTGGAGAACCCGTCATGACCATCAGCCGACGCCAGTTCCTCGCCGGGGCCGCGGCCGGTGCCCTGGCCGGGCCAGCTGCGGCCCAGCCCGCGCGCCTGCTGCGCTTCGTGCCGCATGCCAACCTCACCAGCCTCGATCCCGTTTGGACCTCCGCTTGGATTACGCGCGACCACGGCTACATGGTCTACGACACCCTCTACGGTCAGGGCGCGGACCTCACCCCCAGGCCGCAGATGGCCGCCGGGCATGTCTGGGACGCGGAGCACCGCGGCATCACCATCAGCCTGCGCGAGGGGCTGCGCTTCCATGACGGCGAGCCGGTGCTGGCGCGGGATTGCCTGGCCTCCCTCCGGAGATGGGCGCGGCGCGACAGCTTCGGCCAGTTCGTCGCGGCCGCCCTCGACGAGGCCACCGCCCCGGACGACCGCCGCCTCGTGCTCCGCTTCAGCCGCCCCTTCCCCTTCTTCCTCGACAGCATCGCCAAGACCGCGCCGATGTTCGTCATGCCCGAGCGCCTCGCGCGGACCGACGCCTTCACGCAACTGACCGAGGTGGTGGGCAGCGGCCCCTTCCGATTCCTGCGCGGCGAATGGGTGCCCGGAGACCGGGTGGTGTACGAGCGCCACACCGCCTACCAGCCGCGGCAGGAGCCGGCGGACATGCTGGCCGGCGGCAAGGCCGCGCATTTCGACCGTGTAGAGTGGCGGATCATCCCCGACGCGGCAACGGCGGCGGCCGCCCTGCAATCGGGCGAGGTGGACTGGTGGGAGGCGCCGAGCTTCGATCTGCTGCCACTCCTTGGCCGCAACCGCGCGCTGCGCGTCGAGCAGGTCGAACTGTTCGGCTCGATCGCCAACCTGCGCGTGAACCACCTCGTTCCACCCTTCGACAACCCGGCCTTCCGGCGCGCCATCTGGCTCGCCCTCTCCCAGGCCGACATCATGACCGCCGTGGCGGGCGCCGATCCCGCGCGCTGGACCACGCCGGTCGGCTTTTTCACCCCTGGCACGCCGCTGGCGAGCAATGCGGGCATGGATGTGCTGCGCGGCCAGCGCGACCTCGACGCCGCGCGGCGCGCCATCGCGGCCTCCGGCTACCGCGGGGAGCGACTGACCTTCCTGCACGCGGCGGATGTCGGCACGGTGGACGCGATGAGCCACGTGCTGGCCGACATGTTTCGCCGGCTCGGGGTCAACCTCGACCACGTCGTGACGGACTGGGGCAGCATCGTGCAGCGCCGCGCCAAGAAGGAGGCGCCGGAGCAGGGCGGGTGGAGCGCGTTCTGCACCAACACGACTGGCGCCGACGGGCTGACGCCGCCTACCCACCCCCTACTACGGAGCAACGGTGCTGGGGCCTGGTTCGGGTGGCCCGACATCCCGGCCATCGAGGGCGGCATTCAGAGGTGGTTCGGCGCCGGCTCCCCCGCCGAGGCCGGGGCGGTGGCGCGGGAAATCCAGGAGGCCGCCTTCCGGGAGGTTCCCCACTACCCCCTGGGCCAGTTCCGCCAGCCCTACGCCTTCCGGCAGGAGATCACGGGGATGGTGCGCGCGCCGATCCCGGTCCAGTGGAACGTCCGAAGGGCGTGATAATGCGCCAGGAAGCCAGGGGCGATAGGAGGAGCTTCTCGAGGCGCTCTCAGGCGCCTGCGGTCATACCGTGTACGCCGCTTGAGAGCTTTTTCGCGCTGATGTGCTTTCGACAGCCAGTGAGCTTGATCGCAGTCAAACTCCGCTAGGTTCAGGCCTCATTGATCCGGAAGAGGACGACGGCCGCGAGGATGATGGCGGAGAAGAAGGTGTGGGCGCATCGGTCGTAGCGCATGGCGATGCGCCGTCAGTCCTTTAGGCGCCCGAACATGTTCTCGATGCGGTGCCGCTGGCGATAGAGGGCTTTGTCGTGGGCGATTGGGACCTTGCGGCTTTTGGATGAGGGTATGCAGGGCATGATGCCGCGGGCAGCAAGGGCTTGGCGGAAGCGGTTGCTGTCGTAGCCCCTGTCGCCGAGGAGGTCCTTGGCGCGTGGCAAGCTCGGCAGCATCAGTGCCGCACCCTTGTGGTCACTCATCTGCCCTTCCGAGAGCAGCGAGACCACGGGGCGGCCCTGACCGTAGCAGACGGCGTGAAGCTTGGAATTCAGGCCGCCTTTGGTGCGCCCGATACGGCGGGGAACAGCCCCTTTTGAAGGAGGCTGGCCGCGGTCCGGTGCGCCTCGAGGTGGGTGGCATCGATCATCAGCCGGTCCGGCTCGCCTTTGCGCCCTGCCAGCCCCGCGAAGATGCGGTTGAAGACGCCAAGGCGGCTCCAACGGGTGAAACGGTTGTAGAGCGTCTTGTGTGGACTGTACTCGGCCGGGGCGTCGCGCCAGCGCAGGCCGTTGCGGATGACGTGGATGATGCCGCTGACCACCCGCTGGTCGTCGACCCGCGGCACCCCGTGCGAGAGCGGGAAGTAGGGCGCGATCCGCCTCACCTGCGCCCTCGTCAGCCAGAACAGATCAGCCATGGCAGCACCTCCGGCCGCCATGGAATCAGCCAATCAGATCAGCCGCTACCCCCAATTAACGGGTCCTGAGCCTAGGCCGGACGGCACCACCTTGCTTTTCGCGACCGGCAGCGAGCTCTCACTGAAGCCGCTCCTCGAGACCGGCCTCCCCTATGACCCCGCCCGGGACTTCGCGCCCGTCGCGCTGCTTGGCATCAC
>NZ_JANJOU010000026.1 GCF_024594815.1 Roseomonas populi | reverse complement strand
CCCGTGTTGGAGTAGGCCATCTCCTCCCCGGGCGCCCCGCCCGTGCCGGGTAGGCGGCGGCAGAGCTCGAGCAGCTCCGCCTCGGACAGGCTGGCGCTGAAGGGCAGGCCAAGCAGCCAGAGCGTCTCCATCAGGTCGGGGATGGCGCCGGTCATGTCCATGGCGCGCGCCAACGGGAGGGCGCCAATCGCGGGGGCCAGGCCGGGAACGAGCGCGGCGAGGCGATCCTCCGGGCGGAAGCCGGCCAGCAGGGCCGTCGTGGCACAGAACTGCTTGCTGATCGAGGCCCAGCGAGTCGGGGTGGCGGGGGTGAAGGGCAGGCCGTGCTCCAGGCTGGCAAGCCCGCCTGCCACGACCTCGCGCGGCCCCGCGGTGTCGAAGACGACCAGGGCGCCGCCAGGTCCGCCCTCTGCTGCCCAGGCCGCAGCAATCGCGCCTGCTTCGGTGGCGGCTCGGGACAGATCGGGCGGGGTCATGCCGGAATATCCCTCCGTTCCCGACCACTGGCCAGCACCAGGGAGTGAATGCGAATGCTCGGCTTCGAACGTCCGGTGAGCTGGTTGCACTCATCTCGGCCAGCCGGGCCACGCTGCTGCCTGCTCAGAAGAGCATGGGGCTTTCCGAGCGGATGATGGCCGGGTTGGGTGGAAAGCGGTCATAGTCCCTTGGTCCTTGAAGGGCGGCTATGCGCCCATATCGGCTGTTCAGCGACTGCGGGCGGCTTCCCGGAAGCGGACATGGTATGCTGGCCCGCATATAGGGTGCTTCCGCCGAACGGGCATTTCGCTATCGTCATCCAGTGGCCAATCAGAAGCGCACAGAGATCGACTGGCAAGACGTCCGGATCTTCCTGGCGCTCGCGCGGCACGGCAGCCTGTCTGCTGCTGCTCGGACGCTCTCTGTGAATCATGCGACGATCTCACGTAGGCTCCGCTCCTTGGAGGAGCATCTCGGCGAGAGGCTCGTTGAGCGGCGCCCCGACGGCTATGTCCTGACGCGAGCTGGAATGTATGCGCTCGAGGCGGCGGGCGACATGGACCACGCGGCCCAGATGCTGGGTCGCGGCCTCATGGATGGAGCGCCCAGCGGCTTGGTGCGGATCAGTGCGCCACCCGCGCTGGCGAACGGCTTTCTCGTATCGCCTCTCGCGAGGTTGGCATCGCGTTATCCAAGCCTCGACATCGATTTGGCACCCAATCACAGCTCGATCAGCCTGGAGCGGCACGAGGCGGACATCGCCATCCGCTTTGGGCGACCTCCAGATGGCGATGTGGTCGCGCGTCCGCTCGTCACCGTCGGGTATGGTTTCTATGGAACCGAGGACGCCTGCCAATTGGTCGGGTCGGGCGCCGATCCAGTGCTCATCGGGTTCGACGAGGCAAATGCCCATCTGCCCGAGGCAATTTGGGTGGCGCGACACTTCTCGCGGGTCCGTGTCGCCTTCCGCACAAACGACCAGTTTGCCCAGTCCGTCGCGGCACGATCCGGCGCCGGACTTGCGCTCCTCCCTCATTACATTGGTCGCAGCGACCCGCTGTTGAGGATCTGCGATCTCGGATCCACACCTCCGGACAAGGAGGTGTTCTTGCTGACCCGAAGACGCGACAGGACGAATCCGTCCGTCCGCCCTGTCGCCGATGAGGTGGCACAGATATTCGAGCGAGCCCGCGATCTCTTTCCGTGATCCTCGATCTTCTTGCGGCAATCTATCCTATGCTGGAACGAGACGCATCGGCTGGAAGCCCAGTCTGGCAGCGAATATCTCCTGGATGAGAACCGCGGATGGGAGCGGCCGCCACGCCACCTCGATGCTGTCGATGAGGCCGTTTTCATCCAGGTGAAGATGCTCATTGCCCTTCACGCTGATCCCATTGCAGGTGAAGGTGAAGAACACGGCAACGTCCTGGCTCGACGCAAGCCTCAGGTTAACCTCCAGGGTGTCGATGGTCCGAACGAAGCCGGAGAGAACTTCCACAACGGCCTCTTTCCCTTCGGTCGGCTCGGGGAAAATGGGACCGAGAAGGACGACACGCTCGGAGAGATGCGGAACAATTCCCAAGCTGTCCTTGTTGCTCAAGGCCAGAAAGTAGGCATCGACGTGGGCCGTGCTCATCGGTTCTCAGTTCCCTTCATGCTGATGTCGGACATGGATCAAGACGTCCCGCTGGTATCTATGCCCTGGCCTTGCGGTAGTCGCGCAGGGGAAGACCGCCCTGTCCCAGGTCTTCGATCTCGTGTTCGTGGAGAATGACCGTTGTGTCTTCTCGGGGCTTGCCCATGACGTCGTAGAGCAGGTCGGCAATCCCTTTGTAGATCGCCGCCTTCTGCTCCCCAGTGGTGCGGTCCGCACCCGGGGTGGTGCCTTCCCGGGTGACAAGGATGGTCACGATGGGCATGTGGCTCTCCAGGAGAGACGGGAGAGCGCATGCTGCACCCTCCCCTGGATGGGTCAGCGGCCGGCGATCAGGCCACCGTCGACGTGGAGGATCTCGCCGGTGGTGAAGGCGGCATCCTCGAGGTAGAGTACAGCGCGAACGATGTCCTCGACCTCGCCCATCTTGTTCATGGGATGGAAGGCGGCCAGAGCCTCGAAGTTCTGCGGCGAGTGCATCGGCGTCCTGATGACACCGGGGGCGACCGCGTTCACGCGGATACCGCGTCTGGCGTACTCGATCGCCAGGCTCTTGGTGGCGGAGTTCATCCCCCCTTTCGTGAGCATGGCGATGAACGCAGGAGAGCGCGAACTCGCGAATTCCGCCGTCGATGCCGTGATCTGAACGACGTGGCCGCTACCCTGCTCCAGCATGACCGGGATGACCTGCTGAGTGGTGAAAAAGAAGCCGTCGAGATTTGTCCTCAGCTTCAGCCGGTAGTCTTCCTCAGTGTACTCGGTGAACGGCTTGCCAATGAAAATGCCGGCATTGTTCACCAGCGTGTCCACGCGGCCGAACCTCTCGAGCGCCGTGGCGACCAGCCGCTTGCCCGTCTCGGGGTCTCCGATATCGCCGGCGACGGTCACCAGGTTCGGATCGCTCGAGGGCTGGATCGAGCGCGACGTGGCGATGATGCCGTAGCCTCGGGCACGGAACCCCTTCACGATGCCATCACCAAGGCCCTGCGAAGCGCCGGTGACGATTGCAACCTTCTTGATGTCCGACATGCTGGAGCGTCCTTCGTAAACGTCTGTTGCCGAGATCTAGGAAGGTCGCTCTCCTCATGAAATTGGCGACTTTCTCACAGCCGCTGATGGAAAGTGCACAGGCGTCCATCGGCAGGGCACCTGCACCCTCCTCGATCAGACGAGCCATGAATCCCCGCCCCCTCCAGCTCGGCCTGGATCTGCTCGCGGGTGTTGTTGTCGGTCCACTCGCTGGCGCCCAGGATTAGAGGCGCATGCGCCTCCATCCCTGCCGATCGGCCTTCCCTCCGACTGGAGTGGGTGCGACCGAGTTCGCCTCCCGCGCCAGCGTGGCCAGGCGGATCGCGCTCGGTCCACTTGCCCGGAACGGACCGCCGTCGCCGGGCAGGACGCACCAGCGGCTATCGTCCCCACCGGTCGTCCCTACACAGCCACCAGCGAAGCCTTCAACATGTCACGGCGCCCCTCGCCAGGCTAACCGAGCCACCTGCCAACGTCCCGTTGATCCCGGGCGCTTCGATCAGGCCAGCCACCGTTCCCAATGACCCGGCGCAGGCAAGACCTACGTCGGGGCCTGCTCTCCGACCATGGCGAGCACGGGTGCTTGTCGCCTCGCCATCATCGCCATCATGGAGAGCGATGCGGCGGCGACCACGGCCGGCGCCGCAGCCACCGCGAAGACGGCCGACAGCGGCCAGCCCATGCTGAGCAGCGTGCCTCCGATCAGGGATCCGACGATCGATCCGGCCCGGCCCAGTGCGTTGGCCCAGCTGACACCCGTGGCCCGACTGGCGGTCGGGTAGAAGGAGGCGGCAAGAGCGTTGACGCCGACCAGCGACCCGCCCGTGCCGACGCCTGCCCCGAACACAGCGAGCACGAACAAAGAAGGCGAGCCCGTCGCAGCGCCGAGCGACGCGATCAGGCATGCCGCGAGGAGATAGCTGCCGACCAGCACCGCGTAGGGGTTCAGCCGATCCATCAGCGCCCCGACGGCCACTGCACCCACCGTGCTCCCCACCGGGAACATCAGGGAGATCAGGGTGGCTTCTTGTGCCGTCCGCCCGGACCCGTTCAGCAGCGTCGGAAGCCAGCTCGTCAGGAGGTAGAAGATGAGCAGGATGATGAAGAAGCAGATCCACAGCAGGATCGTCCCAACCGCCAGCCCGGGTGCGAACAGCTGCCGCACCGGCGAGCCCGCCGCTTTCCGGGCCCCGGTGAAGCGCGCGCCCGCCAGAGCCGGGTCCGGCCTGACGCGGCTGAGGATCGCGGCGATCCGTTCATCCTGCCCGCCGCGCAGCGCGAGGTAGCGGACGGATTCCGACAGCAGTCCCGCCAGGACGGCCGACAGCAGCACCGGCAGCACGCCGCCCAGCACCAGTACGCCCTGCCAGCCATGGCTCGCGATGATGCCGGCCGCGGCCAGCCCGCCCACCGCCGATCCGATTGCGAAGCCGCAGAACATCATCGTGACCAGCAGCGAGCGCTTGCGGGACGGACAGAACTCGGAGGTGAGCGTGATCGCGGTGGGCATGGCACCGCCCAGGCCGATGCCGGTGACAAAGCGCCACACCGTCAGGGATTCCACGCTTGCCGCTTTCGCGGAGGCGATGCTGGCGATGCCGAAGCCCAGAGTGGTGAGCACCAGCACCCATTTCCGGCCTACTCGATCGGCCAGGGGCCCGAACACGAGCGCCCCCGCCATCAGGCCGAACAGGCCGGAGGCGAAGAGGGGTGCCAGCTGCGCGGGTTGCAGCTGCCACTGAACCCGCAATGTCGGCGCGATGAACCCTATGGCGGCCGTATCGAACCCGTCCGCCGCGACGGTGAGGAAGCACAGGAGGATGACCAGGATCTGGAAGCGCGTCAGCGGGCTCTCGTCGAGGAAGTTCTGCACGTCGATGGTGGGCGTCGTCATGGCTCAGCCTCCCCGCTTCGGCGTGGTGGCCTCGACGTCGTAGGAGATGCGGCCGGCGGGGAGGTAAAACAGCGCGATCAGCCGGCCGCCCTTCACCTCCGGGTAGTGGGCGCTGCCGGGGTCCGGCGCGGTCCAGCCAGCACCCTGCCATCCCTGCAGGCCCATCAGCTGCGCGCCCTCGTCGAGCGGCACCACCAGGTTCAGTTCGCCATACGGATGGCCGTGGAAGTCGCCCTGCAACACGTCGTCGCCATCCGGGTCCGGGAAGGCCTGGGGGTCCGTGCTGTCCATGTAGACGGCGGTGATGCTGAAGTAGGACGTCTCGGCCTGCGGGTTCAGGATGCGGCTGCGGCGGTATTTCGGGCCGCCCACCTCCTCATTGGCGGCCCAGCCCTCCTCCACGCCCAACCTGATGAGGCGGGACAGGTCCTCGTACAGCGCGCTGCCGGGCCCATAGGTGGCGTTCAGCCAGCCTTCCAGCTCCTTGCCCGGCGTCTTGTTGCGGACCTCCTGGAGGAAGGGGATGCTGCGCTCGATCAGTTCCTGGCGATGATCCATGGCGATGATGGTGTCCTGTCAGGGTTGAGTGGGTGAGTCATCGGTGTGGAAGGTGACGAAGGCCGACAGCGGCTCCCGCTCCGTTCGCAGCAGGTCCAGGCAGTGCTCCCGATCGGCGTAGCCCAGCGACACGCCGCACACGGTGAAGCGGTCATCGGGGATGCGGAGGTGCCGCCGGATGATCGGGTGGAAGTCGATGAACGAGGCCTGCAGGCAGGTGTCGAGGCCATGCGCCCGCGCGGCGGTAGCCAGGCCCTGGAGGAACAGCCCGGCATCGATCAGCGCGCCCGCCAGTGGATTGCGGCCGACGGTCACGATCAGACCGACGGGAGCGCCGAAGAAATCGTAGTTGCGGATGTGGTGGGCGTGGCGGCCAGCGGCGTCCCCTGGAGGGATGCCGAGCTGGTCGAGGTAGAGAGACTGGCCGAAGGAGCGCCGGCGTGACAGGAACGGCTCCTGCCACTCACCGGGCTGGTAGGGGTACTCGGTCTCGGCTGCTCGCCCGTTGGCCTCCAGCTCGCGCACGATCGCCTCGGCCAAGCGCCGCTTGGGCTCCCCGGTCAGGACATGGACGTGCCAGGGCTGGGTATTGGAGTTGCTGGGCGCCCGGGCGGCCAGGGTCAGCAGTCGGGCAAGCAGCTCGGCCGGTACGGGGCGTGGCAGGAAGGCGCGCACGCTGCGGCGGCTGAGCAGCGCAGCCTCGACGGCCTCGTGTCCCAACGGCGGTGGCGGCGTGTCGTCCATCCAGGCACGTCTCCCTCGCCCAGGGCAACCGGCCGGGCTTGCCGCCGCCGAGGATGCGTGCCGCCCGATCGGACTGGAAACGAAAGCTCGCCAATGACAGAATGAACGCGATTCATGATGGTGGCGCCGTGGCGAATCCAAGGACGCTGGACCTCAACCTCATCCGGGTGTTCGACGCGCTCATGGAGGAGCGCAACGTCAACCGCGCCGGGCTCCGGCTGGGGCTGACGCAGTCCGCCATCAGCCACGCCCTCAACCGGCTCCGGCACCACCTGAAGGACGAGCTGTTTGTCCGGACCCGTGCCGGCATGATGCCGACGGCCCGGGCGATGGAGGTCAGTGAACGGCTGCGCGAAGCGATCCGGCAGGTCGAGGCGGCGTTCGGCGCCAACGGCTTCGACCCTGCGACGGCGCAGCGCCGCTTCGTGTTGGCGGCCAACGACATGATGACGGCGACCGTGGGCGCGCGGCTCATGCAGGTGCTGGCGGACACGGCGCCGGGGCTCGACCTCGTGATCCGCCCCTCCACCCGCATCGACCTGGCCGAGCAGATCGACATGGGGCTGATCGACGTGGCCCTCGGCGTGTTCTCGGACGTGCCGGCGAGGTTCCACGCGGAGGTCGCCTGCCGGGTGGGCGATGTCGCCGCAGTCCGTCAGGGCCATCCGGCCGCCGATGGGCTGACATTGCCGGTGTTGGCACACCACTCGTTGGGTGTTGTGTCGCTGGGCGGCCCGGAGGCCGGCGCCGTGGGAGGCTACATCCTGGAGCGCGGCCTGGCCCGGCAATCGGACGCCTTCGACCGCGAGGCGCTGACAGCCGCCCTGGCCACGGTGGGGGCGGTCCCGCGGTTCCGGGTGGTGACGCCGCACTCCCTCGCCCTACCGCCTGTGATCGCCGGCACGGATATGGTGGCCATCGTACCCGAACTGTTGTCCCCCCTGTTCCGCCGGGCAGGCCTTCTCGTCCTTCCGCTGCCCTATGCCGGCTCCACGACAGTGGTTCAGCTGGTCTGGCACCGGCGCATGGTCACCGACCCGGGGCATACTTGGTTCCGCGCGCTACTGGCCGGGATCGCAGCCGAGCCGACTTCGTCCGGTCGGCGGGCCATAGGGGGGCGTATGCAGCCCGATGCGAGTTGAACGGCCCCGCGATGCGTTGCGATGCAGCTTGGCCGTTCTGAGGACAGGATTTTGGCTTCCAGAATCCCTGTTCTATCCAAAGGTCACGATCGCCATCACCGACCTCGCGGTAGTCTGCGCAGCATTGATCCCCGCGGAGCATCAGGCAGACGGACTGACGTCCGCTTGTCTACGTCGGTTTCTCCAGAGCGGAACTGCCGCTTTCGGCCAGCTTCGCCCGTCGGCTCAGCGATTGAAGCTGCGGCGCCTCGTCCGCTCCGTAAGCGGAACTTCGCACCGTCAGGCCGTGCCCACCGCGATCTTCGGCCCCCACCGACGGTACGCCTTCGGCCTACCGCCCCGCCCACAACGACCGTGACGCGCCAGCCAGCACCGAGATCAGGGCTGCAGCGCGAGCGCCCCCAGCGCCAGCAGCAGGGCCGGCGGCATGATCAGAGCGCCGAGGCGGAGAAACTGCCAGTCGGTGACGGCCAGGCCTTCGCGCCGGATGGCCGACATCCACAGGATGGTCGCCAGGGATCCGGTGACGGAGAGGTTCGGCCCGAGGTCGATCCCGATTAGGACCGCGCCCGGCAACAGCCCTCCAGCGCCCGCGGTTTGGACAACCGCCCCCGCCAGGAGCCCGGCCGGCAGATTGTTCGTGACGTTGGTTCCGAAGGCGACAGCCGCCCCGGCCACCAGCGCCGTGCCGGCGCCACCATCCCGGAGCAGTCCGGCCAACGCCCGTACCGCGCTCGTGGCCTCCAGCGCCTGTACCAGCACGAAGAGCCCGGCCACCAGCGGCAGGACGCCCCATGAGATCCCGCCCAGAAGCGGCCCGATCCCCTGGCGCGTGGCCAGGGCCACGGCCAGCGCCGTCCCGCTTCCCGCCAGGAAGATTGGCCAGCCCAGATCGGCCCCAATGGCCGAGGCGACCAGCACTACGAGGATGGTTGCACCGGTCCCGATCCCCGCGACTATGCCACCCCGCTGCAGCCGCACCGGTGGGACCATCGGGGCAATAGGTTCGGCCAGGGTGTCCCGCTGGGTCAGCCACAGGGCTAGGTAGGTCGCGCCGATTGCCGCGGCAGAGGGCAGGGTGAAGCGCAGTAGCCATGCCTCGAGAGACGGCAGATGCGCGCCGAACACGACGAGGTTCGCCGGGTTCGAGATCGGCAGCACGAAGGACGCGGCATTGGCCACGAAGGCGCAGGCGTAGAGGTGCGGCATCGGGTTCGCGCGCGCCGCCCGCGCCGCCGTCAGCACGGCCGGCGTCAGCACCACCGCTGTCGCGTCGTTGCTCAAGAAGGCGGTGGTCAGGACGCCCACGCCGTACACCACGGCCAGCAGGCGCGTCCCCGAGCCAGCTGCGGCCCGCACTGCGAAGACTGCCAGCCAGTCGAACAGCCCCTCGCGGCGCGCCACCTCCGCCAGCAGCATCATCCCCAGCAGGAAGAGGTAGACGTCGGTTCCGCGCAGCAAGCCCCGCCATGCCGCTGCGGCCGGCAGCAAGCCGATCAGCACCAGCGCCGACGCGCCTGCTACGGCCCAGATCGCCTCGGGCCAGCGGAAGGGGCGCAGGATGACACCCGCCGTGGCCAGCCCGGCGATCAGCCAGACCGCGAGCGCGGGCCCCTCCATTCCGGACATAGCCGCGGCCTAAGCTGAGGGCTGGAGCGCCGCACCCCTGGGCGGCCTTGATCCACCGGCCCCGGCCTGGCCCGGAAGCGTCTCCGGCATCAGGGTAAGGTAGCCGAGGAACCCGGCCGCCGCGATCGCGCCCAGCACGAGGAAGGCGGGCGAGTACCCGGCCCAGACGATCACGCCCCCGGCAAGGCTCGCGCTCAGCGCGGCGCCGAGGCCCTGGGCCGTCGCGACCGCGCCCTGGCTGACGTTGAACCGCCCCGTCCCGCGCGTGAGGTCCGCCACCACCACGGGGAAGAGCGCGCCGAAGATCCCGGCCCCCACCCCGTCCAGCATCTGGACCCCCAGCAGCCAGGCGGGGTGGTCCGAGAGCGGAAAGAGCAGCCCGCGCAGGGCCAGCACGCCGAAGGCCGCCAGGAAGATCGGCTTGCGCCCCCAGCGATCCGCCCGCGCGCCGACCAGCATCGCGACCGGCACCATCACGCACTGGGCCGCCACGATACAGGCGGCGATCAGGGAGGTCGCGTAGTCCTTGCCCACCACCAGCGTGAGCTTCTGCCCCACCGTCGGCAGCATCGCCGCATTCGCCAGGTGGAAGGTGGCCATCAGCCCCGCGAAGATCAGCAGCGGCCGGCAGGTGAGGAGGGCCTTCCACGCCGATGGCTCCTCATGCCGGTCATCCCCACCGCCTTCCTCATCCAGCCCCCGCGCCACGTCGTCGTTGATGGCCCGGGCGGGGATGAGCAGCATCGCCCCGATGCTCGCCGCGGCCAGCCCGGCCATAATCCAGAACACCACCACCGGCCCGAAGGCATAGGCCGTGACCGCGGCCAGCGCGGCCGAGGCCGCGTTGCCGCCGTGGTTGAAGGCCTCGTTCCGCCCGATGCGGCGGGAAAAGGCCCTCGGCCCGACCACGCCGAGCGTGATCGCGGCCAGCGCCGGCGGGAAGATCGCCCCCGCGATGCCCGCGAGGGACTGCGTGGCTGCCACTGCGTAGAAGCCGGAGATGAAGGGCAGCACCACGCAGCTCAGCGTCACGGCCAGAGCCGCTGCGATGACGACCGCGCGCTTGTGCCGGGTGCGGTCGATCAGCGCGCCGGCCGGGGTCTGCGCGATGAGCCCCGCGATCGCGGCGATGGTGATGACCAGCCCGATCGTGGCCTCGTTCCACCCCTGCTCCGGCCCCCGCACCGCGAGGAGGTAGATGGCGAGGTAGGGGCCGAGCCCGTCCCGCACATCGGCCACGAAGAAGTTGAGGGCGTCCAGGCCCCGGACGACGCGCCCTGGCGAGGTCCCGGCAGTGCGGTCGGGCGGCGCAGCGTGAGGCATCAGCATCTTCTCTGGACGGCACGGCCAGCAACGCGCCGCCGACAGGCGGGTTTGCGTCTCAGCGCCTCGTCAGCAAGCCGTCAGGTCGGAAGGCGCAGGCAGTTGGCCAGTGGACCATCCTCCAGATCCGCGCTGGATGACCATTTAGGCGGTAGCCAGACCCGCAGCGAATTGCATTCGCACCGTGTAATCGGACCACCTCCGCAACTCCGCGCTCCGGCGGGAGTTTGGCTTAATGGCGCGAAACTTCCGCCGCCCACAAACGCCGTCCTACTCCCCGCCGACCTCGACGTTTAACCTACTTTGTCGACGGCGAACGCGGATTGCGCGAAGCACCCTCAGGCCAGAGGAGGCATGCCGCCGTGAAAGCATTGGTTTGGCATGGCAAGGAAGACATCCGCTGTGACCAGGTCTCGGACCCGGAGATCGAGGATCCGCGGGACGCCATCGTCAAGGTGACGAGTTGCGCGATTTGCGGCTCGGACCTTCATCTCTTCCACAACTTCATTCCCGCGATGCTGCCCGGCGACATCATGGGGCACGAAATGATGGGCGAGGTGATGGAGGTAGGCTCTGCCGCAAAGGGCAAGCTGAAGGTGGGCGACCGCATCGTCGTGCCCTTCACGATTATCTGCGGCGAATGCGACCAGTGCAAACGCGGCAACTTCTCCGTCTGCGAGCGAACGAACCGTAAGAAGGAGTTGGCCAGCAAGGTCTTTGGCCACCCCACGGCCGGGCTGTTCGGCTACACGCACCTCACCGGCGGCTATCCAGGTGGCCAGGCCGAGTACCTGCGCGTGCCCTTCGCCGATGCCACCCACATCAAGGTGCCGGATAGCCTGAAGGACGAGCAGGTCCTCTTCCTCGGGGACATCTTCCCGACGGGATGGCAGGCGGCCGTCCAGTGCGACATCGAGCCCACGGATACCGTGGCGATCTGGGGCTGCGGCCCGGTCGGCCAGATGGCGATCCGCAGCGCCGTCCTGCTCGGTGCGAAGCAGGTGGTGGCGATCGACTGCATTCCCGAGAGGCTATCCATGGCGGAGGCTGGTGGTGCGATCACCATCAACTTCGAGGAGGAGAGCGTCGTCGGCCGCCTCAACGACCTGACCTCCGGCAAGGGGCCGGAGAAGTGCATCGACGCGATTGGCCTGGAGGCACATGTCACACCCACCCAGCCCGATACGTTGCTCGATCGCGCGAAGCAGATGGTCATGCTGGAGAGTGACCGTCCACACGTCCTCCGGGAGATGATCTATGTGTGCCGCACAGCGGGCACGATCTCCATTCCGGGTGTCTATGGAGGGCTGGTGGACAAGTTCCCGATGGGGCTAGCGATGAACAAGGGCCTGACCTTCCGCATGGGGCAGACTCATGTGAACCGTTGGACCGATGACCTACTGCGGCGAATCGAGGAGGGGCAGATCGACCCCTCCTTCGTCATCACCCACACGGTCCGTCTCGAGGACGGACCCGAGATGTACAAGGTGTTCCGCGACAAGCAGGACAGCTGCGTCAAGGTCGTCCTGAAGCCCTGAGGACGCTGGAGGCAACCATGATCGCATTCTCGAGGCTCTCGGGCATCGCGCGCTCCAAAGGCGATCCCAAGGTTCTCCGCACTGGCCCGAGCTCGCTCGGCGGAGCCGATCGCCTGGCCCGCGGGCTCGGCTGGTTCAGCATCGGCCTCGGCCTCACGGAGCTGCTGGCGCCGCGCCTCATCACGCGGGCCGTTGGCCTGCGGGGCCGGGAGGGTCTGGTCCGTGCCTTCGGCGTCCGCGAGCTCGGGCATGGCGTGCTGTCCCTGTCGGTGGACAAGCAAGCCGGCCTTTGGAGCCGGGTTGCCGGCGACGTCCTGGACATCGTCGCGGTCCTGCCGGCCCTCAGCCCGGCCAACCGGAAGCATGGCAATGCCGAACTGGCTCTCATCATGCTGCTCGGTGTGACGGTGCTGGATGTCCTCGCCGCCCAGGGCGTCTCCGCGCGCCACCGCCGCCCGCCGACCGGCTGGCGCAGCTACTCGGATCGAAGTGGCTTCCCGCAGGGGGCGGAGAGGGCACGGGGCGCGGCTCGGCGGGACTTCCAGACAGCGTCCGATACGCAAGCGCCACCGGCGATCGCACCCGGCGTCGCGTGATGGCAGGCAGGGGCGCCGGCGCCTCCGCCCAGCCCCGCGCAGAGACAGTCCCGCCGGTCATCCCGGCCGCGGCGCGGGATCAAGGAAGATCACCATGGCCCTGATACAAGGACAGTCCGTCGACTCCGCGGTGCGTAACGCCTTACCGCCGCGTAACCTCGGCGATGCCGAACGCCTGGTCTCCGGTGCACTCGGCGCCGTGGTCGCCCTCTGGGCTATCCGGCGCGGTGGCCTGGCGGGCGGGCTCGCGACGCTTGCGGGTGCCGCGATGATCGCCCGGGGTACCAGCGGCTACTGCCCTGTGACCGAGACGCTGAGCGCAAAGCCCGCTGAACGCCAGATCGCCCGAAAGCAGGGCTGGCGGAGTGCGGCAGCGGCGGCGAGTAGCGTGACCATCGCAAAACCGGTGGAGGATGTCTACCGCTTCTTCCGCGACGTGGCGAACCTGCCCCGCTTCATGCGCCACGTGGAGAGCGTGACGGTGATCGACGAGACGCGTTCGCACTGGGTCGTCCGGGCGCCGTTGGGCCGCACCGTCGAGTGGGACGCCACCATCACTGAGGACCGGCCGAACGAGCGGATCGGCTGGCGCTCCGATGCGGGTGCGCAGGTGCGCAACATCGGCTGGATCGAGTTCCGTCCGGCGCCCGGCGGCCGCGGAACGGAGGTGCGTGCCGCCATAGCCTACGAGCCGCTGGCCGGGCAGCTCGGCCGCCTGGTGGCGCAGCTCTGGGGTGAGGAGCCGGGCAAGCAGGCGCATGACGACCTGCGCCGCCTGAAGCAGGTGCTGGAAACCGGCGAGGTTCCCACCCCCGCCCTGCGCCGCGCGGACGCCGATGCCGCCATGCCCGACGCCGCCTGAGGAGAGCAGCCATGCGCGCCATGATCTGGAACGGTGTCAACGACCTGCGGGTGGAAACCGTGCCCGACCCGGAGATCGTCAGCCCGCAGGACGCGATCGTGCGGGTGACGATGTCTTCGGTCTGTGGCTCCGACCTGCACCTGCTTGGCGGGTACATCCCCGCCATGAAGCCCGGCGACATCATCGGACACGAGTTCATGGGCGAGGTGGTGGAAACCGGCCGCGAAGTCGGCAAGGTGCGGAAGGGCGACCGGGTGATCGTCATCTCGATTCTCGGCTGTGGCCAATGCGAGCACTGCCGGCGCACGGACTTCTCCTGCTGCGACAACACCAACCCGAAGCCGCTCATGGCGGAGGCTGTCTGGGGCCACAGCCCGGCCGGCATCATCGGCTATAGCCACGCCCTCGGCGGCTGGGCCGGAAGCCACGCCAACTACATCCGTGTGCCCTTCGCCGACGTTAACGTCTTCAAGGTCCCGGAAGGCATCCCTGACGAGAAGGCGCTCTTCGTCTCCGACGCCTGCCCGACCGGCTTCATGGGCGCCGACCTTGCCGGCATCCAGCCGGGCGACATCGTCGCGGTCTGGGGCTGTGGCGGTGTCGGCCAGATGGCGATGCAAAGCGCCCGCATCCTGGGCGCCGAGCGGGTGATCGCCATCGACCGTTTCCCCGAGCGGCTGCAGATGGCCGCCGAGCGCTGCGGCGCCGAACTGCTGAACTACGAGGAGGTGGACATCCCCGAGGCGCTGACCGAGATGACCGGCGGCCGCGGCCCCGACCGCTGCATCGACTGTGTCGGCATGGAGGCCCACGGCACGGGCCTCGGCTACCTCTACGATTTGGCGAAGCAGCAGGCGCTGCTCACGGAGCGTATCGTTGCGCTGCGCGAGGCGATCCACTGCTGCCGCAAGGGCGGCACCGTCTCGGTCATGGGCGTGTACGGGGCCTTCGTGGACAAGTTCCCGATGGGCGCCATCGTGAACAAGGCGCTCACCATCCGCTCCGGCCAGCAGCACGGGCAGCGCTACGTCGAACGGCTGTTCGGTCATATTGAGCGTGGTGAAATGGACCCGTCGCACCTGTTGACGCATCCACTTCCGCTCGAGGAGGGGCCTCGTGGCTACGACCTGTTCAAGAACAAGAAGGAGGGCTGCGTCCGGGCCGTGTTCACGCCCTGACCGGCGCATCGCACGAGAGGAGACCACGACATGGCCAATGACAGTCTGGACGGGCTGAAGGTTGCGATCCTCGTCACCGACGGCTTCGAGCAGGTCGAAATGACCGAGCCGCGCAAGGCGCTCGACGCGGCCGGGGCGAGGACCAGCATCGTCTCGCCCAAGGATGGACGCGTCAGGGCCTGGAACCTCACCGAATGGGGAGACGAGTTCCCAGTGGATGTGCCTCTGGCCCAGGCGCGTCCTGAGGACTTCGACGCCATCCTGCTGCCAGGCGGGGTCATCAACCCCGACACGTTACGGATGAACGAGAGTGCCGTCCTCTTTGCCCAGTCGTTTCTCGATGGCGGGAAGCCGGTGGCGACGATCTGCCACGGCCCCTGGACCCTGACCGAGACCGGGAAGCTGAGGGGGCGTCGGCTCGCCGCCTGGCCGTCCCTGCAGACGGATCTGGAGAATGCCGGCGCCGATTGGGTCGACCAGGCAGCCGTGGTGGACGGAAATCTCGTCTCCAGCCGCAAGCCGGACGACATACCCGCGTTCAATCGGGAGATGGTCGGCCTGTTCGGTCGCGCGCATCCCGGCCAGGTGGGGCAGCGGGCGCACTGAGGAGGTGTTCCCGCCCGTCCAAACTGCTGCCGTGAACCGGGCGGGGGACGCCTGAATGCCGGATTGGTTCGAGCAGGCCCTTGGCACCGTCCTGGTCCTGGTCACGCTCTGCGACGTGTTCCTGACCGTGCTCTATGCGCGTGCCGGCGCCGGCATATTCGCGATCCGCCTGGCGCGCGCAACCTGGGCCGCGTTCCGTGCCGGAGCGGGGGCGTGCGGCCTCTGGGGCGACCGCGCCCTCACCTTCTGCGGCCCCGCGATCCTGGTGCTCCTGGTGGCTGTCTGGGCTTTGGCGCTCACCCTGGGGGCGGCGCTCGTCATGCACCCACTTCTCGGCACCGCGATCACGGCACAGGGCGGCAGCACGCCGGCCGACTTCGTGGCGGCCATGTACGCCGGTGGCAGCAGCATGGCCATCGTCGGTTCCAGCGACTTCGCACCGCAGACCAGCTGGAGCCGGATCCTCTATCTCACCAACTCGTTGATCGGCATGTCCGTGGTGTCGCTGACTTTGACCTACATCATGCAAGTCTATGCCGCGCTGCAACGGCGGAACGCGCTGGGTCTGAAGTTGCACCTCTTGACTGCCGAAACGGGCGACGCAGCCGAACTCGTGGCTCGCCTCGGGCCGTATGGCCAGTTCAGCGCGGGCTACTCCGACTTGGCGGACATTGGCTCCGGAATGGCCCAGACGAAGGAGGCCCATCACTTCTACCCCTTGCTGTTCTACTTCCGCTTCCAGCAACCCTTCTACTCCGTCTCCCGTTCGGCGCTCGTGGCCCTTGATGCCGTGACGCTGATACGGACCGCGCTGGATGACCAGCGCCACGGCTGGCTGAAGGATTCGGCGGCGGTTGAACAGCTCTGGCGGGCCTCCCTCATCCTGGTCTCGACTTTGGAGGAAGCTCTCCACCGCGGTGATGCGCGCGAGCAGCCGAGGTTGCCGGGCGAGACGCCGGACCGTTGGCGTCGACGTTATCGGTCCGCTCTGCAGCGTCTGCGCCGGGCAGGGATCGAGGTCACAGCGGATGAGAATGCGGGCGAAGAGGCTTACATCTCTTTACGCAGCTGCTGGGATCCGCTCATCGCTGGGCTCGCCCCGGCGATGGCGTACCACATGGACCAGATCGATCCGGCTGGCGGGTATCGGTGCGGCGAGCCGGAGCGACGGCAATGCGGCTGACGTTGCACGTGGGGTCTGCCCCACCGGAGCTCTGAGCAGCTGAGCAATCTCCGTTAGCGATCGCCTCGGGCTGCAAGCAGCGGCGAACGTCTCTGGTTCGCGGCCGCTTCCCGGGAGGGCCCGACCGGAGGCTAACCTGCCGGTTTCGGCCCAACCCTGCCCCTGGGGCTGCGTAGCAGCGCCAGGGAACAACGAGAGCGCCGGCCGTTGGTGGAGGGGCGTGTTGCCCCCATCTCCACCCACAACCGCGCACCGGGCGACGGGCCGGAAGAGATGTCACGCTTGGTTAAATGTGCCGCAGTACCGTGCGCAGCAGCATGGCGACGGCGCCGAGGGCGAGAATGCTCGCGGCCCAGAGGCCGACGAACCAGAGAATGCGGCGCGCCATCAGTGGTAGCCGGTCTCGGTCGTGACCTTGCCTCGGAAGAGCCAGTAGACGTAGCCGGTATAGGTCAGGATCACCGGGATCAGCACCGCCGCCCCCACGAGCACGAATTTCTGGGATGCCGGCGGTGCCGCGGCCTGCCAGATGGTGAAAGCCGGCGGCACGATCATCGGCCAGAGCGAGATCCCGAGCCCGACATAGGACAGCACAAAGAGCCCGAGCGCCAGCAGGAAGGGCCGCGCATCCGCGATCCCGCCCTGCCCCGTATCCTGCGCCAGGGCATGGAAGAAGCGCCAGACGAAGATCGCCACCAGCAGCGGCACCGGGGCGGCGTAGAAGATGTTGGGCACGGTGAGCCAGCGCTCCGCGAAGGCTGGCTGCAGGAAGGGCATGATAGCCGAGACGAGGATGATGGCCGCCACCGTCCCCAGGGCGAAGGGCCGGGCCAGGGCGGCGGCTCGCCGGTGCAGCGGTCCCTGGGTCTTCCACAGCAGCCAGCAGGCGCCGAGCATCCCGTAGCCGATCACCAGCGCGACACCCGTCAGGACGGAGAAGGGCGTCAGCCAATCCCACCATCCGCCTGCATAGGCGCGGCCCTGCACCTCGATCCCCTGCACGAAGGCGCCGAGGGCGATGCCCTGCATGAAGGCGGCCGTCATGGAGCCCCAGGAGAAGGCCCGATCCCACCAGCGCTGCCCCCTGTGCCCCTCCGCCCGGAAGCGCATCTCGAAGGCGACGCCACGGAACACCAGGGCGAGGAGCATGAGGATCAGCGGCATGTACAGGGCCGGCAACACCACGGCATAGGCGAGCGGGAAGACCGCCAGCAGCCCGCCCCCGCCCATGACGAGCCAGGTCTCGTTCCCGTCCCAGACGGGCGCCACGGAGTTCACCGCCACGTCGCGATCCGCCTTCTCCCGCATGAAGGGGAAGAGGATGCCGATGCCGAGATCGAACCCGTCCATGCAGACATAGAGGAGGACGGCCAGGGCGATCAGCGCGGCCCAGACCAGAGGCAGCCAGAGCGCCCAGCCCGAAAGATCCGTCGGCATCTCCTCTACTCCGCCGGCTGGGGGCCGGGGTTGCTCCCGGCCTGCACCGATGGTGCGGGGGTGATGCCGGCCGTTCGGATGGGCTGGTCCTTGGGTGGCGTGCCCTCATGCGGCTTTGGCGTTTGGCGGAAGAGCTTCAGCAGGTACCAGATGCCCGCCCCGAAGACGACGAAGTAGACGACGATGAAGGCGGCGAGCGAGGTGGCGACGGCTGGCGCGGCGACCGGGGACACGCTGTCGGCCGTGCGGAGATGGTCGTAGACCGTGAAGGGCTGCCGCCCCGCCTCCGTCACGATCCATCCCGCCGTCACTGCCACCAGCCCCGCGGGGCCCATCAGCGTGGCCCAGCGCAGCATCCAGGGCGTGTCGTAGAGCCGCCCGCGCCACCGCATCACCCCGCCCGCCAGGCCGAGCGCGATCATCAGCAGTCCCAGCCCCACCATCACGCGGAAGGCGAAGAAGACGAGGGGAAGGTTCGTCGGCCAGTGGTCGCGCGGGATGTCCTTCAGCCCGCGCACCTCGCCGTTCCAGGAATGCGTCAGGTAGAGGCTGGCGAGGCGGGGGATAGCGACCTGCATCCGCGTCCGCTCCTCCGCCGCGTCCGGGATGCCGAAGAGGATGGAGGGCGCGCCACGCTCAGTCTCGAAATGCCCCTCCATGGCAGCTACCTTGGCGGGCTGGTGCTGGAAGGTGTTGGTGCCGTGCAGGTCGCCCAGCACGGCCTGTACCGGGGCCACCACCAGCAGCATCCACATGGCCATGGAGAACATCAGCCGTGCCCGCGGGTTGGGCCCGGCTTCGCTCTCCTCCTCACCGCGCTCCGTGGGGGCGCTGCCGGGACGAGACTGCGCCGCGGCGGGCTGGCCTGTGCCGGGCTCCAGGATGCTTCGCCCCGGCCACCCAGGATCCGCCACGCTCTCCATTCCCGCGTCGTGCCTCTCCCGCCGGCCCTGCCTTTCCCGCAGCAGATGCCAGGCCCCGACTGCGCCGACGATCAGCGCCGTCGTCAGATAGGCGCCCGTGACGGTGTGGGCGAGGCGGAAGGGGAAGGAGGGGTTGAAGATAATGGCCCACCAGTCCGCGGGCACGAAGCGGCCATCCGACAGCAGCTCGAAGCCGGCCGGCGTGTGCAGCCAGGAATTCGCGGAGAGGATCCAGAAAGCGGAGAAGAAGGTTCCCGTGGCCACCAGCGCCGTGGCCAGCATGTGCAGGCCCTTGCCAACCCGCTCCATGCCGAAGAGCATCACGCCGAGGAAACCGGCCTCCAGGAAGAAGGCCGTCAGCACCTCATAGGCCATCAGGGGACCGATGACCGGCCCCGCCCGCTCCGACAGCACGGACCAGTTGGTGCCAAACTGATAGGACATGACCAGCCCGGAAACGACGCCCATGGCGAAGGCCACGGCGAAGATCTTCAGCCAGTAGCGATAGGTGTCGAGAAAGACGGCGCGCCCGGTCCAGAGCCAGAGTGCCTCCAGCACGGCAAGGTAGCTCGCCAGCCCGATGGTGAAGGCAGGGAAAAGGAAGTGCCAGACCACGACGAAGGCGAACTGGAAGCGCGCTAGGTCCAGAGCGCTCGGCAGGAAGGTCTCCATGCTGCGAGTTCCTCTCGGGCGGAGATCGGCTGTCCCGCTCCCATACACCGGAAGTCGAGGCACCGCGGTAGCGCATGTAAATATGGCTGCCGAACCTAGCCCTTCCGATGCTGCCCCTCTCTCATCCGAACCGGCGAGATCGCAGTCCGCGGGCCGGCTACTCACGCCACGCCGGCGAGAGATGCGCCGGACCTCTGCTCCGGGTATCGCGGATTCGAGGCCCGGTCCCGCTCGAGGTCGGAAGATGTCTCGAAGCCCGCTTGCCTCGGCCACGCTCTCGAAAGCGGCATGCTGCTATCGGCCAGCTTCGCCCGTCGGCTCGGCGCCCACCTCGCCCATTCGGGCGGCCCCACGTGCTCCCCAGAAGCAGACGAGAGATCGACCGAGCAGATATCCGCTCAGGTAGAAGGGAGACCTTGGTTTCCTGGAGAACCTGCCGTTTCCAACCGGCAGGGCCCTTGCGGCACAACCATCGGTTGTGCAACGTCATCCGCCATAGCTGAAGATCGTTCCGTAAGTAGCGTCAGCTGCTTCCTGGGGGCCGGGGCCGATGAATGAACGTCTTGTAAGTAGCAGCCCGAACCCGACCGTCTTTCAGGAACCTAGCCCGCAGCTCGCAATCCTTCCTACGGTATACGATGCCATACCAGTCGGCCTCTGCCTGATTAACAAGAACCTGTGTTTCGTCAGCATCAACCGGCGGCTGGCCGAAATGACGGGGCGGCCCGCCGAGGTGGATATCGGCCGAACACTGGGCGAGGTCGTGCCGAGTGTTGCCGTGCAACTCGAGCCACATCTACGGCGGGCACTGCAGGGCGAGTCAGTAGCCGATCTTGAACTGCAGGGCACGCAGATTGGTGGGGTCTGCGAGGGGCGGGTCTATCTCGTGTCCCTTGAGCCCGCACGCGACAAGAAGGGGGAAATCGTCGGAGCTTTATGTTCCGCTCTCGACATTACTGAGCGCAAGCGGGCCGAGGAGGCCTTGCGGGAACACCGAGAGCAACTGTCCAACCTTGTCGGGCAGGCTGCGATCGGCATCGCCCAAACCGACCTGGAAGGGCGATTTCTGCTCGTCAACGACCGCTTCTGCGAGATCGTCGGCCGGGATCGGAAGGCGCTCCTGGGCCGCCTGATGCAGGACATCACCCACACGGATGCGCGGCCACAGAACATTGCCCTCTTCAGGCGCCTGGTGGAGACGGGTGAGCCTTTCTCGATCGAGAAGCGCTACGTCAGACCTGACGGCTCGTCCGTGTGGGTGAGCAACTACGTGTCAGCAACGCGTGACACGTCCGGCCACCCGCAGGTGGCGGTTGCCATCGTTCAGGACGTCACGGACGCAAAGCGCGCCGAAACGGCGCTTCGCGAGAGCGAGGACCACTACCGGCACGTGGTCGAGCTCAGCCCGCACATCCCCTGGACCGCCGAACCGGATGGCGTAACCGTCGAGGCCAGTTCCAGATGGCTGGCGCTCACCGGCTCCACCGAGCCTGGCGGCGAGGGCTGGGCGAATTCAGTGCACCCGGACGACCTAGCGGGCGCCTCGGCAGCGTGGTCCCGCTCGCTGAAATCCGGCGAACCCTATGACTTCGAATACCGCCTGCGCTTGGCCGACGGGAATTACTGCTGGGTTCGCTCCCGCGCGGCTCCGCGTCGGGACGCACAGGGCCGGATCACCCGCTGGTACGGCACTGTCGAGGACGTGCACGAGCACAAGCTCGCCGAGGCGGCGCTGGCTGAAAGGGAGGCTGCTTTCCGGCTGCTGTTCCAGAGCAACCCCGCCCCGATGTGGGTCTATGACCGGGAGACGCTGCGCTTCCTAGAGGTGAACGACGCCGCCATCCAGGTCTATGGCTGGTCCCGAGAAGATTTCCTGGGCATGACAATCCTCGATATCCGCCCGGCCCAGGACCACGAGCTGGTGCGCCGCTCCGCCATGGAGCCCCGGTCCGCGCGAAAAGTGTCCGGGCCATGGCGGCATCTCGACGCGTCCGGGCGCGACCGCCTAGTCGATGCGATTTCCTACGTGATTGAGTTTGCCGAGCGACCTGCCGTGCTGGTCACCGCCTGGGACGTCACCGACCGGGTGCACGCCGAGGAGGCGCTGCGGGAGAGCGAGGAGAACTACCGATACACCATCGAACTAAGCCCGCAGATCCCCTGGGTGGCCGATGGTGACGGTCAGGTCATAGTAACGAGCCCGCGCTGGGAACAGATCACGGGCATGAGGCCTGAGGAGACGCTCGGGATGGGCTGGGCCACTGTCCTCCATCCCGACGACGTGCACCACTTCAAGAGCAGTTGGATGCAGAGCGTGTCATCCGGTCAGCCGCTCGACGTAGAGGGTCGGTTTCGCCTGGAGGACGGAAGCTACCGCTGGCTCCGCTCCCGCGCGGCCGCACGGCGTGACAAGGCTGGCCAAATAATCCGCTGGTACGGCACGGCCGAGGATGTCCACGAGCGCAAGTTGGCCGAGCAGCAGATCGCCTTCATGGCCTACCATGATCCACTGACGGATCTGGCCAACCGCCGATTGTTCTATCTGGAGCTGGACAAGGCACTCACACGCGTTCACCAAGGCGAGTGCCTGGCTCTCCACTGTATCGATCTGGACCATTTCAAAGGCGTCAACGACACGCTCGGCCATGCCGCGGGTGACACGTTGCTACAGCAGGCGGCTGATCGCCTCCGCGATTGCGTGCCTGAAAGCAGCTTGGTGGCCCGCATAGCCGGTGATGAGTTCGCGATCATCCAGACCTCGATACGGGGACCGGACGATGCGGCAGCCCTTGCGCGTCGGATGAATGCGGTTCTGGACGAGAACTATCGGATCGAAGATCAGTCAGCCGTGGGGGGAGCGAGCATCGGTATTGCCCTGGTCTCCACTGGTCAGGGCGCTAGTTCCGCGGAGGTCGTCAGGAATGCGGATATCGCCCTCTACCGCGCGAAGGCGGAGGGACGCGGCACCTTCCGCTTCTTCGAACGCGCGATGGACGAGGCGGTCCACCGGAAGCAGAGGTTGAGAGTCGGCCTTCGCACGGCCCTTGATCGGGGCGAGCTGGATCTGCACTTCCAGCCCCTGGTGGAGATCCGGACGGGTGAGGTGACCTGCCTCGAAGCATTGCTACGCTGGCGGCATCCGGATTGGGGCATGATCTCGCCGGCAGAGTTCATCCCTGTGGCCGAGGAAGCCGGCCAGATCATGCGGATGGGCGAATGGGCCCTTCGTACCGCTTGCTGGGAGGCGTCTCGCTGGCCCGACGCCGTCCGCGTGGCTGTGAACCTCTCCCCGGTCCAGTTCCGGAACCCCGGCCTGGTGCAGGTGGTGGCTGGTGCCCTCGCGGATTCGGGACTGGCGACGGGACGGCTCGAGCTGGAGATCACGGAGTCCATCCTGCTGCAGGAGGATCAGTCCAACCTCACCATCCTGCGCGAGCTGAGCCGACTGGGAGTGCGGATTGCCCTCGACGACTTCGGGACGGGCTTCTCCTCGCTCGCCTATCTGCTCCGCTTCCCCTTCGACAAGATCAAGATCGATCGTTCCTTTGTCACGGGCCTGCCTGCAAGGAAGGAGGCGAAGGCCGTCATCCGCGCCGTGGTCAGCATGAGCCGAAGCCTCGGCCTCTCTGTCACTGCCGAGGGTGTCGAGACTGCCGAACAGCTGGACGCCCTGCGTCAGCTAGGTTGCCAGGATGCCCAGGGCTACCTTTTCAGCCGTCCCGTTCCAGCAGCCGAGGTGGGAGCGCTCATCGACAAGCTGCGCCGGTCGGACGGCTTGGTTGCCTGAGCCCCATCAAAGCGGTCAAGTTGAGACCTTCTGCCGCAGCTTGGAGCCATGTGCGATGTAGTCCGGTGCAGTTATAGCCTTTCCAGTCGGATAACCGCCGCCCATGAGAACCCGAACATCTTCCGATGATCTCGGTCGCGAGCTACCGAATGACATGCCCCCCGCAATGTCAGCTTCGGCTCCATAATCGCCACGGAGCCGCCATTCCGCTAACGGCCAGCCTCTGCCATTCTGCTGAGTGACTAGCGAACCGCCGAACCTACTCCGATGCCGGGCAATGCCGGTCCTCAACCCGAATGGTGCCGAGGAGTAGCGCCCGAGGTGTTCTACTTTGGAAAGGACAAGGCCCGGCAAGCTCGTCTTGTTTTCCACGCGCACGCCTAAGGCACGGTCCTCGCCGGTGATGCCCAACCTGCATCCGAGTTCATCACCGCTTGGCGGCTCTGGCCGCCGCCGTTCATGGGTGGAGGGGGTAGGTAAGGTCGATTTCCTGGGTGGAGGCTTGATGGACCGGCGCGCCCGGCGGCGCGCTGCTTATCACAGGCCGCCGCCTCATGGCTGCGCCGGGGAAAATAGGAGGTTCAAGCAAACGGACAGCCGTTATGCGCCGTCAGCGGTCATCGATGTTCTCCCTGCGTGATCCTGAAAGCGGACATCAGCTGCCCCGCCAAATGAAATCGGTGCGTCCTGAGCCTAGTGGATGTGCGCCTCGATCTCCGCCGCAGGAGGTGCATTATCGGGATCGAGCGTGCGCCGTAGGTAGCCCTCCTCCAGTGGCCGGTACATGGCGCAGAGGTAGCGCAGCTTCGCCAGCGGCGCGTCGTCCAGTTCCACGCGAAGGTCGAGCACGGGAAAGGGCACGCCCGGCCGCGCCACGCGGACGCCGGCGGAGCGCAGCGGCCAGGGCTCGCCCCCGGCCGCCTCCCCGGCCTCCAGCGCCGCCAGCAGTCGGTCCACCAGGGGCAAGGAGGGGGACGATCCCTGGAAGCCCGCCAGGATCGCCGGGATCACCCCGTCATTCGACAGCCCGTTGCCGACGACGAGGACGCCCGGCGCGACGAGCCCGCCCTTGGAGGCGATGCATCGCTCCCCCGTCTCGTGCGCCGTGCCGCCGGCCGCGTCCAGCACGGCAAGCTGCCGCCAGACCCGTTCCTCCCCCGCCGCCGCCCGCATGGCGGCCAGTGCGGCGGCGGCATCGTCCCCCGCCATGAGGCGTTCCACCCCTATCGCGCCCAGCCGCGGGTCGGACCGCGCCTGCGCGAAGATCGCCCCGCACCCGGGCGCCATGAACATCGCGCGCGCCGTGGCCGCCATGCTGGATGTGGTCAGTGCCTGCCCGATCGAGCCCGTGCGAGGGCAGACGGCCGCGACGGAAAAGGTCATGCTCTCACTCCGGATACCGCGAGAATGTCAGGCATCCTTCTTGCTAACAACCTGCGGACGCCTTCTCACGGAACCGAGGAACACGATGCGCTTTCGACCCCTGCGCTCCCGGCTGGCCGGGCTGGCCCTCGCCCTGCCGCTGCTCGCCGCGGGGATGGCCGCTGCGCACGCCCAGGCCCTGCCGCAGCGCATCGCCGAGTCCAAGGTGGTCCGCGTCGGCGTCTCCGGCACCTACCCGCCGCTCGAGAGCAAGGACCCCGCGACGGGCCGCCTCGTCGGCTTCGACATCGACCTCGGCGAGGCGCTGGCCAAGCAACTCGGCTTGCGGCTGGACTGGCAGGAGAGCGGCTTTCCCCAGCTCATGCCAGGAATGCAGAGCGGGCGCATCGACATGGTGCTCAGCGGCATCAGCGACCTGCCGGCCCGCCGCGAGACCTTCGACTTCGTCAACTACCTGAAGTCCGGCGCGCAGTTCTACACCATGGTCTCCAACACCGCGATCCGCGCGCCGCAGGACCTCTGCGGCCGGCGCGTGGCCACGGTGCGCAGCACCTCCTACCCCGCCGCGATCGAGGAGTGGAGCAACGAGAACTGCGTGAAGGCCGGCCGCCCGGCCGTCACCGTGGTGGGCGTGGACCGCGCGCCGCTGATCCTGCTGGAGATGCAGCAGGGCCGCGTGGACGCCGGCGTGCAGGGCAGCGAGACGATCCCGACCCTGATGGACAACAACCCCAATACCTTCCGCCCGGTGATGGAGCCCTTCACCACCCTCCGCCAGGGGATCATGTTCCTGAAGGCCGACACGGCCCTGCGCAACGCCTTCGCCGGAGCGCTGCAGGCCCTGTTCAACGACGGCACCTACGCCGCGCTGATCGCCAAGTGGAAGCTGGAGGCCTCGGCCGCGCCGGGGGTGCTGGTGAACGGCGAACCGATCCGATGAGCGGCGTGCCTGCCGGCCCGGCAGGCGCCGCGCTACGGCCCGAGATCGACATCGCGCGGCTGCCGCATGTGCGCCCAGTCCATTGGGGCCGCATCGTCACGGCGGCCGCGCTCCTCCTCCTCCTGGCCCTGCTCGTGCGTGCCTTCGCGAGGGGCCAGATCGCCTGGCCCGTGGTGGCGCAGTACCTGACCTGGCGCACCATCCTGGAAGGGCTGCTCAACACCGTGCTGATGGCGGTGGCGGCCATGGCGGTGGGGGTGGTGCTGGGCGTGCTGGCCGCCGTTGCGCGCTCCTCGCCCAACCCCGTGCTCCGCTCCGCCGCGCAGTTCTACGCCTGGCTGTTCCGCGGCACGCCGGTGATCCTGCAGCTGCTGCTGTGGTTCAACCTCGCCCTGATCTTCCCCACCCTGGGCATTCCCGGCCTATGGGAAGCGCGCACGGTGGACGTGATGACGCCTTTCCTGGCCGCGCTTCTCGGCCTCGGCCTGAACCAGGGCGCCTATACCTCGGAGGTGGTGCGCGCCGGCATGCTCTCCGTCGATGCAGGGCAGTACGAGGCGGCGAAGTCCATCGGACTCACCTACGGCCAGTCCCTGTGGCGCATCGTCCTGCCCCAGGCCATGCGCGTCATCGTCCCGCCGCTCGGGAACGAGTTCATCGGCCTCATCAAGACCACCTCGCTCGCCAGCGTCATCCGCTACTCGGAGCTGCTGCACAGCGCGGAGGACATCTACTACGCCAACAACCGGGTGATGGAGCTGCTGCTGGTGGCCACCTTCTGGTACCTGGTGCTCGTCAGCGCCCTCTCCCTCGGCCAGATGCTGCTGGAGCGGCGCGTCTCCCGCGGCGTGGCGCGCCCGGCGGGGCGGCGTTGAGCGCGCCCCCGCTCCTCCGGGCCTGGAGGGTCGGCAAGTCCTTCGGCACCCACCGGGCGCTGGAGGACGTGACGCTGGAGGTGGCGCGGGGTGAGGTGGTCTGCCTCATCGGCCCTTCCGGCTCCGGCAAGACCACCTTCCTGCGCTGCGTGAACCAGCTGGAGCGCTACGATGCCGGCGGCCTCTGGATCGGCGGCGAGTTGCTGGGCTTCCGCGAGGCCGGAGGCCGCCTGCACCCGCTGCCGGAGCGGGAGATCGCCCGCCAGCGCCGCAGCACGGGCATGGTGTTCCAGCGCTTCAACCTGTTTCCGCACATGACGGCGCTGGAGAACGTCATCGAGGGCCCGATCCGCGCCCTGCGCCGCCCGCGAGCCGAGGCGGTGGCCGAAGCGCGGCGCCTGCTGGACCGCGTGGGCCTGTTCAATCGGCAGGACTACTACCCGGCGGCGCTCTCGGGCGGGCAGCAGCAGCGCGTGGCCATCGCGCGGGCGCTGGCGATGCGGCCGGAGCTGATGCTCTTTGACGAGCCGACATCGGCCCTGGACCCGGAACTGGTGGGCGAGGTGCTGGGCGCCATGCGCGACCTGGCGCGCAGCGGCAGCACTATGCTGGTGGTTACGCATGAACTGGGTTTCGCCCGGGAGGTGGGCAACCGCATCGTCTTCATGGATGCCGGCCGCGTGGTGGAGAGCGGCCCATCCCAGGCGCTCCTGACCAGCCCGCAGGAGGAGAGGACGCGGAACTTTCTCTCCGCCGTGCTGGGCTGAGGATCAGGCCACCGAGGGCCAGATCCGGCGATAGGTCCGCAGCATCTGGTCGCCGACATGGAAGCTGGGCGCGTCCGCGTCCCCTTCCGTCCCGATGGCCCGCACCGCCGTGTCGTAGTCCGGCGTCATGAAGAAGGGCAGGGAATAGCGCGGCGCCCCGCTGCCCCGGTTGCGGACGCGGTGGTTGGTGGAGGTCAGGCGTCCGCCGCTCCAGAACTGCAGCGTGTTCCCGATGTTGATGATGTAGGCGCCCCGCATCGGCGGCGCAGCGATCCACTCGCCGGCCTTGTTCTCCACCTCCAGCCCGCCCGTGTCGTCCTGGTAGAGCAGGGTGATCACGCCGGTGTCGCGGTGCGCGCGGGCCAGCAGCTCCACAGATGGGTCGTCCTGCTGCGGGTAGCGCAGCAGGCGCAGCTGGGCGATGCTGCGCGCGTAGTGGCGGGTGAAGAAGTCCGTCGGCAGCCCCATTCCCTCGGCGAACAGCTCCAGCAGCGTGATGCCTACGCCGTAGGTGTTCAGAAAGTAGCTGTAGACCACCTGGCGGAACCCCACCGGTTCGGCGGGCCAGAGGTTGGGACCGCGCAGCGGCATCCTGGCGCCCACGTCCGGGTGGTCCGGCGGCAGGTCTTGGGCGACGTGGAAGGCCTCCAGATAGTTGCCCTTGAAGGTCGGGTCGTTCCCCCGCTCCAGCAGCCCGAGATAGCCGCGGAAATGGGGCGACTTGCGTAGGTCCACCCGACGCTTCTCATCGTCCGGCAGGTCGAAGAAGGCGCGGCCCTGGTCGAACACGGCGTCGAGCTGCTGCGGGCTGTTGGCGTGGCCGGTGATATAGATGAACCCGACCTCCTCCGCCGCGCGGGTCATGCGGCGGGCCAGCGCGGGCCGCTGCGCCGGATCCTCCGCCGAGGCGATGTCGATTACCGGCACGGCGTCGAAGGCGGCCAGGCGGCTTGCATCGGTCATATCGTGGTGCTCCAGCCCATCAGGGGTAGGCGGCGCGCCCCCGAGGTGGTGCCTACCAGCTTAGCAAGTGCGGGAGGGGTGTCGAGGGGCCGGATCGTGGGAAGGTGGCCGAGCGCCTAGGATAGGCCGACGGCATTTGCGGCAGAGCGGACATCCGCAGATGTCAATTCCGGACCAAATCAACACCAGCGCCAGCCTGAGCGTTGCTTACCACCGTAATGCCTGGACGAGTTCGCGCGGCCACAACATAACTTATCCCGCGTTACCTGCCCTCGCCGGCAACCCAATCTGTCAGTCCGGCTTCGAAAACAGGAGGGACAGCGCCTTGGACTTCCGACAGCTCCGCTATTTCCTGGCCGTGGCGGAGGAGCTTAACTTTACGCGTGCCGCGCTTCGGGTCGGAATTGCCCAGCCACCCCTCAGCGCTCAGATCCGCGCCTTGGAGGAGGAGCTAGGCACATCCCTGTTCCTGCGCGACAAGCGCCGTGTCTCACTCACTCCAGCGGGCGAGGCCATGGTTCGTCACGCCCGGCACATCCTGCAGCAGGCGGCCCGCGCGGCGGACGAGGTCCGTGCTATCCGGGATGGCCGCCAGGGCGTGATCGGTATCGGCGCGGTCTACGCCACCATCTACGCGCTCATCCCCCGAGTGCTCCGCCGCCTGGCCCAGACCCATCCCGGAATCACGGTGCGGGTCGAGGAGATGACCGTCGCGCAGCAGGTGCACGCCCTCACGGCGGAGGAGATTGATGTCGGCGTGCTCCGGGGTTCCGTGACCGACCCCGAGTTGGAGATCCGGGTCATACAGGAGGAGCCCTTCGTTGTGGCGCTACCGGCGGACAATCCGCTTGTGAACGAGCAGGTGCTCGATCCCGAGATCCTGCTTCCGCAGCCCTTCATCGTGGTCACCCAGCGCCCCGGCTCCGACTATGCCGCGCGGATCGCTGACGTGTTCCTCCAAACGGGTCGCACGCCGCAGATCGTCCAGGAAGTGAAGGACATGCACACCCTTATCGGACTGGTAGCGGCCGGCATCGGCGTGGCTATCGTGCCGGCCTCCGTCACCGCCCTCCAGCCGCCGCACGTCGCCTTCCGGCCGCTCCGTGCAGTCAGCGCCCGGATGGTCACCAGCATCGCCTGGCGGCGAGGCGATGCCTCGCCGCTCCTGCCCGTGCTCGTCGCCGCGCTCAGCGAGGAGGCGCGGCTGGACGAGCACGGCCAGTCCCCGGCCTAGGCCGCGGCCTGTCGCATGGCCCCGGCCCCGCAGCCCCGCGCCACGGAGACGATCCGCGCCGCCTCCGAGGCGTCCGGCGCTCGGTCGGACCGCCAGGCCACATGCCCGTCGGGCCGCACCAGCACGAAGCGGCGGGCATATAGCTCCGCTGCCCCCCGGTGGTCGATGTGGTGGACATTCAGAGGCAGGCCCACCTCCTCCGCGGCCTCGGCCAGGGCCGGCGCGTCGCCCTCTCCGAAGACCAGCAGAACGAAGCCGCGCCCGAACAGGTCCAGCGTGGACCTGTCCTCGGCCAGCCAGACATGCGGGGCGCGCGACCCGGGCCGGGCGGTCTGGGTATAGGTGCTGACCTCATCCGGCGGGGGCGGCGTGCCATCGGGAACGATAATCGGTGAGCCCTCGTAGACGAAGCCGAGATGGATGCCAGGGGTGTACCACTCCCGCTTCATCATTTCCGTGTAGCGGTCGCCGAACTCCTTGCGGGCATGGTCGCCCTCAGGCCCCGGCTCGAATACAGCAGGGGAAGGCTTTGCGTCGCGCGGGGCGAGCATGCGCTTGAGATTACCCGTTGCCTCGTTGACGTTGCGAATGGCTACAGGCCGTCGTTCCACCTCGTAGGACTGCAGTAGCTCGGGACCACCCCAGCCCTTCAGCACGGCTTCCAGCTTCCAGCCGAGATCTACGGAGTCTTGGATGCCCATGTTCATCCCGAACCCCCCCGTGGGCGAGGTGAGGTGCGCCGCATCGCCGGCGATGAAGACGCGGCCCTTGCCGTACTCGTCGGCCACGAGCTGCCGGCGGACCCAGGGCATGATGGAGAGGATCTCGAAGTTGAATTCCCGCCCCACGGCCTTGACGATGGCAGCCCGCATCTCCGCCTCGTCCGGCTGGCGCCGCGTGTCGTCCCCGACGAGGGAGAAGCGCCACTGATCGCGGCCGTTGATGGCCACCATCGTGGCCCAGGTCCCCTCGGGCCCGATGAAGATGAAGCGGTAGCCCGGCTTCTTGTCGTGCAGTGCCTCCAGCTTCTCGCAGCGGAAGATGCAGTTCGTCGTGTAGGTGAGGACGGGCGAGCCCTGCATGGGGATGCCCAGCGCTTCCCGGACCGTGCTGGCCCCGCCGTCGCAGCCGACGAGGTATGCGGCCTCGACTGTGTCCTCGGCCCCGCTGCGAAGATCCTTGAGCCGGGCGGTCACGCGGGTGCCGTCATCCTCGAAGCCCAGCAGCTCGGTCTCGCGCCGGATCGCCACCGTGGGGAAGCTGCTCGCGAAGCGGGAGAGAACGGGATCGAAGAAGTTCTGCGGGCAGCGCTCGCCGCGGGAGTAGGTGCTCTGCGGCAACCTCGGTTCGTCCTTCAGGGGCGCGAAGACCTCCCGCCCGAACTCGTAGCCGTTGAGGGAGGAGACCCAGGCGCAGTCCTGCGGATAGGCGCGGTTGTAGCCTGCTTCGTGGACCCAGGGCACGATGCCCCAGCGACGGCAGAATTCCATCGTCCGGACGCCGACGAAGTCCATCTTCGGCTGGACGACGCGCCCGTCGCCCTTCTCGATCAGCGTGCAGCGGATGCCACGCCAGCCCAGCTCGCCCGCCAGGGCCAGCCCCACCGGGCCGCCCCCCACTACGAGCACCTGCTGCGTCCCGTCCATCACCGCTCCCTCCTGTCCTGGACTGCTCATTGCGGCTCGATCCGCGCCGCACGGATGATCTCGCCGACGGAGGCGGTCTCGTCCCGGATCTCGCGCGCCAGCGCGGGGCCGTCGCTCGCCACCAAGTCCAGGCCGCGGTTGGTCACCTGCGCCTGGGTGAAGGCCGGCGTGTTGAGGACCTCGCGCACGTCGTTCCCGATCCGCTGCACCACCTCGTCCGGCGTCCCGGCCGGGGCGAAGAGGCCGTACCAGATGGAGGCACGGATGTAGGGAAAGCCCTGCTCGCCCGTCGTCGGCACCTGCGGGAACTGGCCGATGCGCCGGCTGCCGGCGGTGCCCAGGGCCTTGATCTTCCCCGTGCGGATCAGCTCCCCGGCCACGCTCGCGCTGCCCGTGGCCAGCATCACCTCGCCGCGCGTTGTGGCGAGCATGAGGGGCGCGATGCCGTTGTAGGGCACGTGCAGGATGTCCAGCTTCTCATGCTGGTTCATCGCCTCGTAGACGAGCTGCGGCTGGGTTCCGCTGCCGAAGGAGCCGTAGGTCAGGCTGCCGGGCTTGCCTTTCGCCAGGCGGATCAGCCCGGCCACGTCGTCGGCCTCCACCGAGGGATGGGCCAGCAGCATGTGGTCGCTCTGCACCATCAGGCTGACCGGGGTGAAGCCCTTGTCCGGGTCGTAGGGCAGCGTGCGGAAGAGGAAGCGGTTGGTGGTGAAGGTCTGGTTCACCGTGCCCAGCAATGTGTAGCCATCGGGCGCGGAGCGCGCCGCGGCCTCGGCGCCGATGATGCCGGAGGCGCCGGCGCGGCTCTCCACCACCACGGGCTGTCCCCAGCGCGACGACAGCTCCGCCCCGACGGCGCGGACCAGGATGTCGATGCCCCCGCCCGGCGGGAAGGGGATGATGACCCGGACCGGACGCGCGGGCCAGGACTGTGCCCGCGCGGCCCGCGCCGCGAACGCCAGCACCGGTGCGGCGAGAAGCGCTCTTCTGCGCATGTCGTTTCCTTCCCCTAGAAGATGCGCGGCGCGGCCTCGGCCGCGGCGACCACGTTCAGCGTCATGCGGCCCACGCGCTCGATCTCGATCGTCACCTGGTCCCCGGGCACCACCGGCCCTACGCCCTGCGGCGTACCGGAGGCGATCACGTCGCCCGGGCGCAGCGTCATCACGGAGGAGATCAGCTCGATCAACTCGGCGACGCCGACCGTCATCTCGCTCGTGTTCGCCTCCTGCCGCAGCTCGCCGTTGACCCAGAGGCGGTTGAAGAGGGATTGCGGGTCGGGCACCTCGTCCGCAGTGACGATCCAGGGGCCGAGCGGGGTGAAGCTGTCGAAGGACTTGCGCGTGCAGCGCTCCTCCGCCGGCCGGCCGGGTTCGATGCGCATGCTCAGGTCGATCAGGCAGGCATAACCGAAGACGTAGTCCAGGGCCTGATCGCGCCGGACGTTCCGGCAGGTGCGGCCGATGATGACGCCCAGCTCCGTCTCGTGGTCGAAGCGCCGGCCGGAGTTCACCGGCAGCACGATGGGTTCGTCCGCGCCGGAGAGGGAGGAGGTGGCCTTCAGGAAGAAGCCCACGTCGCGGGCGGAGTTCCCCTTCGCGGTGACGCCGCGATCGCCCAGCTCGCCCACGTGCTTGGTGTAGTTGGCGGGTGCCGCGACGATGTTGCCGGTGAAGGGGATGGGCGAGCGCAGCGTCACCGAGCCCCGCGGGATGGCCGGGGCGCCCTGGCGCGCCTCCGAGAGGCGGGGCGCCGTTGCGGCCCAATCGGAGATGACGTGCTGCATGAACACGGGCGGCCAGGCGGCCCCATGGCTCGGGACGGCGTCCGTCACGTCGTAGAGGCTGTCCCCCTCCACGACCGCCAGCCGGTTGTCGTCAAAGACGGCGAGTTTCATGCGATCTCTCCTTGACCGGCCGTCTCACGAAGGAAGCCAAGCCGCGCCATGGCGGGCTCGTCGGTGACGCGCAGCAGGACGGCACCATCATCCGACCTGTGCGACTGGGGCCTCCAGGCCGGCACCACGAAGACATCGCCGCGGCGCCAGGGGATGCTCTCCCCGTCCACGCTGCTCTCGCCCTCCCCCTGGACCACGGCGAAGACATTGTTGGCGGTCGTGCGGTGGGGAGCGGTGGCGATGCCGGGCGAGAGGCGGATCATGGCCAGCCCGATCGTCTCCATGGCCGGATCGCCGAGGGCCACGGCCGTGCCCCAGGGGCCCTCCGGCGTCGGCGCGGCCGCATCCAGGCGCCTCTGCGTCTCGGCCCAGGGAAACCACATGGGCGAGGCCTCGGCGTTCGCGCGCACCGGCTCGTACACCTCCGGGTGGTGCTCCAGGAACATGGGCTCCAGCAGCTGCACCAACGGCGCGTCCAGCACGTCGATCCAGTAGGCAGGGGCGGTGCTGTCGTTGCCGTGGCCGTGCCAGCGCCAGTTCGGCGTCAGCAGCACGTCGCCGGGCAGCATGGGCAGGCGCTCACCATCCACCACCGTGTAGGTGCCGGGCTCCGCATCCACGATGAGGCGTAGCGCATTCGGCGTGTGGCGGTGCGAGCGCGCCTGCTCGCCCGGCAGGATCATCTGATAGGCGGCCACCAGGGTGCGCGCGGTGGCGTAGGTGTTGCCCTCGACCGGGTTGGCGAGGATGAGGTTGCGCCGCTCGGCCAGCTTCGTGTCCACCAAATGCCCGGCGGCGTCGAGCGCCGCCTTCGCGCGCGCATAGTCCCAGTGCGCCGGCCGGAAGGTCTCCTTCGGCGAGGGCCAGATCGACGGTGTCGGCTTGGCCCAGCCCGGCCCGACGGAAAGGGGCTCCAGCAGCCCGTAGAGTTCCGGCAGGCTCGCGGCGGCCGCCAGCCGCTCCGGCGACGGCGGCGCGGCCGCTGCACCGTCTCCACCCTGTTCGATGAGCATTGGATCCATCCTCCATGCGCCTCCTCGAGGCGTCGTTCTTCCAGCGAGTCTGTCTCAGGAGCGGAGGTAGACCCGCCCTTCCATCAGCCGGCGCGCGGTGCGGTACACCACGGCCTCTCGCGCCACCGGTCCCACCTCGCCCTGCTCCACCACTGCGGCGACCGCGAGGGTTCCGGAGGCGTGCTCGACGACGAAGTCGCCCTCCTCCACCGCACCCGGGCGCAGGGCCCGCTGCACCACGCTGCCGGGCAGGCGCGCGGCGATGGCCAGGCACATGGCGCCTGTCAGCGGCGTCGCCTTGTGCGGCTGGCCGGAGGAGATCATCCGCGTGGCGACGGCCGCGACCGTCCCGCGCGGGGCGGCAACGAGGGAGACGAGCGGCAGGTTCTTCAGGCTCTGCCGCGCCTCCTCCTCGCCCGCCAGGCCCATGGCCACGGCGGCCCGCACGCGGATCGCCTCGAAGAGCGGCCGGCCGGGCCAGGCGTCCAGCTCGCCCGGGGTCTCATCCCCGCGCAGCCCGATGGAGGCGGCACCGACGAAGACGACGGGATTGGCGGCATCCACCAGCGAGACCTCGACCCTGCCCAGGCCCTCGATATCCAGCCCCTCCACCGCGCGCCCGGTGGGCAGCAGCCGCCCGGTCGCCGCGCCGCCGGGATCACGGAAGGCCAGGCGGATCGGTGCGCCCGCCCCGACGCCCTGAAGCTCCATCCCGCCCGCCTCCTCAGGCAGGCCGTCCCGCATCGCGAAGCGGCTCTCGATGATCTTGCCGGTGTTGGTGTTGTGGATGCGGACCACCGCCTCACCGTCCGCGGGGGCGGGGACGAGCCCTTCCTCCACCGCAAAGGGGCCGACGGCGGAGGAGATGTTGCCGCAATTGCCGCGGTAGCCGACCAAGCGCTCGCCGATCGCCACCTGCGCGAAGGTGTAGTCCACGTCGGCATCCGCCCGGCTCGGCGGGCCGATCACCGCGATCTTGGAGAGCGAGGAGATGCCACCGCCCATGCCGTCCAGCTGGCGCCCGTTCGGGTCCGGCGTGCCGAGCGCGGCGCAGAAGATGCGGTCCCAATCTGCCGTGTCGTCGCCGGGGTTCCCCGTCGGCAGGTCGCGCCGGTGGAAGAACAGGGCGCGGCTGGTGCCACCGCGCATGAACACGGCCGGGTAGCTCTCACGCCCCGGTGCCCGCACGGCCCTCTGGGCCCCCGCCTCCCGGCCAGCCAGGTCACGCGGCGCCCCCTGTCTCGGCATGCCCGTCTCCTCCGTGCCGGCCCTTTTCGTGGCGGCTTCGGCAATACCTTGCACCCGGTGTTCCGGGAAAAGCACTACGTCTCGTTCGTATGGAAAGGGCGTGGATTTCGTATTGGACAGGGGCGGTCCGCGCGGCCCACCTCCTCGGTAAAGCCGGGCCGATCCTGCGCGGCGACAAGGGAGGACCCGCATGGCCGAGGCCGTCATGACGGATGCGAGGGCCCGCGCGGAGCTGGCCGCGGAGCTGGCGGCGCACAACATCGCCGTTGCCCAGCCGGGCGACCCGCCGCTCTTCACCCGCACACCCAGCAGCAGCATGGTTCCCTGGCACTGGCGGGCGGAGGAACTGGCCGCCCTGCTGGAGAAGATCGGCGCCAGCCTGAAGCTGGAGGCGGGCGGGCAGCGGCGCACGCTGCGGCTGGCCAATCCCGGCCTGCCCTACGGCACCACCCCGACCTTCTGGGCCTCCATCCAGTACATCCTGCCCGGCGAGGTCGCGACCGCCCACCGCCACGCGGCCACGGCCCTGCGCTTCATCATGAGGGGGCGCGGCTCGGACACGGTGGTGGATGGCGAACTCTACGAGATGAACGAGGGCGACCTCGTCCTCACCCCCAGCGGCACCTGGCACGACCACGAGAACAAGGGCGACCGGCCCATGGTCTGGCTGGACGTGCTGGACATCTCCCTCGTCCGCACGCTGCACGCGGTCTCCTTCGAGGGGTCGGAGGCGCCGCGCCAGCCCGTCTCCCGCGTGCAGGACCGGTCCTTCCGCCAGTTCGGCAGCGGCATCATGCGGCCGCCGGGCGCGGGCCATGCGGGCCGTGCCAGCCCGATCCTCGCCTATTCGTGGGACCGTGCGCTGGCGGCGCTGGAGGGGGCGGCGGGGCTGGATCCCGATCCCTTCGACGACGTCATCCTCGAGTACCAGAACCCGCTGACGGGCGGCCCCGCCCTGCCGACGCTCGGCACCGCGCTGCAGATGCTGCGCCCCGGGGCGCGCACGCGGGCGCATCGGCACACCGGCAGCGTCGTCTACCACGCCGTGCGCGGCGCGGGACGGATGCGGGTGGAAGGGCAGGTCTTCGAATGGGGTGCTGGCGACTTCATTGCCCTGCCGCCCTGGGCCCTGCATAGCCACGCGAATGACGGTGCCGAGCCCGCCATCCTCTTCCAGGTGAACGACATCCCCGTGCTGCAGGCCTTGGGGCTGCACCGCACGGAGGAGGGCTGAGCGTGGACCTGCAGCCCCGCCTCCTGGCGGAGGGCCTCGGCTTCATCGAGGGACCGGCGGTGCACCCGGATGGGCGCCTGGCAATCGCCTCCATCAGCGCGGGCCTTGTCCACGTTCTCGATGCCTCCGGCCGCCTGCTGGAAAGCCATGCGACGGGCGGCGGGCCGAACGGGCTGGCCTGGTCCGGGGATGCGCTCTACGTCGCGCAGAACGGCGGCATTTTCGGGGCCTCGGGGGCCGCGCGGCCCGGCGTGCAGCGGATCCGCGACGGTCGCGTGGAATACGCCTTCGACTATCCCTTCGAGGCGCCCAACGACCTCGCCTTCGGTCCCGATGGCCGCCTCTGGGTCACGGACCCCCTGACCGACCGGGCGCTGCACGAGCCGGTCGAGGGCCGCGTCGTCGCGTGCGACCCGGAGACCGGACGATGCGAGGTGATGATCGAGGGCCGCCACTTCCCAAACGGCCTGGCCTTCGACGCCACTGGCGCCCATCTCTACCTGGCCTGCACGCATGACCGCGCGATCGAGCGCCTCTCGCTCGGCCCAGCGGGCATCCCCTCCTCCAATGGCGTTCTCTGCACCACCGCAAAGGCAAGGCCGGATGGGCTCGCCATCGATGTGGAAGGGAACATCTGGGCCTGCACGCCGGGTTCCGGTGGGGTGGAGGTGTTCGATCCCTCCGGCGCGCCTCTCCGCCGCATCGAGCTGGGCGAGGGCACGATGACGACGAACCTCTGCTTCATGGGAGGCGTGCTGATCGTCACGGCGTCGGGGCGCGGGCAGGTCCTCGCGCTCAATGTCGGCGCGGAAGGGCTGGCGCTCCACCCCTTCCGCTAGGCCGCCTCGCCGCTCACTCGGGCTGGTAGTGCGCCTCCTGCAGGAGGGTGGCACTGCGCGCCAGATCCTCCTGGATGTACTGGACGAGGGCCGCCGGCGTGCTGGAGGCCGGCACGAGGCCCAGCGCGTAGAGGCGCTGCACCACGGCCGGCTGCTGGACGGCCTGCACCATGGCCGCGTTCAGCCTCGCTACGATCGGCACGGGCAGGTCCTTCGGACCCCACAGCCCGTACCACCCCACCATCTCCAGCCCCGGCATGCCGCTCTCGGCGGCGGTGGGCACGCCCGGCAGGAGGGGATGACGGCGGGAGCCCGTGATCGCCAGCGCCTTCAGACGGCCGTCCTGCACCAGCGGGAAGCCGCCGGGATCGATCATGAGTTGGATGTTGCCGGAGACAAGGTCGGTCAGCGCCGGCGCCGAGCCACGATAGGCCACCATGGCGAGGTCCACCCCGGCCTGCCGCAGGAACTGCAGCACCGCCAGGTGGCTCGCGGCACCCAGCCCGCCCAGGCCGAAGGTGAAGCGGGAGGGGTTCGCCCGCACGAGCGGCAGCGCCTCCGCGATGGTGCCCGCCGGCATGGCTGGGTTCACCAGCACCAGCATCGGCCCCTCTGCGAACCGCGCGACCGGGGTGAAATCCGCCTGGGGGTCGTAGGGCGCGGCGCGCAGCACGTGGCGCGCCAGGATATGCGAACTGGGCGAGGCGAGCAGCGTGTAGCCGTCCGGCGCCGCCTGCCGCACCACCTCCCCTCCGATCGTGCCGCTGGCGCCAGAGCGGTTCTCCACCACCACGGTCTGGCCGAGGATGCGCTGCAGTTCCTGCCCTGCCAGCCGCGCGGTGGCGTCCGCCGCGCCGCCAGGCGCATAGGGAGAGATCACGCGGATGGTCCGGTTGGGCCAGTCCTGGCCCGGAGGCTGCGCCTGGGCGGCCCAGGCACCGAGTACCCCGATGGCCGCGGCGATCCACTTGAACATGCTTCTTCCTCCCTGGACGTCCCCATTCGCCGGCAGGTCGTTGCCCACCGGTCGTGTTCCGCGCCGCCTCAGCTCACGGCGGCACGCCATCGACGAGGTAGAGCGTGCGGTGCATCGCCTCCCCGCTCGCGCGCAGCGCCTCGGCGTACTCCGCCGATCGGTACCAGCGCTCCGCCGCATCCAGCGAGGGAAAGGCGACGATGATGACGCGGCGGAAGCGGTGCTCGCCCTCCGTCAGCGCCTTCTCCTGCCCTCGCACGAGGAAGGTGCCGCCATGCGCAGCGATGGCGGCGCCGGCGAGAGCGCGGTAGCGGTCCAGCGCGGGGCCGGGGATGAACTCCACCTCGGCGACCATGTAGGCGGGCATAGCGGCGCGCCTCTCAGGCCGCCACGGTCGCGGAAGGGGCGAGCCGCGCGAGGTAGCGCATGGTCCGCGCCCCCGCATTGCAGCCGACCACGCCGACCAGGCGCCCCCCGTGCCGGTACTCGGCCAGAAAGGCGCCGCGCGCCTCGTCGCGGTGCGCGAAGAGGACCTCCTCGGCCCCCGCCGTGTCGCCCAGCACCTGGACCCGGCGCCCGTGCAGGTCGGACCAGAAGTAGGGCGCGAAGGCCTCCCAGGCGGTCGCCTCCGTGCCCGCGATACCGGCGGCGACGATCCGCGCCTGCTCCCGCGCCGCCGTCCAGTGCTCGTGCCTCTCGTGCCGGCCCGCGAGAGGGCTGAACCAGGCCGCCGCGTCACCGGCCGCAAAGATGCCGTCCAGCCCCGTCCGGCCAGAGGCGTCGCAGAGGATGCCGTTGAGAAGGGGCACGCCCGATCCCTCCAGCCACTCGACGTTCGGCAGGCAACCCAGCCCTGCCACGACGAGGTCCGCCTCCTCGGTTCCCCCGTCCGAGAGGTGCAGGTGCTGCGCCGCCCCGTGCCGGGAGATGCGATCCACCGTGACCCCGCAGCGGAGGGCCACGCCCGCCCCTTCGTGCAGCGCCGCCAGCTCCGTCGCCACCGCGGGGCCGAGGATACGCAGGAAGGGCAGCGGCGCGGCCTCAAAGATCGTCACCTCCAGGCCCAGCTTGCGCGCGCTGGACGCGACCTCCGCGCCCACGAAGCCGCCGCCGACGACGGCCAGCCGCATCCCCGGGCGAAGCTGGCGCCGCAGCGCGTGGGCGTCGGCTAGGTCGCGGATGGTCCAGACCGGGCCCTCGGCAAGCCCCGCGGGAAAGTGCCGGGCCCGCGCGCCGGAGGCGATGACGACCGCATCGCCCCGCAGCCGCGTCCCGTCGGCCAGGGTGATGGTCCGCGTGGCGGCGTCCAGCGACACGGCAGCCCGGCCCAGCACCAGCTCGACGCCGATCCCGGCGTAGTGCGCGGCCTCGTGGAAGGGCAGGCCTGCATCCGCCTCCTCGCCCAGCAGCACCGCCTTGGAGAGGGGCGGACGGTCGTAGGGCAGGTGGTCCTGGCCATCGACCAGCAGGACCTCGCCCGCATGGCCGAGGCGCCGCAGCTCATTGGCCACACCCACCCCGGCGACGGACGCCCCGACGATCACCACGCGCGTCATGCCGCTCTCCCCTTACGCGTCAGCCCAGACTGGCGCGCGCTTCTCCGCGAAGGCGCGCGCCGCCTCCGCCGCATCGGCGGTCGCCATCAGGGTGGCCTGCGTCCGCTCCGCCAGCGCGTCGTAGTCGGGCGGGGCCGCGGCCATTAGCCGCCGCGCCAGCGCGATTGTGCCCTCGATCGCGCGCGGGGCGCCCGCCATCACGGCGCGCGCCATCTCCCGCGCGGTGCCCAGCACGTCCGGCGCGACGCGGTTGACCATGCCCGCCGCCAGGGCCTCCTCGGCCATCAGGCGCCGCCCCGCCAGCGCCACCTCCCAGGCCAGGGCGGGCGGCAGGCGGCGGAAGGCCAGGGGCAGGCAGTCGCCGCCGGCAATCAGCCCGCGCATGGGCTCCGGCAGGGAGAAGCTCGCATGCGGCGCGGCCACCACCAGCTCGCAGGCAAGGGCGATTTCCAGCCCCCCGCCCACCGCGAAGCCGTTTACCGCGGCGATGAAGGGCTTGCGGCGGGGGCGGCGCACGAAGCCCGCGAAGCCGTGCGGCGCGATCACCGCGCGTCCCTCGCCGCGCGCCCGGGCCCGCAGGTCGGCCCCCGCGCTGAAGGCCACCTCGCCCGCACCGGTGATGATCGCGATGCGAATCGCCGGGTCCGCCTCCACCGCGTCCACGGCCGCCGCGAGGCGATGGGCCGCGGCCAGGTCGATCGCGTTCCGCACCTGCGGGCGGTTCAGGGTGATGACGGCGACCGGGCCCTCGCGGGACAGGTCGATGGTGTCCGCGCCATCCATCAGATCACGCCCTCCGCCTTCAGCCGCCGCATCTCCTCCGGCGGCAGGTCCAGCATCTCGCCGAGAACGACCTCCGTGTGCTCGCCCAGCAGGGGCGGGCAGGTCGTCGGCGGCGTCGGAGATTCGCTCATCCTCACCGGCCAGCCCGGCAGCACGATCTCCCCGCGCTTCGGGTGCTGCACGGCGGTCAGCATGCCGGTGGCGCGGAAGGAGGGCTCGTCGATGAGGTCGGAGGTGTCCATCACGGCACCGGCCGGGACTCCGGCGCCGTTCAGCAGCGCCATCGCCTCCCGCTTGTCGTGCCGGAGCATCCAGGGCGCGATGATCGCGTCCACCTCCTCCTGGCGGGCGAAGCGCTTCTGCGGCTCGTCGTAGCGGGGGTCGCCGATCAGCTCCTCCCGTCCGATCACCCGGAGCAGCGTGTTCCACTGGCGGTTGCCCGTAATGGAGTCGCGTGCCGTGTAGATGAAGCAGTGGTCGTTCGGCCCGCCGCCCGCGCAGGCAAAGATGCCGGACGGCGCGGAGGAGGAGCTGGGGGAGCCGTTGCCCACGCGCTCCGCGGCGCGGCCCGTGATCTGCTGCCGGGCGAAGCCCATGCGGCAGAAGTTCACCACCACCTCCTGCATCGCCACCTTCACGTGCTGCCCGCGCCCCGTGGCGTGGCGCTGGTGCAGCGCCGCCACGATGCCGACCGCCAGGTGCATCGCCGTGCCGGTGTCGGCGAAGGTCGGCCCCGGCTTCACGGGGCCGCCGCCCGGCTCCCCGCTGATGGAGACGGCGCCGCCCATGCTCTGCGCGATCGCGTCGAAGCAGCGGAAATCCCGGTACTCGCTCTCGTCACTGAAGCCGCGGACGGAGCCGTAGACGATACGCGGGTTGATGGCGCTCACCGCCTCGTAGCCGAAGCCGAGCCGCTCGATGGTGCCGGGGGCGAAGTTCTCCAGCAGCACGTCGCTCCGCTCGATCAGGCGCCGAAGCAGCTCCTTCCCCTCGGGCTTCCCGAGATCCAGCGTCACGCCGCGCTTGTTGGCGTTCAGCACCAGGAAGTAGAGCGAATCCGCGTCCGCCGAATCCGCGGAGGCGATGCGCGCGGGGTCGCCCCCCTTCGGCCGCTCAATCTTCATCACGTCCGCGCCCAGGAAGGCGAGGGTCTGCGCCGCGACCGACCCGGCCTCCCACTGCGTCAGGTCGAGCACCTTGATGCCGGCGAGCGCCAGCCCCCCCGCCGCGGCCGGCCGCTCCGCCGCCCGCTCCATCACCCCAGTTTCCACGCCGTCCTCCCTTGCCGCTCTCTCGGACCGCTCTTCGCGCGGCCTCAGTCGTGGAGCTTGATCGCCTCGGCGGGGCAGAGCCGCGCCGCGCGCCGCGTGTGCTCCTCCTGCTCCGGCGCCGGGTTCTCCTTCAGCAGGATGACGATCCCGTCCTCTTCGCCCTGGTCGAAGACGAAGGGGGCGTTGAGGACGCACTGGCCCGCGGCGATGCAGCGGCTCTTGTCGATGGTGACGCGCATGGTTCCCTCCTCACCAGGCCAGCGGCAGCTCGTGCACACCGTAGACGAACATGTCGTGCCGGAAGCGCAGGCTCTCGAACGGCACGGCCAGGCGTAGCTCCGGCAGCCGGCGGAAAAGCGTCTCGTAGACGATCTGCAGCTCCGCCCGCGCGAGCACCTGCCCCAGGCACTGGTGCACGCCGAAGCCGAAGGCGACGTGCGGGCCGGCATCGCGGGTCACGTCGAAGCGGTCGGGATCGGGGAAGAGCTCCCCGTCACGGTTGGCGGCCGGGATGGAGCAGATCACCCCCTCTCCCGCCCGAACGAGATGGCCGTTCACGTCGATGTCCTCCAGCGCCACGCGGCGGGCACCGGTGTGGAGGATGCTGGAGAAGCGCAGCAGCTCCTCCACCGCCCCCGGGATGAGGGAGGCGTCCGCACGGATGAGGGCGAGCTGGTCCGGGTGCTGCAGCAGCGTCAGCACGCCCAGTGCGGTCATGTTCTGGGTGGTCTGGTGTCCGGCGCTGAGCAGGAGGCGGACGATGTTGATGAGGGTGATCCGGTCGATGTGACCGGGCCGGTACTGGTCGTGCACGAGGCGGGAGACGACATCGTCCGCCGGCTCGGCCTCCTTGCGGGTGATCAGGGCATCCAGGTAGCCGAACAGCTCGGCCAGGGATTCCCGTACCTCTGCCGGGGTGGATCTCGACCCGAATTGGATCCGCGTCGCCCGGTGGAAGATCTCATGATCCTCGTAGGGAATGCCGAGCAGCAACGTGATGATGTCGGTCGGCAGCGGTGCGGCAAAGTGCTCGACGAAGTCGCTGCCCTGCGGCATGGCGGCGTAGTTGTCGATCAGCCGGTCCACCGTGGCCTGGATGTAGGGGCGCAGCGCCTGCACCTTCTTCACAGTGAACTCCTTCGTCACCATGCGGCGGAGCCGGTCGTGCTCCGGATTGTCCAGGCGCAGGAAGGAACGGTCGGCCTTGTCGGCCACCATCCGGCCCTCATAGACGTGCGGGAATCCCTCCCGCACGGGCTCGCAGGAGAAGCGCGGCTCGGCCAGCACCGCCCGGATGTCCTCATACCGGGTCAGCAGGTAGGGGTGGGAGCCGTCCCAGAGCCGCACCCGAGCGAAGGGCTGGTTCTCCCGCAGCGGCGCGTAAGCCTCCGGCGGGTGGAAGGGACAGCTCCGCTGCATGGGATAGGAGAGTTCGGCTAGGTCCAGGGCCATCGGGGTCATCCTGCGGCGTAAAGAGGAGCTGCGCTCGCGGCGCGCCGGCGCGCGCGGCGCATCCCAGCGATCCAGCGGTCCCGGTCCGCTGCGCGGCGGCGCTCGTACTCGGCGGTCCGGGTGTGGGGGAGGATTAGGAAGCGGCCCTCGGCAAGGCCTTCCAGCAGCGAGCCGGCCACCGCCTCGGGCTCCAGGACCTCGGCGCCCAGGACCGCGCTGTCCGCGGCCGTCATGGCGGTGCGCACGCCCTCCGGGCAGAGGCAGGCGACGGTTACACCGTCATCCCCATGGGCGATGGCGAGCCACTCGGCCAGGGCGACGGCCGCGTGCTTGCTGACCGAATAGGGCGCGCAGCGCGGATCTGTCAGCAGGCCGGCGGCGGAGGCGGTGATGACGAAATGGCCGGTTCCCCGCCGGGCCATGCGGGGCAGGACGGCGCGGGCCGAATGCAGGTGGGCGTGCAGGTTGACGGCGAGCGAGGCGTCCCAGTCGCTCGCGTTGCCCAGGCCCTGCCCGCGGTGGACGCCCGCGTTGGAGCACCAGAGCGAGATCGGCCCGTCCTCCTCCTCGATGCGCGTGACCGCCGCCTCGATGGCCGCTGGATCGCGGACATCCACTCCCATAGCCCGCGCATGGGGGCCGATCGCCTCAGCGGCACGCGCCGCCCCGGCCCCGTCGCGGTCCAGGAGAACAGTGCGCGGCGCACCGGCCAAGGAGAGCCGCCGGGCGATCGCGCGGCCGATTCCGCTGGCGGCCCCCGTTACCACCACCGTACCGGCACCAGGTTTGAACCCGTCCTGCACGCTGTCCTCCTGTTCATTGGTAGGACCATTAGTCTCCGAGTTCAGCAGGGTCAAGCGCCATGTGCCCCTTGGCCCTTGATCGCCGCGCCGCGCCTTGCCAGACGAAGGTCATGAGGACCGCGTGATGACCCATCTTCAGCGCCCATCGCCCCAGCCCGAGGAGCGGAAGGGCCCCCGCTTCTCGCCGGCCCGTCCGCGCCGGGCCATCGAGGAGATCACCAGCCAGATCCAGCGGATGATTGCCGACGGCGCGCTTCAGCCCGGCGACAAGCTGCCTGCGGAGCGTATCCTGGCGGCCCAGCTCGAGGTCAGCCGCAACACGCTTCGCGAGGCCCTGCGGATGCTGGAGATCACGGGTACCCTGAGCCTCCGGAAGGGAGCGCGCGGCGGATCATTCGTGGCGGAGCGCGGCGAGCAGGCCTCCGGCGATCAACGGATGGGTCCTCTCGCCCTGACGGACTTCTCCGTGGCGGATCTCACCAACGCGATCCGCGCGGTGACGATCATGCTGCTACAGGAGGCGCTGCCCGCCTGTACCGAGGCAGACCTCGCCGCCATGGAGGCGAATGTCGATCGTGCCGAGGCCCTGAAGGATGATCCGGGTCAGCGGTCCGAGCTGATGATCCAGTTCTACCACCTCTTGGCCGAGGCAAGCGGAAACCGCGTCCTTGTCGCGCTGGCAGATGCCTTGGTCGGCATGTTGCGGGACTGGGTGACGCGGATCGGATCCGTCTCCGACGACCGGGTGATCCGCGCCCGCCGTGCACTCCTGGAATGTCTTCGCCGTAGGGACTCCGAAGAGGCGCTGCAGGTGGTCGAACGCTACCTGCACGAGCTGCACAAGTACTGGCTGGATGGGGGGAGTCAGCACCCCAGCGGAAAGCATCCTCGCCGGCGTGCTCCAGCGGCCAACGGCTGACCGCGCGTCCGCCGATCCCTGACCCCCTGCGGCTTCTGAGGTGGAGGGAAGGTGAGGCGATAAATGTGCGGGGCAGCGTTCCGCATCCGCGATGGTCCGCAAACCATCAGCCTCCTTCCGGGACGCTCTCAGGAAGACGGCGATGCCGTGCGGATCAGGTGATGGACCGCTCTCGACTGGTCCTGCCGCTTCCAGGCAAGGCCGAACTCTGCCTGCAGCGACCCGTCCCGGAGCGGCACGTAGCGAACGCTGTTCGGACGAAGCTGGCGCATGCAGTCCGGCACGATCGCGATGCCCATCGCGGCCGCGACAAGGTTCACGGTGGTCGCGAGCTGGGGTGTCTGCTGGGCGACGCGGGGCGCGAACCCGGCCTTCTGACAGGCCGCGACAACGTTCTCCGAAAGTCCTGGCCCGGTTGCGCGGGGGTAGAGGATGAAGGCCTCATCGCGAAGCTCCTCAAGGGCGAGGCTCCTGCGCCCGTCCAGCCGGTGCCCGGCCGGCAGAGCCACCACCATCGGTTCGGTCGCGACAAGGACGAAGTCGAGGTTGTCCGTCGAGCTCAGGGGCGGCCTTAGAAAGGCCGCGTCCAGCCGTCCCCCCTCCAGCGCGGCCTGGAGCAGGCTGGAGCGGCCCTCCTCCAACACCAGTTCCACCCGCGGCCAGGCCTCACAGAAGCTCTTCAGCACGCGGGTAACGGCCGGGTTGAAGCAGGTGGAGGCGGTGAACCCGACCCGGAGGCGCCCGACTTCCCCCCGGCCCGCTTCCCGCGCCGTCGTGGCGGCCCGCTCCACCCGGCGTAGCAAGTCGTGCGCCTCGTCCAGGAACAGGCGGCCGGCCTCGTTGAGGACGAGGCCGCGACCGATGCGGTCGAAGAGCTGCACGCCGAGCTCCTCCTCGAGGCCGCGTATCTGCTGGCTGAGGGCGGGCTGGGCGATACCGACCCTCTCTGCCGCTCGCGTCATGTGGCCGTCCTCAGCGACGGCGCAGAAGTAGCGGAGGTGACGAAGTTCCATCCGATAAGTACAACGTATCGGTTTCAGACGATCAAGATGTTGGACGGGAGGTGCCCGCCGCGGCGATCTTGGGGCTCCCGTTACGGAACGCAGCCCTTGCCCGCCTCCCACGTCAGCCGCCTGATCCAGCTTCTCGCCGAGCGGCGCGCCGTGCTCACGCCCGGGGTCGCGAACGCCCTCACGGCACGGGTGGTCGAGACACTGGGCTTCGAGGCGGCCTACCTCACCGGGGCGGGGCTGACGAACACCTTCCTGGGCCTGCCCGACCTCGGCTTCATGGACCTGACTCAGCTCGCCCAGCACCTGCTGGCGATCCGCGAGGCGACCGAACTGCCGGTGGTCGTGGACGCGGACACCGGCTTCGGCAACGCGCTGAACGTCGGCCACGCCGTCCGCCTCCTGGAACGCGCCGGAGCGAGCGCGATCCAGATCGAGGACCAGCTGAGCCCCAAGCGCTGCGGCCACTTCGCTGGCAAGGCGCTGGTATCGGCCGGGGAGATGTCCGGGAAGATCCGCGCGGCGGCCGATGGGCGCCGCGACGGCGTCCTGATCGTGGCCCGCACCGATGCCATCGCGGTCGAGGGCTTCGAGGCCGCGATTGACCGCGCCGGCCTGTACGCCGAGGCCGGCGCCGACATCCTCTTTGTCGAGGCGCCGACAGGTGATGACGAGCTGCGCCGCATCCCCCGCCTTCTCCCCCGGCCGCAGATGCTGAACCTCGTCGTCGGCGGAATGACGCCGATGGTCGGCCAGGCCGAGGCGGCGGAAATGGGCTTCGGGTTGCTGCTCTACGCCAACGTGGCGCTGCAAGGTGCGGTTCAGGGCATGAGGGTAGCGCTGGAGGCCCTGCAACGGGACGGGCGGCTGGACGAGGCGAGCGGCCTGACGGCGAGCTTTGCCGAGCGGCAGGCCCTGGTCCGCAAGCCCTGGTTCGACGAGCAGGACCGTCGCTACGGCGATGCGGCCTGACATTGTGAGCGCGGCCCCGCGCCCGACAGCGCCGGTGCCCCGGAGGAAGCCGTGAGAGCCATCCAGATCGACCGCTACGGCGGGCCGGAGGTCATCCTCCGCCGCGACATCCCGGTGCCAACGCCCGGCCCGGGCGAGGTGCTCATCCGCCTCCGCCATTCCGGCATCAACTTCATGGACGTGCACACCCGGCAGGGGAAGTACGCGGAATCCCGGACCTACCCGGTCTCGGTCCCGACCACCCTCGGCATAGAGGGCGCGGGCCATGTGGAAGCACTCGGGCCGGACGTAAGTGGGCTCGGGATCGGAAACCGCGTCGCCTACTGCCTCACCTGGGGCAGCTACGCGGAATACGCCGTGGTCCCGGCCTGGCGCGTCGTGCCGGTGCCGGACGCCCTGCCGCTCGACCGTGCCGCCGCCGCCATGTTCCACGGCCTGACCGCGCACTACCTCGCGGACGATGTCGGGCGGCTGGGCCCGGGCATGACCTGCCTCGTCCACTCCGCCTCCGGCGGGATCGGGCAGCTCCTGGTCCAGCTCGGCACACGCATGGGCGCCACTGTCTACGCCACGACGAGCACGAAGGCGAAGGCGGAGGTCGCGCGCCAGCGGGGGGCTGCGGCGGCCCTGCTCTACGACGAGGGTCGCTTCGCCGATGCCGTCCGGGACCTGACCGGCGGCCAGGGGGTGGACGTCGTCTTCGACCCGATCGGGAAGCCGACGCTGCGCGACAGCTTCCGCGCCGCCCGCAAGCGCGGGTTGGTCGTGAACTTCGGGGCGGTCGGCGGGCCGGTGCGGGACCTTGATCCCATCGAGCTCGGCGAAGCCGGGTCGCTGTTCCTGACACGGCCGCGTCTGGCGGATCACCTGCCGGACGGGCCGACGATCCGGCGCAGGGCGGCCGAGATCTTCGGCGGCCTGCAAGAGGGAGACCTCTCCATCGAGATCGCCGGGCGGTACTCGCTCGAGAACGTCGAGGAGGCCCATGCGGCGCTGGAGGAGCGCCGGGTCGTCGGCAAGCCCGTCCTGGACCTGCCCTGACCGGCACGGCGGGTGAGGGGGCCACCTGCCGTCGCGCTTCACACAGCCAACGAGAGAAAGAGGAAGGTCCAAATGCCTACCAGGCGAGGGCTGGTGCTGGCGGCTGCCAGCACGCCCCTGATCGCGCACGCCCAGACGGAGCGCCCCCACGCCTCATGGCCGACGCGCCCGCTCCGCGTCATCGTGCCCTATGCGCCAGGGGGCCAGACGGACACGGTGGCCCGCCTGATCCAGCCGCGCCTCGCCGCGGCCCTGGGCCAGCCGGTCGTCATTGAGAACCGCAGCGGTGCGGGCGGCTCCATCGGAGCCGGGCTCGTCGCCAATGCGCCCGCCGATGGCTACACGCTGCTCTTCGACGCCGCATCCTTCCTGATCGTCCCGCTGGCCATCCCGAACCTGCCCTTCGACCACGAGCGCGCCTTTGCGCCGGTCGGGCTCGCCACCACGCAGCCCTATGTGCTGGCGGTGACCGCGTCCCTCCCCGCCGGGGACCTTGCGGGCTTCGTGCGCTACGGGCGAGGGAAGCCGATCAGCTACGGCTCGCCCGGGGTCGGCAGCATCGGCCACCTCGCGGGCGCGCTGCTCGGCCACGCGGCCGGGATCACCATGGAGCACGTGACCTATCGCGGTGGGGCGGAAGCCGCCGCGGACCTGCTCGCGGGCAACCTGGAGGCGGCGGTCATCAGCGCCTCCTCGCTGGAACCCCTGCTGCCGACGGGGAAGGCGCGGGCCATCGGTCTGACCAGCCGGGGGCGAAGCCCCCTGCTGCCCCAGGTCCCGCCGATCGCCTCCTCCGGCTACCCCGACGTCGACCTCGCCGGATGGAACGCCCTCTTCGCGCGCAGCGGAACGCCGGAGCCGGTGCTGGAACGCCTGGAGCAGGCCCTTCGCACCGCGCTGGAGGACCCGCAGACCGGCGATGCCCTGCGCCGCATCGGCAGCGAGCCCGGCAGCATGAACCGCGCCGCCTTCGGCGCGCAGCTGGAGCGCGAACGCGCGCTCATCCGCCAGATCGTGGCGGATACGCGGATCACCTTCTGACGCGCGGCGCAAAGCAAGCGGGCGCAGTCCCGGGGCATCGGGCCCGCCCGCCCCGAACGGGACATGGCCGGGCCGGGCCGACCGCGCCGGAGCCGCGGCCCGGGCGCAAGAAGGGATCGTTGGCGGCTCTACTCCATCCGGATCCGCATCTCCGCGAGCTTGCGGCCCCAGTACGCCGTCTCCTCCCGCACCGAGGCCGCGAACGCCCCGATGGGCCGGTCCGGGGCTGGCTCCATCCCCTCCAGGGCGATGCGCCTCCGGAACTCCTCCGTCGCCACCGCCCGCCGCGCTGCCGCCCCGTACTGGCCCATCAGCTCGGCCGGGGTGCCGCCGGGGGCGAAGACGCCGTGCCAGCCGGTGATGGTCACGCCGGTCAGGCCCGCCTCGGACAGCGTGGGCACCTCCGGCAGCGCGTCCATGCGGTGGTCTCCCGTCACGGCCAGGGCCCGCAGCTTTCCCTCCCTCACCAGGGGGATGGCCGGGGCCGGCGAGCTGAAGATCAGCGCCACGCGGTGCGCCACCACGTCCAGCAGGGCCGGCAGGCTGCCGCGGTAGGGCACGTGCTCCATCTGAATGCCGGCGGCATCGCAGAAGACGACCGCCGCCAGGTGGTTGTTGCTGCCGACACCCGCTGACGAATAGGCCATGCTGCCGGCAGCCCTCGACTTGGCCAGGGCGACCAGCTCCGCCACGCTGGAGACGCCGAGGTCGGGATCGGCGGCGAGCACGTACTGGTAGGACGTGGCCTGCACGACCGGCACCATCGCGGCCACGAGTTCCGTCCCGGCCCCGCGTTGCAGGTGCGGGTTGACCACGATATGGGTGCTGACGGCGTAGAGAAGCGTGTTGCCGTCCGGCCGGGCCCGCGCGACGGAGGTGGTGCCGATGTGCCCGGCCGCGCCGCTGCGGTTCTCCACCACCACGGTGCGGTCCAGCTCCCGCGAGAAGAGCTGCGCGAAGCTGCGCCCGACGATGTCGGTGCCGCCCCCGGGGGCGTAGGGCACGACCATGGTGACGGCCTGGGGCTGGGCCGTGGCGCCCCGCGCGAGCAGCGGCACGGTGGTCACGCCGCGCATCAGGTGGCGACGGGTGACGGACATCAGCGCACCTCCTCGGTGAGCGCGAAGGAGCGCCGGTCCGCGGAGAGGATGGCCAGCAGCTCCCCGCAATCCGTCAGCCTCTCGAAGTTGCTGACGTGGCGGACGACCTGGTCCGCCTCACGGTCACTCAGGATGCCCGACACGTTGCCCCGGAACTTCGCCTCAATCTCCGCGAAACTCACCGGGTTCTCCGGGCTGCCGCGCCGGTTCAGCTCCTCGTGGCTGTGGGTCGTGCCGTCCCGCAGGGTTACCGTCATCCGGCAGGCGTGCCGGAAGGGTGCCCCCATGGCCTCAATCCCCGAATCCTCGTGGGGGTGCACCCGGGTGATGAAGTCCAGCAGCCCGGGGTCGCGCAGCCGCTCCTCCGTGAAGTCACCCGCCGTGACGGTGCCGCCGAGGGCGGTCACGGCCAGCCCGAAGGACAGGTTCATCTGGGCGGCCGTGATGCCGGCCGGGCGATAGGGCCAGGCCGTGTGCACGTAGGTCATGTGCCCCATGCCGACATCCACGCGGACGATGTCCCCGTGCGGGAAGCCGTGGGCCGACATCAGCTGGCGCAGCGCGTCCAGGGCGGTGTGGATGCTGGTAACGGTCGGGTACATCTTGAAGCCGACGTTAAGCGTCTCCCAACTCTCGCCGAGGCCCGCCGTCAGCTTCTCCGGCACGGGGCGGCTGGAGAAGGAGCTAAGATAGCCGCCGTAGCCCGCCTCCAGAATCTCGGTGATGCCGGTGAAGCCGCGCGCCGCCAGCGCGGCCGCGAGCACCCCAGACTGTGCGGCCCGGCCAGCGTGGAGGCGCTTCACCATGGCCCCTTCCTGCGCGGCCATGAGGCCCGCCGCCATGGAGCCCGCGATCCCAAGGGCGTGCTGCATCCGCCCTGCGTCCAGCCCGCGCAGCCGCCCCGCGGTCGCGGCCGCCACGAAGGTTCCGCTGGTGCCCTGGGGATGGAAGCCGTCCAGGAACAGCGCCATGGTGGCGGCGTTGCCGACGCGGGTCCCGACCTCGTAGCCCGCGACGATGGCCGCGAGCAGCTCGCGCCCGCTGACGGCGCCCTCCGCCTCGGCCCAGCCCAGCGCGATCGGTGTCGTGAGCGAGTTCGGGTGGAGGATGGACTCCTTGTGGATGTCGTCCATCTCGAAGCCGTGCCCGGCCGTGCTGTTTACGAGCACCGCCTGGGAGAGCGAGCCCCGCAGCCCGGTCCCCCACAGGGACGCCGCGGGAACTCCGCCCTCGGCCTCCACGACCTCCTGCACCATGCGCGTCCAGGGCAGCAGCGCGCCATGCAGGCAGACGCCGAGCCCGTCGAGCAGGCACAGCTTAGCGCGCTCCACCACCTCGGGTGGCAGGTCCTCGTAGCGCAGCCCGGCAGCGAAGCGCGCCAGGTCGCGCGTGGCGTGCTGGAGCAGGACAGGCGGTTCTCCGCTCATGGGCGACGTCTCCTCGGCAGGCATTCGATGCCGATGAGGCTAGGAGGATGCCGTACTGCCGGTCCAATATATTGCTCGTCCGAAACCCATACGCGCAGGATATGGAATGGAACTCAGGCACCTCCGTTACTTCCGCGCGGTGGCGGAGGAGCTGAACGTCACCCGCGCCGCAGCCCTTCTCGGGATTGCCCAGCCGCCGCTCACGCAGCAGATCAAGTCGCTGGAAGCTGAGCTGGACGTCCGGCTCTTCCATCGCGTGGGTCGGCGCATCGAGCTCACGGCTGCCGGGACCGTGTTCCTCGAGGAGGCCCGCGCCATCCTCCACCGCGCCGAACGGGCGGCCGTGCTGGCCCGTCGGGCGGAGCGCGGCGAGATCGGCAAGCTGCGCGTCGGCTTCACTGCTTCCGCCTCTTTCAGCCCCTTTGTCACGGAAGTTCTGAAGACCTACCGGGCGAGGTGGCCCGAGGTGGAGATCGGCCTGGTGGAGCGGCGCACCGCGCTGCTCACCGCGGCCCTGAAGGCGGATGACCTCGACGCCGCCTTCGTCCGTCCTCCGCTCGCTCCGGACCCGGTGGTCGAGGTGCGCTGGCTGCTGGAAGAGCCGATGGTGGCCGCGGTGCCCTCCGGCCATCCCGCGGTGAGGCGTCGCTCCGTCCGCCTGGAGGCCCTGCGGGACGATTCCTTCATTCTCTACCCGCGCCGGGGCGGTTCCGGCCTCTCGGACCAGATCGTCTCGGAGTGCATGCGGCTCGGCTTCTCGCCACGGATCGGGCAGGACGCGCCGGAGCTGACAGCCGCTATTAACTTCGTCGCGGCCGGGATGGGTGTGGCGGTCGTGCCGGCCTGCATGCAGCACCTACGTCCCGACGCTGTGCGCTACCTCGTCCTGGCGGGGAGCGGGCTGCGGGCCGTGCTTGGTCTTGCCTATCGCGATGGGAGCAAGTCGGAGACGCTGCACAACCTCTCGGCCACCGCGGCGACGGTGAGTGCCGCGCACGGGTTCGCCGGGCCGGATGGGAAGGGTGGCGGGCGCAGCGGTCATCTGCCTGGGTGACCCGAGTGGTCAAGCCCGTGCCGTAAGTCAGGAGATCGGTATGGCCGCATCATCGACATCCCGCGGAATGTTGTCTTGGATGTGGAAGCGAATGACCCTCCCGCTGCGGAGCCGGAAGACGTGGATGAACGTCCTGTCCTTGCGTCCGTGCGCCTGATCCTGGAGCGGCTAGGCCCGCAGGTCGCGCACGGACTGCCGGACCGCGACGACGATCGCCTCGTCGAGCGCGCTCAGGATACTGTCCATGTTTTTCACGGTAAACCAGTCGTAGACGTGCCTGGGCAACAAAGTCAGTCAGAGAGGTGGCGGGTCGGCAAACATGCCCTGTTTTCGCTAGGCACTTCGAGGCAACGTCCTCGTCGGTGATGTCCATCCCGCATCCGAGCTCGGCGCCACCCGGCGGCTCTGCCGGTCGCCGCTCTGGTGGGGAGTAGGTAGGGTCAATCTCCTGGGTGGACGCTTGACGGAACGGCGCGCCTTACGGCGCGCTTCCTGATCACAGGCCGCGTCCTTGTGGCTGCGCCGGGGAAAATAGGGTTTAGCCAAGCGGACTTCCGCTAAGCGCTCATCTCGGCACTTCGCGTGGCGTGGTCGCGTTCTCGAGAGCGGACGTGATTGCCTGGGCAGCCTTTACCCGTGTTGGGTGGATAGCAGACTTCCGTCGCTCGGGGTGGAGTCGAGTGCCATAGCTGTCGATGGGAAGCTGACTAGTTGGAGCAGGTAGGATAAAGGCAGCCCGCATGACCGACCGCACGCTTATCGTTCCCCGGCAGATGGAATGCATCGTCAAGACCGCGGGCTACGTGCCTGCCGTTCAGGTCGGAGCCTTCATCTTCTGCGCCGGACAGGTTGGCAGGGACGAGCATCTGAACGTCATAGCAGACCCCGAAGCGCAGTTCATCGCCTGCTGAAAGAATTTAAGGCTGGTGCTTGAGGAAGCTGGCTGCAGCTTCGAGGACGTGGTGGATATGACAACGTACCATGTCAGCCTCGGCCAACACTTCGATATCTTCCGCGCCGTGAAGGATCGCGTCTTCCCGCGCGGCACATGTGCCTGGACAGTGATCGGCGTCTCGGAGCTGGCACGGCCAAGCCTGCTGGTCGAGGTCAAGTGCACCGCCATCAAACGGCAAGCTTGAAGGCGACCGAGCCCTGGCCACACTGAACATCAGCGGTGGCCTGCTGATTGCGACGCTCGGTGTGGGTAAGGTGCGGCACTAACCTTCCAGACCGGCAGCTAGCGTGGGGTGAGTGGGAGGCGGACATTCATGGAGGGGTCCCGCCGGGTTAAGACGCCCTTGAGACAGCGGGCCGGCCAAGCCGGCCTCCGCAACCGAAAGCCCGGCTCGGCATCGCCCCCCTCAGCTCCCCCGGGTGGTCGGGACGTCGCGCGCCGCCGAGATCAGCTTCACGGCCAGGGTGTTCAACGCGGGCCAGGCCCTGGAAGACGGCCTGGTGTCGGAAGTCCTGGTAGCCGACCGGCTGATGGCCCGCGCCCTCAAGATCGTCGAGGAGATCGCCGGGCACCCCGAACCTGCTCTCCGGTTCTGCAAGCGTCTCCTGCGCCGGAGCGAGGGATCGGACCTGAGGAGCAGCCTGGACCTGAAAGCTGCGCTCCAGGCCATCGAGCATTAGACCCCAGAGCACCACGCCGCTGTCGACCGGTTCCTCGCGGGAAGGGATTTGAGATGACCTGCTCCCCTCGGCATGCGGCCAATCACAGCTTCAATTCATCCCGGATGAGGTGCGCCACGGGCCGCAGCAGCTCGCGATCACCGTCGGACATCACGCTGTAGCCGATCTGCCGGTTGATCCAGCCGTAGCCTTCCAGCGCCTTCACGTCGAGCAGCTGCATCTCCGCCTCGCGCCCGATTCCCATCGGGCGGACATAGACGGTCAGCCGATCGCCGCCCGCGCTCTCGTAGATCAGCATTGCTGCGGCCCCGGACAGGGTCGACAGAACCCGCCCGCCCAGCAGGCTGTAACCCACCGACGACAGGTCGGGCAGTACCACGCGCCGGCCCAGCTTCTGGGTCATCCAAGCTGCCATTTCAGCCCTGTTGGACGAGCTGACCTCGATGGCGCGTGCCGGGTCGTTGGCGAAAACGCGATAGGCTGAGGCGGATTCCATCCCCAGCAGCGCGATCTCGTCGAACGGCATCATCCGATGGCCGAACCAGCCGCCGGCGGCGCCCAGCCCGAGTGCCAGCACAAAGCCGGCGGCCATACGCCAGCGCGCGACGGGGCGCGTGGTCGTTCGCATCCGCGCTTCGGCCAGGGCAGCGACACTCAGCGATGGCGGAACCGGCTCCCGTAGCTTGAAGGACAGGGCGTCGCGCAGCACGGCATCCTGGGCCTGCCAGTCGTTCACGCGCCGGCGCAGCTCGGGGTCGGCCGCCAGCCGGCGCTCCATCTTGGCGCGCTGCCCGGCATCAAGGCGGTCATCGACATAGGCGTGCAGCATCTCGTCCGGGATCGAAGACTCTGTCATTGCACCAGCCGCAGCGCCAGGCGCCTGCGTCCTTCCATCTGCGCGCGCAGGGCATCCCGCGCGCGGCTCAGCCGCGACATGACGGTTCCCATGGGGATACCCAGGATGCCGGCCGCCTCGCGGTACTCGAACCCTTCCACGCTCACCAGCATCAGCACCTGGCGCTGGTCGGGCGGCAGCCGCGCGAGCGCGTCCACCATCTCGCGCGCGGAACTCGTCCATTCCTGGCTGGGGGCCACGGTCAGGTTGGCGCTCTCGGGCTCCACTGTCTGACCGCGCCGACGAAGGCTCCGCCAGCGGCTCACCGCCAAGTTGTGCAGGATGGTGAACAGCCAGGGACGGAGCGGTGTGATCCCGTTGCCCTCGATCTCGGGAAGACTAGCCAGGGCGCGGACAAGGCAGTCCTGTACGAGGTCATCGGCATCCTGGTCGTGGCGCACGAGGCTCCAAGCGTAGCGCCGCAGCGCCGGCACTTGGGCTTCGATCTCGGCCAGCGTCGACATCCGGTGTGGCAAACCCCTCATGGCCGCATCAACGCAGGGGCTGCCTTCTTATTCCGGCGGTGCGTCGGAAGAAAGTGGGAATAAAGTGCTCGCGGCGGCGTGCATGGGCCCGGCGACACACTGATCGAGGATAGATCTATGCAACGACGGATGCTGATGGCGGCGGCCTGCGCCATGCTGGTCGGCGGCGCGCTGGCCGGTGCCACCGCCCAGGCGCAGAGCTCCCCCCGCGCGGCCGCCGGTCCGGCCCGGCTGCGCGGCACGCTCGAGGGCGTGACGGAGACGGGCATCACCATGACCACCCGCGCTGGCGCCCACGTGACCGTCGCGCTGTCGCCGCAGCTGCGCGTGGCGCTGGTCGTGGCCGCGAAGATCGAGGACATCCAGCCCAACAGCTACATCGGCACCGCGGCCACCGCACCGCAGCCGGACGGCTCCCTCAGGGCGCTGGAGGTCTCCGTCTTCCCGCCGGAGATGCGCGGCACCGGCCAGGGCCACTTCGCCTGGGATCTGGGTGAGGGCAGCAGCATGACGAACGGGACGGTCGGCAGCCTCGTCGGCACTAGCGGCCGGACCATGGTGGTGAACTACGGCAGCGGCGAGAAGCGCATCGTGATCCCGGACGACGTGCCCATCGTCAGCGTCGAGCCTGCGGACCGTGCCGCGCTGAAGCCGGGCGCAAAGATCGTGGTGAACGGCCAGCGCGATGTCGGCGGCGCGGTGACCGCCGCCACCATCCTGGTCGGCAAGGACGGCCTGACGCCGCCGATGTGATCGGCGTCACCCCCGGGTTGCCGGACAACCCGGCAACCCGGGGGGCAACCCGCCTCCTCCACACGAAGAACGGACCTGTTCGGTCCTGGCCCCTCCGTGGCCGGGCCGAAGGAGATCGCCGAATGCGACATCCGCTGCTGGTGCGGATCACCCACTGGATCAACGCCTTCGCTATGGTCTGCATGATCATGAGCGGCTGGGGCATCTACAACGCGTCGCCTCTCTTCGGCTTCCGCTTTCCGCAATGGGCGACGCTGGGCGGCTGGCTCGGCGGCAGCATCGCCTGGCACCTGGCCGTCATGTGGCTGCTGGTCGGCAACGGCCTTGTCTACGGGCTCTACGGCGCTCTCGGCGGGCACTTCCGCCGGCGGCTGCTGCCCTTGCGGCCTCGCGAGATGCTGGCCGACATCGTCGCCGCCCTCCGCCTGCGCTTGGCGCATCGGGCAGGAACCTACAATGCCGTGCAGCGGGCGACCTATGTCGGCGTGCTGCTGCTGGGCATCCTGATCCTCGCCTCTGGCTTGGCGCTGTGGAAGCCGGTGCAGCTGCACGGGCTGGCCGGGCTGCTGGGTGGCTACGAGGCCGCGCGGCGGGTCCATTTCCTGGCCATGGCGGGGATCGTCGGCTTCACCCTTCTGCACCTGGTCATGGTGGCGCTGGTTCCCCGCACCTTGCCGGGCATGATCACCGGCGGCGCGCTGCCCGAGGAGGCCCCATGAAGAACCGTCCCGACCTTCGTGACCACGGCCCCGCCCTGCGCCGGCTGGACCGCCGGATGCTGCTGCGCGGCGGCCTGTCGCTCGGATCGCTGACCATGCTCACCGGCTGCAACCTGCAGGACGGGGACCTGGTGGACAAGGTGCTCTGGGCCATGTCGCGCTGGAACGACAAGGTGCAGGCGGCGCTGTTCAACCCCCATCGCTTGGCGCCGGAATACACTGAGGCCGACATCACCGATCCGTTCCCCTTCAACGCCTTCTACCCGCTGGACGACGCGCCGGAGGTGGACGCAAGCGACTACGCACTGGAGGTATCGGGGTTGGTGCAGGACCGCTCGCCCTGGCCGCTCGCACGGCTGCGCGCGCTGCCGCAGGTGAGCCAGATCACGCGCCATATCTGCATCGAGGGGTGGAGCGCCATCGGCCAGTGGGGCGGCGTGCCGTTCCGCCACTTTCTGGAACGGATCGGCGCGGACACCAGGGCGCGCTATGTCGGGTTCAAGTGCGCCGACCGCTACACCAGCAGCCTGGACATGGCGACGGCGCTGCATCCGCAGACCATCCTGGCGCTGGACTTCGCCGGATCGCCCCTGCCGGTGGCCAACGGGTTCCCCCTAAAGCTGCGCGTCCCCACGAAGCTCGGCTTTAAGAACCCCAAGCACATCGCGGCCATCACCGTGACCAACGACAATCCCGACGGCTACTGGGAGGATCAGGGCTACAACTGGTTCAGCGGATCCTAATGGTGAACAACGCCGGCCAATTCATAGTTGTCCAGACATGACATCGCCATGCGGGAGCGCGAGGTGCGTGCGACGCGGTGAATCCACTGCGCTACCAGCATCCCGAACAACCCCTTTAGCCCGACAGGGCCGAGTCCACAGCGGCTTCGGCATGAATGGTCGTGGTGTCGAAAAGGGGAACGCTGCTGTCCTCCGGCCGCACCAGCAGCATGATCTCCGTGCAGCCCAGGATTACCGCCTCGGCGCCGCGCTCCACCAAGCGCGCGATCACCTCACGATAGGCCTGCCGCGAGGCAGCCTCGACGCGCCCCTGGACCAGTTCCTCGTAAATCACCCGGTGCACGAGGGCGCGATCCTCGTCACTGGGCACCAGCACCAGCACCAGCACCTGCACCTGCAGCCCATGCCGGTCGGCGAGCCGTCCCTTGTAGAACTCTTGTTCCATAGTGAAGGCCGTGCCGATCAGCGCCACCCGCCGCAGCCCGGCCGACCGGATGCGCTCCGCCGTCGGGTCGGCGATGTGCAGCAGCGGCACGCCAATGGCCGCCTCGACCTGCTCCGCCAGGCGGTGCATCGTGTTTGTGCAAATCACCACAAAATCCGCCCCGCCCCGCTCCAGGCGCGAGGCGGCGTCGATCATCTCGGTGGTCGCGTCATCCCACCGGCCGGCGTGCTGCAGCGCCTCGATCTCTCCGAAATCGAAGGACCATATCAGGCATCGGGCCGAGTGAAGGCCGCCGAGCCGGGCACGCACGGCCTGGTGGATGATCCGGTAGTACTCAGCCGAGCTTTCCCAGCTCATCCCGCCGATGAGGCCGATGACCTTCTGCGACATGGTGTTCTCCCCACGGTGGCCGGCAGGGTCTCAGGCGCGGATACGCTGGATAGAGCTCTCGACGATGGTGTCGAAACGCCCAGGATCGTCAAAGGCGCGCGCGGCGAGCATTGCCCCGTAGACCGCGGCCATGAAGGCCTCCGCCTCGAGCGCGGGGGATGCTTCGAGCCGCATCGTACCCTGCTTCACGCCGAGCGACAGAACCCGCTCCAGCCATCTCGCGAGGTCGGTAAAATGCCCGCGGACGGCGAGCGCGACCTCGGATGGCAGGCTGGGAAGCTCTGCGGCCAGGACAGCGGCAAGGCAGAAGGGCGCCGTCTGGTCCTTGATGCACCTCCTCCAATAGTCCGTGTACATGAGCAACTGGTCCATCGCCACGGGCGAGCCGGCCTCGAGCGCGGCGATCTGCGCCTGGATGGCCGTGCGTCCCCGCTCCACCACGGCGACCACGAGATCGACCTTCGAGGGGAAGTGGTGGTGGATGCTGGCCTTGCGGATAGCGAAGCGCTCCGCGAGGTCGGCATAGCTGAACCCGTTGTATCCCCCCCGCATGATCAGCTGGGCGGCACCGCCGACCAGCTTGCCCGCCGTCTCGCTCACGATCGCACCCGCCTTACCTACCTTCTGGTAGGTTGTTATAGGCGGAGTCGGCCCGGTTGCAAGCTTGGATCGCGACCTCGGCCAGGAGGCTCGGTCCGGCTCGTCTCCACTCCTCACCGCGTCGAAATTCAACGGGTGATGCCCTATGCTCAGGAGACATATCAGCGCGGAGCGCCGTCCTGCGGACCGTCGCCCCGCCCTGAGATGCGCCGGCAACCATCCCGACGGACCTGGCGCCGTGACCTGACTGCACGGCCCGAGGAACCCCCATTTAGGAGAATGGCGTCGTGATGAACAGAAGGTCCCTTGCGCGCTTCTTCTTAGCAGGCGTCACAGCAACGGTTCTCCCGGGGGAGACGAGAGCTCAGGGAACGGCTTCGTCGCAGCCGGCGAAGAACGTCGTTCTCGTGCACGGCCTGTTTGCCGATGGGTCGAGTTGGTCGGAGGTCATTCCGCTCCTTCAGGCAAGGGGCCTCGAGGTGACCTCCGTCCAGAACCCCCTGACGACGCTGGAGGAAGCCGTCGCTGCCTGCCGCAAGGTCCTGGACCGGCAGGACGGACCGACGGTGCTGGCCGGACACTCCTTCGGCGGCACCATCGTGACGGAGGCTGGCACGCACCCGAAGGTCTTGGCGCTCGTCTACGTGGCGGCCCGGGCGGCAGATGCCGGCGAGGACTATGCGGCCCTGGCCGCCCGCTTCCCTGCCCCGCCCGCATCGGCGGGAATCGTCTATGATGGGGATGAGGGCCGGCTCACCGAGGAAGCTTTCCTGCGGGACTTCGCCGGCGACCTGCCGGCGGAACAGGCTCGCGTGCTCTACGCGGTGCAGCAGCCCTTCCGGAGAGCACTCCTGACCGGGCGTCCCAGCCAGGCCGCGTGGCGATCCAGGCCCAGCTTCTACGCCGTCTCAACGGAGGACAGGACCATCAACCCGGACCTGCAACGCTACATGGCAGCCCGCATGGCGGCCCGCACGGTAGAAGTCCGGGCGAGCCATTTGGCCCTGATCTCTCATCCCCAGGAGATCGCCGGGCTGATCCTTGACGCGGCCGCCCGTTGAGGGCGTCCGCATGACCGCCACCGGTCCGGTGCGCCCGCGCGGCGTCCCGCTTTCCGGACCCGCCGGCGGCCGAAGCGCCCTGCCGCCGGTGTCGGCCCGCAGGACCAATTGCGCGCCGGGTGGTGCGGGAAGGCGGCACCGCACGGCTGATTGGATCGGTGCTCGGCCTGTTGGTACGGCGGCTGATCGGACATGGCTGGCAGGCGCGCATGGTGGCTGTGAACGCGGGCCGGCGCGCTTATCGTCCGGATATCGGCGCGGCGCGCAGAGGGTGAATGACGCATGAACGTGATCCAACCCGGCCTCGCGGGCGCCGGCCCGGCGGGCGCCCTGGCGCAGGACCTCCTCGCGCGGTACCGCGCCGTGCGGTCCCGGACGGAGGCCCTGGCCGCCCCGCTCTCGCCCGAGGACCAGGTCGTGCAGTCCATGCCGGATGCCAGCCCGACCAAGTGGCACCGGGCCCACACCACCTGGTTCTTCGAGACCTTCCTGCTCCGGCCCTACCTGCCGGGGTACCGCCCGGTGCGGGAGGAGTACGCCTTCCTCTTCAACTCCTATTACGAGGTCGCCGGCCCGCGCCACGCCCGGCCGCGGCGGGGGATGCTGACGCGCCCTTCCTGCGAGGACATCGCCGAGTATCGGGCCGCCGTGGATGAGGCGATGGCCGCCCTGCTGCGGAACCCTCCGGCGGAGGCGGCGGAACTCGTCGTGCTCGGGCTGCAGCACGAGGAGCAGCACCAGGAGCTGCTGCTGACGGATATCCTGCACGCCCTCAGCCTCAACCCGCTCCGCCCGGCCTGCGATCCCGGCTGGCGGGAGCCGGCCGCCTCGGAGCCCGTGACGATGCTGGAGGGGACGGCGGGTCTGGTGGAGGTCGGCCATGACGGGCGGGGCTTCGCCTTCGACAACGAGACGCCGCGCCACGCGACCTGGCTGGCCCCCTACCGCATCGCCAGCGGGCTGGTGACCAACGGCGAGTGGCTGGCCTTCATGGAGGACGGCGGCTACGGCGACCCGCTGCTGTGGATGAGCGACGGCTGGGCCGCGCGGCAGGCCGAGGGCTGGGAGGCGCCGCTGCACTGGGAGAGCCGGGACGGGGGCTGGACGGAGTTCGGCCCGGGCGGCCTCCGCCCGCTCGATCCCGCACGGCCCGTGCGCCATGTCTCCTGGTACGAGGCCGACGCCTTCGCGCGCTGGGCCGGGCGGCGCCTGCCGACGGAGCAGGAATGGGAGGCCGCCGCGGCCCTTCCCGGCTTCCGCGATGCCGAGGGCATGGCCTGGCAGTGGACGGGCAGCGCCTATCGCCCCTATCCGGGCTTCCGCCCCTGGGCGGGCGCGGTGGGCGAGTACAACGGCAAGTTCATGATCAACCAGATGGTGCTGCGCGGCGGCTCCGCGGCGACGCCGCCGGGCCATGCGCGCGCCAGCTACCGCAACTTCTTCCCGCCCGGGGCGCGCTGGCAGTTAAGCGGGCTCCGCCTGGCGGAGGACGCGGCGTGAGCGGCGCCATCTCCCGCGATCCCGCCGAGCTGCAGCGGGCCGCCCTGGTCGCCGACGCCGTCGCGGGCCTCTCGGCGCCCCGCAAGACGCTGCCCTGCAAGTGGCTCTACGACGCCGAGGGCGCGCGCCTGTTCGAGGCGATCACCCGCCTGCCGGAGTACTACCCGACCCGCACGGAGATGCGGATCCTGGAGGAGTCCGGCCCCGACATCGCCCGGGCGGTCGGGCCGGGCGCGGCCGTGGTCGAGTTCGGGCCGGGCGACGGCGTCAAGGCGGTGCAGCTGCTGCGGGCGCTCCGGGCGCCCGCGGCCTACCTGCCCGTGGACATCGCGCCGGAATGGCTGGAGGCGGCGGCGGCGCGGGTGCGGGCGGCCTGCCCCGGGCTTCCTGTCCGGCCCGTGGTCGCGGATTTCACCCGGCCCTTCGATCTCGCCGGGCGGGCGGAGGGCAGCGCGACGCATCTCGGCTTCTTCCCGGGCTCGACGATCGGCAACTTCGAGGCGGAGGAGGCGGTGGCCTTCCTGCGCCGCGCCCGCGCCACGCTGCGTCCGGGTGGGCGCCTGCTGCTAGGCGCGGACCTGGTGAAGAGCATCCCGGTGCTGCAGGCGGCCTATGACGACGCCGCCGGCGTGACGGCCGCGTTCGACCTGAACCTGCTGGCGCGGCTGAACCGCGAGGCCGGCGCCGATTTCGACCTCGGCGCCTTCCGGCACGAGGCCCGGTGGGACGCCGTGGAGGAGCGCATCGAGATGCACCTCGTCTCGCGAACGGCACAATCCGTTCGGCTGGCCGGGCGCGTGTTCCGCTTCGCCGCGGGCGAGAGCATCCACACCGAGAGCAGCCACAAGTACCGCCCGGAGCGCCTGCGGGAGCTGGTCGGGGCGGCGGGCTGGCGGGCAGCCGCAACCTGGACGGATGCAGAGGGGCTCTTCTCGGTCTGGCTGCTGGAGGAGTGAGCGCGCCGTCCGGCGCTCTTGGGACGAGTTGAGCCGCCCTCTCGAAGCGACTGGTCAGACCCGGCAGGGGCATGACGTCGCGGGCGAGATCGACAGCACCGCCTTCGCTTCCCCTGATCCGGAAGGATGCAGCATCGACGTGGCCGGGATCGCGGACGACGCTGCCGCGCCCGACCTCTCCTCCCACGAGGCCGCGCGTCCCTACCACGTGCATGGCACGGGATGCCATGTTGAGCGCCAGGCTATGGAAGCAGTCGCCGGCAAGAGCAGAACCGATGGCACAGGGAAAGCATTGACGCCGGCTTGTCTACCTTCTAGTAGGTTGGCGTGCAGACCGGAGGCTGGATATGCCCACCCAATTGATGAACCATCCTGCTCCACCCGCCTCGGGGTGGCTCAAGCGCTACTATTTCGCCCGCTTCGCCTTCTCGGCGGCTTGGGTCGCGGCGGCCTTCAGCGTCGCGACACGCGCGCCGCAGCTGGCGGCCATCATGCTGGTCGGCTATCCGGCATGGGACGCCGTCGCCAACCTGATCGATGCCCAGCGTAATGGTGGTCTCGGCAGCAACAGGACGCATCTGCTGAACGTCATCGTCAGCACCATCACGGCCGCTGCCGTGGCCGTCGCGCTCGGCGTCAGCATGAACAGCGTCATCGTGGTGTTCGGCATCTGGGCCGGCTTCGCCGGATTGCTGCAGCTCGCCACGGCCCTCCGCCGGTGGAGGTCCTATGGTGCCCAATGGGCGATGATCCTGAGCGGCGCCCAGTCCGCCCTGGCCGGGTTGTTCTTCGTTCGAATGGCCGGTGGTCCGGAACCGGTGGGCATCGCCACGGTGGCCCCCTACGCGGCCTTCGGCGCCTTCTACTTCCTCGTATCGGCTCTCTGGCTGACGGTGGGCGATGCCCGCCGGGGCGGACTTCGCGCCGCCGGGTGACGTGAGGGACCAGGAGGTCCCGGGCAGCACGCCCGGCCCGCTGCGCCAGCCCCGTCAGGCCGCCACAACCGCGCTGCCGCTCCATCCCCGGGTGGCAGCGCATCTTTCCAGGCCGGACGACCTCCGGCCGCATGCCTGAACGGATTGGACCCGCCATGATGCCTTGCCGCACCACCGCGCCTACCGCACCGGGCACCTGTCGATGAGCGCGCGCGCCTTCGACGCGATCATCATCGGCGCGGGCCAGGCGGGCCCGTCGCTCGCCGGGAGGCTGAACGATGCCGGCATGAGGGTGGCGATCATCGAGCGCCATCTGGTCGGTGGCACCTGCGTCAACACCGGATGCAAGCCCACCAAGACGCTGGTCGCCAGCGCTTATGCCGTCCACACGGCGCGGCGTGGCGGAGACTACGGGTTCGCCGTCGAAGGGCCGATCCAGATCGACATGCCGGCCGTGGCGGCGCGTGCCAGGAAGGTGATCCTGGACTCGCGGGCGGGCAACGAGGCCTGGCTCGCCGGGATGGCGCGGGTCGAACTCATCCGTGGCCACGCCCGCTTTGCCGGGCCGAACACCGTGGAGGTTGCCGGCGAGCAACTGACCGCGCCGCGCATCTTCATCAATGTCGGCGGCCGCGCCGTCGTGCCGGACATGCCGGGCCTGGGCGACGTGCCGGTGCTCACCAACACCGACATGGTGGCCCTGGAGGTCCTGCCGCGCCACCTCGTCGTCGTCGGCGGCAGCTACATCGGCCTCGAATTCGCCCAGATGTACCGCCGCTTCGGCGCGGAGGTCACGATCGTCGAGCGGTCGGATCGGCTGATCGCGCGCGAGGACCCGGATGTCTCGGCGGAGGTCCGGGCGATCCTGGAGCGCGAAGGCATCACCGTCCGCACCGGAGCGGACTGCATCGGCTTCGCCCGAAACGGCGACGAGATCTCCGTGTCGGTGCATTGCGATGGGAACAGCGCGCCGGCCATCGGCAGCCACGTGCTCATGGCCGTCGGGCGGCGGCCCAACACGGACGATCTGGGGCTCGATGCGGCCGGCATCGATGTCGATGCCCGCGGCTACATCGCGGTCGACGACCGTCTGCAGACGAACGTGCCGGGTGTCTACGCGCTCGGCGACTGCAACGGGCGAGGGGCTTTCACCCACACGGCCTACAACGACTTCGAGATCGTCGCCGCCAACCTGCTCGACGGAGAGGACCGCCGTGTCACCCATCGGCTGACCGGCTACGCGCTCTACATCGATCCTCCGCTCGGGCGGATCGGGATGACGGAAGCAGAGGCGGCGCGGAGCGGCCGCCGGCTGCTCCACGCGAAGCGCGCCATGACCCGCGTCGGCCGCGCCGTCGAGAAGGCCGAGACGCAAGGCTTCATGAAGGTCATCGCCGATGCGGACACGCGGCGCATCCTGGGGGCAGCGATCCTGGGCACCGGCGGGGACGAGGCGATCCACGGCATCCTGGACATGATGAATGCCGATCAGCCCTTCGACACGCTGCGCTGGGCGGTGCCCATCCACCCCACGGTTTCGGAATTGATCCCGACCGTGCTGCTCGACCTGCGACCAGCCACGTGAGGAGTACGGGCGCGATGCTCGTCCGGAGCATCCTGCGCATCGTGATGTCGGTTGAGTGACGGAAGGTACCCGCCTCGATCGGCTGCATGAAGGTGCCGGGCTCGGCCATGAAGTCCGCCGTGCAGAGGAGGGCCCAGTCATCCCGCCCAGCCCTGTCAGTCGAGCCTCACATTCGCGCTGCGGATGATGGGCTCCCACCGCGCGCTCTGCTCGGCCAGGAAGGCCCGGAGCGCGGGGCCGGAGACCGCCAGGGGCAGGGCTGAGACCGCCTCCAGCCGCGCGGCGAAGGCCGGGTCGGCCACGGTGGCCTCGGCCGCTGCGCGCAACCGCTCCTCCACCGCCGGCGGCACCTGTCCCGAGGCGACGAGGATGAACCAGGAGGGAACGTCGAAATCCGTGATGCCGAACTCTCTAAAGGTGGGCACGCCGGGCAGCAGCGGCGACGGCTCCGGCAGGCCGACGGCGAAGGCCTTCAGCGCGCCGGAGCGGACCAGCGGCAGGCTGTTCGGGACCAGGTCCACCATCAGCTGCACCTCGCCCTGCACGAGGGCCGTCACGGCCGGGGCGGCGCCGCGATAGGGCACGTGGACCATGTTGCCGCCCGCGCGCTCCGCGAAGAGGTGGGTGGCCAGGTGCATGCCGCCGCCCGTGCCGGAGGAGCCGTAGTTCAGCCGGCCGGGATGGGCGCGGGCATAGGCGATCAGCTCCGGCAGGTCCTTCGCCGGGACGTTCGGGTTCACCACCAGCACGTAGGCCACGGCGGCGACGGTGCTGACGGGGGTGAAGTCGCGGTCGGGGTCGTAGGAGAGGTGGGCGTAGAGGTACTTGTTGAAGACCTGCGTGGGCTGGGTGCCGAGCAGGAGGGTGTAGCCGTCACCGGGCTGCTTGGCGGCGTACTCGGCGGCCGTCAACCCGCCCGCGCCGCCGCGGTTCTCCACCACCACGGACTGGCGCAGCCGGGCCGTCAGCCCCTCCGCCATCAGCCGCCCGAGCAGGTCCGAGGCGCCGCCGGGCGGGAAGGGCACGATCAGGCGGATCGGCCGGCTCGGCCAATCGGCCTGGGCCCGCGCGGCCCCCGGAAGGAAGGGGGCGGCCAGGGCGGCGGTGAGGAGGGCGCGGCGGCGATGGTCCATCGGGGTCCTCCTCAGGCAGCGCGCAGATGGGCGAGGCGTGGCATGACGTTCTCCGCGAAGCGCCGCATCTCCCGCTCGAAGGGCTGGAACTGGGTGAGGAGCGTGTCGATCCCCGCCGCGTGGAAGGCCGCGAGCCGCTCCGCCACCTGGGCGTAGCTGCCCACCGTGCCGGCGGCGGTGCCGCCATTGGTGCCGACGCTCTGGAATTTCGCCTGGGTCTTGCGCATGGCCACGGCGGGATCGGTATTGGCCTTCACGTAGGCCTTGATCTCCGCGTCCTGCGCGGCGAGCCCCAGCAGCCGCTGGTATTCCGCCTGCGCCTCCTCCTCCGTGTCCCGCGCGATGACGAAGGTGGAGAGGCCGAAGCGCACGGGGTCACCGGACCGGGGCCGGGCGCGGACGTCGGCGATCAGCGCCCGCACGTCCTCCAGCGGCTGGCCGTTGATGAACCAGACATCGGCCTGGGCCGCCACCAGGTCCCGCGCCGGCGGGGATTCGCCGCCGACATAGATGCGCGGCCGCGCCCGCCCGCGCGCGGCGGGGCGCAGGATGTAGTCCTTCACCTGGAAGTAGCGGCCCTGGTGCTGCACCTCCTCGCCGCGCATCAGGCGCTCCACCACCGCCAGCCACTCGGCGCCGTAGGCGTAGCGCTCGTCGTGCTCGCGGAAGATCAGGCCGGCATCCTCGATCTCCTTGCGGTTCCAGGCATTGACGAGGTTGATGGCGAAGCGCCCGCCGCTGATCTCCTCGATCTGCAGCGCCATCTTCGCGAGTACGACGGGGTGGTAGAGCATGGGCTTGATGGCCGCGATGATCTCGATCCGGCGCGTCTCCGCCGCGAGCGCGGCGGAGGCGGTCCAGGCCTCCAGCTGGCCGAGATCCGTGCGGTGCGGGTTCATCGTGTGCTGCGCCACCAGCACGCAGTCGTAGCCCAGCGATTCCGCCTCCAGCACCAGCCCGCGGTTGCGCCGCCAGGAGGCGTCGTAGGGCTCCTCCGGGTCGTTCAGCGCGGCGCGGTTGCCGTGCACCAGCGCCCAGATCCCGATGCGAAGCGGATGGGTCATGCCTTTTCCTCCTGTCGTGGTCAGCCCAGGGTGATCCGGGCGTCCCGGATCACCCCGCGCCAGCGCTCCGTCTCGCCTGCGACCACCTCCGCCATCTCGGCCCGGCCGCTGGCCACGACCGTGAAGCCCAGCGCCTCCAGTCGCGCCCAGGCCTCGGGGGCGGCGAGGGCCTCGGCCGTCAGGGCGTGCAGCCGCTCCAGCACGGGCTCCGGCGTGGCGCGGGGCGCCACCAGCCCCTGCCAGCTATGGGCCAGGAAGCCCGGGTAGCGTTCCGCCGCCGCCGGCACCTCGGGCAGCGCGGGGCTGCGCTCGGCGGAGGAGACCGCCAGCGGGCGGAGCCGCCCGGCGCGGATATGGGCCAGCGTCGCGCCGAGGCCGAGGAAGCCGGATTGCAGCGTGCCGCCCAGCAGGTCCGTGATCGTCTGGGCGACGCCGGGATAGGGGACATGGGTCATCTCCACCCCGGCGCGCTGGGCCAGCATGGCCATGGTCAGGTGCTCGGAGGAGCCGATGCCGGGCGTGCCGTAGGTCACGCCGCCCGACTTCGCGGCATCGAGGAAGGCGTCCAGGCTTGTGGCGGGCAATGTGGCCGGCACGACCAGCACGTTCGGCGCGCGGATGCCGATGGTGACCGGGGCGAAGTCCCGCACCGGGTCGTAGCTCAGGTTCGGCGTTAGCAGCGGGTTGATGGTCATGATGCCGCCCGCGACGACAAGCAGCGTGTGCCCGTCCGCCGCCGCCCGCGCGACGAGGCCGGCGGCGATCCCGCCATTCGCGCCCGCGCGGTTCTCCACCACGCCGGGCTGGCCGAGGCGCTGGAGCATCGGCGCGGCCACCACCCGCCCGAAGACATCGGAGGGGCCGCCGGCCAGGTAGGGAACCACCACGGTGATCGGGCGGGCGGGCCAGGCCTGCGCCCGCGCGGCGCCGGAGGCCGCGAGGAGCGGCAGGGTGACCAGGTGGCGCCGATGCATCATGGAGTCCTTACCGGAAGGGGATGGAGGCCGGGCCGGCGGTCAGGCCGCGGCCTGCGCCGCCTTGGCCTCCACCCGCTGGCGGAACCGCTCGATTCCCACCACCGCGCGGCGGTGCGTGATGCGCGCGATGGTGTCCATGCCGTCCGTCGCCTCCACGGAGAATTCTAGGGCGCTGCGCTCCACCGACATAAGAGTGCAACGCAGGGTGACGGTGAAGCCCGGCGGCGTGGCCGCCAGGTGCTCGATGGCGAGGTAGGTGCCCACCGAGCCCTGGCCGGGCTCCAGATGCAGGGCCAGCGCCGCGATGCAGCAGCGCTCCGCCAGCCCGCAGAGCGCGGGCGTGGCGAGGACGGGAAAGCCGGGATTGCCGTAGTGCTCCGCGGTGAGCCCCTCCGTTACCGCGACCGTCATCTCGTGCGTCAGTCCTGTCTCGATCATCCTGGGCGGCTCCTTTGATCGGTGTTCAATCGGCCGTGGCGCCGGAGGCGCGGACCACCTCGCGCCACTTCGCCAGGTCCTGCCGCAGCACGGCGGCGAACTCCTCGGGCGTGTCGCCGATGGGCTCCAGGCCGAGCTCCTCCAGCCGCGCCCGCGTGGCCGGCACCTTCAGCGCCGCCACCATGGAATCGCGCAGCCGCCCAATGATGGCGGGCGGAGTCCCGGCTGGCGCCACCATGCCGCTCCAGCCGGAGATCTCGTAACCCTTCACCCCCTGCTCGTCGAAGGTCGGGATGCCCGGCGTGGCGGGCCAGCGGCCGAGGCTGGTGATGGCGATGGGGCGCACCTGGTTCTGGCGGATCAGGGCGGCCATGCCGTTCAGGTTGCCGAACATGCACTGCACGCGGTTCGCCAGTAGGTCCACCACGGCCGGGCCGTCGCCGCGGTAGGGCACATGGGTGATCTCCACCCCCGTCATCGCCTTCAGCATTTCGCCGGACAGGTGCGTGGTGGTGCCGCTGCCGCCGGAGCCGTAGTTGATCCCCCCTGGCTTCGCGCGGGCCAGCGCCAGGAATTCCTGCAGGTTAGTGGCCGGTACGTCGGGGTGGACCACCAGCACGTTCGGCGCCGTCGTCATGCGCGAGATCGGCGCGAAGTCGCGGATCGGGTCGAAGGGCACGGCGCGGTAGAGGGAGGGGTTGATCGCGAGGATGCCGAGCGAGCCGTAGAACAGCGTGTAGCCGTCCGGCGGGGACTTGGCGACGACCTCGGCCGCCACGTTACCGCCGGCGCCAGGTCGGTTGTCGATGACGAAGCTCTTGCCGAGGTTCGCCGCCATCGGCTCCGTCACGATGCGCGCGATGACGGAGGTGCCGCCGCCCGCGGCGAAGGGGATGATGAAGCGGATCGGCCGGTCCGGGTAGGGCCCCTGGGCGCGGGCGGCCAGGGGCGCCAGCAGCGCCGGCGCGGCGAGGAGGGTGCTACGGCGGGAGACGATCATAGGACTGTCCTTTCATGTCGGCCGTGCACTCCGTTCCCCGTCTCCCGGCCGGCTTTCCGCCGGTCCGGCCCTCGCGCGCGTCGCGCCTCAGCTCTTCCTGACCAGCAGGGCGTCGACGATGACCGCGCCCTCGCCCTGCGGGCGGATGATCACGGGGTTCAGGTCGATCTCGCTCACCAGGTCCCGCAGCTCGTCCGCCATCACGGAGACGCGGGCGAGCAGGGCATCGAGCGCCTCCGCGTCCCAGGCCGGGCCGCCGCGAACGCCGCCGACCATGCGGGAGAGCCGGGTTTCCTCGCGCAGCCGGGCCGCCTCGGCCGCGTCGAAGGGGACGAGGCGGAAGGCAACGTCCTCCACGATCTCGGCCAGGATGCCGCCCGGGCCCGCCATGACGGCGGGGCCGAGCGAGGGATCGTCCACCACCCCCACGATCGCCTCCCCGGCGCCGCGCACCATCTCCTGCACGAGGACGCCGTCGATCACCGCGCCCGGCGCGTGCCGGCGCGCGGCCTCCATCAGCCGGGCGGTGCCCTCCGCAACCGCGGTGGCGTCGGCCAGGTTCAGCAGGACGCCGCCGATCTCGGTCTTGTGCCCGATCTCCGCGGATTGCAGCTTCAGGGCCACGGGGTAGCCGAGCCGTTCCGCCGCGGCGACCGCGGCCGGTGCATCGGGGGCCAGGACCTCCCGCGTCACCGGCAGGTCCCAGAGCGCGCAGAGGGCCTTGGCTTGGTGTTCGGCCAGTTGCAGGCCGCGCGCCCCGGCCAGGATGGCGCGGGCCTTCTCCAGCCGCACCTCCCGCCCGGGCAGCGCGGGGCGGGCGGCGGGGCCACGGTCCCCGAAGGCCGCGCGCGCGGCGGCCAAGGCCATCAGCGGTGCCAGGCGCTGCGGGGAGGGCACGACGGGGATGCCGGCCTCGCGCAGCATCGCTTGCCCCTCGCCGTCCGGCGCGGTCCAGGAGACGAACATAGCGGGCACGTCCTCGGCGGCCGCGACGATCTGCCGGGCGTAGTCCACGCCACTCTTCGTCACCGCCGGGCCGACGACGGTGACTAGGGAGTCGTAGCCGCCATCCGCGCCGAGGATGCGCGCCGTCTCCAGGAAAAGGCTGCGGTTGCCGAGATTCGCGGTGGTCATATCGATCGGGTTGCCGAAGCTCGCGATGGCCGGCAGGGTCCGCCGCAGCGCTGCCTCCGTCTCCGCCGAGGGGCCGGGCATCTCGAAGCCCGCCCGCTCCAGCGCGTCCGCCATCAGCACCGCCGTGCCGCCCGTGCCCGTGGCGATGGCCACGCGGCGGCCGGGGCGCGGGAGGCGCGGGCCGGAGAAGGCCTGGGCGAGGTCCAGCAGCTCGTCCATCCCCGGCGCCTCCACCAGCCCGTGCTGGCGGCAGAAGCCGGAGAAGACCGCGCCGCCGCCGGCCAGCGACCCGGTATGGGAGGCGGCGGCCCGGCCCCCGGCCCGGCTGGTCGCGCCCTTCATCACCACCACCGGCTTGCCCAGCGCATGGGAGCGCTCGGCGAGGCGGCGCAGAGCGGCGACGTCCTTCACCCCCTCCAGGGCGCCCGCGACCACGCGCACCTCCTCCCGTTCCAGCAGGGCCAGTGCGCTGTCCGCGAAGGAGAGGTCGGCCTCGTTCCCGGTGGTGACGAGGTGCGCGAAGCCCATGCCGCGCTCCAGCCCCAGCCCGAGCAGGCCGAAGCCAATGCCAGAGCTCTGGCTCACCAGCCCGATCCGGCCGGGGCGGAAGCGCTCCACCCATTCCAGCAGCGGGTTGAACCCCATCACGGCGCCGGTGATGAGGTTCACCGTGCCCTGGTTGTTGGGGCCGAGCACGCGCATCCCTCGCGCGGCGAAGCTCGCCATCTCGGCCTCCGCCGCGCGCCCCGCCTCGCCCGTCTCGCCGAAGCCCGCGCTGATCACCACGGCGCCGCGCACGCCCTTCAAGGCGCAGGCGCGGAGCGCGGCCATGACGTGCTCGGCGGCGGTGACGACGATGGCGAGGTCCACCGGGCCGGGGATGTCGGCCATGTCCTGGTGGCAGGCCAGCCCATCGATCTCACCCCCCCGCGGGTTCACGGGGTAGATGGCGCCGGCGAAGCCGAATTTGCGAAGGTACCGCAGCGGGCGCGCGCCGATCTTTCCCGGGTCGCCCGAGGCGCCGATAATGGCGACGGATGCGGGCTCCAGGAAGGCGGAGAGGTCGGCGACCGGGGGTGGGAAGGCGGCGTCAGGCAAGGCCTTCGTCCCGCTTCGCCAGCATCTGCTTCAACCCGCCGGCCGCGATCTGCGCGCGCCGCGCCTCGCGCTGCTCGGCGGGCTTGGACATGTTGGTGGAGATCATCATCTCCGTGTTGAAGTCCAGCGCGTTACGCAGCCCCATCATCTCGAAGGTCTTGTTGATGGAGCGCTTGTTGAGCGAGAGCGCGACGGCGGGGATGGCGGCCAAACGGCGCGCGTAACGGTCCACCTCCTCGTCGAAGGTCTCGACCGGGAAGACCCGCGTGCACATGCCGTAGCGCTCCGCCTGCTCCGCGTTCACGCTGTCGCCGAACAGCAGCAGCTCCTTCGCGCGCTTCAGGCCCACCACCCAGGGCATCATCAGCCCCGGCGGGCCGGAGATGCCGCGGATTTCCGGCTCCCCGAAGTTCGCGTCCGAGGCGGCGACGGTGAGGTCTGCGGACAGGGCCAGGTCGCAGCCCGAGCCCAGTGCGTGGCCGCGCACGGCGGCGATGACGGGCTTGGAGGAGTTCCACATCCGCAGGCACATCGCCAGCAGCGAGGTGAGGTGCCAGCGCCAGCCCGTGACGCTGTTCTCCCACGGGTTGGCCGCCGCCTCCTTCAGGTCCACCCCGGCGCAGAAGGCGCGGCCCGCACCGCGCAGTAGGATCACGCTCACCTCCGGGTCGGCCTCCGCCCGGTCGAAGGCCTCCACGAACTCCGTCTTCATGGCGCGGCTGATCGCGTTCAGCACGCGCGGGCGGTTCAGCGTGATCGTGCAGACCTTGTCCTGCACCTCGTAGAGGACGGTGGGCTCGTCGGTCATCGGGTGCTCCTGCGGCGGCCATCCCCGGCCGGCCTCCGGCTGAAACTGTGTCAGATTGGAGACGGGACAGCGTGCCGAATTTCGGCTTAAGTGTTGCCAAACAGGCAACGGCCCTGGTCCGCATGAGCCGACTCCCATGACCGGCGCGCGCCGCAGCATCCTCTCCGAGAAGCAGCGCCTCTCCCTCGCCAATCGAATCGCAGGGTTGGACCAGCGAAGGCTGCTCTACCTGCACGAGGCGGCATCGGCGGGATCAGTCCGGGGCGGGGCGGAGCGGCTCGGGGTCAGCCCCTCCGCGCTCAGCCGGCAGATCGCAAAGATGGAAGCCGATCTCGGCATCGCGCTGCTGGAGCGGCACGGTCGCGGTGTCCGGCCAACCGAGGCTGGGGACCTCCTGGACAGTTACTTCACCGACCAGCGGGCAAGGCTGGACGGCGTCATCGCGCAGCTACAGGAGCTGACGGAGGCGCGTGGAGGGCAGGTCTCGGTGGGGATGGGAGAAGGCTTCCTGGGGGCGGTCATGAGCCCGCCGCTCCGCGCCTTCGCCCTGGCGCATCCGGATCTCCGCCTGGACGTGCAGGTGGGCAGCACGGACCACCTCGTGGCGCGGCTTCTCGACGACACGGTGCAGATGGCACTGCTCTACAACTTGTCACCGGAGCCCAAGCTGCAGTCCCACGCCTCGCGCCGGCACGCGATGCGGATCATCGTGAACCCCGCCCATCCACTGCGTCGACTGGGACGGCCGATCGAGGTGGAGGACCTGCGGCATCACGCGCTCGGCCTGCTTCCGAGCAGCTACGGGGTTCGGCAGGTCCTGCTCTCGGCCGAGCATCGCCACCGCGTGCGGCTTGTCCCCCGGCTGACCACGAATTCGTCGCGCGCCTTACTGCGGTTCGCGGAGGAGTGGGACGGTGTGATCATCACGACCGAATTCGCGGTGAACCAGGAGTTGCGAGAGGGCAGGCTTGTGGCGCTGGAGGCGGGCGAGCCGTTCCTGGAGGGATCGGAAGCTCATCTTGTGACCAGGCGGGGAAGGCGCCTCTCTCCGGCAGCCCAGGATCTCCTGCGTCATCTCCGGACCCAGGTCGCACTCATCCGCCCATGAGCGCCCCAGTCCTCGCTTCAACGCTCCGGAACGGCGCCAAGGTTCTGGCCGTTGGCCCTGAACGGCCAAAACCTTGGCAACGAACGCTGAGGCCGGTTCCGGCCCGACGCGGAGCGATCGGAGGATATCGTCGGGATAGTAGCTCTGTTAGTGGAGGCCAAGGCGACTTTCGTGCCCGGGGCCATGCACACCATCGACCAGACCTCGGGACTTGAGCTGCAAAGGGCACGGCAAGCGAGACCGGCCGGGATACAAATGTCCCGGTTGCTCATTTGGGAAACAAAAGGCGCTGAAGCTCCTATAGCGGTCAAGGGGTCGCTGTAGCTGTCTGGGGTGGATGGGCCGGGCGGCAGAGGTACCCAAAAATCTCGCGTGCCACGTAGCGCTTGAGGCAGCGGATGATCTCCGGCTTACTTTTCCCCTCGGCGGTGCGGCGCCGGACGTAGTCAAGGGTGGGCTGGTGGGCCCGCATGCGGACGATGACCACGCGGTAGAGGGCTGCATTCGCCTGGCGGTTGCCCCCTCGGTTCAGGCGGTGGCGGCTTGTCTTCCCACTGGATGCTGGGACCGGGCAGGCGCCGCAGAGCTTGGCCAGGGCCGCTTCGAGTGGATGCGCTCGGGGTTGTCGCCGACGAGGATGAGCATTTCGGCCGCGGTGCCCGTGCCCATGCCGTGCGCCTGCAGCAGCGCGGGTGCGAGGCTCTGGGTCAGCTGCCCGAGGCTGGCATCATGGTCCCGGACTTCGGCATCGAGGGCCAGCCAGCGGCGAGCGATCGCCCGCAAGCTGGCCTTGGCGGAGGCCATCGTCGAGGTGAGAGGGCCTGGGCGCAGGGCGGCGAGATGCCGGAGCAGCGCCATCTTGCCGTGCAGGCGGTCGAGCCCCTCGCGCAGTGCCGAGGGCGCGCTGACGATGATGGCCTTGAGCGCCTGCATGGCTTGGCTCCGCGCCTTGACGGCAGCGTCGCGGGCCACCTTGAGATGACGGATCATCTCGACCGTGCTCGTCCCGGACTTCGGCCGTGCCGTGACCTGGCCAGCCAAAACGCTGCGGGCGGCACTCTCGGCGTCGAGGGTGTCGTCCTTGCCTCTCTGGTACCGGAGTTGACGGCTGGGGCGGTTGACCTCGAGGACGGGGTGACCGTGGTCGTTCAGGAACCGGGACAGGCCAGCACCGTAGGATCCAGTACCCTCGATGCCAAAGGCGCGGACCGGGCCGAGGGATCGTGCCCAGTCGAGCAGAGCCTCATAGCCGCGGCTACTGGCGGGGATGGACAGGCTGCCGAGGTGGACACCAAGCCCGCTGATCGCGACCGCGGCATGCGTGGACTTGTGGGTGTCGACGCCGATGATGATGTCGGCGTCAGATACAGTGTCGCTCATGGTGTGAGGCTCCAGGCCGAACAGAGGGCCTGACAGCCGAGCGGGCGGACAGAATTGTGACGGGATGGGTGCCCAGGAGCTCCTATGAAGTCACGAGCCGCTCGACCGGCAGGTGCAGCCTGGAGGGCCGACACATCAACGCCATGACACCGGGTCAATTGCATAAAGGGTCAGGCCCTCCAGGCCACAACCGTACACTCACAGTTGCGTAAATCAGTGCAAGGGCGTGGATTGTTTTCTAATGTTCTGATCAGGCGCGAGCGTCGGTATCGGGCATACCAAGGGCGTTGAAGGTGTTGAGGATGGCGCAGCGGATCTGGACTTCGGCGACCTGACGGGCGGGGTCGCGGGCCGCGAGGCGCTCACCGAGGCGCTTGAGACGCGACATGGCCGTCCCGGCGAGGCTGCGTCGGCGGTAGCCACTCCAAGTCTTCCAGAGCCGTCGGCCAAGACGCTTGATGGCACGCAAGCTCACGTTGCGAGCCTCAGCGCCGGTTGTCATCACCTTCCATGGCTTGCCGTTGCGGCGCGGTGGCACGATCATGGCCGCCTTGCGAGAGGCGGACGCCTCATAGACGCCGCGGGTGTCGTAAGCCCCGTCACCGCTGATGGTGTCGATCCGCCCGGCCTTCGGCATCTGGCCCAGCAGCCCTGGTACGATCTCACCGTCGCCGTGCCAGTGGTCGGTCATCTCCACGGCCCGCACCTCATGGCTGTCGGCGTCGATGACGAGGTGCACCTTGCGCCAGACCCGGCGCTTGTCGGCCCCGTGCTTCCTCACCTTCCACTCGCCCTCGCCCAGCACCTTGAGCCCGGTACTGTCGATGACGAGGTGCAGTGGCCCGCCACGCGGGCGAGAGGGGATCGTGACCACCAGGTCCTTCTGACGCCGCGAGAGGGTGCTGTAATGCGGCACACGCCAGCTCAGCCCCGCTATCCGGATCAGGCTCCCCGCCATGCCCTGGGCTACCCGCAGCGGCAGGTGATGCAGGATCTTCAGGGTGAGCACCGTCTGGATCGCCGCATCCGTGAAGACCGGCGGCCGACCCCGCCTGCCCGTCCCCTTAGCGGCGTGCCAAGCAAGCTCGGGCGAAACCCACACGGTCAGGTTGCCGCACGAGATCAGACCCTTGTCGTACTCGCGCCAGCTCCGCGTCCGGTAGCGCGTCTTTGGCCGTCCGCCCTGTGCCGGTGCCTTGCTCATGCAGAGCTACCAGCAAGAAATACGCAACAACGCCCTGGGCGGCTATTGTGGAGCGGCCGGAGAGGGGCAACGGGCGCGAGGACGGAGATGTCGGACAGCGCGGACCAGGACGCCGTGGCCGGTCGGTTGCGGGAGAGTGGGGCACTAGACCTGCGGGGGGCGAACGCGGGCGTACCGATCCTCCGCAATCCGCTCAATCAGGATGCGGATGAGGGGGACCGGACCATCCGCATCAGCGTCCACGCGCCCCACCGGATACCCCAGGGCTGACGGATCGCCGTGATCGGCTCCAATGTTGGGGGCCACCTCGGGCACCCCGGCATCGTGGTCCACTCAACGACGAAGTCGGCAATGTTGGGGATGGCGCACGGGCTGGCGCGGGCTTCGGGCCCCGTGGGATCACGGTGAACGCGGCACAGCCGGAGCCGTCGCCAGGGCAAGGGCCGGTGCATACCGCGTCAGCGTCACCGCAACTTGAGCAATGCGGATCCCTCTTCGCGCCCTGCTCAGTCCTCGTCCTGCCACCTGCGCAGGTTCGTCTGGTCATGATAGGCCATTCGGTCCGGCGTGGTGATGAACTCCACCGTCGTGCCCCAGGGCATGCGGCAATAGCAGACCTTATTTCCAGAGCCTTTCTCGGTTGCATAGGGGATGGCACGTGGCGCGGTGAGGGGAGTGCCGCCAGCTCTTTCGAAGCGCTCAACCGATGCGTCGATGTCGTCGGTGTAAATACCGAAATGCGTGATGCCGAAGTCGCTCGCCCGGACCGGTTGGGCTTGCTCGGGGCCGTGCATTTCGAACAGCTCGATATCGGGTCCGGTTCCGATCTTGACCATCGCTTGCCCACGCACAACGGTCCCGGGGAAAGCGCCGACGGCTCGCTCAAATTCGGGCCCCTGCCGCGGCGGATCTTGCGGTCCGAAGGACTGGTAGATCACCTGACCGCCGAAAGCTTCCACCAGGAACGATTTCGCTGCTTCGATGTCGGGCACCGTGATGCCGACATGATTGACGCCGCGGACGACGGGTGCGGTCATGATAGTCTCCATTCTGAAGTTGTTGATCCGCCCGGCCCAAGACGGCGCAGGCGCAGGATTTCAATTGACCTTGAGGAATGTGATCAGAGCGGCCGCGACTTCATCCGGCCGCTCGTCCGCGACATAGTGACTGCACCGCGCTATCGGGCCACCTGTCACATTAGCGGCGAACTCCCTGAGCATCGGCACCATCTGCGCGCCGAAGCGCTGGTCCCCACCCAGGCCAAGGACGGGTATACCGAGCGGCTGCTTCTTGTACTCGAGCGCAGCCGCGTGATCGGCCGAGAGGGTGCGATACCATTCCATGCCGCCCCGCGTGCGGCCCGGAAGAGCCATTGCCTTGGCGTAGATCTCGATGTCCGCCGGATCGAAGGTGCTGTGATCGTAGAACCGTTCTGCCATGAAGGTCGAAACGTAGTCGTATTCACGACCATGGATCAGGCGCTCGGGCAGATCCCGGTTCATATGGAAGCTGAAGTGCCAGAGCCTTGCGGTCGTCGCCTCCCATCCGGTCCAACCGGGAAGCGGAACGTCGAGGACGGCCAGGTGGGTAACAGCCTCGCGATAGATGGCGGCCTGCGGCAAGGCGACCATTCCACCGATATCATGCCCACACACGGCGTAGCGTTCATGCCCAAGGGCGACCATAACCTCGTGCGCGTCACGCGCCATCGTCGCCTTGTCATAGCCGTCCAGTGGGCAGTCGGAAAATCCCGCACCGCGCATGTCGATCGCCACCACGCTGAAATGCTCGGCCAGCAGCGGCATCACATGGTGCCATTCCCACCAAGTTTCCGGCCAGCCGTGAAGCAGAAGGATCGGCGGGCCTGAGCCTCCCGTGGCAGCGTTAATCTTGATGCCATTCACCGGCACCAGCTGCTGGGAGAACCCCTTCAAAGTTGCGGTCATGGTCGCCTTCCAGTCGATTGTTGACGTTGAGACAGAGCTTGCGGCCAGCGCTCAGGGCTGATCGAAATCGGTGGCGGTCGAGACGCTACGCCAGGCGTCGATATCGCTGCGGAAGGCAGCCAGCTTCCGCTCGGCGATCGCGTGAGCTACCGGGCCAAGCGGCAGATGAAGCGGGGCATCATCGGCGTCGACTGCTCGCAGGATGACCGCGACCGCCTTCTCAGGATCGCCCGCCTGGTTGCCGTTGTTGGTTTCGCGATAGCGCTTCCGCGAACTCGCGGCATACTCCGGCATTTCATTGGCCGCCAACGTCATCGAACGGCCAAGGAAATCGGTGCGGAACGGCCCAGGCTCGACGATCAGCACGCGAATGCCGAACGGCTCCAGTTCACCGGAGAGGGCCTCGGAAATCCCTTCCACGGCAAACTTGGCGGCGTTGTAATATCCTCCTCCGCCGCCGCCCGCGATGCCGGCGCCGGAAGACATGTTAACGATCGTTCCGCCCGAACGTCGCAGGACGGGCAGGGCGGCTCTGGTAGTTTCGATCAGACCGAAGACGTTTACCTCAAACATCGGCCGATATTCCTCGGGCGTGCCTTCCTCAATCGCGCCGTACAGTCCGTAGCCCGCATTGTTCACGAGCACGTCAAACCCGCCGAATGCCTCGACGGCCCTCGCCACCGCAGCCTTGGCTGTTGCGGCGTCGGTCACATCGAGTGGCAGGGTAATCATCCGCCCGACGAAAGGCTCAGCCATTGCCTCGATCGCCTTGACGTTGCGGGCTGTCGCGATGACCTGATTGCCCCGCCGTACTGCAGCGAGCGCGAGTCGCTGGCCGAATCCGCTTGAGGAGCCTGTGATGAGCCAGGTCTTCATGCCTTCTTCTCCGAAACGCTTCTGGGCGACGCCACGCGGTCGCCGCCGCGGACCGTCATATCGGCCATGATCGACCAGTCCTTCTCCCCTAAGCCTGCCGAGACAGCTTTGCTGAGGCCCTCGCGAACAGACTCAAGCATCGGTAGCCTGCGTCCAATCTCCTCGCCGGCCTGGGTCGCCAGAAGCATGTCCTTGAGCGCAAGCCTGGCTTTGAAGCCGGGCTCGAATGATTGCTCCGTGATTTGCGCGCTGTAGCTCTCATAAACGCGGCCAGAGAATAGGGTGCCCAGGATAAGATCAAAGAAGTCCGCACGGTCGAGGCCGACGCTCTCGGTCAGCACCACACCCTCGGCCATTGCCTCGATGGCCATGGCGGTCATCATGTTGCAGGCGAGCTTTGCCGCGTTGGCCCGAGCGGGGTTGTCCCCCAACTTCCAGACCTCCTTGCTGAGGGGGGCGAGCAGCGGCTCGATCGCGGCAACTGCGTCGGCCTTCCCGGCCGCCAACATGTTGAGCTGGCCAAGCGCCGCTACGTTGGGTCTGCCGAGAACCGGTGCGGACACATAGCCAAGGCCAGCCTCTTCGTGCAGCAGATCCAGTTCGCGCCCGAAGGCCACCGAGATCGTGGATGTGACAACGTGGATCAGCCCTCGTCGCGCGCTTGCGAGTAAGCCGGCATCGAGGATCACTTCGCGAATGGCAGGGTCGTCGGACAGCATCGTGAAGACGGCATCACCCTCGAATGCATCCGCCGCGTGTTTGACCAGCGTCACTCCGGGAACGCTTTTGTGGGCGACCTTGCTCCGGTTCCAGGCTCGGACGTCATGGCCAGCCTTCACCAAGTTCACGGCCATCGCTGAGCCCATGCTGCCGAGGCCGATAAATCCGATCTGCATGTTCTATTTCCTGCTGCTCGGATGAGAGCTGTGCGCGGGATCGGACGCGGGCTGCCGGGAGATCGCCAGGCCGAGACCCGCCTCGTCGAATTGGCTGGTGGCGATGACGAGGAGGTCGCGGTCCAATAGCGCCTGCTCATCGCCCGCATAGGTCACCAGCATCGTGATCATCATCGAAGTTCTCATTTCGGAGTGAGGCGCAGGCCGCCGTGTTCTGCCCTGATCCGGAAGGTCACTCTGCTCAGTCCTGAGGAGCCGCCCTTGGGTTCAGTCACGGTCACTCGCGCTTCCTAACGATGTGCGGGAGAATAGGTGCTCAGATTTGTTCTCCAACAGACATAACTGTATCCTCACCGTTCAGATCTGTTTGGGTGGTCGCGATGGATTGGAGTGACGTCAGAATCTTTCTTGCTGTTGCGCGAAGCGGCACACTCGGCGGCGCCGCGCGCTCTCTTCAGACGAGTCATCCGACCGTTGGAAGGCGTCTCCGCGCACTTGAGCAGGCGATGGGTCACACGCTCTTCCAGCGCACAGCGGACGGTTTTGTCCTGACCGATGAGGGCCACGGGATCGTCGCGCTGGCCGAGCAAATGGAAGAAGGCGCGCTGGCCATGGAGCGCCGGCTTGCGGGACAGGAGCGGAATCTCGAAGGCAGTCTGCGCATTTCAACAACGGACTGGTTTGGGGCCTATGTCCTGCCTCCCATCCTGGCGGACTTCGCAAACGCGTACCCCAATGTCGACGTCGAAATCCTCACCGGCACGCGCCGGTTCAGCCTCGCCCAGCGGGAAGCCGATGTCGCATTTCGTACCGTTCCATTCGAGACTGCCGATGTCGTTCAGCGTCGGCTTTTCAGGCTCGAATACGGCGTCTACATCGCCGAGGAGGCGCCTGATCCCAAATATGGCGATGGAACTGGTTTCCGGCTGATCACCCCATCCAAGCGCCACTTCCCTGACATCGCGTGGCTCGTCGAGAGTTTCCCTAACGCAAAGCCGGTCCTGCAATCGAACAACCGCAACGTCCAGGGGCGCATGTGCAGGCAAGGCGTCGGTATTGCCGTCCTGCCCCGCGTCGTCGGCAATCAGATCTCGGGCATCCGCAGACTGGAACTGCCGACGCCGCCGCCAGCGCGAGACATCTGGATGGGATACCACCGGGATTTACGGGGTCTTCAACGTCTTCGTGCGTTTATCGCAACCTTATCGGACCACCTCGCGAATGAGGCCGCACGAGGTGCGGCTCAGAAATGAACAGTATTGGCCGAGAGAATCCAAGATCGCCCCACGCGTCTCGCCGGTCGCTCCTTTGGGATCCTGTGCCCTTGTCGACGCAGATGTCGGTCATGCCTGATGGGGGACACGGAAGCTGATGCCGTCATCCATGTCCACATTCTCTGCCTGACCGCCCGGGTGAATGCCGAAAGTCAAGCGGCGAAGCCGCCGTCGATCGTATGCATGGCGCCCGTGATGCCGCGTGCCTGCGCTCCGGCGAGGTAGAGCGCCAGGCCGGCGACCTCGTCGGCGGTGCCGTAGCGCTTGATAGCCATGGGCCCGAGCATGCCGGCTGCGCGCGGACCATCGGCCGGGTTCATGTCGGTATCGGTAGGGCCCGGCTGGATCACGTTGATCGTGATGTTTCGCGGCCCCAGGTCGCGTGCCAAGCCGCGGGCCATACCCTGCATCGCCGCTTTAGTCAGCACATATGCGGCGAGCCCGGGGAACGGCATGCTGTCGGCGGTGTCGGATCCAATGACGAGGATGCGCCCGCCTTCCGGCATGAGGCGTGACGCCTCCACGCTACCGAAATAGGCACCCCGCACATTGACGTCGATCATGCGGTCGACATCGTCGGCATTGAGCGTCAGCGGGTCGCCGAACACCAGCAGACCGGCGTTGTAGACAAAGATGTCGATCGGGCCGGCGTCACGGACTGCCGCGATTAGTTCGTCGCGCGCCCCTGCATCGACCTGGAGCGCCTGTGCACCGGTCTCGGCGACGAGATGGTCGGCCGCGCCGACCGAGGCGGCATAGGTGAATACCACCGTTGCGCCGGCAGCGGCGAAGCGCCGCACGATCGCTGCGCCGATGCCGCGGCTGCCGCCGACGACAAATACCTTGCGACCAGAGAATGTCATCGCGCTTGCCCTCAGATTGGGGAAGAAGAAGTTGGTCGGCGAGTGCCGTGCTCACTCGGCTCCGCCCAGGCAAAGCCCGGGGCGATCAGAGGGGAGTGCCCATGCTCCGGGACACGGTTGCATCCGTGAAGCGGGGAACGTCGGCCATCACGGTCTCCATCTCGGCCGATGCGAGCGCCGCGTGCAGCGCGTCCTCGTCGCGGAACCGGTAAATGCCCACGGAAACATCCGCCGCGTTGGCGTCACGCGGGAAGAAGGCGGAGGCGCTCTCCAGCCCGTGCCGCTGCCAGCAGGCAAGCACCAAGGGTAGGTGAACGTGGACGTAATGGTCGCGATCGAAGTGGGTGCCGCCACTGCATGTGACTATCAGTGTTGCATGTGCCATCGGCTAGCATCTGGACCGATCGACATCGATCGTGAACTCACAGGACTGAATTTTCTCCGTTCAAAATCGTAAGTGATTCACCGGCCGTTTGCGGGAACTCTGTTGTGGAAATCGGCTTGAGGGCGCGGCTAGGTCTTCGATGTCCTGATTAGACGCGGGTGACGGTGTCGGGCATACTAAGGGCGTTGAAGGTGTTGAGCATAGCGCAGCGAATCTGAACTTCGGCGACCTGACGAGCGGGATCACGTGCCGAGAGACGCTCGCCCAGGTGTTTTGGACGTGACATGGCCGTCTCAGCCAGGCTGCGCCGGTGATATCCGCTCCACCTCTTCCAGAGCTGTCAGCCGAGGCGCTTGATGGCACGGAGGTTCTCGTTGCGCTCGGCCCGCCGGTCGTGCCTACCTTTCAGGGCTCGCCCTCGCCGAGCACCACCAACCCAGTGCTGTCGATCACGAGGTGCAGCGGCCTGCCCTGCGGGATGGTAGGGAGGGGTGACGGTGCGGTCCTTCTCTCGCCGGGAGAGGGTGCTGTAGTGAGATGTGCGCCAATCCAGCCCAGCCAGTCGGATCAGGTTCCCCGTCATGCCCTGGGCCGCCCGCAACGGGGGCGGCTCACAACACCTTCAGCGTCAGCACCGCCTGGATCGCCGCATCCGTGAAAAGACCTCCGGCCGACCGCGCTCTCCCGACCCCTCGGCGCCGTGCCAGGCTAGGTCCGGCGAGATCCACACCGTCAGATTCCCGCGGGAGATCAGCCCCCGACCGTACTCCCGCCAGCTCCGCGTCTGGTAGCCTGCCTTCGGGCGTCCGCCTTGTGCCAGTGCCTTGCTCATGCAGGCCTACCTGCAAGGTTCATGCAACAAGGCCCAAGAAACGTGGGCACGTTGCCCTCATGATCCACCACACGCCTACTAATGTGCTGCTTCCCGCGAATGCGATGAGCATCGCATCCATGTGGCACTTGTCGCCAGGCACTAGTCTGCGTCCTGGCGATACATGGCTTACTGCCGGCTACCGACGGCGTACCCCACTGATCCCCGACGCTCTGCCGCGCGGTGAATGGCTGCGATGATGGCGTCGTAACCCGTGCAGCGGCAGAGATTCCCTACAAGCGCGTGCCGGATTTCCATGTCGCTCGGATGCGGGCTCTTGTTGAGGAGTTCAGCGGCCGTGAGAATCATACCCGTGGTGCAGTAGCCGCACTGGAAGCCGTTCTCGGCCACAAACGCGGCTTGGATCTCGGCCAAGTTGTTTGAGCCCTCGATGGTAACCACCGCTCGCTCCTCAGCCGAGAGGGCAAGGACCAAGCACGACTTTACCACGGCGCCGTCCAGGAGAAGCGTGCACGCGCCGCAGTCACCGGTATGGCAGCCCACGCGTGTAGCCTTCAGCCCGAGCACATCGCGAACGAACTCCACCAGAAGCAGGCGCGCGTCCACCTCGCGATCCACGTCGCTGCCGTTCACGTTGCAGCGGAGGGTCACCGCCTCGCTCATGATGTCCTCTCTTCCAGTACGGCGCGGATTGCGCGCGCGGCGACGACCGGGACGACGGCCCGACGATAGCCTGGGCCGGCCAGTTCATCGGTCCATTCCGTGGCAATGGCGGCCTGTGCCTGCTCGGCCATGGCCGCGACGGCCTCGGTGGTGGACGGCGTGGGCCAGTCCAAGAGCAGAGGCACCGGAGCGGCTCCACCAAGGCAGAGGCGTATTCCCCCATTTATGGAAAGGCAGGAGGCCGTGACAATGGGCCAGGAGCTCCCAGCATGCTTCAGCTTGTAATAGGCGTGCCGCCCTGGCTCCGGCGCCGGCAGTACGAGGGCGGTGAGCATCTCGTCAGGCAACCGCTCTGTCTCGAAGGCGCCACGGAAGAAGTTCTCGGCCGCGACCAACCGCTCCCCTCGTCTTGAGGCCAAGCGGAAGGCCGCGCCGAGGGCGACAAGACAGCCGGGCACGTCGGAGGCAGGGTTGGCGTAGCAGGCGGCACCGCCTGGCGTGGCGAGGTTCCACAGCCCGGGGCCGCCGGTCACCTCGCGCAGCATGGCCGCCAGCAACGGCAACCGCCGGCGCACCACCTCGCTCGCGAGCAGTGTCGCATACGTTGCAGCGGCTCCGATAACCACGTCGCTGCCCTCCTCGCGCACGCTCCCTAGTCCGAGCCGCCCGATATCCACCACGAGGGCCGGCGCGTCCTGCCCCGCCACCAGGGCGGGCACGAGCACGGAGCCGCCGCCGATCACCCGGCCCAGCCCACCGGCACCGGCGAGGAGATCCAGCGCCTCCTCCAGCGTCTCGGGGCGCTTGAAGCGGAAGCGGGCGCCGATCACCGCGCAGCTCCCCTGGCAAGGAGCGCCATCAACCGGGGCGGCGTCGCCGGCACGGTGGTCAGGCCCGGTGACAGGGCGCCGAGCGCATCGGCGACCGCGTTGGTCGCGGCCGCCAGCGCGCCGCCCAGGCCGGACTCCCCCGCGCCTTTCATCCCAAGCGGGTGGAACGGGCTCGGTGTCGCCATGTGGTCGACGCGGATGGTCGGCAGGTCCGTCGCGCGCGGCAGGAGGTAGGTCTTGAACCGGTCGCTCACCAGCCGGCCCTCCCCGTCCTGCGTCAGCTCCTCCCAGAGCGCGGCGCCCAGGCCCATGACGATCGCGCCCTTGAGCTGCCCCGTAACGAGGGCCGGGTTGATCATCACGCCGCAGTCGTGCACCGCCGCGACGTCCAGCACCGTCACCCGCCCCGTGCCGCGGTCCAGCTCGACCGCCACGGCATGCATGGAATAGGGAAAGGAGGAGTAGGTCGCGATGCGCCCGTTCGCGTCGGGCGTCACGCGGATGTTCCGCGCGCGGTAGGACCGGGTGGCCTCCAGCGGCAGTTCCACGCCATCGGCCACGGTGAAGGGATGGGTGTGTGCCCCGAGCGCCAGCGCCGCAAGGGTGACGCTGGCACCGCCCGGCGCGCATGCCCTCCCCTCCGCGAAGGTGATCTCACCGGCCGGCGTCTGCAGCAGGTTCGCCGCACAGGCCGCGAGCTTGGCGCGGAGATCCACTGCCGCGAGATGTGCCGCGGCGCCACCGTAGAGGATGGCGCGGCTGCTGGCATTGCCGGTGCCGACCGGCACGGCGTCGGTGTCGCCCTGCACCACCCGGATTGCCGCAGGCGTCAGGCCCAGCACCTCGCCGACGAGCTGCGCGATCCCGGTCTCGTTACCGCTGCCCGGGGATGTGACGCCCACCGCGACCTGCACGTCGCCGGTGGGCGACATGCGGATGCTCGCCGTCTCGAACCCGCTCGGGAAAGCCCCTGGGCGTGCGCCGCCCTCCGGCGTCAGCTCGCAGCCGATGCCGATGCCGATGCGCCGGCCATCGGCCGCCGCCGCCTGGCGCGCACGCCAGGCATCGTAGCCGAACAGCGTCTTCAGCCTCGTCAGCGCCTCCGGATAATCGCCGCTGTCGAGGTTGAGGCCGGAGGGCAGGCGGCGTGGCAGGTCCGCGCGGCGCAGAAGGTTGCGCGCTCGCAGCTCGGCGGGATCAAGGTGAAGCTGGGCTGCCAGCATGTCCACCGCGCGCTCCATGACAAGGTTGGCGACCTCCTTGCCGTAGCCGCGCACCGGCTGCCATGGCGCCTTGTTCGTGGCAACGAGGGTGCAGGAGACCTCGACATTCGGGACGTCGTAGAGAGTGGGGAAAACCGTCGCGGCGACGAGCGGCATGGTCCAGCCGTTCCCGGGCCCTATCGTGCCGACATCGGCGACAAAGGTGTCGCGGAATGCGAGAATCCGGCCCTCCTCGTCGGCCCCGATCTCGAAGCGGTGGTGCTGCTCGCGGCAATGGCCGAGGAAGCAGTCGCGCCGGCTCTCGACATAGGCAACGGGACGGCCGAGCAGGCGCGAGAGAAGGCCCACCAGCGCCTCCTCCGTGTGCCCGGACATCTTGTAACCGAAGGTGCCGCCCATGGCCGGCGCGACCACGCGCAGATCGGATTCCCGGAGCCCGAGGGCCGTCGCAACCAGCCAGCGGCTCGCATGCGGGTTCTGGAAGGTGCCGGTCAGCGTCAGGCGCCCGGTGCGGGATTCCCAGTCGCCGATATAGCAGAGGGGCTCCATGGGCGCCGCGGTGGAGGGACGGAGGTGCAGCTCCCCGCGCACGACATGTGGCGCCCCGCGCAGCACCGCCGCGGTCTCGCCCGCCCGCACATGGTCCGTGGCGACCAGGTTCGACGTCCAGCCCTCGTGCACGACCGGCGCCCCCTCGGCGAGGGCGGCCTCGGTGTCCTGCACGGTCTCCAGCGCTTCGTAGCGCACGATGACGCGCCGGGCCGCCGCATCGGCCGCATGCGGGCTCTCGGCCACTACGGCAGCCACAGGCTGGCCGGCGAAGCTGACGAGGCCGGCAGCGAGCGCCCGCCCGAGGATCGGGCGCCCCGCCCCCGGGCCGGGGAAGGGAAGGACCATCGGCATCGGCGCAGCGAGCGACTCCGCCTGGACGCCGTCCACCACCGCCACCACGCCCTCCATGCCGCGCGCCTCCTTCGCTTCCACCGCGAGGATGCGCGCGCGGGCATGGGGCGAGCGGACGAGCGCGACATGGAGCGCATCAGGAGGAATGAGATCGGCGGCGTAGCGCACCTCCCCCGCGACGAAGCGCCCGCCATCGAGCCGGGGGACGGAGCGTCCGACCCAGCCCCCCGCCGCCTCCCTGTCGGTGTCCATCCGCGCTAGCCCGCGATGGAGATGTGCGCGGCGCGGACGGCGCTGCCCCAGCGCCCGGACTCCTCCGCCAGGAAGGCAGCGAAACGGTCCGGCCCGAGCGACATGACGCTGAAGCCCGTGGCCTGGAGCGAGGCCCGCATCTCGGGCGTGCCCAGCACCTCGGAAACGGCGGCGTTGATGGTTTCGGCGATCTCCCGCGGGGTGCCCGGGGCAGCCAGCAGGCCGATCCAGGCATCCGCCACGAGCCGCACGCCCTGCTCGGCCAGCGTCGGCAGATCCGGCACCATGGCGAAGCGCTCCCCGGTCGCGACGCCGAGCAGCCGCAACCGGTCGCGCTGCGGGTGGGCGATGGCGATCGGAACCAGGCCGACATCCACCTCACCGGCGGCGACGGCCATCGTGGCGGGACCCGAGCCCTGGTAGGGGACATGCGTCATGTCCACCCCGGCCAGCATCTTGAACATCTCTCCCGCCACGTGGGAGGTGGAAGCTATTCCGTAGGAGGCGTAGGTAAGCGGCGGCGAGGCCCGCTTTGCCAGCGCGACCACCTCGCCGACATCGGCCGCCGGCAGGCCCGACCGCGCGACGAGGCCGAACACGGTATAGGCGGCGCCGTTCACCGGGACGAAGGTCGACACGTCATAGGGCACGCGCGGGTTGGCGAACGGCAGCACGGTGTGCGTATCGGCGGAGGCCATGATGAGGTTGTGGCCGTCGGGCGGCGAGGTCAGTAGCACCTGCGTGCCCACCACGCCGTTGCCGCCGGGCCGGTTCTCGACGATGAACGGCTGGCCGAGCCCGTTCCCCACCTTCTGGGCGATCTGCCGCGCCAGGATGTCGGTGGCGCCACCGGGCGAGAACGGCACGATGATCCGAACCGGCCGTCGGGGTCGCCAGGATCCCTGCGCCAGGGCGGGGGCCGCAAGGGCGAGCGCGGCGGCGCCGAGGAGGGCGCGGCGCACCGGGCCGCGGCTGGCGTATGGCATTCCGGTCATGACGTTCCTCGATGTCCTTGTTGTTGGTGTCGTTCCGAAAAGGGTCAGCCGTCGGCCGTGATGCCGGCGGCCCGCACGGCCGGTGTCAGGCGCTCCGTCTCCGCGCGCAGGAACCCGGCAAACCGGTCGGGGCCGTAGTCCATGGGACTGAAGCCGGAGGTGCTGAGCCTATGCCCCACGTCCTCCGCACTCAGGGCCTCGTGCATCGCCGCGTGCAGGCTGTCGGCCACCTCGCGCGGCGTGCGCGGCGCGGCAAGGAGGCCGATCCAGCCCACCGCCACCACGGGCACCCCGGACTCCGTCAGGGTCGGCAGCCCGGGCGTCATGCCGAAGCGCTCCGCCGAGGCGACGGCGAGGACCCGCAGCCGCTCGCGCTGCGGATGCACCGCCGCCATCGGCAGCAGCGCCAGGTCCACCTGATCCGCCGTCAGCGCGATCACCGCGGGACCCGAGCCCTGATAGGGGACATGGGTCATCTCCGCCCCGATCGCCGCCCCGAACATCTCGCCCGCAACATGGGAGACGCTGCCGATGCCGTAGGAGGCGTAGGTGAGCGTTGGGGATGCCCGGCGGGCCAGTGCGGCCAGCCTGGCGACATCCGTCGCGCCGAGCCCCATCCGGGTCACCAGCGCGGCGACCGTGCCGGCAACAGCGGTAACCGGGACGAAGGCGGCGAGGTCATAGGGCAGGCGCGGGTTGGCGATGGCCGGGATGGTGTGGGTATCGGCTGTGCCCATGATGAGGGCATGGCCGTCCGGGGGGGCTGCTAGCAGCGCCTGGGTGCCGATGATGCCGTTGCCGCCCGGCCTGTTCTCCACGACGAGGGGCTGGCCGAGTGCATTGCCCACGCGCCCTGCGAGCTGCCGCGCCACGATGTCCGTCGAGCCGCCCGGCGCGAAGGGGACGATGATCCGGACCGGCCGGCGGGGTCGCCAGCCACCCTGCGCCATTGCAGGCGCCGCGAGAGCGTGGCTTGCGGCGCCCAGGAGCGCTCGGCGGGTCGGAGCCATTGGCGCGGACATCATCGCGGACATAATCCTGAATCCTCCCTGCATGGCCCCGGGCCGGTGCGTGCCGGCCATTCGCGGGTAGGTTGCTGCAGCGCCTGCCGACGAACGGCCGGCAGCGGTTCACTCGAGTTGGATCCGGCGCTCCCGGACAAGGCGCTGCCAGCGCGCGATATCGCCGTCCACGTGGCTGGCGAAGGCGTCCGGTTCCATTGGCTCGGGCTCCGCACCGAGTGCCGCCAGGCGCTCCCGGTTCTCCGGCCGCTCCAGCGCGCGGGCCGCGTCCCTGTGGATGCGGGAGGCGACGGCGCCAGGCATGCCGCGCGGGCCGAAAAGCCCGAACCATCCCACGGCGGCGTAGCCCGGCAGGCCGGACTCGGCCACCGTTGGCAGGTCCGGTGTCAGCGCGGAACGCCGCTCCGACGTGATGGCGATGTTGCGAAGCTGCCCTGCGGCCACCGGGCCCGCCACCGTCTGCGGCGGTGCGAACATCACCTGGATCCGCCCACCCTGCAGGTCCGCCACCGCCGGGCCGGTGCCGCGATAAGGCACGTGCAGCGTCTGGATGCCGGCCATGGCGGCGAAGAGCTCGCCCGCGAGATGGCTTACCGCCCCCGCGCCGGAACTGCCGAAAGCAAGGCCGCCGGGACGGCGCCGCCCTTCGGAGATCAGCTCCGCCACCGTGCGCACCCCGAGGGAAGGTGCGACCGTGACGACGTAGCCCGGCGCTGTGATGAGCGTGATCGGCGTGAGCTCGTCCCGGGACACGAAGGGACGGTCACCGCCAGGACCGGCCATGGCCAGCAGCGTCCCTGTCGTCCCAATGAGGAGGGTGTGACCATCCGCCGGCGCGCGCTGGACTGCCTGCGTGCCGATACGGCCGCCGGCGCCGCTACGGTTTTCCACCACCACGTTCTGCCGCCACGCCGCGCCGAAGTGCATGGCAAGGAGGCGTCCGAACACGTCGGTCCCGCCGCCGGGCGGAAAAGGTACGACGATGAAGGCGGTGCGGGAGGGGAACCCCGCCATCTCCTCCGCCGACCCGGCGCGGGGCGCAAGGCCACCTGCCAGGCCGGCGGCGCCCGCGAGGGCCATGCGGCGGGTGAGGATCACGGCACCGCCTCTACGACTTCATCCGCGCCATGCCCTCAAGGGCAAGGCCGTAGGCCAGAAGGCCGTGCATTCGGCCCTTCAGGTCCTCCGTCATCACTGTGCGGGTGTAGCGGCGGACGATCCGCGGCTGCTTGAGGAACTCGCGCGCCAGCTCGCGCGCGCGGTCCAGCAGCGCCGCGCGCGGCATCACCTCGTTAACGAGGCCGATGCGCTGGGCTTCCGGTGCGTCGATCTTCTGGCCGGTCAGGAGGAAGTAGCGGCCGCGGTTGGCGCCCATCAGCAGCGGCATGACGATGTGCATCCCGTCGCCGGGGACCATGCCGCCCGGGAAATGCGCCGTATCCTGGAAGTAGGTGTCGTCCGCGGCCAGCACCACGTCCGAGAGGAGCGGGATCTCGGCGTGGCGCACGGCCGGCCCGTTGATCGCCGCGATGACCGGCACCTCGATCGAGAGCAGGTGCGGCAGAAGCTGCTTGCTCTCCCAGAAGATCGGGTCGTAGGTCTCCGGCGTCATCGTGTTTCGGTTGGGATGGCTGCCCGGCTTGATGGCAGGGCCGCAGAACTCGTCGCCCGTGCCAGTCATGATGACCACCTCGTTGCCGCGGTCGCGTCCCACCTCCAGGAAGGCGCTTTCGAACTCATTATGCGCGAGGAGGCTCCATTGCAGGGGGCCGCCATCCGTGTGGAAGCGCATCTCCAGGATGCCGTCCTCGCGGGTCATCGCGATCGTGCGGAAGCGGTCGCGGTAGCTGTCGTAGGTAGTCGCCGCGCGCTCGATATGGGTCATGCTCATGGCTTGCGCCCTCAACCGTTGTCGTCATCGAGGATGGCCACGGCCCGGGTCCAGCCAGCCGAGGCAGCGTGGATCTTCACGGGGAAGCAGGCGATCTGGAACCCGTGGGGCGGAAGCTGGTCGAGGTGCCGCAACTTCTCGATCTGGCAGTACTCCGCCTCTCGCCCGGCCTTGTGGCCCTCCCAGATGATGGAGGCGTCGCGGTCCCGCGCGTACCGCTCGGCCACGTAGCGGAAGGGCGCATCCCAGCTCCAGGCATCGGTGCCAACGACACGCACCCCTTTTTCGGTAAGGTGAAGCGTCGCTTCACGACCGATGCCGCAGCCGCTCTGCGGGTATGCAGGCGTGCCGAAGCGCGCCCCTGCTGAGGTGTTCACGACGACGATGTCGTAGGGGCGCAACGTATAGCCGATCCGGTCCAGCTCGCGGTCGATGTCGCTGGGAGTGACGATGTAGCCGTCCTCGAACCCGCGGAAATCCAGCCTGACGGCCGGGCGCATGAACCAGTCCAGCGGCATCTCGTCGATGGTCCGGCTAGGCCTGCCGTCGGACATGGTGGAGGCGTAGTGCCAGGGCGCGTCCACATGGGTGCCGTTATGGGTCGAAAGGTGCACGCTCTCCAGCGCGAAAGCCTCGCCGCCGATCAGCTCCTCCGCCTGTAGGCCTGGGTAGCGGCCCTGCAGCATCGGAACCGTGTCGGCGTGGCTGACATAGTCGACCTTGAACTCGTAGCCCGGCGGATCGGACGGAACCCCGTTCTCGATCGACATGGAGATATCGATGTAGCGCCGCATGTTCCCTCCCGCCGTGTCTTTGCCAACACCTATCTGCTGACTGACTGATCAGTCAACTCGAAAATCGTGAGAGGGTTAGGCCCGGGAGCTGGACTATTTCATTTCCGGCGCGGCCCGGCGGGCGATTGCCCGCATGGCCGCCAAGGACGATTTGTTAGGACCGAGGCGCCCGGAACTACCCGGGTGAGCGGACTTGGCGGCGGCCGGCGGGGCGGGGCGGGGCGGCCCTCGTCTGGCTATCAGGCAGGGCGGAAAGCGCGCAGGTGGTTCGGATCCCGGCTGCCACGAACGGCACTAGGAGGCGGTAAGCTGTCCCGGGATCGGAACCGGCGCCGAGGCGCCCCGCCCGGTCGCTCGGTGAGTGCGCCTGCATCCGTGCGCCGATCGCAAAGAGATAGGCCCAGACCGCGCCTTCCGTGGAAAGGTCCGGAAGCACTCGGCGGAAAGCAGCGATGAAATGCTCCGCGGACGGATCGTAGAACTGCTTCATAATTCTGCTTGAGCGCTCATCGGGCGAGACGGTCACCTCGGCCAGCATCTGCACGTAGTACCGCAGGTTGCCGCGCTGCTCGCCCAGGAGGTCCTCCAGCGACATGAAGAGGGTTTCGAGCACCTCCTCGATCGCGACGGCGCGACCGCTCGAGAAGAGCTCATCGAGGCGCTGTCGGCGCACGCCGCGGATGGTGGTCGCCCTGCGCTCGAAGACAGCCTCGTACAACGCCTCCTTGTTGCGGAAGTGGTAGTGCAGCAGCGCCTGGGCGACGCCGGCGCACTGGGCAATCTCGCGCATGCTGGCGCCGTCGAAGCCGTGCTCGCCGAAGATCTTCTCGGCTGCATTCAAAATTACGTCCTGTGTGCTGATCGCTGCCTCCTCATGACCCGGCAGCTCGGCCGGCCCAGGGACGGACCTGGCAGGAACGGCTAGGCTGCCGAGCGAAAAGCCTCGGCTCGTCATTGCTCCTTAGATTACATGGCGACTGATCGATCAATCAAGCCGTGGCATGTCCTCGGGTAAGTCTACGGTCGCGGCCACCCGCCTCGCAGCGGGGGAAAATGGGACGCCATGGGCGCCCGGACCGTGAAGCTCCGGTCCAGCCATGTCGTCCTGATCTCCCATCCTCGGGCGGTCGCCGGGCTCATCCAGGAAGCGGCCGGTCGCTGAGGGCACCTACCCGCCCCTAGGCATAAGCCAGTTCCGCCGAGGATGGCATCTGGCTCGACCTGCGCCGCAGGACAGCGACCGGCAAGCGCCTCCGGCACGGCCCAGTCCGTCGTCACGCGACGCACCTCCAGCAGCCCGGCCTGCTCTAGCAGGAATGGGGCGGTTCTTCGCAAGATTGGGGAGTCGGTAACGGTGTCGGGCGGTGCGCCTCCAGCGCCGGAGCGAATGGCGGGCGTCATCGACGGGGCACGGCGATACCGGTTCCGGCTCGGTTCGGAGAAGGACAACGAGACCGTAGCTCTGGCCTGAGCCCAACGGTGCCTGCAGGCCCTACTCGGACTGCCGGATCTGGAATCGGCGGATGTCCTCGGCCGTAGCCGTACCGGGCGAGCATTCCAGGAAGGCGGCAAATCTCTAGACGGTGCGGTGATAGTTCCTGCGGGTCTTCTCAGTGAGTCCGCGCACGGTCATGTCGGCGACGAAGCGCTCGCGCAGCCTACCGGAGGCTGCAGGATGGAGATGGGTCATCGGGAGCCCCTCGGGATCGGGGGAACTCCCAGCGTCGGCTCGGACCTGGACGGACGGGCGCGCTTAAGGGCGCGCTTCCTGATCACAGGCCGGGGCCTGGTGGCTGCGCCGGGGAAAAGAGGGTTCAACTAAGCGGACTGCCGCGTTGCGTCCAATCCAGCCGTTCGCTTCACAAGGCGGCCTTGCAGGAAGCGGAAGTTGCTGCTCAATTGATATATAGCCGCTTGGAGTGGATGGAAGCTCTTGCGCTTCCCACCTGCCCGGCCGTTCATAACGCCTCGATACCGGCAGCTGATCCCTGCGATCAGGCCGAGAAGCAGGCAAGTGAGGCCATGACGCTCAGAATTTACGACTGGCACAATGGTCCTTACCCGGCGCGCGTCCGCATCGCCCTGGCCGAGAAGAACCTGCAATCCCAGGCCCAGTTCGTGTCCGTGAATCTGAGGAAGGGGGAGCACAAGACGGCGGAGTTTCGCGCCAAGAACTACTCAGGCACGTTACCCGTTCTTGAACTCGACGACGGGACGTTGATCGCAGAGTGCACGGCCATCACCGAGTACCTCGACACTCTCAACGGCCCGCCGACGCTGACGGGCAGGAGACCCCGTGAGAAGGGCGTGATTCACATGATGAGCCGGCGCGCCGAGTTGGAGGTGCTTGATGCAATCAGCATCTACTTTCACCATGCGACGCCCGGTCTCGGCCCCCATGTCGAAGTCTACCAGAACCCGGAATGGGGTCTCTACCAGCGCGACAAGGCCGTGAGAGGAATGCGCTACTTCGATGGCGTCCTGCGGGGGCAGTCTTTCGTCGCTGGCGAGTATTTCTCGATGGCCGACATCACGCTCATCGGCGGCATGATCTTCGCAGCCATGCTGAAGGTGCAGGTGCCCGTCGACTGCGATGCGCTCGTGTCGTGGTACGCGAGGATGTGGGAGCGTCCGACTGTTCAGAACTGGCAGGCGATGTCCGCCTGAATCTCCGCTCAGGGTCGACCGCGGCGGTAGCTCTTCGGCCAAGCCGGAAACGAGTTGTGCAAACCGGTCCAATGCCCGCGAGCGGACATCTGCTATCCCTTACCGCCACTCTTGGACAACAAGCATGTTCACCCACGTCATGATCGGCAGCAACGACCTCGAGCGGTCCAGGGACTTCTACGACGCCACCTTCGCCGCGCTGGGAGGCGGGCCCGGCGAGATGGATGCCAGGGGCAGGCTGATCTACGCGCACGAGGGAGGGCTTCTGATGATCACGACGCCGATCAACGGCCAGCCGGCGACCGCGGCCAATGGCAGGACGATCGGCATTGCCGCCGCGAGCCGGGACCACGTTCTCGCCTGGCATGAGGCCGGCACCACGCACGGCGGCACCGCCATCGAGAGCCCGCCCACGGAGCGCCCGAACGGGGCCTTCGTCGCCTACCTTCGCGACCCGGATGGAAACAAGCTCACCGCACGAACCCGGGCGGCGACGTAGTTGCCCCAGCCGGCGCGCGAGCGCTGTGTGGGGTGCGACCGGACACCGGCGCCTCCCGGGACCTCATGGGTTGTGCAGGACCCGCCGGGATGATCACCGGACATCGGCGGCGCTCGGCCGGAATGCCGTCACGAAGGCCTCCATGACCGCGGACAGGGCCGGTCCGGCGGGCCCCGGTGCGCGCAGCATCCACACGGCCCAGGGTGGGGGCGCATGGGAGCCAAGCACGGCAACGAGACTGCCGGATGCGAGGAGCGCCGCCGTCCCCTCCGCGCCGGCCTGCGTAATCCCGGCTCCGAGCACCGCCGCGGCGCGCAGCGCGTCCGAACTGTCCACAACGAGCGCGACCTCGGGCTGGAGGCGCCGCGTGCCGCCGGGCCCGCGGAACAGCCAGGGCATCATCCGCCCCGTCGCCGGGAGCCGCAGGCCGATCAGCCGGTGCTGCGCGAGCTCGTCCGGCGTCCCGGGCACGCCGTGCCGGGCGAGGTAGGCGGGGGCGGCGAGGGTGACGAGCGGTAGGGGTGCGAGGCGCCGGGCGAGAAGGCCGGCATCGGCGATCCGGGGCGCGATCCGCACCGCGAGATCCCACCGGCCGCCGCCGAGGTCGGCGAAGTGGTCGTCCAGAGCGAGCTCCACGCGGAGCGCCGGGTGACGCTCCAGGAGAGGGGTCAGGGCTTGCAGCAGGGGAGGGGCGAGGGAGGCGGCGGCGGTGACGCGCATGGTGCCTGCCACCCCGAGCGGTGCGCCGAGGCGGCCAGCCGCCGCGGCGAGGGCGAGGGCCGACCCGCGGATCTCGGCGAGGAAGCGCTCGCCGTCCGGCGTGAGGGAGAGGGTCCGGGTGGTGCGCCGGAACAGCCGCGCGCCGTGCCCGACCTCGAAGCGGCCGACGAGGCGGGCGACGGCGGCCGGGGTGACGCCGAGGAGGCGGGCGGCCCCGGCGAAGGAGCCGGCCTCGGCGACCCGGAGGATGACGACGGCGGCGCGCAGGGTGTCCACGCGGCATTCGATACATCGGGTTGGAGGAGTCGCAACACAGTCTGTCCTGCCCCGCGGGGCTCGGCGTCGTAACCTTCCCCGACATCGAGAGAGGGAGAGCGATGATGCGCATCGGGATCGTGGGCACCGGGCCGGTCGGGCGGACGCTCGGGACCATCTGGGCGAGGGCGGGGCACGAGGTGGCCTTCGGGTCGCGCGACCCGGCCCGAGCGGCGGAGGCGGCGGCGCCGCGGGCGCGCGTGGTGAAGGGGTTCAACACCGTCGTGATGCGGCTGCTGCGGGAGGAGCCCGGGCGGGTCCGGGCATCGAGGGCGCAGGTGTTCCTCGCCGGCGACGATGCCGAGGCAAAGGCGGTGGTGGCCGCGCTGGCGGCGGAGATGGGGCTGGGCGCGGTGGATCTCGGAGGCCTGGAGGCGGCGTGGATGGCGGAGGCGCTGGCCGACACGTTCCGGCAGGGCATGGCGACGAGCCCCGCCGGGTGGCGCCAGGCGGTGGTGTTTGCTGACCTCAGAGATTAGCGCATGAGCGCCGCGCCGTTTGTGCGAGGGGGTGGGGAATGGCTGCAGGCCAGGCCACCGCCACCCGGCAAGAATTCACCTCACCTGCGGGGCATCTCCAGTAGATGCTCCGGGCCGGAACCCCAGGTTCCGGCCAATCTCCGCAGGCTGCAAGGATCTTCATGCCGCACGAGCAGATCACCATCGCCACCACCGACGGCGAATGCCCCGCGCACCTGTTCACGCCCGATGCCAGCCGCCACGCCCCGGCGATCATCTTCTACATGGATGCGGGCGGTATCCGGCCGGTCGAGCTCGCCATGGCCGAGCGGCTTTCGAAGGCCGGCTATGTCGTGCTGCTGCCCGACCTGTTCTATCGCTTCGGCGCCTATGGCCCGTTGGAACCCAAGGAGGTGCTGGCCGGCGACTTCCGCGCCGTTCTCGGCCCGCTGATGGCGACGACGAGCAACGCGAAGGCCGCTGAGGATACGCGGGCGTTCCTCGCCGATCTCGATACGCGTGGCGAAGTGCAGGGCCGCAAGTTCGGCGCGGTCGGCTTCTGCATGGGTGGTGGCATGGCGATCGCGGCGGCGGGCACCTGGTCGGACCGTTTCGCCGCGGTCGCCAGCTTCCACGGCGGCAACCTCGCGACCGATGCAAGCGATAGCCCGCATCGCTACGCGCCCCAGTTGGAGGCCGAGCTGTACGTCGCCGCTGCTGAGAACGACGGCAGCTATCCGCCCGCGATGGCCGAACGGTTCGAGCGCGCGCTGGACGCGGCGCAGGTGCGCTATCGCGCCGAGACCTACCCCGCAGCACATGGCTGGATGAAGCCTGACTTCCCCGTCTACGACGAGGCGGCTGCCGAACGTGGCTGGAAGGAAATGCTTGGCTTCTTCAAGAGAACACTCGGATAGCGGCCAAGATGGTAAGTTCTGCACCTCGGCCCTCGCCGTGGACGGCGCGAGCGAATAGTGCGCGAGCGGCTGGAGACAATACTTGCGGTCGCGGTCGTCCTGGATTCAATCGGAGCATCTGAGCATGGCAGACCCACTTCAACCCGCGCTCGTTTCACGCTGCCTCAGTACGGCTCGTCACACAACGCATTACATCGAATGTGGGCCGGCAGACGGGCCGTTGATGATCTTTGTCCACGGCTGGCCAAGTATCGGCCTGATGTGGCGTGCCCAGATGGTCGCGTTCGCCGCCGAGGGCTGGCGCTGCGTCGCCCCTGATCTGCGGGGCTTCGGCGGCTCCGCCGCGCCTGGTGCCGACGCAGCCTACACCATCGAGGCGTCCGTCGCGGACATGGTGGAGCTCCACGACCACCTCGGCGGCAGACCTGCGATCTGGGTCGGCCACGACTGGGGCTGTGTCGTGGTCGGTGGGTTGGTCGCGCATGAGCCCGGGCGCAGCCGCGGCGTCGTGCTGACCTCGCTGGCGTACCAGCCCGACGGGCACGCCCTGCGCACGCTCGTCCCGCTGGTGGACCGGGCGATCTATCCGGCTGACCAGTACCCGGACGGCCAGTGGGACTACTACCGGTACTAAACGTCCTATTTCGAAACGGCGGTGGCCGACCTCGACGCGGACAAGGCGGCATCGCTGGCGTCGATCTTCCGGTCAGGCGACCCAGCTGCCCTGGGCAAGGTTGCGCCGTTCGCGGTGGTCACGCGCAAGGGCGGGCGCTTCGGCGCCGCGCACCGCGCCCCGCCGACCCGACCCGACCCGGCCCTCTGGCCGCCGGCGGATTTCGATGTGCTGGTGCAGTCGTTCGAGGCCCACGGCTTCCGTCCCTCCTGCGCGTGGTACCTCAACGACGACGCGGGCATCGCCTATGCCCGCACGTCACCCAATGGCGGCCGCCTGTCGCCGCCGGTGTTGTTCGTCAACGGCGACTTCGACCAGGTCTGCACCATCCTCGGCAACCGCCAGGGCGATCCGATGCGCGCAGCCTGCTCGGACCTTACCGTGACGGGCCTGCCCGCCGGGCACTGGCTGCCGCTGGAGCGCAAGGCAGAACTTACCCAGGTCATCCGCACCTGGCTCCGGACCAGGAAGCTCTAGTGGCGGCAGCGGGATGTGACGTCTCACAGGAGAGCAGCTGCTTCATGCTGGCTCAGCCGCACCGCCATGTGTTGATCGCGGCGCCATTCGCGATCGATAGGGTGGCCTTCTTGCTGATGGCTCATATCCAGCACAGTCGGAGGCTTCGTTGTTGGAGTGACGAGAGTCCACATAGGACCGCCCCAGCCCGTCCGCGAGATTAGGCCAGCTTGTCGACCTCTTGCCAGAACCCGAACTTGCGGCCGTGGGTGGTCCGGAGCGCCCGCTCGTAAGCCGAATGATCGGGTACGGATCCAAAGTTCTCCACATACACCGCTGTGTCCCGGCAACTGCGGAAGTGCCGCGCCGCGTGCTTGTAGCGGGACGAGCGTGACGCACTGAGCGTGAAGCCGATGATGGCCCGACGCAGCAGTGTCGCGGCGAGCGGGTATCTCCCTTCAAGCGCGTCGGCAGCCGGTGACAGCAGTTCGTAGAGGTCGCCGTCCAAGGCCGGCGCCCGGCCGAGGACCAATTCGCTGGCCCGCCGCAGGTCGGGCCAGGATACGAGGAACTCCAGCGAACGGTGGACATCCTTGAAGGTCAGCGCATGATCCAGCGCCCTCTCCTCCGCCTCGACATCCTCGAAGCCCGGCAGCTTGCGAAGGTAGGCGCGAAGATGGGTGGCGTTGAGTGTCGCGGCGAAGCACGCCCACCGGAAGGTCTGCGCCTCGTCAGATCGCCCGAGCGCCTCGAGCACGTCGACGCGCGCCTCCTCCCATTCGACGGGCGCGTGCTTGCGATTCCGGGCGTCGACACCTTCCAGTGCCGCCCATGCCTCGGGCAAGCGTCCGGCACCGAGTAGCCGCCGCGCAATGGCGGCCGCGATGGCCGGTATCGTGCGCGAAGGGGCATCGAACTGCTGGATGAAGCCGTCCACATCGCCGAGCGCGTCCGCGATCCTCTGCAGCATGAGGCTGGCCGTCCGCTTCCGGAGACGGGACTGAGCCTCACCAGCGTGGATCGGGCCGGAACCTGACCAGGCAACCACTTGCGGCTTGCTGGCTGGCGATGGCGTTGCCGGCTCCGCCCGCCACGCCTGCACGGCGTCCCTGACGAGCTGCAGCCCAGTCGTGCCCAGTTGAGAGGCCAGAGTGGGGATGAGCTCGTCCCATACACCGTGTTCGTCACCGGCCAGAGCCTGGAAGGTACGGTTGGCGAGTGCCTCGGGCGGTAGGCCGGCCCGTTGCGCGAGGGGGCCGAGGTCCCGGGCCGCGGTTCGAAAGGCATCGATCAGGCGGCCGCTGCCGTCGTCGGAGCGCGCGAGTACGCCTTCACCGCATCCGACCAAGCGCCAGAGGAGCTCGAAGGCCTCGGCAGGATTTACGGGGGCGACCACGTCGAGGATGGCGCGGCGCTGGACTTCCAACTCGGCCAGGAGCGGCTTGATCTTCTGCCAGTCCAGCCACGTTTTTGCTCGCCCGATGCGGACGAGCTGCTTGGTAACGGCGCGAGCCGTTTCCTCGGTGCCGCTGCTACCCGCCAAGGCCAGGCGGAGCTGCCGCTGCGCGGCGGCATTGCCCTTGCTGATCGCCATGAGTAGTTCCGCAAGCCGGGCGGTGCCGAGTGCCTCGAGGTTCGCAGCATTGAGCGTCCTGCCCGTGGCCGTGCCGCGCTTCCCGCGCGGGCGGGGATCGTCATCCATGGCCGTCGCGCTCGTGGAACCAACACCGATGCTCCTCGCGCGTCCTCCCCGTGTCCCCATGCTTGCTCTCCCTCAACAGGCCAGGTGCCCGCCCATCAATGATCTCGCTCATTACGTCAGACCGGGCCACTAGCCTTCCGCGATCCCGGTGCCGTTCAGGCCGTGGCTCGCCGCTCGAGGATGGCTGGGATGGCCTTCCGAACCTGGAAGTAGCCGCGTGTGGCGTGTGGCCAGACGAGGTCGTCCCATTGCCGACGCACGCGCGCGCAGTTTCGCGGAAGCGATCCTGCTGAAGGACCTACGGGCGCCCAGGCGGTGATCACTGGCAGGCCGTCGTTCCAGCCCTCCGTCGCTTTCCCGACCGGGCATCCGAAATGCGCGGCAGCCCGGGCCAGGGCGTCGGCCATCGCCGCTTCGTCGGCGCGGCGCACGGCCCCGACGACACCGGGTGCATGCACCAGCAGCCCGCCCACCTTCGTGACCCGCGCGTCGCCCAGCGGCAGAGTTTCAGGCTGGAGGTCGTCGAGGTGTAGCAGCAGGGCCACCTCGCCACTCGGCAGCGGGTCGGGAGCCGGCAGCGGCACGGTCCGGTGCAGCACCTCCTCCTCTATGGGCACCGGGTTCTCGTCCAGGGCTTCCGGCGAGAAGCGCCCCTCGGTGTAGCGCCGGATGTTCTCGGCCCGCGCCACGTAGTTCTTGCCGCGGGTTTGCAGCCCGGCCACCCAGCGCCAGGACAGGGTGTTGCTGGCCGGGTCGCCGTCGAGCAGATGGCGCATGAAGAACTCGGCCCCCAACGCCCAGGGAAGGCGCAGCGTGAAGATCCAGATCGAGGCGAACCACATCCGGGCGTGGTTGTGCAGCCAGCCGTTCTCGACGAGCTCACGCCCCCAGTGGTCGAACCCGTCTATGCCGGTGCGCCCGGCCACCGCGTCCTCGTAGACCCGTCGCATGCCAGATTGGGTGGCCAGCCGGATCCGGCTTTCCTCGACCAGTCGGAGGTAGTCCGTCCAGACCGAGGAATGCGTCTCCAGGTGCCCCTTGAAGTAGGAGCGCCAGAAGACCTCCTCGACAAACTTGCCCGCCCCTTGCACCCCGTGAACGGTCAGGGCGGCATCGATCACCTCCTCCTCCAATAGGAGGCGACGGCGCAGATAGGGGGAGAGGACCGTGGTGCTGGGCTCAGCTCCCGACCCCCGATCAGTGTTCCGCCCTTCGGCGTAGGCGCGGCCTGTGCCCTGGACAGCCTGGGCGAGGTGCTTGATCGCCGCGGCGCGGGTGAGATGGAGATGATCCGGCATGGCGCTTATCTGGCGTTGGCAGGCGCTACGACGAGAGCGATCGAAATGGGCTAGAGCGTTTTCCCATCAGTCTGGGTCATACCCGGCTGCGGCGAAGTAGTTGGTGCACTCGGCTGGGGTGAAGCTTGGGATGAGCCGACCGATGGTGTTCCAGACGCCATCGACGGTGCGCTCGGCGGCTTTGCGGAGCAGCGCCTTGAGCTTTGAGAAGGCGTTCTCGATGGGGTTGAAGTCGGGACTGTAGGGCGGGAGGTAGAGCAGGCTCGCGCCTGCAGCCTCGATGGAGGCCCTGACGCCCGCGCCCTTGTGGCTGCCAAGGTTGTCCATGACGACGAGGTCCCCAGGTCGCAGCTCCGGCACGAGGACCTGGTCGACATAGGCCTGGAAGGCGCAGCCATTGATCGGGCTGTCGAGCACCATGGGGGCGAGCATGCCGGTGTTGCGCAAGCCGGCAACGAAGGTGGTGGTCTTCCAGTGTCCGTGCGG
>NZ_JANJOU010000025.1 GCF_024594815.1 Roseomonas populi | reverse complement strand
CGGGGCAGTGCTGCTGGTGATGGAGGCAATGAAGGTCCAGATGCGCATCACCGCCCCGGCAGAAGGCGCCGTCGCCACCATCCTCTGCTCCCCAGGCGAACTGGTGGACGACGGAGCCGAACTGGTCTCCCTCGCCGCGGGCCGCACGGAGGGCTGACACCCTTCCCGCCCCTCCCGCGTTCTGAAGCCACTTCAGGACGACCAGGGGGAACACGCATGGCAGCGCTGGCAGCGGAACCGGAGGGCCTTCTGGCCGCCGGGCTGGTGGAGCGCGCCGAGAGCGCGGGCGCCGCGATCCATGTCGCGCGCAGCGAGGCCCGCGCCGCCCGCCTGGCCCGCGCCGCCGCCGCGCTGGCGCCCGGCATGGCGGTGCTGCACCTGCCGGGTTGGGATTGCCTGCCCTATGACCGCGCCTCACCCTCCCGCCAGGCGATGGGCCAGCGCATGGCCGTGCTGAAGGCCCTGGCGGCGCGGGACGAGCGCCCCGTGCTGCTGATCGCCGGCATCGAAGCGGCCACGCTGCGCCTACCCCCGCCCGAGACCTACGCCGCGATCACCCTTCGGCAGGGCGATCCGCTGGACATCCCCGCCCTGGAAGCCGCGCTGGAGCGACTGGGCTACGTGCTGGACGAGCGGGTGGACGAGCCCGGCGAGGCGGCGCTGCACGGCAGCGTGCTCGACGTCTACCCGCCCGGCGGGGAGGCCCTGCCCTGCCGCGTGGAGCACGAGGAGGGGCGGATCACCTCCATCCGCCACTACGACCCGCTGACCCAGCGCAGCCTGGAGGACGCGGCAGAGTCCGTCACCCTCGGCCCCGCTTCCGAGGTGGTCTGGCCCGAGGGATCGGAGGAGCGGCACGCGCCAGGGCTGGAGCACTCTCTGGCGGAGATCTACCCCGATCTCGTCACCCCCTTTGCCCTGCTGCCCGGCGCCCCCGTCTCCCTCGACCCGGAGGTGGAGGAGTTGCGGCCCCAGCGCTGGGCCGAGGTGACGGATGCCCACCGCGCCCGCATCACCCTCGCGCCGCTGGAGGAGGGCGCGCGCCGCCCGTCCGACCCGGCCCGCCTGCACTTGGATGACGCGGCCTGGGCGGAGGCGATGGGGGGCCGCGAAGTGACGGCCCTGGAGGAACCGCCGGAGGAGCCCGAGGGCACCACGCCTCGCTTCATCGAGGCAGAGGAGCCGGAGGAGGCCTTCCTCTCCTTCCTGGAGGAGCGCGTGGCGGAGGGCGGCCGCGTGGCCCTGGCGGGGCGGGAGAGCCGCCGCGGCCGCGCCCTGTCCCGCCTGGTCCGGCAGCGCCTGGGCTGGGAACCGGAGCGGTACGCTGACTGGGCCGCGCTGCGCGCCGCAGCCCCCGGCCGCTTCGGCCTGATGGACGGGATGCTGGACGCCGGCTTCGCCGCCGGCGACATCACCGTCATCGCCCCCGGCGACGTGCGCCCCGCCGCCACCCGCAAGCGGGAGGCGGAGCAGCAGGCCGCGCTGGGCCTGATGGGCACGGCCCTGCAGCCCGGCGACGCGGTGATCCACATGGACCACGGCCTGGGCGCCCTGCGCGGGGTGGAGACGGTGGAGGCGGGCGAGGCCGCGCTGGACACGCTGGTGCTGGAATATGCCGGCGGCGCGAGGCAACTCGTGCCGCTGGACGAGATGGACCGGATCTGGCGCTACGGCGCGGAGGCGGAGGGCGTCTCCCTGGATCACCTGGGTAGCGAGTCCTGGCCGAAGCGCCGGGCGCAGGTAGAGGGGCAGGTCGCCGCCACCGCCCGCGCGCTGGAGGAGATGACGCGGGAGCGCGGCGCCCGCACCGCCCCCGTGCTGCGCCCGCGCGGCGGCGCCTATGCTCGTTTCGCCGCGCGCTTCCCCCACGCGCTGACGCCCGACCAGGAGGAGGGCATCAACGCCGTGCTGGCCGACCTCGCCTCCGGCCAGCCGATGGACCGGCTGGTCTGTGGCGACGTGGGCTTCGGCAAGACGGAGGTGGCGCTGCGCGCCGCCGCCGTGGCCGCGCTGGCCGGCAAGCAGGTGGCCGTCATGGCGCCCACCACCGTTCTGGTGCGCCAGCACCTGACCACCTTCCGCCGGCGCTTCGCGGGGATGAAGGTGAACGGAAGGACAATCCGCATCGAGCAGCTATCCCGCCTCTCCAAGCCCGCCGAGGCGAAGGCGGTGAAGGCCGGGCTGAAGGATGGAAGCGTGCACATCGTGATCGGCACGCAGGCGCTGACCGCGAAGGGCGTCGCCTTCGCCGATCTCGGCCTGCTCGTCATCGACGAGGAGCAGCGCTTCGGCGCGAAGCAGAAGGAAGCGGCGCGGAAGCTGGGGGCGGATACCCACCTCCTGTCCATGACGGCAACGCCCATCCCGCGCACGCTGCAGTCCGCTTTGGTGGGGCTGCAGGAGCTTTCCGTCATCGCCACGCCCCCGGGCCGCCGCCAGCCCATCCACACCGTGCACGTGCCGATGGACGACGCCGTGCTGCGCCAGGCCCTGATGCGGGAGAAGCGGCGCGGCGGGCAAAGCTTCGTCGTCCTCTCCCGCATCGAGGACCTGCCGGACATGCGCAAGCGCGTGGAGGAGCTGCTCCCCGAGCTCTCGATCATCGAAGCCCATGGCGAGCTGCCGGCGGAGGAGGTGGACACCGCCCTGGTGCGCTTCGCCGAGGGCGATGGCGACGTGCTGCTCTCCACCAACATCGTGGAGACCGGGCTGGACGTGCCGCGTGCCAACACAATGCTGGTCCACCGCGCGGACCGCTTCGGCATCGCGCAGCTGCACCAGCTTCGCGGCCGCGTGGGGCGCGGGCGGGTGCGGGGCAGCATCGTGCTGATGACCGACCCGGCCGATCCGCCCTCTCCCCTCACCCTCAAGCGGCTGAAGGCGCTGGAGGCGCATGACCGCGTGGGCGCGGGCTTCGCCATCAGCGCGCGCGACATGGACCTGCGCGGCGCGGGCGACCTGCTGGGCGAGGAGCAGGCGGGCCACGTCAAGCTGATCGGGCTGGACCTCTACCAGCACCTGCTGGACCACGCCCTGCGCGAGGCGCGGGGGGAGACGGTGGCGGAGGGCTGGACACCCCAGATCTCCATCGGCGTCCACGCCGGCATCCCGCGCGAGCACGTGGAGGAGGAGGCAGTGCGGGTGGAGCTGCACGCTCGCCTGGCCTCCATCCTCCGCCGTGGCGACGCGGTGGCGCTGGGCGACTTCGCGGAGGAGGTGGAGGACCGCTTCGGCACGCCGCCCGAGCCGCTGGCCAACCTCCTCGCCCTGGCCTGGCTGCGCCTGCGCTGCCGCCGCCTGGGGATCGCGGAGCTGAAGGTGGGCCCGAGCGCCGCCGCCGCGGCCTTCCGTGGCGAGCCGCCCCCGGTCGAGCCGCCCCTGGAGCGAAGGGGCGAGCGGATCGTGCTGCCGCGCGAGAGCAAGGACGCCGCCGGCCAGCTGGCCGCCGCGACGGAGCTGCTGGACCGCCTCTCGAAGCGCCGCAAGAAGGCGAAGTCGGCCGATTTGGAGGAGGCTCGCCCGGCGGCGTAGAACCCCTCCGTCATGCCAGGACTGGAGGACACGATGGACGCCTATCCGCAAATCCGCCTCACGGAACTCGCGCACGGGGGCGGCTGCGGCTGCAAGCTGGCGCCCTCGGTACTGCAGAACCTGCTGGCGGGGCAGGCCATGGCCGCGCCCTTCAGCCAGCTCCTCGTCGGCACGGAAAGCTCCGACGACGCGGCGGTGTGGCAGGTGAACGACGAGCTGGCCATCATCGCCACCACCGACTTCTTCATGCCGATGGTGGACGATGCGCGCGACTTCGGCCGCATCGCCGCCACCAACGCCATCTCGGACATCTACGCCATGGGCGGGAAGCCGGTGATGGCACTGGCCATCCTCGGCATCCCCGTGAACAAGCTGGAGCCCGCCGTGGTGCGGGAGATCCTGGCGGGCGGCACCTCCGTCTGCGCCGAGGCAGGGATCCCCGTCGCGGGCGGGCACTCCATCGACTGCCCGGAACCGGTCTACGGCCTCGCGGTCATCGGCCTCATCCACCCTTCCAAGGTGCGCCGGAACACGGGCGCACGGGCAGGCGACGCGCTGATCCTCACCAAGGGCCTGGGCGTCGGCATCTACTCCGCCGCCATCAAGAAGGGCGCGCTGCCGGACGGCGCCTATGACGAGATGATCGCCTCCACCACCCTGCTGAACCGCATCGGGGCGGAGCTGGCGGAGGACCCGGCGGTGCACGGCATCACGGATGTCACGGGCTTCGGCGTGCTCGGCCACGGGCTGGAGATGGCGTGCGGATCGGGCGTCGCGCTGCGGATTGAGGCGGATGCCCTGCCCTTCCTCGCCCACGCCGCCGAACTGGCGGAGGCGGGGCACATCACCGGCGCCTCCTACCGCAACTGGGACAGCTATGGCGCGGGCGTGGAACTGCCCCCCGGCCTGCCGGACTGGCGCCGCGCCCTTCTGACCGACCCCCAGACCTCCGGTGGCCTCCTTGCCGCCTGCGCGCCGGAGGCGGCGGAGGGAGTGCTGGAGCGCATCAGGGCTGCGGGATACCCTCTGGCCCGCCGCATCGGCACCGCCGAGGCCGGTGCGCCGCGCGTGGTGGTGACCTGAGGCCGCCTCGCGCGTTCCAACGGGCATGAAGGACGGGAGCAGGACGATGCGCCTTGGGGCAGGGATGATCGCAGTGCTAGCCGGGCTGGCCCTGGCGGCCCCCGCTATGGCCCAAGGCGCGGCCCAGAACCGGCCGGGCCAGCCACCCTCCGCCCAGAGCACCGCGGGGGCGGAGTGCAACGCGGGCGGCAAGGCCGAGGAGGCCACAGGGCCTGCCCCCGCCGCGCGCGACGGCACCGCCCCCGGCAACGCCGGCTCCACGGGCTGGAGCGGCGGCACGGGCGGTTCCTACATCGGCAACAATCCCCAGGGCGCCTCGCAGCGTTCTGCCACCTGGCAGCCGCCGACCTCGCGCGGGCTGGACCCGATCGGCGCGCCGCTGCGCCCGCGCGCCGCCTGCTGAGTCCTTCCCGGTAGCGCCGCAGGCGACTTCCTCCTAGCCTCCGGCCGGTGCCGGAGAGCACACGAGGAGAACGTCCCATGTCCCAGTCCCGCCGCCAGATCGGGTTCAGCGCCGCACTCGGCGCCGCCCTGATGGCTGCCGCGCCCCTCGCGGCCCAGACGAACGACCAAGCCGGCGTCGCCGAGGCCGTGGAGGCGCTCCGCCAGGCCATGCTCGCGGCCGACCGCGCGAAGCTGGAAGCGATCGCCGCCGATGCGCTGACCTACGGGCACTCCTCCGGCCGCGTGGAGAACAAGGAGCAGTTCGTCTCCGCCATCGTGGAGGGGCGGAGCGTGTTCCGCAGCATCAACCTGACGGAGCAGACGGTCGCCACGTCCGGCGACGTCGCGATGGTGCGCCACATCCTCTCCGCCGAGACCGCGGATGGCGGCCGCCCCGCGACGGTACGGATCGGCGTGCTGCTGGTGTTCCAGAAGCAGGCGGGCGGCTGGAAGCTGCTGGCGCGGCAGGCCGTGCCCCGTCCGGCCTGAGGACGTCCTATCGGCTGAGCGGCTTCATGCCCTGGTCTGCTTCCTGGGGCGATCCGCTCAGTGCGGCTTCTGCTCGTCGAGCCGGAGCCGCAGACCGTCGGCGTTGAAGAACTCGCCCTCCCGGATCAGGGAGCGGTCCTCGTGCAGCTTGCGCGTCAGGGATTGCAGCCGCGCCCTCGCCTCCGCGTCCGGCACCAGCCCTTCGCGCCCGGCGCGGAAGAACACGGCCGCGTCCCAGGGCACCTTCGCGCCGGCGAAGAGCTGCACCATCTCCGGCCACCGCGTCTCGTCGCCCATCACGTGCAGCCAGGCGGAGCGCAGCGGCTCCACTGTGCGGTCCGTGATCCGCAGCAGCACGAAGAGCACGGTGAAATCCCCGGCCGCGCGGTGCGTGGCGGTGATCCAGTCGTCGAAGTCGGTTTCGGCGGGCGCGGTCATGCGAGTGCACCGGATGGCGGAAGAGAATGGGAGTCGAACCCACCCGGGACAGTCTCGCTGCCCCACCCGGATTTGAAGTCCGGACGCCCCACCGGGGACGATTCTCCTCCAGCATCGGTGGACATGCGGAACTCGTCCGCACGGTGCGGATTTATGCGGCGCAGGTCCCCCCGGCGCAAGGTGACGCCGTGGCGGTCCAGGAAGTCGAGGATCTGGATCGCGACCTTGCGACCGTTGTCCATCCTGTCGCGGAAGGCGGCGGCGGTGATCCAGCCATCGGGCGCGGCCGCGGCCACGTCGCGCGCGATCTCCACCATCTCCGCCGTGGTGGCGCGGAGGAAGAAGTGGTCATGCGCCACCTGGTCCACGCGGCCCAGGCGCGCGCAGAGCTTCATCACACGCCGGATCTCCGGCTCCGCCGCGCCCAGAACCGGCACGAGGTCGCGCACGCGGGGCGGGCGGAAGCGCGCCTCGCCGCCGAGATGCGGCACGGCGGCCTCGTAGAGCGCCTCGTCCGCCGGGTTCAGTCGCACCTCGTGCCCGGGCAGGCGCACGAAGGCGCCCTCCAGCACCACCGCGCGCTCCGCGGCCAGGCGCTCCAGCGCGGCCAGGAAGGCGGGCTGCGGCAGGCGGGGGCGGGCGAGCATCCGCAGGCGCTCCCGCCCGATGCCCTGGATGTCCGGGTTCTCCTCGTGGTAGCGGCCCGCCTCCTCCACCAGGCTGGCGCGGAACGCCGCCCACTGGCCTGCGGAGAGCGCGGTGCGCCGCCCCCCCGCCTCCAGCATCACGGCCATTCCAGCCAGCGCGGCTTCCTGCGCCGGCCCCAGCGCGTGGTCGCGCGCGAAAGCATCCAGCTCCACGGAGAAGGGCGGCAGGTCCAGCAACCGCGCGAAAGCCTCCGGCGCGGGGGCGGAAAGCGCCTCGAGCACCGCCATCCGCTCCGGCGTGCGCCGCTTGCGCGCGGGCGCCCGCAGGTCGAGGAAACGGCCGCCGCCGACCGTGCGCTGGGCGGAGACGTCGCGCAGGATGAAGCGGTCCCCCACCGCCGCCGCGATCGGGCGATCCAGCACCAGTTGCACGGCCCCACGCCCGCCCGACGCCACCGGCCCTTCCAGCGGAACCAGGCGCGCGCCCACCTCCTCCCCCGCATGGTGCAGGCGCGCGGGGAACCACTGGCCGATCGGCTTCGGCTCGCCTTCCAGGGCGTGGAACTCGGCGTCGATGCGGTCGGTGGGCGCGTGCAGGGCAGGGTCGAGGACCATGTCTCCGCGCGAGACGGCGTCCTTCGACACACCCTCCCCCGCCAGGTTCAGCGCGCAGCGCTGCCCGGCAACCCCGCGCGCGGCGGGCCGGTTCTGGGCGTGGATGGACCGCACGCGCGCGGCGAGGCCGAGCGGGCTGATCACCACCGCATCCCCCACCGAGACGGCGCCGGACAGCACCGTGCCCGTCGCCACCGTGCCCGCGCCCTGCAGCACGAAGCTGCGGTCCACGGAGAGGCGGAAGCGCCCGCCATCGTCCCGCGCGCGCGTCTCCGCCTCGGCCCGCGCCAGCAAGCCCTTCAGCTCGCCGATGCCTTCGCCGGTGATGGCCGAGACGGGGATGATCGGGGCGTCGCGCAGGGCGGTCGGCGCCAGAAGATCGCGGATCTCCGCCTCCACCTCCGCACGCCGCGTCGCATCGGCCAGGTCCGCCTTGCTCATCGCCACCGCGCCGCGCGCGATGCCCAGCAGGTCCAAGATCGCCAGGTGCTCGCGCGTCTGCAGCATCACCCCGTCATCGGCGGCCACCACCAGCAGGGCGAAGTCGATGCCGCTGGCGCCCGCCAGCATGGTGTGCACGAAGCGCTCATGCCCCGGCACGTCCACGAAGCCGGTGACATGATCACCTTCCCCCGCATAGGCGAAGCCGAGCTCGATGGTGATGCCGCGGGCCTTCTCCTCCTTCAGCCGGTCTGTCTCCACTCCCGTCAGGGCGCGGACGAGGGCGGTCTTGCCGTGGTCGATATGCCCGGCGGTGCCGACGATCATGGCAGGGGCTCCTTCGCCCGGCGCTCCGCCGCAGCGACGCCGGCCGGGTCCAGCGCGGCGCGCACGGCGGGAACAAAGGGGCGGGCCAGGGCACTGCCCCCGGCCTCGGCGCGCAGCAGCCAAGCGAGGGCCGCCACCCCATCCTTCTCCACGCCGGCGCCGAGATGATGCGCCGCACCGAGCATGGCCTGGCCATCCGCATCGCCCAGCGCGGCGGCCCTGGTCCACCAGCGCGCCGCCTCCGCCACGTCCCGCTCCACGCCCATGGCGTGATGGTACAGCATGCCGATCCGCGTCATCGAGGACGCCACGCCCTGCGCCGCGGCCTTTTCCGCCCATTCGCGTGCCTGCGCCGGATCGGCGGGCATCACCTCGCCCTCCAGCAACATCCAGCTCAGCATGTCCTGGGCGAGCCCATCGCCCGCCTCGGCGGCGCTCCGATAGAGATCGGCGGCACGGGTGAAGTCCGCCTCCACCCCGCGGCCGCCGCGCAGGAGCAGCGCCGCAAGATTGCGCTGGCCCGGAGGATGCCCGGCCTCGGCCGAGAGGCTGAGCCACTTCAGCGCCAGGGGAGGATCCTGCGGCACGCCCATGCCCTCAGCGAAGCAGGCGCCGATATTCGCCTGCGCCCGCGCATCCCCGGCCCGCGCCAGGGGCTCCCACAAGGCCAGGGCGGTCGCGCAATCCCCGGCGCGGAAGGCCGCGAGCGCGTCCTCCATCGGGTCTGGAAGCGGCGCGGCACGCCGGAAGCGGTCAAGCCAGCCCATGTGTCCCCGGCAAGGCGGAGAGGCTCTCCAGGAAGGCGCGCTCATCCGTCAGGCAGCGCAGGTCCAGCACCAGCGCGCCGTCCCTCACATGGCCGATCACCGGGCGCGGCAGATCCCGCAGCGCGGCCGCCAGCGCCTCCAGGTCCCGCCCGCGCGGCGCTGTCAGGCGAAGGCCGGCGCTCGGCAGCGTGTCCACGGGCAGGGCGCCGGAGCCGATCTGGCTGCGGCAGGCGCAGACCTCCACGTCGATCCCCGCCGGCAGGTGCTGCGCCACCAGCGGGAGCAGCCGCCGCGCCTGGGCCTCGATCTCCGGCCCCTTGCGCGCCAGCAGGCGCAATGCGGGGATCCGCTCCGCCAGACGGTCCGGGTCGCGGTACAGCTTCAGCGTCGCCTCCAGCGCGGCGATGCGGATCTTGTCCATCCGCAGTGCCCGCTTCATCGGGTTGCGGTTGATGGCGGCGATCAGGTCCCGCCGCCCGACGATGAAGCCCGCCTGCGGCCCGCCCAGCAGCTTGTCGCCGGAGAAGGTGACGATGTCCGCCCCCTCCGCCACCGCCTCCCGCACCGTCTGCTCCTTCGCCAGCCCCCAGCGCGACAGATCAACGAGCGTGCCGGAGCCGAGGTCGTTCATCAGGGGCACCCCGGCCTCCCGCGCGATGGCGGCCAGCTCCGCCCCGCCCACCTCGGCCGTGAAGCCCTCGATCCGGTAGTTGGAGGGATGCACCTTCGCGATCAGCGCCGTCTCCGGCCGGATCGCGCCGCGGTAGTCCTTGGGGTGGGTGCGGTTCGTCGTGCCCACCTCCACCAGCCGGACGCCTGCCTGTGCCATGATGTCCGGCATGCGGAAGGCGCCGCCAATCTCGATCAGCTCCCCGCGGGAGACGATCGCCTCCCGCCCCGCGCCCAGCGTGTTCAGCGCGATCAGCACGGCGGCAGCGTTGTTGTTCACCAGGGTGGCGTCCTCCGCCCCCGTCAGCTCCCGCAGCACGTCGCGCAGGTGGTCGTCGCGCTCGCCGCGCCGGCCGGTCTCCAGGCTGAACTCCAGCGCGACGGCATCGCGCATCGCGGCGGCAGCGGCCTCCACCGCCTCCTCGGCAAGTAGCGCGCGGCCGAGATTGGTGTGCAGCACCGTGCCGGTGAGGTTGAACAGGGGCCGCAGGTTAGACCGATGCCGCGCCGCCAGCCCCTTCCCGGCGGTGGTGACGATGGCGGCGGCGTCCGGCAGCGCCCCCGCCGCCCGCGCCTCGGCCAGCGCCGCGCGCACGGCCGCCGTCACCTCCGCACGGCCGAAGCGCGTGACCAGGGGCGCGCACTCCGCCGCGCCCAGCACGCGGTCCACGGAAGGAAGGGCCCGGAGGGCCGCCTTGTCCGGCACGGCGCCTAGTAGCCGATCAGGAAGGGATCGAAGCCGGCCCGCCGGTACTCGGTGCCCTGCATGAGCAGGTCCAGCCCCAGGCTCGCCACGTCATCCGCCACCGGCTCCAGCGAGGGATTGTGCCTGTGGTAGAGGATCTTCACCCAGCTCCGGCAGGAATCGCAGGTCTCGGCCTTAATGGCCGGCTCCGCCCCGCCCTCATCGGGCGCCTTGTAGCCCACGCCCTTGGTGGAGCCGCAGGCCAGGCACTTGATCCGCACCTCGTTCCACTGTGTTCCGCAGAAGGCGCAGGCGGCGTAGCGCGCGCCCTCCGCCCCCGGCCGCTCCACCACCAGCGATGCGGCGGGCGGCCCGCCGCAGACCGGGCAGACCCCCATCTCCACCGGAACCAGCTTCGCGGCATCCAGCCCGGAAGCGAGCCGCGCCGCCTCGATCTGCGCGGCGGCGGAGAGGAAGAGGTGCTGCGGGATTGCCTCCAGCGGGATGGCATCCGCCACCACGTTGCCCAGCATCTCCCTCATGGACTCCTCAGGCGCCCGGCGCAGCCATTCCAGCGCATCCTGCGCCGGCTGGGGCTTCGGCACGGGCACCATGGCGTCCAGGAAAGGCCCGATCACCGCGCGCAGCCCGGGGGAGTCCCGGAAGGCGTTGCGGTCCAGCGGCGGCATCTTGCCTTCCCTCGCCCGCTCCACCTGGGCGGCGGGGATGGGCTCGGGCGGGGGCAAGGTGTCGGCCACCGCCGCCTGCGCCTCGCACAGCCCTGCCAGGAAGCGCAGATAGGGGGAAAGATCCCCCGCCTGCCCCAGCGCCGCGAAGCGTTCCGCCCGCGCCCGGAACAGGCGGCGCGGGTCGGGCAACACGGCGAAGGGGGGCGGGAGAAGGCGCCCGATCGTGGAAGGATCGGGCTGGATGCTCTCGAAACCGGACATGTCACCTTCGGCGGGCCGGACCGGCCACGCCCCTTCTATCTTACTCGGCCGGATCAACCCGCTTTTGCGCGGCGATGTCCCGCAGCCACTTGCGGTGGTGGCGCCAGGCCCAGCCCGCCGTCACGTCGCCCCGGGTCATGGCCCGAAGCGTGCCGCGCGTCCAGATGCCCGCATAGACGTGCAGGATGAACACGCAGATCGCCAGAACCGCCGCGATGGAGTGGGTGATCACCGCGATCCGGCGGACCGGGATGTCCACGTAGTCGGCGAAGTACTGCTCCCAGATCAGGACGCCGCTGACGATCAGTACCAGGATCAGCCCGGCCATGGACCAGAAGATGAACTTCTGGCCGGCATTGTACTTGCCGAGCTCCGGCAGCCGCTCCTCATGCCCGCCGACCACGTCCTTGATCTTCGACAGCCACACCCAGTCCACCCGCTGCGGCAGGTTGGCCCGCCAGAGCTGGAAGAAGAAGATGAAGAAGCTCACGAAGAGCAGTACCCCGATCCAGGGGTGCAGCGCCCGCGTGTTCTGCCCGCCTCCGAACAGGCCCGTGAGCCAGTAGAGGGAGGGCGTGAACAGCGCGAGGCCGGAGAGCGCCAGCAGGATCAGGCTGGCCGCCGTGACCCAGTGGTTCAGCCGCGCCAGCGGGCCGTAGCGGCCCACCGTGCTCGGCTTGCCGGGGTGGATGACATCCCCGGGCTGGATACGCTCCACCATCAGGCGCGCTCCCCGCCGTCCGGATAGGTCTCCGGCTTCGGCGGCGGCACGGGCTTGCCCTCCACCAGTCGCTCGCCGTGCTCGTCATCCTCCTCCGTCACCCGGTTGGGCCGGGCGAAGACGCCGTGGATGAGGCTGCCGGCCGCCAGGAAGCCCATGGCGGCCAGGCCGACATACTTCGTCACGCCCTTCCAGGTCTGCACGATCGGGGAGATGCGCGGGTTCTCCGGCAGGCCGGCATAGATGTTCGGCTTGTCGTTGTGGTGCAGCACGTACATCACATGCGTGCCGCCCACGCCCGGCGGATCGTAGAGCCCCGCATTGGCGTAGCCACGGGACTTCAGGTCCGCGATCCGCCCCTCGGCATGCCGCTTCATGTCCTCCTTCGTGCCGAACACGATCGCCTGGGTCGGGCAGGCCTTCGCGCAGGCCGGGCCCTGGCCGACGGCCACGCGGTCCGAGCAGAGGGTGCACTTGTAGGAGCGGTGATCCGCCTTCGAGATGCGGGGGATGTTGAAGGGGCAGCCCTTCACGCAGTAGCCGCAGCCGATGCAGTTCTCGTGGATGAAGTCCACGATCCCGTTCGTGTACTGCACGATCGCGCCCGGCGCCGGGCAGGCCCGCAGGCAGCCCGGGTCGGAGCAGTGCATGCAGCCATCCTTGCGGATGAGCCACTCCAGGTTGTCCGTCTCCGGGTTCACCCACTCCGTGAACCGCATGAGGGTGAACATGTTCTCGGTGAGGTCACGGGGATTGTCGTAGATCCCGTGATTCGATCCGATGTCCGGCTTCGTGTCGTTCCACTCGATGCAGGCCGACTGGCAGGCCTTGCAGCCGATGCACTTGGAGACGTCGATCAGCTTCGCCACGGGGGTGAGCTGCCGCTGCGGGGGCGGCAGGTCACTGGTGGCGGAGCGGCGGATGAGGTCCGCCTCTCCGAAGCCTGCGGCCACGGGCGTGACCGGCGGGTTGGAGACCGCGGTGCGCGGGCTCTGGTAGGTCGTGCTGCCGCTCATGACTGCACCCCCTTCACGACTGAACGCCGGGAGCCGTGGTCGGCTCCAGGTTGACGAGGAACGCCTTCACCGCCGGCGTCTCGATGTTCGCCTCGCCCACGGGCATGGTCAGCGTGTTCACGCTGTGGCCCTTCTTCGCAGCGCCCATGAAGCCCCAGTGAATGGGCACGCCCACCACATGCACCTCCTTGCCATCGCAGATCAGCGGGCGGATGCGCTTAGTGACGACGGCGCGCGCCTTCACCGATCCGCGCTTGGACCACACGCGCACCCAGCTCCCGTTCTCCACTCCGCGCAGCGCCGCGAGCTGCTCGGAGATCTCCACGAAGAACTCGGGCTGCAGCGTGGCATTCACCACGTTGTGCTTCGTCCAGTAGTGGAAGTGCTCCGTCAGCCGGTACGAGGTCGCGAAGAACGGGAACTCGTCCGCGTTGCCGAAGCGGCCGACATCGCTCTCGAAGACGCGGCCGACCGGGTTGCCCCGCATGCGGCGGTTGAACACGTTCTGCACCGGGCTCTCGAACGGCTCGAGATGCGCGGGGAAGGGCCCGTCCCGCATCATGCCCCGGGCGAAGAGGCGCGAGACCCCCTCCTGGTTCATGATGAAGGGCTGCACCTCGCCGGGCTTGGACGTCGGCCCGATATCCGGAACGTCGTCGCTCACCCATTTCGTGCCGTCCCACTCCAGCAGCTTGCGGCTGGGATCCCACGGCCGGCCCTGCGTGTCCGCCGAGGCCCCGTTGTAGAGGGTGCGGCGGTTCAGCGGCCAGGCGAAGGTCCAGTTCGGGTGCGTGCCCAGGCCCGAGGGGTCACGGTTGTCCCGCCGGGCCATGTTGTTGCCCGCCTCGTTGAAGCAGCCGGAGTAGATCCAGCAGCCGCACATGGTGGAGCCGTCGTCCCGCAGCTGGGAGAAGTTCACCACCTGCTTGCCCGCCGGCACCAGCACCTTGGACGGATCGGCCGGGTCCTTGAGATCGACGAGCGCGCGCCCGTTGATCTCGCGGGCCAGCTCCTCCGGCTCCGGCTCACGCGGGTTATGGTAGTCCCAGGAGAGGTTCAGGACAGGGTCGGGGAAGGCGCCCCCTTCCTTCTTGTACAGCTCCCGCATGCGGAGAAGGATCTCCGCCATGATGGCCGTGTCCGGCTTCGCCTCGCCCGGAGGCGTGGCGGAGGGCCAGAACCACTGCAGCCAGCGCCCGGAATTGGTGAGGGACCCCTCATCCTCCGCGAAGCAGACGGTGGGAAGCTGGATCACCTCGGTCTGGATGCTCTTGGTGTCCACGGCGTTGAACTCACCGTGGTTCTCCCAGAAGCGCGCCGTCTCCGTCTCCAGCGGGTCCATCGTGATGAGGAACTTCAGCTTGGAGAGGGCCGAGGTGACCTTCGCCCGGTCGGGAACGGCCATCAGCGGGTTGAAGCCCTGGCAGATGTAGCCGTTCACCCGCCCCTGATTCATCAGCTCGAACATCCGCAGGATGTCGTAGGCCGGGACATCCAGCTTGGAGAGGTAGTCGTAGCACCAGTCGTTCGAGGCCTGCGCCACGTCGCCCCACATGGCCTTCTGGAAGGAGACCATGAACTTCGAGTAGTTCTGCCAGTAGCTCGTCTGGCCCGGGCGCAGCGGCTTGAACTGCCGCGACTTCATGTAGGTGGCGTAGTCGGGTTCCGCCTCCGAAGGCATGTTCAGGTAGCCGGTGAGGAGGTGGGACATCAGCCCCAGATCCGTCAGCCCCTGGATGTTGGAGTGCCCGCGCAGCGCGTTCATGCCGCCACCGCGCAGCCCGATGTTGCCGAGGATGAGCTGCAGCATCGCCATGGCGCGGATGTTCTGCGCGCCGTGGGAGTGCTGGGTCCAGCCCAGGGCGTACATCGACGTCATGACCTTGTTCGGCGCGGACGTCTCCGCGACCATCTGAGCCACCCGCAGGAACTTGTCCTTCGGCGTGCCACAGATGTTCGACACCATCTCCGGCGTATAAACCGAGACGTGCTGCTTCAGCAGGTTCCAGACGCAGCGCGGGTGCTGGAGCGTCGGGTCGACCTTGGCGAAGCCGTCCTCCCCGATCTCATAGTCCCAGGTGCTGCGGTCGTAGTCCCGCTTCTCCTCGTCATAGCCCGTGAACAGGCCGTCCTGGTACCCGAAGCCCTCCTTCACGATGAAGGCGGCGTTCGTGTAGGCCTTCGTGTACTCCCACTGCACCTTGTCGTTGGTGATGCAGTAATTGATCAGCCCGTTCAGGAAGGCGATGTCCGATCCCTGCCGGATCGGGGCGTAGAAGTCGGAGACGGAGGCCGTGCGGGTATAGCGCGGGTCGACGACGATCAGCTTGGCGCCGCGATGCGCCTTCGCCTCCGTCACCCACTTGAAGCCGCACGGGTGCGCTTCCGCCGCATTGCCGCCCATGACGACAACGAGGTCGGCGTTCTTGATGTCGGTCCAGGAGTTCGTCATCGCTCCACGGCCAAATGTCGGGCCCAAACTGGACACCGTGGGGCCGTGTCAGACGCGCGCCTGGTTATCGAATCCGACGATCCCGAGGGCCTTGGCGACCTTGAAGGTCGCCCAGGCCGTCTCGTTGGTGGTGGCGGAGGCGGCGAGCATGCCGGTGGTGGTCCACCGGTTCACCGCCAGCCCGTCGTGGTTCTTCGCCACGAAGTTCGCGTCGCGGTCGTCCTTCATCAGGCGCGCGATGCGGTCCAGGGCGAAATCCCAGCTCACCCGCTCGAACCGGTCCGAGCCGGGCTTGCGGATCATCGGGTACTGCAGGCGGGAGGCCGACTTCACGAAATCCTTCAGCGCCGCACCCTTGGGGCAGAGCGTGCCGAGATTCGTGGGATGGTCGACGTCGCCCTCGATGTGGATCAGCTCGGCGCGCTCGCCCTTGCGGCGGTCACCCTTCGAATAGGCGATGATGCCGCATGCCACCGAGCAGTAGGTGCAGATGCTGCGCGTCTCGTTCAGGTTCGCGAGCTTCAGGGGCCTGACATGGGCCGCGACCGCGGCCTCCGCCTCACTGAAACCCATTGCCCCGAGTGACGTACCAGCAACGCCCGCGCCGGCGACCTTCAGCAGGCCGCGCCGCGAGAGTTCCATGTTCATGTGGCCCTCCCAGACCTAGTGCCGCATTACGAGATAACACTTGGAGTAGTACCCGGTTCCCGCAATATCGAGCAAGGCGACGAGATCGGGGGTAACTATTGGCAACCCTGAATTTGAGAATGCCTCTCAAATTCGAACAACAGATCCGTCTTGATGCGGGCTTGTCGAGCCCTGCTCTTCCGATCTGGTCGCGCCGAAAGGGTTTCATCCCGGAGCAGCCCCTTCCCGAGGAGAACCAGTGTTCATCGCCGGAACGCTTTATTTCCGTTCTGGATCTGATCCGAAAGCTATTCCCTCCGGGCCGGGTTTGACGTTCAACAGACCTCCGGGCATGCCGGGCACCGCCATAAAAGGGAACGCAGGCCATTCCTGACGCTGACCGGCCGATCGCCCCCGTAGTGGGGCCCCTTCCCGGCCCCGCCCCCTTTTCACTCCACCCAGGCGAGACCGCGCTCGTCACCGGTGCGTCCGGCTTCCTGGGATCGGCCGTCGCCCGGGCCCTCACGGCGCGCGGCCTGCGCGTACGGGTCCTCATCCGTCCCTCCAGCCCGCGCGGCAATCTGGAGGGGATGGGTTGGGAACCCGTGGCCGGCGACCTGACCGACCCCGCCTCCCTCCGCGCCGCGCTCGCGGGGGTGCGGTACCTTTTCCATGTCGCGGCGGATTACCGGCTCTGGGCCCCCGATCCCTCGGTGATCCACCGGGTGAACGTGGAGGGCACGCGCGACCTGATGCGGGCGGCGCAGGCAGCCGGGGTGGAGCGGATCGTCTACACGAGCAGCGTCGCCACCCTGAAGCTGGCCGGCGCCGCCGGCCCGGTGGACGAAACCGCCCCGCAGGACCCCGCAGCCGCCATCGGCGCCTATAAGCAAAGCAAGACCGCGGCCGAGCGTGTGGTGGAAGCGATGGTGGCCGGGGACGGCCTGCCCGCGGTGGTCGTGAACCCCTCCACCCCCATCGGCCCGCGCGACATCCGACCCACCCCCACCGGCCGCATCATCCTGGACGGCGCGCGCGGCAAGATCCCCGCTTTCGTCGAGACAGGGCTGAACTTCGCCCATGTGGACGACATCGCGGAGGGCCACCTGCTGGCCTTTGAGCGGGGGCGGGCCGGCGAGCGCTACATCCTCGGCGGCCAGAACGTCTCCCTGCAAGATTTCCTGGCGGAGGTGGCGCGGCTCTCCAACCGTCCCGCCCCCCGCGTGAAGCTGCCGCGCGGCCCCCTCTACCCCCTGGCCTGGGGCGCGGAGGCGGTGGCACGGATCACGGGGAAGGAGCCGATGCTGACGGTGGATGGGCTGAACATGTCCCGCTACCGGATGTTCTTCACCTCGGCCAAGGCGGAGCGGGAGCTGGGCTATACCGCCCGGCCCTGGCAGCAGGGCGTCGCCGATGCCATCGCGTGGTTCCGCGGCGCGGGCTATCTATAGGGCATGTCCCTCCTCCTCGGCCTGGTACCGGTCGCGATCTGGCTCGTCCTGCTCCTCGCCCGCGGCGGCTTCTGGCTGTGCCGGGAGCGTGACAGCCGCGACCCGGCGCCGGAGCCAGCGGCCTGGCCCCGCGTGGTCGCCGTGGTGCCCGCGCGGGACGAGGCGGACGTGATCGCCCGCTCCATCGGCAGCCTGCGCGCGCAGGACTATCCCGGCCCCTTCTCCGTGATCCTCGTGGATGACGGCAGCACGGACGGCACCGCCGAGGCAGCGATGTCAGCCCTCGGGGCCACCGCCGACCGCGCCCCACTGGAGGTGCTGCGGGGCGAGCCCCTGCCCGGGGGCTGGACGGGCAAGCTCTGGGCACTCTCCCAGGGCGTGCGCCATGCCGGGGATGCCCCGGACTACTTGCTGCTGACCGATGCCGATATCGGCCACGCGCCCGACAATCTGCGCGCCCTGGTGGCGCGGGCGGAGGCGGGGCGGCTCTCCCTCGTTTCCCTCATGGCCGAGCTCTCCTGCGCCACGGCGGCGGAGCGTTTCCTGATCCCGGCCTTCGTGTTCTTCTTCCAGACGCTCTACCCCTTCCGTTGGGTGGCGGATGCGCGGGCCCGCACGGCCGCCGGTGCCGGCGGCTGCATGCTGGTCCGGCGCGAGGCGCTGGAGCGCATCGGCGGGATCGCCGCCATCCGCACCGCCATCATCGACGACTGCAACCTGGCCCGCCGCCTGAAGGGGACCGGCCCCATCCGGCTGGACCTGACCCGGCGCGCCCGCAGCCTGCGCCCCTATGGCGGGGTGGCCGAGATCGGCCGGATGGTTTCCCGCTCCGCCTATGCCCAGCTCGGCTACTCACCCCTTCTGCTGGCGGGAACGGTGCTGGGCATGGCCCTCACCTACCTGCTTCCGCCCGCCCTGGCCCTCTTCGGGGATGGCCCTGCGCGGATCGCGGGGCTGGTAGCCTGGGCGATGATGGCGCTTGCCTTCCAGCCCATGCTCCGCTTCTACCGCGTCTCTCCGCTCTGGGGGCCGGCACTGCCGGTCATCGGGGCGGCCTATACATGGTTCACCCTGCAATCCGCCCTGCAGGTCTGGCGCGGCAAGGGCGGGATGTGGAAAGGGCGGGCCCAGGCCATGGCGGGCCGCGCATGACGGATTTGCCGAACGACCTCCTCTCCGACACCGAGATCGACCTGAACGCCGTCCAGGCCGGGATCTCCCGCGCCTCCGACGCGCTGCTGCGGCAGCAGCGGGAGGACGGCCACTGGGTCTTCGAGCTGGAGGCGGACGCCACCATTCCCGCCGAGTACATCCTGCTGCGCCAGCACCTGGCCGAGCCGGACGACCTCGAGCTGGAGCGCAGGATCGGCAACTATCTCCGCCGCATCCAGGGCGACCACGGCGGCTGGCCCCTGTTCCACGGCGGCGCCTTCGACATCAGCGCCTCCGTGAAGGCCTACTTCGCCCTGAAGATGATCGGGGACAGCCCGGACGCCCCGCACATGGCCCGCGCCCGCACCACCATCCTCGCGCACGGGGGCGCAGGGCGCGCCAACGTCTTCACCCGTATCCTGCTGGCCATGTACGGCGAGCTCTCCTGGCGCCGCGTCCCCACCATCCCGGTGGAGATGATCCTGCTGCCGCGCTGGTTCCCCGTGCATATCGGCCGCATGTCCTACTGGGCGCGCACGGTGCTGGTGCCGCTGCTGGTGCTGCAGGCGATGCGCGTGCGGGCGCGCAACCCGCGCGGCGTACGCATCCAGGAGCTTTTTGCCTCCCGCCGCCTCTCCTGGAAGCGGGCGCGCAGCCACAAGCACCCGGGCTGGGCCCTGTTCTTCAACGGGCTGGACGGCGGGCTGAAGGTGGCCGAGCCCTTCTGGCCGCGAACCCTGCGCCGTCAGGCCATCGACCGCTGCGTGGCCTTCGTGACCGAGCGGCTGAACGGCGAGGATGGCCTGGGCGCCATCTACCCGGCCATGGCGAATGCCGTGATGATGTACGACGCGCTGGGCTACCCGGAGGACCACCCGGACCGCGCCATCGCCCGGCAGTCCGTGGAGAAGCTCCTCGTCATCCGTGAGGACGAGGCCTATTGCCAGCCCTGCGTCTCCCCGGTCTGGGATACGGCGCTGACGGCGCACGCCATGCTGGAGGTGGGCGGCGAGGCCGCCGAGGCGGCCGCCGCGCGCGGCCTGGAATGGCTGAAGCCCCTGCAGGAGCTGGAGGTGAAGGGCGACTGGGCCGAGGTGCGCCCGCATGTCCGCCCGGGTGGCTGGGCTTTCCAGTACCGCAACGCCCACTACCCCGACCTGGACGACACCGCCGTAGTGGTGATGGCCATGGACCGCGCCCGCGGCCAGATGAGCCTGGACTCGCGCTACGACGAGGCGATCGCGCGCGGCACCGAGTGGACGGTGGGGCTGCAGAGCGGCGATGGCGGCTGGGGCGCCTTCGACGCCGACAACACGCATTTCTATCTGAACAACATCCCCTTCGCCGACCACGGCGCCCTGCTGGACCCACCCACCGCAGACGTCTCCGCCCGCTGCGTCTCCATGCTCGCCCAGCTCGGCGAGACGCGGGAGAACCCGCGCATGCGCGCCGCCCTGGACTATCTGGAGCGCGAGCAGGAGCCGGACGGAAGCTGGTTCGGCCGCTGGGGCGTGAACTACATCTACGGTACCTGGTCCGCCCTCTGCGCCCTCAACGCCGCCGGGCTGGACGGCACCGCGCCCTCCGTCCGCCGCGCGGCCGACTGGCTGATCGGCATCCAGAATCCCGATGGCGGCTGGGGCGAGGACTGCCAGAGCTACAAGCTGGACTACCGGGGCTACGAGCCCGCCCCCTCCACCGCGTCCCAGACGGCCTGGGCCCTGCTGGGCCTGATGGCGGCTGGCGAGGTGGACCATCCGGCCGTGGCGCGCGGGATCGAGTACCTGCGCCGCAGCCAGGGCGAGGACGGGCTATGGGCACAGGACCACTACACGGGCGGCGGCTTCCCGCGCGTGTTCTACCTGCGCTACCACGGCTACCCGAAGTTCTTCCCCCTCTGGGCCATGGCGCGGTTCCGAAACCTGAAGCAAGGCAACGCGGCGCGGCCATTGCACGGGATGTGAGCAGGAGTGGGGCGCCCCTCTCCTCCGCCAAACTCCCGACGCCACGCCGAGCGCTGCCCGCGCGATTACCCGATGAAGTCCCGCGCCTCCGGAAGGGGGGCGTGCCTGACCGCGGACATCAAGGCCTCGAGACGCGGGAGCATCTGCGGGCTCGTGGCGCGGAGCCGTTCGGACAGGTCGCTCAGCGCCGTAAGCACCTCGCCCTGCGCCGTAAGGTCCCGGGAACTGGCCAGCATGGCCAGGCTTTCCGCGATGGCAAGCGCCAGAAAACCGAACTCGTCCTGCTGCATGTGGCCCGCGCGAATGCTGTTTCAGTTCTCGATATGAGCGGCATCATGGCGGGGCAAGTATCTATCCCGCAATGTCCTTTTATATGGCGCGCCCTGATCTTCGAACCGCGCAAACAGCCTAACAACCAGAGATTAACAATTACCCAATTCCGAAATCCGTTACGCGATCCGCCGAACTTCTTTTCTCGCATTGGTTGAATTTTTGCGGCCTACAGATGTCCCGCCGTTCCGCCTTTAGACCTTCCGCGCTACGCAGCGCGTTTTCGGGGCTGCCGGCATGACGATCCTCATCGCGACGGGACTGATGCGGGAAGCTCGCATCCTGGCCGGCTCCGGAACCAGGGTCGTCGTGGGCGGCGGGGCTTCCGGGCGGCTGGAAGCGGACCTCGACCGGCTGGTCCCCGGGATGGCCGGCATTCTCAGCATCGGCATTGCCGGCGCGCTGGAACCAGGATTGCGGCCGGGTGACTGGGTGGTCGATGGCGAGGCCGCCTGGTCGGCCCGCCTGGCGGCCACCCTGCCCGGCGCCCGGCGTGGCGGGGTGCTTGGGCAGGACCACATGGTGGCCGAAGCGGCCGATAAGGCAGCCCTGCACCGGGAAACCGGTGCCCTGGCCGTGGACATGGAGTCCCACATCGCCGCCCGCGTCGCCTACCGTCACGGACTACCCTTCGCCGCCGCCCGCGTCATCTCGGACGGCGCGGACCGCAGCCTGCCGCCCGCCGCGCGGGTAGGCATGCGGCCCGATGGCGGGATGAACCTGCCGGCCGTGCTGCTCTCCCTGGCCCGCAACCCCCTCCAGCTCCCCGCCCTGATCCGGACGGGGTGGGAGGCGGAGCGGGCCTTCCGGGCGCTACTCCGCGGCCACGATGCTCTCGGGCCCGGCCTCGCCGGCCCCACCGGGTGAACGGGTGATCTTCACCCGCGGGCCGTGCTTGGCGCCCTTCGCCGGCGCAGTGGCGCGGATCTCCGCCAGCTTCTTCTCCACATGGCCGGAGAAGACGTAGTCGGCGGGCCGCTGGTTATCGAGGGAGATGTCCTTCGCCATCGCGCCCGTGGTGCGGATGCCGCCCACCTGCACCTTCAGCGCCTTGATGGGGTTGGTGATCATGTGCTTCACGGCCGAGGCCTCGAAGCCGGAATGGACCATGCAGTCGGCGCACTTCTCGTAGTTGCCGACGCCGTACTTGTCCCACTCCGTGTCGTCCATCAGCTCCTTGAAGGTCTTCGCGTAACCCTCGCCGAGCAGGTAGCAGGGCTTCTGCCAGCCGAAGACCGTGCGCGTCGGGTTGCCCCAGGGCGTGCACTTGTAGGCCTCGTTCCCCGCCAGGAAGTTCAGGAACATCCGGCTCTGCGTGAAGGGCCAGGCCTTGCCGCCCCGCCCGCGGGAGAGGATGCCGCGGAACAGCTCCTTCGTCTTGGTGCGGTTCAGGAAGTGCTGCTGGTCCGGCGCCCGCTCATAGGCATAGCCCGGGGAGACGGTGATGCCGTTCAGCCCCATCGCCGTCACCTCGTCGAAGAAGCGGGCGGTGCGCTCGGGGTCGGCGTCGTTGAACAGGGTGCAGTTGATGGAGACCTGGAAGCCCTTGGACTTCGCCAGCTTGATGGCCTCGACCGCCTTCTCGTACACGCCGTCCTGGCACACGGACTTGTCGTGCATGATCTGGTCGCCATCCAGGTGGATGGACCAGGTGAAGGCCGGGCTCGGCTTGTAGTCGTCGATCTTCTTCGCCAGCAGCAGGGCGTTGGTGCAGAGGATGACGAACTTCTTCCGCTCCAGATAGCCCTGGACGATTCTCGGCATGTCCTTGTGCAGCAGCGGCTCGCCGCCCGCGATCGAGACGACGGGCGCGCCGCACTCGTCGATCGCTTCCATGCACTGCTCGTAGGACAGGCGCTGGTTCAGGATCTCGTTCGGGTAGTCGATCTTGCCGCAGCCGGCGCAGGCCAGGTTGCAGCGGAACAGCGGCTCCAGCATCAGCACCAGCGGGTAGCGTTTCCGCCCGGAGAGTTGCTGCTTCATCAGATACGCCCCGATCCGGGCGGCCTGCAGCATGGGGATGCCCAAAACGGCGCTCCTCTTATTCGGCTGGCTGGGCGATCGTCGCGTCGGACGGTGCCCGGAGTTCACGGGGTAAGCGGAACCCCATGTTTTCCCGGATTCCGTCCATCGCCGCAACCTCCACCGCTCCCGCGCCGCCCGCATGGCCGCGCAGCGCGGGCAGCACGTCCAGCACCATCTCCCCCGGCGCGGAGGCGCCGACGGTCAGCCACGCCGTCCCGGCCCTGATGCCAGGACCTGATCCAGCTCGCCGCATTCGCGATCAGGTGCCTCGGCAGGCCTTGTTCAAGGCCAATCCCCCGTGGGCCGATCGAATTGGAGCGGCTGCGACATTCCGCCACGCGCGGGAGATCCGCTTCAGGGAGGAGTGTTGGCGGCCGGTCCTCCGAACGGAAGGTGAGAAAGAGCGGCCCATCAAGCCGCGAGGGGCTGCGCCTCCGGCTACCCGGTACGGCGAGCGTAGGACCATCCGGGAATGCGGTTCCATCGAGGAGCTCCTCCAGAACGGACGGAAGCTCCGCCGCCCCTGCAGCACCCGCATGGGTTGCGCGGGGCGGCACGGCTTTCCCCCGGCCATGGCAGCTTCCCGCCCCGGGCGGGTTGCGTTCCTGGGCCAGGCGCCCATTATTCCCGGTCCCGGTTGAGGATCGCCGGGTCTTTTCTGGGGTTTTCCGATGTCGTCGAGTCCTGCCGAGACCGTTCCTCTCGACAGCCCCACCGTGGCCGCCGCCGACCACACCGCCCGCCACTGGACCTTCGACGAGCCCGGCCCGGTGCGGATCGGCAGCGACGCGCACATGCGGATGTTCGCGCGGATGCTGCTGGAGACGCATAACCCCTATAAGCCGCGCGTGCTGGACTGGCCGAAGCTGGACGCCGAGGCCCATGCCCGCCTCACCAGCCTGCCGATCTGGGATATCGCCGTGCAGACAGAGGGCCGCGCCTCTCTCCGCGTGCACGACTACGCCCGCACCATCGCCGACCCGCTGCTGAACCGGGCGATGGTGATGGATGCGGACGAGGAGGCGCGCCACAAGAAGGTGCTGTCCAACCTCGTCGAGGCCTATGGCGTGGTCCTGGAGCCGGAGCCCGAGTACACGGGCTTCAAGGACGTGGAATGGGGCTGGATGCGCACCGGCTATTCCGAGTGCATCGACAGCTTCTTCGCCTTCGGCCTTTTCGAGGCTGCCCGCCGCTCCGGCTTCTTCCCCCCCGATCTCGTGGACACCTTCGAGCCGGTGATCCAGGAGGAGAGCCGCCACATCCTCTTCTTCCAGAACTGGGCCGCCTGGAAGCGGGCGCAGCAGCCCCTGTGGCGCAAGCCCTATTTCCTGGCGAAGACCGCGGCCGTTTGGGCCGTGCTGCTCTGGGACCGCTTCGTGCTGGCGCGCGACCTCGGAGGCTCCTCCTCCCAGACGAACTTCACCGCGAACTCGGACTCCATCGGCATTTCCATGAGCCCGGCGGAGCTGATGGGCATCTGCCTGGCGGAGAACGACCGGCGCCTCTCGGGCTACGACAAGCGCCTACTGCGGCCGAACACCGTGCCCTTCTTCGTGCGCCTCGCCCTACGCTTCATGAAGACCCCCAAGCCAGCCGCGGCGTGACGTGAGCAGCAACACCGTCATCCACCGGATCGTCCGCCCGGCCGTGCGGGTGATCGCGCCCACGGGGATCACGCCGAACGCCATCACCACCATGCGCCTGTTCAGCGGCATTGCCGCCGCAGTCGCGCTGGGGCTGGACGCCGGCACCTGGCAGGCGATCGGGGCGGGGATCTTCCTGTTCTCCATGCTGCTGGACCGGGCGGACGGCGAACTGGCCCGCTCCACCGGCCAGACCAGCCCGGCCGGGCACCGCTACGACCTGCTCAGCGACTGCCTCTCCAACGTCATCGCCTTCATCGGCATCGGGGTGGGGCAGATGGAGGCCATCGGCAACACGGGGCCGGTGCTGGGCACGGTGGCCGGGATCGCGATCGGCGCCATCTTCTGGCAACTCCACATCCTGCGGATCGGAACGCTGCGGGGCTGGGAACCCGTACCCGGCATCGTTATCGACCCGGACGACATGCTCGCGCTCGTACCGGTTTTCATCTGGGTCGGGGTTGCGGTGCCGATGCTCTGGGCAGCGGCGATCATCACACCGCTCGCCGCCCTCTACCTCGCCGTGGCGGGCACGCGGCAGCAGCGGGCCTGATCAGGCGGGGGCCAGCACCTCTTCCACCGCCGCCAGAAGCCGCTCGAAATCCGCGCGGGCGAGGGCGCCGATGCAGCCGATCCGGAAGGTCTCGGCCTGCGTCAGCTTGCCCGGGTAGATGAGGAAGCCGCGCTCGGCCAGCGCGTCGTAGAAGGGGCGGAAGGCCAGGCTCTCCGGCAGGCGGAAGGTGGCGATGATCGGGGCTTGCAGGGCCTCGTCCAGGAACAGATCGAAGCCCAGGCGGCGCATCCCCGCCAGCATGATCCGCAGGTTGTCCGCGTAGCGCGCCAGACGCGCGGGCTGCCCGCCCTCCGCCTCGAAGGCCCGCAGCGCCTCCACCAGCGCCGCCACCACCTGCACGGGCGGGGTGAAGCGCCACTGGCCGTCCTTCTCGAAGCCCTTCCACTGGGCGTGCAGGTCGAAGGAGAGGGAGGGGCTCTGGCCAGCCGCCGCTTCCAGCGCCGTGGGCGTGACGAGGGCGAAGCCGATCCCCGGCACTCCCTCCAGGCACTTGTTGGAGGATGCGAGAACGGCCGTGACGGGCGTGGCCGAGAGATCCAGTGGCAGAGCGCCAAAGCTGCTCATCGCATCCAGCAGGAAAGCGCGACCGGCCCCGGCGACGGCGGCCGCCACCTCCTCCACCGGGTTCAGAAGCCCCGTCGTCGTCTCGCAATGCACCAGCGCGACATGGGTGATGGCGGGATCGGCCCGCAGCGCCTCCGCCACGCGGGCCGCCTCCACTGGGCGATCCTCCGGCCAGCGCAGCGCCTCCACCGCGCGGCCCATCCGCTTGGCGATGGTCACCATCCGCTTGCCATAGGCGCCGTTGATCAGCACCAGAAGCTTGTCCTGCGGCCCGACCAGGGTGGCGATCGCCGCCTCCACGATGAAAGTGCCGGAACCCTGGAGCGGCACGGCCACATGCGTCCCCTCCCCCTTCGCCACGCGCAGAAGCCCGGCACGCAGTTCAGCCGTGAGGGCGATGAAGGCCGGATCGCGCGATCCCCAGTCCCGCAGCATGGCGCGGCGGGTGCCGATGGCGGTGGTCAGCGGCCCAGGGGTCAGGAGGATGGGGCTGTCGCTCATGTCGCGCCTCTTGCTTCGGCCGCGGGCCGCGCGCCCGCCACGCTCCAGCGCCAGGCGATCACGCCCGGCACGCCGAGGATGATGTCGCGGATCCGCCGGATCAGCACCAGCGCGATCGCCTTATCCGGCGGGATGCCGAAGAGGGCGCAGATCAGCACGTAGCCGCCCTCCTGCACGCCCAGCGCGCCGGGGATGAAGAAGCCGGCGCTGCGGACCGCCTGGCCAAGGCTCTCGATCACCAGCGCCTCCGCCAGCCCGGCCTCGATGCCCACGGCCCGCATCGCCGCCCAGGTCTCCACCACGCCGATCAGCCAGGAGACCATGTGCCACCCCCCGCTGCGCCAGAGCCGCCCGGGTTGGGCGTAGAGGTGCTGCACCGTGTCGTTCAGCCCGGAGAGCTCGCCGAGCGACGTCCAGCCCACCCGCGCCGCCAGCTTCGGCAGCATGCTCTCCACCACCTTGAACAGGCCCCAGCGCTGGGCGGCGATGAAAAAGCCCGTCACTCCCGCGCCCATCGCCGTGCCGGCCACCGCCCAGAAGGTGGCGGAGGTGCCGGCCGCGTGCGGGATCAACAGCAGCGCCGCCAGCCCCATGAGGGAGAAGACGATCTGCGACGCCATCTCCGTGCCAAGGTCGATGGCGAGGCTGGCGATCACTTTCACCTTCGCCACGCCCATCCGCACCAGAAGCTGCGCCCGGATCAGCTCCCCCATCGCCTGCACGATCGGCAGCAGGGCGTTGGTGGAAACGCGGATCCAGCGCAGGAAGGCCAGCCCCATCACGCCGGGGCGGCGGGGATCCTCGATCAGCGGCCCCCAGCCGAGGCCGGAGGCGAAGATCTGCCCGACGTTCAGCGCCAGCACCGCCGCCATCCACCAGCCCGTCTGCAGGATCAGGTGCAGGATTGCGTGCGGATCATTGGTGGCGACCAGCGCGACGGCGATGGACAGGCCGACGAGCAGGCTGACGACGGTGGAAAGGATCACGCGGTGACGAAGTCCCGGAACCGCCGCGCCACGTCGGCCGGCTTCACCGTGGGGCGCCCCAGCTTGGTCATGGACCCCGGCGCGATCCGCAGATGGATCATCGCCGGCCCGCCAGCGGCCAGCGCCGCGCGGAAGGCGGCCTCAAACCCGTCCAGCGAGGAGGCGGAAGCCGCGTAGCGGTAGCCGCAGGCCAGCGCGATGGCCGCGAAGTCCACGGAAGGCGAGACGGTGGCCTGCCCGCCCGTGGAGTCATGCACGCCATTGTCGAGCAGCAAATGCACCAGCTTCTTCGGCGCGTAAGCACCGATGGTGGCGAAGGTGCCAAGCTTCATCAGCGCCGCGCCGTCGCCGTCCAGCACCACCACGGGCTTGTCCGTGTTCAGCGCCACGCCGAGGCCCATGCCGCTGGCCCCGCCCATGGAGCCGACCTGATAAAGGTGCTGCCTCCGGTCGGCGAGCGTGAACAGCTCCCGCCCGCACTTGCCGGTGGTGGCGATCACCGCCGCGTCCTCCGGCACGAGCGAGAGGAACCGCTCCAGCACCGCCGCGCGGGCGGGCCGCTCACCGGAGGCCGGGCAATCCTCGCGTCGCCCGGGCACCGGCAGGGCGCGCGGGGTCTGATTCAGGTCGCGCTCCTCCACATCGTCCTTTCGCACGACGAAGGCGTAGGGCAGCCCCGTTTCCTCCATGCGCGCGGCGGCGTGGTCCAGCGCCGGGCCCAGCGCCTGCCGGGCCTGCGGGAAGGGCGCCTGCTCCAGCCGCATCAGGGAAATCAGGTCCTGGGTGATCTGGCCCATGATCTCGTGCTGCGGCTCGTCGGGGATGCCCGGCTCGCCGCGCCAGGTCGTCAGGAACAAGGTGGGGATGCGGAAGGGATGGTTGAGCGAGGTCAGCGGGTTCACCGCGTTCCCCAGTCCGGAATTTTGGCACATCACCACCGTCCGCCGCCCGGCCAGCCAGGCGCCGGAGGCGATGGCCACCGCCTCCCCCTCGCTCGCCGCGCCCACGTAGTTCAGCGCGGGCGTGGAGAGCACGCCGTTGATGAGCGGCGTCAGGAAGCTGCAGGGCACGCCCGTGTAGAAGTCGAAGCCGGCGCGCCCCGCTTCCTCGATGAAGTCGTCAGCCTTGATCATGTGAAGTTACGGGCTTCCGCCAGGTCCGTCAGGGTGTCCACGTCCAGCCAGTGGCCGCTGAAGTACTTCACGCGCACCGGGTGCTTCGCCGCGAGGCGGGTGAGCAGAAGCGGCATGTCCGCACCCTCCAGCACGCCCTCGGCCTCCATCGCCGCGATCTCCTCGCGCAGCCACTCGGCGCCGCGCGCGGTGAAGCGGGCCAGGCCCATCCACTCGCCATGGCACTCCGCCGCCGGGACGTCCGCGGCCAGCCGCACGAGATGCGCGGGCCGGTCGTCCAGGTAGTCGCCGGAGAAGCGGCGGTCGGCGGTGACGAGGTCGCGGTGCCCGGGCCGGGGCTGCGCGCCCAGCGTGTCCACCGCCACCACCACGTCGGCGCGGCTCGTCAGCAGGCTGTCCAGGATGTAGCGGCGGAACAGCACGTCGCCATAGGCCACCACCGTCTCGCCCTTGATCGCGTCCCGCGCGCAGGCGAGCGACATGGCCTCGCCCGTCGTGGCATGGCGGTCGTTGTCCACCATCCGCACGCCTTGCAGCGTCACCGCCTCCTTGCGCTCGCCGCGCACCACGGAGACGTCGCGCACGCCGCTCTCGCGCAGCGTACCGACCAGCCGCTGCAGCAGGGACTGGCCGCGGATGTCCACCATGCACTTCGGCACGTCGCTGGCGACCCCTTCCAGCCCGCCGCCACCGGCCGCGAGGACGACGGCGGAAGGCGCGGGCTTGCTCGGCAGGTAGCGGCGCTCCGCCTCCTCCAGCTCGGCATTGCCCATCAGCCGGAAGATGTCCTTCACGGTGGCGACGCTGCCCTCCACGCGCATCAGGGACTCATCCTCGTGGATGCGCGAAGCCGTCTCCCGCATCGCGGCCATGGAGGCGCGCAGCAGGTGGTTCGCCCAGATGATGGTGGAGATGCCGGCCTGCCGGTACAGGTCCGTGGGCGTCGCGTAGTACATGGTCGGCACGATCACCAGCGGCGCGCGGTTGCCCCAGCGCTGCGCGAAGGTAAAGATCTCGTCCGCGTTCGACTTCTTGGAATGGATGAGGATCGCGTCCGCGCCGGCCGCGTGATAGGCCTCCGCGCGCCGCAGCGCCTCCTCCATGGAATGGCCGGAGATCAGCGCCTCCACGCGGGCCACCAGCACGAAATCGTCGTCCGTCTGGCTGTCCTTGCCCGCCTTGATGCGGCCGCAGAACTCGTCCACGTCCGCCAGCGGCTGCGCCTCCCCGATGAAGGAGTTGGTCTTGGGGAAGAGCTTGTCCTCGATGCAGACGCCGGCGATGCCGCGCTCGCAGAGCTTGCGGACGAAGCGGCGGACATTGTTGAAGTTGCCGTGCCCCGTATCGCCATCCACCAGGATGGGCAGGGTGGTGGCATCCGCCATGTACTCCAGCACCTCCAGCACCTGCGTCCAGGACGCCTCGTTGCTGTCGCGCAGGCCGAGGGCTGCGGAGGTGGTGAGGCCCGAGGCCCAGACGCCGCGGAACCCCGCCTCCTGCACGATCTTGGCGGAGAGCCCGTCATGCGCCTCCATCAGGAAGGAGAGGCTGGGCGAGGTGATCTCCCGCCGCAGGGCAGCGAAGCGGGTGGCGGGGGCATCCAGGGGGCGGGTGCCCGGCAGGCTGGCGTGACTCAAGGCGTATCCCTTCGGGCGGATGGCCGGAAAGCCCGGCAAGATGGCCGCCCTTGTCCGGCTTCCCTAGTAACTTTACCTTCACACAGGAGAGCCGCCTATCCGGGATCCTGTCTTGCACGTCCATGCCACCACCCCCACCGCGATCATCCTGGCCGCGGGGGTGGGACGGCGGCTCGGAACCTCGCATGACGGCCCGAAGATCCTGCTGGAGTTCGGCGGCCGCACCCTACTCCACCGCCACCTGGACGCGCTGGCGGCGCACGGCATCCGCCAGGTGAGCATGACCGTGGGATACGAGCACGGGCTGATCGAGGCGGAGGTGGCCCGGATCGGCTGGGCGGACCGCGTTTCCTTCATCGAGAATCCGAACTTCCGGGAGGGCAGCCTCGTATCCCTCGCCGTGCAGGACGCGGTGCTGCGGGCCGGGAACCCCGTGCTGCTAATGGACGGAGACGTCCTTTATGACTCCCGCATGATCGGCGCCCTGCTCGGCGCGCCGGGGGAGAACATCCTCCTGCTGGACCGGGAGATCGAGCCGGGCGACGAGCCCGTGAAGATCTGCTTCCGGAACGGCACCATCGTGGACTTCCGCAAGGTGCCGGAGCACGCGCACGACAGCCACGGCGAGTCCGTGGGCTTCTTCCGCTTCTCCCCCGAGACCGCCGCGGCCCTGGCCGACCGGTGCCGCCTCCACGTCGATGCCGGGCGCACGAAGCTGGAGTACGAGGAAGCGATCCGGGACCTGATCCTGGCCGAGCCCGCCCGCTTCCGCGCCCAGGACATCACCGCCCTGCCCTGGGTGGAGATCGATTTCGAGGAAGACATCCTGCGCGCCCGGCGCGATATCCTGCCCCAGCTCGACGCCGCCTGATTCCCCGGGGCGGCCAACCCCGCTAAGGCGAAGGCGTGACCCCCCGATCCTCCCCCACCGGGCGCCCCTCCCTTACCGGACGCCTCGTCGCCCTCAGCGCCGCGCGCCCCTGGGCGGTTCTCCTCATCGGGCTGTTGTTGGCGGCAGGCGCCATGCACTACGCCGCCCGGCACTTCGCGATGACGACGGACACGGCCGAGCTGATCTCGACCGACCTCGTCTGGCGCCAGCGCGAGATCGCCTACGACAAGGCCTTCCCGCAGCAGGAAGACCTGATCGTGGCCGTGGTGGACGGCGCCACGCCTGAGATCGCCGAGGGCGCCGCCGCCCGGCTGGCCGAGGCCCTGGCCGCCCAGCCGGACCGCTTCCGCAGCGTCCGCCGCCCCGATGGCGGCCCCTTCTTCGACCGGAACGGCCTCCTCCTCCTGCCACTGGAGGAGGTGCAGGCGAATACCGAGGGCTTGGTCCGCGCCCAGCCCTTCCTCGGGCCGCTCGCCGCCGATCCCAGCCTGCGCGGCGTCATGGGCGCCCTCTCCACCGTGCTGGAAGGGGTGGCGCGCGGGCAGGCGCGGCTGGCGGACATTCAGCCGGCCGCCACGGCCCTGGCCGGGACCTTCGAGGCGGTTCTCGCCGGCCGCCCCGCCTTCTTCTCCTGGCGCGCCCTCTTCTCCGGTGCCCCGCCGGGCCCGCGGGAGCTGCGGCGCTTCGTGCTGGTGCAGCCGGTGATGGACTTCACCGCCCTCCAGCCCGGCCAAGCCGGCAGCGACGCCCTGCGGGAGACGGCGCGGCGCCTGAACCTGGATGCCGCCCACGGCGCGACCATCCGCCTCACCGGCCCCGTGCCCCTGGCCGACGAGGAGTTCGCCAGCCTCGCCGAGGACATGGACGTGGTGGCGGCCGCCATGGTGCTGGCGCTGGTGGGCATCGTCTGGTTCGCCGTGCGCTCCGCACGTTTCATGGTGGCCATCCTGCTCACCACCCTCATCGGGCTGATCATCACGGCAGGGGTGGGCCTGCTGGCGATCGGGCGGTTCAACCTCATCTCCGTCGCCTTCATTCCCCTTTTCGTGGGCCTGGGGGTGGATTTCAGCATCCAGCTCTCCATGCGCGCCCTGGCGGAGCGGCTGGAGCACCCGGACCTGCGCGACGCCCTGGCCGAGGCCGGGCGCGGCGTCGGGCGGGGGCTGGCCCTGGCCGCGGCCGCCATCGCCGCGGGCTTCTTCGCCTTCCTCCCCACCTCCTATGTCGGGGTGGCGGAACTGGGCGCGATCGCCGGGCTGGGCATGGGCATCGCCCTCCTGCTCACCGTCACCCTGCTGCCGGCGCTGCTGGTCCTGATGCGCCCCTCGGCCGGCGGGCGGGCGGAGTTCGGCTACGCCGGGCTCGCGCCGGTGGAGCGGCTGCTGGAGCGGGAGCGCCGCCCGGTGCTGATCGGGGCCGCCCTCGTGGCGCTGGGCTGCCTCGCCCTGCTGCCCTTCGTACGGTTCGACTTCAACCCGCTGCACCTCCGCAGCCCGAAGGTGGAATCCATGTCCACCCTGCGCGACCTCTCGGCCGATGCGGACCGCACGCCGAACACGATCAGCGTCCTCCTCCCCTCCCTGGCCGAGGCGCAGGCCATGGGCCGTCGGCTGGAGGCGCTGCCGGAGGTGCTGCGGACCGTCAGCCTCGCCAGCTTCATCCCCACCCGGCAGGAGGAGAAGCTGGCCTTCGTGCAGGACGCCGCCGGCCTCCTCGGCCCCGTGCTGGAAGGGGTGCAGCCCCTGCCCCCGCCGGACGACGCGGAGCGCGCCCGCGCCCTGCAGAGCACCGCCGAGGCCCTGCGCCGCGTGGCCGCAGAAGCGCGCGACCCCGCCGCCGAGGCTGCCCGCCGGCTGGCGGATGCCCTGGCCCGCCTGGCCGCCGGAACCCCGGCGCAGCGCGCGGCGGCGGACGAGGCGGTGTCCGCGCCGCTGCGCGTGCTGCTCGGCCAGGTCCGCGCCCTGCTTTCCGCCGGCCCGGTGACGGAGGCGGACCTGCCGCCCGACCTCGTGGCGGACTGGCGCACCGCCGATGGCCGCTGGCGGGTGGAGGCCTATCCGCGTGGCAACCCGAACGACAACGACAACCTCGTCCGCTTCTCCGAGGCCGTGCTGGCCGTGGCACCGGAGGCGGTGGGCCCGCCCATCTCCATCCGGGCGGCCGGCGGGATGGTGGTTTCCGCCTTCATCCAGGCCGGGCTGCTCTCCTTCGTCGCGGTCACGGCGCTGCTGGCCCTGGTGCTGCGCCGCGTGCGGGACGTGGTGCTGACGATGCTGCCGGTGCTGCTGAGCGGCCTTCTCACCCTTGCCACCTGTGCCGTGCTGGACCTGCCGCTGAACTTCGCCAACATCATCGCCCTGCCCCTCCTCTTCGGGATCGGCGTGGCCTTCAACGTCTACTTCGTCGTCGCCTGGCGGGCGGGGGAGCACCACCTGCTGCAGTCCAGCCTCATGCGGGCGGTGATCTTCAGCGCGCTGACCACGGCCACCGCCTTCGGCGCCCTCTGGCTCTCCACCCATCCCGGCACGGCGAGCATGGGGCGGCTGCTGATGATCTCGCTGGGGTGGGAGCTGTTCGTCACCCTCCTCATCCGCCCCGCCCTGCTGGCCCGGCCGCCCGAGGAAGCGGCCTGATTTCACAGGCTCGTGCTGGAAACGGCGCTGGGCGGCGGCGCCCGGGGCCGCCTATGCTTTAAAGATGTTCCAGTCCTCGATTCGTGTCCTTCTCTGCCTGGGCGTCCTCTCCCTCGGTGCCTGCGCCACCCGGAACGCCGACGGCGAGGCCTCGGCCACCCCGGGCGACCCCTGGGAGGCGACGAACCGCGACGTGCTGGACGCCAACCTCGCCGTGGACGGCGCGGTGCTGAAGCCCGTGGCCCAGGGCTACCGCGAGGTGGTGCCGGCGCCGATCCGCACCGGCGTCCGCAACGTGCTGGACAACATCCAGGAGCCGCGGATCTTCGTGAACAACGTGCTCCAGGGGCGCTTCCTGGATGCCGGGCACACGACGATGCGCTTCTTCTTCAACTCCACCGTCGGCCTGGGCGGCATCTTCGATGTGGCGACGGATTTCGGCATCGCCCGCCGCACCGGCGACTTCGGCCAGACCCTCTACTCCTGGGGCCTGGAGGACGGGCCCTTCGTGATGCTGCCCCTCGCCGGCCCTTCCAACGTGCGGGACACGGTGGGGCTGGTGGCGGACAGCTTCACCAACCCCCTCACCTACCTCATCCCCTTCGAGGGCAATGTGGCCCGCAGCGTGGTGGGCGGCGTGGACCTGCGCGAGCAGAACATCGAGAACCTGGACGCGCTCCAGAGCGGATCGCTGGACTTCTACGCGCGCCTCCGCAGCGTATGGCAGCAGCGCCGCGACGTGGAGCTGGGCCGCAGCGGCGACGTGGGCGACAAGCTGGACGTGCTGGAGGATCCGGGGGCGCCGCGGTAACGCCCCCGGAAGCCATCGCTAGCCCTGCAGCATCGCCGCGGTGCGGCGATGCAGGTCGGACACCAGCCGCTCCGCCCCGCCGTCCCGCAACAGCGCCGTGAACTCGGAGCGGCGGGACGCCAGCTCGCTGATCGTGCCCGTCAGGTACACGTCCACGATGCGGTAGCCCGCGCTGCCCTGCCGCATCAGGTAGTTCAGCTGCACCGGCGCGTCGTTCACCCGGTTCAGCGTCGTCCGCACCAGCCGGTCGCCGTTCTGCAGCGTCTGCTCGCCCTGGGTGGTGAAGCTCTCGCCGGAGAAGCCCTTGAACTGGCTGGCGTAGTTGGCCGTGATCCAGTCGGAGAAGGCCTGCACCAGCCGCGCCTGCCCATCCGGCGCGATCCCCGTCCAGGCCGGGCCCACGGCGATGCGCGTCATCGCCGGCAGGTCGAAGCTGGCCTCCATCGCCGGGCGCAGCCGCTGGTAGCGCCCGCGCACGCCGAGTTGGGTGGCGTTGCGCATCATCTCGATCAGCGTGGCATGGAACCGCTCCACCACCGCCCGGGGGTCGGCCGCCTGGGCGAGGGCGATGCCCGGCGCGGCTGCGGCCAGGGCACCGAGGATGAGGCGGCGGGAAAGGCGGGAATCGTGCATGGCTGGAGCCATAGCACGACCCCCGCGGCGCGCCGCCATCAAGGCCGCGCTATCACTGCGCGGTCACCTTCGCCGCCTTGATGACGGGCGTCCACAGGTCGAACTCCGCGCGCACGAAGCGGTCCAGCTCCTCGGGCGTGGAAGGCTCGGCCTCCGTCCCCAGTTCCGCCAGCCTTGCTTTCACCGTGGCATCGCCCAGGATCTCGCGCAGCGCCGCGTTGAAGCGCGCCACGATCTCGGGCGCCGTCGCGCGCGGGGCAAAGGCTGCGGTCCAGGACCGCACGCCGAAACCCGGCACGCCGGATTCCGCCACGGTGGGAATGTCCGGCTTCAGGGCAGACCGCTTCTCTCCCGCCACGGCCAGGATCTTCACCGTTCCCGCCTCGCCCTGCGGCAGCGCCGTGGGCAGGTTCAGGAAGGCCATGGAGACCTGCCCGGCCACAAGATCGTTCAGAGCCGGGCCGCCGCCGCGATAGGGCACGTGGTCGATGTCCACGCCCGCCTTCATCTTGAACAGCTCCCCCGCCAGGTGCTGCGAGCCGCCGACGCCGGAGGAGGCGAAGGAGTGCTTGCCCGGCTCCCGCTTCAGCAGCGCCAGCAGACCCTGCAGGTCGCTCACGCCCAGCCGGTTCGCCACCGTCAGCGCCAGCGGCACGTCCACGAGCATGGAGACGCCGGAGAAGGCCTCGCGCGGGTCCTGCACCGTGCCCGGCGCGACGATCGGGTACATGACGTGATTGCTGGCCGAGGAGACGAGGAACAGCGTGCCGTCCGAGGCCCCGCGCGCCACCGCCGCCATGCCGATGGAGCCGCCCGCCCCCGTGCGGTTCTCCACCACGAAGGACTGCCCGAGCACCGCCTGCAGCCTCGGCGCCAGCAGACGCGCCACCACGTCGTTGGAACCGCCTGCGGCATAGGGCACCAGCAGCGTCACCGGCCGGTCCGGCCAGCCGCGCTGCGCGAGCGCAGGCCGTGCCAGCGCGGCGGCCGATCCGGCCATCAGGCCGCGGCGCGTGATCTCTCTCATCCCTTCTCTCCACAGCATCTTCTTCGATCCGCCTGTTCCCGCCAGACGATCCGGGCTTGCGCCGCCCGTTCCGTACTTGCCACGATGCCCGCAAGACGCCGCCACGAAGCGGCCGGACGGAGGACACCATGAAAGCGACACGCCGCAGCCTTCTGGCCGCGCCCATGCTTGCCGTTCCCGCGCTGCGCCCGGCCCGCGCGGCGGGATGGCCGGACCGCCCCGTCCGCATCGTCGTCTCCTTCACGGCGGGCGGCACCACGGACATCATCGCGCGCCTCGTCGGCGCGCATCTCTCCGATCTCTGGGGCCAGCCCGTGGTGATCGAGAACCGGCCGGGCGCGGGCGGCAACATCGGCACGGAATACGTCGCGCGCTCCGCGCCCGATGGCTACACGCTGCTCGTCGCCTCCGTGGGCCCGCTCGCGGTCAACATGTCGCTCTACAAGTCCATGCCCTATGACTCGCGCAAGGACCTGGCGGCCATCACGCTGCTGGCGGGCGTGCCCAATATCCTCGTCGTCGCGCCGGACTTCCCGGCCCGCAGCGTGGCGGAGCTCGTCGCGCTGGCAAAGGCGAAGCCCGGCGGCCTCTCCTACGGCTCCACCGGCGTCGGCACGTCGTCCCACCTCTCGGGCGCGCTGATGGACCAGATGGCGGGGGTGCAGACCACGCACGTGCCCTATCGCGGCGCCGTGGCACTGAACGACCTGCTCTCGCGGCGCGTGGACTTCATGTTCGCCACCATCCCCAGCGTCATCGAGCAGATCCGCGCGGGCAAGCTGCGGGCCATGGCGGTTTCCAGCCTGCACCGCTCCCGCTCGGCGCCCGACGTGCCGGCCATGGCGGAGCTGGGCTTCCCCGGCTTCGACGCCTCCTCCTGGTTCGGCATGGTGGCCCCGGCCGGCACGCCGCCGGAGCTGGTGCGGAAGATCTCCTCCGATGCCGCCTCCATCCTGAAGCGGCCGGATATCGAGAAGCAAATGGTTGACCAGGGAGCGGACCCGGTGGGCAACAGCCCCGCCGAGTTCGCCGCCTTCATCAGCGCGGAGATCGACCGCTGGTCGGAGGTCGTCCGCCGCTCCGGCGCGGTGCCGGAATAGCACGCGCCTACTCGGCGTAGGTGGGGTCCAGCCGGTCCAGCATCCGCAGCAGGGCCGGCCACTCCATCACGCCATAGGGGCGGCGCACGTTCGGCTGATAGTTCTGGAAGGTCTCGTCCAGCACCGTCTGCGGCACGGGGTGCAGCGGCGTGTTGCAGGACATGGCCGCGATCTGCGCCTTGCAGGAGAGTTCCAGCCGGTGCATCGCGTTGAAGGCCTCGCCCACCGTGCGGCCCACCGTCAGCAGCCCGTGGTTGCGCAGGATCATCGCGTTGTTGTCGCCGAGATTGGCGACGAGCCGCTCCTGCTCGTCCATCTTCAGCACCACGCCCTCGTACTCGTGGTAGCTGATCCGGGTGAAGCGCATGGAGGTCTGCGTCATCGGCAGCAGCCCGCACTCCAGCGAGGAGACCGCCATGCCCGGCCAGGTATGGGTGTGGATCACGCACTCGATCTCGGGCTTGGCGTGATGCACCGCGGAGTGGATCACGTAGCCCGCGCGGTTGATGCCGAAATCGAAGTCGCCGTAATCCGGCTTGCCCAGAATGTTGCCCTCGATATCCACCTTGATGAGGGCGGAGGCCGTCATCTCCTCGTACATCATGCCGTAGGGGTTGATGAGGAAGCTCTCCTCACCCGGCACGCGGACGGAGATGTGGTTGGCCATCATGTCGGCCATCTCGTAACGCGCGACCAGCCGGTAGCAGGCCGCGCAGTCGATCCGCGCCTGCCACTCGGCCGGCGAGACCTTGTCCCGCATGGAACTGATCCGCAGCGTTTTTCCCGACTTTTCCAGCATCACCGATCCTCCTCTCGCCGGGGCGGCTTATGCGCCGCCTCCGGCATGTTCGGCCCGTCTGCCCCGCCGGGCCAGCGCTTTTACGCGGCCGAGCCCAGCGCCCGGTCGGAAGGCTTGTTCCCCGGCGGCGGAGGCGAGGGCCGCCGCTCCAGCGCGTGCCGGAACAGTGCGGCCGAGCGGTAAACGGCGTGCACCATCTTCGAGTAGGGGATCACCGCAAAGAAGGTGAAGATCACGCCCAGGTGAACCGCCAGCAGCACGCCCATAGCGCCCGTGTCCCGCAGCGCCAGCAGCAGCAGCCCCGTGGCTGCCGCCAGGAAGAGCAGGACCAGCAGGGCGTAGTCGGAGCCCAGCAGGTTCCGCGCGGCGGGCGCGGGATCGGAGACGATCTTGGTCCAGATCAGCCCGGCCGTGCCGATCACCATCCCCACCCCGCCCCAGGTGCCGAGCTGAACCGGCAGGCTCCAGAAGGGATAGGGCGCCTCGTGGCCGAGGAAGTGGTCGTAGAAGGTCGCCGTGGTGGTGGAGGCGAAGCAGAGCATGAAGCCGTAGAACATGAAGTGGTGGAAGCGCCGCCGGACCTGGGAGAAGCCCTCGTCCACGTCGTTGCAGCCGCCGCCCCCGCCGCCAAGGTTCTTCAGCGTCAGGATGTCATGCAGCGCCACCGCCAGCGGCCGCCCGGGCCGCAGCTCGTCGGATCGCCCGCCCGTGTCCTTCCAGAAGTTGCGGAACCCCATGATCAGCGCCAGCACGGCGAAGAGCGAGGTGCCGCCCGCCAGCGTCACCATCAGCCACCAGGGGATGACGCGGTAGAAGGCGCCCGGCCCCTGCTGCGGCGTGTAGAGGATGGAGGGATCCACCAGGGCCATGGTCAGGATCAGCGCCAGCGCGATCCCCGCGATCATGGCGAGCGAGACGATGGTGCCGTTGCGCTTGAACAGCCCGGCCAGCGGGCCCGGCCAGGCATATTCCTCGTAGGTCTCGGCCCGTACCTGGGCCAGCACCTGCGGCACGTTGATGTTCCAGGGGTGCGGCGGCGCGTACTGGCAAGCGTAGTAACAGCCCCGGCAGTTGTGGCAGAGGTTGGCGATGTAGCTCAGGTCGCCGGAGGTGAACTCACGCCGCAGCGTCATCGCCGGAAACACGGCGCAGAAGCCCTCGCAGTAGCGGCAGGCGTTGCAGACCTCGAGCGCGCGACGGGCGTCGGCGGTGGCCTCAGTTTCGCGCATTCTTCGCGGCCTCCCTGCCCGCGATCCGCCCGAAGACGGAGCCGATCGCCATCCCGAAGCCGGCAAGATAGCCCTTGCCGAGGATGGAGCCGGCCATGATCTCGCCCGAGGCGAAAAGGTTCGCGCTCGGCCGCCCATCGTCCATGCGGACGCGGGCATTCTCGTCCACCTTCACGCCGAGATAGGTGAAGGTGATCCCCGGCCGCAGCGGGTACCCGATGAAGGGCGCCTCCGTGATCGGGCGCGCCCAATGGGTCTTCGGTGGAACCAGCCCTTCCGTGCGGCAGCCGTCCAGCCGGTTGGAATTAAACTCGCCGGGCACGCAGGCCTTGTTGAACTCGGCCACCGTCGCCTCGACCTTCGCGGGGTCCAGCCCCAGCTTCACCGCCAGCTCGCCCACCGTGTCCGCCTTGATGGCGGGGAAGACGCTCGGCATGAACAGCTTCTCGGATTTTGCATCGATGATAGCGTAGCCCACCTGGTCCGGCTGCTGCGCCACCAGCCGGCCCCAGATGGCGTAGCGCTTGGGCCAGACATCCTCGCCCTCGTCGTAGAAGCGCTCGCCGTCCTTGTTCACCACGATGGAAAAGGGCACGCAGTCCAGCCGGGTCGCGATGCCGCCGTCATACTTCGGCGCGCGCCCGTCGATCGCCACCGCGTGGCACTGGGTGGGATCGCCCACGGACGCCACGCCCTGGTCCAGCAGGTTCCGCAGCACCACGCCCTTGGCATAGGGCGTGCCGCGGATGAGGAAGTTGCGCGCGGCCGGGCCCCAGCCCTTCTCCAGCCACTCCAGATCCGCCTGGAAGCCGCCGGAGGAGGCCACCACCGCCTTGGCGCGCACCGTTTCGGGGAAGCCGCGATGGGTGATCGCCACCTCGCGGACGAAGCCGTCGTCCATCTTCAGGTCCACGGCCTCGGTGTCATAGAGGATGTCGATCCCCAGCCGCTCCGCCAGCGCGTAGTAGGCATTCACCAGCGCCTTGCCTCCGCCGAGGAAGAAGGCGTTGGTGCGGGAAAGGCTGAGCGTGCCGGAGAGCGAGGGCTGGAACCGCACCCCGCTCGCCTCCATGAAGCGCAGCGCGTCCGTCGTCAGCCGGATGGTCATCCGCGCCAGGTGCTCGTCCGTCTGCCCGCCCGTCACGCGCAGCAGGTCGTCCCAGTACTCGTCCTCGAGGTACGCCTCGGTCAGCACGGAGGTCGGCTCCGTGTGCATGGTCCGCATGTTGCGGGTGTGGCGGGAATTGCCGCCGCGGAAGGCCTTGGGCGCGCTCTCGATCAGCAGCACGGAGCAGCCGGCCTGCCGCGCGGTCACGGCGGCGCAGAGGGCTGCATTGCCGCCCCCTATCACCAGCACGTCCCATACCCGCGAGAAGTCCGGCATCGCCCCTGCTACCCTCCAGAACTGTATACGGCGGGATACGATCTTCCGCCGTTCCACACAAGGGAAGCGATGCCGAAGTTTCCGTTGAAAGATGACGGGGCTTTCATCATCGAGGGTTGGTCAGCGGAGGAACGGCTCATGCCCTATGTGGACGGCTTCGTGCTTGCCGTGCCGAAGGCAGGGATGGACGACTACAAGGCCATGGCGCGCCTCGGCGCTGAGGTCTGGAAGGATCACGGCGCGCTCTCCTACGTGGAGTGCGTGGCGGACGACGTTCCCTATGGAACCCTCACCTCCTTCCCCCGCGCCGTGATGGCGACGGATGAGGAGACGGTGGTCTTCTCCTGGATCACCTATGAGAGCCGCGAGGCCCGGGACGCCGTCATGGCGAAGGTCATGGCCGATCCCCGCATGAAGGGCGCGATGACGAACGCACCCTTCGACGGAAAGCGCATGATCTTCGGCGGATTCCAGACCTTCCTGGAGGCCTGACCGGCCCGGCCAGGCCTAGCCCTGGCCGTCGGCATGTTCCAGCCGGATGCGCGCCTTGAAGGCGTTCCGCATATGGCGCCGCGCGGCCTCCTCGGCCCGCGCGGCGTCCCGCGCCTCGATCGCGGCCACGATCGCCGCGTGCTCCTCGACGGATTCCGCCCCCCGCTCCGGCGTCGCCAGGGTCGTCCGCGCCAGCAGCGCGAGCGAGATCCGCATGTTCTCGAGCGAGGTGTTCAGGAAACGGTTGCGGGCGGAAAGCCGGATCTGCCGGTGGAAGGAGCGGTTGGTCGCCGCCAGCGCCGCCGGGTCCTTCAACAGGCCCCGGTCCCGCTCCACCATCTCCCGCAGGATCTCAATCTCGGTCGTCGTGGCGTGGGTCGCGGCCAGACCGGCGGCGGTGCCCTCCAGCACCTCCCGCATGTGGTAGAGTTCCGTCATCTGCCCGTAGTCCAGGCTCGCCACCACGGCGCCGTGGTGGGGCTCGTGCAGCACCAGCCCCTGGGCCTCCAGCCGCTTCAGCGCCTCCCGCACCGGGGTCCGGCTGATGCCGAACCGCTCCGCCAACTCCGCCTCGCGCAGCCGCGTGCCGGCCGGGAGGGTGCCGGCCTCCATGGCCTCCAGCAGCAGCTCATAGGCTCCGGCGCCGGAGGACCGCCCGGGCCGCACCCCCTCGCTCACGGGGCCCGCCCCGGATTGGATCGGTCGCGCGCGATGTCCAGGAACACCTCCTCCAGGTCGTCCCGACCGTAGCGCTCCAGCAACTCGGCCGGCGAGCCGCTATCGACGAGCCGCCCCTTCTTCAGCATCAGCACGTGGCCGCAGAGGCGCTCCACCTCCGCCATGTTGTGAGAGGCGAGGAGGATGGCGCAGCCGCTGTCCTCCCGGTATCGCTCCAACCAGCCCCGCACGAAATCCGCCGTGTCCGGGTCCAGGCTCGCCGTCGGCTCGTCCAGCAGCAGCACGTCCGGGCGGTTGATCAGGGACTTGGCAAGCGCCACCCGCGTCTTCTGCCCGGCCGAGAGATCGCCCGCCGGCCGGTCCAGCAGGTCCCCGAGGTTCAGCTGCGCCGCCAGTTCCGCGATCCGCGCCTCCCCGTCCGGCACGTCGTACAAATGGGCGTAGACCCGCAGGTTCTCCCCCACGCTGAGCCGGTGCGGCAGGGCGATGTAGGGGGAGGAGAAATTGGCCCGCGCCAGCGCCGCGAAGCGGTCCCGCGCCATGTCGTGCCCCAGCACGCGCGCCCGGCCCGCGCTGGGGATCAGCAGGCCCAGCAGCATGGCGATGGTCGTGCTCTTCCCCGCGCCGTTGCCGCCCAGCAGCCCAAAGGTGGCCCCGCGCGGCAGGGTGAAGCTGAGGGAATCCACCGCCACCACCTCCCCGTAGCGCTTGGTCAGGCCCTCGGCCGCGATGGCGGGGGCGTCGGGATCCGGGGTGGAGCGCATGCCAGGGGGATATAGGCCCCGGCGCCGCGCCGCCAGGGCACGGGTTAATGCCGGAGGTGCCGGTCCGTCGCACGGCCCTGGAAGAGCGTGATGCCGTTCTCCCACCCCCAGGCGATGGCGGCGCTGCGATCCGCCCCCGTCAGCACCACCTCCACCCCGGCGCGGACCAGCGATGGCACCGGTCCCGATTCTGCCGGCAGGGAGTCGGACCAGAGGAGGCGCACCATCCCCGCCCCGACCCGCGCCGGCGGCAGCAGCGCGAGCGCCGGGCCGCACGACGCCTCGAGCGCCAGGGTGTAGCCGCGGCTGGCCGCCAGGTCCCGCCCCAGCGCGAAGCCCACGGGATCCGCCAGGATCTCCGCCGCCGGCACCCCGAGCGTCAGCATCGGCCGCACCGCCCCCGGTAGCCGCCCGTCCAGCGCCAGGAAGGCGTCTGAGGTGAGCGAGGCGACGGAGAGGGAAAGGTGCAGCGGCCAGGGCGAGGCCAGCCATTCCGGCCGGGCGATGCCCGCCAGCATCCGCAATTCCAGAGAGACCCGCAGCTGCGCCGCCAGGGCCGGCACGCTCTCCAGCCCCTGGCCGGGCAGAAGCCGGTCCCGCAGGGCGCCGGGCATGGGGGAGATCGACTCCGCTGCCACCCAGGATTCCCCCTCCGGCGCCAGGCGCAGCACGGGCTGGCGGCGCAGGTAGGGGGCTGGATCAGCCCGCTTCAGGGCGGGCAGCACGGCGGCGAGCGCCTCCGCCTCCAGCGGTGGCAGAGCAGGGGCGGCGGTGGGGCTGGGCGGGGCGAGGCCGAGGCTCTCCTCCAGCCCGGCCAGCAGCGCGCCCGCCTCCTCCGGCAGGCGCAGGCCGCGCACCACCTCCGCGATCGCGGCCTCCTCCACCGCGCCATCCAGCACGCGCAGCACGGCGGGGCGCAGCGTGTCGGGCGGGGCGGTGACCACGGCCATGTCGCCATCGGGCAGATTGAACACCCGCGCGCGGCGGGCGTGCTGCGGCAGGGCCAGCGCCTCCCGCAGCAGGCGCCGGTGGTGGGGTCGGTCCAGCCCTTTCGGCAGGCGGGAGAGGCGCAACCACAGGATGTCCCGCACGGAGCCGGAGGCCAGGCAGAGCCGGACCAGCGCCGCCAGTTCCGCCACGTTCCCATCCGGCCCGGTCAGCGGCGGCGGATCGACCAGACCGGCCGCGTCGCGCGCCCCTTCGGGCCGGCCGGCGCGCAGGAACGTCCGCACCCCGCCGCCAGGATCGGGCAAGGCTCTCATCCGCCCGCCCTTCGGCGCAGCGCGGTCAGCAGCCGGTCCGCCTGGGGGCCGGAGAAGCGCGCGATCCCGCGCGCCAGGCCCCATTCCAGCCCGGCGGAGTCCGCCACCCCTTCCAGCACCACGCGGCCGGGCCCGAGCCCATCCCAGAAGCCGCGCGACAGCTCGTCCAGCGCCGGGTCGTGGGCGATGTGCAGCGCGCTGCCCGGCACCGCGGCCGGTTCTACCAGCGCCAGCGCCGCGTGGGTAAGCCCGCCAACCCCGAAGCAACAGGGAGGTGGGGCGGCCAGGGCGGAAGCGGGCAGGACCGGCAGGCGCCAGAGCGCGGCCTCGCCCGGCAGGACCTCCGGCGGGACATCGATGTGCAGAACCCCTTCCGTGGGGGCCGGCAGGGAAAGGGCGCGGCGCGCCACCACCGCCCACCCGTGCGCGAGCCACGGCGCTCCCTCCCAGCGTGGCCCGAGCGCCGCCGCGATGGCGGAAGCGGAGGGCAGAACCCGCATCCCCGCCGGGCGCGGCACCCCACCGGGGCCGAAGCCCAGGATCGCCCGCCGTTCCAGCAGGCCTTCCAGCGGCAGGGCGGAAAGGATCGCCTCCGGCCCCGTCGCGGCCGGCGCGGGCATGGCGGGCGGCGGCGCGGCCAGGGCTTCTGTCACCAGCACGGCATCCCGCCCGTTCAGCACCGCCGAGAGCGCCCGCCGCGCCATCTCCAGCGCGGGCGGGGCCGCCACCAGGCGCCAGGTCCCGTCCTCGGCGGAGGAGACGCGGCCGCCGCGGTTGCGCGCCGCATCCTCCAGCAGCGCGCGGGCCACCCGGTGCGCCTCCGGCGCCAGGCCGGGGCCGGGGCGGAAGAGCAGGGCCCCCGGCACGAGGCCGGGGAGCGGAAGGGCGGGCCCGTCCTGGGCCGGATGCGTGAGAGCGATCATCGCGCCCCCGAATCTGCCGGCAGGGGGTTAACCCTCCGTCACCGTGGGGCACGCCCGGTTGCCACCCGTACCGTTCAGGGGCTACGCCGGGAGGGATGACTGGCCCCGTGCCCGAAACACCCTCTCCCCCGATGGGCCCCGCCGACCTTGCGGAGGCCGTGCGGTCCCTGCGGCGCGCCTCCGTGCTCGTGGTCGGCGACGCCATGCTGGACCGCACCGTCTACGGCCGCGTCACCCGCATCTCGCCGGAGGCCCCCGTGCCCGTGCTGGCGGTGGAGCGGGAGGTGGCCATGCCCGGCGGCGCCGGGAACGTGGTGCGGAACCTCACCGCACTCGGCACCTCCGTCGCCTTCCTCTCCGTGGTGGGGGACGACCAGGCGGGGTCCGACCTCACCGGCCTCATCGGCGGGCAGCCGGGGGTGGAGCCCTGGCTGCTGGTGCAGGGCGGCCGCGCCACCACCACCAAGACCCGGTTCATGGCTTCCGGCCAGCAGCTCCTCCGCACGGACCACGAGGTGGCGCAGCCGGTCCACCCGCGCCTGGCGGACCGGCTGATCCGGATCGCGCAGGACACGGTGGCCGCCACGAAGGTCATGGTCCTCTCAGACTACCGGAAGGGCGTGCTGGCGGGGGATGTCACGCCCCGGCTGATCGTCGCCGCCCACGCCGCTGGCCGGCGCGTGGTGGTGGATCCGAAGGGGGAGGACTTCTCCCTCTACGCCGGTGCCGACCTCATCGTGCCCAACCGGGCGGAGCTGCACCGGGCCACCGGCATGGAGGTGGACGGAGAGGCCGCGGTGGTCGCCGCCGCCCGCAGCCTGCGGGAGCGTCACGGCTTCGGCGCCGTCCTCGTCACGCGCGGCCAGCACGGCATGACGCTGCTGGACGGGGACGGGCTGCACCACTTCCCGGCCGAGGCGGCGGAGGTGGCGGACATCTCCGGCGCCGGGGACACGGTGGTGGCGGTGGTCGCGGCGGCCATGGCCGCCGGCCTGCCGGTGCCGGTCGCGGCGCGGCTCTCCAACATCGCCGCCGGCCTCGTCGTCGGCAAGCTCGGCACGGCGGTGGCGCAGGACACGGAGCTGCTGGAGGCGCTGGGCGGCCAGCACGGCGCGTTGCGGAAGATCGTCTCCCGCGGGCGGGCCGCGGAGCAGGCGGAGCGCTGGCGCCGCCGCGGCTGGCGCGTGGGCTTCACGGACGGGCATTTCGACCTGCTGCATCCCGGCCACCTGCACCTGCTGGAGCAGGCCCGGCGCTGGTGCGACCGGCTGATCGTCGGGGTACACGTGGACGACGCGGTGCGCCGCCTGAAGGGTCCAACCCGCCCTGTGCAGGCCGAGGCGGCGCGGGCCGCCATTCTCGCCTCCCTCCCCGCCGTGGACCTCGTGACCTTCTTCGAGGAGGACACGCCCCTCGCCCTCATCGAGGCGCTGCGGCCGGATGTTCTGGTGAAGGGCGCGGACCACCGGGCGGACGAGATCCCGGGCGGGCTCCTGGTGCAGGAATGGGGCGGGGTGGTGCGCCTGGCCGACCTGCTGCCGGACGCGGAGGCTGCCGTGGCGCGGCTTGGGCTGGGCCTGAAGGGCTGACTGCGGGCGGCCGGGCGCCGCCCACTCGGGAAAGAGGTCGCGGCGGCCCGAGGGCCGCCCCACTCCAGAAAAGCCGCGGCGGGCGCAGGGGCGCCCCCATCCCAAAATCCCCCGCGGGCCCCGGGG
>NZ_JANJOU010000024.1 GCF_024594815.1 Roseomonas populi | reverse complement strand
CCCGCCCCCTCCCAAAACGCCGCGGCGGCCGACGGCCCGCCCCAGCCCACAACCCCGCGGCGGCCGAAGGGCCGCCCCATTCCAAAAAGCCGCGGCGGCCGCGGGGCCGCCGCGGGGTCGGGCTCAGCGACGACCCATCATCGTGCCGATCAGGATCAGGTGCTCCTTGATCTGGCCGTTGGCCAGAAGGGCGGTGATCTTGTCCGGCGCGGGGGCGGTGCTGTTCATCAGGGCGGTGGTCAGGCTCAGCAGCTCCTGGTGGCCCTGCTCCTGCACCTGCAGGAACATGCGGTCGAACTCGGCGCCGCTGGCGGACTGCAGGCGCTGCAGCATCTGCGCCTTCTCGCCCGTCGGGGCATGGTCGGGGAAGTTGTGGCCGGCCAGCTTCATGGCCTGGGCCACGCCCTCCTGCTCCGTCACCTCGAAATTGGCGAAGCGCTTCACGTCGGGGTTCGTGGCCTTCTCCACGCCGACACGGGCGGTCATGAGGGAGAAGGCGCCGGCCTCATGCGTCCTGAGGGCCAGCTGGTCGGGGGACATGCCTGCCATGCTGGAAGGCGCGGTGCCGGCCCCGGGCGTGGCGCTGCCGGTGGGGGCCTGGGCACGGGCCATGGCGGGAATCAGGGCGGCGCCCGCGAGGGCGAGCGGAATGTGACGACGGAACATGACTGATGCTTCTCCCGGTGGCGCCTCGGGGGTGGCGCCGGGGAAGAACGGCGGAGCCGGAAGAGGGTTCCGACTTATGAAATGTTAAGCCAGCCTACTCGCAGAGCAGCGCGGCCCGCATCTCCTGCGCGCCGACGGGATCGCAGGCCGCGGCCAGGCGCCCGGCCGCCAGCACGGCGTAGCGGTGCATGAGGGATTTCCGCCGCGCGCCTGCCAGGGCCTTGTGCTCGGTGTCCCGCACCATCACCGCGTCGAAGCCGTCGGAGACGATGAGCCCCACCTCCTCCGGGATCAGTTCCTGCGGGAAGTCGATGTCCACGGCGAAGTAGAGCCGGTCGCACCAGTCCCGGTACTCGTGCCACTTGTTGTCCGAGAGGAAGTCGCGCGGGCCGGACTTCACCTCGATCGCGTAGAGGCAGCCCTCTGGCGTCAGGGCCATGATGTCCAGCCGCCGGCCGCAGGGGATGGGCATCTCGGCCAGGGGCGCCCAGCGGTTGCGGGCGCAGAAGCGCATGGCAGCGCGGCAGGTGGTGGCCGTGCGCTCGGGGATGGTCAGGTCCAGCGGCATCGGCCGGATTCACGCCGAGTCGCGGGGCACGTCAAGCTTCCAGTTGGCCCGCATGGGGGTGTAGAGGAGCGCCGTGTCCGATCCCGTCCCCTTCTGGAAGCGCAAGTCCCTCTCCGCCATGACGCGAGCGGAGTGGGAGAGCCTGTGCGATGGCTGCGGCCGCTGCTGCCTGCACAAGATCCGCGACGAGGATACGGAGGAGATCCACTTCACCAACGTGGCCTGCCGGATGCTGGACACCCAGGGCTGCGGCTGCCGCGACTACGTGAACCGCAAGGACCACGTGCCGGACTGCGTGCAGCTGAAGGCGAAGATGCTGCCCGCGCTGGATTGGCTGCCGCCCACCTGCGCCTACCATCTCCTCGCCCGCGGGCAGGACCTGCCGGAATGGCACCCGCTGGTCTCGGGCGATCCGGAGAGCGTCCACCGCGCCGGCATCTCCGTCCGCGGCCGCGTCGTCCCGGAGCGGGAGGCGGGCGCGCTGGAGGATCATGTGGTTGAATGGCCGGGCCGCTGGCCGGCCCGGCCCCGCAAGGGCGGCCGGGTGCCGCGCGCGGCGATGCAGGGACGGGAGAGGAAGACGGGATGACGGGCGCGCTCTATGCCGGGGTGAACGCGGCGCTGATCACGGCGGTGAAGGCGGACCTCTCGCCGGACCACGCCCGCACGGTCCGCTTCGCGAAGTGGCTGCTCTCGCACGGCTGCAACAGCCTCGGCGTGCTCGGCACCACCGGGGAGGCGGCCTCCTTCGGCCTCTCGGAGCGGCGCGGCATCCTGGAAGCATTGGTGGGCGCGGGCGTGCCGGCGGCGCGGCTGATGCCCGGCACGGGCCTGCCCAACATCACCGATACGGTGGAGCTCTCCCGCCACGCGCGAGAGGTGGGCTGCCCCGGCGTGCTCGTCCTGCCGCCCTTCTACTACAAGGCCCCGACAGATGACGGGCTCTTCGCCTACTACTCGGAAGTGATCGAGCGGACCGGCCCTGGCCTCGCCTTTTACCTCTATCACTTTCCCGCCCAGTCGGCCGTGCCGCTCTCCGTGGAGTTGGTTGGCCGCCTGATCGAGGCCTTCCCCGGGGTGGTGCGCGGCATCAAGGACAGCACGGGCGACGCGGCGCAGACCGAGGCCTATATCCGTGCCTTCGCGGCGGGTGGCTTCGAGGTTTATCCGGGCGGGGACAGCCTGTTCCAGCGGATGCTCGGGCTGGGGGCGGCGGGCTGCATCACCGCCGCCACGAACCTGACCTGCGGCTTCGCCCAGACTGTCTATTCGAAGCGAACGGGGCCAGAGGCGGACGCCGCCCAGGCCATGATGAACACCTGCCGCGCGGCGGCCGCCACCGTGCCGCTGATCCCCGGCCTGCGCGAGATCATCGCCCGCAGCACGGGCGACGAGGGCTGGCGCCACATCCGCCCGCCCCACACGCCGCTGACGAGGGAGGAAGGCGACCGCGCCTGGGCCGCCTGGCAGGCCACGGGTGCCCTGCCCCTGCCGGGGCTGGCCGATATCGGCATGGCGCTTGCTGCCTGATCCTCATGTCAGAACCGCTTCGCTGCCGTATCCCCGCCACCGCCACCGTCCAGGCGGATGACGCCACCTCCCGCGTCACTCGGTGGGACTTCCCGCCGGGCGCCGAGACGGGGTGGCACCGCCATGGCTGGGCCTATCTCGTCGTGCCCGTAACGGACGGGACCATGACGCTGGAGGAGCCCGGCGGCGCCACGCGCCAGGCCACGATCACCGCGGGCGTCTCCTACACCCGCCCGCCGGGGGTGGAGCACAACGTGATCAACGAGGGCACGGTGCCCTTCTCCTTCGTGGAGATCGAGTTCAAGGCTCATCCGGGCTGAGGTTCAGCCCCTCGCATCCCGAGCGGGGATGATGCTGATCTCCCCGCCCGTCTCCAGCACGGCGAAGCGCACCTCCCCCAGCTCCGCCAGCCCGTTCTTCCGCGCCGCCTCCATCACCTCGTCCATGCCGACGCGGGCGGCCCGCATCTGCGCCTCGTCCGGCACGCCATTCCGCACCAGCACGGTGGGCACGCCCTCCACCGCGCGCGTGAGGCGCGGCCAGCGGGACTTCGCCCAGGCATAGGTCACGGTCAGCAGCAGCAGCGTCACCACCACCACGAAGGCGCTGGTCATGCTGAAATCCTCGCCCAGCAGGCTCTGCTGGATCATGTCGCCCATGATGAGCAGCACGACGAAGTCCACCGGGCTCATCTCGCCAAGGGTACGGCGGCCGGAGAGGCGGATGAGGACCACCAGCCCCAGCCAGGCCAGGGCGGTGCGGAGGACGGTTTCCGTCACGGCCAGACCACCGCGCTGACCGGCACGGACGCGCGGCCCGGTCGGTAGATGGCGCCGTCCATGCCGAAGCCGCTCGTCCTCGGCGCGGCCCAGAGGCGCAGCACGGCCGGGCGGATGCCCGGATCGTAGAGGAAGTGGCCGCACAGGTCCTCGCCCCGCGCCTCCTCGCGCTCCGGCGCCGGCGCGAAGCGCGAGATGCGCCACTCCTTCAGGAAGGGGCGGTCGAAGCAGAGCACGACCTCCCTCCCCTCCCCCGCCCCCCCATGGGGATCGTCCAGCACCAGGGTGAAGAGGTTCGTGGCGTCGGCGCGCTGGAAGCGGTCGTAGCGCAGGTGGAGGGAGGCGTCCGGGGCGCTTTCCTCGGCTTCGGCGAGCGTCCCATCCCCGAACAGCCCGGCCGCGGCGAGCAGCAGCACGGCGGCCATGCCGGCCCAGGCGATGCGGGAGACGAGCCATATCCGTCGCTGGACATGGGCCTCGGCATCGATCTCCCGGATCGGGGGCGGGGTGTCCATGGTGCGGGCAACGCCGCCCCGCACGCCCCGTTGCAGCGCGGACCTACCGGCCCAGGCGATGCGCCGCGCGCTGCGTCGGGCGTTCCACGCCCAGGTGCAGGATCAGGGCCGCCACGAAGGCCAGGGCGGTGGCGGCGAGGATGGCGGCACCGGGCCCCCAGCCCGCCTCCAGCAGCAGCCGCATCACCGCGAAGCCCGCCACCCCGTGGACGACGTAGAGCGGGTAGCTGATCCGGGCCAGGCCATCGAGCGGCCCCGGCACCCGGCGGATACGGTGCCGCCCGGCAAATAGGGCCGCGAAGAGGCCCAGCGCCGCCGCGTAGGAGAGCAGGCCCGGCACCAATGCCGCCGCCATGCCGCCGATCGCCCACTGCGCGGCGAAGAGGGCCAGCAGGGCCGCCCCGGCCACAAGGCACACCCGCCGCGGCTCCGTGCCCCGGTGCCAGGCGTGGAAGACGGTGCCGACCAGCATGAAGGTGATCATCTGCGCGCTGATCGCCAGCTCCGTCAGCGCCTCCAGCCCCGCGGGCGGCAAGGGGAACGAGGCCACGGCCCCGATCGTCCCGAGCATCACCAGGGATGCCGTGACCAGTGGCGCCACCCGCCCCGCCCGCAGCGCCGGGGCGAGGAGGAGGCAGAGAAGGTAAAAGCGGACCTCCACCTCCAGCGTCCAGACGATGCCGTCGATCGAGGGCAGGCCCAGCAGGTCCCGGACGAAGAGAAGCTGGGTGGCCCATTGCGCCGCGCCGAAGGGCACGGGCTGCCCGAAGTGCCGCGCGCAGGCCCAGACGGCGAGCATGGTGACGGAGAGCCCCGCCGCGTAGGTCGGCAGGATCCGCAGGCCCCGTCCCAGGGCGAAGGCGCCCCGCCCCCGGTCCAGCAGGGAGAAGGGGATGACGAAGCCGCTGATGAGGAAGAACAGCGCCACCCCGAAATGCCCGGCGAAGCCTTCCGGCAACCAGCGGTGGAGCTCCAGCACGGCGGGCGCCGGACCTGTCCAGTTCGGCAAACCGAGGAAGTCCGCGGCCGTGCCCCGGCGGTCCCAGAAGAACTGGGTGTAGTGGCTCAGCAGAACGGAGAGGGCGGCGGGGCCGCGCAGCCCGTGGGCGAAGGCGATCCGCGGCGGGTCGGGGGCCAGAACGCTGTTTCCGTGCTCTTTCTGCACCGCATTCACCACAGGATCATGACCGTCTCTGTCAAGTCGTTGAACAGGACCCCGCCGCGGGTCCATTCTCCCGCCCATGGAACAGAACGAGACCGAGAACGTTCCCCTCCGCGCCCACCCATTGGCCCTTCCCACGCCGACTCCGGTGCGCTGGAACCGCTCGGCCCGGGCGCGGCGGGTCTCGCTGCGGATCGACCCTCGCGCCGGCGAGGTGGTGGTGACCCTTCCGCCACGCTCCGGCCGGAAGGCGGGCATGGCGCTGCTGAACACCCACGCGACCTGGGTGAAGGAGCGCCTGAGCAACCTCTCCCCCGCCGTGCCCTTCAAGGAGGGCGAGCGCATTCCGCTGGGCGGCATCCCCCACGCCATCCGGCACGACCCGACGGCGCGCGGCCCCGCCATCCTGTGGAACGGGGAGATCGTGGTGGCGGGCGACGCCGCCTTTCTCACCCGCCGCGTGGGCGACTTCATGAAAGCGGAGGCGAAGCGCCGCATCGCCGTGCTGGCGGCGGGCCATGCCGCGGCGCTGGGGGTGAGGATCCGCCGCATCACCCTGAAGGACACGCGGTCCCGCTGGGGCAGCTGCGCGCCGGACGGCACGCTCGCCTTCTCCTGGCGCCTGGTGATGGCCCCGGACTGGGTGCTGGACTACGTGGTGGCGCATGAGGTGGCCCATCTGCGGGAGTTGAACCATTCCGACCGCTTCTGGGCCCATGTGTCACGCCTGACGCCGCACCGGGAAGCGGCGCAGGACTGGCTGCGGCGCCACGGGCCCACCCTGCTGCGCGTGGGGTAGGATTCACCCCGGGTTAAGGGCACCGGGGCAGATTAAGGGCGGGCTTCGCGGAGGCCGCCCCGTGTCCCTCTCCGTTGGCGGCGGCAGCGCCGCCTTCTACACGAACCTGCCGAGCGGCTACGCCTCCACGGCTTTGACCGCGGCGGGCGGGTCCGCCTCCGTGTCGGACATCGTGGACATCCGCGTGCCCCTTCCCTCGGGCGGGTTCACCGCGAAGGCTGGGGACAGCCTCTCCGTGCGGGAGCTCTTCGGCTCGCCGGGCGCCGATCTCATGCGGGTCGCCCTGCGGGGAGAGGGCGGGGGAAGGCTGGTCCTGCGCGGCGTGGACGTGACGGACCGCACCGATTTCGACCCGTTGGATTTCAACGAGCTGCAATACGCCGCGGGGGAGGAAGGCAGCGCGCAGGAACTGGTGGTGGTGGCCCGCACCGGCACCAGGGGTGCGGGCGGCCTGTGGTCGGGGATCGCGGACAGCGCGCCGGTGCAGATCACCGCGGCGGTCACGGGCACGCGCTCCCTCTCCGTGCTGGCGGCACTCCGCACCCCGGCGGAGGGCGGGGCGGATGCGGAGTTCGTCACGCTGGCGCAGGACGCCTCGGTCTACGCCGCCTATGGCGGCCGGGCCGCGCCCACCCTCTCGGGCGCGGGCAACCTGTCGCTGAAGGCGGGCGACACCCTGGCGCTGCACGACCTGTTCACCGCCGGAGGCAAGGCCGAGCCCGCGCTGTACCGCGTGGCGCTGCGCGAGGACGCGGGCACCGGCGCCCGGCTGCTGCTGGACGGGCAGGACGTGACCCACCGGGTGGACTTCACGCCGGAGGAGTTCGTGAACCTTCAGTATATGGCGGGCGGGGATGGCAGCGCGGCGGAGATCCTTGTCGTGGCCCGCGCCGCCACGAAAGCGGCGGATGGCCGCTGGACGAGCATCGTGGACAGCCCGGCGGTCGCGATCGCGGCGGCCGTCACCGGCGTGCGCTCCGCCAACGCGGCCCCCGCGCTGCGCACGGCGGTCGATCCCGGGGATGCCGATGCCCGCTTCATGCGGGTGGCGCAGGAGGCGGCGATCTTCACGGGAAGCAAGAGCCGACCGGCCCCCGACATCGGCGCGGCGGGGGACATGACGGTGAAGGCGGGGGACAGTCTCTCGCTGCGCGACCTCTTTCCCGTAGGCAAGGGCACGGAACCGGCCCTCTACCGCGTGGCGCTGCGGGACGATCCGGGCGCAGCGCCCGGCGGCCGGCTGGTGCTGGACGGGAAGGACGTGACGGACCGCACGGACTTCTCCCCGATGGAGTTCCTGGCCCTGCAATACGTGGCCGGCCCGGAGGGCGGGGCGCAGGACATCATGGTGGTGGCGCGCGCGGGCCAGGAGGACGGCAAGGGTGGACTGACCGCGGTCGCGGACAGCACCCCAGCCGTGATCCGCGCGGCGGTGACGGGCGCGCGATCCCTCAACACCGCCGGGGCGCTGCGGACGGCGGTCGATCCCGCGGCGGCGGATGCGGATTTCATGCGGGTGGCCTCCGAGGCGGCGCTGCACGCCCCGCTGGGAAGCCAGGTGGCGCCCGCCCTCGCCACAACCGGCAACTTCACCACCGCGGCGGGCGATGCCTTCGCCCTGCGCGACCTCTTCTCCTCCCCCTACAGCGCGAAGGTGGAGGTGAGCGGCTACCGCGTGGCCCTGCGGGACGAGGACCTGACTTCCGGCGCCAGGCTGATGCTGGATGGGGAGGACGTGACCCGCCGCATCGACTTCACGCCCGCCGAGTTCAACTCCCTCCTCTTCGTCGCCGGCACCGGGGGCAGCTCGCAGGAGCTGCTGGTGGTGGCGCGCGCCACCGATGCCAGGGGAATGAAGGTGGACAGCCGCGCCGTGCAGGTCACGGCGCGCAGCACGGGGGAACGCTCGATCAACGCCCTGCCGGCGCTGCGCGCCGCGCCGGAGGATAGTTATGCGCGCATCGCGTCGGATGCTGCGGTCCATGCTCCGCTGGGCAGCCAGGCAGCCCCGCCCCTCAGGGCCGTGGGCGACTTCACCGCGGCAGCGGGCGACCTCTTCTCCATGAACACGCTGTTCGACACGGCGGGCGGCGTGTTCGATGCGGGCATGACCTATCGCGTGGCGATGCGGGAGGACGTGGCGGGCACCGGCGCTGGCGCGAGGCTGCTGCTGAACGGGGAGGAGGTGACGGGCCGGACGGAGTTCACCGGCGCCGAGTTCTCCGCCCTTCTCTTCCAGGTCGGGCCCGCGGGCAGCGCGCAGGACCTGCTGGTGGTGGCCCGGAGGAGCGACGCCGCCACCCGCCTGGTCATCGACAGCCCCGCGCTGGAGATCACGGCCCGCAGCACCGGCACGCGCTCCATCAACGCCCTGGCGGCGCTTCGGGCCGACGGAACCGGCACGGGATTCGACCGGGTGGTGCGGGACGCCGCGGTGTACCGCACCTCCTCCGCCAAAGCCCTGTCCAGCACGGTCGGCCCGGCCGTGCCGGCCGCCTCCGCGGCGGCCCTGGCGGCGGCGGTAGGCGCCTACCGGGCCACGGGCAGCACCGCCAGCGCCACGAACACGCTGGACCTTTCCGCGCTCTTCGCCGGGGCGGGCGGGGCATCCTCCGCGCAACTGGTCGGCCTGTCCGAACTGATCACCCTGCTCGGTGGCGGCACGGTGGGCGGGGTGCGCAGCACCGGGACGGAGATGGCGAAGCTGACTGCCCTGTCCCTGAGCGCGCGGGCCTGATGCCCGGCCAGTGATAACGGCAACTTAACTGCCCTGTTGCCGCCGATCCATGCACCCTGCCGGCAACGTCCGCCCTGCAGGAGGCACCTTCCCGATGAAGTCGAGCCGGATGACCACTTACATCCTGGTTGCCATGCTGCTGGGGATCGGGATCGGGGCGCTGATCCACAGCGGGGTCGCGGATCCGGCCACGCAGAAGCAGATCGCCGGCTACGTCTCGATCGGCAGCACCGTTTTTCTGCGGCTGATCAAGATGATCATCGCCCCGCTCGTGTTCTCCACCCTCGTCGCGGGGATCGGGCACATGGCGGATGCGGGCACGGTGGGCCGTGTCGGCGCCAAGGCGATGCTGTGGTTCGTCTGCGCCTCCCTCGTCTCACTCACCCTCGGCCTGGTGCTGGTGAACCTGTTCGAGCCGGGGGTGGGCATCCACAAGGTGGCCACCGGCGCCAGCTCCGGCATCAACGCCAATGCCATGTCGATCGCGGGCTTCATCACGCACGTCTTCCCGGATTCCGCCGTCCGCCCCATGGTGGAGAACGAGATCCTGCAGATCGTCGTCTTCTCCCTCTTCTTCGGCGTGGCCTGCGCGTCCATGGGGGAGCGGGCGCGGGCGGTGGTGGAGAGTATCGAGAGCCTCTCCCACATCATTCTGCGCGTGACGGGCTACGTGATGAAGCTGGCGCCGCTGGCCGTGCTCTGCGCGATGACATCGACCATCGCGACCAACGGACTGGGCATCCTGGTGAACTACGCCAAGTTCATGGGCGAGTTCTATTTCGGCCTCGCCTGTCTCTGGCTCGTGCTGGTCCTCGCCGGCTTCCTCATTCTCGGGCCCGCCATCACGCGGCTGGTGGCGCTTGTGCGGGAACCCTTCCTCATCGCCTTCTCCACCGCGAGCTCCGAGGCGGCCTACCCGAAGATGCTGGAGCAGCTGGCGAAGTTCCCGATCTCCCGCAGGATCTCCTCCTTCGTGCTGCCGCTGGGTTACTCCTTCAACCTGGACGGCACGATGATGTACTGCACCTTCGCCGCCGTCTTCATCGCCCAGGCCTACGACATCCCACTGGGCTTCGGCACGCAGGTGGCGATGCTGCTGACGCTGATGCTCACCAGCAAGGGCGTGGCGGGCGTGCCGCGCGCCTCCCTCGTCGTCATCGCCGCCACTCTCTCCCAGTTCAACCTGCCAGAGGAAGGGCTGCTGCTGATCCTCGGCATCGACACCTTCCTCGACATGGGGCGGTCCGCCACCAACGTCATCGGCAACTCGCTCGCCACCGCCGTGGTGGCGAAGTGGGAGGGCCAGCTGGTGGCCGACGCCGAGACGCGGGAGATGATCGAGGAGGTGGAACTGGAGCCGGTCAGGGAAACCGCCTGAGGCGCCGGCGCGGCCCGCCAGGCGAATCATCCCGGCCCGGCCGGCATGGTGCTAGGCTGGCCCGCCTGACCAGCATGGGGAATGCATGTCACCGACCGCGCAATTCGAGTTCATCCTGCTCCTCCTCGTCGCTGTGGTGTGCCTGGAGGCGCTGGCGCGCCTGCTGCGCCTGCCGCCCGCCGCGGCCCTCATACTCGGCGGCGGCGCCCTCACCTTCATCCCCGGCATGCCCGCGCTGAGCCTGGACCCGGAACTGGTCCTGCTGCTCTTCCTGCCGCCGCTGCTGATGGCCAGCGCCTACTTCACCCCCTGGCGGGAGTTCCGGGCGCAGCTCGGCGGCATCCTCGCGCTGGCGGTCGGCGCGGTGGCCTTCACCACCCTCGCCGTCGGACTCGTCGTGCGCTGGGCGGTGCCGGAGCTGCCCTGGGCCGCCTGCTTCGCCCTCGGCGCCGTCGTTTCCCCGCCCGATGCGGTGGCGGCGAAGGCGGTGCTGCAGCGGGTGCGGCTGCCGCGCCGGACGATGATGCTGCTGGAGGGGGAGAGCCTGCTGAACGACGCGGCGGGCATCGTGCTGTTCCGCTTCGCCGTCGCGGCGGCGCTGACCGGCACCTTCAGCCTGTGGGACGCCACGGTCAGCTTCGGTGTCCTCGCCATCGGCGGGATCGTGGCCGGGCTGGCGGTGGGGGCGGCCGGGGTGCGCCTGCTGGGCCTCTTCAAGTCCATGGAGCTGGGCATCATCACCACCCTGCTCATGCCCTGGGCCGCCTATATCCTGGCGGAGGAGCTGCACGCCTCCGGCGTAATCGCCACCGTTGTCGCGGGCATGGTCCTGGGCTGGTACCAGCACGAGATCTTCACGGCGGGCGGGCGCCGCACCGGCACAGCCGTGTGGGAGATCATGACCCACCTTCTGGAGGCGCTGGTCTTCGTCCTCATCGGCCTCTCGCTCCGCGGCGTGCTGCTGCGGCTGGGGGGCGCGGGGGACGCGGCGCAGGACCTGGGTGGGCCGGTGCTGGCCGTGATCGTCGCCGTCATCCTCTCGCGCTTCGCCTTCGTGTTCGGCGCCCGCCTTCTCATGCGCGGGCTGGACCGGCTGCGCGGGCACGAGGCGACGGGGGTGGATGCCCGCGCCTCGGCCGTCATCGGCTGGGCGGGGATGCGCGGGGTGGTCACGCTGGCCGTGGCGCTCTCCGTGCCTGAGGAGATGGCGGGGCGCGACCTGATCCTCGTCAGCGCCTTCGCCGTCATCCTCGTCACCGTGCTCCTCCAGGGCACGACGCTGGGGTGGGTGATCCGGCTGCTCGGCGTCGGCCTGCGGGAGGATGAGGGCGGGGCGCAGCTCACGCGGCACCAGGCCGAGGTGATCCTGGCCGAGACCCAGCTCGCCACGGTGCAGGCGCTGGCCACCGCGCTGGACGGCAGCATCCGCCATCCCCGCCTGCTGGAGCAGTTTGGCTACCGTGCTCGCGCCGCCGCCCGCTTCAGCGAGGCGTCCGAGGATCTGCGGGGCGCGCGGGACGATCATTTCGACGTGGTGCTGGCCGCCGTGGCCGCGGGGCGGGCCGAGGTGCTGCGCCTTCACCGCGCCGGGCGCCTGCACGACGAGGTCCTGCACGCGCTGGAGCACGACCTGGACCTGCAGGAGCTGATGGCTGGGCGACTGCGCGGGGCTTGAGGCCCCCTAGTCCGGCCTCGCGCCCGTGGCCTTCACGATGGGCGCCCACTTCGCCGTCTCCTCCCGGATGAAGCGGGCCAGGTCCTCGGGCGAGCTGGGCAGGGGCTCCACCCCCTGCCCTTCCAGCGAGGCAGAGACCTGCGGATCGGCCAGGGCCTCCCGCATCACGGCGTTCATCTTCGCCACGATCTCGGGCGAAAGGCCCTTCGGCCCCATCAGCGCGTACCAGTTCTGCACCTCGTAGCCCGGCAGGGTCTCCGCCACCGCGGGCGTATCCGGCAGGGCGCGGATGCGCTTCGCCGTGGGAACGGCAAGAAGCCGTAGCCGCCCGGATTGCACCTGCGGCAGGGCCGTGGGCGCGGTGGAGAAGGCGTAGTCCACCTTGCCGCCCATCAGGTCCGTCATCATCGGCCCGCCGCCGCGATAGGGGACATGGACGGTCTTGGCCCCGGTCATCTGGTCCATCAGCGCCCCGGCGAGGTGCCCCGCGCCGCCGACGCCGGAGGAGCCGTAGGTGATGGTGTCCGGCTGCGCCTTCGCCGCCGCGATCAGCTCCGCCACGCTCTTCCAGGGGCGGTTTGCCGGCACGACCAGCACGTTCAGCACGTTCCCCGCCATGGCAACGGGGGTGAGGTCCGCCTGGGGATCGAAGTTCAGGTTGGTGTAGAGGCTTGGGTTGATGGCCAGGGCGCCGATCGTGCCCATCAGGAAGGTGCTGCCATCGGGCGGCGCGTGCACGACGAGGTCGGTGGCGAGGTTCCCGCCCGCGCCGGGGCGGTTGTCGATCACCACGGGCTGGCCGAGCAGTGCGGTGAGCTTGGGCTGCATCACCCGCGTGCTGATGTCGGTGGCGCCGCCGGCGGCGAAGCCAACCACGATGCGGATGGGCTTGGTCGGCCAGGATTCCTGGGCGGCGGCGCGGATGGCCGGGAGGGACAGGGCGCAGCCCGCCATCCCGGCGCCCAGCAGGGCGCGACGGTGGATCATCTCGGACACTCCTCCTGCGGCACCCCGGGGCCCGTCTGTCGCGGGTCTCTCCGGGGGCCGGATCGTCGGGTTTAGCGGCCTTTGAACTGCGGCGGCCGCTTCTCCATGAAAGCGCGGCGGCCCTCGATGTAGTCCTCGCTGGCGAAGCACCCGGCCACCAGGCGATCGCAGAGCGCCTCGTCCGGCTCGGCCTTCAGCGCCTCGCCGACGATGGCCTTCACGGAGCCGACCGTCAGCGGCGCGTTGCCGGCGATGGTGCCGGCATAGTCGTTGATCGTGGCCTCCAGCGCGTCATCGGCCACCACGCGGTTCACCAGCCCCATGATCCGGGCGTCTTCGGCGCTGAAGCGCTTGGCGGTGAAGAACAGCTCCTTCGCGAAGGAGGGGCCGACAAGGTGCACCAGCCGGCGGATGCCCTTCAGCGGGTAGCCGAGGCCGAGCTTGGCGGCGGGGATGCCGAAGGAGGACTTCTCCGTGCAGATCCGCAGGTCGCAGCACACGGCCAGGGCGGAGCCACCGCCGATGCAGTGGCCGCGGATGGCCGCGATGGTCGGCTTCGGGAAGTCCGAGAGGGCGTCGTAGACCTTCGCCGTCTGCGCCTGGTAGGCGTCCACCGCCTCCTTGCTGCTGCGCTCGCTCTCGAACTTCGAGATGTCGGCGCCGGAGACGAAGGCCTTGCCGCCCGCGCCCGTCACCACCACCACGCGGACCTCCGGGTCCGCCTGGAAGTCGGCCAGGATCTTCTCCGCCGCCTCCCACATCTCCATAGAGACGGCGTTGTGGCGCTCCGGGTTGTTGAAGATCATCCAGCCGACGCCGCCCTCCTTGCGGGAGAGCATCTTGTCGGTGCCGAGAGCCGGGTTCGGCGGGGGAAGCGCGTCGGGCATGTCTGGTCCTAGATCACCTGGCGGGACTTGAGGCCCGCGACCTCGTCCTCGGGGAAGCCCGCCTCGGCCATGATCTCGGCCGAGTGCTCGCCGATGGCGGGCGGGTGGCTGACGATCCGGCTAGGCGTGCGGGAGAGGGTGAAGGGCTGGGCGACGTAGGTCTGGCTCTTCGTCCCGTCATCCAGCGTGGTCGCGATGCCCAGGTGCTTCACCTGCGGGTCCGCGAACATCTGGTCGATGGAGTAGATCGGCCCCGCGGGCACGCCAGCCTCGTTCAGCGCGGTCACCCACTCCTCGCTCGTGCGCTCGGCGATCTTCGCGTCGATCAGGGCGTTCAGCGCATCGCGGTTGTCGGACCGCGAGCCCGCATCCTTGAAGCGCGGGTCCTCCAGCCATTCCGGCGCGCCGGCGGCGATGGCGAAGCGCTTCCAGATGGCGTTGCCGGTGGCGGCGATGTTGATGTGCCCGTCCTTCGTCTTGAAGACGCCGGTGGGGATGCTGGTCGGGTGATTGTTGCCGGCCTGCTTCGGCACCTCGCCGGCCTGCAGCCAGCGGGCGGCCTGGAAGTCCAGCATGAAGGCCTGGGCCTGCAGCAGCGAGGTCTGCACCCACTGCCCCTTGCCCGACACCTCGCGCTCCAGCAGCGCCACCATGATGCCCTGGGCTGCGAAGAGGCCTGCGCAAAGGTCGGCGATGGGAATGCCCACGCGCACCGGACCCTGTCCGGGCAGGCCGGTGATGGACATCAGCCCGCCCATGCCCTGCGCGATCTGGTCGAAGCCCGGGCGGCCGGCATAGGGGCCGTCCTGTCCGAAGCCGGAGATGGAGGCGTAGACGAGGCGCGGGTTCACCTTCGCCAGGTCCTCGTAGCCGATGCCCAGCCGGTCCTTCACGTCCGGGCGGAAGTTCTCCACCACCACGTCGGCCTCGGCGGCGAGCTTCTTCAGGATCGCCACGCCCTCGGGCGACTTCAGGTTCAGCGTCAGGCCGCGCTTGTTGCGGTGCAGGTTCTGGAAGTCCGGGCCGCCGCGGGGGCCGCCCATCGGATCGCCCTGGTCCAGCCCCTCCGGCATCTCGATCTTGATGACCTTCGCGCCCCAGTCCGCGAGCTGGCGCACGCAGGTGGGGCCGGAGCGGACGCGGGTCAGGTCCAGCACCGTGAAGCGGGAGAGGGCGCCGGCAGCGGTCCCCGTCTCGGCAGGGTTCGGGGCATCGAGCATGGCGGTTCCTCCTTGATGCTCAGGCTGGGCTAGGCGGGCAGCCCTGTCAACAGCCTGTTGACAGGATGCGCGGCACCGTGATGCCCTGTCCTCATGGACCTACCACCACCACCGGCCCCGCTCTCGGAGCGCGCGCGCACCGCGCTGGAGGAACTGATCCTCTCCGGCGAGCTGGCGCCGGGGGCGCGGCTGAACGAGGTGGCGCTGGCCGCGCGCCTCGGCCTTTCCCGCGGGCCGCTGCGCGAGGCGCTGCGCGGGCTGGAGCGGGAGGGGCTGGTGGCCGCCGGCCCCGCCGGCCAGGGGATGAGCGTGCGGCGGCTGGAGCCCGAGGAACTCGCCGAACTCTACGACATGCGCGCCATGCTCCAGGGCTTCATCCTCGGCCGCATCGCGGAGCGGGCGGCGGCGGGCACCCTGCCGCCGGGCACGATGGAGGGACTGCGGGCCGAGGTGGCGGCCATGGGGGCGGAGGCCGCCGCGGGCGATGCCGCCGGCTACTACGCCCGGAACCTCGCCTTCCATGAGGCGCTGCTGGAGGCCGCCGGGCACCGCCGCGCCGCCGCCCTCTATAGTTCCCTGCTGAAGGAGAGCCATCTGGCCCGTCAGCGCTCCCTTGCCCGGCCCGCGGCGATGCTGGAGAGCAATGCGGAGCACGCCGCGATGCTGGAGGCGGCCGCGGCCGGCGATGCCCCGCGTGCCCGCGCCCTGGGAGAGGCGCACGTGGCCGGGGGTGGCAAGCGGCGCTGGCTGGAAACCCTGGGCGGCTGACCCGTCAGTTCACCAGCATCTCGCGCAGGCCCCAGCGCTGGGCCGCGCGCAGCAGCGTGCCATCCCCCTTCACGGCCGAGAGGAAGCGGTTCACCTCCGCCAGCCAGGCCGGGTCGCCCTTCGGCACGGCATAGGCGTAGAGAGTCTCCCCCACCGTGCGCGGCGCGTCGGAGACGCGCCAGGCGTCGTCCTCCCGCAGGCGGCGGGAATCCGCGTAGTCCGTCACGAAGACATCGGCCCGGCCGGCGCTGGTTTCCTGCTCCGGGTTCAGCGGCGGGGGGACGGCGAAGAGCTCCGCCTGGCGCAGCCTCTGGCGCATCACCTCCTCGGCCACCGAGCCGGCCAGGACGGACACCACCACCCCTTCCCGGTCCATCTCCCCCCAGCCCGGCACGCGCTGGTTGGAGCGCTGGCTGACAGCCGCCAGGGGGCCGGAGAGGAAGGGCTTGGTGAAGGCCACCTGCTCAGCCCGGGCCGGGCTGATGCCGAGGCCGCCCATCCCGACATCGCAGCCTCCCCGCTCGACCAGGCCCACGATCACGCCGGGCAGGGTCTCCACGAAGACCGGGCGCACGCGGAGCTGGGCCGCGAAGTAGCGCGCCATGTCCGCGTCCAGCCCCTCCAGCTCGCCGTTCCGCGCGTTCCGCCAGGAGAGGGCGGGCAGGTCCGGCACGGTGCAGATCAGCAGCTCCCGCCGCGCGCGGATGAGGGAGAGCCGGTCCGCGGGCTTTTCCCCCGGCCTGGCCGGGGCGGCCGGCTCGCCGTTCCGGCGAATAGACGACTGCGCGAGGGCGGTGCCGACCAATGCAGTCTCGCAAAAGAGACAAAGTGCTGCGATGATGACTGCACCGCGCATGAACACGTCGCCATCTCCCCTTCACCGGCTGCTGAAGTCCGACCCTGCCAGGCCGGCGACCCCCCGTCCGTGGCGGCTGTTCGCGGCAACCGTGATGGTGGTGGGCGTCTGCTTCGCCGCTGTTTATCTCATTCTGTTCGACCGGGGCCAGCGCGAGGCGGCGAACGATGCCGAGCGGCTGACCATGGGCGTGACCGCCGCCATGGCCGACCAGCTGGCCCGCGCGATCCAGACGGTGGACTTCGTCCTGCTGGACATGGCCGAGCGCAGCGCCGACACCGACCCCACCGGCACCGCGCGGTCGCTGGCCGGACGGATCCGGGACGTGCCGCAGCTGCGCGCCGTTCTGATCGTGGACGCGAACGGCGTCGTCACCGCCTCCACGGTGGAGAGCCTGCGCGGCGCCTCGGTGGCGGATCGGGACTGGTTCCGGGTGCTGCGCCTGGGCGGCCCGGCCCTGCGCCTGGGCGCGCCGGAGGCGGGGCGCTTCCTCGGCGGCTCCGCCTCCATGCAGGCGCGGGCCATCCAGGCGGCCGGCATCTGGTCCATCCCCCTCGCCCGCGGGTTGCGGACCGCCGGCGGGGAGTTCAACGGCGCGGCCGTGGCCCTGCTGAACCCGGACTACCTCATCTCCATCGGCCGCCGCCACGCCGAGGCCTTCGGGGTCACGGTCCGCATCCACGCGTTGAACGGCACGCTCCTCGCCCGCTCCGACGGGCGGGTGGAGGGGATCGGCGAGACCAACCCCTCCGCCTGGCTGTTCCGGGACTTCCTGCCGCGGCGGGAAAGCGGGACCTTCTCCGGCCAGGACCAGGACGGGCAGGACGTCTTCGCCTCCTTCTCCACCATCCGCCAGGGCACGATGGTGATCGAGGCGGCGCGGCCCCGGCGCGCGGCCTTCGAGGGCGTGGAGCGGCTGGGCGCCCTGCTGATTGGCGGCGGCATCGCCATCGCCGCCATCATGTTCGTCGCCCTCTGGCTCATGTCTCGCCAGGCGGCGCTGCTGAAGGCCCAGGGCGACGCGCTGCAGGAGAGCGAGCGGGAGGCGCGGGCGGCAACGCGGGCCAAGGAGGAGTTCCTGGCCGCGATGAGCCACGAGATCCGCACGCCGATGAACGGCGTGATCGGCATGACCGGGCTGCTGCTGGATTCCAACCTGGACCCCATCCAGCGCCGCTACGGCGAGACGATCCAGGGCAGCGCGGAGCACCTGCTGATGGTGCTGAACGATATCCTCGACTTCTCCAAGCTGGAGGCGGGGATGATCGAGCACGAACACATCCCCTTCACGCTGGAGAACGAGATCTCCACGATTGTGGAGCTCTTCGCGGCGCGGGCGGCCTCCAAGGGGGTGGAGATGGTCGCCTCCCTGCCGCCGGAGCTGCCGCGCCAGGTGCTGGGCGATCCCGGGCGCTTCCGGCAGGTCCTGTTCAACCTCGTCGGCAACGCCATCAAGTTCACCGAGAGCGGCTGGATCGAGGTCTCCATCAACGCCGCCCCGCTGGAGGACGAGCCGGGGGCGCTGCGCCTCACCGGCTCGGTCGCCGATACCGGGATCGGCGTGGACGCGGCGAAGGTGCCGATGCTCTTCGAGCGCTTTACCCAGGCCGACGCCTCCATCAGCCGGAAGTACGGCGGCACGGGGCTGGGCCTGGCCATCTGCCGCCGGCTGGCCGAGCAGATGGGCGGCGGGATCGAGGCGACGCCGCGGAAGGGCGGCGGCAGCGTGTTCCGCTTTTGGATCGTGGTGGGGGAGATGCCCCAGCCGGAGCCGGTGCCGGCACCGCTGGCCGGGCGCCGGGTGCTGGTGGTGGACGACCTGCTGCTGAACCGCGAGGGGATGGTGCGCCAGCTCACCGCCTTCGGCGCCTCGTCGCTCGCGACCGAGAGCGGGGCGGCGGCGCTGCACCTGCTGCGCCTGGCCGCCCGGCGGGGCACCGCCTTCCACGCGGTGGTGCTGGACGGGTCCATGCCGGGCATGGGGGGGATGGAGATCGCCCGCCAGATCCGGGAGGAGGCGGCCGTGCTGGGCAACCCGGCCCTCGTCCTCTGCTCCTTCGGGGTGGAGGCCCAGGCGATGCCCGCGGGCGGCCCGCCGCCGGGGCTGATCGACGCCATGCTGCTGAAGCCCGCCCTGCCCAGCCGCCTGCTCGAGGCGGTGCTGCAAGCCCTGGCCCCGGCCGGCGCGGTGGCCGTGCAGCCGCCGCCCCGCGCCGCAGAGCCGGAGCGCCCGCGCCGCATCCTGCTGGTGGAGGACAACGCCACGAACCAGCTCCTCATGCGCGCCCTGCTGGCGCGGCTGGGGGCGGAGGTGACGGTGGCTGGGAACGGCGCGGAGGCGGTGGAGGCCAGCCGTGCCGCCCGCTTCGACGTGATCCTGATGGACCTGCAGATGCCCGTGATGGACGGGCTGGAGGCGACGCGCGCCATCCGCGCGGCGGGGCTGAACCGCACCACCCGGATCATCGGCCTGACCGCCGCCGTCGGCCCGCAATTCGAGCGCCAGTGCCGGGAGGCCGGCATGGACGACTACATGTCCAAGCCCGTGCAGCGGGAGCAGCTGATCCGCGCCATCGGCGTCACCCCGCCCGTGGGAGAGCCGGCGACGGAATAGGCGAGGCGGCGCGAGGGGGCCGGGCGGGGGAAGTCAGGCTGCCCCGGCGGTGCCGGGATCCGTTGCCAGGGCGGCAAGCTCGTGCAGCGCCGCCTTCGCCTCCTGCCCGATGCTGAGGATCATCTGCTGCGCGGGGGTCCGGTCGTCCGCGCGCATCGCCTGACGGGCCAGGGACTCGAGCGCCTTGGCGCCGATCGAACCGGCCGCGCCGGCCAGGCCATGGGCGGCGCGGCGATACTCCTCCGCATCGCCTGCGCGGGCGGCATCGACCATCTGCCGGACCAGCCGAGCAAGGTCCTGCTCGAAGGTGCGGACTATCGTCACGAAAATGTCGCGTGGAAGCTCGGCAGCCAGCTGGCCTGCTACGTCCGGATCGATCGCGCTCACGCCCGCAGCTTGCTCGCACCACCCGGCAGGGTCAACGCGGCCCATCCCCGGAACTCCGGCAAAACTGTTCCGCACCAGCGACATATGGCGGAAATGCCACTACGAGGAGTGTAAAATATGTCGCCACAACCTTAACGAGCATTATAACGTTGGTCACACGCCAACAGGCCTGGGCACGCGAGCATGCAGATCAGCGTCGAACCCCAACCCGCTCTCTCCCGGCCCGGGGGACGCCGCGCTCTGCTCGGCGCCCTTGCAGTGCCAGCGCTTCTCGCGCTGCCGCGTGGCCTTCAGGCGCAAGGGATGCCGGAGTGGCTGGCCGACCTGAAGACGGAGTGGGCCGCGTTCCGGGGCCGCTACGTCACGCGCGAGGGCCGCGTGCTGGACACCGGCAAGGGCGACGAGAGCCACACGGAAGGCCAGGGCTTCGGCCTCCTCTTCGCCGCCGAGGCCGGGGATGTCGCCACCTTCGACAAGATCTGGGACTGGACGCGCCGCTACCTGCGCCACAGGCGGGACAACCTCCACGCCTGGCGCTACCGCGGCGATGCGGTGGACGCCGTGGGCGACCAGAACAACGCCACGGACGGCGACATCCTGATCGCCTGGGGGCTGATGCGGGGCGCCGATCTTTTTACCCGCCCGGCGCTGGAGAGGGAGGCGGCGCTGATCGCGCGCGACATCCTGGCACTCTGCACGCGCGAGGTGGCGGGGAAGCTCGTGCTGCTGCCCGCGCAGGGCGGGTTCGAGAAGCGGGACCACGTGGTGGTGAACCCTTCCTACTACGTCTTCCCCGCCCTGGCGGCCTTCGAGAGGGTGGTGCCCGGCCCGCAGTGGCGGCGCCTGATCGCGGACGGGCTGGACCTGTGCTGCCGCGAGGCCCGCTTCGGCCGGTGGGGCCTGCCCGCGGACTGGATCGAGGTCCCGCGGGAGGCGAGCTTCAAGCCGCGCCTGGCCTCCAGCTGGCCCACCCGCTTCTCCTGGGACGCGGTGCGGGTGCCCCTGTACCTCGCCTGGACCCAGAAGAAGGACAACCCTGCATTGCAGGCCTGCGTCGATTTCTGGACCCGCTCCGGCGACCAGGTCCCGGCCTGGACGGACCTGCGGAACAACAGCCTCTCACCCTATCCTGGCCATGCCGGGATCCAGGCCGTCTCGATGCTCGCCCGCGCGACGCAGGACCCGCGCCGCCGCATCCAGGAACTGCCGCGCGTGGCCCAGGCCACGGACTACTACGGCGCCGCGCTCATCATGCTCTCCCGCATCGCGTGGCAGGAGGCCCGGGCGGGCGCGCCGACGGTGTGATCCCCGCTGGTAGGTTGGGCGGCGGGCCGGCATCCTTCCCGCCCCTTCCCCGCCGGAGATCCCGCCGATGCGCCGTCACCTCGCCGCCCTGCTGCCCCTGCCGGCCGTCCTCCTGCTCCTCGGCTGTGGCACCGATGCGGGGGAGCGGGCCGGGCGCTCGGTGGACCGGGCGGCGGAGCGGACGGGCGGCGCGCTGGGCGGCGCCGCGCGGGATACCGGGTCCGCGCTGAACCGCGCCGGGAATTGGGTGGGCGACCGGGTAGACCCGGACCGGCGCTGAGCCGCCCCCGGCGTTTAGTCGCTGGCGGTCCGCCGGCCCCCTTTGCCCGGGCTGCCTGAAGCGTCCCTTACCAGCGCAGGGCGCGCAGCGCGGCGACCGGGGAGACGCCCTCGGCCGTCGCGCGGGCAACGAGGGTGGCGGCATCGGCGTCGGCCAAGCCTTCCTCCGCCGCCAGCCCGCCCAGGGCCCAGACCGCGTCCAGCCCGGCCGCCTGGGCGCCGGCCAGGTCCGTGTGTGGGCTGTCGCCGATGGCGACCACCTGGTCCCGCGGCAGGTCCAGCAACTGCAGCACGGGCTCGTAGGCGTCCGGGTCGGGCTTGCCGATCTCCAGCGTGCGGCCGCCGAGGGCGGCGTAGCGCTCGGACAGCGCGCCGGCGCAGATGATCCGGCGGCCGCCCACCACCACGGCGCGGTCGGGGTTCACGCAGATCATCGGGAGGTCCCGCGCGAAGGCGGCCTGCAAGGCCGGCTCGAAGATCCCCACGCCCTGGCGGGCGCCCTCGGGGTCGGGGCCGGTGTTGAGGAGCCAGTCCGCCTCCTCCGCCCGGTCGGTCAGGGTGATGCCGAGGCCTTCCACCACGGAGTGGTCGCGCGCCGTGCCGATGAACATGGCGCGGGTGCCGAGCGGCTGGATGAAGGGATGGGTGCGGTCCCGCAGCATCCTCCAGGTGATCTCGCCGGAGGACATGGCGTGATCGTAGAGGGCGCGGTCCACGCCAAACTTGGTGAGCTGCGCCTCGATCACATGGGACCGGCGCGGGGCGTTGGAGAGGAAGACAATGCGCGCGCCGGCCTGCTTCATGCGCGCCAGGGTGTCGGCCACGCCAGGAAAGGCGGCCTGCCCGTCATGCACCACGCCCCAGAGGTCCAGCACGAAGCCGCGGTAGCGGGCGGCGAGGCCCGCCACGCTGTCCAGGATCTCCATCAGGCATCAACTCCGATCGCGTCCGAGAGGGTCTTCACCCCGTCCCGCCGCAGCAGGGCGGCGAGGTCCCGCTTCATGCGGGGGATGAGGGCGGGGCCGGCATAGGCGAAGCCGGAGTAGGTCTGCACCAGGGTCGCGCCGGCCCTGATCTTGGCGTAGGCGGTCTCGCCGCTCTCCACGCCCCCCGCGCCCACCAGCACCAGCCGCCCGCGCGAGAGGCGGTGGACGCGGCGGAGGAGCTCCGTGGAGGGCTGGAACAGCGGGCGGCCGGAAAGGCCCCCGGCCTCGGCGCGCCTGGTGGAACGCAGCGCCTCCGGCCGGGCGACGGTGGTGTTCGAGACGATAAGGCCGGCGACATCGCGGTTCAGGCAGGTCTCGACGATCGCCTCCACGGCCGCCTCGGCGAGGTCGGGCGCGATCTTCACCAGCACGGGCGGGCGGCGCTTCAGCTCCGAGCGGGCGGCGAGCGTCGCCTCGAGGATGGCGGCCAGCCGCGCCTCGCCCTGCAGGTCCCGCAGCCCCGGCGTGTTGGGGGAGGAGACGTTGACGGTGACGTAGTCGGCGAGCGGTGCGACCCGGCGGTATAGGTCGGGGTAGTCCGCCTCTGGCGTCGTGCTGTCCTTGTTGATGCCGATATTGGCGCCCAGCACGGCGGTTAGCGGGCGGGGCAGCGCGGCCAGCCGGGCGGCATAGGCCTCGATTCCCTCGTTGTTGAAGCCGAAGCGGTTGATGACGCCGCGGTCCTCCTCCAGCCGGAAGAGGCGGGGCCGTGGGTTGCCTGCCTGCGGGCGGGGCGTGGAGGTGCCGCACTCCACGAGGCCGAAGCCGAGCCGCATCAGCGGCAGCACCGCCACCGCGTTCTTGTCGAACCCTGCGGCGAGGCCGACGGGGTTGCGGAAATCCAGCCCCATCGCGCGCACGGCGAGGACGGGGTCGTCCCCTTCCCTGTCCCGCCCGGCCAGGCCGAGCTGCAGGGCGCGCAGCGACAGGTCATGCGCGCGCTCCGGGTCCAGGCCCCGGACGAGCGGCATGAGGGCTGAGGCGAGGGCGGGGAGCATCGCCGCCGGTTTTGCCGCAGCGCGGCAGGAAGGGCCAGAGGTAGGGTCAGAGGCAGGGCCATAAGGTAGGAATTGGCCGCGTTGACGCGGGCGCGGCGGGCGGGGAGAAGCGGCGGCAGGGAACCGGGGGAGATGCCGCTTGCGCGGGCCGTTGCTGCTGCTGGGCTCGCTCGCGCTCTTCGCGGTGCTGGACGCCAACTCGAAGCTTCTCTCCGGCGGCTACCATGTCAGCCAGGTGCTGGCCTTCCGCTACGCCGTGCTGCTGGCGCTGCTGGTTCTGGCGGGGCTGCTGGGCCTGGTGCGGGCGGATGGCGAGAAGGGGCTGACCTCGCGCCGGCCCCGGGCGCAGCTGTTCCGCGCGGCGCTGATGGTGGGATCCGGGGCAGGGTTCTTCCTCTCGCTCCGCAGCCTGCCGATGGCGGAGGGCTACCTCGTCTACTTCACCGCGCCCTTCATGGTGCTCGGGCTGTTCCGGCTGATCCTGAAGGAGCCGGTGCCCGGGCGCGCCTGGATCTGGTGCGGGGTGGGGTTCCTGGGCGTGCTCGTCGCGCTCTCGCCGGGGATTTCGGCCGGGGCGCCCTGGGCGGCCTATGGCTGGGGTCTCTTCGGCTCCTTCTGCCACGCCATGATCATGGTGATGAACCGTAGCCTGCGGGACGAGCCGGGCATGGCGCGGCTGACCCTCTGGAGCGCGGGGCCCGCCCTGCCCCTGCTGCTGCCCTGGGCGGCGCTGGAATGGAGGACGCCGAGCCTTTCGGACGCGCTGGCACTCTCGGCCAACGGCGTGCTGGCGGGCGGGGCGATGGTGGGGCTGGCAGCGGCCTTCCGCCACGCCAGCGCCGGACGCCTCGCGCCCCTGGAGTTCACGGCGCTGCTCTTCGCCGTAGCGGCGGACGTGCTGGTCTGGGAGGTTTGGCCGGCGCCGGTGGTGTGGCTGGGCGCGGCGATCGTGGCCTTCGCCGGGGTGATGGCGCAGCGGCGCTGAGGCGGCGTTGACAGCCTCCGGCAGAGGCCCCCTACCCTCGGGAGGAACGCCGGAGAACGCCATGCCCATCCTGCCCCGCGCTGCCGGCCTCGCCGGCCTTTTGGCAGCCCTCTCGCTGCCCGCCGGCGCCCAGGAAGCGGGACGGGCGCCGCAGGGGCCGCTGACGATCGCGCGGCAAGGCTCCTTCTTCGTGGGCGGCCGCACGCTGCATTCCGACACGCTCTCCACCCAGCCCGCCTATGCGCCGAGCGGCACGGTGACGGTGGACCAGATGTATGTGCGCTACCAGGTGCCGGCCGATGCCGGCGCCCGCCCGCCGCTGGTGCTGGTCCATGGCTGCTGCCTCACCGGCAAGACCTGGGAGACGACGCCGGACGGGCGGATGGGATGGGACGAGTTCCTCGTGCGCCGCGGCTACCCGACCTATGTCGTGGACCAGGCCTGGCGCGGCCGGTCGGCGGCGCACCCGACGACGATCAACGCGGTGAGGACCGGCAAAGCCGGGATGGACACCCTGCCCACTGTTTTCGCCGCAGGGCAGGAGGACGCCTGGACGATCTTCCGCTTCGGCCGGCGCCACCCCGAGACCTTCCCCGGCCTCCTCTTCCCGCTGGAGGCGCAGGAGGAGTTCTGGAAGCAGATGGTCCCGGACTGGAACTTCTCCGTGCCCTCGCCGAATCCCAGCGTGACCGGGCTTTCCGCCCTGGCGAAGCGGCTGGAGGGGGCCGTGCTGGTCAGCCACTCGCAATCCGGCATTTATCCCTTCCAGGCGGCGGGGATGAGCCGGGAGGGGATCAGGGGCATCGTCGCCATCGAGCCCGGGGCCTGCCCGGCGGCCGACTGGGACATGGCGCCCTACAAGGGGCTGCCAATCCTCGTGCTCTGGGGGGATTTCGTCGGGGAATCGCCGCGCTGGGCGCCGCGGCTGCAGGCATGCCGTGACTTCGCCCGCACCGCCAACGCCGCCGGAGGCCGCGTGGAGGTTGTGGTGCTGCCGGAGGCGGGCATCCGCGGCAACTCCCACATGCTGATGCAGGACCGGAACTCGCTGGAGATCGCGGACCTGGTGCTGGGTTGGGTCAACCGGAACGTGGAGGCGAAGTAGCCCCTCACGGCACCCAGGCGGGGAAGCGGTGCAGCCCTTCCCCGTCCAGCGGCAGGAAGACGGCGCCACGCACGGCCGTGAGCGGCAGCGGCGCGTAGAGATGGGGGAAGAGGCCGGGGCGCTTGCCGCCCGCCGCCGGTTCCCAGCGCAGGGCATCGCCCAGGGCGGCGCTCTCGGCGCTGACCAGCCAGAGGTCGGGCTCTCCCGCTCGATGCTTCGCGGCGCTGGCGCGCAGCTGGGCAGCGGTGGAGAAGTGCAGGAAGCCGTCGCGCCGGTCGTCGGCGCTGCCGTGATAGGCGCCCGCCGCCTGCGCGGCGCGCCAGTCGGCGCCGCGCATCAGGGTGTGGACCAGGGGCTCGGGCGGGGGTGTCATGCCCCGCTTCAAGCGCGGGGAACGCCCGCCGTCCAGCTTGAGGAGGATGCAGATTGAGGGGCGTCCAGGCTCAGACCGCCACCAGCGCGGGCGCGGCCGGGGCGGCAGGGCGGGCGCCGGTCTCCAGCCGATAGAAGAGCAGCCCGCCGATCTCCTCCACTGGCACCTGCGCCATGGCCCAGCCGGGCAGGGCCTCGGCCGGGTGCCAGTGGGTCGCGCCGCCGGTCGGGTCGGCCAGGGTGCCGCAGACCGCGCGGACGGCGATCCGGCGGCACATGGCAAAGGCCGGGTCCCCGTGCGGCGCTTCCAGCAGCGCGTGGTTGGGGTGGCGCGGCTTGTGGCTGGGGAAGAGGAAGGGATCGCGGCAGACGGCCTCCACCTCGCGCGGCCCCGGCTCCGGCAGGCGGGCATGGCCGCCCCGGGCAAAGGGCGCCGCGCCAGGGGTGCGGGCCGGGCGGGGCATGGCGTTGCGGGCACGGTTCACGGCCAGCGCCGCCAGGGCCTCGATCGCCCGCACGGGGCGGCGCCCGGCCTCGGCGTAGAGGGTGCGGGCAAGGGTCTCGGTGGCGTCCATCTTCAACGGTCCTCGGCGAGCACGCGCATCTGCGCGGCGGTGCTGTGGGCGGCGCGCGTGGCTTCGTCGAGCTTCTGCTCGATGCGGATGAGGTGCGCGGTCAGGCGCCCGTCCACGTCGCGGATGAGGGAGAGGGGAACGTAGGTGCGCGCCACCTCCAGCTTGAAGGCGGCCAGGTCGTCCCGCGTCCGCTCCAGCGCCGCGTGCTGCTGGGCGGGGTCGGATCCGGGCTGGCATGGGGCGGCGGGCGGCAGGGCATCGGGGGACTGCGCGATGCTGCGGCGAAGCGAGTGCAGCATCCACGCCAACACCGCCATCATCGGGGTCTCCACTGCGGCGGAGATCCACTGGGGATCGGGGGAAAAGGACGGCATGGGTCCTCCTTCGGGCCAGGGGCCAGATCAGCCGGGGTTCAGCCGGGGTTGAAGCGGTGGGGCGCCGCCCCGACTTGCCGGAGCGGTGCGAGGGGTGCTTTGAGCGGGCGATGTGGAACGAGCCGTATCTTGAGACCTGCTGCCGGGCGGCCCTTCACCGGCTGTTCCTGACGCATGGCGGCACCCGCCCGGCGGGATTGCCGGACGAGGCCTGCCTGCGCCGCCTCTGCACGATGGGCTTCGCCGTGGAGGTGACGCCGGGGCGTTTCGAGATGACCGGGGCTGGCGCGGCCCGGCACGCGAGCGAGGTTCTGAAGAAGTCCGCGGCCTGAAACGGCCTCAGGCGCCCCGCCAGGACGCCCCGCGCGGCGCCGGGGGCAGCCCGGGCATCCGCACCGGCTCGGCCAGCAGGCAGCCCGCGACCGCGTCCAGCGCGTCGTCCCGCACGCCCGCCGCGCCGGGCTTCCACTCCATCATCTCCTGCGGGAAGGCCGTGCGGAACACCGCCTCATGCGCGTGCAGGCGGCGGGCGGCCATCACCGGGTCCAGCGCGCCGAGGATGCGCTCGTGCTTCGCCTTGCTGCTGTGGTGCTCCATGACGGTGCACGCGGCGCCGGCGCGGGCCATCTCCCGCCGAAGGAGGGGCGGCAGGAACTTGCCGATGCCGTTCGTCTCCACCCGCACCACGGGCAGCAGCAGCTCCTTCGCGATCTGCGCCACGCGGCGGCACTGCTGCGTCGCGGGATCGGGCTGCGCCTCCGGGTCCTGGGTGATGTAGGCCAGGCGGTGCAGGTAGTGGTTCCCCTCCCCGTCGCAGAAGGTGGCGGCGAGGACGCTGGCATCCCCCTTCCCCTCCCGCCCGTAGGCCGGGTCCCAGAAGCCGCCGCCGGAGACAAGGCGGCGCCCAAGCAGGGAAAGGATCGGCCGCCCGTTCGCCTCGCGGTATTCTGGCTCCTCGCCGTAGCGGACGAGAAGCGCGGGATCGAGCCGCGCGGCGCCGGAGGAGGCGCATTCCAGCATCATCTGCCGCCGGAACTGCAGCGGCCCCACGCGGTCCTGGAGGGCACGGATCATCTCGCGCGGGAAGCGCTCCGGCCAGGCGCTGCGGCCGCCCGTGTTCATGATGGGGATGCGAAGCCGCCGATAGGTGGCGAGGTAGGCACCCTCCGTCTCCGCCGGCGCGTAGAGGCTTTCCGCACAGTGCGGCGTGCCGACGAAGAGAATGGTGCCGCCCGGCGTTAGGATGAACTCGCACTCGGCGAGACGACCGCGCAGCTCCTCCCGCTTGCCGGGCGTGTCGCAGTTCCCCGCCACCTCCACGTCGTCGCAGACGATCAGCTCCGCCCGTGATCCCGTCACGTTGCCGCCGATGCCCTGGGCGAGCATGGAGGGCTCGCGGATCGCGCCACGGCGGCGCACCGTGAAACGGTCCGCTGCCCAGTTCCCGCCGCCGCCGAGGAGATGGCGGCAGAGCGGGTGGCGCTCCACGATCTTCCGCACCGTTGCCACCATGCGGGCCGCCAGCGTGTGGTCGGCGGCCAGTACGAGGATGCGCAGCTCCGGCTGCACGGAAAGGCGCCAGGCGCACCACAGGCCCACCAGGGTGGACTTGCCGCAGCCGCGGAAGGCCATCAGCAGCAGGCGCCGGTCCCCCCCCGCGTGGCGTGCCATCAGCCAGCGCGCCACGCGGCGGTGCACGCCGGGGGTGTTCACCCCGGCGCGCAGGTTCCAGGCGTAGAGGAACTCCAGGAAGTCGGGCTCCAGCCCTTCAGGCGATGCTGTCATCCTCCGTCGTCTCCTCGCCGTCCTTGTCTTCCTGTTCAGCCAACTGGATGGAGCGGCGGGCCTCCGCGATCAGGGCACCCGCCTCGGCCACCGCGTCGGTTTCCACCTGCCCTCGGTCTAGCTTCATCAGGTGTTCGAGATGCGCGAGGGCGGAGCGCGCCGCCGCGTGGTGGGCAGTGAAGGCCTTCGGGTCCTCGTGCGTGCCCGGAGCCGGGCCGCGCGAGACGAAGGCCTCGTAATCCGCCACCACCTTGCGGACGGCGCGGCGCAGCTCCTCCGGCGTCAGCGGGTTCACGACTTCACCGCCCGCACGCGCACCGTGCCCGCGCCCAGGTCGATCGCCGCCCCGCTGCGGTTCCAGGCCGTGACGGTGATCACGTCCTGAGCGCCCACCTGCGCCAGGAACATGACACCGGAGGTGGAGAGGCTGAAGGCCGCCTGCACGAAGTCGCCGGGCCGCACCCCCGTGCAGGGCACGTTAAGCGAGGCCGAGGCGCCAGCGGCGATGGAGGGCGGGTCCCAGGCCAGCTCCGCCTTCAGTTCCCGGGCCCCGTGCGGTAGCTCCGGCGTGCCGTAGAGCACCGTCGGGCTCTGCGAGGGGTCGCAGGCCAAGCGCATGCTCCGCACCTCGTAATCCGTGCCCACGCGCGCCACGCCGATGATCGCCGTCTGCACCTGCGGCGCCAGCCGAACCACCTGCAGTCGCGTCAGCCCGGCATCGTTGCTGTCGGCGTTGCCCTGCCACCATCGCGGACCGTCCACATAGGTCAGCGACATGCCGGAGGCCCGGACCATCGCCCCGTCCGCCGCCGTCAGCAGCGCGTTCCCCGCGCCGAAGCACTGGATGATCATGCGGGGATCATCGGCGTCGATCGCCAGCGCGAACTCCTTGCACTTGCGCGTGTCCACCACGAAGCCGAGGCCCCGGCCACCCGGCAGGACCACGCCGCGATCCGTCAGCACGTAGCTGTCCAGCGCCTGGAAGGTGAACTGAGGCAGGACCGTCGGCGCCCCGCTGACATTGGTGGAAAGGCAGGCCAGCTTCTCGAAGCCGATCTCCGTTGCGTTCCAGCGGATGGCGGCCGCGCGCAGGTTTGGCACCTCCGCCAGCGTCCGGGTAGCTTCCCGGTGTGCCGCCGCCTGGTGAAAGCAGCGCACCACGCTGCCCACGCGCGTCGCGGTGGCCGTGTAGTCGATGTCCACGCCATAGGCCTGGCTGGCCCAGGCCACCTCGTAGACATGGTCCTGCGCGCCGGCCGTGTGGCGGGCCACGAAAGCGTCGCAGCCCTCCATCCGGATGTTGCGGGCCACCACGGCCCGCGAGTTCACCCCCATCAGGAAGGGAATCCCGTCGATCGGCCGGTCCCGCGCCTGCAGCTCGAAGGCCGGCCCATCGAAGACGTGGCGGTTATGCGCGACATAGGCGCCCGGCGCGGCCGAGAGGCGCACGCCGTAGCGGTCCTTGTCCGGATAGGTCGCCAGCGACATGGCGAAGTGCCCGCCGTAGTAGCGGACCGAGGTATTCCACGCCGCCGCACTCGCCGTCCGCACATCCAGCCCGTAGCGGTTGTCCACGATGCGGCCGAGATAGAGCACGCTGTCCTCAAAGCCGCGCTCCACGCCCAGGGTCTGCACGCCGATGGTGAACATCTCGACCTGGCGGATGTCGATCAGGCCGGAGTCCTGGTTCCGGATGAGGATGCCGATGTCCCGCTCATCTTCCCAGGAGGAGAGCCCGGCACGCAGCACCCGCAGCCCCTGGTAGATCTTCGCGCGGTTGCGAACGTTGCCGCCGTCTCCCAGCGTCAGCGCCGCCTCCCCGCCCGCGCCGGCATAGAGGATGGCGCCGCGCATGGAGAGGCCGGCCGCGGCGCCGGGAAGGGTCAGCGGGATGGTGGTGCGGAAGGTGCCCTCCCCGATGTCCAGGAATTTGCCCGATGCGGCCGCCGCGTTCATCGCCGCCTGCAGCGCCGGGCCGTCATCCGCCACGCCATTGCCCGTCGCCCCGAAGTCGCGGGCGGAGAGCCGCTCGGAGAGCTTGTCCTCCACCGTGCGCGGGATGGAACCGGGGAAGGGTGCGGAGAGCGTTGCATCGCCCCGGGAGAAGGTGGCGATGTCGCCGAGGCTGTCGAAGCCGAGCAGCCGGTTGGCGCGGGCCGTGCGCTGCGGCAGCACGAACTTGCCGCCCACCTCGCCCGGCCCCTGGCGGATGGTGCCGGCCGCATCCTCCCGCACCTCCTGCAGGGCGGCCATCTGGCGATCCAGCTCGTCGTTCAGCGTGCTCGCCCGCAGCACGCCGTTGGGCTGGTAGTCCGTCACCCGTGCCATCACCAGGTGGCGCCGCAGCACCAGCTTGGCACCCGCCGCGGGCGCCACCGCGAAGGTGACGAGGCCGCCGCCGGAGCTGCCGGCCCCAGACACCGCGTAGCCGGTGGCGATGGAAAGCCCATCGACATGCACCGCAATATCGGCAGCATCAAAGACAGGGAAGGGATAGACAAAGGCGGTCTGCGCGCCATCGGCCACGTACTGCACGCGCGGCGCGATGTCGCCGATGCGGATGTGCTCGGCCATCAGGATTCTCCGGTTTCGCCGCGTGGGCGTGTGGTTGTCAGTCCAACAGGCTCTTCACGGCGCGGCCGAGGCCCTGCCCCGCATGCACCCAGTTGTTCAGCGAGGAATCCTGGTCCAGCAGCGACTTGCGGTTGGCCGAAAGGCGCGCGGCATAGACCGTGTCGTCGGCGCCCTGCGCGTCGCGCGCTGCGCCACGCAGCCCGGCGGCCATGGCGGCGGCGGAGCCCTCGTTCGGCTTCACTCCGCCAGCCGCCAAGCGCGCGCGGGAGGCTGCGATGCTCCTGTCCAGCGCGCGCTGCCGCTCCACAGCATTCTGCGCGGCCTGCGCGGCCAGGATCTGCTCCTGTGCCTGCTGCTGCACCTGCGCGTTGTCCTGCTGGATCTGCGCGTTCTTCTTCTGCCGCTTCGCCGTCTCCATCTGCGAGTAGATGGAGGCGCCGGTAGCGGCGAGCGTCACGACGGGGGCAAGCTGTGCCATCAGTCGGTCGTCCTCGTCTCGGTGGTCACGGAAAGCAGGGTGAAGGGCAGCGGCGACGAGTCCTCGACCCGCCAGAGCGGCGCGAGGGAATCGCGCCGCCAGCCGAAGGCCCGCAGCGTCACGTCGCCCGTGAAGGCTGGCGGCGCCGTGTCCAGCAGCGGCGTGTCCAGGCGCCGGAAGGGCACGGGCCGCACGCCGCGGCCCGTGTCCACCGCCAGCGAGCCCGCCCCGAGCAACCGGAAGGTGACGGCGACCAGCCGCATCGGCCCCATCCGGGCCCCGGCGGCCGAAACGGTCTCGGGCGGCAGCGGCTCCACCACATGAGTGAAGGGCAGCCCCACCTGCACGCTGCCCGCGGCAGGATCGATGGTGACCGCCCCGCCCAGCACCCTCGCGGGATCGCGCGGCGCGCCGTCAGCCACCACCGAGACGCCCTGCCCTTCCAGGTGCTCGAGCCCCGACCAGACCGTGCCCGCGGCGTTGCCGATGGCGAAGCGCGCGGAATCCAGTGTCAGCGCGTCGTCGAAGCGCTCCAGCCGGAAGCTGCCGGCGCGCTCCACCACGGCATAGACCGCGCCTTCGATCTCCGCGAGGGAGCGGAAGGCGCCGGCCGTCTCCTGCCGGGTCCAGCCCGTGACCCCTTCGGGCCGGTAGATCGTCAGCGTCGCCAGGCTGCCGTCGGCGATCGCCAGGTGCAGCAGCCGCCGGCGCGAATCATAGGCCATGGAGACGGGCGAGACGATCAGGTGCCGCGCCACCAGTGCCAGGTCGTCCGCCTGATAGGCCTGCTGCAGGTCAGTGTAGGAGAACTCGTGCACCGCCTGCCCGGAGCGCCCGACGAAGACCGTCGATCCGTCGATATCGAGAGGCGGCACGCTGCGGTCCGCGAGCGACCCCACGCGGGTCTGCCGCGTCACCTGGATCGAAGCGGGGGTGAGCGGATCGCCCGTCACCATCCACTCCGCACCCGAGGTGAAGACCTGCAGGTGCCGCCCCGCGAAGACCGCGCGGATGGCGTTCAGCTGGTCGGAGACGAGGCTGAAGGCGATCGCCTGGTCGTCCAGCCCCTCCCCGAGATCGAAGTTGAAGGGATTGCCGGTACGGGAGAGCCACAGCCAGTTCGGCAGGCTTCTCGATCCGCCGAGAACAAGGCGGCCCTGGTGAAAGCAGGCGCTGGTGGGCCAGCCACGCACCGCGCCGAAGGCGCTCTCGTCCCATTCGGCGATTGCGTCCGTGCCGGGCAGCGTGTCCTCCACCGTCGCGGTGACCGTGGTGGCGGAGGTGAAGCCCGTGACAAGCACGCGCCGCCCAGCCAGGCGCAGCCGCGCGCCCACATGCCCGGGCTCGAACACGGCAGCGGAAGCGGCAATCGTCACCGATCCCGTCGTCGCGCTCGCGGCCAGCGTCACGCCGGCCAGCGCGTAGCGGTGGAACGGCTCCGCGTGGAAGGCGAAAGGCCTCACGGCCCAGTTGCCGGAACCGGCGCGGGCAATGATCTGCGGCCGCATGTCCCGGTGCAGGAGCAGCAGCATGTCCGCGTTCTGCGTAAAGCCGATCTGCGGCAGCATCGCCTCTGTCCAGGGCCCGCCCACCTCCACGATGGGGGTGTCGCCTTGGAACACGCGCGCCGCGCCCTCGCCCAGCGCGAGAAGGTAGGTCTGTTCCGTGCTCACCTCGAAGGGCACCAGCCGCGCCCGCCCAGGCAGGACGGCGATGTGGCGCAGCCCCGGCCGGCGCTGCACGCCGCCCGTGGGCTGGATGAAGATGTTGCGGAGCTTGGCCGCGCCGTTGCCCCAGGCCGGCACGTCGCCGCGCCCCAGCAGCTCCGGCGCCAGTTCCCCGGCCGTGAAGGCCGTCTTGGCGCGCTTGATCGCGGGCATGGCGGATCAGCCCCGCACGCCGATGAGCGGGAAGTCGTCGATGGTCTTCGGCGTGGCCTGCTGGCTGTCCGCCAGCCGCGCCTGGCGCAGCTCCGTCTCCGCGATCCGGTGCAGCAGCTCCGCGCGCGATGCGTTCTCCGTCAGCGGCAGGCAGAACTCCGCCGCCAGCCGCGCGACGAGCGCGGCGGCGAAGAAGGCCGGGAACTCGCTCTCCGCTGGCCGGAACACATAGGTCAGCGTCACGCGGTAGGGGTCGGCGTGCAGCCGCCCCTCCTGGATGCGGTAGGCGATGCCCCGCCCGCGCCCGCTGCCGGCCGAGATCACGCGCAGCAGCCCAGGCGGCAACTGGAAGGCGTTGGAGAAGTCGGCCACCGGTACGGCGTCCAGCCGGTTGAGGTCCATCTGCCCGGTGGCGAAGGACCAGGGATGGCAGGAGAGCAGCGCGTCCCGCGTGCCCGGATAGAGGTTGGCCGCGACCTCCGCCTCGGCCGTTCCCTCCTCGAGGGAGGCGATGGGCTGCGCGCCGACCTTGAGCAGCGCGCGCGAGCAGAGGGCGAGGGCGGACAGCGCCATCGGTTCGGTGCTCCCAGAAGATGGTGTCGGAAGGGGATGCGCGGGGGCCGGCGCCGGTGCGGCCGCGAACGTCGCGCCGTGTCCAGCGCGGAACAGGCGGCGCATCACGAAGCACCGGCCCCACGCGCGGCGCGCGCCGGCCCCCGGACAAGCCAAAGGGGGCCACGGCGCGCGCGTCGCCTCTGAATGGAAAGGGGCCGCACGGCATCGCCGCGCGGCCCCCGTCAGGCGGTCACTCCGCCGCGCGCATCCGCACCACGCCGGCGCCGTCGATCAGCACCGCGCCCTGGCTCATCATGTTGTTCACGAAGTGCGCGGCGCGGTCGCCATGCCAGGTGATGTCGGTCATCACGTCCTGCGCCACGGCGTGGCCGATCGCCGTCTTGTGGTAGAAGTAGCAGAAGCGCAGGTTGCCGCTCTTCGTCAGGCCGGAATGCGGCATCCACAGCGCGCCCAGCCAGCGCTTCGCCTGCATTCCCTTCCAGGGAAGGTCGGCGTCGCCGATGTAGTCGGAATTGGCGAACTCCTCGATCTGCAGCAGCTGGCTCCACTGCTTCCAGCCCACCACGGCGTAGCGGTTGCCGTCGTCCGGCACGTCGGCGGCGCCCAGCGCCTCGAAGGCCAGCAGCACCTTCGCCTTCGTCAGCCCGTCCGTGTCGGTCGTGCCGGCGATGGTGCCCACCGCTTCCTGCGTCGCGGTGTCCAGGGCGGCGATGATCAGCTCGTCGGTTTTGCGGCCCAGCGCATAGGCGCCGGCATTCGCCACCACCGCGCGCTCATCCACGCTGGACTTCACCTCGTCGAGCTTATCCACCCACTCGCCGGCGTAGTAGTCCTGCAGGAAGCACTCCACCGCGGAGTAGTCGAGGTTCATGACGGGCACGACGCCGTTGCGCGCCTTCGCCGCCGCCGTACCCTTACCGACGCGCGGGAAGACGGTGGATGCACCGGCGATGCCGGTCTTGGAACGCACGGTCGGGCGCAGCTTGCTGCCCTGGCGCTGGTAGGCCTCGTGCACCTCGGCCTGGAACTGCTTCACGAAAGCCTGGTCGATCGTGGCGGACACGCGGTCCTCCTTCGAATGGGGTTTGGGGCGCGGAGGTGCGGCCGACCGGTTGGCGCGGTGCGCCGGGGGAGGCGAACCGGGGCCGGGCGGCACGCGGAACGGCGCGCGCCCGCCGCGGCGCCATGGAACAGGTCCATGGGCCGGGCGGGTTGGTCGCGCCGGAAAGGGTGGGAAACGAAAAGGGCCCCGCTCCGCCATGCGGAGGGGGCCCTTTCGCGAAATAAGACGGGGGCGGGCGGCACCAGGGGGAAGTATGGGTGCCACCCGCCCCCGTAGCCGGCCCGCACGAGGGGGGATGCGGGACCGGCGCGGATGGGAGCCACCCTTGGGGGGATGCAGTCGGTGACTGCCCATCGCATCGAGGTATCGGGAAAACGCGGCTTCCCGATTCCGGTTTCAGTAGCTTACGCAGAAAACCTGAAGATCAAGTTGAGGGTTTTGCATCACCCTCCCGTGAGCCGGCGGAAGCCTTCCGTCACCTTCTTCACGAAGTCCGGCTCACGGCTGCGCCAGTAGCGGGGATCGCGCATCATCTTGCGCAGCGCCGCCTCGTCCATCGGCTCCGGCGCCGCGCCGTGCCGCGCCAAGGCGGGCTCGCCCTTCTCCATCATGCGGTGCAGCGCGATCACGCCGTCCGCCGTGGTGGAGAGCGCGGCCATCACCTCGGCCGGCAGATTGGCCTTGCCCCAGGACGCGATCTGCCTCGCCGTGCGGCGGAACCGCTCCTCCCCGCCGAACTCGGCCCGCAGGCGGTCGCGCTGACGCTCCGCCTCGAACTGGCCTGCCGCCTCGGCCACGATCGGCAGAAGCCGCTCCGCCGCCAGATCATAGACCACCTGCACCTGGGCCGGCGTGAAGCCCGCCTCGTGCAGCAGCGCATTCACCTCGGGATCGGCCCCCACCAGCTCGTGCCGCTGTTCCACCACGTACTCCTCGGCCGTCTCCGGCACGCCTATCGCCCGACGGAAGCGCTGCCTTTCCTCCTCCGGCGCGTCGTCGCCGGGCGGCGCGAAGCGGGCAGAAAGCTTCCGCTCCAGCTCGCGGTAGGACTTCAGCAGCGCCTCCACCCGCAGCGCACCACGCTCGGCGTCCCAGAACTTCTCAGGCACGTCCTCCGGCCGCCCGGTGCGCTCCGGCGCCTCCGCCACTGTCCTGGAGGCGTCCTCGGGCTGCGGATCAACCTCCAGCAGGTTCTCGCTCATGCACTGGGCTTCCCATCAGGTGTTTGAACGGACACGGGCGCCAGAATGGCGCCCGGGGCGGAAAGGGTGCGGGCCAGGTGCCGGGCCGCCGCGGGCAGGTCCACGACCCCCGCCGCCCCCGGCCCCAGCGCCGCCACGGCCTGGAGGAAGAGCAAGGTGTTGGAGGCATCCGCCCGCCCCTGCACCCGCGCCAGCGGCGACTGATAGGCGATCCGCGCCTCTCCCCCATCCAAGGGGATCGGGGGAACCTCTCCCCGCCGCCGAAGGATGGAGAGGCACCGCGCCACCAGCGGCGTCAGCAACTCCGCCTGCAGCCGGCCATAGGTCGCGCCGAGAAGCCGCGCCGTCTCCGCGCTCCGCTCCAGCACCTCCGTCGCCGTCATGCCCGGCCGCTGCGGCACGGAGAGCCGGTCCGCCAGCAGCGCCGACCGGATCCGCGAGCGCATGTCGGTCAGCACCAGCTGCGACACGTCGAAGGACCCCGGCGCCGCCAGCGGCGTCAGCCCGGCGGACCCCACCGCCTTCGGGATGATCGAGCCCGGCTCCAGCCGCACCGTCGCCGGGTTCAGCACCCCGTCGTCATCCGCCTGCCAGATCCCTGTCGCGGCGATGGAGGCGTTCTTCAGGACCAGCTCCACCACCTTGTTCGCGGTGCGGATGTCCGGCAACGCCTTCATCACCGGCCCGCGGCCATAGGTCTCGCCCGGCGCCTTCAGCCAACGGAAGGCCAGGAACGGGCTCTGGTCGAACCGCCCGCCCGCCAGCAGCGTCCCGCGCCCTTCCCGCTCCAGCACCGCCGCGAAGCGCGGCCCGGAACGCCCCGGCCACACCGCCTCGATCACCTTGTGCGTCGCCTCGGGGTCGCCGGACTGGAACATCCCCGGCGGCAGGACCGCCTCCGGATACCGGGCCGCCATGGCGTCCGCCGTCATCCGCACCAGCCGGAACACTGTATCCAGCCGCCCCGTCACGCCCTCCTCCAGCACCGCCTCGCGCAGCGGCACGGCGGTGAAGCGCAGCGCGGAGGGTTCGCCCGGCGGCGCCTCCTCCACCAGCAACACCCCGGTCCCGGCCACCACCAAGTCCAGGAAGGCCTGGTGCATCTCCAGCGCGAAGTTCGAGCGGTCCAGGTGCCCCTGCAACACCTCCGCTGCCCGCTCCAGCACCCCCGCCAGCGCCGGGTCCGCCGCCTCGTCCACGGGGGAGAGCCCGAACCAGCGCGACCAGGGCGGCGTCAGCTCCGCCAGCAGCGAGGCTGCCAGCCCCTCGGCCGCGTCCGCCGCCGTGCCGTCGTACAGCGCCGGCCCGCCCGCCCCGGGGGTGGTGGCCAGGACGTGGTCGTAGCAGTCCCGCCACACGCCCTCCCAGGGGCGGCGGCGCTCAAGGGCGCGCTCGGCGCGTGCGATGATCTCGTCGGGCGTCATGCCGCCACCCCTCCCTCGGGGTGCGGCGGGAAAGGGGTGCTCTCGCCCATGCGCCGGCCTGCTCCTCTGCTTGGAAACCCGGGCCCGAAATCGAAAAGGCCCGGCACCGGAGGGGTCCGGGCCGGGCCTGCGAAGGTTCAGGAAATCGGGGGAAGTCACCGGGCGCAGTTCGCCCGTTGATGAGAGGGGTTCTAGCCGCGGAGGACGCACTCGTCAAGAACATTTTCCTTTTCTGGGGAAACTTTCTTCAGACGACGGAAAAGCCCGAAGGGCGTCACCGCGAAGGGTGCCGCGGGCCCCAGAAGCGCCCGGCACAGCGACACGCAGGAGAGCGGAACCACCCCCGGCCAGCCCCGCGCCGGCGCCCCCGGCACGAAGGGCCCGAGCACCCGGCACCCCGCCCGCCGCCAGAAACCCGGCAGGTCGAAACCCGGCTCCACCGTCAGCCGCGTGACCAGCAACCGGCCGGCCAGCGGGTCCAGCACCGTCCAACCCGCCTCGTCCCGCAGCCCCGCGAAGCAATGCCGGAACCCCGGCCGCAACAGCCGCATCCAGCCCTGGTCTGCCCCGCCACCGAAGGCGAGCCACAGCACCTGCGGCCGCGAATCGGCGGCCCGCCGATGCCCCGCCCCGGCGGATCCAGCCCCCGAACGACGATCGCCGCCCCGGTCTCCCGGGGCGGCGAGCAGATCGGGCGCCGGCACGATTGGCGCTTGAATCACGGGCTCAGGACGCCGGAAACGCCACCACCTCGCCCGCCGCGTCCCGCGGCTCGGGCCCGGCCACGATCCCCTTCATCCGCAGCGGCCAGTCCAGCCGCTCCATCGCCTCGCGCCACAGCCGATGGTCGCCGCGTTCGCGCGGGGCCGTCGGGTCGGGCGAGACGCCGCGCTCCCCCCAGATCCGCATGATCCGGGCATGGGCCAGGTCGATCCGCCGCTGCCGGTACAGCCGGTCCAGGCACTTCACCACGTCGTCCGGCTCGCAGGGCCGCGCCACGAGCCCACGGCCGGAGACGATCCGTGCCCCGTCGCGCCGGGCAACGAGAGCGGCCATCGTCCAGAACCAGGCCTCCTCGGCGCTTATAAAAGGCTGGACCTTGTCGATACCGGACAAGGCGGGTGCCGTGGCGCGCAGGGCACCGGCAGAAGGACGGGTCATCGGGGGCTGATCCCTATCGGTTGTGAACACAACATGAACATCAACCCACGTCGTTGTGACCGTCAAGCCGATTCTATGATCCAATTCCTGTTGCCCACAGATTTCTCACCTATAATATGGCCAACATGCAGCACAGCGACATCTGGCGCGCGATCGACGCGCTGGCGGCGGAGAACGGCCTCTCCGCCTCCGGCCTCGCCCGCAAGGCGGGACTAGACCCGACCGCCTTCAACCCTTCCAAGCGAATCGGCCCGGACGGGCGCGCCCGCTGGCCGTCCACGGAGAGCGTGGCGAAGGTCCTTGCCGCAACCGGCTCGGGGATGGACGAGTTCGCCAGCCTCATCACCGGCACCTTCCGCGCCGCCGCCCGCCCCAGCCGCAGGATTCCCCTGATTGGCCTCGCCCAGGCCGGCAGCTCCGGCTACTTCGACGATGGCGGCTACCCCGTCGGCGGCGGCTGGGACGAGATCAGCCTGCCGGAGGTCGGCGACCCGAACGCCTACGCCCTGGAAATCAGCGGTGACTCGATGGAGCCCGTCTTCCGGGACGGCGACATCATCATCGTCTCCCCCTCCGCCCCTGTCCGCCGCGGGGACCGCGTGGTGGTCCGCACCAAGGGCGGCGAGGTGATGGCGAAGGAGCTGCTCCGCCAATCCGCCCGCCGCGTGGAGCTCGCCAGCCTCAACCCCGCCCATCCCAACTACAGCTTCGGGCTGGAGGAGCTGACCTGGATGCACCGCATCGTCTGGGCCAGCCAATAGGGGCCAGCCAATAGGAACCGGCCAGTAGGGACAGGCCGGCAGGCGGCGCTCAGTCCCCGGCGCCGCCCTCGGCCAGCAGCCGCAGCACCTTCTTCGGGTCCTGCTCGCCGGAGATCACCATCACCCGCCCGTCCGGCATCGTCACCGGCGCCATCCCCGCCTGCTCGTAGGCGCGCAGCATACCCTGCCCTACCCCGGCAAAGGCTGGCGCCACCCCGGCGGCGTCGCACAGGTCGCGGAAGCGCCAGATCGCATTGGTCCGCGCCTCGGGCGTCCCTACCGGGTCGCCCTCCGCCACCCAGACTCCGTCCAGCTTGCGGAACGGGAAGCCGGCCCGGTCGCTATCGGCGAAAACCACCCCGTCGGCATGGTCCGGCAGCCTCGCCCCCAGCGCCATCAGCCGCGCCTGGGAGGACTCGTCGTAATCCTCCGTCCGCAGCCGCGCCGGGCGCAGCAGCCGGAAGGCGGCGAAGAGCAGCAGCGCCACCGCCGCCAGCACGGCGAAGCGCAGCGGCGCCGGCGTCCCCGACTCCACCACCACCTCCCACCAGGCGGCGGTGGAGAAGCGCCCGTGATAGGCCACGGTGGCCAGGGTCAGCCCGCAGATCACGCCGGCGGCGAGGGAGAACACCCGCGATCCCGTCAGCGGCTCCCCTGTCAGCCGCGCGTCCCGGTAGAAGGCATGTCCCATCGCCGCCAGGAACAGCCCGGTGCCGAGATACCCCGCGGCCACCCACCAGGGATCGCCCCGCACCAGCAGGATCCACACCCCGTTGGCAAGCAGGAACAGCCCCGCCCACCAGGCGATCCGCAGCCGCCGCAGCATGCCGTAGGAAACCACCAGCAGCAGGGACCCCACGATGGAGGCCGCGAACTGGCTCGCCAGCGCCGCCCATTCCCCGCCCCAGGAGGCGATGTCCGTGGCCCGCGCCGGCAACGCCCCGACGAAGAGCAGCACCACGCCCCCCAGCCCCGTCAGCCCGGCCAGCACGGGAACCTCCAGCGCCCCCGTCACCCGGGCTTCCGTTTGGATCCGCCCCATGGAGGGCCGGCGCTGGCTCAGCTCGAAGGCCGCGAAGAGCCCGCCCGCCAGGAACAGCGGCACGATGTAGTAGAACAGCCGGAACAGCAGCACCGCCCCCACCACCTGGGCGGAGGGCAGGTAGGGCTCCAGGCTCAGCAGGATGAAGCCGTCGAACACGCCCAACCCGCCCGGCACGCTCGCCGCCAGCCCCGCCGTATAGGCCGCGATGTAGATGCCCAGGAAGCGCCAGTAGGTCAGCCCCGGCGCCTCCGGCAGCAGCGCGTAGAAGATCGCCGCCGTCACCGCCACGTCCACGCTCGCCAGCGCCACCTGCGCCAGCGCCATGCGAAACCCCGGCAGGTCGATCCGGTGCTTGAAGATCGTGAAGTGCGGCAGTGCCCGGGAGAGCACGAGATAGACCGCGACGATGCACCACATCAGCACGCCGACGGCCTGCGCCACCCAGGGCGGCACCGCCTCCCCCACTCCTACCCAGGGCAGGACGGAGGGCTCCAGCACCAGCACCAGCCCGCCCAGAGCGAAGCCCCCCAGCCCGAAGGTGAGGGAGGTGAAGGCGATCACCTTGGCGATCTCGACCGGCGTCAGCCCCCAGGCCGCGTAGAACCTGTATCGCACCGCAGCGCCCGAGACCGCCGCGAAGCCCAGGTTGTGCGCCAGCGTGTAGGCGCAGAAGGAAGCCAGCGATGTCCGCAGATAGGAGATCGGCTTCCCCGCATAGACCGATCCCAGCCGGTCATAGACGGTGAGCACCGCGTAGGCGATCAGCGTCCACCCGGCCGCGACCCACAGCGTGTGCCGCGGCGTCCCATCCAGCGCCTTCCCGACATCCGCGACCGAAAGGCTGCGGAACTCCTTCTGCACGACGTAGAGCGCCCCCACGAGCAGGACCAGCCCGAAGACGGTCGGCCCGTGCTTGCGGATCAGCGCCCAGTTCATGCGGCGGCCACGTCCTTCGCCAGCGTGCCCTCGATCAGGGCAACGGTCTCGGGAATGCCGTAGAGGGCGACGAAGCCGCCGAAGCGTGGCCCCTCCTCCTGCCCCAGCAGCACCTGATAGATCGCCGCGAACCAAGCCCTGGAAACCCCCGGCCGGGACGGATCCTTGCCCGGCTGCAGGAAGGGCTCGCGCCGCCCGGCGTCATAGACCAGGTCCTGGATCGCCCCAGGCCGCTCGGCAGCCGGCAGCGCCTCGATCCGCCCCTGGCTCTCCCGCAGCAGCGCGGCCAGGTGCAGCAACGCCTCCCGCTCCGCCTCGCTGGCCGCCCGGAACTTCTTCGTCGGCTTCACCATGTCCCGGTAGTAGGCGCTGGCCCGCTCCACCAGGGTCGCCAGCATCGGCGAGGCCTCCGGCGTCGCCTCCGGCGCGTGCCGCCGCAGGTAGCCCCACAGCATCTCCGGCGTCTCGGCATTCGCCGCCACCGCCAGGTTCAGCAGAAGGGTGAAGGTGATCGGGCTCCCCGCCCCGTTCGGCAGCGCCCCACCGTGCAGGTGCCAGGCCGGGTTCGCCGGGTCGTTCGCCGCCTTCAGCTTCTCGACGTTCGCCAGGTACTCGTCCGTGGCGCGCGGGATGACATCGAAGTGCAGCCGCTTCGCCCGCCCGGGCTGCTGGTACATGAACTGGGACAGGCTCTCGGGCGGCGCGTAGCGCAGCCACTCGTCGATGGTCAGCCCATTGCCCTTGCTCTTGCTGATCTTCTGCCCCTGGGCATCCAGGAACAGCTCATAGGTGAAGCCCACCGGCGGCTCACCGCCCAGCACCCGGCAGATGGCGGAGGAGAGCTTCACGCTGTCGATCAGGTCCTTGCCGGACATCTCATAGTCCACGCCCAGCGCGTACCAGCGCAGCGCCCAGTCCGCCTTCCACTGGGCCTTCACATGGCCGCCCGTCACCGGCGTCTCGAACCGCTCCCCCGTCTCCGGGTCGCGCCACACCACGGTTCCCGCCTCCGGCCGCACCTCTTCCATCGGCACCTGCATGACGAGGCCGGTCTTCGGGTGGATGGGCAGGAAGGGCGAGTAGGTCGCACGCCGGTCCGGACCCAGCGTCGGCAGGATCACCTGCCGCACCTCCTCGTGCACCGCAAGCATCCGCAGCAGCGCCTCATCGAAGCGGCCGGAGGTGTAGTAGTCGGTGGAGGAGGCGAACTCGAACTCGAACCCGAAGGCTTCCAGGAAGGCCCGCAGCCGCGCGTTGTTGTGGGCCCCGTAGCTCTCATGGGTCCCGAAGGGATCGGGGATGCGGGACACCGGCTTGCCCAGGTTCGCCCGCAGCAGCTCCGGGTTCGGGATGTTGTCCGGCACCTTCCGCAGCGCGTCCATGTCGTCGGAGAAGGCCAGCAGCCGGCCCGGCAGCCCGGTCAGCCGCTCGAAGGCCCGCCGCACCCAGGTGGTGCGCGCCACCTCCCCGAAGGTGCCGATATGCGGCAGCCCGGAAGGCCCGTACCCCGTCTCGAACAGCGCCGCCCCCTTGGCTTTCACCGAGGCGCGGTCCGCGACCTTCGCGGCCTCCTCGAAAGGCCAGGCGCGCACGTCGCGGAGAGAGGGATCGGCGGGGGGACGTTCCATAGCCCGGCCCACATGCCCCCGCGCCCCCTCGGGGTCAACGGAGAGGCGCGTGACGTCTGAAGGGCTCGTTTCCGCCGCTGGGCGGGTCTGGTCCCCGAAACAAGCGCCTCGCATCGCCTCGCACCGCCTGTATAAGCCCCATGCCACACTGGCACGGGTGGGTCCTGGGATGAGTCCCTGGCGACCCGCCCCGGCAACAACGCCTCGAAGGAAGAAATGGTCATGCGCGTTGGGGTTTTCGGAGCGACGGGCGCGGTCGGCAAGGAACTGGTGCAGGTCCTGGGGGACCGCCGCTACCCGGTGACCGAGCTGCGCCTCTTCGCTTCCACCCGCAGCGCCGGCACCCGAATTAAGACCCCCTTCGGTGAGAAAACGATCGAGGTCTACGATCCCGCCAAGCCCCCGCGGCTGGACCTGGCCCTGCTCGCCGTCTCCGGCGACTGGTCCAAGGCCCACGCGAAGGAGCTGGTGGCGGCCGGCGCCGTGGTGGTGGACAACTCCTCCGCCTTCCGCCTGGACGACAGCGTCCCCCTGGTCGTGCCCGAGGTGAACGCCGAGGCCGCGAAGGGCGCCCGCCTGATCGCCAACCCGAACTGCACCACCGCCATCCTGGCCGTGGCGTTGGCCCCCCTGCACCGGGAGTTCGGGCTGAAGCGCGTCATCGTCTCCACCTACCAGGCCGCCTCCGGCGCGGGCGCCGAGGGCATGGAGGAGCTGGAGACGGGCCTGAAGGAGGTTCTCCTCAACGGTGGCACGGCGAAGAACAACGTCTTCCGCCACCCGCTGCCGATGAACCTCATCCCGCACATCGATAGCTTCCAGCCCAACGGCTACACGCGGGAGGAGATGAAGGTCACCTGGGAGACCCGGAAGATCATGGGCCTGCCGGACCTCCTCGTCTCCTGCACCGCCGTCCGCGTCCCCACCCTGCGGGCCCACGCTGAGGCCGCGACGATCGAGACGGTGAAGCCGATCACCCCGGGGGCCGCCCGCGCCGCCCTCGCCAACGCCCCCGGCGTGAAGCTGGTGGACGACGTGGAGAACGCCCTCTACCCGATGCCGCTGACCGCCAGCGGCCGCTACGACGTCGAGGCCGGCCGCATCCGCCAGAGCCTCGTCTTCGGCGACCACGGCATCGACTTCTTCGTGGTGGGCGACCAGCTGCTGAAGGGCGCCGCCCTGAACGCGGTCCAGATCGCCGAGGCCCTGCCCGTGGCGGTGGCGGCCTGAGTGACGGGCGGGGAGGATTCACCCTCCCCGCCACCCCCTGCCCGACCGAAGCACCGCCCCGCGCGTTAGCCCCTCCGGCCCATCATGGGATAATGCCGGGGACGGGAGCGCGAGGACCGTGACGGGACGCAAGGCCTGGCTTTGGACGCTGCCGGAACGGGTCACGCGCATGGAGCGCTGGACCCTGGTGGCCATTGCCCTCACCGCCATCTCGCTCTTCGCCTTCGTCAACCTGGCCGCCGAGGTGACCGAGGGCGACACCAACGCCTTCGACCGCGCCGTGCTCCTGGCGCTCCGCAACCCCGCCGACCTCTCCGATCCCATCGGCCCCCGCTGGCTGGAGGAGATCATGCGCGACCTCACCGCCCTCGGCGGCAACGTCGTGCTCGCCATCCTCTCCCTCTCCATCACCGGCTTCCTGGTCCTCACGGGAAAGCGGAGGGCCGCCGCCATGATCGCGGCCTCCCTCATCACAGGCACGCTGCTGGCCCACGCCTTGAAATGGGGGTTCGACCGCCCGCGCCCCGACCTCGTCCCGCACGGCACCGCGGTCTACACGCAGAGCTTTCCCAGCGCGCACGCGATGCTCTCCGCGATCGTCTACCTGACCTTGGGCGCTCTTCTGGCCCGGGTGCAGGCGGCCTGGCGGACCAAGATCTACCTTCTGGCGGTGGCGACGCTCCTCACCGTCACGGTCGGGCTGAGCAGGGTCTATCTCGGCGTCCACTGGCCGACCGATGTCCTGGCCGGCTGGGCGGTGGGCGCGGCCTGGGCACTGCTCTGCTGGCTCGTCCTGCTGTCCATCCAGCGCGCGCGCCGCCGGGCGCGCCGGCCCCCCGCCCCGCCTTCCGTCACAGGTCCCGGGAAGGCGGCACCAGAACACTGACCGCGCCCCGGAGAACGCGGAACCGCGCGGGCGTCCGCGTCGTCAGCTCGCCGTCGGTGTTCACCGGCCGCGGGCGGCGCGTCCGGATCTCCACCTCCTCCATGCAGGCGGTCCGGACCTCGTGCCACAGCCCGTGCCGACCGGACCGGAAGGCCGGGTAGATCAGCGCCAGCTTCCACAGCCCCTCGAACTCCAGGCTGTAGAGGTTGAGCCGGCCATCATCGATCGCGGCGCCCTCGTCGATCGTCATTCCACCGCCGTAGAACCGCCCGTTGCCCACGGCCACCTGCAGCGTCCGCACCCTGTGCCCCGTGCCGTCGTGCCGGATCTCGGCGCGGAAAGGCCGCATCTTCCACAGCGCCCGGCAGGTGGCCAGCGCGTAGCCCAGCCGCCCCCATCGCCGCTTCACCTCGCCCGTCAGCTCCCGGGTCACCGCCACGCTCAGCCCGATGCTCGCCACGTTGAAGAAGGGCTGGCCGTTCACCTCCCCCAGGTCGATCCGGCGCGGCTTTCCCTCCAGCACCACCTGGACTGCCTCATCCAGCTCGGTGGGAATGCCCAGTGTCCGCGCCAGGTCGTTCGCGGTGCCCAGTGGCAGGATGCCCAGCGGCAGCCCCGTCTCGATCAGGGCCGGCGCGGCGGAGTTCATCGTCCCGTCCCCGCCGCCCAGGATCACCATGTCCACGGACCCGGCCATCCGGCGGATGGCCGCGCGGAGCGCTTCGGCATCGGTGCAGGGCTCGCGCACAAGGCGGATCCCGCCGCGCTCCAGCGCGGCGGCGGCCGCATCGGCCCCGTCCGCGCCCCGGCGGCTCTTCCCATTGGCGACGAACAGGGCGCGGCGCGCCGGGCGGTGTCCCTCCAGCAGCCCCCCCGCGGCCTCGGCATCGGCGCTCATGTCACGGCCCTTCGCCGCTGCCCGCGCGAAGGCGCGGTGCCCGCGCAGAGGCACCTTGCGTCAAGCATCGGCATCACAACACCCCTCTCACGGCTGCCCGGCGCTCGTGCCAGGACAGCATCCGGCCGAACCACCGCCCCCGCCACAACGTTCTTTGCCGGCCCCTCGGCGCGGACCGGACATGATGATTTCCTCCAGCAGCAACCGCCTCGAACTCCTCGCCCGCCTCGGCTACGCGGCGAGAGGCCTCGTGAACCTCCTGGTCGGGCTCCTGGCGCTGCTCGCCGCCTTCGGTCCGGGCGGAGAGGTCACGGGCTCCAAGGGCGCCCTGGAAGCGCTGTTCTCCCAGGTCTGGGGCTATGTGCTCCTCGCGGTGGTGGCCCTCGGCCTCTTCGGCTTCGCCCTCTGGCGCCTGCTGCAATCCATCCTGGACGCGGACCGTCGCGGCCGGTCCCCCTCCGCCCTCGTCGCCCGCGCCGGCCAGCTCGTCTCCGCGGCCATCTATGTCAGCCTCGGCGTCTTTGCCGTCAGCCTCCTCACCGGCTCCACCCCTGGCGGCGAGGAAGAGCAGGCCACGCGCGACTGGACGCGGTGGCTCCTCGGCCAGCCCTTCGGCCGCTGGCTCACCGGGGCCGTCGCGCTGGCCGTGCTGGGGGCGGCGATCGGCATGGCCGCGAAGGCCTGGACCGCCTCCTTCAGGAAGCACCTCGCCTGCGATCCCGGCGTGGCGAACTGGGTCATCCCTCTCGGCCGCGCCGGCTACGCGGCCCGGTCCGCGGTCTTCCTGATCATCGCCGTCTTCCTGCTGATCGCGGCGTGGCAGTCCGATGCGGGAGAGGCGCGGGGCCTCGGCGGCGCCCTGCTCGCCCTGCAGGAGCAGCCGCTCGGGCAGATCATCTTCGCCCTCGTCGCCCTCGGCCTCGCGGCCTTCGGGGCCTTCGAATTCGCCGAGGCGCGTTACCGGCACATCGCGGCTCCCACGGAGGCGGAGATCGCGAGGGACGCGCTGAGCCGCTGAACGGGCATGGCGGGAAGGCCAGGATCCCTTCGGCCCGGTGGCCCGCATGGCCTGCCCGGCGGCCAGCTTCCGCCAAACTGTCCCAGCCTTCAGCCTGGGACAGCCCGCGCCCGAAACCCGCGAACCGTCCCTTCCCGCCTGACCCGCGGCAGGACACCCTGATCGCAACAAAACGATCAGGGAACGTCCACGATGCACCGCCGCGTCCTCCTCGGCAGCGCCCTCGCGCTGCCCGCCCTCGCCGCCCGCGCGCAGCAGGCCGCCTCGCCGGTTCCCTGGCCCGACCGCGCCATCACCCTCGTCGAGGGCTACCCGCCCGGCGGCGTCACCGACCTCGCCTCCCGCGCCGTGGCCGATCCGATGTCGCGCCAACTCGGCGTCCCCGTCGTCGTCGAGAACCGCCCCGGCGCCGCCACCTCCGTCGCCGCCACCTACGGCGCCCGCGCCCGTCCGGACGGCTACACCCTGGTCATGGGCACGACGACCCTGGCCATCAACCAGACCCTCCAGCCCAACCTGACGCCGAAGGACCCGGCCCGCGAGCTGGACGCGATCGGGACCGTCTTCCGCACCCCCTTCATCCTGCACGTCCACCCCTCCGTGCCCGCCCGGAACACCGCGGAGCTCATCGCCCACTGCAAGGCGAACCCCGGCAAGGTCCTCTTCGGCTCCCCCGGCACCGGCTCCGTCAGCCACCTCTGCCTGGAGCTGTTCCGCTCCCGCGCCGGCATCGACATCGTCCACGTCCCCTATCGCGGCGGCGCCCCGGCCGCGCTGGACCTGCGCCAGGGCCGCGTCCACGCCGTGTTCCAGGCCATCCAGGAGGCCAAGACCACCCTCTCCGACGGCGGCACGCGCGGCCTCGCCGTCACCGCCACGGCACCCATTGCCGGCTACCCGGAACTCCCTCCCGTGGCCCAGACCCTGCCGGGCTTCGAGGTCTTCTTCTGGCAGGGCCTCTTCGCCCCCGCCGGCACCCCCGCTCCCGTGATCGCCCGCGCCGCCGCCGCCCTCCGCGCCGCCACGGACGACACGGCCCTGCGCGCCCGCATGGCCGACCAGGGCGTGGAGCTCGTCAGCGGCGACGCCGCCATGCTCCGCGACGCCCTCGTCAACGACACCCGCCGCTGGGGCGACGTGATCCGCGAGGCGAACATCCGCCTCGAGTAGCCGCCGCCCACCGCAGAAGCCCGCCCCCTCTTCCCGGACAGACCATGACCATCAGCAATCTCACCTCCCGCATCCCGGGCTTCCACCGCATGAGCACGGCGGAGCGGCTGGAGGCCGTCGCCGCCTTCTCGAACCTGGACGACACCACGCGCGCCCAGCTCGCCGCGCCCGGCAACATCGACCCGCACCTGGCCGACCACATGATCGAGAACGTGGTCGCCACCCTCTCCATCCCCATCGGCGTCGCCACCAACATGCGCGTGGACGGGCGCGACGTGCTGGTGCCGATGGCCACGGAGGAATCCTCCGTCGTCGCCGCCGTCTGCAACTCCGCGCGCCAGTGCTACGAATCCGGCGGCTTCACCACCTCCGTCTCCGGCAACCTGATGATCGCCCAGGTCCAGCTCGTCGGCGTCACGGACCCGGAGAACGCCCGCCTTCGCATCCTCGAGCACCGCGAGGAGATCGCCACCACCTGCGACGGCTGCGACCCCATGCTGGTGCAGCTCGGCGGCGGCTTCCGCGACCTCGAAGTCCGCGTCGTCGCCTCCCGCGGCGGCCCGATGGTCGTCACGCATCTCATCGTGGACACGCGCGACGCGATGGGCGCCAACACCGTCAACACCATGGCCGAGACCCTCGCCCCGAGGATCGAGGCCTGGACCGGCGGCAAGGTCTTCCTCCGCATCCTCTCCAACCTCGCCGACCGCCGCCTCGCCCGCGCCCGCGCGACCTGGACGGCCGAATCCATCGGCGGAGAGGCCGTGCGCGACGGCATGATCAGCGCCTACCACTTCGCGGAGGCCGACCCCTACCGCGCCGCCACCCACAACAAGGGCATCATGAACGGCATCTCCGCCGTGGTGCTCGCAACAGGCAACGACACCCGCGCGGTGGAGGCCGGCGCCCACGCCTTCGCCGCCCGCAACGGCCGCTACACCAGCCTCACCAATTGGGAGGTCACGGCGGAGGGCCACCTCGCCGGCTCCATCGAGGTCCCCCTCCCCGTCGGCCTCGTCGGCGGCGCCACGAAGATCCACCCCACCGCCCGCGCCTGCCTGAAGATCCTCGGCGTCTCCACTGCAGCCGAGCTCGCGCGCATCATTGCCGCCGTCGGCCTCGCCCAGAACTTCGGCGCGATGAAAGCCCTGGCCACCACCGGCATCCAGAAGGGGCACATGGCCCTGCACGCCAACAACGTCGCCATCGCCGCCGGCGCCACGGGCGACGAGGTAGCCCGCCTCGCCGCCATCCTCGTGGAGCGCCGCCAGGTCCGCCAGGACGTGGCCGTGGCGGAGCTGGAGCGGATGCGCGCCGGCTAGCCCCCCAGCCGCTCGCGGAGGAAGGCGATGAAGCGCGGGTCGCTGGCATGCGCCACGTTCAGCCGCAGCATCGGGGCCGTCGCCTGGCGTTCAGGGCTGAAGACCGCCCCGGGCGCCAGGAAGATGCTGCGCGCCGCCGCCTCCCGCACGATCGCCGCCTCCTCCACCCCGTCCGGCAGCGGCGTCCACAAGTAGAACCCGCCCCCTGGCGGCCGCGGCGGCCGCAGACCCACCGCTCCCAGGTCGCGCAGAGCCTGATCCGTCGCCCGCTCCACCCGCGTCCGCAGCCGCCGCAGGTGGCGCAGGTAGTGCCCGCCCGCCATCAGCCCCGCCACCAGCCGCTCCGCGTACTGCGAGGTCGCCACCACCGTCAGCAGCTTCATGTGCCCCAGCGCCCGCAGCAGCTCCGGCGCCGCCGCCACGAAGCCCACCCGCAGCGAGGCCGAGAGCGTCTTGGAGAAGGTGCCGACGTGCAGCACCCGCCGCAGTCCATCCAGCGCCGCCAGCCGCGTCGCCGTGGCGGGCAGGATATCGGCGAAGGGATCGTCCTCCACGATATGGAACCCGTACCGCTCCGCCGCCTGCAGCACCGCATGCGCCACGGCCGGCACCAGCGTCCCGCCCGTCGGATTATGCGCCAGGGACTGCGTGAAGAAGAGCTTCGGCCGCACCCCCGCCAGCTTCTCCGCCAGATCCTCCAGATCCGGCCCCTCCGGCCCGCGCCGTACCCCCACCACCCGCGCCCGCGCCAGCCGCAGCTTGCCGAAGAGCGGGTAGTAGCCGGGATCGTCCACCAGCACCGCGTCCCCCGGCTCCACCATGTGCCGGATGATCAGGTCCAGCGCGTGGTTCGCCCCACCCGTCAGCAGCACCTGATCCGGCGGGCAGGGGATTGCCCGCTCCTGCAGGGAGAGCGCGATCCGCTCCCGCAGCGGCTCATATCCCCAGGCGCTGCCGTAATCATGCGCCCCGCCCTGCCCGCCGAACCGCGCCGCCCGGGCGAAATGCGCCCCGAGCTCCGATTCCTCCATCCAGGCCGGCGGCGGCCGCCCCTCGCCCGGCCGCACGCTGTAGTGCGCCTCCGTCTGCTCCCTCAGCAGGGAGACGAGGTCCAGCGCCTCCTCCACCTCCGGCCCCGGCCGCCGCGGCGGAAGGCGCGGCGCCGTCGCCACGAAGTACCCCGCCCCCCGCCGCGCCTCCAGGTGGCCGGAGGCGACGAGCTGGTCATAGGCGACCGCCAGCGTGTTCTTGGAGACGCCCTGATCCCGCGCCCCTTCCCGCACCGAGGCGACCCGCTCCCCCGGCCGCAGCGTCCCGCCCTCGATCGCGGCCACCATCCGCTCGACGATCGCGCTGGCCTTGGAGGGTGAGGACATGGCGCGATTCCAGCACGGCGGCGGCGCCACGGAAAAGGGGCGGGCACCGCCGGCACCCGCCCCTCCCCGTCACCGGTCCCGCCCGGTCGCCCGGGCGGCCTCTCGCCTTACTCGGCCGCCTGCCGCTCCGGCATGGAGATGCCCAGCCCTTCGGCCACGCGCCGCCCATACTCCCGGTCCGCCTGCATGAAGTAGCAGACCATCTTCTCCCGGATCACCGGCGCGCACTCGGAGAGCGCGCCGACCAGGTTCTTCACGAGGTCGTCCCGCTCGAAGTCGGAGAACTGCCGCCAGCGCTCCCCGGCCTGCTTGAAGTCGTTGGTGCGCTCGATCTTCTGGCGCCCGACCTCGCCCGAGACCTGGATGCGCGGCGGCGGTCCCAGCCGCGGCTGCTCCACCAGCCCGTGAAAGTTGGACGGCTCGTAGTTCACGTGCTTGTTCGCGCCCTGCTCCGCGCCGTCCACGTGGTAGCTCATCTGCCCGCCGCGCTGGTTCGTCGCGAAGGGGCACTTCGGCGCGTTGATCGGCAACTGCAGGTAGTTCGGCCCAACGCGGTAACGCTGCGTGTCCGAATAGGCGAAGGTCCGCCCCTGCAGCATCTTGTCGTCCGAGAAGTCGATCCCGTCCACCAGCACGCCCGTGCCGAAGGCCACCTGCTCCACCTCGTTGTGGTAATCCACAGGGTTCCGGTTCAGCTGGATGTGGCCGACATGCAGGAAGGGGAACTGCTCCTCCGGCCACAGCTTCGTGACGTCCAGCGGATCCCAGTCCAACTCGGGATGCTCGTCGTCGCTCATCACCTGGATGAAGAAGTCCCATTCCGGGAACTCGCCGCGCGCGATCGCATCATACAGGTCGCCGGTGGCGTGGTTGAAGTCCTTCGCCTGGATCTCCGAAGCCTGCTCGGCCGTCAGGTTCCGCACGCCCATGCGCGGCTGGAAGTGGAACTTGCAGAGGACCGTCTTACCCTCGGCATCCACCAGCTTGTAGGTGTTCACGCCGGAACCCTGCATCTCCCGATAGGTCGCGGGAATGCCCCAGGGCGAAAACAGGTGGGTGATCATGTGCGTCGCTTCGGGCGTGCAGCTCACGAAGTCGAAGAACCGGTTCATCTGCTGCCGGTTGTGCACCGGATCCGGCTTGAAGGCGTGGACCATGTCCGGGAACTTCATGGCGTCGCGGATGAAGAACACCTTCAGGTTGTTCCCCACCAGGTCCCAGTTGCCGGTCTCCGTGTAGAACTTGATGGCGAAGCCGCGGGGGTCGCGCAGCGTCTCCGGGCTGTGCCCGCCATGGATCACGGTGGAGAAACGCAGGAAGATCGGCGTCTGCGTGCCGGGGGTGAACACCTTGGCCCGGGTGTACTTGGTGATGGGATCGTCGCCCGCCTTGCCGGTCGGCACGAAGATGCCGTGTGCCGCCGCGCCGCGCGCGTGCACCACTCGCTCCGGAATACGCTCCCGGTCGAAATGCGACATCTTCTCGAGGAACTGATAGTCCTCGAGCACCAGCGGCCCGCGCGATCCGACGCTGCGCGTGTTCTGGTTGTCGAAGACCGGATGTCCCTGGCGCGTGGTCAGGCCCACGCCCTGCGGCTTATCCGACATTTCGGCTCTCTCCCTGCCAAGTCGCTTATGCATGCGACGCTAGGGAGGTAGTTCGACCCAATGAAATACAAAGGTCCATTTGGATCGATAGGAAAAGCCTATTGAGGGGCAGTCTCCCGACATTTTGCGCTCACCGCAAGGGGCGGAGGCCGGAGCCCCCGCCCGCATCCGGTCAGCCGGCCAGCGTGCGCCCGGCCGAACCAAGATCCGCGAAGGCCTCGTCCAGCCGCTTCGCCACACCCTTCTCGCCGGCCCGCAGCCACTTGCGGGGGTCGTAGAACTTCTTCTGCGGCTTGCCCGTGGCGGGATCGATCTGGTGCTTGAAGGCCACCGGATTGGCATCGACATAGGCGCCCACCGGCTCGGAGAAGGCGAACTGCGTGTCCGTGTCGATGTTCATCTTGAACACGCCGTAGGACACCGCCTCCGCGATCTTGTCCTTCTCGGACCCTGAGCCGCCGTGGAAGACGAGGCTCATCGGCTTCGTCCCGCCGCCGAACTTGGCGGAGACCGCCTCCTGCGACGCCTTCAGGATCTCCGGCCGCAGCTTCACGTTGCCCGGCGCGTACACGCCGTGCACGTTCCCGAAGGAGGCCGCCATGGTGATGTGCCCGATCGGCGACAGCACCTCCCAGGCCTTCAGCACGTCCTCGGGCTGCGTGTAGAGATGCGCGTTGTCGGCGCTCTCATCCACGTCGTGCCCGATCCCGTCCTCCTCGCCGCCCGTCACGCCCAACTCGATCTCCAGGCTCATCCCCAGCGGCGCCATGCGCTTCAGCACGGTCGCGCACTCCGCGATGTTCACGTCCAGCGGCTCGGCCGAGAGGTCGATCATGTGGGAGGAGTAGAGCGGCTTGCCCGTCCGCTTCATGTGCTCCTCGCCGTGGTCGATCAGCTTGTTGATCCAGGGCAGGAGGGAGCGGTCGGCGTGGTCGGTGTGCAGCACCACGCAGATGCCGTAGGCGGCGGCCAGCGTGTGCACGTGCTGCGCGGCGGAAACCGCGCCCAGCACCCGCGCCGCATCGGCGTCCGGGCAGCCCTCGCCGCCGAAGAAGCGCGCGCCGCCGTTAGAGAGCTGGATGATGACGTCGGACTTGTTCTTCGCCGCCGCCTCCATCACCGCGTTGATGGAGTTCGTCCCCACCACGTTCACCGCCGGCAGGGCGTAGCCGCCCTCGCGGCAGGCGGCGAGGAGGGTCAGGTAGTCCTGGCCGGTGACGACACCCGGCTTCAGCTTCGTGGAGGTGCCCGACGGCGCAATATGGTTCACGCTTGCCTTCCCGTGCTCTGTTGATCGGCGATCCCGGATCGCTGCCTTATACAAGCTAAGGCGTTCGCCGAACCCCTCTCCTGCACGAAAGATTCGGCAAAAGATTGGCGACGGCGCGGGCTCCCCGCCGCGAACAAAGCGGGTATAGACCCGCTAATGCCCCCGCCCCCGGCCCCCCCCCCCGCCCCCCCCGCGGGAACCCCCCCCCCCGGAAAGCCCCAGGCCCCCCCGCCGCGAACAAAGCGGGTATAGACCCGCTAATGCCCCCGCCCCCGGCCCCCTCCGCGGCGCCCCCCTCTTCAACGCCCCGACTGCTACTGCCCGAGGCCCCCGCCCTGGTCGCCGGAATCGGCCGCGCCACCATCCTCACCCCGGATGGCGAGATCGAGACCCTCCCCACCGCCGCCCTCGCCGGCCGCCTGTCCGAGCTGCCGCCTCCGCTCCTCGTCCACGCCCCCGCCACGGCCCGCCGCCTGGGCCTGCCGCCCTTCCCGGTTGCCTTCGACCTCCTCGAACTCTTCGCCTTCGTCCTCCCCGCCCAGCTCGCCGCCCCCACCCCGCGCGGCCTGGCCCTGGTGCTGGACATGGAACCGCCGAAGGACGACGAGGCCGCCGCGATCCTCCTACCGGAGATCGCGACCACCCTCCTCCGCCGCCTCGCCTCCACCCGCCACGCGCTGCTGAACCGCGACGCCGGCATGCTCGCCGCCCGGCTCCGCGACGCCTCGGACTGGCCCTGGGCCCCAAGCCTCCTCGCCGCCCTCGGTCAGCCGGAGGCGCGGCCGGGAACGGACGCGCTGAAGGTCTGGCGCCGCCTGCCGGAATGGGAGGAAACGGCGCCCCCCACCCCGCCCGCGTCCATCCCCATCGCGCCGCTGGAAGCCCGCAAGCGCCTGGCCGAGATCCTCGGCGCCGACGCCGAGACCCGCCCTGCCCAGGCCGACTACGCCTCCGCCGCCTCCCTCGCCTTCGCCCCGCGCGAGGCGGAGGGCCACCCCCAGCTCGTCCTGGCGGAGGCCGGCACGGGCACCGGCAAGACCCTCGGCTACATCGCCCCCGCCTCTCTCTGGGCGGAGCGCAACGGCGCCCCCGTCTGGGTCAGCACCTACACCCGCAACCTCCAGCGCCAGATCGACAGCGAGCTCTTCCGTCTCTTCCCCGACCCGGCGGAGCGCCGCCAGCATGTCGTGATCCGGAAAGGCCGCGAGAACTACCTCTGCCTCCTGAACCACGAGGAGGCGGTGAACGGCGCCATGCCCTCCCGCCTCCTCGCCCTATCCCTCGTCTCCCGCTGGGCCGCCGCCACGCGAGATGGCGACATGCAGGGCGGCGACTTCCCAGGCTGGATCGCGGAACTCTTCCCCTGGGGCCACGTCGCCGGCCTCACGGACCGCCGCGGCGAGTGCATCCACTCCGCCTGCCCGCACTGGCGCCGCTGCTTTGTGGAGCACTCCATTCGCCGCGCCCGCACCGCGCGCCTCGTCATCGCCAACCACGCCCTCGTCATGGTCCAGGCCGCGCTCGGCGGCGGCGACGACAAGCCCGCCCTCCGCTACGTCTTCGACGAGGGCCACCACCTCTTCGACGCCGCCGACGCCGCCTTCTCTGCGGAGATATCGGGCGGCGAGATGGCCGAGCTCCGCCGCTGGCTCCTCGGCGCCGAGGGTGGCCGCGGCCGCGCCCGCGGGTTGCGCCGCCGCCTGGAGGAGGTCACGGGCGACCACCCCGCCCTCCTGCCCCTCGTCGAGGAGGCACTGCGCCACGCCGGCAGCCTCCCCGGCCCCGGCTGGTCCTCCCGCCTCGGCGAGCCGGAGGAGCACGACCTGGAAGCGGAGGACCTCCCCGGCCACCCCGCGAAGACCAACCCCGGCGAGACCTTCCTCCGCACGGTCATCCTGCAGGTCTTCGCCCGCAGCCCCGAGGCGGATGTCGGCTACGACGCCGAGTGCGACCTTCATCCCCTCAACCCCGGCGTAGCGGAGGCCGGCGCGGCGCTGGAGGAGGCCCTTCGCCTCATCGAGACCCCCCTCCAGGCCCTGCACGCCCGCCTCACCGGCCTGCTGGAAGATCCGGACGCCGAGCTGGAAACCGGCGACCGCATCCGACTGGACACCGCCCGCCGCACCGTGGACCGCCGCGGCCTGCGCCCCCTCGGCGCCTGGCGCGCCATGCTGAAGGCCCTGTCGGACCGCCCGCCCGAGCCGGGCAACCGCCCCCTCCACGTGGACTGGCTCGCCATCACCCGGCGCGAGGGCCGCGTGATCGACGCCGCCCTGCACCGCCACTTCCTGGACCCCACCCAGCCCTTCGCCACCGTGGTCGCCGCCCCCGCCCACGGCCTTCTCATCACCAGCGCCACGCTGCGCGACAGCGGCGAGGGCGACCCGGAATCCGCCTGGGAAGAGGCGGAGGCCCGCACCGGCGCGAACCACATCGCCAGCCCTGCCATCCGTGCCGCCGTCCCCTCCCCGTTCGACTACCCAAACCAGACCCTCGCCATCGTCGTCACGGATGTCTCGCGGGAGGGACCGCAGGCCGCCATGGCGATGGAACAGCTCTTCCGCGCCTCCGGCGGCGGCGCGCTCGGCCTCTTCACCGCCATCCGGCGCCTGCGGGACGCCCACCGCCGCATGGCCCCGGGCCTGGAGGCCGCCGGCCTGCCCCTCTACGCCCAGCACGTGGACGCCATGGACAACGCCACCCTCGTGGACGTCTTCCGGGCGGAGGAGGATTCCTGCCTTCTCGGCACCGACGCCCTGCGGGACGGCGTGGACGTCCCCGGCCGCTCCCTGCGCCTGCTCGTCTTCGACCGCATCCCCTGGCCCCGCCCCACCATCCTGCACCGGGAGCGCCGGACCCACCTCTCCGGCGCCCGCCCGAAGGCCTATGACGACGCCATCGCCCGCCACCGGCTGCGCCAGGCCTTCGGCCGCCTGGTCCGCCGCGCGGACGACCGCGGCGTCTTCGTGCTGCTGGATTCCCGCGCCCCCACCCGCCTCCTCGCCGGCCTGCCGGAAGGCGTGGCCGCCCACCGCATGGGGCTGGCCGAGGCGGTCCGGGCGACGCGCAGCTTCCTAAATGGTGATCGTCCCACCGATTGACGCGGAGCCCGCGGCGGAAGAACCCTTCCCCCACAATGGACACGAACGTCATGGACGCCGCCCCCACCCCCCTGCCCACGCGCTTCACCGCGCAGGAAGCCCTGGTCTGCGCCATGGTGCTGATGGGTGTCAGCGACCGGGGCATGACGGACGCGGAGCTCGCCGCCATGTCCCGCCTCGTGCGGGAGCTGCCGGCCTTCGGCGACTTCCACCCCAGCGAGATCGACACCGTCACTGAGGTCGTCCTCGGCCTGCTGGACCAGGCGGACGGGCTGGACCGCGCGAGCGAGATGATCCGCGACGCCCTGCCCCCCCGCCTGCGCGAGACCGCCTACCTCCTGGCCTGCGAGATCGCCGCCGCCGATGGCGACGCCAGCCAGGAGGAACTCCGCTTCCTGCAGGACTTCCGGATCGCGCTCGACATCGACCGCCTCGTGGCCGGCGCCATCGAGCGCGCGGCGAAGGCCCGCTTCCAGATCATCTGACGCGCTGCCCCGGGGCGGATGCACCGCCCCGGCCGGGAGAACGCCGGCTTCGCTTCGGAGCACGCCCGGTATCCTCGCCCCGCCGCATCAGCCAGATCGGTGCCGGTGTGGTCATGATGCTCGATTCTCCGGGCGAGGCGGAAGGGCGAACACCGTTCGGCAACACGGTCCCGCCCGTCGCCGTGGTGCTGCTGGCAGTGGGTCTCCTCCGGGCCGGGATCCTGGGCGGCGTGGCCCTCGCCACTGGCTGAACGAACGGCCTGATCGCGGCACCGCCAGGGCTCCTCGCCTCAGCCCCGCATCGCCCACCAGCTGCCGGCCCCTCCCATCCACGATCCATCCAGGCATGAGGAGGAGGCGCTGATGTTGCCGTCCGGACCGCCGGGCATCACCATGTCGCCACCAGGACCGGCGTAGGAACGAGGGATGATCAGCGAACCGGCGAGCCGAGACGCGCTTCAGGACCAGATGAACGCTGACCTGAAGCTGATGCAGCTTGTCCTGGCTGCCCTGACGGCCGAAGCCTCCGCCGAGACGCAGAGGCATGTCGCGCAGGTCCTGCAGGAGGTCAGGGGAGCGCCCGCCCCAGCAGGCACGCCCGAGCGGACGGCCGCACTGATGCGGGATTCCGCGATGCGCCTCGCCGATCTCATCGTGAACGCCCGCGCGGCCCGAGGCCTCACCCCCGGGGCCTGACGCGAACAGGGTGCCTGGCGCCTGAACCGCCCCCTTGAGGAACCGTTCCGACGGCAACAACCCGGCGCAAGCGGCGTTCCCTGGCATGGTTACCCGAGAGGAACGCACCATGTCAGACGCCCCGCACGCCCAGCGCCAGGTCATGGCGAGCTTCGCCACTCACGAAGCGGCGGACTCGGCCATTCAGTACCTGACCGCGGAGGCGATCCCCCGCGACCAGATCTCGATCCGCACCTCCGACACCGGCCTCCAGCCCGTCCAGGCCCCGGGCGAGACGGACGGCGTGGTACAGGAGGATGAGCAGCGCAATCTCCGCACCATGGGCACCAGCATCGCCTCCGCCGGTGCCGCCATGGCGGCCGCGGGCGTGGTGGTCGCCACTGGCGGCGCCGCCCTTCCGGCCGTCGCGGCCGCCGCCGCCGCGGGCCTGGGCGCCGGCGCCGTCACCCAGGGCGTGAGCAACGCCGCCACTCCGGATGTGGTGCCGGATTCCGAGAAGGCGGTCGCCGTTCTCACCGTGAACGTCGCCAATGCCGACCAGGCGGAGCGCGCCAAGGGCGTCCTCCGCAAGGTCTCCGCCATCAAGGTGTGGGAGGAGTAGCCCCTAGCGGGAGAGGATGCGCGTGACGATCGGCGCCGGCTTCTTCGGAAGCTGCGCCGCCTCGTACTCGATCTCCTCGCCCTTCTTCAGGTCCCGCCGCCCGGCGGCCTCCACCACCGATTCATGAACCATCACATCCGGCCCGCCATCATCGGGCCGGATGAAGCCGTAGCCCTTGTGCGGCTGGTACCAGACCACCGTCCCTGTCGGCATCGCGCCAACCTCCGCGCTGAACAATCCACCCTACAACGAAAAAGGGCGGCCCGTTGCCGGACCGCCCCTCTTCGTCACGTGGACTGAACTTCTGCTGGGGATCGAAGCCGATCCCCAGGGGATCAGAAGTCCATGTCGCCCATGCCGCCCATGCCGCCGCCGGGGCCACCGGCCGGAGCGGCGGCCTTGGCCGGACGCTCGGCGACCATCGCCTCGGTGGTGATCAGCAGGGAGGCCACGGAAGCGGCGTCCTGCAGGGCGGTGCGCACGACCTTGGTCGGGTCGATGATGCCGGCCTGGACGAGGTTCTTGTACTCGTCGGCCTGGGCGTCATAGCCGTGCTCGTAGGTGTCGGTGCGCAGCACCTCACCGGCGATCACGGCGCCGTCCTTGCCGGCGTTCTCGGCGATCTGCTTCAGCGGCACCGCAATGGCGCGCCGAACGATCTCGATCCCGACCTGCTCGTCGTTGTTCAAGCCCTTGAGGTCGGCCAGCTTCAGGCTGGCGCGCAGCAGGGCCACGCCACCACCGGGAACGATGCCTTCCTCGACCGCGGCGCGGGTCGCGTGCAGCGCGTCGTCGACGCGGTCCTTGCGCTCCTTCACCTCGACCTCGGAGGAACCGCCGAC
>NZ_JANJOU010000001.1 GCF_024594815.1 Roseomonas populi | reverse complement strand
GGGCGACAACGTCGCCATGGACGTGGAGCTCATCGCCCCGATCGCCATGGACCAGGGCCTGCGCTTCGCCATCCGCGAGGGCGGCCGCACCGTCGGCGCCGGCGTCGTCGCCAGCATCCAGAAGTAAGAACCATGGCCGCTGACGCGCAGAACATCCGGATCCGCCTGAAGGCGTTCGATCACCGCGTGCTGGATGGCAGCACGCGGGAGATCGTGAACACCGCGAAGCGGACCGGCGCTCGGGTGCGGGGTCCTATCCCGCTCCCGACCCACATCGAGCGGTTCACCGTGAACCGTTCTCCGCACGTCGATAAGAAGTCGCGCGAGCAGTTCGAGATCCGGACCCATCGCCGCCTTCTGGACATCGTCGACCCCACCCCGCAGACCGTGGACGCGCTGATGAAGCTCGACCTGGCCTCCGGTGTGGATGTCGAGATCAAGATCTGAGTTCGAGGGGCGCACACACCATGTCCGCGAAAGATGGCCGCACTGGCCTGATCGCCCGGAAGCTGGGCATGTCCCGGCTGTTCAACGAGGACGGCTCCACCGTGCCGGTGACGCTGCTGCACGTGGATGACGTTCGCGTCGTGGCGGTGCGCTCCGCCGACAAGGACGGGTACACGGCCGTTCAGCTGGGCGCTGGGCACGCGAAGGCGAAGAACGTCTCCAAGCCGAACCGCGCGCACTTCGCCAAGTCCGGCGTCGAGGCGCCGATGAAGGTGATGGAGTTCCGTACGGCCGCCGATGCAGTGCTAGAGGCGGGCGCGAAGCTCTCCCCGGCCCACTTCGTGAAGGGTCAGAAGATCGACGTCACTGGGGTCACCAAGGGCAAGGGGTTCGCCGGCGCGATGAAGCGCTGGAACTTCTCCGGCCTTGAGGCGTCGCACGGCGTGTCGATCTCCCACCGCTCGCACGGTTCCACGGGTAACCGCCAGGATCCGGGCAAGACCTTCAAGAACAAGAAGATGGCCGGCCATCTCGGCGTTGAGCGCGTGACCACCCAGAACCTGGAAGTGGCGGGCGTGGACGTGGAGAAGGGCCTGCTCTTCGTGAAGGGCGCCGTTCCCGGCGCCGCGAACGGCTGGGTGATGGTGCGCGACGCCGTGAAGCGGAAGCGCCACGCCGACGCGCCGTACCCGGCCGCGACGGCCTGAGGATCGAGTGATGCAGGTGAAGGTCATCACGCTCGACAACGCCGAAGCCGGCGAGATCGAGCTCCCCGCGGAGGTGTTCGGCGCTGAGCCGCGCGCCGACATCATGGCGCGGGTCGTGCACTGGCAGTTGGCGAAGCGCCGCGCGGGCACGCACAAGGTGAAGGGCATGGGCGAGGTCTCCGGGACCACGAAGAAGCCCTATCGCCAGAAGGGCACGGGCAACGCCCGCCAGGGCTCGCTGCGCGCGCCGCAGTTCCGCACCGGTGGCGCCGTCCACGGTCCGGTTGTGCGCGACCACGGCTACAGCCTGCCGAAGAAGGTCCGTCGCCTGGGCCTGATCAGCGCCCTGAGCGAGAAGGCCGCCAACGGCAAGCTCGTGGTGCTCGACGCCGCGGCGCCGGGCGAGGCCGCCAAGACGAAGACGCTTGCCGCCCAGGTCAAGTCCTTCGGCTGGGACAGCGCGCTGTTCTTCGACGCGACGCCGGATGCCGGCTTCGTCCGCGCCGCGCGGAACCTGCCGAAGGTGCAGGTGCTGCCGACCGTCGGCGCCAATGTGTACGACATCGTGCGGCACGACGTGCTCGTCGTGACCCGCGCGGGCGTCGAGGCCCTGAAGGAGCGCCTGTCGTGAGCGAGACCAAGGCTAAGCAGCCGGTCATCTCGCAGGAGCGGATGTACCAGCTGATCGTCGCCCCGGTGATCACCGAGAAGGCGACCGTGCTGAACGAGGTTGGCCAGGTGACCTTCAAGGTCGTCTCGGATGCGACCAAGCCTGAGATCAAGGCTGCGGTCGAGGGCCTGTTCGGCGTGAATGTCACCGCCGTGAACACCGTGGTGGTGAAGGGCAAGTCCAAGCGGTTCCGCGGCCGGCCCGGCCAGCGCTCCGACTGGAAGAAGGCGATCGTCAGCCTGGCCGAGGGCCAGAGCATCGATCTGACGACGGGGCTCGCGTAAGCCATGGCGCTGAAGCAATACAATCCGGTCACGCCGAGCCTTCGCGGCACGGTGCTGGTTGACCGCTCGGAGCTGTGGAAGGGCAAGCCCGTCAAGCAGCTGACCGAGGGCAAGAGCCACTCGGGCGGCCGTAACAACCACGGCCGCACGACGGTTCGGTTCCGTGGCGGCGGACACAAGCAGTCCTACCGCTACGTGGACTTCAAGCGCCGCACGAAGTTCAACGTGCCCGCCACCGTTGAGCGCCTGGAGTACGATCCGAACCGCACGGCCTGGATCGCGCTGATCAAGTACCAGGACGGCGAGCTGTCCTACATCATCGCGCCGCAGCGCCTGAAGGCGGGCGACACGGTGATCGCGGGCGACCGGGTAGACATCAAGCCCGGCAACGCCATGCCGCTCTCGGCCATCCCGGTGGGCACGATCGTGCACGCGCTGGAGATGAAGCCGGGCGCCGGCGCCAAGATCGCCCGTTCGGCCGGCACCTACTGCCAGCTGGTCGGCAAGGATGCCGGCTATGCCCAGGTGAAGCTGATGTCGGGCGAGCTGCGGCTGCTCCGCGGCGAGTGCTTGGCCTCGATCGGCGCCGTGTCCAATCCGGACAACTCCAACCAGCAGCTCGGCAAGGCCGGGCGCAAGCGCTGGATGGGCTTCCGTCCGCACAACCGCGGCGTCGTCATGAACCCGGTCGATCACCCGCACGGCGGTGGTGAGGGCCGGACCTCGGGCGGCCGCCACCCGGTTACCCCGTGGGGCAAGCCGACCAAGGGCTACAAGACCCGCACCAACAAGCGCACGGATCGTATGATCATCCGCCGGCGCTCGGCTAAGAAGGGCTGATCGCGATGTCGCGCAGCGTTTGGAAGGGGCCGTTCGTCGACGGCTACCTGCTCAACAAGGCGGAGGCGGCCCGTTCGTCGACGCGCAACGAGATCATCAAGATCTGGTCGCGCCGTTCCACGATCCTGCCGCAGTTCGTCGGGCTGGTCTTCGGCGTGTACAACGGCAAGAAGTTCATCCCCGTCCAGGTGACCGAGAACATGGTGGGCCACAAGTTCGGCGAGTTCTCGCCGACGCGCACCTTCACCGGTCACTCCTCGGACAAGAAGGCCAAGCGGGGCTGATCCGATGAGCAAGCCGAAGCACGAGCGCAGCCTCGCCGAGACCGAGGCCCAGGCCGTCACCCGGAACATCCGGGTGTCGCCGCGCAAGCTCAACCTGGCGGCGGGTCTCATCCGCGGCCGCCGGGCCCAGGATGCGGTTGCCACGCTGACCTTCAGCAAGCGCCGCATCTCCGACACGGTGAAGAAGACGCTCGAGAGCGCAATCGCCAACGCCGAGAACAACCACAGCCTGGACGTGGACAAGCTGGTGGTTGCCCGGGTCGAGGTGGGCCGTTCCATCGTCATGAAGCGCTTCCAGGCGCGTGGCCGCGGCAAGGCGGCGCGCGTGGAGAAGTGGTTCAGCCACCTGAAGATCGTCGTCGCCGAGCAGCAGCCGGCGCCGGTGGCCGAGGAGGCCGCATAGTATGGGTCACAAAGTCAATCCGATCGGGCTTCGGCTCGGCATCAACCGCACCTGGGATAGCCGCTGGTACGCTGCCGGCGACTACGCGTCCCAGCTCCACGACGACCTGAAGCTGCGCAACAAGCTGCGCGAGCGGCTGAAGGGCGCGGGCGTTGCGAAGGTCGTGATCGAGCGCCCGGCGAAGAAGCCGCGGGTGACGATCCACGCCGCCCGCCCGGGCGTCGTGATCGGCAAGAAGGGCGCGGACATCGAGGTGCTGCGCAAGGACCTGGCCAAGATGGCCGGGGCCGAGGTGTCGCTGAACATCGTCGAGATCCGCAAGCCGGAGCTGGACGCGGTTCTCGTCGCCGAGAGCATCGCCCAGCAGCTGGAGCGCCGCGTTGCGTTCCGCCGCGCGATGAAGCGCGCCGTGCAGTCCGCCATGCGCCTCGGCGCCGGCGGCATCCGCATCAACTGCGGTGGTCGTCTGGGCGGCGCCGAGATCGCGCGCATGGAGTGGTATCGCGAGGGCCGCGTGCCCCTGCACACCCTCCGCGCCGATATCGACTTCGGTACGGCGACCGCGAAGACCAACTACGGCACCTGCGGTGTCAAGGTTTGGATCTTCAAGGGCGAGGTGATGGCCCACGATCCGATGGCGCAGGACAAGCGCGCCGCGGAGCAGGCGCCGCAGCGCTGAGCGACGGTCTAGGGAACACGAACAATGCTGTCGCCGAAGCGGACGACGTATCGTAAGGCCCATAAGGGCCGCATCAAGGGCGTGGCGAAGGGCGGGTTTACCCTGTCCTTCGGCGGCTACGGCCTGAAGGCGCTGGAGCCGGAGCGGGTGACCGCCCGGCAGATCGAGGCGGCCCGCCGCGCGATCACCCGCGCCATGAAGCGCCAGGGGCGCGTGTGGATCCGGATCTTCCCGGACCTGCCCGTCTCGACCAAGCCCGCCGAAGTCCGCATGGGCTCCGGTAAGGGTGCCCCCGAGTACTGGGTGGCCCGGATCAAGCCGGGCCGGATCATGTTCGAGATCGACGGCGTGAGCCAGGAGACGGCCCGCGAGGCGCTGGCTCTCGGGGCCGCCAAGCTGCCGATCAAGACGAAGGTCGTCGCCCGTCTGGGCGCGGCGGAGGCTTGAGGTTATGACGAAGATCGCGGATGTCCGCGGCAAGACCGCGGACGAGCTGAAGACCATGCTGCTCGACCTGCGGAAGGAGCAGTTCAACCTGCGCTTCCAGCGGGCGACCGGCCAGTTGGAGGCGGTTGGGCGAATTCGTGCTGTTCGGCGCGATATTGCTCGTGTTAAGACCGTGCTGGGCGAACAGGCCCGCACATCCCCGAAGTCCTGAGAGGAGACCCCGGCTGATGCCGAAGCGAGTCCTCACGGGGCGGGTGACGAGCGACAAGCAGGACAAGACGGTCACCGTCTTGGTCGAGCGTCGCGTGATGCACCCGCTCTATAAGAAGTTCATCCGGCGCTCGAAGAAGTACGCCGCGCACGACGAGGAGAACCTGTGCCGCGAGGGCGACACGGTTTCCATCGAAGAGTGCCGCCCGATTTCCAAGCGCAAGTCCTGGCTGGTCGTCCAGCGCAACGGCGAGACCGTTGCTCGCCCGGTCGCCTATGAGCTGCTCGAGAACATCGAGCTGCCCGAGGAGCAGGGCGCATGATCCAGGTTGAGTCGAACCTCGACGTTGCCGACAACTCCGGCGCGCGCCGGGTCCAGTGCATCAAGGTGCTGGGCGGCTCCAAGCGGAAGACGGCCTCGGTCGGCGACATCATCGTCGTCTCCGTCAAGGACGCCATTCCCCGCGCGAAGGTGAAGAAGGGCGAGGTGCATCGCGCCGTGATCGTGCGGACGGCCTATGCCGTGCGCCGTCAGGACGGAACCGCGATCCGCTTCGACAACAATGCGGCCGTGCTGATCAACAAGCAGAACGAGCCGATCGGCACCCGCATCTTCGGGCCGGTCGTGCGCGAGCTCCGCGCCCGCAAGTACATGAAGATCATCTCCCTGGCTCCGGAGGTGCTGTGATGGCTGCCAAGATCAAGAAGGGCGACCGCGTCCAGGTCCTGGCCGGCAAGGATAAGGGCAAGCGCGGGGAGGTGCTCTCCGTGATCCCGACCGAGAACCGCGCCGTGGTTCAGGGCGTGAATATCGTGAAGCGTCACGCCAAGCCGCAGGGCATGAACCAGCCGGGCGGCATCCAGGAGAAGGAGGCGCCGATCCACCTCTCCAACCTGGCCGTGATCGACCCGAAGAGCGACAAGCCGACCCGCGTCGGCTTCCGCATGGACGGTGATAAGAAGGTCCGGGTGGCGAAGGCCTCCGGCGAGGTGATCGCATGAGCGACGCGACCACGAAGGAGCTGCCGCGTCTCCAGCAGCACTACCTCGAGCAGGTCCGGAAGGCCCTGACCGAGGAGTTCGGCTACAAGAACCCGATGGAGGTTCCGAAGCTGGAGAAGATCGTCATCAACATGGGTGTTGGCGAGGCCGCGGGCGACCAGAAGAAGCTGGACGCCGCTGTTGCCGAGCTGACCGCCATTGCCGGCCAGAAGCCGGTGAAGACGAAGGCGAAGAAGGCCATCGCGGGCTTCAAGATCCGCGAGGGACAGGCCATCGGCACGAAGGTGACGCTGCGCCGCGCCCGGATGTACGAGTTCCTCGACCGCCTGGTCACGATCGCGCTGCCGCGCGTTCGCGACTTCCGCGGCATCTCCGGAAAGGGCTTCGACGGCCGCGGCAATTATGCCTTCGGCCTGAAGGAGCAGATCATCTTCCCGGAGATCGCCTACGACAAGGTCGACGCGATCCGCGGCATGGACATCGTTTTCGTCACCACGGCGAAGACGGACAAGGAAGCCAAGGCCCTTCTCAAGGGCTTCCAGCTTCCCTTCATCAATTGATCTTGGAAAACCGCCCAGCACTCTGGGCAGGTTCCGGAGGACACTGATCGAATGGCCAAGACTTCGGCAGTCGAGAAGAACAAATACCGCATGCACCTCGCGAAGGCGCATGCGGAGAAGCGCGCCGCGCTGAAGAGCGTGGTGATGAACCGCGAGCTTCCGGTGGAAGACCGCTTCGAGGCGACGATCAAGCTGGCGCAGCTGCCGCGGAACGGTGCGAAGAACCGCATCCGCCTGCGCTGCGAGCTGACCGGCCGCCCGCGCGGGAACTACCGCAAGTTCAAGCTGAGCCGGAACATGCTCCGCGAGCTGGCCTCGAATGGCCAGATCCCGGGGCTGGTCAAGGCCTCTTGGTAAGGTAAGGGGCCATGCAGCTCTCCGATCCGCTGGGTGATATGCTCACCCGCATCCGCAACGGCCAGCGTGCGCGCCAGGCCCGCGTGGTTTCCCCCGCTTCCCGTCTGCGCTCCGATGTGCTCGAGGTTCTGAAGCGCGAGGGCTACATCCGTGGCTATCGCGGCGAGGAGCTCCGCCCGGGCATCAAGGTGCTCGACATCGAGCTGAAGTATTCCGAGGGCGAGCCCGCCATCAAGGAGATCACCCGCGTCTCCAAGCCGGGCCGCCGGGTCTACTCCAAGATCAAGGAGCTGCCGAAGTTCTACAACGGGCTCGGCATCTCCATCCTCTCCACGCCCCGCGGCGTGATGAGCGACCTCGAGGCCCGCGCCGCCAATGTCGGCGGCGAGGTCCTCTGCCGCGTGTTCTGACGGAGGGCAGAGGGACATGTCTCGCGTAGGCAAGTATCCGGTGAAGGTGCCCTCCGGCGTCACCCTCACCATCGACAACAACGTTGTCGTCGCGAAGGGCAAGCTCGGCGAGCTGCGCCTGCCGCTGACCGACAAGGTCGACGTCACGATCGAGAACGGCGAAGTGGCCGTCGCCCCCCGGGGCGAGGATCGCGCCGCCCGCACGATGTGGGGCACCACGCGCTCCCTCATCAACGGGATGGTCATCGGCGTCTCCACGGGCTTCTCGAAGTCCATGGAGATCACCGGCACGGGTTACCGCGCCGCGATCCAGGGCAAGGACCTTGTGCTGAGCCTCGGCTACAGCCACGAGATCCGGTACCCGATCCCCGAGGGCATCAAGATCACCACCGAGCGCCCCACGGCGATCAAGGTCGAGGGCGCTGACAAGCAGCGCGTCGGCCAGGTGGCGGCGGAGATCCGGGCGTATCGCGGCCCCGAGCCCTACAAGGGCAAGGGTATCCGGTACGACAACGAGACCATCCTCCGGAAGGAGGGTAAGAAGAAGTAATGTCGAACAAGCTCGCACTGACCCAGCGCCGGCGCTCGCGCACGCGCTATCAGATCAAGCTGAAGGGCGCGGGGCGCGTGCGCCTCTCCGTCCACCGTTCCGGCCGACACATCTACGCCCAGGTGATCGACGACGTGCAGGGCCGCACCCTGGCCGCCGCCTCCACCCTGGAGAAGGCTGTGCGCGAGGGCGGCAACACCGGCGCGGACATCGATGCGGCGACGGCGATCGGCAAGCTCGTGGCCGAGCGTGCCCTGGCCGCCGGCGTGACCGAGGTGGTCTTCGACCGCGGTCCCTATCTCTACCATGGCCGGGTGAAGGCCCTGGCGGACGGCGCCCGCGAGGGCGGGCTGTCGTTCTGAGGAGCCGATAAGCATGGCATACGCACCGCGTTCCAACGCGCCGCGTTCCGGTGGCGAGGGCGGCGAGGGCGGCGATCGCCGCCGCGGCCGCCGTCGCGACGACAACCGCGAGCAGCGGCAGGATCGTGAGCAGGACGAGTTCAAGGACAAGCTCGTCACCATCAACCGCGTCGCCAAGGTCGTGAAGGGCGGCCGGCGCTTCTCCTTTGCGGCCCTCGTGGTCGTGGGCGATGAGAAGGGCCGCGTCGGCTGGGGCGCCGGCAAGGCGCGCGAGGTGCCGGAGGCGATCCGCAAGGCGACGGAGCGGGCCAAGCGCGGCCTGATCCGCGTGCCGATGCGCGAGGGCCGGACCCTGCACCACGACGTGATCGGCGAGTTCGGCGCCGGCCGCGTGATCCTGCGCGCGGCCCCGGCCGGCACGGGCATCATCGCCGGCGGCCCGATGCGCGCCGTCTTCGAGGTCCTGGGCATGGGCGACGTCGTCGCGAAGTGCACGGGCACCACGAACCCGCACAACATGGTCAAGGCGACCTTCGCCGGCCTGGCCCGCTGCACCTCCCCCCGGGCGGTCGCGGCTCGCCGTGGCAAGAAGGTGGCCGACCTGCTCCCCAACCCGCCTCGCGGCGGCGCGGAGCCGGCGACGGAGGCCGCAGGTGTCTGACACGACGAAGAAGACCGTGAAGGTGACCCAGGTTGGGTCGCCGATCGGCCGCAAGCCCGGCCAGCGCGAGACGCTGATCGGTCTCGGCCTGAACAAGATGCACCGGTCCCGCGAGCTTGAGGACACCCCTGCCGTGCAGGGCATGATCCGCAAGGTCGCGCACCTGGTGAAGGTGGGCTGAACGATGCCTAAGCTGAACGAGCTGCGCGACAACGAGGGTGCCCGCCCGAAGTTCAAGCGCATCGGCCGGGGCATTGGCTCCGGCAAGGGCAAGACCGGTGGTCGCGGCGTGAAGGGCCAGAAGGCTCGTACCGGCGTCTCGCTGAACGGCTTCGAGGGTGGTCAGCTCCCGCTGTACCGTCGCCTTCCGAAGCGCGGCTTCCACAACCTGTTCCGCAAGGAATACGCGGTCATCAACCTCGGCACGCTGGATAAGGCGATCGAGGACGGCAAGCTCTCCGCGGAGGGCACGCTGGACGAGGCCGCGCTCGAGGCTGCCGGGCTGGTCCGCGTGGGCAAGAAGGCGGGCGTCCGCCTGCTGGCGAAGGGCGAGATCAAGCGCGCCGTGACCCTGTCGCTGGCTGGCGCCTCCGAGGCGGCTGTCGCGGCGGTCCAGGCCGCCGGCGGCACCATCACGGTCCGTGTCCAGGCCGCTGAGGAAGCTCCGGCCGCTTGATTGCGGTCGTCGCTCACCCCAGTCTGATTCTGCTGTAATGTGCTGCGGCGCCGCGGGCTCTCCCTCGGCGCCGCAGTCGTGAGGAAGAGGGTCTACCCCATGGCGTCCGCCGCCGAGCAGCTCGCGGCCAATCTGAACCTCGGCGTGCTTTCCCGCGCGACCGAGCTGAAGAAGCGGCTGTGGTTCACCCTGGGTGCGCTGATCGTGTACCGTCTGGGCACGTATATCCCCGTGCCGGGGGTCGACGCGGCCGTGATGGCCGAGATCCTGTCGCAGCACGGCGGCGGCATCCTCGGCATGTTCGACATGTTCACGGGCGGCGCCCTGGGGCGAATGACCGTCTTCGCCCTGAACATCATGCCCTACATCTCCGCCTCCATCATCGTGCAGCTGATGTCCGCGGCGATCCCGGCCTGGGAGGCCCTGAAGAAGGAGGGCGAGTCTGGCCGCAAGCGGCTGAACCAGTACACGCGCTATCTCACGGTCCTGATCGCCTTTTTCCAGGCCTATGGCATCGCGGTAGGGCTGGAGGGGATGCGGGGGAATTTCGGTGCGGCGGTGCTGGACCCCGGCCTGTTCTTCCGCGTCTCCTGCGTCACTACCCTGGTCGGCGGCACGATGTTCCTGATGTGGCTGGGCGAGCAGATCACCGCCCGGGGCGTCGGCAACGGCATCTCGCTCATCATCTTTGCGGGCATTGTGGCGAACATCCCGCACGCCCTGATCTCCACGCTGGAGCTGGGCCGCACGGGCGCGCTCTCACCCTTCTTCATCCTGTTCTTTCTGCTCCTGGCCCTCGCCGTGATTGCCTTCGTGGTGTTCATGGAGCGTGCGCAGCGGAAGATCCCGATCCAGTACCCTAAGCGCCAGGTTGGGAACCGCATGTTCGGCGGCGATTCCACGCACCTGCCGCTGAAGCTGAACACCGCCGGCGTCATCCCGCCGATCTTCGCCTCATCCCTGCTGCTGCTGCCTGCCACCTTCTCCGGCTTCGCCGCCACCCAGGGCGAGGAGAACTGGCTGACGCGCGCGGCGGCGCTGCTGGCCCACGGCCAGCCGCTCTACATGGGGCTCTACATCGCCCTGATCATCTTCTTCGCCTTCTTCTACACGGCGGTGGTGTTCAATCCCGTGGAGACGGCGGACAACCTGAAGAAGTACGGCGGCTTCGTGCCGGGCATCCGGCCGGGCGCGGCCACGGCCGAGTATTTCGACCGGGTTCTCACGCGGCTGACCCTGGTTGGCGCCGTCTACCTCTGCATTGTCTGCTTGATCCCGGAATTTCTGATCAGCCAGTACGGCGTGCCCTTCTACTTCGGCGGCACCTCGCTCCTGATCATCGTGTCCGTCACCATGGACACGGTGGCCCAGGTGCAGTCCCATCTGTTCGCGCATCAATATGAGGGCCTGATTCGCAAGGCCCGGGTGGGAGGCCGCGGCGGCCCCGCACCCGTCACCCCGCGCGGAGGGAGCCCTCGCCGATGAACTTGATCCTTCTGGGGCCGCCTGGGGCGGGGAAGGGGACCCAGGCCAAGATCTTGCAGGACCGGTACGGCATCGCCCAGATCTCAACCGGTGACATGCTGCGGGCCGAGGTGAAGTCGGGCTCTGAGATCGGCAACGAGGCCAAGGCGATCATGGAGCGCGGGGATCTGGTTCCCGACGCCATCATCACCGCCATGCTCGCCATACGCGTGCAGAAGCCGGACTGCGCGGCCGGCTTCATCCTGGATGGCTTTCCCCGCACGGTCCCCCAGGCCGAGGCGCTGGACGTGATGCTGGCCGAGATGGGCCTGGCGCTGAACCACGTGATCGAGTTGAAGGTGGACGACGGCGCCCTGGTGGAGCGGATCGCCGGCCGCTTCACCTGCTCCTCCTGTGGAACGGGATACCACGACCGCTTCAAGCCGACCCAGGTCGCCGGGATTTGCGACGTTTGCGGCAGCCACGACTTCACCCGCCGGGCGGACGACAAGGCGGAGACGGTGGCCGCGCGGCTGGACGCGTACCACCGGTCCACGGCGCCGCTGCTGCCCTACTACGGAGAGCAGGGAAAGCTGCGCCACGTGGATGGGATGGCCGACATGGCCACTGTTTCCGGGCAGATTGAGGCCATCCTGGATGCACCTCATTCCGCGCTTGACTCGCGGGGCACCACCCCGTAAATCGCCCATCTTCGCGGCCGGGCCCAACCCTGCCGCAATTCCGCTTGCATGGACGGACGCCCGTCCAGGAATAGCCGTTGGTCCGGGTGCCTGCAGGGCGCCCGGGTCAGGATCACCTCGCCGGACGGTTCCCGCCCGGCCCGAACGGAACCCCGGGTTCCAGGAGAGCAACGTGGCGCGCATCGCCGGCGTGAACATCCCCGACAACAAGCGCGTGCATATCTCGCTGCGCTACATCTTCGGCATCGGCCCCAAGAACGCGGCCGACATCTGCGAGAAGCTCGGCATCCCCGAGGAGCGCCGCGTGAACCAGCTCTCCGAGGATGAGCTGCTTCGCCTGCGCGAGATGATGGACCGCGACTACCGCGTGGAGGGTGACCTCCGCCGCGAGGTGGCGATGAACATCAAGCGGCTGATGGACATGGCCTGCTACCGCGGCCTGCGCCACCGCCGCGGCCTGCCGGTGCGCGGCCAGCGCACGCACACGAACGCGCGCACCCGCAAGGGCAAGGCCGTCGCGATCGCCGGCAAGAAGAAGGTGACGAAGTAAGATGGCGCGTCAGCCGAACGCGGGGTCCCGCCCCCGTAAGAAGGAGCGGAAGAACATTTCTTCCGGCGTGGCCCATGTGCTCGCCTCCTTCAACAACACGATTGTGACGATCACGGACAGCCAGGGCAACGCGATCGCCTGGTCGTCCTCCGGTTCCCAGGGCTTCAAGGGCAGCCGCAAGTCCACCCCCTACGCCGCCCAGGTGGCGGCGGAGGACGCGGGCAAGAAGGCGCGCGAGCACGGCATGGAGACGCTGGAGATCATGGTCTCCGGCCCTGGTTCGGGCCGCGAGAGCGCGCTTCGCGCCCTGCAGGCCGTCGGCTTCTACGTCACCGCGATCAAGGACGTGACGCCGATCCCGCACAATGGCTGCCGCCCCCGCAAGCGGCGCCGCGTCTAAGGGGGTAACACCACCATGAGTGGCGCGATGGATCGCAACTGGCGTTCCCTCATCAAGCCCGAGCGTCTGGACGTGGAGGGGGGCAACGACCCCTCCCGTTCCGCGACCATCGTCGCGGAGCCGCTGGAGCGCGGCTTCGGCATGACCCTCGGCAACGCGCTGCGCCGCATCCTGCTGTCGTCCCTCCAGGGCGCGGCGGTGACGGCGGTGCAGATCGACGGCGCATTGCACGAGTTCAGCTCCCTGCCGGGCGTCCGCGAGGACGTCACGGACATCGTGCTGAACATCAAGCGGCTGGCCATCCGCATGCAGGGCGAGGGCTCCAAGCGCCTCTCCCTCACCGCGACCGGCCCCGGCGAGGTTACGGCCGGCCAGATCCAGGTGACGGGCGATATCGAGATCGCCAACCCGGAACTGGTGATCTGCACGCTGGATGATGGCGCGAGGCTGAACGCCGAGCTCACCGTCTCCACGGGCAAGGGCTATGTCCCCGCCTCCGAGAACCGCCCCGAGGACGCGCCGATCGGCCTGATCCCCGTGGACGCCATCTACTCCCCGGTGCGCCGCGTGGCCTACCGCGTGGAGCCGACCCGCGTTGGCCAGCGCACGGACTACGACAAGCTGGTGCTGAACGTGGAGACGGACGGCACGGTGACGCCGGATGACGCCGTGGCCCTCGCCGCGCGCATCCTGCAGGACCAGCTGCAGCTCTTCATCAACTTCGACGAGCCGCGCGAGGCGCGCCCCGCCGAGGTTGAGGACGACCTGCCGTTCAACCGCAACCTGCTCCGCAAGGTGGACGAGCTCGAGCTCTCCGTCCGCTCGGCGAACTGCCTGAAGAACGACAACATCGTCTATATCGGCGATCTCGTTCAGAAGTCCGAGCAGGAGATGCTGCGTACCCCGAACTTCGGCCGCAAGTCTCTCAACGAGATCAAGGAGGTTCTCACCTCCATGGGGCTGCAGCTCGGCATGAACGTCCCGGGCTGGCCGCCCGAGAACATCGAGGACCTGGCCCGCAAGGTCGACGAACCCTTCTGAGCGGCCGAGAAAAGGACTAAGTCAATGCGTCACGGGGTCTCGGGCCGGAAGCTCGGCGTCACCTCCGCCCACCGGATCTCCATGTTCCGCAACATGGCGACCAGCCTGCTCAAGCACGAGCAGATCACCACCACGCTGCCGAAGGCCAAGGAGCTGCGCCCCTACGTGGAGCGCATCATCACCCTCGGCAAGCGCGGCGACCTGCACGCCCGCCGCCAGGCGGCTGCGCAGATCCGCGACGCGGCGGTGGTCCGCAAGCTGTTCGATACGCTCGCGCCGCGCTACTCGGCCCGCAACGGCGGCTACACCCGCGTGCTGCGCGCCGGCATTCGCTACGGCGACGCCGCCCAGATGGCGGTGATCGAGCTGGTCGAGCGCGACGTGGCCGCCAAGGGCCTGGACAGCGGTCCGAAGCCCGAGGTGGTTGAGGAAGAAGCGGCCGAGGCGTGAATTCGCCTCGCCGTACGGCGTCGCGAAGGGCGGGTGGGGGACCACCCGCCCTTCTGCTTTTAGCGGGCCTCCTCTCCGCTCCCGCCGCCGCGCAGCCGGTGCCGGAGCCCTCGCCCCTGACCTTGGCCGGGCAGCCCGTGGCGCGGCTCGCGGCGCATCCGGACGTGAGCATCGGCTTCCGCTCCGTGGCGCGCGGGCGGCAGACCTACATCCTGCGGCACCTTCGCGCCGCAAATCCCGGCGCGCTGCGCGTCTCGGAGGACCGCTTCGTCTTCGGGTGGACCTGCGACGGCGGCGACTGCGCCGAGGCCGGGCTCTTCCTGGGCTACGACAGCCGCACGGAGCGCTTCTACCTTCTGCTCCTCGACGAAGGGGTTGCCAGCCTCACGGTCCCCACGCGCGGCGCCCCCTGGCCCGCACCTTTGGCCGAGGCGGTGCTGGCGGTGAAGCCGGACCTGAAGTCCTTCCGGTCGGAGTAGGGCGGCAACGCCTGGCCCGGCCCGCCGTTCCCCTGCGGATCTGGAAGGACTTACGCCATGATGCGCTGGGCTCTCGGCCTCGCCGTTCTCTTTGCCGTCCTCGCCCTGCTGGCGCGGGTGCTTCAGCTCGGCTTCTCCATCGCGCTTCTTGCCGTGGCCGCCATCGCGCTGGTCGCGGCGCTCGTCACCGGGCTGATGGCGAAGGCGGGGGCGGGCCGGGACACCCCGCCCTCATCCCCGCCCGACCGCATGGCTTAGAAGGGCGGGAGGGCTACTCCGGCTTGACGTTCGCCACCCGGATCACCTCGGCCCAGCGGGCGATGTCCTCTTTCAGGAACGCGCCCATGGCGTCGGCGTCCCGCACGTTCACGGTCATGCCCACCTCGGTCGTGCGGGCGCGCACAGGCTCCCGCGCCATGGCGGCGAGCGCCAGGGCCCTGAGCCGCGCCAGGGCCGGTGCGGGAACGGCCGCGGGCGCGAAGAGGCCGAACCAAGCATCCGCTTCCACTCCCTGAACGCCGGCTTCGGCCAGGGTTGGCAGTTCCGGCAGGTGCGGGGAGCGGCGAGGGGAGGCCACGGCCAGCCCGCGCAGCTTGCCTGTCTGTACCTGTGTCAGCACGGTCGGGGTCGTTGCAAAGCTGGCCTGCACGTGGCCGCCCAGCAGGTCGTTCAGCATCGGCGAGGAGCCACGGTAGGGCACGTGGACCATGTCCGCCCCCGTCTTGGCCCGGAACAGTTCCAGCGTGAGGTGTGAGGCCGAGCCCTGTCCGGTGGAGGCGCAGGTGAGGCTGCCCGGCCTTGCCTTCGCCAGGGCCAGCAGCTCCGGGACGGAGTTCGCCGGCACATCCGGCCGCACCACCAGGATGTGCTGCAGGTCCGCAAGACCGGCGATCGGCACGAAGTCCCGCACGGGGTCGTAGCCGCCGCCATCCGGCAACAGGGAGACGTTGGTGGCGTGGGTCTGGTTGGAGGCAAGCATGATGGAGGTGCCGTCCGCCGGGCCCGTCGCCACGCGACGCGATCCGATGGAGCCGCCGCCACCCGCCACGTTCTCCACCACCACGGCGGTGCCGAGGTCCTTCGCCATCTCCCCGGCCACCATCCGCGCCAGCACGTCGGTCGGGCCACCGGCGGGGTAGGGGACCACCAGCACGATCGGGCGCGTCGGAACCCAGTCCTGGGCGCGCGCGATAGCGGGCATGGCGAGAAGGCCCGGCAGGGCCAGGGCGAGACGACGTTTGAGCATGGCGGGCACCTCCCATCCCTTATCCGGTCAGCCGCGCATGGCGCGGGGGATTGCCCCGACGGATCGCACGGATCGGCCCCGCTGGGAACGGTGCCCCGCCCAGGGCTGACGCGCGGCGCGCGCCGGCGCAGGATGGCCGCGCACCGGAGAGGGAAGGCGCATGTTCTTCGAGGGGTTCAAGCTGGAGGGCCGGGAGGTGAACGGTGTCACGCTCCGCCTGCGTCGCGGCGGGGATGGGCCGCCGCTGCTGCTGCTGCACGGCAACCCGCAAACCCACGCCATGTGGCACAAGGTCGCGCCCGTGCTCGCCCGCCGTTTCACCCTGGTCCTCCCGGACCTGCGCGGCTACGGCTTCAGCAGTAAGCCCCCGGTCGCGCCCGGCAGCGCCGCCTTCTCCAAGCGTGACATGGCGGCGGACATGGCCGCTCTGATGACCGCCCTCGGCCACCAGACCTTCGGCGTCGTCAGCCACGACCGCGGTGCCCGCGTGGCGCACCGCCTTGCGCTGGACCACGGCGGCAGGGTGGAGCGGCTCTGCACGATGGACATCGTCCCCACCCTCGCGCATTTCGAGCGGACGGACATGGATTTCGCCCTGGGCTACTACCACTGGTTCTGGTTGGCCCAGCCGCATCCCCTGCCGGAGCGACTGATCCGCCGCGACGTGGAGGACTGGTTCCGCCTGCACACCTCGCGCGAGCCGAAAGACGATGGCTTCTTCCACCTGGAGGCGCGGGCCGACTACCTCGCCGCCCTGAACCTGCCGGGCACGGTGGAATCCATCTGCGAGGACTACCGCGCCGCCACCGGCATCGACCTGGAGCACGACCGCGCCTCCCGTGCGGAGGGCGTGCGGGTGCGCTGCCCGATGCTCGTGCTCTGGGGCTCCAAGGGGAAGATCGGCAAGTGGTACGAGCCCCTGAAGCTCTGGCGGGACTATGCGGACAACACGATCGAGGGCGGGCCGGTGAACAGCGGCCACTACCTGGCGGAGGAGGCGCCGGAGGAGGTGCTGGCGGCGCTGGAGGGCTTCCTCAAACCGTGAACTGCTCGGCGAGGATGCGCTCGGGCAGGCCGTGGTCGGGGTCGAAGAGCATCGTCAGCCGCACGTGCCGGTCCTCGCAGATCTCCACGCGGCGGATGTCGCGCACCTCCGTGTAGTCCGCCACCGCGGCCACCGGGCGCTTCTCCGTCTCCAGGATCTCGAAGGCGACGGCCGCGTTGCCGGGCAGCAGCGCCCCCCGCCAGCGGCGGGGGCGGAAGGCGGAGATGGGGGTCATGGCCAACAGGTTCGTCCCCAGCGGGATGATCGGGCCGTGGGCGGAGAGGTTGTAGGCCGTGCTGCCCGCCGGGGTGGCCACCAGGATGCCGTCGCAGATCAGCTCCGCCATCCGCTCCTTCCCGTCCACGAGGATGCGGATCTTCGCGGCCTGCCGCGTTTCCCGCAGCAGGGAAACCTCGTTGATGGCCAGCGCCTCCTCCACTTCTCCGTCCGCGCGCGTGGCACGCATGCGAAGGGGCTGCAGCAGCGCGGCCTGTGCGGCGCGCAGCCGCTCCGGCAGGGTCTCCTCCCGGTAGGGGTTCATCAGGAAGCCCACGCTGCCGCGGTTCATCCCGTAGACCGGCAGATTGCGGCCGAGCAGGCGGTGCTGGGTCTCCAGCATCGCGCCATCACCGCCCAGCGCCACCACCACCGCCGCCTCGTCCAGAGGCGCGTCTCCGTAGATCTCCACCAGCCGCGCACGCGCGGCGCCAGCCTCCTCCGAGGTCGCGGCCAGGAAGGTGATGCGGCCGGAGAGGTCCTCCGGCAGCTCGCGCAGCCCATCGGGATCGGGCGCATTGCCGAGGAGGGCCGCCGTCATGGGTGGGGGGCGTGCGACCGCCCGGCTCGGATCATCGTCGGCATGGTGCCGCATCAAGCGCGCTGCGCGGCCTCGCCGCAAGCCGTGGGGGTTGACGCACGGCGTGGCCGCGGCATCCATCCCGGCAACGACGCGGGAGAGGAGAGGGCCATGTTCGGACGCCGTACCATGCTGGGACTGGCGGGGGCCCTGGCCATGCCGGCCCTCTCGCGCGCCCAGCCCGCCTGGCCCAACCGCCCCATCCGGCTGATCGTCGCCTTCGCGGCCGGCGGTGCGGCGGACAGCGTGGCCCGCGTGCTGGCGCCGCGCCTGGGCGACCGGATCGGGCAGACAGTGGTGGTGGAGAACCGCACGGGCGGCAGCGGCTCCAACGGTGGCGCGGTGGTGGCCCAGGCGGCGCCGGATGGGCACACGCTGCTCTGGGACGCTTCCTCCCACGTCGTGAACCCCAGCCTGCTGAAGGGGCTCTCCTTCGACTACGCCACGGCCTTCCTGCCGGTGACGCTGGCCACCACCTTCCCGCAGGTGCTGGCGGTGAAGGCGGACAGCCCCATCCGCAGCGTGGCGGATTTCATCGCGGCGGCGAAGGCGCGGCCGGGCACGCTGAACATGGGCACCCAAGGGAATGCCACGGCCGGCCACCTGGCGCTGGCACAGTTCCAGCGGCTGGCGGGAATCGAGGTGACTCACGCGCCCTATCGCGGTGGCGCGGACGCGGCCCGCGATCTGGCGGCGGGGGTGCTGGACGGCGCGTTCATCACCGTTCTCTCTGCCGGGCCGATCGCCGATTCGGGCCGGGCACGGCTGCTGGCGGTGGCCACGGAAGCGCGCGTCGCCTCCCGCCCGGATGTCCCCACCTTCGCCGAGGCGGGCCTCCCCGGCCTGACCATCGCGGAGTGGTGCGCCCTCTTCGCCCCGGCCGGCACGCCGATGCCGATCGCGGAGCGGCTGCACGCCGCCACCCAGGCCGCCATGGCCGATCCGGAGGTGAAGGCGCGGCTGGACCAGCTCGTCGCCGTGCCCGTCGGGTCCTCGCCCGCGGATTTCGCCCGCTTCGTCGCCCAGGGGCGGGCGGAGATGGCAACGCTGGTGCGCGAGGCCGGGATCCGGGCCGAGTAGCGCGCACGAAAACGCCGCCGGCCCCAGGGGGACCGGCGGCGCAGAACGGGGCCGGGGCCGGCTTTACTTCTTGCCCTTCGCCCGGGCCTTGCGGGCCGCATAGCGGCGGTCGCGCTCAAGCTTGGCCTCGATCAGCTCCTGGCGGGCCCGCTCGGCAGCCTCGGCGGCCTGGCGGGCCAGCTCGGCCTGGCGGGCCTCCTCCTCGGCGATCAGCCGAAGGCGCTCGGCCTCCTGGCGGGCCTTCTCCTCCTCCTTCAGGCGGCGGCGCTCGGCCTCGCGCGCCTCGCGCGCCTCGATGATCCGCCGGCGCTCCTCCATCCGGGCCTGCACGGCCGGGTCCTCCGCCGTCGGCCGCGCCTTGAAGCGCTCGAGAAGGGCCTTCTTGGCCTCGAAGGAGTTCTTGCTGCGGTCGTTGAAGTCTGTGCCCTTGAGGGTTCGCATCGTCTCTCTCTGATGGGGTCCGGTGCGGGGCCGCGCCGGCTGGTCCTGGCCGCCCGTCGGCCCGTGTCGCGCGTCGGCGCTCAGGTGGCATCGCGCGGGCAAAAAAGAAAGCCCGGAAAGCCGCGGCCTGAAGCCTGAGCCTTCCGGGCAAGTGCATACAGGGAGGCTTCACGTCTGGGAGACGCGGGGATCCAAGGACCCCGTCCGGATCCAATCACCGAACAAGAGAAGGCTAAGCCCGGACGCCGGACGCAGGGCGCGCCAAGAATGTTCACCCGCCATGCAGGGGGTGCATGACGCAGCGCAGCACGAAATGAACTCGCCCTGTCCGGACTCGGAGTTGACGTTATTTAAGGCAGTGGAGTTCTGGTTGTTCATACAATGAGCGTTTAAGGTCGGGGAAGATGAAGTTTCAGGCACTGTTCGCTTGACGCCGCTCTCCTTGCGCCGGGAGGATCGGACCGCGTCACGAAGCGCGACAGGCGGAGCCCTCCATGCCACTCGACACTGACCGCACGGATTCGATCCCCATCATCGACCTCGGCCCCTGCTTCGCCGGGGAGCCCGGCGCGCTGGAGGCCACCGCGGCGGAACTCCGCCACATCTGCGAGACGGTCGGCTTCCTCTTCATCCGGAACCACGGCGTGCCCGTGGATCTGATTCGGGAGACCTTCGCAGCGGCCGCTGCCTTCCACGCCCTGCCGCTGGAGGAGAAGATGGCCCTGAAGCTGGACGACCGGATGCAGGGCTACCTCCCCTACAAGTCCAGCGTGGCGCGGGCCAACGGGCTGAACGCGGTCCGCAAGCCGAACGAGAACGAGGCCTTCTTCGTCAACCCGGAGCGCGACCCGGAGCACCCCGTCAATCGTTGGCCGGAATCCCTGCCGTCCTTCAAGGAGGTTACGCTGCGCTACTACGCGGCGGTGGAGGCGCTGGCGCTCCGGATGCTGCCGATCTACGCCCGCGCCCTGGACCTGCCGGCCGGCTACTTCGGCCCGCTCTGCGACCAATCCCTTAGTTCCCTGCGCCTGACCCATTACCCGCCGGTGGAGTACGGCGCGGATGAATTCGGCATCGCCCCGCACACGGATTCCAGCTTCATCACCCTGCTGGCGCAGAACCCCGTGCCCGGGCTGCAGATCCGCACCCAGGCCGGCGAGTGGATCGATGCGCCGGTGCTGCCAGACACCTTCGTGGTGAACACCGGCGACGTGCTGAACCGCTGGACCAACGGGCGCTTCCTCTCCACGCCGCACCGGGCGTTCAACAAGGAACCGAAGCCCCGCTACGCCATCCCCTTCTTCTTCCACCCCAACCCGGAGACGCTGATCGAGGCGCTGCCGGGCTGCACGGATGCGGCGAACCCCCCGAAATTCCCGGCGCAGACCGTGGGCGACTACATGGCCGCCTTCCGCGGGGCGAATTACGACCACTTCCGCCAGAAGAAGGAAGAGGCCGCACCCGCCACCTGAGGGCGGCAGGGAAGGGGAGAAGAACCGCCGCCCCCGTTCCCCGGGGCATCGCACGGCAGCGTGACGACCACGAACAAAGGAACGGCGATGCGATTCTCTCGGCTGGCGGGGGCCTGCGCCCTCGCCTCCATGGTCCTTGGCGCGGGGGTCCTTGGCACGGGCATTTTCCCCGCGGCACCGGCGCGCGCCCAGGGCAGCACCCTGCGCGTCTCGCTGAACACCGAACTGCAGGTGCTGGACCCGATCGTCACGACGATCAACTCGGCCCGGGTCTTCGCCTACCTCGTCTTCGATACTCTCGTCGGCATCGACAGCCAGGGGAAGTTCCACCCGCAGATGCTGGAGGGCTGGGAGGTCACGCCGGACCGCCTGACCTGGCGCTTCACCCTGCGAGACGGGCTGGAGTTCCACGACGGCACGCCGGTGACGGCCGAGGACTGCGTCGCCTCCATCCGCCGCTGGGCGAAGCGCGAGGCCTTCGGCACGGCGATGATGGACTCCGTGCGCGAGGTTCAGGTCACCGGCCCGAAGACCTTCGAGTTCCGGATGAACCGCCCCTTCGCCTTCGTGATCGAGGCGCTGGGCCGCTCCGGCCATCAGGTGCCGGTGATCATGCCGGCGCGGCTGGCGAACATGGATGCCGCGGTGGCGGTGCCGGAGGTGATGGGCTCCGGCCCCTACCGCTTCCTGCGGAACGAGTGGCGCCCCGGTGAGCGCGCCAGCTTCGTCCGCAACCCCCGCTACCGCCCGCGTGCGGAGGCGCCGGACGGCCTCTCCGGCGGCAAGGTGGCGAGGATGGAGCGGGTTGAGCTGATCAGCGTAACGGACCAGTCCACCCGCGCCGCCGCCCTGCAATCCGGGGAGCTGGACTACCTGGAGATCCTGCCGCCGGACTTCGTGGAGCCGATGCGCCGGGATCGCCGCGTGGTGGTGGGCAAGCCGGCTGGGGTGGACCAGTTCCTGGCCCTGCTGAACGTGAACCACGCCGCCCCGCCCTTCAACGACCTCAAGGCCCGGCAGGCCCTGCAGGCGGCGGTGCTGCAGCCCGAGGTGATGGCGGCCATGGGCCTGCCGGAGGACCTCGTCATCCCGCAATGCGGATCGATCTACATGTGCGGCTGGGCGGGGGCGAGCGAGGCCGGGCTCCAGGCACTCCAGCAGGCCGGCACGGAGCGCGCCCGCCAGCTCCTGCGGGAATCGGGCTATCGCGGGGAACCGGTGGTCTTCCTGCACGCCCAGACCTCGGCGCTGCTGAACCCGATCGGCCTCGTCGTCTCGGACCAGATGCGCCGCGCCGGGTTCAACGTGGACCTGCAATCCTCCGACTACGCCACGGTAGCGGCGAAGCGGCTGGGCCGCACAGGCTGGGCGGTGGCCCCGATCGTGAACAACGGGATCGACCTGGTGAACCCCATCGCCAACCCGCTGGTCGCCTTCAACTGCACCGACAACTCGCCGGGCTGGTACTGCGACCCGACGATGACGGACCTGCTGAAGCGCTATGCCGTGGCGGCCGACCCGAAGGAGCAGAAGGCGCTGGCGGACGAGATCCAGGCGGCCATGCACCGCAACGTGGACTACGTGCTCGCCGGCCAGTTCGCCGGGCCGCCGGCCTGGCGGGCGGACCTGAAGGGCGTGGTCCCCTTCAGCTTCCCGGTGTTCTGGGGCGTCGAGCGGCGCTGACCCGGGCGGGGGGGGGGGAGGGACTTTCCCCCCGCCCTTAACTGCCGTTGGAAGCCAGTTCCGCCACGAGGAAGTCGCGGAACACGGCCACGCGCTTGGAGTTCCGCATCTCCTCCGGATAGACGAAGAAGGCCTCGATCTTCGGCGTGTTCAGCTCCGTCAGCACGGGCACCAGATCCGCCAGGTCATCGCCCATGTAGTCGGGCAGGGCAGCGATCCCGAGGCCGGAGCGCACGGCCCGCAGCATGGCCGGCAGTGAGTTCACCTCCACTGCCGCCCTGCGGGGCGAACCAGGGCGGCGCCCCGCCTCGGCCAGCCAGTTGATGTCCTCCACGGGCGGGTGATAGTCGCCGTAGATGATCAGCCGGTGGGCATCCAGGTCCTCCACCCGCTGCGGGATGCCGGCGCCGCGCAGATAGTCCGCCGACCCCACCACCTTCCAGCCGAAGGTCGCGATGTGCCGCTGGATCAGGTCCGGCTGACGTGGCGCGTGCATGCGGATGGCGAGATCCGCCTCCCGCATCGCCAGATCCAGCTCCGTGTCGTCCAGAAGCAGCGTCACCGTCATGTCCGGGTGCAGCTTGAGGAAGCGCTCCAGGCGCGGCGCCAGCCAGTTCGCGCCGAAGCCGGTGGTGGTCGTCACCTTCAGCCGGCCCGCCGCGCGCTCCCGGCTCTCGGTCAGCAGCGCCTCGGTCATCGCCAGCTTGGCGAAGACCTCGCGCACCGTCTTGTTCAGCGTCTCGCCCTGCTCCGTCAGGATCAGCCCGCGCGCGTGCCGGTGGAACAGCGGCACGTTCAGGCTCTCCTCCAGCGCCTGGATCTGGCGGGAGACGGCGGACTGGCTGAGGTTCAGCGTGTCCCCGGCATGGGTGAAGGACCCCGCCTCCGCGACGGCGTGGAAGACCCGGAGCTTATCCCAATCGAGCGGCATCAGCCGTCCACCGCGTCATAGGCCGCGACCGCCGGGGCGTCGTCCGGCATGTGGGCCAGCCACTTCTCGGCATCCAGCGCGGCCATGCAGCCGCTGCCGGCAGCGGTGACGGCCTGGCGGTAGATCCGGTCCTGCACGTCGCCGGCGGCGAAGACGCCGGGGATGCTGGTGCGGGTGGAGCCGGGCTCTGTCACGATATAGCCGTCCTCGTCGGTCTTGAGCTGGCCGCGGAACAGGGCGGTGGCCGGGTCGTGCCCGATGGCCACGAACATGCCGTCCACCGGCAGTTCGTAGCTGCCGCCACCCGCCAGGTCCCGCAGCTTCAGGGCGCGGAGGGCGCGGAGCTTGCCCTCAGTCGCCAGTGCCTCGTCCACCACGGTGTTCCAGATGATGGAGATCTTGGGGTGGTTGAACAGCCGCTCCTGCATGATCCGCTCGGCCCTCAGGCTGTCGCGGCGGTGGATCAGCGTGACCTTGGCGGCGAGCCCCGCGAGGTAGAGGGCTTCCTCCACCGCCGAGTTGCCGCCGCCGATCACCGCCACCTCCCGGTTGCGGAAGAAGAAGCCGTCGCAGGTCGCGCAGGCAGAGACGCCGAAGCCCGAGAGCTCCTTCTCCCCGGGGATGCCGAGCCAGCGGGCCTGGGCGCCGGTGGCGATCACCATGGCGGAGGCCTCGTAGAGGTCGCCCGAGTCGCCGGTGGCCCGGAAGGGCTTCCCGCCCAGCTCCACCCCCGTGATCACGTCCTGGATGATGCGCGTGCCGACATGCGCGGCCTGGGCCTGCATCTGCTCCATCAGCCACGGCCCCTGCACCGCGGCGGCGAAGCCCGGGTAGTTCTCCACGTCGGTGGTGATGGTCAGCTGGCCGCCCGGCTGGAGGCCCGCGACGAGAATTGGCTCGAGCCCCGCGCGGGCCGCATAGATGGCGGCGGTGTAGCCGGCCGGGCCGGCGCCGAGGATGAGCAGTCGCGTGCGATGGGTGTCGGGCACGTCCATGTCCTGAGAGCAGTGCAGAGTCGCGGGCCCACCATATCGGTGCGCGCGCGCCGTTGCACCACCCCTGCGTCCCTAACCGGCGAGGCGACCCTTGAAGCCGCCCCCCGCCTCGGGGGATAGTCCCGGCCGGAGCGTCCTGCCCGAAGTGTCGGCCGCCACGGCTTATCCAAAGACCGGCCCGAGAGAAGACCCGCCCTTGAAAGACCTCGGCACTGGCTTCGGCCCTGGCGCCCTCGATGCGACCGACCGCGAGATCCTGCGCGAGCTCCAGGCCGACGGCCGCATGACAAACGTGGCCCTGGCCGCGAAGGTGGGCCTTTCCGCCCCGCCCTGCCTGCGCCGCGTGCGCCGGCTGGAGGAGGCAGGGGTGATCCGCGGCTACCACGCGGATGTGGAGCCGTCCGCGCTCGGCTGGGAGATCACCTTCTTCGCCGTCGTGGGGCTGGAGAGCCAGAAGCTGCCCGTGCTGGAGGCCTTCGAGGCCATGGTGCGGGACTGGCCGGAGGTGCGGGAGTGCCACATGATCCGCGGCGGCGGCGACTTCCTGCTGCGGCTGGTGGCCCGCAACCCCTCCCACGAGAACGAGCTGACGAACCGGCTGACAGGCTCCGACCTCGTCATGCACGTCCGCACGCTGCAGACCATCCGCACCTCCAAGGACGAGGCCGGGGTGCCGGTGGAGGGGTAGGGTCGGGGCCCGGCCCTACCTTCCCGCCCAGACGCCCCGCCCGGCCTCCCGCGCCTCCGCCTCGCTCTGCCGCAGGTTGGGCGCGGCATCGGCGCTGGCCCGGCCGCCACCGTTGAACAGGACCACGTCCGAGAGGTCGCGCCCCTCGACGCTGCACCGGTGGGCCCCGTCGGACACGGGCTCGCACACCACCTCACGCCCGGCGAGATAGAGGGCGAGCTGCCGGGCATATTCCCCGCGCATGCCGATCACGCCCGTCAGCTGCAGGGCGCGGTTGCCGATCCGCACCGTCGCCGTGTCCACCACGTTCGCCACGCCCCGGATCGGCGGGGCGCGGATGGGCTCCGGTGCGCGGGCGGGCCTTGTGGCGGGCATCGGGGCCTCGGCGGTCTTGGCGCGGTCCGCGTTGCGGACGAAATCCTGCCAGATGCGGGCGGGCAGGGCGCCACCCGTCACGTTCCGCATGGGGGAATTGTCGTCGTTCCCCACCCAGACGCCGACGACCACGTCCGCCGTCATTCCGATGAACCAGGCGTCCCGGCTGTCCTGCGTGGTGCCGGTCTTGCCCGCCACGGGCCGGTCCAGCCGGGCGGCAGTGCCGGTGCCGTTCTGGACCACCGCCAGCATCAGCTCCATCAGCCCCTGCTGCGCCGTGGGGGAAAGGATCGGGGCACCGCCCGGCATCGTGTCCGGCCGGGTGAACAGGGCGCGGTCCCGGGCGCGGACGCTGCGGACGACATAGGGCTCCACGGCCCGGTTGTTCGCGGCGGCGGCGAAGGCGGAGGTCATCTCCAGCAGCGTCGCCTCCCCGGCACCGAGGGAAACGGCGGGCGCGTCCGGCATTTCCGATCGTAGCCCCATCCTCTTCGCCACATCCAGCACCCGCTGGCGGCCGAGCCCCGTGTAGAGCTGCACGGCCACCGTGTTCACGGAATGGGCGAAGGCGTCCTTCAGGCTCATCGGGCCGCGGAAGCGGTCCCCGTAATTGCCGGGCTCCCAGTCCCCGATCCGCACGGGCTGGTCCACGACGGTGCTGCCCGGCGTCATCCCCGATTCGAGAGCGGCGGCGTAGGTGAAGAGCTTGAAGAGGGAGCCCGGCTGCCGCCGCGCCTGGGTGATGCGGTTGAACTGGCTCGCCGCGTAGTCCCGCCCACCGACGGCCGCCAGCACCGCGCCGTCATGCGAGAGCGCCAGCAGCGCGGCCTGGGTGGCGTTCACGCGTTTGCCCTCGCCATCCAGCCAGCCCGCCACCACCCGCTCCGCCAAGTCCTGCAGGGCGGGGTCCAGCGTGGTGCGGACGGAAAGGTCCACGGGCAGGGGGCCGATCAGGCGCCGCGCCTCGGACTCCGCCCAGTCCGCGAAATAGCCGCGGCCCGGGGACATCTCCGGCGGGGCGCGCAGGGCAGGGGGCGTGGCGCGGGCGGCGGCAACGGCCTCCGGAGTGGCGTGCCCGGTCTCCTGCATGACGGAGAGCACGAGCTCCGCCCGCTTCCAGGCCCCTTCCGGGTTGCGGTTGGGCGCGAGGCTGGATGGAGCGCGGACCAGCCCGGCGAGCATCGCGGCCTCGCCGAGACTCAGCTCCGCGGCCCCCTTGCCGAAGTAGCGGCGGGCGGCGGCATCGGCGCCCCAGGCGCCCGCACCGAAATAGGCCGCGTTCATGTAGCGGGCGAGGATCTCCTCCTTGCTCAGCCGCGCCTCCAGCCAGAGGGCGAGCACCGCTTCCTGGATCTTGCGAGTGAGGGACCGGTCCTGGGAAAGGTAGCTCAACCGGGCCAGCTGCTGGGTGATGGTGCTGGCACCCTGGCGCGCACGGCCGGCCTGGGCGTTCCGCAGCACGGCGCGGAACAGGCCCCGAAGGTCCACTCCGTTGTGATCGTAGAAACGCCTGTCCTCGATGGCTACCACGGCATCGGCCAAGGGCCTGGGCAGCTTCCCGGCCTCGATCGCGTCGCCGCGCAGCACGCCACGGGCGGCGAAGGCGGCGCTGTCGCGGGATTCGAGGATGAGGGAGGCGGGGGTGGCGTCCGGCTGCATCCCTCCGCCGACCGGGATCTGGAACATGATCCAGGCCAGGAAGCCGATGGCGGCCAGGCCGCATAGGCAAACCGCGAGCAGCAGGCGGGCGGGGCGGAAGACGGCGCGCAGCCCGCGCCAGGTCCGCCCGGCCACGGGCGCCAGGGCCGGGAAGCGGGGCCTGGGGAAGCCGCGCGGCGCATAAGCGGGCGATGCCGGACCAGCGGCAGTTAGTGGAGGGGTAGCCGGCCGCTCCGCGGCCGGTGCCGGGGAAGCGGCTGGGGCAGGGGAAGGGGCAGCCTGAGGCGATGAGGGAAGTGCTGGCCCCGGCTGCGCGTTTGGGCGCCCAAAAGGGTTCCGCCCCGATCCTCTCGCCATGCTCACCTTTGCTCCGGCCCTTATCTCAACGGACCGGGTCGATCCAACTGCTCCGCTCAGGCCCGCGGGCCGGCGCTGCGGGCTGCGGAAGGGGCGCGGCCGCCGCCTGGACCGGGACGGCCGCGGCGGCAGACGCCGGCGTAGCCGAGGCTACTGCGGTCGGTGTGGCCGGCGGCAGCGGCTGCGCGACGGGCGCCGGGCCGGGTGCCGGGGCCGGGCTCGGCCTGGGCGGAGAGGCGGCTGCCAGGGCAGGGGCCTCGGGCGGGGCCGGCGGCGGGTTCTCCCGCACCGGGGCGGACCGGCGGCTCCGCCGGGGCCCGGCATAGCGCGGCGGGGGCGGTGCGTAGAGGCGCAGGCCGAAGATACTGGCGATAGCCGCCTCCGGCCCCCAGCCCCGACCACGCCGCTTGGCCTCCGCCTCGGACGGAATCAGCAGGCAGAGGGCCAGCACGGCCAGGAGAAGGGGAATCGTGCGGGCGGGGGCGGGCAAGGAACGGGGCCTCCGGGCTGCTACCTCCCCCCGAGAACCCTTATTACGCCCTTCCGGTTGCGCCAGAGAGAGCATGGCGGTGCCTAGCCGCGGCGCACCACGTAGTCACCCGCCTCCAGCGCGGCGATCAGCGCGGCGCCCTGGGCGGCATCGCGCACCTCGATCATCAGTTCCAGCTCCGTGGACTGCACGGTGGGCGCGCCGAAGAGCTGCTGGTGCTTCACCTCGATCACGTTCCCGCCCGCCTCGGAAATGCGGCGGGAGATGTCGGCCAGAACGCCGGGCCGGTCCGGGATGTCGAAGTGCAGGCGCATGATGCGGCCATCGCGCAGCAATTGGCGCAGCAGCACGTTGGAAAGGGCCCGCGCGTCGATATTGCCGCCGCAGACGGGGGTGCCCACGCGGCGGCCGGCGAAGCGCGCAGGGTGCGCCAGCATAGCGGCCACGCCCGTGGCGCCCGCGCCCTCGGCCACCACCTTCGCGCCCTCGGCCAGCAAGGCGATGCCCTGCTCCACCGCGCGTTCCGGCACCACCAGCACCTCGATGCCCAGGCGCCGGAGCAGGGCCAGCGGGGCCTCGCCCACGTCGCGCACGGCGATGCCCTCGGCGATCGTCGGGCCGCCGACGGAGACGGGCTGGCCCGCCAGGCGCTGCGCCATGGCCGGGTAGCCCTCCACCTCCACGCCGTAGATGCGGAGGCCCGGGTTCATCTCCAGCGCCGCCACCGCGCAGCCGGCCAGAAGCCCGCCGCCGCCCACGGGAAGGATGAGGGTGTCGAGGCCGGGGGCGTCCTCCAGCATCTCGATCGCCATGGTGCCCTGGCCCGCCATCACGCCCGGGTCGTCATAGGGGTGAATGAAGGTCAGCCCCTCGCGGAGGGCCAGCGCGTGGGCATGGGCTGCGGCCTCGGCCAGGGTCTCGCCGTGCAGGACCACCGTGGCGCCCCAGCTCTCCGTCCGCACCACCTTCGTGGCGGGCGTGAAGCGCGGCATAACGATGGTCGCGCGGATGCCGAGCAGGCTCGCATGGCGCGCGACCGCCTGGGCGTGGTTGCCGGCGGACATGGCGATCACGCCCGTCGCCTTCTCCCGCGCTGTCAGCAGGGCCAGGCGGTTCGCCGCGCCCCGTTCCTTGAAGGCGCCGGTGGCCTGCAGGTTGTCCAGCTTCAGCCAGACCTCACAGCCCGCGGCACGGCCGATGGCGGGGGCGGGCATCATCGGCGTGCGCAGCACGGCGCCGCGGATGCGCTCTGCCGCCGCGCGCACGTCGGCGAGCGTGATAGCCGGCGCCGCCAGGGTGCCCGCGGTGGTCGCGCTCATGCCCGGCGGCTTAGTTGAAGGCGACCTTGGTGATCTCGACGGAGCGGGCCCCGCCCGGCGCCGGGACCTCCACGCTGTCGCCCACCTTGCGCCCGAGCAGCGCCTTGGCGAGCGGGGAGGAGATGGAGATCGACCCGTTCTTCATGTCGGCCTCGTAGGCGCCGACGATGCGATAGGTCTTCTCGTCCTCCGTCTCCTCGTCGACGATCGTGACCTTCGCGCCGAAGCGCACCTGGTCGCCGGACATCTTGGCGACGTCGATCACCTCGACGGAGGGGATCACCCCCTCCAGGTCGGCGATGCGGCCCTCGATGAAGGACTGCTTCTCGCGCGCCGCGTGGTACTCGGCGTTCTCCGAGAGGTCGCCATGGGCGCGAGCCTCCGCGATGGCGCGGATCACGGCCGGGCGCTCCTCGGCGCGCAGGACGCGCAGCTCTTCCTCGAGACGGGCGAGGCCCTCGGCGGTCATCGGGAACTTCTGCATGGGCGGGTTTCCCCCGAACTGGCGGTCGTCTCACGAATCCGGCCCCGCGCCCCTTCACGGGGCGCCGGGCCGGCCTAGATGCGGCCGCCGCGCCCCCGTCGCCGATCGGCGGGCGGGGAACGCGGCGGCTGAAACGCTTGGGGCGGGTGCCGGCCTTTCGGCCGGTCCCGCCCCGGAGAGGGTAGGATCCCGAAGGACCCCTTACGAGAACGAAGGCTGAAAATACGCCTGGAGCGGCGCCACATCAAGGGTGCCCGCCCGCAGCGCCGCGATGGCGTGCACCGCCGCCCGGGCACCCGCGATGGTGGTGTAGTGGGGCACGCCCTGGGTCAGGGCGCCACGACGAATATCGAAGCTGTCGGAGACCGAGCGCCCGCCGCCCGTGGTGTTGATCACCAGCTGGATCTCGCCGGACTTGATGGCGTCCACGCAGTTCGGGCGGCCCTCCAGCACCTTGTTCACCACGCGCACGGCCAGCCCCGCTTCCCGCAGCCGCGCCGCGGTTCCGCGGGTGGCCATGATGTCGAAGCCCATCTCCGACAGGCGCCGGGCGAGGGAGACGGCCGCGGCCTTGTCGGAATCCTTGACGGAGACGAAGGCCGTTCCCTTCTCCGGCAGCTTCACCCCCGCGCCCATCTGGGACTTGAGGAAGGCGCGCTCGAAGGAGAGGTCGAGGCCCATCACCTCGCCGGTGGACTTCATCTCCGGCCCGAGCAGCACGTCCACGCCGGGGAAGCGGTTGAAGGGGAAGACCGCCTCCTTCACCGCGACGTGGCGGTTGATCAGGCTGTCATCCAGCTTGAACTCGGCCAGCTTGGCGCCCGCCATCACCCGCGCGCCGATCTTCGCCACCGGCACGCCGGTGGCCTTCGCCACGAAGGGCACGGTGCGGGAGGCGCGGGGGTTCACCTCCAGCACGAAGATCTCGCCGTCCTTAACGGCGTACTGCACGTTCATCAGGCCCTTTACCTTCAGGGCCCGGGCCATGGCCTCCGTCTCGGCCTTCAGCTCCGTGATGATGGCGGGCGGCAGGGAGTAGGGGGGGAGGGAGCAGGCAGAGTCACCGGAGTGGATCCCGGCCTCCTCGATGTGCTCCATCACGCCCGCCACATAGACCTCGCCATCGGCGTCGGCGATGCAGTCCACGTCCACCTCGATCGCGTCCTGCAGGTACTGGTCGATCAGGATGGGGTTCTCGCCGGAGACCTTCACCGCCTCCTTGCCGAAGCGCAGGAGCTGCTCGTGGTTGTGCGCGATCTCCATCGCCCGGCCGCCGAGCACGTAGGAGGGGCGGACCACCACGGGGTAGCCGATGCGCTCCGCCTCCTTCTCCGCCTCCTCCAGGTTGCGGGCGATGCCGTTCTGCGGCTGCTTCAGGCCGAGGCCCTGGAGCATCTGCTGGAAGCGCTCCCGGTCCTCCGCGATGTCGATGGCCTCGGCGGAGGTGCCGAGGATGGGGATCCCGGCCTTGTCCAGCGCCTGCGAGAGCTTCAGGGGTGTCTGCCCGCCATACTGCACGATGCAGCCCAGGAGGGTGCCCTTCTCCTGCTCCTTGCGGATCAGGGCGATCACGTCCTCGCCCGTCAGCGGCTCGAAGTAGAGGCGGTCCGAGGTGTCGTAGTCGGTGGAGACCGTCTCCGGGTTGCAGTTGACCATGATGGTCTCGAACCCGGCCTCGCGCAGCGCATAGGCGGCGTGGACGCAGCAATAGTCGAACTCGATGCCCTGGCCGATGCGGTTCGGGCCGCCGCCGAGGATCACCACCTTCTGCCGGTCCGTCGGGTCGCTCTCGCAGACCGGCGTGCCGAAGCCGCCCTCATAGGTGGAGTACATGTAGGGGGTGGAGGAGGCGAACTCCGCCGCGCAGGTGTCGATGCGCTTGTACACCGGCGTCACGCCCAGCCGCTCGCGCCGCGCCTGCACCTCCGGCTCGTGCAGCCCGGCCAGCTTCGCCAGGCGCTTGTCGGAGAAGCCCAGGGCCTTCAGGCGGCGGAAGCCGGTGGCATCGGTCGGCAGGCCGTTCTCGATCACGCCCGCCTCGGCGCGCACGATCTTCTCCGCTTCCCGGATGAACCAGGGGTCGAACTTGCAGGCGTTGTGGATCGTCTCCACGGAAAGGCCGGCGCGCAGCGCCTGGGCCACCGTCAGGATGCGGTCCGGCGTTGGCGTGGCCAGCGCGCCGATCATCGCCTCCTCCGATCCGTCGCCGGGGATGGGGATCTCGTCCAGGCCGGAAAGCCCCGTCTCCAGCCCGCGCAGGCCCTTCTGCAGGGCCTCCGCGAAGGAACGGCCGATCGCCATGGTCTCGCCCACCGACTTCATCGCGGTGGTGAGCGTCGCGGGGGTGCCCGGGAACTTCTCGAAGGTGAAGCGGGGGATCTTCACCACCACGTAGTCGATCGTCGGCTCGAAGGCGGCCGGCGTCGTCTTGGTGATGTCGTTCGCCAGCTCGTCCAGCGTGTAGCCCACCGCCAGCTTCGCCGCGATCTTGGCGATCGGGAAGCCGGTGGCCTTGGAGGCGAGCGCGGAGGAGCGGGAGACGCGCGGGTTCATCTCGATGACGACCATGCGGCCATCCACCGGGTTGATGCCGAACTGCACGTTGGAGCCGCCGGTATCCACGCCGATCTCGCGCAGGCAGGCGATGCTGGCATCGCGCATGCGCTGGTATTCCTTGTCCGTCAGCGTCAGCGCGGGGGCGATGGTGACGGAATCGCCGGTGTGAACGCCCATCGGGTCCAGGTTCTCGATGGAGCAGACGATGATGCAGTTATCCGCGCTGTCGCGGACCACCTCCATCTCGAACTCCTTCCATCCGAGCACGCTCTCCTCGATCAGCACCTCGGTCGTCATGGAGGCGTCGAGGCCGGCGGCCACGATCTGCTCGAACTCCTCCTTGTTGTAGGCGATGCCGCCGCCCGTGCCGCCGAGCGTGAAGCTCGGCCGGATCACGCAGGGCAGCTTCACCATCTCCAGCGCCGCGCGCGCCTCCTCCATGGAGTGCGCGATGCCGGAGCGCGGGCTCTCGATGCCGATCTTCGTCATGGCATCGCGGAACTTCAGCCGGTCCTCGGCCTTGTCGATCACCTCGGCCTTGGCGCCGATCAGCTCGCAGCCGTACTTCGCCAGCACCCCTGCCTCGGCCAGCTTCAGCGCGGTGTTCAGCGCGGTCTGGCCGCCCATGGTGGGCAGGATGGCGTCCGGCCGCTCCTTGGCGATGATCTTCTCCACCACCTCGGTCGTGATCGGCTCGATGTAGGTGGCGTCGGCCAGCTCCGGGTCCGTCATGATGGTGGCGGGGTTGGAGTTCACCAGGATCACGCGATAGCCCTCGGCGCGCAGCGCCTTGCAGGCCTGGGCGCCGGAATAGTCGAACTCGCAGGCCTGGCCGATGATGATCGGCCCGGCGCCGATGATCATGATGGACTGGATGTCGGTGCGCTTCGGCATGGGCGTTCCGTTCAGCGAGAGGGCGGGACGGCGGGCGGGGCCGCGTCAGGGAGGTTGCGCAGCAGCAGGATCGCCACCGGCGCATGGGCGATGAGCAGGGTGCCGGCCACGGCGGCCGGACCGGCATCGGGCGCGAGCCCGGCGAGTGGATTCCAGCCGTCCCACCAGGCCAGCCCGTGCAGGGCCAGGGAACCGATCAGGGCCGCGGTCACCCGCAGGGCCGGCGTGAGGAAGAGCTTGATGGCCCAGCGGATCAGCAGCGTGGTGGCCGCGGCCCCCGCGGCGAAAAGGACGTAGGAGAGGGCGAAAAGGTAGATCGCCTGCACGATCGTCAGGTTCAGGATCAGCGCCAGCACGCCGATCATGGCAACGGCGCCGGCAACGAGCTGCGGCGTCATCGCGCCCTCCCCAGGAATGGCTTGCCGATCAGGAACAGCACCGCGTGCACCCCCGCCCAGAGCGCGGCGGCCAGGGCGCGGCCGCCCTGCCGGTCGGCATCCGCGAAGAACACGATCCCGCCGAGCGCGACGAAGGAGATGGCGATCCCACCCAGCCAGGCCCTGTCCCGCGGCTGGCCGACGCGGACCAGCGCCCACCAGGCCAGCAGGGAGAGGGGCAGCGCCAGGATCAGCAGGCGGATCATGCGCGGCGGTCCGTCGCCAGCTTCACGGCCAGCAGGGCCAGCGCCCCGCCGAGAACCCAGCGCTGCACCGCCAGCCAGGCCGGGCGCGTGGAGAGGAAGCGCGCCACGCCGCCGGCACCGCCCACCATCAGCGCATCGAAAACCGTGCAGATGGCGATCTGCACCGCGCCGAGGATCAGGCCCTGCGTGAAGAGGCTGCCGCGCGCCGGGTCCATGAAGGCGGGCAGCACGGCGACGTAGAACAGCGCCACCTTCGGGTTCAGCGCGGCCGTCGCGAAGCCGAGGGTGAAAAGGCGCAGCCCGCCCTCCGGCGGGATGGGCCGCGGGGAAAAAAGGGCCTGACCGCCTGGCCGCAGGCTCTGCCACGCCAGCCAGCCAAGATAGGCCGCGCCGCCCAGCCGCATGGCATCGTAGGCATAGGGCACCGCCAGCAGCGCCGCCGTCACGCCCAGCGCCGCGCCGAGCATGATGACGAGGCTGCCGAACTGGCACCCGATCAACGACAGCATCCCCGCCCGCGTCCCCTGGGTCAGCGTGCGCGACACCAGGTAGAACAGGTTCGGCCCCGGTGTGAGCGCGAGCCCGACCGAGAGCGCCGCGAAGGCGAGAAGGGAGGCGAGGGACGGCAAGTCAGCCCGCCTTCGTCCGCTCGATCATGTCGGTGAAGCGGTGGAACAGGTAGTGGCTGTCGCTCGGGCCCGGAGAGGCCTCCGGGTGGTACTGCACGGAGAAGGCGTTGCGCCCCTCGCAGGAAATACCCTCGTTGGAGCCGTCGAAGAGGCTGACATGGGTCACCCTCACGCCCTCCGGCAGCGACTTGTCGTCCACCGCGAAGCCGTGGTTCTGGCTGGTGATCTCCACTTTGCCGGTGGCCAGGTCCTTCACGGGCTGGTTCGCGCCCCGGTGGCCGCGGTCCAGCTTGTAGGTCTTCGCGCCCAGCGCCAGCGCCAGGAGCTGGTGGCCCAGGCAGATGCCGAAGACCGGCTTGCCCGCATCCAGCACGCCCCGGATCGCCGGCACCGCGTACTCGCCCGTGGCCGCCGGGTCCCCGGGGCCGTTGGAGAGGAACACGCCGTCCGGCCCGTGCCGCAGGATCTCCTCCGCGGTGGCGGTGGCGGGCACAACGGTCACGTCGCAGCCGGCATCGGCCAGGCAGCGCAGGATGTTGCGCTTGGCGCCGTAATCCACGGCGACGACCTTGTGCTTCGGCGCCGTCTGGGTCGCGTAGCCCTGGCCCCAGGCCCAGAGGCCGCCATCCCAGTGATAGGACTGGGTGCAGGAGACCTGCTTCGCCAGATCCATCCCCTCCAGCCCCGGCCAGCCCGCCGCCTCCGCCCGCAGCGCCGGCAGGTCGAAGATACCGTCTGGGGAGTGGCAGATCAGGCCGTTCGGGGCGCCGGCATCGCGGATCAGGGTGGTGAGCGCACGCGTGTCCACGCCGGAGATGCCGGGCAGGCCGTTGCTCTTCAGCCAATCATCCAGGTCGCGCGTGGCGCGGTAGTTGGAAGGCTCGGTGATGTCCGCCTTTACCACGAGGCCGAGGGCGGCGGCGGTGGTCGCCTCCGTGTCCTCGGCATTGGCGCCGACATTGCCGATATGAGGAAAGGTGAAGGTGATGATCTGGCCGGCGTAGGAGGGATCGGTCAGCGTCTCCTGGTAGCCGGTCATGCCCGTGTTGAAGCACACCTCGCCCACCCGCTTGCCGGTGGCGCCGAAGCCGTGGCCCCAGATGACCTTTCCATTGCCCAGCACGAGGCAGGCCGTTGCCCCCTCGGGCACGGCATCGGCATCCGGGGCGGGGGTGGCTGCAGGGCTCATCTCGGGCTCCGGGGTGGGGGGCGGGTTAGTGTCGGCGCGGGGAAGGTCTGCAAGAGAGAGGCCGGTGGCGGCCAGCACGGACGCCCAGTGGCGTGGCGGAATAGCCCGGGCCTGGCGCCACTTCCGAATGGCCTCAGTGCCCACGCCGCAATGCGCCGCCGCGGCGCTTGCGCCCCCCATGAGGGTGAGAATCTGCTCGACCGTCCGCATGCCACCAATATGTGGGAAATTCTTTCCCAAGGGAAGGCTGCCCCGCATGCTGGCCTGGGAAGTCTCTTCCCAGCCTAGCGCATGGCCCTTCCCGCCGATCCGATCTAAACCGCGCCCCCGAGACAAGAGGAACCTGCAATGAGCCTGCGCGCCCGTTTCACTGAAGAGTTGAAGGCCTCCATGCGCGCCGGCGACACGGCCCGCACCTCCGCCATCCGCATGATCACCGCCAAGCTGAAGGACGCGGACATCGCCTCCCGCCCGAGCGGGGTGGACCAGATCGGGGACGACGCGATCACCTCCATGCTCCGCGGCATGGTGAAGAGCCGGCGGGAGAGCGTGGAGATGTACCGCCAGGGCAACCGGCCGGAGCTGGCGGAGAAAGAGGAGGCGGAGATCGCGGTGATCGAGTCCTTCCTGCCCCAGCAGATGGACGATGCCGCGATGCAGGCCGCCGTTAAGGAAGCGGTAACCGAGACCGGCGCTAGCTCCGTGAAGGACATGGGCAAGGTCATGGCGGTGCTGAAGGCGAAGCACGCCGCGGTGCTCGATATGGCCAAGGCCGGGCCGATGGTAAAGGCGGCTCTGGGGGGGTGACCCTCCGGTAAACTGATCGGAACGATTGTCTCGGATCAAGCGGCGTAAAAGTTTCACTGCGTTTGATCACGATGTTGCGAATCGCGAAGAAGTGTTTCATTCCGTTCCCAGATGTAACTCTGGGAACGTTTCATGACGGTGTTGACTGCTGCGGCGGACCTTGGGCGGGTTGATTCACCCCGCCGGATGCCGGCCCTGTGCGGCGCAATCGGCCTGGGCCTGCTCTCCGCCTGTGCTCCCATGGAGAACCGGGAGGGCGCCCAGAGCTTCCGTGGTGCCGTCGGGGCGGGGAGCTATGAATCCGCCGCCCAGATCGCGGGCGGGATGGCCCGCGACCGCGAGGGCAAGCCGGAGCTGCTCTGGTCCCTGAACACCGGCGCCGCCGCGCTCTACGCCGCCAACCACCCTGCTTCCGTCCAGGCGCTGGACGATGCCGAGAGCCTGATGCGGGCCTCGGACGTGGCGGACTTCAATTGGGGCTCCACCTACCGCTTCGGCAGCTACGACGCCGTCATGGTCAACGCCTACAAGGCCGCGGCCAATCTGGGGCGCGGCGACCTGCAGAATGCCCGGGTCGAGCTGAACCGGATGGAGGAGCGGCAGAGCCGCACCACCACGCGCTTCCAGAACGAGATTTCCGCCGCGGGCGCGGACAGCGAGCGGCAGATCCGTGAGGATGGCAGCAAGCGCCAGGCCCTCCAGAATGCCCAGTCCTCGCCGGAAGTGCAGGAGCAGCTGAAGGCGCTGGAGCGCTGGCGGCACTACCAGCCCTTCGTGAACCCGGCCGGCACCTATCTGCGCGCCATCTACCTCCTCAACTCCGGCGAGCCCGGAGATGCCGAGCAGGCGCGCACGGCGTTCGAGCGGGTGGCGGGCATCGCCGGCAATCCCCGCGTGGTGACGGAGGACATGGCGAGCGCGCGGCAGGCCGCCGCCGGCCGCCGCCCCGCGCCGCAGGTCTGGGTGCTGTTCGAGAACGGGCAGAGCCCGACCTTCGAGCAGATGAACTTTACCGTCCCCATGCCCGTCGTCGCCCGTGGCGGCGGCATGACGGTGAGCCCGGTCACGGTCTCCATGCCCCGCATGGTCTTCCAGCCTGCCGCCTATCCCTCGATGGAGGTCACGGGCGGCAATGCCCGCGCCAGCACCGTGCTGGTGGCGAGCATGGAAGGCGTGATGGCGAGCGAGTTCCGTACCCGGTACAACAGCCTCCTCGCCGGCGCGGTGTTCGAGGCGCTGGCCAAGGCCGCCGGCGTCAGCGCAGTCAACGCCGCGACCACCCGCATGAATGGCGGCATGGCGGCGCTGCTGCAGGTGGCGGCTACGGTGGCGGCGAACGTCACCAGCTCCGACACCCGCTCCTGGCAGATTCTGCCGCGCGAGCTGCAGGCCGCCCGCATCCCGGTGCCGGCGAACGGCGAGATCCTGCTGCGCGCGGGCGGGGTGCAGGCCACGGCGACGGTCCCGACCGGCCGCTCCTCGATCGTCCTCGTCAAGGCGCAGACGCCGGGCAGCCCGCTTACGGTGCAGGTGCTGAAGCTGTGAGGCGATCCGTCCTCCTGGCGGGGCTGGCTCTGGCGTCCTGCGCGCCCGAGCCGCCCCCGCCGGCGCCGCCGACCGATCCGCGGCTGATCGTCTCGCCCGTCCTGCTGCAGGGCCTGGCCTTCTCTGGGCCGGGCGTGACCACCCTGCCAGACGGGCGCCTGCGGGTGGTGGTGAACATCCGCAATCCCGGCCCGGCGGATATCCCGCTCCGTGTCCAGACCGACTGGCTGGACGCGACGGGGCGGCCGATCAGCACCGTGGCCGCCCGCCCGCAGTTCCGCTCCGCGGCGCGCTTCACCGTCACCACCGTCGATGCCGACGCACCCACCAGCCGCACCCGCGACTTCCGCATGACCATCGACCTGGAAGCCCCCTAGGGATGATTCCGATGATCCATTCCGCCAAGGCGATCCTCGCCCTCGCGATCGCCGCCTCGCTCTCCGCCTGCGCCACGCCCGAGATGGCGACCCAGCGCATCGACCCACGCAACGACCGCTCGCCTGTCGGCATGTCGCTTGACAACCGCGACTTCGAGCAGGCGGCCCAAGCCCTCGTCCGCTCCATGCTGGAGAGCGACCGCCTGCAGCCGCGCCCGGACGGGCAGCCGCGCGTGATGGCGATCTCGCTCTTCACCAACGACACCACGCTCCGCATCAACATGAACGAGCTGCTGCAGACCGTTCGGCGCGAGCTGAGCAACTCCGGCCGCGTGGTGGTGACGACGGCCGTCGGGCTGGAAGGGCCGTCTGACCCCCTGGCGATGCAGGCGCGCCAGCTCCGCCAGTCCGGCGAGTTCAACCAGCGCACCGTCGCTGGGCGCGGGCAGATGCTGGCGCCGGACATCAGCCTGACCGGCCGCATCATCCAGCGCACCGCCCGCGTGGACGGCGGTGCCCAGCGCGTGGACTACAACTTCCAGCTCACCCTGACCAACATCCGCACGGGCATTGCCCTGTGGGAGGGGCAGGAGGTCATCAGCCGGGTCGGCAGCGGCCGGACCGTGAGCTGGTGAGGGCGCGGGGGATGACGCGCCTCTCCCGCCGCGCCGCGCTCGCCCTGGGTGGCGCGGGCCTGTCCTGCGCTGCAACCGGGCTGCGCGCGCAGCCGGCCGGTACCGATCCTTCGGTCGCTTCCTCCGTCCAGGCCCAGTACGAGGCGCAGGCGAAGCTGAAGGACACGATTCAGGAGTGGATCGAGCGGAGCGGGTTACGTGACCGGCCGGGCACGATCGTGGAGTTTGGCATGGCCGAGGTCGGCCAGCCCGCGGATCACCCGGAATGGGTCAAGCTGCGAGCCCTGGCCTATGACCAGGCTGTGATGGATGCCCAGCAGAAGGTCGTCCAGTCGCAGAGCACCGCGGTTCAGGCCGATACGGTGGCGCGCCTGTTCCGCGCCGGCCAGCAGGAGCCGCCGCCTTTTCAGCCCTCCGACCTTGAGCGTGCCGGCGTGCTGCCGGACCTCGCGCGCCGGCTGATTGGGCTGGCGAAGGGCAAGCTGGACAACGAGTTGCGGGAACTGGGCATCAACCCCGCCGACTTCGAGCGCACGCCGGAGCCCCAGCGCCACATCCAGATGGCCCAGTCCATCCGGCGCCGCAGCACGATCCGGTCTTTCGGCGAGCTGGTGGGCTTCATGCCCGTCCAGACCTTCGAGAGCCATGACGGCGCCGGGAACTTCACCATCGGCGTCGTCATCGCCGGTTCCCAGCGCACCAAGGCCGTGATCCAGCAGATCCTGACGCGGCGCGGCGAGTTTGAGCCGGACATGGAGCGTGCGCGCGACATCCGCGCCATGGTCGCCGACCGTGCGGCGCTGGTGGACGATTTCGGCGTGCGCCTCGTCTATGACCAGGCTGGCCTTCCCGTCATCGTATCCTTCGCGCAGTGGGGCATTGCCTACAGGGGCAATGACCGCAACCGGATCGGGATGGAGCTGGACGCTGCCGGCACCCAGGCGCGCGCCTCGGCGGATCGGCAGATCGCGGAGTTCCTGGCTGGCAGCGGCCAGTACACGGAGACGTCCGAGACCAGCAAGGAGATGGAGCAGGCCGCCCTGCGCCATGCCGAAGGCTATGTGGAGGAGAGCGCCAGCACCACGTCCGTGCGGGACGCGCTGGAGCGGGTGATGCAGCGGCGCGCGCAGATAAACAGCCTGACGGGTCTTACTACCCTGACCAACTGGTCGAACCGCCATCCGGTGTCCGGGCAGCAGATCATCGGCTGCGTCCGTACCTGGTCCGCTGCCGCGGAACGCGACATTCGGGCCTACCGCGACCAGCGCCCCGCCGCGGCTGCGCCGGCGCGCCCTGCCAACCCTCAGGGCCAGCCCGGGATGCGGACCGGGCGTGAGCTGATGAACAGCCGGGACTTCTGATATGCACCGGATCATCCTCACGCTCCTGCTCCTCCTTGCCGCCGGAGGAGCGGTGGCGCAGCCCGTCTCCATCGACGCGGAAGGCACCGCCGTCACCCGCGAGGATGCGGTGGCGCGCGCCCTGATCAGCGCCGTGGAGCAGGTGACGGGCACCGCGGTGCGGTCCGACGCCGTCTCCCGCCAGATCGGCATCCAGATGAGCGACGATTCCGGCAGCCGGACGGAGCTCTCCGCGGAGATCAGCGCGGCGATCCGGCGGCAGACCGGCGGGATCGTGCGCTCCTACCGCATCCTCTCCACCGAGCGGCAGCCGGACGGCCTCTACCTCGCACGCCTGCAGGTGGAGGTGGAGCGCTTCCAGCCGACAAGCCCGACGGGTGACACCCGCCGGCGGCTCGTCGTCTCGGAATTCAGGGACGAGCGGCGGCGCGAGACGGATTTCGGCCGTCAGCTGCGCGAGCGCCTGGTCCAGCACCTGACCCAGTCCCGCCGCTTCGCCGTGCTCGACCGGGACGCGAACGAGGCCTACGACCGGGAGATGGCGCTCCTCAGCACGGACTCTCCGCTGGCGGAGCGGGTCCGCATCGGGCAGGTGCTGGGCGCGGATTACATCGTGATCGGCCGGATGCGGGTGGGCGCCAGCCGGACGGAGCAGAATATCGCCATCACCGGCGAGACGATCGTCCGCACCTCCGCCCGCGGTGTCCTCGACTTCCAGGTGCTGGAGGCGGCGACGCGCCAGGTGCGCTGGGCGGCCAGCATCGCCGTCAGCAACTCCGGCAACCTGGGCGCGGTGCTGGAGGAGATGGCGACCCGGATCGGCCGCGAGATCACACAGACCATCTATCCGATGCGCGTAATCCGCGCAGACGACCCGCAGGAGATCATCCTGAACCAGGGCGGCGTGACGGTGGTGAACGGCCAGCGCTTCCGCGCCATGATGCTCGGGGAGGAACTGAAGGACCCCTATACCGGGGAGAGCCTGGGGGAGGTGGAGCGCGAGATCGGAGTGGTCCAGGTTCACCGCGTGGACACCCGCGTCTCCTATGCCCGGCTGGTGAGCGGCAGCCTGCCGCCGCAAAATGCCCAGGTCGTACTGCGCCCGGCGCCGCCCGCGCCGCCGCCGGCACAGCGATCCGGCCCGGCCCGGCGGACCGCGGACCAGCGCTCCATGTTCGACTAGCGGCCGTGGCAGGCGGGGAGGGGATCACGCTCGGGACAAATGGTCCGCCAGGGCCTACACCAGGATCAGGATGCCCCTTCCGCCCAATTTTCTCGACGAACTGCGCGCCCGCACCCCCCTGCCGCCGCTGATCGGGCGGAAGGTCAAGCTCACCCGCAACGGGCGCCAGTGGAAGGGTTGCTGCCCCTTCCACAACGAGAAGACCCCCTCCTTCTACGTCTATGACGATCACTTCCACTGCTTCGGCTGCGGCCAGCACGGCGACGCCATCGGCTTCACCATGGGGACCGAGGGCCTGGCCTTCCGCGAGGCAGTGGAGCGCCTGGCGCACGAGGCCGGGCTGGAGGTTCCGAAGGAATCACCCCGCCAGGCAGCGCGGGAGGCCAAGGCCCGCACCCTCCACGACGTCCTGGCCGCCGCCGCCGAGCATATGCAACGCCAGCTCCGCGCTCCGGAGGGCCGGGAAGGGCTGGACTACCTCCGCCGCCGCGGCCTGACGGACGAGACGATCGAGCGCTTCGGCCTCGGCTGGTCCGGCGCCGGGCGCGGCGCCCTGGCCGCCGCCCTGAAGCCGCTGGGAATTGAGCCCCGGCAGCTCGCCGAAGCCGGGCTGGTGAAGCCGGCCGAGGGGCGGGACGGCGCCTATAACGACTTCTTCTACAACCGGGTGATGTTCCCCATCCGGGACCGCCGCGGCCGCATCGTCTCCTTCGGCGGCCGCATTCTCGGGGATGGCCAGCCGAAGTACCTGAACGGGCCGGAGACGGATGTCTTCTCCAAGCGCCGCACCCTCTACGGCCTGGACCTGGCGCGGGAGGCGGTGTTCCGCGGCAAGGCGGACCTCATTGTGGCCGAGGGCTACATGGACGTCATCGCCCTGCATCAGGCGGGGTTCGAGGGCGCGGTGGCCCCGCTCGGCACGGCGCTGACCCCGGAGCAGATGGAGGAGATCTGGAAGGTCACGCCGGAGCCGATCCTCTGCCTGGACGCGGACGCGGCCGGTCTTCGCGCCGCCACCCGCTCCGCCGAGATGATCCTGCCCCTGCTGGGGACGGAGCGGACCCTGCATTTCGCGACCGTGGAGGGCGGCAAGGACCCGGATGAGCTGATCCGCGCCAAGGGCCCGGCCGCCTTCAAGGCGGTGCTGGAGGCGAAGAAGCCCCTGTCAGTGGCCCTCTACGACCTTATGGCCGATGGCCGGCCCCTGGGCACGCCGGAGGGGAGGGCGGCGTTCCGGAACGACCTGGTCGCCGCCGCTGGGCAGATCCCGGACAAGGCCCTGGCCGCCGAGTACCGCGGCGCCCTGCTGGACCGGTTCTTCCAGAACACCCGCCGCCCGCGCGAGGCCCGCCCGCCCGCCGGCACCTTCAACCGCAGTGCCCGCCCGGGCTTCCGCCCGCCGCCGCGCCTGCCGCCCCGCCCGGCCCCGGAACTGGAGGCGACCCGGAAGGAGCAGGCCCGCTGCCTGCTGGCCATCACCCTCGCCAATCCCTGGCTGCTGAACGAGGTGGAGGAGGCCTTTGCTCTGCTGGACCTGCCGCACGGCCCGCCCGCCGCGCTGCAGGCGGCCTTGCTGGCGTGGCATGCCGGGCTTGCCCTCACGGAAGCGTCAGACGGCAGCCCTGCCTCGCTTGACTCGGCCGATCTGGTTGCCCACTTGCACAGGACTGGCCTCGATGAGGCCCGGAACTGGGTGATTCGCGCGACCGGCCTTCCGCGAGAGGCCGGCCCCGATGCCCAGCCCGGGGAAGCCCTCGCTGGCTGGTGGCATTTCTTCGGCTTCCTGCGAGGCGAGGGCGCACTGGTCGAGGACCTGGAAGAGGCAAGACGGGAGCTGGAAGCGGGGAACCCCGCCGCCCAGGCTCGTGTCGTCAGCCTTTCCCGGACCCTGCGCGCCTATCGCAGCGGTGAGACGGGGCTGGAGGATGGCGCTGAGGGCGCCAGCGCATAGGGTAGGGAAGCTTCGTTCCGGCGGCGGTGAGAATCGTCCGCCGGTTTCGTGATCCGTGGCGGGAGAGTGGCATGGCGACGAAGGTGGCGAACGGCACGGAAACGGCTGAGCACCGCGACGAGGCGGTGGAGGGCGCACTGCTCGACAGCCTCCTGGCCTCCGTCAAGAAGCTCATGGCGAAGGGCAAGGAGCGTGGGTACATCACCTACGACGAGTTCAACGCCGCCCTGCCCCAGGGCCAGGTCTCCTCGGAGCAGATCGAGGACACCATGGCCCTCTTCTCCGAGATGGGCATTAACCTTGTTGAGGCCGAAGAGAGCGCCGACGAGGACGCCGAGAAGAAGGCGCCCGCCAAGGCCGAGGGCGAGGAAGAGGAAGGCAAGGAGAAGTCCGAGGACGACGAGGAGGGTGGCGGCAATGTGGACGAGGAGTCCCTCGGCCGCACCGACGACCCCGTCCGGATGTACCTGCGCGAGATGGGCAGCGTGGAGCTGCTCTCCCGCGAGGGCGAGATCGCCATCGCCAAGCGCATCGAGGCCGGGCGCGACATGATGATCGGCGGGCTCTGTGAGAGCCCGCTGACCTTCCGCGCCATCATCGGCTGGCACGAGGCCGTGATCGCCGGCAAGCTGCTGCTGCGCGACGTGATCGACCTCGAGGCCACGAACAACGCCGACATGCCGGACGGCCCGCCGCCGGAGGCCGAGGAGTTCGAGGAGGGCGAGGAGGGCGAGGGCGTCGGCCTGTCCCTCTCCGCGCTCGAGGAGAAGCTGAAGCCGGAGGCGCTGGCCGCCTTCGAGGCGATCGAGGTCGCCTACTCCAAGCTCGAGAAGATGTCCTCCAAGCGGATGGATACCTACACCTCGGGCGGCGAGCTCGCGGGCAAGTCCGAGAAGTCCTACGAGAAGCAGCGCCAAGAGCTGGTGGCGCTGGTACAGAAGGTGCACCTGCACAACAATCGGATCGAGGAGCTGGTCGACCAGATCAAGGGCCTCTACCGCCGCATGGTGGGCTTCGAGGGCCAGGTGCTGCGCTTGGCCGAGAGCCATAAGGTCAAGCGCGCCGAGTTCCTGGAGCAGTGGGCCGGCGCCGAGATGGACCCGACCTGGTTCGACCGCCTGGGCAAGCTGAAGGGCAAGGCCTGGCAGGCCTTCGTCGCGAACTCGCGCGAGGACGCGGAGAACATCCGCGCCGAGATCGGCAAGGTGGCTGCCCAGACTGGCCTGCCGGTGGCCGAGTACAAGCGCGTCTACCAGACCGTCTCGCGCGGCGAGCGCGACATGACCCAGGCGAAGAAGGAGATGATCGAGGCCAACCTCCGCCTCGTGATCTCCATCGCCAAGAAGTACACGAACCGCGGCCTGCAGTTCCTGGACCTGATCCAGGAAGGCAACATCGGCCTGATGAAGGCGGTGGACAAGTTCGAGTACCGGCGCGGCTACAAGTTCAGCACCTACGCCACCTGGTGGATCCGGCAGGCCATCACGCGCTCCATCGCGGATCAGGCGCGCACCATCCGCATCCCCGTGCACATGATCGAGACGATCAACAAGCTGGTCCGCACCAGCCGCCAGATGCTGCACGAGATCGGGCGCGAGCCGCAGCCGGAGGAGCTGGCCGAGAAGCTTGGCATGCCGCTGGAGAAGGTCCGCAAGGTCCTGAAGATCGCGAAGGAGCCGATCTCCCTCGAGACGCCGATCGGCGACGAGGAGGACAGCCACCTCGGCGACTTCATCGAGGACAAGGCGGCCATCATCCCGCTGGACGCCGCCATCCAGTCCAACCTGCGCGAGGCCACCACCCGCGTGCTGTCCAGCCTGACGCCGCGCGAGGAGCGCGTGCTGCGGATGCGCTTCGGCATCGGCATGAACACGGACCACACGCTGGAAGAGGTCGGGCAGCAGTTCAACGTGACGCGGGAGCGCATCCGCCAGATCGAGGCGAAGGCGCTGCGAAAGCTGAAGCACCCGACGCGGTCCCGCAAGCTCCGGTCCTTCCTGGACAACTGAGGTGTCGGCGGCTCCGGTTTTGACCACTCCGGTCCAGGTTGAGGTCACGTTCCTGCGCATGGAGCACCCGCCGGCCGACACGCCGGCGGCGCTGCCGCCCGATGCCGCCGTGGTGCCCGTGCCAGGCTGCACCGTGGGCTTCTACCGCTACCTGTACGACACGGTGGGGCGCGACTACTGCTGGTGGCTGCGCCGCACCGTGCCGGACGCGAAGATCGCCTCCATCCTGCGCGACCCTGCCGTCTCCATCTACGCCCTGTACCGCGGCGGCGAGCCGGCGGGGTTCTACGAGCTGGAGCGGCGCTGGGACGGCACCACCAACCTCTCCTATTTCGGGCTCATGCCGCATGCCATCGGGCAGCACATGGGCCGGGCCTTCCTGCGCCACGCCATCGACACCGCCTGGGCCAATTCCTGCAACCTGCTCACGGTGAACACCTGCACGGCCGACCACCCGCGCGCGCTGCCGAACTACATCGCGGCCGGCTTCCGCGTGGTGCGGCGGGTGCGGGAGGAGTGGCCGGTGCCGACCAACCTCGGCCTGCGCCTGCCCGCGCCGCTGCGGGCGGGGTAGGGCCTTTCAATCGGCGCGCGGGTGCGCTCGCCGCCAAGTTTCCAGCAGCCCCGCTTGGTCCACCGCCGTGTAGCGCTGGGTGGTGGACAGGCTGGCATGGCCCAGCAGCTCCTGAATCGCGCGCAGGTCCGCGCCGCCGCCCAGCAGGTGGGTGGCGAAGGAGTGGCGCAGCGCGTGGGGCGTCGCGTGCTCCGGCAGGCCTGTCGCGCGGCGCAGGTCCTGCAGGGCGCGCTGCGCCACGGTCGCCGCCAGCCGCCCGCCCTTCGCGCCGGTGAAGAGCGGGTCGCCCGGCCCGGCCGGGCCGCGGTGGCGCAGCCACTCCGCGATGGCCGCCTCCACCGCCGGCAGCACGGGCACCACCCGTTCCTTGCTCCCCTTGCCCATCACCCGCAGGCCCTGGCCGGCACGCGGGGCATCCCGCAGGTTCAGCGCCAGGGCCTCCGAGATGCGGAGGCCGCAGCCGTAGAGAAGGGTAAAGAGCGCTTGATTCCGCGCGGCCAGCGCGGGGCTGTCCTCGAAGCTGTCCGTGACGGCGGTGCGGGCCTGGGATTCCGTCAGGGCGCGCGGCACGGGTGGCTTGCGGCGCGGCCCGGTCAGCCCGCCGAGCGGCAGCGGCGCCATCCCGTGCCGGCGGACTAGGAAGCGCAGGAAGGTCTTGATTGCCGAGAGCTGCCGCGCGCGGGACGAGTTGCCGACCCCCTGCGAGGCGCGATGGGCCAGGAAGGCGCGCAGGTCGGCCAGCCCCAGCGCGGCGAGGTCCGGCTCCCCGCCCTGGTGAGAGGTGAGGAAGGCCAGCAGGTCGGCGATGTCGCGGCCATAGGCCTCCACCGTTTCCGGGCTGGCGCGGCGCTCTCCCACCAGCCAGTCCAGGAAGGCCTGCCGCGCGGCCAGCGGTGCGATCACGGCGCGCCATCCAGGGCGCGGGCCAAGGCATGGGCCAGCAGGCGCAGCGGGGCGGTCGCGCCGCGCAACGGCAGCCGCCCTGCCTCACGCGCGCCCAGTACCAGCAGCCGGGGCCGGGGTCCGGGAAGGCGGGCCAGGGCGTCGCGGGCGATCAGGGCCTGGGCCTCCCCGTGCAGGGCGGCGTCGGCGGGGGCGTCGCGCAGCAGCACCTCGCGCCCGGCCATCAGCTCGGCGATGGCACCGGGCTGCAGGTCGCGCAGGGCGGGGGAGGGCGGGCCTTCGGCGGCCAGGGCGGCACTTTCCAGCCCGAGCAGCGCGGGCCATTCGGCGGAAACCACGGCCAGCGGATCCGGCGCGCCGATCAGGGCTGTCACGGCCGTGGCGGCGCGGAGGGTCAGGTCCTGCCCGGCGCGGGCCGCATCGGCCACCGCCCCGGTCTCGGCCCGGGCGGCGCTCAGCAGCGCCTCCATATGGTCGGCCAGGGTCTCGCCATGGACGCGGACCGGGGGATGCAGGGCGCGGTAAAGGGCCGGCCGCTCCGCCAGGAAGCCGGGATGCGCGGCGAGGTAGGAGGCAACGCGCGCCGCCTCCTGATCGGCGGGCCGGTCGGGCTGAGGGGCGGGGCGGGTCATCGGCCCCAGATTGCCAGGGTGTGCGGCGGCACGCGAATCGTGCCGCTAGGGGGAACGCGGCCCGTGCAGCCGGGCCATGGCATCCGCCAGGTGGGAGGCGAAGGCGCCGGCGGCCGCGGGCATGGCCGTTCCCGTCCGCGCGTAGAGGCCGAGGGTGCTCCGCACGGCCTCCCGCCCCTGGCGCAGGGGGACATGCACCAGCCGCCCCGCCTCCAGTTCCGTCTCCAGGCCCACGCGGGTCATGAAGGCTATGCCCAGGCCGCGCAGGACCATGCCCTTCATCAGCTCCACGGAACCGGCCTCGTGCCGCACGCCGCCGCTGCCGACGAGCAACTCGTCGATCTGCCCGCGATTGGCGAAGTTGCCGCGGGGCAGGATCAGGGGCGATCCCGCGCAGTCGCCCAGCCCGATCGTGGGGCGGCCCCCCAGCGGGTGGTCGGGCGGCACCACGGCGCCGAGTTCCAGGGTCACGGCCGCCAGCTGCCGCAGCCCGGGCCGTCGGCGCACCTCGAACGCAAGGCCCAGATGGGCGTCGCCCGCCAGCACGGCATCCGGGATGGCGGCGCTGCCCTGGATAGCGGTGCTGACCGTCACGCGCGGGTGGCGCTCCGCCAGTGCGGCCAGGGCCTCCGGCACGATCCGGTGGCACAACCCCTCCAGCGTCGCCAGCTCCACATGACCAGTGCGGAGGCCTCGCAGCCCGTCCAGCTCCCCCCGCGCCCGCTCCGCGTCGCGCAGGACGGTAGCGACGTGCCCGGCCAGCACCTCTCCCGCCGCGGTCAGGCGCAGTCCGCCGGGCAGGCGCTCGAACAGCTTGGCGCCTAGTTCCTCCTCCAGCTTCAGCACCTGCCGGTTCACGGCGGAGGAGGCGATGTTCAGCCGCCGCGCCGCTTCCCGGATCGAGCCGGCACGGCGGACGGCGTCGAAGTAGGGCAGGGCGGGGGCGTGGATGCGGAAGCCGGCGGGTGATGCCATGTCGGCATCAGCCTGCCCGAAATTCTCTGCTTTTGCGAGCGGGCCTTCCGGGTGTCACATGCCTCCTTGGTTCGAGAGGCCGCCATGCCCAACACCGCCGCGCCCGTGATGCGCCCCGTTTCCGCCGAACCGGCGGAGGTGATCGTCCACGCCGCGCTCAACGCCGAGTACCGGCACCTGATCCTGCACGCCGGGCCGCGCGCCACGGCGGCAAGGCCCGGGCAGTTCTTCCAGCTCCTCTGCCCCGCCCCGCCGGGGGAGGCACCCTTCCTGCGCCGGCCGATGAGCCTCTACGGCGCCGATCCGGCGGCGGGCACGGTGGAGTTCCTCTACAAGGTCACGGGCGCGGGCACGCGCGGGCTCTCCACCCTCGCTCCGGGTGACGAGCTGGACATCATGGGGCCGCTGGGGCGCGGCTTCACGCTGGACTGCGGTTGGCGGAACATCGTTGTGGTCGGGCGCGGGGCGGGGCTGGCCACCCTTGCGCCGCTGGCCCGCGCAGCGCGGGCGGCAGGGATCGGCGTGACGGCCGTGCTCAGCGCACGGCGGCCGGAGCTGGTCGTCTCCGACGCCCTGTTCCGTGACCAGGGCGCGGAGGTGATCGCCGTGACGGACCAGGAAGGGACCAGCGGCCCCGCCCATGTGGAGCGCCTGCTGCGCGGGCTGGTGGCGGAGGGTCGGGCCAATGCCTTCCTCACCTGCGGCTCCGCCCGACTGCTGCGCGTGCAGCAGCGCCTGGCGCGTGAGTTCGGCATCCCCGGCCAGGTGGCGATGGAGCAGCAGATGGCCTGCGGCCTGGGCATGTGCTTCTGCTGCGTGCGCGATTTCGAGGTGGGGGGCGAGACCGTCCACAAGCGCGTCTGCTGGGACGGCCCGGTCTTCGACATGCTGGAGGCGGTGGCATGATCCAGGGAAGCATGACCGATCTTTCCGTCAGCATCGGCGGGCTGACCCTCGCCAATCCCGTGATGCCGGCCTCCGGCACCTTCGCGGAGGGACTGGCCCTGGCCGCCAACCTGGACAGGCTCGGCGCGCTGGTGACGAAGACGATCACGCGCGAGCTGCGCGCGGGAAACCCGCTGCCCCGCGTGGCGGAGGTTTCGGGCGGGATGCTGAACGCCATCGGCATCCCCTCCAAGGGCGTGCCCTATTTCCTGGAGCACACGCTGCCGGAGATGCGCCGTTTCGCGCCGCCGCTGGTGGTCAGCATCTCCGCGCCGACGGCCGAGGGCTTCGCCAGTCTCGCCGCCGAGGTCTCGGTGCCCGGCGTCGCGGCGATCGAGGCCAACATCTCCTGCCCGAACATCGAGGAGGACGGCCGCGCCTTCGCGATGCGCGCCGATTCCACCGAGGCGGTGATGCGCCGCATCCGCGCGGCGACGAAGCTGCCGGTCTGGGCGAAGCTGACGCCGAACACCGGCGACATCCCCGAGGTCTCCCGCGCCGCGGAGGCGGCCGGGGCGGATGCGCTGGTGGTGGCGAACACCATCCTGGCCATGTCGGTGGACCTGAACACCTTCCGCCCGCGCCTGGGCAACGTGATGGGCGGTCTCTCCGGCCCCGCCATCAAGCCCATCGTGCTGCGGCAGGTCTACCAGGCCGCGCGCAGCGTCCGCATTCCCGTGATCGGCTGCGGCGGAATCTCCACCGCCGAGGACGCGGCGGAGTACATGGTGGCCGGCGCCGCGGCGGTGCAGGTGGGCACCGCCACCTTCATCCAGCCCGGCGCGATGGAAGCGGTGATCGACGGGCTGGACCGCTTCTGCGCCGCGCGCGGCATCGCCCGCGTGGCGGAGCTGACGGGCGCCATCAACCGCGAGGAAACGGACGAGGCGGAGCTGGAATGGACGGAGCCGGTATCTTGAGCGCGGCGCTGGAACCGGCGCTGGACCGCGCCCTGGCCGAGCGCCTGTTCGACAGGCTGCGCGAAACCTCCTTCGACGGCGTGGGCATCACCCGCGAGAGCTACGGCGCGGGCGAATCCCTCGCGCTGGACATCGTGGAGGAGGAGGCGCGCGCGCTCGGCCTGGAGACGGCGCGGGACGCGGGCGCGAACCTCGTCGTCACCCTGCCGGGCCGCGATCCGTCACTTCCGGCCGCTGCCTGCGGCTCACACCTCGATTCAGTGCCCCAGGGCGGCAATTTCGACGGCGCGGCGGGCGTGGTGGCTGGGCTCATGGCCCTGGCGCGCTTCAAGGCCGAGGGCTTCCGGCCCACCCGCCCGATCCGCCTGATGGCCCTGCGCGGGGAGGAGAGCGCCTGGTTCGGCCGGGCCTATATGGGCTCTTCCGCCCTCTTCGGCCGCCTCTCGCCGGAGGACCTGGCGACGCCGCACGTCGTGACCGGCCGCCCGCTGCTCGAATCCATGCGGGATGCGGGCGTGGAGGCCGACCGCGTAGCGCGGGGCGAGGCGCTGCTGGACCCCGCCTCCCTCGCCTGCTGGCTGGAGATCCATATCGAGCAGGGACCGGTGCTGATCGCCCGGAACCTGCCTGTGGCGGTCGTCACGGGCATCCGCGGCAACATCCGCCACCGTGCCATCGAGTGCATCGGGGAGGCCGGGCATTCCGGCGCCATCCCGCGCTGGCTGCGCCACGACGCCGTCTTCGCCACGGCCGAGCTCATCACCCGGCTGGACCGCCACTGGCGCACCCTGCTGGAGCGTGGGCGGGACCTGGTGGTGACCACCGGCATCATCGGCACCGATCCCGCCGAGCACGCCCTGGCCCGCATCCCCGGCCGCCTGCGCTTTTCCCTTGAGGCGCGGAGCCAGAGCACGGAGGTGCTGGAGGCCTTCTACGACCTCTTCCTCTCGGAATGCGCGGGGATCGCGGAGGAGCGCGGCGTGGAGTTCCGCTTCGACCGCCGCCTGGACACGGCGCCCGCCCGGATGGATGAGGGGTTGATCGGGCGGCTTCGGGCCGGCCTGCGTGCCATGGGCCAGCCGGACGAGCCGGTGCCCAGCGGCGCCGGGCACGACGCCGCCGTCTTCGCCGGGGCGGGAGTGCCGAGCGCCATGATCTTCATCCGCAACCAGAACGGGTCCCACAACCCGCACGAGGCGATGGAACTGGACGACTTCCTCGTCGGCGCCGAGCTGCTGGCCCGCACCCTGCGCGAGATCGCGGCGTGAGCGGGGACCGGATGGCGCGGCTGCTGCTGGAAGGCTGCGCGGTGCGGGTGAGCCACGAGCAGCCCTTCATCCTCGCCGCCGGCTGGGCCAGCCCCGCCTATGTCGATGTGCGCCTGCTGATCGGCGATCCCGCCCTGCGCCGCGCGGCCGTATCCATGGCCGCCGAGGCCATCCGCTCCGCCCTGCCGGAAGCGCCCGAGGCCCTGGCGGGCGCGGAAACGGCGGGCATTCCCTGGGCCGCCTGGCTGGCCGAGGCGCTGGACCTGCCGCTGCGCTATGTTCGCAAGCGCCCCCTGGGCATCGGCCGCAATGCCCAGGTTGAGGGCGGGACGGTCGAGGGGATGCGCGTGCTGCTGGTGGACGACCTGATGACGGATGGCAGCAGCAAGACCGCCTTCACGCGGGGGCTGCGTTCGGCCGGGGCGGAGGTGACGCACGCCCTCTGCCTCTTCCACCACGGCACCTTTCCCGGCGGCGCCGAGCGGATGGCGCATCTCGGGCTGGAACTGGTGGCGCTGGCGAGCTGGCGGGACGTGCTGGCCGTGGAAGGCGCGGCCGCCCTGCCGGAGGCGGACCGGGCGGTGCTGGGCGCCTTCCTGGCGGACCCGGTGGGATGGTCGGCCGCGCATGGCGGGCGGGCGACGCTGGCGCGGCCGGCGCTCTGACGCTGACCCCGGCTCAGCCGGGGATGACCCTGACCTCGCCCGAGACGCGGATGCTGGCACCGGGCTCGCCCGTGATCGCCGCGCGCAGGCGCGACGGCGCGCCCATGTCTTCGCCCTGCCGGATCTCGATCCCGCCGCCATGGGGCCAGCCGAGATCGCGCAGCAGGCCCCCCAGGGCCGCCGCCGCGGCACCGGTCGCAGGATCCTCATAGACCCCGCCGGCGGCGAAGGGGTTGCGGGCGTGGAAGAGCCGGGGCGTCTCGGCATGGACGAGGCTGATCGTCACAAGCCCGTTCGCCGCCATCATCGCCCGGCCCGCCTCCTGGTCGTAGCGCATGGCCGCCAGCGCGGCCCGGTCCCGCAGGGCCAGGACCAGATGGCGAGCGCCCGCCTCCGCGATGGAGGGAGGAAGGCGGAGGTCGAGGTCCCCGGGGCGGTAGCCGAACAGCGTCAGCGCCTCCGCCGCGAGATCCGGCCCGGCCGGCCGGCTGCGCGTCGGCGGGGATTGCAGGGCGGCGGCCAGGCCCGTGCCGGTGCGGCGGCCCTCCACCGTGATCCGGCCCTCGTTGAGGACCAGCGGGAAGACCCCGTCGCCCCTCCGTATCGCGAGCGCCGCCCCCAAGGCGATCGTCGCATGGCCGCAGAAGGGCACCTCCATCGCCGGGGCGAAGTAGCGGACGCGCCAGCCGTCCCCGTCAGGTGCGGCGAAAGCGGTCTCGGAATAGCCCACCTCCGCCGCGATCGCCTGCATGGCATCCGCGCCGGGCAGGGCAGGGCCGACAACGACCCCGGCAGGGTTCCCGCCGACCTCCCCATCCGAGAAGGCGGCGAGCCGTTCCACCCGCGGTTCCATGGTCCCCGTGCCCTTCCTGTTTCCAGCCGCGCCGAGGCCGGCCCCCAGCGTCAGCGTTCCCGGCTGCGGCCGATGATCCGCGAAACCACCATCAGCACCACCCCCAGCGCGATCACCGCGAAGGCGAGGGGGGCGGAGGCGACCGCGTCCATCAGGGCCATCGGCACCCAGAACAGGGAGTCGAGGACCCAGCGCGGAAACCAGAGCAGCTCTTCCCACCCCACCGCATGGGCTGCGACGCCCACTGCGACGAGGAGGATACCGAGCGACCAGAGTGCCCTGGCGTGCATCAGAGGATGGACTGGCCGGTCTTCTTCCAGTCCGCCAGGAAGCTCTCCAGCCCCTTATCCGTCAGCGGGTGCTTGTAGAGGGACTTGATGACGGCCGTCGGTAGGGTGGCCACATGGGCGCCCAGCTTCGCCGCCTGGATCAGGTGGATGGGGTGGCGGATGGAGGCGACCAGCACCTCGGTCCGGATCGCGTCGTAGTTCTCGTAGATCTGCACGACGTCGGCGATCAGCTCCATCCCGTTCTGGCCGATGTCGTCCAGCCGCCCGACGAAGGGGGAGATGTAGGTGGCCCCAGCCTTAGCAGCGAGCAGCGCCTGGGCGGCGGAGAAGCAGAGAGTGACGTTGACCATCACCCCGTTGTTCACCATATGTTTGCATGCGCGCAGCCCCGCTTCCGTCAGCGGCAGCTTGATCACGACGTTCGGCGCGATGCGGCCGAGGTGCTCGCCCTCCCGCATCATGCCGTCGTAATCGGTGGCCGTGACCTCGGCGGAGACCGGGCCGGGGGTGATGTCGCAGATCTCCTTGATCACCTCGGCCATGGGGCGACCCGCCTTGGCGATCAGGGAGGGGTTGGTGGTGACGCCGTCGAGCAGTCCGCTCTCGGCGAGGGCACGGATCTCGGAGACCTCGGCGGTGTCCACGAAGAATTTCATGATAGGGGTCCTGAAGGGCCTGCGGGCGGACAAATAGCGATGGAAGACGCCGAGGCCAACGCGAACCAGCCAAGCTTCGATGGTGGCCTCTTCGGGGATGGCCTCGTTTCCGCCCCGGCCGCCACCGCGAAGGGCAAGCGCCACGCCGCGCCGAAGGGGCCGCCGGTCCGCCGCATCCGCGTCCTGCTGCCCCTCCCGCTCGATACGCCGGGGGGAGGGGCCTACGACTACCGTGTCCCCAACGGCGCCGCCCTGCCGGAGATCGGCAGCTTCGTCGCCGTGCCCCTCGGCGGGCGGGAGATGCTGGGCGTCGTCTGGGACGGCGAGCCGGACCCGAACCTGCCGGAAGGCAAGCTGCGGGACATCCTGGGCGTCCTGCCCGCGCCTCCCATGAAGCCGGCGCTGCGCCGCTTCGTGGAATGGGTTTCGGCCTATACCCTCTCCCCGCCCGGCGCGGTGCTGCGCATGGCCATGTCCGTGCCCTCCGCGCTGGAGCCGCCGGGTCAGCAGGCCGGGTGGAAGCTTTCCGCGGCCGGGGAGGCGGCCCAGGGCGGCGCGCCGGGCTACCGCATGACCCCCCAGCGCCGCCGCGTGCTGGACGTGATGGAGCCGGGCGAGCCTCGCGCCGGCGCCGACATCGCGGACGAGGCGGGAGTCTCCACCGCCGTGCTGCGCGGCATGGCCGATAACGGCCTGATCGAGCCCGCCCTGCTGCCGCGCCCGCCCGCCTTCGCGCGGCCCGACCCCGACCATCCCGGCCCCATCCTGGGCGAGGAGCAGGCCGAGGCCGCCGCGACCTTGCGCGAATCGGTTGCGAAGCGCGCCTTCGGCGTCACCCTCCTCCAGGGCGTCACCGGCTCGGGCAAGACCGAGGTCTATCTGGACGCGGTGGCGGAATGCCTGCGCCAGGGGCGGCAGACGCTCGTTATGCTGCCGGAAATCGCCCTCTCCACCCAGTGGCTGGACCGCTTCAAGGCGCGCTTCGGCTGCGCCCCCGCGCTATGGCACTCCGAGCTCTCCGGCCGCCAACGCCGCGCCACCTGGCGGGCCGTGGCGGATGGTGAGGTGGGGGTGCTGGTGGGCGCCCGCTCCGCGCTGTTCCTGCCCTATCCGGACCTCGGCCTCATCATCGTGGACGAGGAGCACGAGACGGCCTTCAAGCAGGAGGACGGGGTGATCTACCACGCCCGCGACATGGCCGTGGTACGCGCCCGCATGGCCGAGGCCACCTGCGTCCTCGTCTCCGCGACGCCGAGCCTGGAGACGCTGACCAACGCGGAGCAGGGCCGCTACACCGCCCTGAACCTGCCCACCCGCCACGGCAGCGCCGGCCTGCCGGAGGTCACGGTGATGGACCTCCGCAAGACCCCGCCGGAGCGCGGCCGCTTCATCGCCCCGCCGCTGATCGAGGCCATCACGGAGACCCTGGCGCGGGGGGAGCAGGCGATGCTCTTCCTCAACCGCCGGGGCTACGCGCCGATGACGCTGTGCCGCGCCTGCGGCCACCGCATCCGCTGCCCCAACTGCACGGCCTGGCTGGTGGAGCACCGCGCCCAGCGCCGCCTGCAGTGCCACCATTGCGGCCACGCCGAGCCCATCCCCCCGCACTGCCCGGAATGTGGCGCGGAGGGCAGTCTGACCGCGATCGGCCCGGGGGTGGAGCGGGTGCAGGAGGAGGCCGCCGTCCTCTTCCCCGATGCCCGGCGCCTAGTGATGGCCAGCGACACCATTCCCGGCCCTGCCGCCGCCGCGGAGGCGGCGCGGCAGATCCAGGACCGGGAGGTGGACCTGCTGATCGGCACCCAGATCGTCGCCAAAGGCTGGCACTTCGCCCACCTCACCCTGGTGGGGGTGGTGGACGCCGATCTCGGCTTGGCGGGTGGCGACCTGCGGGCGGCGGAGCGGACCGTTCAGCTCCTGCACCAGGTGTCCGGCCGCGCCGGGCGTGCGGAGAGCCCGGGGCGGGTGATTCTGCAGTCCTGGAACCCGGAGCACCCGGTGATGCAGGCCCTCGTCTCCGGCGACCTGCCGGCCTTCATGGCTGAGGAGGCCGAGGCGCGCCGCCCCGGTAGCTGGCCGCCCTTCGGCCGCCTCGCGGCGCTGATCGTGAGCTCGGAGGATGAGCGCGCGGCGGACCGTGTGGCGCGCGATCTCGGCCTCGCTGCCCCGGGCGGAACCGGCGTGGAGGTGCTGGGCCCCGCGCCGGCGCCGCTGGCGATGCTGCGCGGCCGGCACCGCCGCCGCCTGCTGCTGAAAGCGCGGCGGGAGGTGGCGGTGCAGCCACTGCTGCGGGAATGGCTTTCCCGGGTGGAGGTGCCGAACGCGGTGCGCGTCCAGGTGGACGTGGACCCCGTGAGCTTCCTCTAGGAAGGGAAGTTCCTACCCCTGCCGGGGCAGATCCTCCGCCGCGTTCCGTGCCTGGGCCACGCCCTCGCCCTCGACGAAGGCCTCGGTGGCGTCGGGCTGGTCCACGAAGGCGGGAATCGGCGAGCGCGTGGCGGGATCCGCCTCCGGCGCGCCCTCGGCCGCGGCCTTGTCCAGTTCATCGCCCCGCCCGATCCCGGGCTGGAGGCCGTGCCGCCAGCCGCCGGTCTCGCGCAGGGCCTTCTCCTCCTCGGGGCCCTCGTAGGGCGTTCCGGGAGGAGTCCCGTGGGACGGGTCGGGCCGATCGCCGCTCATGGCCGGCCCTCCCGCCTCAGGGCTTGCCGCCGGAAGGCGAGCCGGGACCGCCCTCGCCCTTCTCGGTGGAGGCGGCCGTGTCCTCGCCGTCCGGGGCGATGAAGCCGGTGGTGCCGCTCTTCACCGCGGGGTCGGAGGCGGGGAAGGTGTCCTCCACCGCCTTGTCCACCTTCGCGCCCGTGGTGGCGCCGGGCTTGAGGTCCGACACCCAGGCGCCCGTCTCGTGGTCGCGCTTCTGGTCGGTCTTGTCGCTGTCCATCTTGTCCTCCCCCGGAGGGCTGGTGGTGGGGCCGGGCTGGCCCGGTCCCAGATGAAGCGCCGCAGACCGGGGGAGGGTTCCATCAGAGGTTACACGAGCCGTTACACGGGAGACGCGGGGGGCCTGCTATCACTGCGAAAACGCCATCGTCAGGGCCCTGCGAACCGTTGCAGACCGATGGACGTCCTGCATTGCATCGTGTTAAGGGGCCCGCGCCGACGCCTGGATTGATTCTCCGGGCGTCACCCGAAGGCCCAGGAAGGTTCGCCCGGAGGTTCCGCCCCGGGGCGGGCCGCGGAACGGGCCGGAAGGTCCTCACACCCCTCGAACGGGATCGCCAGTGGCCTCCGAAGCCGTCTCCAACGACAAGACCGCCGCCGCCCAAGGCATCAACGTCCAGGGCAGCCGTGTCACGGGGGGCGCGGCCGGGCGCTACGCCCTGGCCCTGCTGGAACTGTCCAAGGACGACAGGTCCGTCGACTTCACCGCCGCGGAGGTTGAGAAGCTCTTCGCCCTGGTGCAGGGCGACGAATCCTTCCGCGCCTTCCTGGCCGACCCTCGCCTCGACTCGAAGGCCCAGCGCGCCGGCGCCTTCGCCGTGCTGGACCGCGCGGGCGTCGGCGGCGCGGTGAAGAACCTGGTGGGCGTGCTGATCGCCAACCGCCGCCTCGCCGAGTTGCCGGGCGTGCTGCTGGCCTTCGGCAACCTGCTGGCCGACCAGCGCGGGCAGCAGACGGCCGAGGTGACCACCGCGCATCCGCTGAGCAACACCCAGCGCACCCAGATCGCCGCCCGCCTCACCGAGGCCGGGTACTCGAACGTCCGTCTCTCCGAGACGGTGGATCCTTCCATCCTGGGCGGACTGATCGTGAAGATCGGGTCCCGCCTCTACGACACTTCCATCAAGTCCAGGCTGCAGCGCCTGAGCTACGCCATGAAGGGGGCCGCCTGACCATGGACATTCGTCCCGCCGAGATTTCCGACATCCTGAAGCAGCAGATCGCTGGCTTCGACACCGAGGCCGACGTGGCCGAGGTGGGTACCGTGCTGACCGTGGGCGACGGCATTGCCCGCTGCTACGGCCTGCAGAACGTCATGGCCGGCGAGATGGTGGAGTTCCCCTCCGCCGGCGTGCGCGGCATGGCGCTGAACCTCGAGACCGACAACGTCGGCATCGTGATCTTCGGCGACGACCGCGCCATCCGCGAGGGCGACACCGTCGCTCGCACCGGCACCATCGTGGACGTGCCCACGGGCCGCGGCCTGCTGGGCCGCGTGGTCGATGGCCTGGGCAACCCCATCGACGGCAAGGGCCCGCTGACGGACGTCACGCGTTCCCGCGTCGAGGTGAAGGCGCCGGGCATCATCCCCCGCAAGTCCGTGCACGAGCCGATGCAGACGGGCATCAAGGCGATCGACAGCCTGATCCCGATCGGCCGCGGCCAGCGCGAGTTGGTCATCGGCGACCGTCAGACCGGCAAGACCGCTGTCATCATCGACACGATCCTGAACCAGAAGACGATCAACGCCGGCACGGACGAGAGCAAGAAGCTCTACTGCATCTACGTCGCGATCGGGCAGAAGCGCTCCACCGTCGCGCAGCTGGTCCGCACGCTCGAGGAGCGCGGCGCGATGGAGTACTCCATCGTCGTCGCCGCCACGGCCTCCGACCCGGCCCCGATGCAGTTCCTGGCGCCCTACACGGGCTGCACCATGGGCGAGTTCTTCCGCGACAACGGCATGCACGCGGTCATCTTCTATGATGACCTCTCCAAGCAGGCCGTGGCCTACCGCCAGATGTCGCTGCTGCTGCGCCGTCCGCCGGGCCGTGAGGCCTACCCGGGCGACGTGTTCTACCTGCACTCCCGCCTGCTGGAGCGCGCGGCGAAGATGGGCGAGGCCGCCGGTCTCGGCTCCCTCACGGCGCTGCCGGTGATCGAGACGCAGGCGGGCGACGTGTCCGCCTACATCCCGACCAACGTGATCTCCATCACGGACGGCCAGATCTTCCTTGAGACCGAGCTGTTCTTCCGCGGCATCCGCCCGGCCGTGAACGTCGGCCTCTCGGTGTCCCGCGTGGGCTCGGCCGCGCAGATCAAGGCGATGAAGCAGGTCGCGGGCAAGATCAAGCTGGAGCTGGCCCAGTACCGCGAGATGGCGGCCTTCGCCCAGTTCGCCTCCGACCTCGACGCCTCCACCCAGGCGCTGCTGGCCCGCGGCGCGCGCCTGACGGAGCTGCTGAAGCAGCCGCAGTACGCGCCGGTGCCGGTGGAGGAGCAGGTGGTGGCGATCTTCGCCGGCGTCCGCGGCTACCTGGACAAGGTGCCGACGAACAAGGTGGGCGAGTTCGAGCGCCAGCTGCTGAGCCAGATCAAGGCGTCCAAGCCGGAGATCCTGGAGTCCATCCGCAAGGAGGGCCAGATCACCGGCGATAACGACAAGGCGCTGGCCGCGTTCATGGACAGCTTCGCCAAGTCCTTCGCCTGATCCAGGGGGCATAGGGAACAGCCCTCATGGCGAGCCTGAAGGACCTGCGCGGTCGCATCAACAGCGTGAAGTCCACGCGCAAGATCACCTCGGCGATGAAGATGGTCGCCGCGGCCAAGCTGCGCCGCGCCCAGGCCCAGGCCGAGGCGGCGCGGCCCTATGCCCAGCGGATGGAGCGCATGCTCGCCTCCCTCGGCACGGCGGTGGCGGGCAGCCCCGACGCGCCGCGCATGCTGGTGGGCACCGGGCGTGACCAGACGCACCTTCTGGTGGTGGTCACGGCCGAGCGCGGCCTCTCCGGCCCCTTCAACACGAATGCCGGCCGCTTCGCGCGCGCCCGCATCCGTGCCCTGGAGGCCGAGGGCAAGACGGTGAAGGTGCTGACGGTGGGCCGCAAGGGCGCGGCCTACCTGCGGCGCGAGTTCGCCAACCGCATCATCGGCGAGATCAGCTACGTCAACATCAAGCGCATCGGCTTCGAGCAGGCCGACGAGATCGCCACCCGCATCACCGCGATGCTGGAGGCGGGCGAGTTCGATGTCTGCACGCTGATCTACAACCGCTTCCAGAGCGTGATTGCCCAGGTGGCGAGCGAGCAGCAGCTCATTCCCGCCGCCCTGCCGGCCAATGACACCGCCGCCTCCGCCGAGGCGGGCGCGCTCTACGAGTACGAGCCGGGCGAGGAGGAGCTCCTCTCCGCCCTGCTGCCCAAGAATCTCGCGATCCAGATCTATCGCGCGCTGCTGGAGAGCCAAGCCGGTTTCTATGGAAGCCAGATGACGGCCATGGACAACGCCACCCGCAACGCCGGCGAAATGATCAACAAGCTGACCCTGAACTACAACCGCACGCGACAGGCCAACATCACCAAGGAGCTGATCGAGATCATCTCCGGTGCGGAAGCGGTCTGAGGAGCCCCGAACCATGAAGAACAACGTCGGCAAGGTCACCCAGGTCCTCGGCGCCGTCGTGGACGTGCAGTTCCCCTCCGAGCTGCCCTTCATCATGAACGCGCTCACCACCACAGTGGGCGACCGCACCCTGGTGCTGGAAGTCGCCCAGGAGCTGGGCGAGCGCACCGTGCGCTGCATCGCCATGGACACGACCGATGGCCTGGTCCGCGGCACCGAGGTGGTGGACACCGGCAAGGGCATCGCCGTGCCTGTGGGTGAGGGCACGCTGGGCCGCATCGTGAACGTCATCGGCGAGCCGATCGACGAGCGCGGCCCGGTCCCGCACGACAAGTCCTACACCATCCACCGCGACGCCCCCGCCTTCGACGAGCAGGCGACGGCGGCCGAGATCCTGGTGACGGGCATCAAGGTGGTGGACCTCCTCGCCCCCTACCTGAAGGGCGGCAAGATCGGCCTCTTCGGCGGCGCCGGCGTCGGCAAGACGGTGACGATCCAGGAGCTGATCAACAACATCGCCAAGGGCCATGGCGGCGTGTCCGTCTTCGCCGGCGTCGGCGAGCGCACCCGCGAGGGCAACGACCTCTACCACGAGATGATCGACGCCGGCGTCATCAAGCTCGGCGAGAACGGCGGCACCGAGGGTTCCAAGGTGGCGCTGGTCTATGGCCAGATGAACGAGCCGCCGGGCGCCCGCGCCCGCGTTGCCCTGTCGGGCCTCTCTATGGCGGAGTACTTCCGCGATGAGCAGGGCCAGGATGTGCTCTTCTTCATCGACAACATCTTCCGCTTCACCCAGGCGGGCGCCGAGGTGTCCGCGCTTCTCGGCCGCATCCCCTCCGCGGTGGGCTACCAGCCGACGCTGGCCACCGACATGGGCGCGCTGCAGGAGCGCATCACCTCCACGAAGAAGGGCTCGATCACCTCGGTGCAGGCCATCTACGTGCCCGCCGACGACCTGACCGACCCGGCGCCTGCCACCTCCTTCGCGCACCTTGACGCGACGACGGTGCTGAACCGCTCCATCGCCGAGCTGGGCATCTTCCCGGCCGTGGACCCGCTGGACTCCACCTCCCGCGCGCTCGACCCGCGCGTGGTGGGCGAGGAGCACTACCGCGTGGCCCGCGAGGTGCAGCGCGTCCTGCAGACCTACAAGTCCCTGCAGGACATCATCGCCATCCTGGGCATGGATGAGCTGTCCGAGGAGGACAAGCTGATCGTGGCGCGCGCGCGCAAGATCCAGCGCTTCCTCTCCCAGCCCTTCCACGTCGCCGAGGTCTTCACCGGCACGCCGGGCGTCTTCTGCAAGCTCGAGGACACGATCCGCTCCTTCGCGGGCATCGTGGCCGGCGAGTACGACCACCTCCCGGAGGCCGCCTTCTACATGGTCGGCACCATCGAGGAGGCCGTGAAGAAGGCCGAGACCCTCAAGGCGAACGCCTGATCCATGGCCACCTTCGACCTCGAGCTGGTGAGCCCGGAGCGCCTGCTCCTCTCGCGCCCCGTCGAGATGGCGGTGATCCCGGCCTATGAGGGCGAGATGGGCGTGCTGCCCGGCCATTCCCCGATGATCGTCGCCCTCCGGGGCGGGGTGATCCGGGTGACGGAGGGCGGGCGTGAGACCGAGAGCCTGTTCATCATGGGCGGCTTCGCGGAGATCACCCCCACCCGCATGACGGTGCTGGCCGACGAGGCCACGCCGCTGGCCAGCCTCTCCCGCGCCGCCGCCGCGCAGCGCGTGACGGAGGCCGAGGCCGCCCTGGCCGCCGCAGCCGGGGACGCGCCTGAGATCCGGGACCGCGCCGCGGACCGCCTCCAGGCCGCCCGCGCCATGCAGGACGCCGCCCAGGCCGCCTAAGGCAGGCCTGACGGAACATCGAAGCGCCCGGGGCCGAGAGGTTCCGGGCGCTTCGTCGTTTCAGCGGGTTTCCCGCACGAAGCGCAGGATCTCCTGGCCCAGTTCGTCATCCGCCGTGCCGACCGCGTAGAGTTCCGAGACGTGGTTGTGCCCGCGCAGCGTGACCACGCGCGGGCAGTGCCCGTCCCGCCAGCAGATGCCGGTCGCCATCTCCAGAGTCGGCGCGCCGAGGAAGGCCGGGTCGTACTGCGCGTTGAAGAGCAGCACCGGCAGCCGGCTCTGCGCGAGGTGGGTCATGGGGGAACGGGTGGCATAGGTGGCCGGGTCCGTGCCGAAATAGGCCAGGTTGTTCGGCGCCTTGTCCGCCTCCGTCATCTTCAGGAAGCCGCTTCCGAGGATGAGGCCCGCGATACCCGGCCCTCCAGCGGGATGAAGCGCGGGGTCCAGGGCATAGCCCGCCGCGTGGGTGGCCCCGGCGGAGTGCCCGAAGAGGATGATCCGGGCGGGATCACCACCAAGGCGGGCCGCGTTCTCACGAATCCAGGCAATGGCCCGGCCCACATCCTGCGCCCCGGCGGGCCAGGGGTTCTGCGGCGCGAGGCGGTAGGTCATCGCGATGCCCACCAGCCCGTTGCGCGCGGCATAGGCGGCCACGTTCGGCGCGATATCCCCTCGCACGAAGCCGCCGCCATGCACGAAGACGAGGATCGGGCGGGACGAACCCTCCTGCGCCGGCGAGTAGACACTCAGCCGGTGCCGGGGATCGGGGCCGTAGGACTGGTTCTCCGAAACCCGCAGCCCGTCCGTCGAGGGCGCGGGAAGGGCGGCGAAGAGAGCACCGGTTTCGCGCAGGACATCGGCGTCGAAGCGCGGCCCCATGGCGGCGATCCGGGCGCCGATCTCCGCGGGCAGCCGTTCAATCTGCGCCTGTGCGGCGAGAGGGGACGAGACGAAAAGGGCGGCGGCCAGGGCGATGGCGCGTGGCATGGGCGTTGGTCCTCCGGCGCGCCGAGGATGGCTGCCGCGCCCCTGGCCCACAAGTCCGGGCCGTTCACAACTCCCCGTTGCAACAGGCTGGGACTTGAAAGAATCACCCCGGGGCCGGCAAATGCAGGTTCAGCGTGGCCCATTCTCCGGCCACCCCGTGGGAAGACGGAATAGATGAAGCACTGGACGCTCGATCAGGTCGCCTGGGACAAGTTCGATCCCTCGAAGGTCGATCCCGAGATCGTGCCCCTGGTGAAGGCCGCCGCCCTGGTGGAGAAGAACGGCGTGGACTACGCCGTGTACCTGAACAACGTCTTCGTGGGCGATCCGGACTTCTCCCAGGCCGCGGACAACTGGGCGGTGGAGGAGGTCCAGCACGGCGACGCGCTGGGCCGCTGGGGCGAGATGGCCGATCCCGGCTGGTCCTTCGACGACGCCTTCGACCGCTACCGTGTCGGCTACAAGATCGACGTGAAGGCCGATGCCTCGATCCGCGGCTCCCGCACCGGCGAGCTGATCGCGCGCTGCATGGTGGAAACCGGCACCTCCTCCTACTACACGGCGCTGGGTGACAGCACGGAGGAGCCGGTGCTGAAGCAGGTCTGCCGCCTGATCGCGGCGGACGAGTACCGGCACTTCAAGCTCTTCTACGACCACATGAAGCGCTATCTGGCGCGGGAGAAGCTCTCCTTCCCCAAGCGGCTGCGGGTCGCCGCCGGGCGCATCGGCGAGTCCGAGGACGACGAGCTGGCCTTCGCCTACCATTGCGGCAACGAGAGCGCCGATACCCCGTACAGCCACGACCGCTGCATCACCGGCTACATGGGCCGGGCCATGTCCTTCTACCGGTTCCGCCACATCGAGCGGGGAATGGGAATGGTCTTCAAGTCGATCGGGCTGGAGCCGCGCGGCCGCATGTCGGATCTCGCGGCCAAAGGCGCGTGGAAGCTGCTGCAGTGGCGCCGGGAGAAGTACCGCCAGGCCCTGACCCGCGCCGCGAACGAGAACGCGCCGGGCCGCGCCGCCGCATGACGAACCTGCTTCCCCCGTCTCCCCCGGCGGGGGAGGCATCCCGCCGCACTGCGCTGGGCATGGCGCTGGCCTCCGTGGCCGGCTGCGCCCGCGCCCAGGGAAGCAACCAGCAGGGCAGCCCGGACAAGAACCCGCCGCCCGGCCTGTGGCAGATCGCGCGCGACCGCGGTTTCACCTTCGGCGCCGCCGTACAGGCGAACATGCTCGCCTCGGACCCGCTCTACGCCGCCGCCTACGAGCGGGAGGCGGGGGTGCTGGTGCCGGAATTCGAGGGCAAGTGGTCGGTCCTCCAGCCCAAAGAGGGGGAGTTCGACTTCTCCATGCTGGACGCGATCATCAGCTGGGGCCAGGCCCGTGGCCGCCCGATCCGCGGCCATGCCCTGATCTGGCACGAGGCCTTCCCAGACTGGGCCCTGGCCGCCATCGGCGAGAGCCAGCAGCGTGCTCGCGCCGTGATGGCTGCCCATATCAACAAGGTGCTCGGCACCACCCGGCTCCGCATCCGGGACTGGGACGTGGTGAACGAGGTCGTCGCCGACCCGCCGGGCAGCGACACGCCCCAGGCCGATGGAGAGCTTCGCAACTCCCCGTTCTTCCGCGCCCTGGGCCCGGGCTACATTGAGACCGCCCTCCGCATGGCGCGGGAGCAGGACGCAACGCTGCGCCTGGTGCTGAACGACTACGGGGTGGAGGAGGACACGCCCTGGGCGGAGGAGAAGCGCCGGCGCCTTCTCAACCTCGTTCGCGACCTCGTCCGCAAGAAGGTGCCGCTCGACGCGGTGGGCATCCAGGCGCACCTGCAGATGCGGAACGCCTTCAACCCCGCCGTCTTTGCCAACTTCGTCCGCGCCATCCGGGCGGAGGGGCTCTCCGTGCTCGTGACGGAGCTGGACATCCGGGAGGGCGACAGCGTGCCGGACGACTACGTGGCGCGGGACCGGGTGGTGGCGGAGCGCGTCTCTGCCTTCATCTCCGCAGCCGCCGAGGGAGGAGTGAGGACCTTCCTGACCTGGGGCCTGGTGGACCGCTTCTCCTGGACGGTGATCGAGGCGTCGGTGGCCCGGCGGGACGGCAAGCTGCACCGCGCCCTGCCGCTGGACTGGGAGTACAACCGCAAGGAAATGTGGCGGGCCATGGCCCGAAGCTTCCAGACGGCGGCCTAGGCGGGAACGGCGTAGCGCCCGAAGTCCTGGGCCAGCCGCTCGTAGATCGGGCGGCGGAAGGGCACGGCGATGGCGGGCAGCTCCGCCAGGGGCACCCAGCGCCAGGCATCGAACTCCTGGTGCTTGTCCGCGTCCAGCCGGATCTCGCTGTCCTCGCCCAGGAAGCGCAGGGCGAACCACAGCTGCGTCTGGCCGCGAAACCGGCCGCCCAGCGCCTTGCCGACGAGATGGGCGGGCAGGTCGTAGTCCAGCCACTCCGGCATGCGGCCCATCACGCGGGCGTTGCGGGTGCCGATCTCCTCGGACAGCTCGCGCAGCACCGCCACCTCCGGATCCTCGCCCTCGTCCAGCCCACCTTGCGGCATCTGCCAGGCGCCGGAGGTGGCTTCCCCAGCCGGCTGGTCGGCGCGGCGGCCGATGAAGACGAGGCCGTCTCGGTTGAAGAGGCAGGCGCCCACATTCGGGCGCAAGGGAAGTTGGGTCATCTCGGTTCCCGGGGAATGTCCTCGGGGCGGCGGATCAGGGAGGTGACGGGAGCCATCACCAGCCCCCGATCCGCCAACCCGGCGGCCCAGGCGGCCACGCGGTCCACCAGCACGGGGGAGACATCCCCCGCAAGCCCCAGGGCGGAACCTTTCTCCCGCGCGATGCGCTCCAGCTCCGCCAGCCGGCGATCGATCTCGCCGCGCGTGGCCGGTTCGTCCACCACGAGATCGACGGTGCGGCCCCAGGCGCGGGCAGGGGCGGGCGCGCCGGGGCGGGGATCGACATAGAGCAGGCCGCGCTGGCGCAGCACGTCCTGCAGCCCGCCCAGGAGTTCTGGCAGGGCCGCGAAACGCTCCCCCCGCATGGGCCCGAGGGCGCCCACCGCCCCGACCTGCCCGGCAATGCGGGAAAGGGACCAGGCGAGGCGGTCCGCGTTCTCCGCCAGGGGCAGGGTGGTCAGCAGGCCGCGATCGCCAGGATCGTTCACGGGGTAGTTGGCGGGCTCCAGCGGCAGGGCGCTCAGCACCTCCATCCCGCGGGCCCGGGCGCGCTCCAGCAACGGGGCCGGGCGCGAAGCGTAAGGGGAAAAGGCGAGGCCCGTTTCCGGCGGCAGGCGGCGGATCGCCTCGTCCGACAGCGCGGCCGAAAGGCCGAGATTGCCCACCACCAGCGCGATGCGCGGCCGCGCCTCCGCCCGGTCGAAAGGCCGGCCATAGGCGCGGATCGGCGTGCGCCCGTCCGAGCCCGCGCGCGGCAGCGGGCCGTGGGGGGAAGGTTCCTGCAGGGCGGGATCAGGCGGAGGGATGGGGCGGTCGGCCGGGGCCTCGGCCCGGGCGGCCGGGGCGGGCAGCGGCGGCGGCTCAGGCGCGCTGGGCGGCGCCTCCGCAGGGGCAGCCGGTGGGGCGGGCGTGCTCGCTTCGGGGGGCGCCTCGGCCGGCGGGGAAGCGGCTGCCTCCTTCGGGGGCGAGGCGGTCGCGGGCCCCTGGGCCGGTTCCTGTGGGGTTGTCTCGACTTGGGCCTGTTCGGGCACCTGGTCGGTGGCCCGCTCGGGCGGCATCACGCCCCCGCGGCGCAGCGAGGCGGGAATTCCGCCCTCCGGCGGCCCCGCCCGGTGCAGGGCGAAGGCCCCGATGCCGAGCGCGGCCAGGAGAAGCAACCAGAAGACGCCGAGGGCCTTCATCGCGGGCTTCGGCGTCTCCGATAGTCCAGAGGGAGGGTCAGCGGCTGGCGCGGCGCTGCGGCGGGCTGGCCGCGATGCTGTGCAGCAGCCCGATCGCCTGCTGAAGCTGGTGGTCCGTCTCCGGCTTCGTCGGGTCGAAGGCGGGTGCACCCTCCGGCGGCATGCGCTGCACGGCGGAAACGGCCGCCTGCGGCAGGTTCAGAGGCGGCAGCGGCGCGGGCGGGCGGGCGCTGGCGCCCTGGGCCGTACCCGGGCTCGGGTTGCTGTCGTTCCGCAGGGCGCGGTTCAGGTCCGCCTCGCGGTCGCGCTCGCGGTTCTGCTGCGCGTCCTCGCGCTGGGCCAGCACCTCGATGTCCGGCTGGATGCCCGTGGCCTGGATGGAGCGTCCGGAGGGCGTGTAGTAGCGCGCCGTGGTCAGCCGGATGGCGCCATTCCCCGGCAGCGGCATCACCGTCTGCACGGAGCCCTTGCCGAAGCTCTTCACGCCCATGACGACCGCGCGGCGGTGGTCCTGCAGCGCGCCCGCCACGATCTCGCTGGCCGAGGCCGAGCCGGCATTCACCAGCACCACCACGGGCAGGCCGTTCGTGATGTCACCGGACTTCGCGTTCCAGCGCTGCGCGTCCTCAGCCCGGCGGGCGCGGGTGGAGACGATCTCACCCTGGTCCAGGAAGTCGTCCGAGACCTGGATCGCCTGGTCCAGCAGCCCGCCCGGGTTGTTCCGGAGGTCCAGCACCATGCCCTTCAGGTTGCCCCCGGCCTGGGAGCGGAGGGTCTGCAGCGCCCGGCGCAGGCCCACCTCGGTCTGCTCGTTGAAGGAGGTGAGGCGGACATAGGCGATGTCGCCCTGCTCCAGACGCGCGCGCACCACCTGAGGGCGGATCACGTCGCGGGTCAGGGTCAGCTCCACCGGGGTGGCCGTGCCCTCGCGCCGGATGGTCAGGCGGATGGAGCTGCCCCGCTCGCCCCGCATCTGGTCCACCGCCTCCTGCAGGGTCAGACCCTGGGTGGTCTTCTCGTTGATATGGGTGATCAGGTCCCCGGGCTTCACCCCGGCGCGGGCGGCCGGTGTGTCGTCGATCGGGGAGATCACCTTCACGTAGCCGGCCTCCTGCGAGACCTCGATGCCCAGCCCGCCGAACTCGCCGCGGGTCTGCACCTGCATGTCGCGGAAGTTGCGGAGGTTCATGTAGGAGGAGTGCGGGTCCAGCCCCTGCAACATCCCGTTGATCGCGTTCTCGATCACCTCGCGGTCGTTCACGGGCTCCACGTACTCGGCCCGCACCCGCTCGAACACGTCGCCGAACAGGTTCAGCAGCCGGTAGGTCTCGGCGCGCGATCCCTCCTGGGCCCAGGCGGTCACCACGGGGCCGGCGATGGCGCCGGCCGTGAAGGCGGCGGCCACGGCGGCAAAGGTGCGGGCGCGGAAGCGGGTCTTTCCGCCGTTCTCGGCCGCGTTGCTCTCGGCCGGGCTACGCTCAGCAGGAACTCGCATCCGTCAGACACCCCTCTCGCCGTGGCGGGGCACGGCGCTTTCATATTGCCGCGGGGCATCCTGCCCAGCGGTTAAGCCGGAGGGAGCCCAATTCAGCCCCTCGAAGTCCAGCCCGCAGGATCCACGGGTTGCCCGCCGCGGCGCAACTCAAGGTATAGCGTCGCGCGGCCCCCGCCAGATACCCCGGCGTTACCAAGTGTTCCCACGGCCTCCCCGGCCAGAACGCGCTGCCCGGGCTCCGCGTCCAGCCGGTCCAGGCCGGCTAGAACGAAATGGTATCCGCCGCCGCAATCCACAATCAACATCCGCCCGTAGGATCGGAACGGGCCGGAGAAGACCACCCGGCCGCCGCAGGGGCTGACCACCCGGGCCCCCGGCGGGGCGGCCCAGGTCTGGCCATTGGCGCCCCCCTGGCCGAAGGCGCGCTGGACCGACCCCGCAACGGGCGCCCCGCGACTGGGGCGGGGCGGCGCCGCGGCCTCGCGCAGGCGCTCCCGCGCGGCCTCGGCGCTCTCCCGCGCGTCGTCCTCATCCCGTGCTGCCTGCCGCGCCTCGTTCTCCCGCGCGCGGGTCTCGGCCTCCCGCCGGCGTGCGGCCGCCTCGCGCTGCTTCGCCTCCGCCTCCCGCTCCCTCCGCTCCGCCTCGGCCCGCTCGCGCGCCTCCCGCGCGCGGGCCTCGCGCTCCAGCCGCTCCACCGCCCCGCGCAGGTCGCGCGCCCCGGCGGCGGCCTCGGCGGCGCGGCGGGTTGCGGCGGCCTCCGCGTCCCGCGCGTTCTCCCGCCGGGAACGGGCTTCGGATAGGGCGGCGTCCACTGCCTCCGCCGCCTCCCGCGCGGCGTTGCGGGCGGCCACCAGCCGGGCCCGCTCCGCGTCCAGCGCCGCGGCCCGGCGGCCCGCCTCCTCCTTCGCGGCGCGGTACTCCGCGGCCTCCTGCGCCAGGCGGCGGGCCACGCCGCGCAGCACCAGGGCGCCGCGCAGCGCCTCCTCGGGCGGGGCGGGGATCACCAGCAGCGTCTCGGCCGGCCACAGGCCCAGGCGGCGCATGGCGGGAATCAGCGGGGCCATCGCCTCGGCGCGGCGGGTCAGGTCGGCCTCGGCGGCGTCGCGGGCGGCAGAGGCCTCCTCCAGCCGGGCCTCGGCCTCCGCGACCGCTTCCTCGGCCGCTACGGACCGGCGGCCGGCCTCGGCCCGGCGCGCGGCCAGGGCCCGCTCGGCGGCCTCCGCGGTCCGGGCGTCGCGGGCAATGGCGGCGGCCTCGTCCCGGGCCGTGCGGGCGCCGCGCTCCACCTCCTCCAGGGCCCGCCGGCTCGGCTGCGAGGAGACCGGGGACGGCAGGAGGGCGGGGATCAGCCCGAGCAGCAGGGCGAGGCGGAGGGGAAGGCCCCGCCGAACCGAAGGGTGGGGCGCGCGGCCGCCGCCCGAGGTCACGTCATGCTCACCCGGGCGGGGTGCCGATAAGGCTGCGCCCGGTCATCGCCTCCGGCTGGGGCAGGCCGAGCAGGGCCAGCAGAGTGGGCGCCAGGTCCGCCAGCCGCCCGTCATGCAGCGCGGCGCCCAGCGGGCCGCCCATCAGCAGCACGGGCACGGGGTTCAGCGTGTGGGCGGTGTGCGGGCCACCCGTGACCGGGTCCCGCATCAATTCCGCATTGCCGTGGTCCGCCGTGACCAGCAGGGCACCGCCGGCGTCACGGATGGCCCCGGCGATCCGGCCCAGCCCGGCATCCGCCGCCTCGCAGGCCTTGATGGCGGCCGCCAAGCTGCCGGTGTGCCCGACCATGTCGGCATTCGCGAAGTTCAGGATGATCATGTCGTAAGTGCCGGAGCGGATGGCGGCCTCCGCCTTCTCCGCCAGTTCCGGCTCCGACATCTCGGGCTGCAGGTCGTAGGTCGCCACTTTGGGGGAGGCGACCATGATCCGGTCCTCGCCCGGGGAAGGCGTCTCCTCCCCCCCGTTCAGGAAGTAGGTGACGTGCGGGTACTTCTCCGTTTCCGCCATGCGGAGCTGCTTCAGCCCGGCCTTGGCCACGGTGGGGCCCAGCAGGTCCGCCATGGATTGCGGCGGGAAGAGCGTCTCCAGGAACGGGTTCAGCGCCTCCGAGTACTCCGTCATCCCGATGGCAGCGCAGAACTTCGGCACGCGCGGCCGCTCGAAGCCGCTGAAGGTGGGGTCCAGCAGGGCGGCAAGGATCTGGCGCACCCGGTCCGCGCGGAAGTTGAAGCAGAGGATCGCGTCCCCGTCCCTCATTCCCGCGTAGCCCGGCAGGACCGTGGCGGGGACGAACTCGTCCGTCTTTCCTGCCGCGTGGGCGGCGCGCACGGCCTCCAGCGCGGTCGGGGCGCTCGCGCCCTCCGCCAGCACCATGGCGCGCCAGGCCTGGGAGACGCGCTCCCATCGGTGGTCGCGGTCCATGGCGAAGTAGCGGCCCGTCACGGTCGCGATCCGCGCTCCCTCCGGCAAGGCGGTCTGGAAGGCGGGCAGGGTGGTCTCGGCGGCCTGGGGCGCCATGTCGCGCCCGTCGGTCCAGGCATGGACGGCCACGGGAATGCCCTGCGCCGCAATGACCCTTGCGATCGCCAGCGCATGGTCCTGGTGCGCGTGCACGCCGCCGGGGGAGAGCAGGCCGCAGAGGTGCAGCGTGCCGCCCGTGGCCTTAAGCTTCTGCCCCAGCGCGGCCAGGGGCGGCATCCTCGCCAGCGAACCGTCCGCGATGGCGGCGCCGATGCGGGGCAGGTCCTGCATCACCACGCGGCCGGCGCCGATGTTCAGGTGCCCCACCTCGGAATTGCCCATCTGCCCTTCCGGCAGGCCCACATCGGGGCCGCAGGTCCGCAGGAAGGCGTGCGGGCAGGAGGCCCAGAGGGAGTCGAAGTTCGGCGTGTCCGCCTGGAGCACGGCGTTGTCCGCCCGCTCCTCCCGCCAGCCCCAGCCATCCAGGATGACGAGCATGACGGGCTGCGGACGGGCCATCGGGCATTCCTCGGGCGATGCGGCGGCGTCTGCCATAGCGCCGGGGCCAGGGCTTGGCCAGAGAGGGCCCGGGCGGGAGAGCGGCCCCGCCCGCGGGCCTCCCCGCGGGCTCCAACACAGGTCCGCAACGTGGCATGAGGCCGCCATGCCCGCCCGGATGCCCCAGCTCGTCTCCATCCAGTACCTGCGGGCCCTGGCCGCCCTGATGGTGGTCATCTACCACGCCCGGCTGCAGACGGACCGGCTGGGCCTGCCGCTCGCCGGCACGGACTGGCTGGCCAGCGGCGTGGACATCTTCTTCGTCATCAGCGGCCTGATCATGTGGGTGACCACCACCGTGCGGCCGGTGGAGCCCGCGACCTTCCTGTGGCGGCGGGTGGTGCGGATCGTGCCGCTCTACTGGATCCTCACCTCCCTGGTGGTGGCTGTCTCCCTTCTCGCGCCGAGCCTGCTGCGGACCGCGCGCTTCGACCCCGGCCATACCCTGGCCTCCTACCTCTTCCTGCCCTGGCCGCACCCCGCCATGGGCCTGCCGCTGCCGGTCCTCATTCCCGGCTGGACCCTGAACTACGAGATGGCCTTCTACCTCGTCTTCGGCCTTGCGCTGCTGATGCCGGAACGGGCGCGCTTCTGGGCCATGGGGGCGGCGCTGGCCCTGCCCGTGGCCCTCGCGCGGATCCTGCCCGGCCCGGGCTTCGCGCTGGAGTTCTACGGCGCCACGCTGGTGCTGGAATTCTGGATGGGCCTGGCCCTCGGGCGGCTGGTCGTGGCCGGGCGCCTGCCCGGCGCCGGGGCCTCGGCGGCGCTGGTGGTGCTGGGCTTCGCCCTGCTGCCCCTGGGCTGGGCGTGGTCGGAACCCCTCTCGCGCGGCCTCGCCCTCGGCCCGCCCGCCGCGCTGGTGGTGCTGGGCGCGCTGGGCCTGGAAGCCGCCGGGCGGGTGCCGGCGCGGCGCGCGCCCCTGCTGGTCGGCGACGCCTCCTACGCCCTCTACCTCTTCCACGTGACCCTGCTCGCGGCACTGACGGAGGCCTGGCGCCGCCTGCCGATGCCGCGCGGGCCAGCAGGCACGGCCTTGTTCCTGGCCGTGGCCGTGGTGGCCTGCATCGCGGCCGGGCTGGTGCTCTACTGGCTGGTGGAGCTGCCGCTGCGGCGTGCCATGCGGGGCCGTGCCGCGCGGGTGGCGGCGGCTCAGGCGCGGGCGGTGTAGGCCCGGAACACCTCGAGCTCCGTCGCGCAGGTGGCGCCCTGGAAGCCGGCGGCGCCGAGCGCGCCGAGGATCGTCTCTGCCGGCACGCAGGCCTCGATCGTCTCCCAGTAGTAGCGCATCAGCTCGCCGGAGCGGTGGCGGGGCGCGGCCACGCGGCACAGGGCGGGGATGACGGCGCCCATGTAGAAGCGCTCCACCAGCCGGGCGAAGCGGCTGTGCGGCCGCCCGATCTCAAGCAGCAGCACCGTGCCGCCGGGCCGCAGCACGCGCCGGTACTCCGCGAAAGCGGCGCCGAGATCGGCCACGTGGCGCAGCGCGTAGCCCATGGAGAGGAAATCGACACTGGCATCCGGCAGCGGGATCCGCTCCGCCCGCCCCTGGACGAGGGTGACGCCGGGCAGGGCTTTCCGCGCCTCGGCCAGCATGCCCTCGCTCGGGTCGAGGCCGGTGACGAGGGCCGGGTCGCCGGTGATGGCCACCGCCTGCCGCGCGACGAGGCCCGTGCCCACCGCCACGTCCAGCACGCGCATCCCCGGCCGCAACCCCGCATCGCGCAGTGCGCGGCGGCGGTAGCCCGGGCCGGTGCCGAAGGAGAAGATCCGGTCGATCCGGTCGTAATGCGGCGCCGTCTCGTCAAAGAGCGCGCGGACGAAGCCCTCCCGCTCCTCCGCCCGGCCGTAATGGTGGGCAAGGACGGGGTGGGGGGCGATGCCGGAGCCCTCCTGCGCGGACCGGGTCATGCGGGCGCCTTCCTGGCCTATGGGGCCGCAGGGATCGCGCGCCCGGCCGCCCGATGCAAGGGATCAGTACGGAAGGGGGGAGACCCCGAAGATCCGGGGGTGCAGGTGCAGCATCGCCGCCCAGGCCAGCAGCCCGACCAGGACCGGCAGGGCCATCTCCCGCCAGGCCACCCGGTTCCGCCCGGCGGTCAAGGCGCCGAAAGGCAGGACGGAGGTGCTGGCGGAAAAGGCAGCCCAGCCCGCCGGGTCCCGCGCCGCCACCTTCGCGTCCAGCGAGGGCATGCCGAGGGCGGCCGTGAGCAGGAAGGCGCCGAAGAAGACGAGCGAGGCGGCGTCCCCGTTCCCAATGATGTGGACAGCCGCCCAGATGGCGAAGGACCAGAGCATGGGATGGCGGGTGATCCGGAGCATTCCCCGTGGCTCGGCCGAGAGCGCGGAGCCCTGGCCCACGGCCGTGGGATTCCGCGCGAGCAGGCTGCCGGCGAAGAGGATGAAGGCCAGCAGCATCGCCACGACCAGCACCCATCCGAGCGGGCGCGGCACGGCCCAGAGCGGGGATGTGGGCGCGCTGCGCCAGGCCAGCACGAGCAGGGTGATGGTCAGGGCGGAAGCGACGGAAAAGGTGGCACGGAACCCGCCCTCGCCCAGCCGTGCCGCCCAGGCGGCCCGGGCCCGCGTGCCGGCAATCCCGACATGCAGCCCGATCCATATCAGTGCGGCGACGATGAGGGCGACCATGGAAGGACGCTATCCTCACCTTCCCGTGATCGCAATGTTCGTTGACTGAACGATTCGAAGCGTCAGGCCGGCCGCCAGGCGCGGTGGTAGGGGTGGTTGGTCCGGATGCACTGGGCGCGGAACAGCGCCTCGGCCAGCAGCCCGCGCACCAGCATGTGCGGCCAGGTCAGCGGCCCCAAAGAGAGGCGGTGGTCGGCGCGGGCCAGCACCGCCTCGTCCAGCCCTTCCGCACCGCCGATGATGAAGGCCAGCGGCCGGGCCGCCTCTGCCCACCCTGTCGTCAGGGTGGCCAGCCGCGCGCTGTCCGGCATCTCGCCGCCGAGGTCGAGCGCGACCGCCAGCGCCTCGGCGGGAAGGGCCGCGAGGAGCAGAGCGCCCTCCCGCCGGCGCATCTCGGCCGGCGAGCCCTTCGCCTCCGCCAGCTCCCGCAGGTGCAGGGCGGGGCGGAGACGGGCGTTGTACCCTTCGAACAGTGCCGCCTCCGGCCCGCCGCGGGCGCGGCCGATGGCGAGGAGAAGTGGGGGCTTCAGCTCTCCCCGCCCTTCCTGCGGGTGTCGGCACCCTCGCTCAGCGAGGCAGCGCCGCCCGATTCCCCACCGGACTCCTCGTCCGGGAAGCTGGGCTGCAGGTCCTCGCCGGTCGTGTTGAAGGCGAAGCCGGCGGGGCCGTCCAGCGCCTCGCCCGGGGGCAGGATGGCGCCGTTGCCGCTGCCGCCGGGGCGGCCATCGCCGATCTCGCCGATGTAGAGGCGGTCCTGCGCGTCGCCGGCCTGGGCGTCATCGGAGTCGCCGTCCACCATGGGCTTGCGCGGATCGGGGTTCGCGGACGCCTCGGTCTCGTCGGTCACGTCGTCGTCCTCATCCTCATCAGAGTCATCATCACCGTCGTCGTCGAGGTCCTCGTCATCGAGGTCGTCGTCCTCGTCCTCGTCTTCATCCTCGTCGTCCGAATCGTTGTCGGCGGCGAGGTCGTCGTCCGCGTCCGCGTCATCGTCCAGGTCGTCGAGGAGGTCGTCGTCCGCGTCGTCCGAGGCACCCTCGCCCGTGGCGCCATCCTCGTTCGCGGCCATGTCCTGGCCCGCCTCGCCGGAGGGGCGCGGCGGCATCGTGGCTTCCTCGGCCGCCGGGCTATCCGGGCCCCACATCCGCTCCAGTGCGTAGTTCTGCCGTGCCTCGGGCTTAAAGAGATGGATCACCAGATCGCCGGCATCCAGCAGCACCCAGTCCGGCGAGGCCTCCGTGCGGATGCGGCGGATGCCGTGCTCCGCCAGGGCCTCCTCCACGTGGCGGGCCATGGCCTCGATCTGCCGCTCCGCCAGGCCGGTGGCGACCACCATCCGGTCCGCGAAGGCGGAGCGGGAGGCAACGTCCAGCACCACCACGTTCTCGGCCTTGTCGTCCTCCAGGCTGGCCACGGTCGCCTTCACCAGCTCATCCAGCCGGTCCGGGCTTGGGGTGGGCCGGGGCAAGGTGGTGCCGCGCCTCTTCGGGCCGGCGACGGTGGCGCGCTTGCGGGAGGTGGGGGCGGGGGTCGCTTCCAGCTCCGCGATGCGGGCGGCGGTGTCGTCCGGCAGGGCCTCCGCCGCCCGGGAACGGGCAGGAGCCTTCGCGGACGCCGCCGCGACCTCGGTCACGGTCCTGACCGCGGTTCTCGCGGGTGACTTGCGGGCAGCAGGGGCCTTGGCCGCTGGGGTCTTCGCGGCAGGGCGGGCCTGGACTGCACGGGCCGGCGCCTTCGGGGCTTCCTCACGGGCGGCCGGGCGCGGCGCGGCGCGGGACGTGGCGGCGCGCCCGCGAGCAGGGGTTGCCGCCCTGGCGGCAGCGCGCGGCGCCGGGCTCGCGGCGGCTTTCGGCGCGGCCTTGCCACGCGCAGGTGCGGCAGCCTTCGGCGCGGCCTTAGCCGTGCGAGCCGGTGCCGCCTTCGACGCGGCGGCGCGAGGAGCGGGCTTCGACGCGGCGGCGCGAGGAGCGGGTGCCGCCTTGGCCGGGGCGGTCCGGGCAGGCGCCGCCTTGGCAGGGGTCGCCCTACCGGAGGCCGCGCGCGCCGGAGCCTTCGCGCGGTTGGCGGCCGGCTTCGCGGCGCGGGTGTTCGCCTTGGCGGCGGTCGTCCTGGAGGCAGTTGTCCGGGAGGCGGCCGCCTTGGGGGCAGGAGCCTTCGCGCGGCTCGGGGGCGCGGCCGTGGCCCGGGCGCGGCTCGCCGGCGCGGCGGCGGGGGTGCGGGCCTTCGCGGCGGGCGCCTTGCCCCGCGCGGGGGCGGCCGTGGCCTTCGCCCTGCTTGCGGCGGGCTTCGCGGCAGCCGCCCGGGCAGGGGCAGGCTTGGCCGCGCGCGCCGCAGGCTTCGCCGCCGCGGGCTTGGCGGGGCGGGCGGCCGGCCTTGCCGGTGCCTTGCGCGTGCCGGCCGCGGGGGCCTTCTCCCGCGTGGTCCGGCCGCGGGTGGTGCCGCCGGTGGGTTCTTTGGGGGTGCGGGCCATAGCTCGCTCCTCTCTTCGTCTCTGCTTCGTGGCGCCGCACTGCGCCGGGTTCAATCCGCTCCGGCCGCCGCGGGAAGGGGCGCTGGGGCGCTTCCCTCAGAAGGGCCGGAAGTGGCCGTGGTTGCGTTGGCTCGCAAGGCCCGGATCGCCGTCGCGCTCGCCGGATGCTCCCGCGCGGGCACCAGGCACCAGGGGGCGTGCCTGGCAGGGGGGCGATGTGGTGCCGGGGCGCCGGGTTCGCGCCCCGCCTCGGCCATCAGCGCGCCGCAGGGGCGGCGATGGTGGCGCAGGGCGGCGGCGGCGGCGCCGTGCATGGCGCGGCGGGTGTAGCCCGGGCGCGGCAGCACCGCCACGGGGGTGCGGCGCGCCAGCCGCCGCCAGCGGCGCCAGCGCGGCAGCTGCACCATGTTGTCCGCCCCCATGATCCAGACGAATTCGGCGCGCGGGAACAGGCGCCGCAGGCGGGAGAGGGTGCGCTCCGTTTCCCGCAGCCCAAGCCGCGCCTCGATGTCCACGGCGATCACGCGGCGGCCATCGGCGATCCGGCGGGCCGAATCGAGCCGTTCCTCGAAAGGCGCCATGCCCGCGCGCGGCTTCAACGGGTTGCCGGGGGAGACGAGGAGCCAGACCTCGTCCAGGCGCAGGACGTGCAGCGCCATCTCCGCCACGTGCCGGTGGCCGGGATGGGCGGGGTTGAAGGAGCCGCCGAGCAGCCCGATCCGCACGCGCCGCCCGTCGCCATAGCGGCCGGGCTCGCGGTGCGAGGGGGCGGGGCGGGGCGACGGCGCTTTCTCGCGGCCGGCCGGCGGGACGGGGGGCGGCATGGGCGCCTATGCGGCCCCGCGCCCGGCGATTCGCGGTCTCAGGGCGTTCGCACCGAGACGGTCACCGGGCGCTCCGCCAGCCCCTCATAGGTGACGGTGACGGTGCGCCCCGCTTCCGTCGCCAGGGCGGGGGAGAAGCCGCCGAGGGAGATGATGTCCCCCGCGCGCAGCCGCTTCCCCTCGGCCTTCAGGTCCTCGACCAGCCAGGGGATCGCGTTCAGCGGATGGCCCAGCAGCGCGCTGGCGGGAACGCGGGACAGCTCCTTCTGGTCGTTCGCCAGCACCACCGTCATGCCCCCCAGCCGCGCCGCGAAGTCCGGCGTCGCCTGGACGGGGATGGGATCGCCCAGCACGCCCAGCCGGGCGCCGACATTGATGGCGACCAGCCCCGGCCCGTTCATCTGCCCGGGCGCGAAGACGAGGTCCGGCATCTCGATGAAGGGGATCACCTGGTCGAGGTGCCGGAGGATGGCGACGTGGTCCGCCCCCGCCTCGTTGATGCCTTCGTCCTTCACCCGCACCAGGAGGTCGCTCTCCACGTTCGGCACGGCGCCGAAGGCGGCCGGGACCTCGGCGGGGCTGCCCTGCGTGCCATGGGCGCGGATGGTCGCCTGGAAGATCGTGCCGCGCACGGGGTGCGGGATGCCGAAGCGCTGCTGCGCGGCGGCGTTGGTGAGGCCCACCTTGTAGCCCACCGGCGCGCCCAGCCGCTCCGCCATGATGGCGACGATCTTCGCCCGCGCGCAGGCCGTGTCCTCCATCGTCAGGCCTGGGCCGTAGCCCTGTGCCGGGCGGTTGGCGAGGATGTCGCCCGCCATGCGCTGCACGTCGGCATCGGACGGGCAGGCTGCCCGCGCGGCGCCCGTGCCGATGGTAAGGGCCGTGATGGCCAGCAGCGCGGTCAGGCGCATGGGTGTGATCTCCTCCCGGGCCCGGGATCTTCCCGTGGCTGGCCGGATCAGGGACGAACCTGTCCGGTCCCGATCACATGGTAGCGCCAGGTGCAGAGCTGCTCCAACCCGACCGGGCCGCGCGCGTGCAGCCGGCCGGTGGCGATGCCAATCTCTGCGCCGAAGCCGAACTCCCCGCCGTCGCAGAACTGGGTGGAGGCGTTCCAGAGCCCGACCGCGGAGGAGAGGCCGTTCAGGAATTCCTGCGCCGCCTCCGCGTCCTCCGTGATGATGGCGTCGGTGTGCTCGCTGCCGTGCAGGCGGATGTGCTCCAGCGCGCCCTCCACCCCGTCCACCACGGCCACATTGAGTACCGCGTCCAGCCACTCCGTGAAGAAGTCCTGCTCGCCCGCGGCCTCCAGCCCCGGCACGATCGCGCGGGCGGCCCCGTCCGCGCGGAAGCTGCAGCCCAGCGCACGCAGCTCCTCCACCAGCGGCGGCAGCAGCGAGGGAGCGACGGCGCGGTCGATCAGCAGCGTCTCGGTCGCGCCGCAGACGCCGGTGCGGCGCATCTTCGCGTTCGCCAGCACGGAACGCGCCATGGCGGCATTGGCCGCCGCGTGGACATAGGTGTGGTTCAACCCCTCGGCATGGGCGAGGACGGGCACGCGCGCCTCCTCCATCACCCGCGTCACCAGCCCCTTGCCGCCGCGGGGGATGATGAGGTCGATCAGGCCGGCGGCCGCCAGCATGGCGCCGACGAAGGCGCGGTCCGTGTTCGGCGCCACCTGCACGCAGGCCTCCGGCAGCTCGGCGGCCCGCAGGCCTTCCACGATGCAGGCGTGGATGGCGGCGGCGCTGTTCAGGCTCTCCTTGCCCCCGCGCAGGATCACGGGGCTGCCGGCCTTCAGGCAGATGGCGGCGGCGTCGGCGCCCACATTGGGGCGGCTCTCGTAGATCATGCCCACCACGCCGATGGGCTGGGCAACGCGGCGGATGACGAGGCCGTTGGGGCGGGTCCACTCCGCCAGCACGCGGCCCACGGGGTCGGGCAGGGCGGCCACCTCCTCCAGCCCGCGCGCCATCGCCTCCACCCGGGCGGGGTTGAGGGTGAGCCGGTCCTTGTAGGCGGGGGAGAGGTCTGGCGCGCCGGCCAGGTCGGCCTCGTTCGCGGCCAGGATCTCGTCCTGCCGTGCGCGCAACGCGGCGGCGGCGGCCAGCAGGGCCGCGTCCTTCGTCGGTCGCGGGGCACGCGCCAGGATCGTGGCGGCGGCGCGGGCGGCCTTGGCGGCCTCCTCAAGCGCGGCGCGGGCGATGGCGGCGGGATCGACGATCGCGTTCATGATACCCAGGTAATCCCGCGCGGCGGCGAGGGGAAGCGCCGCCGGGCCTGCCTTCGCGCGGAGCAGAACACGGTCCCGCGCAAGGGTGGGGCCGGCGCTTCCTGCCGCGGCCCCGGCATGGGAGCCTGCCGCGCCATCCGGGGAGGCGGCGATGATCGGCTACGTGACGCTCGGCACCAATGACCGCGAGAGGGGCGCGAGGTTCTACGACGCCCTGCTGGCCGATTTCGGCGCCGGGCGGATGATGGAGAACGAGCAGTTCATCGCCTGGGGCTCGCCCGGCGGCGGCCCGGGAATCGGCCTGACCCATCCTTTCGACGGCGCGGCCGCCACGGTGGGCAACGGCGTGATGGTGGCGCTGGAGGCGAAGGACCGGGAGCAGGTGGACCGCCTGCACCGGATCGCGCTGGAGAACGGCGGCACGGACGAGGGCGCGCCGGGCGAGCGCTGGCCCGGCTTCTACGCCGCCTACTTCCGCGATCCGGACGGCAACAAGCTCAACGCCTTCAAGATGGGCTGAGCGCCCTCAGCGGCGCGAACCGCCCACGATCCAGAGCGTGGCGGCCAGCATGATCGCGTCCTCGACGAGCCCGGTGGAGACCTGCCCGTGCCGCCGCATGGAGCGGATCCGGGCATCGAAGGTGATGTAGGAGGCGGCCACCGCGCCCGCAGCGCCGAGCAGGGCGGCGGTGCCGCGCTTCTCGCGCGGTGCCAGCGCCATGCCCGCCACCGCTCCGGTGACGAGCCGGGCCCCGATTCCCGGCGCGATGATCCGGTCCGGCGCGGAGGGCAGCTTGTCCCCGATCAGCTCCCCGATCGCGAGCGCGACCGTGGCCCAGGACGCCCAGGGGTGGGAGAGGATGGACGGCGCGCCGTTGCCGCGGGGCAGCGCGCCGCGCCGGGCCGCGACGGTGACGGCGGCGAGCGGCGTCATGGACCGCATCCCGCCGGGGATGCCGATGAGCAGGGAACGGATCAAGGCTGTCTCCGGGGCGATGGCGTCCTCCCGCCCCAACGGCCCGGGCCGCCCCGGGTTGGCTCAGACGAGCACCATGTCGTCCCGGTGAATGATCACATCCCGACCGCGCCAGCCGAGAATGGCCTCGATCTCCGCGCTGCGGCGGCCGGCGATGCGGCGCGCGCTCTCGGCATCGTAGGCGGAGAGGCCACGGGCCAGCTCCCGCCCGTCCAGGGCGCGGATGGAGACGGCGTCGCCGCGGTCGAACTCCCCCTGCACGTCCCGGACCCCGGCGGGGAGGAGCGAGCTGCCCTCGGCCAGCGCCTTCGCGGCGCCGTCATCCACCACCAGCCGCCCGTGCGGGGCAAGCGACCCCGCGATCCAGCTCTTGCGCGCGGAACGCCCCTCCGGCGCCGGCAGGAACCAGGTGGAGCGGGCGCCGTCCAGCATGGCGGAAAGGGGGTTGTTCTCCTTGCCGATCGCGATCGCCATGGCGCAGCCCGCGCCGGTGGCGATCCGCGCCGCGATCAGCTTCGTCCGCATCCCGCCGGAGGAGTAGCCGGGCGGGGGATCCCCGCCCATGGCCATGATCTCCTCCGTCACCCGCTCCACCACGGGCAGGTGGCGCGCATGGGGGTCGCGGCGGGGATCGGCGGTGTAGAGGCCGTCGATGTCGGAGAGGAGGATCAGCGCATCCGCCTCGATCATCTCCGCCACGCGGGCAGCCAGGCGGTCGTTGTCGCCGAAGCGGATCTCGGCGGTGGCGACCGTGTCGTTCTCGTTGATCACGGGCACGCAGCCCAGGTTCAGCAGGGTCTTCAGCGTCTCGCGCGCGTTCAGGTAGCGGCGGCGGTCCTCGCTGTCCTCCAGGGTCAGCAGCACCTGGGCGGCGGTCATGCCATGGGCGCCGAGCGCGTGCTCCCAGGCGCCGGCCAGGCGGATCTGGCCCACGGCGGCGGCGGCCTGCTTCTCCTCCAGCCGCAGGGCGCGGCGGGTCAGGCCCAGCTGGTGCCGGGCCAGGGCGATGGAGCCGGAGGAGACGAGAACCACCTCCGCCCCGTGCTTCCGCAGCCGTGCCACGTCGGCCGCGACGGAGGCCAGCCACTCCGCCCGCGGCGCCGCCGTGGCCGGGTCCACCACAAGGGCGGACCCGATCTTCACGACGATGCGGCGGGCCGTTCGGAGAGAGGGGGCAAGGGACGGCGTGGACATGCCCGCGCCGTTACCACGGGCGGGCGCCCCCCGCGACAGGGGGAGGGTTCAGGGCAGCCCCGAGGGGGATGCGGGACCTTGCGGGGCCGGTCCGGGGCGCGTGCTCTCGCCGGGCTGCACGGCCTCGTCCTCGGCCGTTTCCATCCGGTCCTCGGCCTCGCCCCCCTGCTTGCGCACCTCTCCGTCCTCCGGGCCCACGCGCCGGCGCTCCAGGCGCTGCACCCGCTCCTCGAAGCTTTCCTCGCGCTCGCTCATGACCAGGTCTCCTTCTTGGAGAGGAACGCCCGGTGGGGGAGGGGGTTCAGGCCGGGCGCTCCTCCACGGAGGCACGGAGCGTCTGCTCGGGCAGACCGAGGACGAGGAAGAAGGCCGCCGTCATCACCGCGGCGCTGAGGGTGAAGCAGCCGACGAGGGCGGTGCGGTAGGCCTCGGAGAGCACGGCGTGCTGCTCCGGCGTCAGTGCCGACAGGGCGGCGGCGCCCCCGCGGGTGATCGCCTCCACGTCCACCGGCCCCGCCAGCCGCGCGGCGAGGATGGCGCCGGAAGCCGCCACCCCCACCGCGCCGCCGAGGGAGCGCAGGAAGGTCATTGCCCCCGTCGCCGCACCCAGTTCCTTGTAGGCCACGGCATTCTGCACGGCGGTGGTGAGGTTCGGCATGCCCATCCCCATCCCAAGGCCGAGCGCTGCGAGGGCGAGGAGAAAGGCGGCGGTCGGGGCGGCGAGCCAGGAGAAGGCGGCCAGGCCGCAGAGCGCCACCGCTTCCAACCCGATGCCCCAGAGGAGGAAGATCTTGTTCTTGCCCATCCGCGCGGCCGCCCGGCCGCCGAGGATGGAGGTGAGCACCATCCCCGCCACCTGCGGCAGCATCATCGCCCCCGCACCCGCCGGGGTCATGCCGAGGACGAGCTGGAAGTAGAGCGGCAGGAAAACGGTGGAGCCGAGCATGGCGAAGACCATCATCCCCCCCACCGCCACGCCGCGGGAGAAGACGGGATTGCGGAACAGGCCGAGGCGGACCAGCGGGTCCTCCGCCCGGCTCTCCCGCCAGAGGAAGCCGGCGAAGAGGAGGACCACCAGCGCCGCCATCCCCAGGCTGGGAAGGGAGGCCCAGGGGAACTCCGTGCCACCCCAGGCCAGGTAGAGCAGAAGGATGGCCGTGAAGCCCGCCATCAGCAGCACCCCCGGCAGGTCCAGCGGCTTCCGCTTTCCGGAGGGCGGGGTGCGCAGCCCCAGCCCGATCAGCAGCAGCGCCACCGCCCCCAGCGGCAGGTTCACGTAGAACACCCAGCGCCAGGAGATGGCGGAGGTGATGAAGCCCCCCAGCAGCGGCCCCGCCACGCTGGCCAGGGCGAAGACACCGGTGAAGAGCCCCTGGTAGCGCGGCCTCTCCCGCGGCGGGATCACGTCGGCCACCGAGGCCTGGGCCAGCACTAGCAGCCCGCCCGCCCCGAGGCCCTGCAGCGCGCGGTAGAGGATGAGCTGCGTCATCGACCCCGCTGCCCCGCACAGGAAGGAGCCCGCCAGGAACAGCCCGATCGCCACCAGGAAAAGCGTCCGGCGGCCATAGGTGTCGGAGAGCTTGCCGTAGAGCGGGGTGGTGACGGTGGAGGAGAGCATGAAGGCCGTGACCACCCAGGAGAGGTGCGCCATCCCCCCGAGATCGGCCACCATGCGCGGCAGGGCGGTGTTGACAATGTTCTGGTCCAGCGCGGCCAGCAGCATGGCCAGCATCGCGCCCGCGAAGACGGTGCGGCGGGGGAGGGGACGGGCCTGCGGGATGGCGGTGGCGGCGTCCGGCGCGCTCGTATCGGGCATTCTCAGACGGTTCCGTACTGGCCCGGCATCGCATGGAACGGATCGCCGTGCCGCGGAAGCCGGGCGCGGATCACCATCCCGCGTTCAGGCGGGGCGTAGGGGGCGGGCGCGGCAACGCGGGTTGCGCCCGCGTGCCGGGCAGATGAAGTTGCACCACGCCGCCAACGCGGGCGGCCCGGGATCGTTCAGTCGGACACCATGAGCTTCCACGCCCTCTACCGTCACGGCTTCGCGCGGGTCGCCGCCTGCACAACCCGAATCCGTCTGGCCGATCCGGCCGCCAACGCCACCTCCATCCTGGCCGCCGCGCGGGAATGCCACGCGCGCGGCGCGGCCCTGGCGGTGTTCCCGGAACTCGGCCTTTCCGGCTACGCCATCGACGACCTGCACCTGCAGGACGTGCTGCTGGACGCGGTGGAGGAGGCCGCCGCTCGGCTGGTCGCGGAATCGGCAGATCTGCTGCCCGTGCTGATGGTGGGCGCGCCGCTCCGGTACATGGGGCGTATCTACAACTGCGCCCTGGTGATCCATCGCGGACGGCTGCTGGGCGTGGTGCCGAAGATCCACCTGCCGAACTACCGCGAGTTCTACGAGCGGCGGTGGTTCGCCTCCGGCGCGGGGACGGAGGGCGGGACAATCCGCGTCGGCGGCCACGAGGCACCTTTCGGCCCCGACCAGATCTTCGCCGCCGAGGACCTGCCCGGCCTCGTGATCCACACCGAGATCTGCGAGGACCTCTGGGTGCCGGACCCGCCGAGCAACGCGGGCGCGCTGGCCGGGGCCGTGGTGCTGGCGAACCTTTCAGCCAGCAACATCACAGTGGGGAAGGCGGATACGCGCAGGCTGCTCTGCGCCTCGCAATCCGCGCGCTGCATCGGCGCCTATATCTACGCCGCGGCAGGGGCGGGGGAGTCCACCACCGACCTCGCCTGGGATGGGCAGGTCTCGATCTTCGAGAACGGCGCGAAACTCGCCGAGAGCGAGCGCTTCCCCGCCGAGGGGCAGACCGTGTTCGCCGACCTGGACCTGGACATGCTCCGGCAGGAGCGGGCACGGCAGGGCACCTTCGACGACAACCGCCGAATCCACGCGCGCCCCTTCCGCACGGCGACGTTCCGGCTCGATCCGCCGATGGAGGATATCGGCTTCCAGCGGCGGGTGGAGCGCTTCCCCTTCGTGCCCGCCGATCCCGCGCGGCTGAACCAGGACTGCTACGAGGCCTATGCCATCCAGGTCTCCGGCCTGGTGCAGCGGCTGACGGCCATCGGCAACCCGAAGATCGTCATCGGCGTCTCCGGCGGGCTCGATTCCACCCAGGCGCTGATCGTCGCGGCACGCGCGATGGACCTGATGAAGCGCCCGCGCACGGACATCATCGGCTTCACCATGCCGGGCTTCGGCACCAGTGCCGGCACAAAGAGCAGCGCGCACCGGCTGATGGCGGCGCTGGGGATCGACGCGCGGGAGCTGGATATCCGCCCCTCCGCCACGCAGATGCTGAAGGATCTCGGCCATCGCTTCGCGGGCGGCGAGCCCGTGTACGACGTGACCTTCGAGAACGTGCAGGCCGGGCTCCGCACCGACTACCTGTTCCGCGCCGCGAACAACGAGAACGGCATCGTCCTCGGCACGGGCGACCTCTCGGAGCTCGCGCTGGGCTGGTGCACCTACGGCGTGGGCGACCAGATGTCGCACTACAACGTCAATGCGGGCGTGCCGAAGACGCTGATCCAGCACCTGATCCGCTGGGTGGCGGAGGAGGGGATCTTCGAGGCCGAGGTTTCCGCCATCCTGCAAGACGTACTGAACACGGAGATCTCGCCGGAGCTGGTGCCGGCCGATGCCGGCGGCGCCATCCAAAGCACGGAGTCGAAGATCGGCCCCTACGCGCTGCAGGACTTCAACCTGTTCTACACGCTGCGCTACGGCTTTCGGCCGTCGAAGGTCGCGTTCCTCGCGCTGCGGGCTTGGGGGGATGCCGCGCGCGGCGCTTGGCCGCCGCACTTCCCGGAGGAGCGGCGCGGCGCCTACGACCTGCCGACCATCCGCCGCTGGCTGGAGGTCTTCCTCGGCCGCTTTTTCGGATTCGCCCAGTTCAAGCGTTCCGCCCTGCCAAATGGGCCGAAAGTGGCGGCCGGCGGCTCCCTTTCCCCGCGCGGCGACTGGCGTGCTCCGTCGGACGGCAACGCGGCGGCCTGGCTGGCCGAATTGCGGCGGAACGTGCCCGAGTCGTAGGCGCGGAACTGTGGCGGGAATGCCGATTTTGCCTGCCGCTATTGGGTTTAAGCGTCATCCCACTTGTTGGCCCAACGGCTTCGTGGTGATTTCGCCCACCACGCGCAACAGAAGTTAGGCGGATCACATGGCAAAGGCAGCGGCACCCAAGAAGCCCGCGGCGAAGGCTCCGGCGGCGAAGGCCCCCGCGAAGGGTGCGGCGGCGAAGCCCGCGGCCCCCGCGGTGGTGAGCCTGAAGCAGCTCGCGGCCTCCCTCGCGGAGAACCACGAGATGCCGAAGAAGCAGGCTGAGACCCTGGTCAACGACTTCGTCGCCTCCCTGGCGGATCACCTCAAGGAAGGCGCCAAGATCCGCATCAACGGGCTTGGCATCCTCGAGGTGAAGTCCCGCCCCGCCCGCATGGGCCGCAACCCCGCGACGGGCGAGCAGATCCAGATCGCGGCCTCCAAGAAGATCGCCTTCCGCCCCGCCAAGGAGCTGAAGGAAGCCGTCTGACGGCACCTTCCTGAACGTCCGGGCCGGTTTCCTGGCCCGGACGCCAGCGCGTCCGGCCCCGCGTGGAGCCGGGGCGCCGCCCCGCGCAGGACGCGGGTGCCCCCGGCAAGGCCGGTGCTTGAGTTCCAGCCCAGATGTCCAGCCACCCCGGCAGGGGTGACGCGCCCGCGCGGCGCCGCCATGGCGACAGGGCCGGCGGGATGCCGCGCATGAAGCGGTGCTGCCGCAGCGTAAAGTCAGGATTCTCCCCGGGAGAGAGGGGCTCAGACGGCCACGCGGCCCTTGCAAGGGCATGGCCGGGCTTGCCGCCGCGGCCCGCGGCCATTATCTGGCATTGCATCGGGCCGCCTCTCTTTTGGCGCGTTGCCGCGCGGCCCCCGTCCTCATTCCTCTCGAGTACATCTGCCGTCCATGATGTCCCGTACCGATCCAGCCGTATCGGCGGAATCCGATCGCGCGTCCGCGCCCGAATCCGTCCTCTGGCAACATGCGGCTTTCTGCCGCCTTGCCCTGCCGTTGGAGCCGGTCACGGAGGCGTGGCGGCGTGAGGGCGTGGACGCCGCGCTCCGCATCGCGCCGGGCGCGGCGGGCGAGACCCTGCCGGATGGGGCGGGCCTGCGCCTGCTGCTCGCCTTCCTCTGCGATTCCGCGCTGCGCGCCGGCAGCGCCACCGTGGCGCTGGGCGCCGATGCCGCAGCCCTTGCTGCCCGGATGGGCCTTTCCGAAGGTGCCGCGGCCCCGTTGGCAGAGCAGCTGGACCGCCTGCTCGGCGCCCGCATCACCGTTTCCGTCGAGAGCGGGCCGGAGCTGGCTGTGCTGGACGCCCGCAGCCGCCCGCGCGGCGGTGGCTGGCCCGCGCAGATCCGCCTGAACGCGCGCTTCCTAGCGAGCCTGGAAGTTCACGCCGTGCCGCTGGACCGTGGCATCCAGCGCGCCCTTTCCGGTTCCGCCGAGGCGATGGACGCCCATGCCTGGACGCGCGAGGCCCTGGCCCGCGCCGGCGAGGGTGCGACCGTGACGACGCCCTGGCCGGAGCTGCAGGCCCGCTTCGGCGCGCCCGGCGCCACGGCGGAAGCCTTCCGCGAGGCCTTCGAGGGCGCGCTCCGCCTCGTCTTCGAGGCCGATCTGTCGATCGAGCTGGCGGTGGACGATGACGGGGTGAGCGTGCGCCGTGCCCAGCCCGGCGCCGAGGCCGCCCCGGCGCCGGCTCCTGCCGCGCCCGAGCCCGCGCCGGCGCCTGTCGTGGCCGTCCCCGCACCGGCTCCCGTGGCTTCCGTCCCCGCGCCGGTACCTGCCCCTGCGGAGGCGCCCGCCGCCCCGACCGGCCCGGCGCCCGCCGCGGCGGAGGAGATCCACCCGAGGGAGGAGCGCCGCCGCGAGGACAGGCAGCGCGACGAGCGCCAGCGGGATGACCGGCCGCGCGAGGATCGTCCCCGCGATGAGCGGCCGCGGGATGATCGCCCCCGCGAAGACCGTATCCGGGACGACCGCAACCGGGACGACCGCCGTAACCGCCGTGACGAAGGCGGGGAGGGTCCCGTGGACGGGATCGTGGACGACATGATCCGCCTGCGCTCGCACCTCACCGGCCTGCCGCAGGTGGTCTGGCTGCGGCGCGGGCACGGGGATGAGAACATCCTCGTCGGCGTCACTCCCGGCACGCGCATGGACACGGACCGGCTGACGATCCTGATGGTTGAACCCATTGTGATGCAGGTCAGCGGCGGCCTCGGCCAGAACGACTTCGACCGGGTTTCCGCCTGGGTGATGGCGAACCGCGACCTGATCGATGAGTTCTGGGAGGGCAGCATCGTCTCCGCGGAGGAGGTGAACCGCCGCGTCCGCAAGGCCCCGGGGCCAACCTGGCGCTGACGCGCGCGGCCTTGTTCGCGCCGCACCCCTGATAATTTGCGGTGCCGTCCCGATCTGCCGGGGGATGGCACCCGTCTTCCTGAACCGCATCGGCACGGCCTGCCCAGACCACGAGGTGCACGGCACCTTCCGCGCCTTCGCGGAAGGGCTGATCCCCGAGGGGCGGGAACGCCGCCTCTTCTCCCGCATGGCGGACCGCGCCGGCATCGTCCGCCGCTGGAGTGTGCTGGAGCCTGATGGCCGCCCCGGGCTGGTGGACGCGGAGGGCTTCTATGCCCCCGGCGGCTTCCCCTCCACCCGCGCCCGCATGGCCCGGTGGGAGGCAGAGGCACCAGCACTCGCCTTCCGCGCGCTGGACGCGCTGGGGCCCGTGCGGGGCATCACCCATCTCATCACCGCCTCCTGCACCGGTTTCGCCGCGCCTGGGCTGGACCACGCCATCGCCGCCCGGCTGGGGCTGGATGAGAGCGTGGCCCGCACGAATATCGGCTTCATGGGCTGCCAGGCCGCCATCGTGGCGCTGCGGGCGGCGCATGATGCCGTGCGCGCGGACCCGGCCGCGCGGGTGCTGGTGGTGAACCTGGAGCTCTGCACCCTGCACCTGCAGGAGCGGCCGGAGGTGGAGCAGCTCCTCTGCTTTCTCCTCTTCGGCGACGGATGCTCCGCCGCGCTGGTCAGCGCCGATCCCGAGGGATTGCGGCTGGACGGCTTCCGCTGCGCCCTGATGCCGGAGGCGCAGGAGCAGATCGCCTGGCGCGTGGGCGACAACGGCTTCGACATGGTGCTCTCCGGCGAGGTGCCAAAGAGCCTCACCCGCGCGCTGCCGCCGCGCCTTCCGGCGCTGCTGGACGGGGCGGGGGCGGATGAGTTCGACCTCTGGGCTATCCATCCCGGCGGCCGTTCCGTGCTGGACGCGGTGGAGGAAGCCTGCCGCCCGCCGCAGGGTGCGCTCGCCGCCTCTCGCGCCGTGCTGGAAGGGCACGGGAACATGTCCTCCCCCACGGTGATGTTCGTGCTGCGGGCGATGATGGAGGAGCGGGAGGGGGGGCGGCGCGGCATCGCCATGGCCTTCGGCCCCGGACTTTCGGCCGAGACGATGCGCTTCGAGACGGTGTGATGCTGCGAAGCCGCTCCGACGCGCCGGAGATCATGGACGATTCGGCGCAGGACTTCGCCGCCTTCTCCGGCGCGCTGAAGGACCTGGAGCGCATCAACCGCATGAGCCTGGCCTATCGCCCCACCTTGCGCTGGCTGGACGCGCTGGCGCGGCGCGAAGGGGCGCGCCAGTTGAGTGTGCTGGACGTGGGCGCCGGCGGCGGGGACATGCTGGCGCGGGTGGCCGAATGGGGCGCCCGCCGGGGCGTGGCGGTGGAGTTGGCGGCGCTGGACCGCTCGCCGCACGCGGAGGCCCATGCGCGGGCGCGGCACCCCGGCCTGAAGATGCGCTGGATCACCGCCGACCTCTTCGCCCTGGACCCATCGGAGCGGTTCGACGCCGTGGTCTGCTCCCTCTTCGCGCATCACCTCGACGATGCCGCGCTGGTGCGCTTCCTGCGCTGGATGGAGGCGCGGGCGCGGCTGGGCTGGCTCGTCAGCGACCTGCACCGCCATCCCGTTCCCTGGGCCACGGTCTGGGCCGGCGTGCGGCTGATGCGGATGGATCCGATGGTGGTGCATGACAGCACCGTCTCCATCGCCCGCGGCTTCTCCCGTGCGGACTGGCAGGGGTTGATTGACCGTGCGGGCGTGCGGGCCGAGCTGCGCTGGGCTTTCCCCTTCCGTTGGATCGTCTCCGGCCCGGGGGCGGCGTGACGGAGGTCCTTGTGGTGGGCGGTGGTCCTGCCGGGGCCGCGGCGGCGCTTCGCCTCGCGCAGGGCGGGGCGGAGGTAACCCTGGTGGAGCGCGAGCCTGCGGCGCGGGAGAAGGTCTGCGGCGAGTTCCTGGGCCCCGACGCGGCGGCGTTGCTGGAGGGACTCGGCCTATCCCTGCCGTGCCTGGGCGCCGTGCCGATCGGCGCGGCCCGCCTGGCATCCGGGGCGCGGGAGGCGGCCTGGGCACTGCCTTTCGGCGCCTGGAGCCTGCCCCGCGCCGTGCTGGACGAGGCCCTGCTGGACCTCGCCGCCGGGGCGGGGGCGCGCGTGCTGCGCGGCGCCGTGGTGCTCGCTGCCGGGCGGGAGGGCGCGGAGTGGTGCGCCCGGCTGGCCGGCGGCACGACCCTGCACGGCGCGGCGCTGGTGCTCGCCACCGGCAAGCACGAGCTGCGCGGCCATGCGCGGGCGAAGCGCGGCGGATCAGTGGGACTGAAGCTGCCGCTCCGCCTGGCCGCGCCGATGCCGGCAGAAGTGGTGCTGCTGCCCTTCGACGGTGGCTATGCCGGGCTGCAGCCCCGGCCGGAGGGCGGGGCGAATCTCTGCGCCGCCCTGCACGCGGTGGAATCCGCGGATGCTCCGTCGCTGCTGGCGCGGGTTTCGGCCGGCTCAGATCGGGCCGGCGCGCTGCTACGGGGCGCGGAGCCGCTGCTGCCGCGCCCGATGGCCGTGGCGGGCGTGCCATACGGCTTCCGCCACCGCGACGGTGCGGCGCCGGAACCCGGCCTGTACCGGGTGGGCGACCAGTTTGCCGTGGTGCCTTCCCTGGCTGGGGACGGCGTGGCCATGGCCCTGGCAGGCGGGGAGGAGGTGGCGCGGGCCATCCTCTCTGGCCGGCCCGCTGGGGAGTTCCATGCCGCATTGAACCGCCGCCTGGACCGCCCGATGCGCTGGGCCGGGCTGATCGCGCGGGGGCTGGACCGGGCGCCGGGCAGCCTGGCCCTGGCCGCCAGGATCGCCCCCGCCCTGGCCCGCCTGGCGGCGGCCCGCACGCGCCTTCCCGGCTTCAGCGCCGCTTAACACCTTCCCGGCCATCATCCCCGCGCTTCAGCGGAGGGCCAGAATGGCCGACCACGTCGTCACCTTCATCGGCGAGAACGAGAACGGCATCCTGGCCGAGCTGAACGGCGGCTACATGCGGCAGCTGGAGCCGATGGGCCTGCGCGGCCACGTCATCGACCTGCACGAGCCCAACTGGGCCGACCGGCTTCTGCCCCTGGCGCGGGAGGGGATCCGCCTCGCCTGGGGCTCCGCCGGGATCGGCGCCACGCTCTCGGCCGGGGACGGCAATCTCTGGGACATGCTGCAGGTTCCCTTCGTCTCCGTCCTCGCCGACACGCCCTGCCAGTTGCCGGTGAACCACCGCGTCGCCTCGCGCTGGGTGGCGAATGGCTACCTGATGGAGGATTGGCTGGGGGTGCAGCGGCGGCTGATCCGATCGCCGCAGATCTCGGCGCTGCTGCCCTTCGCCGTTCTCCCCAACCCGTTCAGGGAGAGGACACCCTGGGCGCGCCGCCCGCACCGGATGGTCTTCGTTAAGACGGGCGAGGACCCCGCGCGGCGCCGTGCGGGTTGGGAGGGCTGGCCCGCCGGGCTGCGCCGCGCACTGCACGACGCGTCGGAGGAGGCGGCGCGGCGCCCGACGGGCGACATCACCGACCTAGTGATCGAGGCAACGCGTGCGAACGGGCTGCACCTGGAGGAGCGGTTGGAGATCCTCTTCGCCCTGACCTACGAGGTGGACCAGCACACGCGCGCGCTGCGTTCCAACGCCTTCGCCCGCGCGCTGCTGCCGCTGGGCGCGCTGGTCATCGGCCGCGGATGGGATCACCTGGACGCGGCGGGCGCCCGCGCGACGCTGCGCCCCGCGATCCACGCTGCCGAGCTGCCCGGGCTCTACGCGGACACGCAGTACCTCGTCAGCACCACGCCGAATTTCGGCGGCGGCGTGCACGAGCGCGTGGTCGGCGGATTCGCCGCGCGCGCCTGCGTGGTCTCCGACAGCAACGAGTACATGCGGGCCCGCTTCCCGAATCTGGGCGCCTTCCACGGGCTGGACTGGACGGCGCCCGACCTCAGCGAGCGGATTGCCGCCATCTTTCACAACTCCGCTGACCGCGATGCGGACGCTGCTGCCGGCCTCGCCGTGGCCGAGCGCGACTTCGCGCCAGGCATCTTCCTGCAGGCTCTGGTGGAGCTGGCGGATCTCGTGCGCGCCGGAAACCGGCTGGAAAGATTCCCTGCCTAGGCTTCCTCTGCCGTCCGGTAGCCGGGCGGCGCCCGATCAAGAGGATCAGGAGCGTCACCATGCCGTTGGACACGACGCGCTTCTCCACCCCGGTCGCCGCCTGCACCCCCGCCAGCGGCTTCCTGGCGCCGGGCATCCCGGTGGCCCGCCCCCGCCTGCCCGCGGCCGAGGCGATCCTGCCCTACCTGCAGGAGATCGACGCCAACCGTTGGTATGCCAATCACGGCCTGCTCTGGCTGCGCCTGCAGTCGCGCCTGGCGGCGCATTGGGGGTTGGCGGCGGAGGAGGTGGCGCTGACGGCCAACGCCACCCTGGCCCTGGCCCTCGCGCTGCGGGCCTCGGGCGCGGCGCCCGGGCGGAAGTGCCTGATGCCGGCCTGGACCTTCGTCGCCACCGCCGGCGCGGCGCGGGAGGCGGGGCTGGTGCCGCACTTCGCCGACGTGGATCCGGCGAGCTGGGCGCTGGACCCAGAGGCGGTGGAGGCGCGAACGGACCTGGACGAGATCGGAGCTATCCTCGTGGTTGCACCCTTCGGGCGTCCACTGGATCTGGTGCGCTGGGACGTGGTCTCGGCCCGCACCGGCATCCCCGTGATCGTTGACGCCGCCGCTGCCTTCGACGCGCTGCGCGCCGGCGGCCCGATGGCCGTCGGGCGGGCGCCGGTGATCGTCAGCCTGCACGCTACGAAGTCCTTCGGCATCGGGGAGGGCGGGGCAGTGCTCTCGCGCGATTCGGCGTGGATGGAGCGGCTGCGGCGCCTGTGCAACTTCGGCTTCCTCGGATCGAGGCAGGCGGTGCTGGCGGGAACCAACGCGAAGATGTCGGAGTACGCGGCGGCCATCGGGCTGGCGGCGCTGGACGCCTGGCCCGGGACGCGGGAGGGCTGGCTCGCCGTCACCCGCCACTACGCCGCGGCGCTGGCAGGCGCGCCGTTACCCTCTTCGCCCGGCTTCGGCGAGGACTGGGTCAGCGCAACTCTCTCGGTGCTCTGGCCGGACGACGCTTCGGAAGGCGTGGCGGCCCTGGCGAGGGTGGGGATCGGCGCGCTGCGCTGGTGGGGGGATGGTTGCCACAGCAACCCCGCCTATGCCGGATCTCCCCGCGATCCGCTCCCGGTGACGGAGCGAATCGCCCGGTGCGCGATCGGTCTGCCCTTCTGGCGCGACATGACGGCAACGCAGGTGGACTACATCTGCGGCGAGGCGCTGCGGGCGGCGAGGGGGGGGTAAAAGGCCGTGCACCCCTACGCCAGCCCGGGTTACGCCGCGACGCTGGCGCATGTGGGGCGCCCTGTCTGGGTCGAGCCATGGAATGCCACGATGCTGCTGCGCGATGCGCCCGGCGGGGCGGTGGACGCGGCCGGCCCGCATCCCTACGGCATGCCGGGCGAAGGGGCCGAGCTGGAGGCCGGGATGGCGGTGCTGCGGGCGGCGGGCGCCGTCAGCGCGGTGATGGTCGCCGACCCGTTTCAGGGCCCCGCGCCGGAGCGATTGCGGACGGCCTTCAGCCTTGTCTCCCCCTTCAAGACGCACTGGGCGGTGGAGCGCAGCGCGGGGCCTTTCGCGCCCGGTGCCTACCACAGAAGATACATCCGCTTCGCGAACCGCCGTTGCCGGGTGCGGGCCGCGGCGCTGCGGGACCACCTGGACGATTGGTGCCGGCTCTACGCCGGGCTGACCCGTCGGCATGGCATCTCCGGGCTGCACGACTACCCCCGCGCCGCGTTCGCCGTCCTGGCGGAGGTGGAGGGCCTGCGCGGCTTCCTGGCGGAGAGCGGGGAGGGTGAGGTGATCGGGATGCAGCTCTGGATCGATGACGGCCATGTCGCCTACAGCCATCTGGTCGCGGCGAGCGAGGCGGGCTACCGCGCCCGCGCGCCCTACGCCCTCTACGCCGCGGCCATCGAGCACTTCGCTGGGCGGGACGCAATCGATCTCGGCGGCGGCGCGGGGCTGGCGGACGATGCTGCGGACGGGCTCTCGGCCTTCAAGCGCGGCTTCGCCAACACATCCCGCGTCGCGCATCTCTGCGGCCGGGTGCTGGATGAGGCGGCCTATGCCCGGCTCTCGGCCGGGCACGCCGCGGGGGGCTACTTTCCCGCCTATCGCGGTCCCCGCCTTAGCGCACACCTCCCTGGGCGTTGCGCCGGGCCTGCATGACCGTGATGGAAGGCGCCTGGACCACCCGGTCACGCCCGGTGCGCTTGGCCTCGTAGAGAGCGGCGTCGGCGGCTGCCACCAGCATGGAGGGTTCCGGCTGCGCGGCGGAGACGGGCTGCACTGCCGCCACGCCGATGCTCGCCGTCACTAGGCCGGACTCGTTCGCCTCATGCGGGATGTCCGTCTGCAGGATGATGGCGCGGATTCGCTCGGCCACGTCGCGGGCGCCGGCGGCGTCGGTGGCCGGCAGGATCACCGCGAACTCCTCCCCGCCGTAGCGGGCCGCGAGGTCGCCGGGGCGGCGGATCGCGGCGTCCACCGCGCGCGCCACGCCGCGCAGCGCGTCGTCCCCCGCCAGATGCCCGTAGCGGTCGTTGAACATCTTGAAGCGGTCCACATCCAGCAGCAGCACCGCGAGCCAGGTGCCGTCGCGCGCGGCGCGCAGCCATTCCGTCGCCAGCACCTCGTCGAAGCGGCGCCGGTTGGCCAGGCCGGTCAGCCCGTCCGTCGCGGCGAGCTCGGCCATGCGCTCCTCTATCAGCCGGCGCTCCGTCACGTCGCGGGAGACGGCGACGAAGCCCTCGCGCTCGGCCGTATTGCCCGCGCGGACCTGCTGGATGGTCGTCTCCATCCAGCCCCGGGTTCCGTCCGGCTTGGTGATGCGGCTCGTCGCGTCCGCCGGGGCGCGTGATCCGGCCGCCTCGTCGAGGGCCGCCTGCAGCGCCGGGCGGTCATCCGCCTCGGCCAGGTCCGCCAAGTGCCGGCCCAGCAGCGCCCGGGCTGGCAGCCCCAGGAGATGCACGGCGGCAGGCGAGGCGTAGCGGATCCGCCCATCCACCCCGATGCGGGAGACCATGTCGCTCGCGTGCTCCGCAAGCAGGCGGAACTGCGCCTCGCTCTCGGCCAGGGTTCGCTCCGCTGCCCGGCGCCGCTCCGCGTGGCGGATCAGCCGCTCCCCCAGGAAGCCCATGAGGCCGGCGACGAGGGCAACGAAGGCGATGCGCAGGAGGGCGAGCCAGGTCCAGGCGCCGAGCGCGTCCTGCGTCCCCTGGCCGACCAGCACTGCCAGCCGGTAGCGCTCGCCGCTCGCGTAGGCGCCGATCCGGTCCACCCCATCGATGGGGGAGACGAACTGGAACCGCCCGGATTCGCCGCGCGCCACGGAGTCCCGCACCGGCGTCCGGTTGAGGATGGGCGCGCCGAGCACCGCCTCGTCTAGGGGCATGCGCGCGAGCAGGCGGCCATCGGAGCGGACGAGGGTGATGGAGCCGTGCGCCCCTAGGTCGTAGCCCACGAAGCCGCGCATCAGCGCGCCGATCTCCATGGCGGCCACGGCCACGCCGCCGAACCGCCCCTCCCGGTCCCGGAAGCGGCGGGAGAGGGTAACGACCCACTGCCCGTCCAGCTTGCTGCGGACGGCCGTCCCGACCAGCAGGTCGGGGGAGGAATTCTCCCGGTGCCGGGCGAAGTAGTCCCGGTCGGCGATGCTGATCCCGGCCGTCACTTGGTTGTAGGAGCTGAGCAGAAGCCCGCCATCCGCCCCGTACACCGAGAAGTTCCGCAGCCCCGGCTGATTGTCGAGCTGCCGGCGCATCAGGCGGGACGACTGGGCGAGGCTGGCGGAACCGGCTCCCTCAGCCTCCATCTGCTCCACGAGGCTCACCAAGGCGATGTCGGCCATGGCGACATTCCCCTCGGCGTCGCGGACGAGGGAATGGGCGAGGTTGGACGCCGCCGTCCGTACCTCCTCGATCCGGGTCTGTCGGCCCGACCACTCGTGCCAGACCTCCAGGGGGACCAGCAGCACGCTGCAGGCGAAGAGGAGGACATAGGCCAGCCGGGCTGTGAGGGAGGGACTGCCCGGGGCGGCAGCTGGGCTGGGCGCGGCAGGGGCGGGCAAGGCAGATCCTTCCAGCGGTCCGGCCCGGCCGCGGGCGGCCCTAGGGCCGCCCGCGCCAAGCACTGCTCGGGGCCATTAACGCGATCGAGGTAAAAGATTTTCTACTTTCAGTTGTGTCATCGGGCCAGCCCGCGACGCGGCGATGTCACAATCTGCCCGCGCTGGGTTGGTGTATTCGAACGGCGTCCGCGAATCGCAGAGGCGCGAGGATGTCCGAACCCCACCCGCGACGGCCGGCAGGCGCCTCGCCCCTCCTGGTCCCCCGCCGGGCCGCCCTGGCGCTGCCCGGCCTCGCGCTGTTCGGCCATTTCCGTGCCCGGGCGGCGGAGGGCGACCCCTTCCTCCTCGGTGTCGCCTCCGGGGAACCGGCACCGGGCGGCTTCGTCCTCTGGACCCGGCTGGCAACGGAGTGGCGCGGCGGCGGCATGCCCGCGCAGGCCGTGCCCGTGGACTGGGTGGTGGCCCGGGACGAGGGATTGCGAGACGTGGTGCGGCGCGGGCAGGCGGTCGCCTTGCCGGAGGACGTGCACTCCGTCCATGTGGAGCTGAGCGGGCTGGAGCCGGACCGGCCCTACTGGTACCGCTTCACGGCGCTCGGCGCCGCCAGCGAGACCGGCCGCGCCCGCACCACCCCACCCCCCGGCGCTGCCCCCGCGCGGCTGCGCTTCGCCTTCGCCTCCTGCCAGAACTACGAGGCTGGGTTCTACGGCGCCTACCGCCATATGCTGGCGGAGGATCCGGACCTCGTCGTCTTCCTCGGCGACTACATCTACGAGGCTTCCACGGCGCGGAATCCCGTCCGCAGCCACGAGGCGCCGACCGCGCGGGACCTGGCGGGCTATCGGGACCGCTACGCCCTCTACAAGACCGACCCGGACCTGCGGGCGATGCACCGGGCCTGCCCCTGGCTCGTCACCTGGGATGACCACGAGGTGAGCAACGACTACGCCGACGACCGCGACGGGCGGGAGGAGGGCGAGGCGGTGCTGAGGAAGCGCGCCGCCGCCTACAAGGCGTTCTGGGAGCACATGCCGCTGCCGGAATCGGCGCGCCCGCGGGGCGCCGCCACCCGGATCTACCGGCGGGCCGGGTTCGGCGGGCTGGCGCGCTTCCACATCCTGGACGACCGCCAGTACCGCGGCCACCAGCCCTGCCCGAAGCCCGGCATGGGCGGCGGCAACCTCGTCCCGCGGGAGAGCTGCCCGGCGCTGGACGATCCCGGCCGCACGATGCTCGGCGCGGCACAGGAGGCCTGGCTGCGGGAGGGGCTGGCCGAAGGAGGGGCGCGCTGGACGATCCTGGCGCAGCAGACCCGCATGGCCCGCTTCGGCACGCCCGAGGCGCCGCACCGCTACCAGACCGATAACTGGGACGGCTATCCCGCCGCGCGCCGCCGCCTGCTGGAGGATCTGGTGGCCAGCGGCGCGCCAAATCCCATCGTGATCGGCGGCGACGTGCACGCCCACGTCGTCTCCACGCTCCGGCCGGACTTTGACCGGCCGGAGGCGGCGCCGGTGGCAGTGGAGTTTACCGGCACCTCCATCTCCAGCCCCGGACCTCGCTATGGCGGGACCTACCCGGACGACCCGCACGTGGCCTATGCCGATGGCCGGTCCCGCGGCTACGTGATGATGACGCTGACGCCGGAGACGGCGACCGCAGAGTTGCGGGCGCTGACGAATGTGCGCGACCGCGAAACGGGCATCACGACGCCGCGGCGCTACGTGGTGGAGGCGGGGCGGAGCGCGCTGACGGCAGGCTGAAAGGCCTGCAAGCCCCTAATAATCAGGGAAAATGGCGGAGAGGGTGGGATTCGAACCCACGGTAGGGTTGCCCCTACTCCGGTTTTCGAGACCGGCCCAATCGGCCACTCTGGCACCTCTCCGGGGCGCGTGACCGCCGTATAATGGGCGGCGCGGCCGGGCGCAACGCGCCGCGATGGATGATTCAGGGGAATGGTTGACTCCCGCGTGACATCCCCGCTATACGCCGCCCCTCTTCCGGTGGGGCCCCCCGTCCTGGGCGTGGGCCGCGCCGGTATCTGCATGAGCGCATCTGAACCAGGCCGAGACGAGGCGGACCGCATCCCCATGACCTACGCAGTGATCCGCACCGGCGGGAAGCAGTACCGCGTGACCCCGAACGCCGTCCTCACCGTCGAGAAGCTCGAGGCCGAGGTTGGCGCCACCGTCACCCTGCACGACGTGCTCGCCCTGGGCGGCGAGGGTGGCCTGCAGATCGGTGCCCCGACCGTTCCCGGTGCCTCCGTGACCGCGACCGTGCTGGAGCAGAAGCGCGGCGACAAGGTGATCATCTTCAAGAAGCGCCGCCGGCAGAACAGCCGCCGCAAGAACGGCCACCGCCAGCACCTCACCGTGCTGCGGATCGGCGACTTCGCGGCCTGAGCCGGCAGCAAGACCAGGAGATCTGAGAGATGGCTCATAAGAAGGCCGGCGGCTCCTCCCGCAACGGGCGCGACTCCGCTGGTAAGCGCCTCGGCGTCAAGCTTTTCGGTGGCCAGGCCGTGCGCGCCGGCAACATCATCGTGACCCAGCGCGGCACGAAGATGATGCCGGGCCGCAACGTGCTGGTGGGCCGCACCCACTCCCTCCACGCCCTCGTGGACGGGCACGTGAAGTTCGAGCGCAAGGCCGACAACCGCGTGGCGGTCTCGGTGGAGCCGCTGGCCGTCGCGGCCGAGTAAGCTCCCAGCCCAGCGCTGCGGATCACGGGGGCCCTTCGTGGCCCCCGTTTCTGTTTGGATGTTCCATCACCATGAAGTTCCTCGACGAAGCGAAGGTCTACCTGAAGGCCGGTGACGGCGGGGACGGCGTGGTCGCCTTCCGGCGCGAGAAGTACATCGAGTTCGGCGGCCCGGACGGCGGCAATGGCGGCCGTGGCGGCAACGTGCTCGCCGAGGCGGTGGAGGGGCTGAACACCCTCATCGACTACCGCTACGCGCAACACTTCAAGGCCCGCAAGGGCGGCAACGGCGCGGGATCGGACCGCACCGGCGCCGCCTCGGACGACGTGACGCTGAAGGTCCCCGTGGGCACGGTGATCCTGGCGGACGACAAGGAAACGGTCCTGGCGGACCTGACGAAGCCCGGCCAGACCGCGATCCTCTGCCGCGGCGGCGATGGCGGCCACGGCAACGCCCACTTCAAGACCAGCACCAACCGCGCCCCCCGCCGCGCCGATAAGGGCTACCCGGGCGAGGAGCGCTGGGTCTGGCTGCGGCTGAAGCTCATCGCCGATGCCGGGCTGGTCGGGTTGCCGAATGCCGGCAAGTCCACCTTCCTGGCCGCCAGCTCCGCCGCCCGCCCGAAGATCGCGGACTATCCCTTCACCACGCTTCACCCGCAGCTCGGCGTGGTGCGGCCGAGCGCGACCGAGGAGTTCGTCCTCGCCGACATCCCCGGCCTGATCGAGGGGGCGCATGAGGGCGCGGGGCTGGGCGACCGGTTCCTGGGCCATATCGAGCGCTGCGCGGTGCTGCTGCACCTGATCGACGGCACCCAGGCCGACCCGGCCGAGGCCTACCGCACCGTGCGGGCCGAGCTGGAGGGTTACGGCGGCGGCCTCTCCGAGAAGCCGGAGGTCGTGGCGCTGAACAAGATGGACGCCATGACCCCGCAGGCGAAGACCAGCCGCATCAAGGCCCTGGCCCGCGCCGTGGGGAAGGAGCCGCTGCTCATCTCCGGCGCGACCGGGGAGGGGGTGCCGGGGGTGTTGCGGATCCTGGCGGACACGGTCGCGGCGGCGCGGAAGGCGGAGTAAGAGGCACCGCGGACGGGAGCCCGCGATGCCGAAGATCGACAGAGGCGCCGTGCCCGAGCTGAAGGGCACGGGCTATCCGCCGGAGTTCAACGCCGCGAGCGCCAACCGCATCCGGCAGCGGCTGGGCGATGCTGGCGGCCTGACCGATTTCGGCGTCAACCTCATGCGCCTCCCGCCGGGGGAACTGTCCAGCCAGCGCCACTGGCACTCGCACGAGGACGAGTTCGTCCTCGTCCTCCAGGGCGAGCTTGTTCTGGTGGAGGACGAGGGCGAGACGCTGCTGCGCGCCGGCGACGCCGCGGCCTTTCCGAAGGGCACGGGCAACGGCCACCACATGATCAACCGGTCGGATTCGATGGCCGTCTATCTCGAGGTCGGTTCCCGCGCTTATGCCGACGTGACCACCTGCTCGGACGTGGATTTGATGAGTGCCAACGCCGATGGGCGGTTCCTGCACAAGGACGGAACGCCCTATCCCGGCGAGTAGGGCAGGGGCCTACCGCCGCGCCTCGGCCACGCCGCGCTCGATCATCTCCGCCAGCCCCTCCGCCAGGCAGCGGTTCAGCTTATCCACCTCCACCACCTTCAGCCCCTGCGGCGCGCGCTCCACGTCCACGGTGCCGGCCTCGGCCCAGGCGTTCATCAGGGCGTAGCGGCTGAACAGTCCCGCGCCCGTGGCGGCTGCGGCGGCACGCATGGCATCGCGGTAGGACTCCACGTCGGCATTGGCGCGCAGGAAGCGTGACCACTGCGGGTCCAGCAGGATCAGGTCACCGCCGGATTCCTCGATCCGCTCCGCGCCTGCCTGAATGGCGTCGGTCAGTTCCGCCACATCGGTGCCGCGCACCGTCTCCACCGTCCCGGCCTGCCATAGCACCAGGGCGCGGCGTCCCCCGGCCAGAGCCTCGCGGATCAGGGCCAAGTGGTCGGCCGCCACCATGCTACGCGCGCCGCGCACCACCACTTCCACCCGTGCTCTGGGGAATGCGGCGGAGAGAAGGGTTTCCAGCCGGGCGGGGTAGGCGCTCTCCGCCCCGCTGCCACCGGGGCCGGACACGCTGGCCGAACCCACCACCAGCACGGGCAGGGTCCCGGCCGAGATGGCAGCGGCGGCGGCGGGCAGGGGGACCGGCTCGATCAGCTCGTCCGGTGCGCCGCAGGGCGCGGCACGCGCGCCGGCCGCCAGCAGGAGCAGCAGGAGGAGGGCAGGCGCGAATCGGGCGGCCCGGCGGCGCATCGTCCTCAAGCCGTATCGAGCGCGGGCGCGGGCGGCAAGGCGGGCTTCGGCGGTCGCGCATCCGCCCAGGCCACCACCGCCGCGATCGCCACCAGCGCCCCCAGCCCGGCGACGTTCACCCCGATCTGCATCTCCCAGCCCTCTCGCCACTCCAGCGCCAGCCGGCCGAGAAAGGAGAGAAAGATGCCCGCGCAGAACACCGGCAGCCCCTGCTGCCCGATCAGAACGAAGGGCCGCGCCAGCGCCCCGCCAAGCCAGGCCGCCCCGCGCGGCACACCGTGGGCGACGAGGTAGGCCAGGGCGAGGATGGAGAGCAGACGGAAGGGGTGCAGCGCCGACTTGTCCACCGCGTCCACCACCGTGGCCACCGGCAGGGGCAACAGCCCGATCAGGTCCCGGCGGAGATAGATGACGAGCGTGGCCGCGAAGGACAGGAGCAGCACCGCCCCGCAGGCCGCGCCGAGCCAGGGCCGCCAGCGCACCCCGCCGCGCTCCACATTGGGGCCGCCGCCCCCCAGCACCGCCCCGATGGCGAAAAGGAGTTGCCAGGCGAAGGGGTTGAAGAACCATCCACCCCCCGTCCAGGAGGGCAGGTTCACCTCCCCCAGCCGCGCCACGCCGTAGAGCAGCAGCGAGGCCCCGAGCATCAGGCCCGGCCGCCGCAGCAGCGGCAGCGCCAGGGCGAAGAGGCCGAGCACCACGACGTAGAGGGGCAGGATGTTGAGGAAGGCCGGCTGGTAGGAGAGCAGCAGCGCCTTCAGCAGCGCCAGGTAGGGCGCGTCCCCGAAGGGGTCGAGGTGCATCTCGTCCAGATAGGCGCTGGCGTCCAGCGTCGCTGCCGAGTACCCGACCTGGGCCGTGAAGACGACGAAGAGGAAGATGTGGGCCACGTAGAGCGTGAAGCACCGCCCGGCCACCCGGGTGCCGGCGCGCAGCCAGCCCTCCCGCTCCATCTGGCGGCCATAGGCGACGCCGGCGGCGTAGCCGGCCAGCAGCACGAAGACTTCCGTCGCGTCGCACAGCAGCACGTTGCGGATCGTCAGCTGCCCCAGCACATTGCCGGGCACGTGGTCCACGAAGATAAACCACAGCGCGATCCCCCGCGCGAGATCCACGCGCAGATCGCGGCCGCCCCGAATCAGAGGCGTGCGGATCAGTCCCCCCATGCCGGCCTTTCCGGAGCCCTTCATGCCCCAGCCTAGCACGCCCCAGGACAGCCGTCAGACCTTGGAAGCCATCGTACGGGAGGCGGCGGCGCGCCAGGCGATCGGGGACATCCAGGGCGCCATCGCCCTGTTCCGCCGCGCCTTCGAGATCGACCCGGACGAGCCGAACGCGACGCACCTGATGGGCCTCATCGCCCGGCAGAACGGCGACATGGAATTGGCCCTTACCCTCTCCCGCCGTGCCCTGGCCCGGATGCCTGAGAGCCCGGTCTTCCTCGCGGCCCGTGGGGCCACCCTGGCGGCGGCGGGAATGCTGGAGGAGGCTGTGGAGGTCCTCGGCCGCGCCGTCGCGAAACGCCCGGCCGACGCCATCTCCCGCCGCAACCTCGGCCAGGCGCTCTCCGCCCTCGGCCGGGTGAAGGAGGCGCTGCCCCATCTGCGGGAGGCTGTGGCCCTGGCGCCGAACGACCCGGAGGCGCAGCTCGCCCTGGCCCATGGACTGCGCGAGGCCGGCGCGCCGGGCGCGGCCGAGGCGGCCCGCCGCGCCCTCTCCGCCGGGGGGGAAGTGGCGGCCCAGGCGCGCTTCCTCCTCGCCTCCCTGGGCGAGGGGAAGGCGCCGGCCAGGCCCTCCGCCGCCTATGTGCGCAACCTCTTCGACAACTATGCGCCGCGCTTTGATGCGGAACTGACGGGCACCCTGGGATACCGCACGCCGGAAGCCCTGGCCGCGCTGCTGCGCGGGGCCGGGCTGGAACCGAAGGGCGGGCTGGACGTGCTGGACGCTGGCTGCGGCACCGGCCTTTCCGGCCAGGCGCTGCGCCCCTGGGCGGGGCGGATGACGGGCGTGGACCTCTCCCCCCGCATGCTGGAGGCAGCGCTCGCGCGCGGCGTCTACGACGCGCTGGAAGAGGCGGATCTGGTGGAGTTCCTGGCCCGCCACCGCGGCGCCTACGATCTGGTGGCGGCGGCGGACGTGCTGAACTATCTCGGCGACCTCGCCCCGGCGCTGAACGCCATGGCGGCCGCGCTGCGCCCGGGCGGCCACGCCGCCTTCAGCGTGGAGACGGGCCTCGGCACGCCCTACGCCCTGGGGCCGGGGATGCGCTACCGCCACGATCCTGCCCATCTCATCGCCCTGGCCGAGGCCACCCGGCTGAGCCTGGTGGAGCTGGAGGACGTGACCCTGCGCGAGGAGCGCGGGGAGCCGGTAGCGGGCACGCTGATGGTGCTACGGCGGGACTAGGGCTGCGCGCCGGCCCGGCCTGCGGTAGGGAAGGTGAGAACAAAAAACGGAGGACGCCCGATGCACCCGATGACGGAGAAGGGTCTGGCGCGCCGGCGCCTCGTCTCCCTGGCGGCGGGCGCGCCCTTGGCCCTGGCCGCGGGCGGCGCCCGCGCCACGGCAGCGGGGCGTGTCGAGGAGCGCCAGTTCGCGCGCAGCGCCGTGCTGGGCAAGGACGTGCGCTACAGCGTGTACCTGCCACCCGATTACGACAGCTCGAAGCGCGCCTATCCCCTGATCTACATGCTGCACGGCGGGGAGAGCGGGACGGACACGGACTGGTTCCGCTTCGGCCGGCTGAACGTGCTGCTGGACCGGCTGATCGGCAGCGGCCGCTTCCCGGCCGCGATCGTGGTGAGCCCGAACGGCCAGCGCGACGAGGCCAACCGGAACAACACCTACTACATGAACGACGCCGACGGCGCCTTTCGCTGGGAGGACATGTTCTTCGCCGACTTCATGCCCCAGATCGAGGAGCGCTACCGCGTGATCGGCGGGCGGGAGGGGCGGGCGATCGCGGGCCTCTCCATGGGCGGCTACGGCGCCCTGGCCTATTCCATGCGCCACCCCCGCACCTTCATCGGCGCCGCGGCGCTGAGCGCGGCGTTCCGCACGGATCAGCAGATCGTCACCATGGACCAGCCCGGCTATGACCGGCGCTACGGCAAGGCCTGGGGGCTTGGCCTGCAGGGTGAGGCGCGGCTGAACAACCTCTACCGGGACTACAGCGTGCTCGACATGGTGGACCGGCTGCCGCCGGAGAACGTCAAGGGCACCCCCTTCTACATCGACTGCGGGGCGGAGGACCGGTTCTTCGACGGCAATGCCATCCTGCACCAGAAGCTGCGGGACATGGGCGTGGCGCACAGCTTCATGATCCGCCCGGGCCTGCACAACTGGGACTACTGGCGCTCCGGCTCGGAGGGCGCGCTGCTGTTCCTGGGCAAGATGTTCCAGCAGTAAACACCTCAGGCCGCGGCGCGCGCTGCCATCAGGCCCGCCGCCAGCGCCTCGATGTCGCGTGCGGCGTTGCAGGCAGGGTGGCGGGTCAGGAGCGGCGCCTGATGGCGGATGGCGTCGCGCACCTTCGGGTCGCGCCGCACTACCCCCGCCAGCGGCACGCCGCGCCCGAGAAAGCCGCGGCAGGCGCGGTCCAGCGCGGCGTGGGTGCGCGTGCCCGCGGCAGCGTCGGCCGCCATGTTGACGGCCACCCGCGCCTCCGTCGCCGGAGCGTCCCGGCGCAGCAGCTTCAGCACGGCATAAGCGTCCGTCAGGCTCGTCGGCTCGTCGGTGGCGACCACCAGCAGGGTGTCGCAGCCCGCGGAGAGGCGGCGCGGCACGGGGTCCAACCCCGCGCCGATGTCCAGCACGACGTCGTCCTGCGGGGCGCCCCGCAGCAGGCCGAGAAAGCGGTCGATCCAGCCCGGGTCCAGCGCCGCCAGCGCGCCGGAGCCGGATCGGCCGGGCAGCACCTCGAACCCCGCCTCCACCCGGATCGCCGCCCCGCCCAGGGTCACGTCTCCGGCGAGCACGGCCATCAGGTCGTGCCGCGCCTCCAGCCCCAGCTGCACGTCCACGTTCGCCAGGCCAAGATCGCCATCGGCCAGGAGCACGCGGCGCCCCGCACGGGCCAGGGCCTGGGCGAGGCCGATCGCCAGCACCGTTTTCCCGACGCCGCCCTTGCCGGAAGCGATACCAATCAAGCGGCTCATGCGGCCTCCTGTTCGGGCCCGGTGATCCTTGGGCGGGCCGGGCCTTGCAGCCGCTCCGCCAGCCAGGCCGGGGTGAGGGGAGTGAGGCCGTCCGCCGCGCCCGGGCCCGTGCCGGCCTCGGTCAGCGCGAGCGGCCCGGCGAAGGCGGCCGCCAGCACGCCGCCCAGGCGGCGGGCGCCGTCCAGCCGAGTCGGCAGCAGGTGGCGGGCGCCGAGCGCCGCGAAGGCGCGCGCCGTCTCCATCGCCTCCTCCGCGTCCAGACCGGCGGGCAGGACTAGGAGCGGCGCCGCATCCGTGACGCGCAACAGGGCGAGGAGCTGCTCCGCCTGGCCGGGATCGAAGGGGTCGCACCCCGCCGTGTCCAGCAGGAGGTGCTGCCCGGGATGCCGCGCGCCCAGCGCTGCCGCCAGCTGCGTGCCCGTGCCGGCGGTGGCGAGCGGGATGCCCAGCACCCGCGTGAAGGCCGCGATCTGCTCCGCCGCCCCCGCGCGCTGGGAGTCGGCGGTGACGACCAGTGGGCGGGCCCCGCGCATCACCATCCGCGTGGCGAGCTTCGCGAGCGTCAGCGTCTTTCCCGCCCCGGGCGGACCCACCAGGGCCAAGGGGCGCGCCGCGGCGTCCGGCAGTGCCGAGAAGCGCAGCGCCGCGGCCAGGGAGGCGGCATCGCCGGGGCCGACCCGCCCGCGCAGCGCCGACGGCATGTTGTGGCGTGCCAGAGGATCCGGTGCGCCGGCAACCGGGACCGGTGGCGGCGGTGGGGGAGGGGGCTCCTCTTCCGCCGGCTCCAGCGCGGCCGTCACCTCCACCCCCGCGGCGGTGCGCCGGGTGGAGAGGATCAGCGCGTCGGGGCCCAGCGCCAGGCGGCATTCCGCCATGGCATCGGCCATCCTGGTTGCGCGGAAGACTCGGAGCCGCATGGGCTAAGGCTCGCGCGCCCGGGGTTGCTGAATGGTGAAGATCAGATCGCCCCCACCGTGCGGATGCGGGCGCGCGGGTGGATCTCCGTCTGCGCGAGCACGGGGGTGGCGGGGCGGAAGCGCTCCACGATGGCCCGCACATGCGCCCGAATGCCCGGGCTGCAGACAAGGACCGGGGACTCGCCCTGCGACGTCGCACGATCGAAGGATTCCCGCAGCCGCGCCATGAAGTCGTGCAGGCGGGAAGGCGCCATGGCCAGCTGCCGCTCGTCTCCCGGGCCCACCAGCGCCTCCGCAAAGGCCTGTTCCCACTCGGCAGAGAGCGTGATCAGCGGCACGTAGCCCGCCGGGCCGCGCGCGGCGTCGGAGAGCTGCCGCGCCAGCCGCGCGCGCACCACCGCCACCAGCGCCGGCACGCCGCGGGCGCCTGCCGCCATCGCTTCCTGGATGCCTTCCAGGATGGTCGGCAGGTCGCGGATGGAGACGCGCTCCGCCAGCAGCGCCTGCAGCACGCGCTGCACGCCGCCGGTGGTGATCTGCTGGGGAATGAGGTCGGCGACGAGCTTGCCGTTCTCCGGCGGCAGCTCGTCGATCAGCTTCTGCGCCTCCGCGTGGCTCAGCAACTCCGGCATGTTGTCGCGCACGATCTCCGTCAGGTGCGTCGCCATCACGCCGGCGCCGTCCACCACCGTGCAGCCGCGCGCCAGGGCCTCGTCCTTGCGGTGCTCGTCGATCCAGAGGGCGGGCAGGCCGAAGGTGGGCTCCTCGCAGGGCTCGCCGGGCATGGCGGGGCGGCCGCCGGAAGGGTCGATCGCCAGGTGCATGGGGATGCGCAGCTCGCCGCGCCCGGCCTCGATCTCCTTCACGCGCACTACGTACTCGTGCGGCTGCAGGTGCAGGTTGTCCTGCAGCCGCACGCTGGGCAGCACGAAGCCCATCTCCTGCGCCACCGTCTTGCGGAGGTTGCGGATCTGCTCCGTCAGCCGCGGCCCCTCACCGGCGGCGAGCGAGAGCAGCCCGTAGCCCAGTTCGATCCGCAGCATGTCGATCCGCAGCGTCTCCGCGATCGGTACCTCGGGCGCAGGCCCGGGCGACGCGGCGGCCACTTCCCCGGCCTTGACATCGGCCTTGCGGCGGTTCCAGGCCCCGGCCGCGAAGCCGCCCGAAAGCAGCAGGAACGGGATCAACGGCATGCCCGGCAGGAACCCCATCATCCCCGCCGCGCCGGCCGCGATCCACAGCGGCTTCTCAAGGCCGAGCTGCTTCACCAGCGCCTTGTCCGCCGTGCCCTCCGTGCCGCCCTTCGTCACCACGATGCCCGCGGCGACCGAGGTGAGCAGCGCCGGGATCTGCGAAACGAGCCCGTCGCCGACCGTGAGAGAGGAAAAGGTGGTGATCGCGTCCATGAAGGGCAGCCCGTGCCGCCCCGCGCCGATGGCGATGCCGCCCATCAGGTTGATCCCGGTGATGATGAGGCCCGCGATCGCATCGCCGCGCACGAACTTTGCCGCGCCGTCCATGGCGCCGTAGAAGCCGCTCTCTGCCTCCAGGTCGGCCCGGCGCTGGCGGGCGGTCTTGTCATCGATCAGGCCGGCGGAGAGATCGGCGTCGATCGCCATCTGCTTGCCAGGCATGGCGTCCAGGCTGAAGCGCGCCGCCACCTCCGCGATGCGGCCGGAGCCCTTCGTCACGACCATGAAGTTCACGACAAGGAGAATGGCGAAGACGATCATGCCCACCAGCACGTCGCCGCCCATCAGGAACCCACCGAAGGCTGAGACGACATGGCCGGCCGCGCTCGGCCCCTCGTGCCCATGCGTCAGGATGGTGCGCGTGGTGGCGACGTTCAGTGCCAGGCGCAGCAGAGTGGTCAACAGCAGGATGGTGGGAAAGGAGGTGAAGTCCAGCGGCCGCTGCAGGAACAACGCCGTCATCAGCACGAGCACGGAGAGCGTGACCGAGAGCGCCAGCCCCCCGTCCAGCAGCACCACCGGCAAGGGAACCACCAGCACGACGATGAGCATGGCGACGCCCATCGCCAGCGCCACGTCGGTGGAGCCGCCGAGATTCCGCAGCCAGGGGGGGAGCGTCACGCCGCGTCAGCCCAGCTGCGCGTAGGGGAAGGGTGCGACCGGCATCTGCCCGGGCGCCAGGGGCACGGGCGCGCCGGCCGCGCGGTACTCGTGCAGCTTGTTCCGCAGCGTGCGGATGGAAATGCCGAGGATCTCCGCCGCCCGGGTGCGGTTGCCCAGGCAGTGCGTCAGCGTCTCCAGGATCAGGTCGCGCTCCACGTCCTCCATGCGTCGCCCGACCAGGGCCGCGACGCCCACGGCGCGCGCGGGATGCGCCTCGGCCGGTACCGCGGCAGACGAGAGGCGCAGCGCGGGCACGTGCAGTTCCACCGCCTCCGCGCCGATCTCGTCGCCCTCGGCCAGCAGAACGGCGCGATGCACGGTGTTCTCCAACTCCCGCACATTGCCCGGCCAGGCATGGCCGAGAAGCGCGGCGCGGGCTGCGGGGGCAAAGCGGCGCGGCGGCATGCCATTCGCCTCGGCGTAGCGGCGCGCGAAGTGCTCGGCGATGGGCAGGATGTCATCCGGGCGGTCGCGCAAGGCGGGAATGCGAAGCGCGACGACGTTCAGGCGGAAGAACAGGTCCTCGCGGAACCGCCCGGCGGCGACCTCGGCCGCAAGATCGCGATTGGTGGCGGCCAGGATTCGCACGTCCACCTTCACAGGGCCTGCGCCGCCCAGCCGGTCGATCTCCCGCTCCTGCAAGGCGCGCAGGATCTTGGCCTGCAGGCGCGGGTCCATCTCGCCGATCTCGTCAAGCAGCAGCGTGCCGCCATCCGCCTGCTCGAACTTGCCTCGGCGCGCGGCGACGGCACCGGAGAAGGCGCCCTTCTCGTGGCCGAACAACTCGCTCTCCAACAGGGCCTCCGGCAACGCCGCGCAATTCAAAGCGACGAAGGGACCATCGGCGCGGCGAGAGTGGCGGTGGATGTGGCGCGCCAGAACCTCCTTGCCCGTGCCGCTCTCCCCGGTGATCAGCACGCTCGCCTCGGCCCGCGCCACGCCCTCCGCCCGCTTCAGAACGGCCGCCATGGCGGGATCCCGGTGCACGGGCGCGTCCGCCTCGCCGGCGGCGGCCTGGAGCATGGCGGCGATCAGCTCCGCATCCGGTGGAAGCGGCAGGAACTCCTTCGCGCCGGCCTGGATGGCGCGCACGGCGGCCGCGGCATCGGCGTTGCGGCCGCAGGCCACCACCGGGCAGGCGATCCGCTCCGCCTCCAGGCAGGAGACAAGCCAGGCCACGTCGTGCAGCACGTCGCAGAGGATGAGGTCGAAGCCCTCGCCCCGCGCCATGGCGATCCCGGAGGTCACGCCATCCGCCTGCCGCAGCCGCGCCCCGCGCGATACCGCGATGCGCGCCGCCTGGCCCAGCTCCGCCTCCAGGCTGCCGATGATGAGGAGGCGCGTCATCCCGCGCGGTCCGCCTTCACGATCTCGGTCATCGTCACGCCCAGGCGGTTGTCCTCCACCATCACCACCTCGCCGCGTGCGACGAGGCGATTGTTGACGTAGATGTCCACTGCCTCGCCCAGCTTGCGGTCCAGCTCGACCACCGCACCGCGCCCGAGCTTCAACAGCTGGCTTACCTGCAGCGTCGCGCGGCCCAGCACGGCGCTGACCTGCACGGGGATGTCGTACACGGCGTCCAGCCCTTGGATGCCTGGGGCGGGGCGGGATTCGGTGGCCTCGTCGGCGCTCACGGGCTCGAAGCCGTTGCTCATGCGTCGTCCTCCATCGGAAGGTCCAGGGCGGCCAGCGCCTCGCGGATCGCGGCGCGGCGGCGGGAAAGGTCGAGGTCGAGCCCGCCATGGCGCCAGACGATGCGCGCATCGCCCTCGGGCAGGGCCGGATCAGGCTCGATCGGCAGGCCCACGCCGTCGAAGCGGGCGCGGGCGTGCTCCAGCAGGGCGGGCGGCACGCGCAGGGTCGCGCCCGGCGGCGCATCCTCCACCGGGCCCAGGGCGCGCATCAGCGGTTCCAGCAGCGCCGCCGCCTCGCGCGCCGCGGCGCCGGGCAGGGCGGCGTCCACCACCGCCAGCAGCATCCCCGCCAGGGCGGTGGCGTTCTCGTCCGCTGCCGCGCGGGCGGCCTCCCGCGCCTCATCAAGCTGCAGCAGCGCGATGCGGACCGCCTCCTCCGCCATGGCCTCGCGCGAGGCACCCTCGGCAGCGCGGCCTCGTGCCTCGCCCTCGCGCAGCCCGGCGGCGTGGCCCTCGCGGCGCGCGGCATCCAGCATCTCGTCGATAGAGGGGCCGGCGGGTTCGGGGACATCGGGCGGCGGCCTGTCCAGCGCGTCGAGGTCGGGGAGGGCGAGGCCGCGAAGGCCGGTGAGAAGGGGGGACATGTCAGGCGATCATCTGCTCCTGCCCGTCCTCCAGCTGGATCTGGCCGGAGGCGGCAAGGTCCTTCGCCATGGCCACCATCATCGCCTGCGCCTCGTCTACGTCGCGCAGACGCACGGCGCCCAGCGCCGCGATGTCGTCCTTCAGCATCTTCGCGGCACGCTCCGACAGGTTTCCGAAGAACAGGTCCTTCAGCGTCTCGCTCGCGCCCTTCAGGGCCAGCGCCAGCTTGTCCTTGTCCACGCTCCGCAGCAGCAGCTGCACGCCCTGGCCATCCAGGCGGCTCAGGTCGTCGAAGGTGAACATCAGCGCGCGGATGCGCTCCGCGCTCTCGTGGTTGCGCTCCTCCAACGCGGCCATGATACGTCCCTCGGCCGCGCGGTCCAGGTTGTTGAAGATCTCAGCCATCACCTCGTGGCTGTCCTGGCGGCTGGCGCGGGCCAGGTTGCTCATGAACTCCATCTTCAGCGTGCGCTCGACGCCCTCCAGCGCCTCCTTCTGCACGGTCTCCATGCGCAGCATCCGCATCACCACCTCCATCGCGAAGCCTTCGGGCAGGAGGGCCAGCACGCGCGCTGCATGGTCCGGGCGCACCTTGGAGAGCACCACGGCGACGGTCTGCGGGTACTCGTTCTTCAGATAGTTCGCGAGGACGGCCTCGGAGACGTTGCCGAGCTTGTCCCACATGGTCCGCCCGGCCGGGCCGCGGATCTCCTCCATGATCTGCGCCACGCGGTCGGGCGGCAGGGTCTTCAGCAGCATCCGCTCCGTCGTCTCGAAGGAGCCGATGAGCTTGCCGGTCGCGCCGAGACTGTCGCTGAACTCCTTGCACAGCTCCTCCACCACCGCCGCGTCGATCGCGCCCAGCGTCGCCATGGCAGCGGAGACGTCGCGGATCTCGTCCTCGTGCAGGCGGCCGAAGAGGCGCCGCGCCTGCTCTTCTCCGAGCGTGAGCAGAAGAACTGCCGCCTTCTGCGGGCCGGTCAGCCTCATCATTGCGTCTCCTCCGGCGCCAGCCAGCTGCGCACGACCGCCAAGCCCTCGTCGGGATGGGCCTCCATCAGAGCGTTCACCTGGGCGACAGACGAGGCGCGAAGCTGGCCGTGCACGTTCTCCAGGCTCACCATCTCGTCGCCCTCCGGCCCGGGCAGGGCGGCGGCAGCCGCCGAGCCCGCCAGCGCCGCCGCGATCCCGTTGCCCGGCAGGGCCACGCCCTCCGTCCCCGTGCCGGCCAGGGCTGGCTGGGGAACCAGGGTCGCGGTCAGCCGGCGCGTCATCGGCCGCACCACCAGCAGGATCGCCACCAGCGCCACCAGTGCGTAGAGGCCGGACTCCGCCAGCCGCGCCGCCGTGGCAGGGCCTAGGCCAAGGCCGAGTACGCCGGGATCGGCCGGGCTGTCGCCGCCCTCCGGCGCCGCGAAGCGCATGGAGACCACCTCCACCCGGTCGCCGCGCCGCTCGTCGAAGCCAATGGCGCTGCGGACCAGCGTCCCGATCCGCGCCAGCTCCTCTGCACCGCGCTCCCGGAAGGCGGGGGGCGTGCCCTCCCACACCCCATCCACCAGCACGGCGACGGAGAGGCGGCGCGTGACCGGGTGCTCCCGCACGGTGCTCCGCACGGTCTTGCCGATCTCGTAGTTCGTCGTCTCCTCGCTCTTGCTGTCCTGGCTCCCGCCCCCGCCACCCGCATCGGCCCCCGGCAGCTGGTTGGCGACGGAGACGTTGCCGCCCTCCGCGCCCCGCGACTGCTCCTGGCTGCTCTGCACGCTGCGCGGCACCTGGTTCTCGGGATCGAAGCGCTCCTCGGTGGTCTGCACACGGTCGAAATCCATCTCGACCGTCGCCTCCGCCCGCACGCGGCCGACGCCCAGGCTGCGCTCCAACATCTCCTCCAGGCCTCGCGCGATCCGCAGCCCCTCGGCGCGCCGCGTCTCCTCCTGCGTGGCGGCCGCGGCGGGGCCGGAGAGCGCCTGGCCGCCGCGCGCCAGCAGCTCGCCCCGGCTGTCCACGATGGAGACGTTTCGCGGTAGCAGCCCCGGCACGGCGGTGGCGACGAGGTGCAGCACCGCCTGCACGCCGTCCCGGTCCAGGCGCTGCACGCCCTGCATGGTCAGAACCACGCTCGCCTGCGCCTCGGTCGTCTGGCGGGAGAAGGCCTCCCGCCGCGGCAGCACCAGATGGACCCGCGCGGCCCGCACCCCCGCAAGGCCGCGAATGGTGCGGGAGAGCTCGCCCTCCATCGCGCGGAGCCGGTTCACGTCCTGCTGGAAGGGGGTGGTGGTCAGGCTCTCGCCGCGGTCGAAGATCTCCCACCCCACGCTGCCGCCCGTGGGCAGGCCCTCGCGCGCGAGGGAAAGGCGCAGGCGCGGCACCATCTCCTCCGGCACGAGGATGGAGCTGCCGCCCGCGCCCAGCCGGAACGCGACCTTCTGCCGCTCCAGCGAGGCCACCACCGCGCCGGCGTCACGCGGATCCAGTTCCGCGTAGAGAAGGGCCATGCCGGGCTGCCCGGCGCGCATCCCGAACCAGGCCAGCAGCCCGAGCACGGCGAGCGCCGTGGCCGCCATGGCGCCCAGGCGGGCGGGGCCGAAGGCGCGGAGCTGGGCGACGAAGGCGGCCATTCAGCGCCCGTCCCGCATGGCCGACAGCCGTTCCGCATGCCCAGGCCGCTTCTGCATGGAGCCAACCCCCTCGCGCCGGCCTCTTGCCGGCCCGGCAATCCTTGCCGGGTGGGGGTTAACCGGCGGTTACGCGTCAGCCGCCGCCAGTGATGGAGCGAACCTTGTCGAAGCCGTAGGTGGCCGAGCCCATCCGCAGCTTCAGCGTGCCGTCCACCCGTTCCGCTGCCGTCGCGGTGCCGAGCACGGTGAAGGAGGTGGTGGCGACGCCGCCATTCGCGTCCGCCCCCGTCACCGCCACCTTGTAGGCGCCGTCGGGCAGTTTCTTGCCGCTGGAATCCCGGCCGTCCCAGACCCAGTCCTTGCTCTCCGTGCCCAGGGTCAGCTGCGCCTCCCGCAGCGTCTTTCCGTTGCTGTCCAGGATCGCCACGCGGGCCGTGCGCGCGGCCCCGGCGGCGGGCAGGCGCACCGTGGCGCTGCCGTCCTGCAGGGGCAGCAAGTCGCCCTCCACCTCCACCCTCTGGCCGAGCATGGGAGAAGCAGCGGTGAGCTGCGCGGCTTGCTGCAGCGAAACCATGGATTCCAGGTTCTGGTTCATCGCGATCTGCTGCTCCACCGAGGCGAACTGCACGAGCTGCGCGGTCATCTCGTTCGTGTCGAGCGGGTCGGTGGGAGACTGGTTCTTCAGCTGCGTCGTCAGCAACGAGAGGAAATTGTCGAAGCTGCCCGCCAGCTGCGTGCGCGCTGTACCGGAGGCGCCGGCGGCGGCGGTGGTGGACGTCGTCGCGGTGGTGGTGGTCATGCCCAGATCTCCCCTCAGATCGCGATGTCAAGCAGACCGAGGATGGCGCGGCGCTGCGGGCCCGCCTCCTCCGCCGCGGTGCGTTCGGCGGCCCAGCCCCCGCCAGGGCGCCGGCCGCCCCCACCCGTTCCACCGCCGGCGCTCCCGCCGCCAGGGAAGCCGCCGGTGCCCGCACCGGAATCGGAGAGGAGGGAGAAGCTGAGGCTGCGCCCACCCTCCGCGCCGATCCCGGCGCCGCCCAGGGCACGGTCCAGCGCAGCGCCATCGCGGGCCAGCAGGGCGAGGGTTTCCGGCCGCTCCGCGGCCACCTGCACATGCGCGGCCTCGCCCACGCGCTCCACCACCACCTCCACGCGGCCCAGCTCGACGGGGTCGAGGCTGAGGGCAATGCGCCCGTCGGTGCCACCCAGGGCAATGGCGATGGCAACGGGCGCCACCTGCTCGGCCGGGGCGGTGCGCGGCACGAGGCGCGGGGCCTCGGCCGGCGACGGTACGGCCAGCGGTGGCGCGGGGAGCAGCCCGGGCATGACGAAGGAGACCTGCCCGGCGGGCTGCGCCACGACGGCGGGTGCCGCCGCATCGGCCTGCGTTCCAGACCTTGTCTCCGCGGCCATCCCGACGGTCATGCCTGGTGCGGCGGGGGAGGTGGGCGCGGCGAGGGCTGGCGGGGCTTTCGCCGCCTCCGTCGGCGCCGCGACCTCCTTCGGTGCATCCGCCGGCCGTGCATCAGGCCTTGCGGCGGCCTGCGGCCCCGCGGGCTTGGGGCAACCCGGCACCGCAACGTCCCCGGCGCCGCTCGTCGCATGGGTCTCCGGATCATCCGTGGCCTCCCCCGGGAGCGGGGCTGCGGAACGGGCGGCTGGCTGAACCGCGGGAGATACCGCGTTGCCCGGCCTGGTTGGCCTCGTCACGCCGGCCTCGACGGGCGCGCGGTCCGCCACCGGGGTGGGGCCGGGATGCTGGGCAGGCGCGGTCGGCACGGGGATGGCCGGGGCCGGCGGGGTGAGGATGGGAGATGGGAGTGGGGCGGCGTCCTGCGCCGGAGTGGCAGCCATGGCCGGCTCCGTTGGCGCCGGGCCCTCATCGTCCTCCCGTGCAACCGCATCCGGACCTTCGGCTGGCCGGGGGGCGGGCTTCGGGGCCGATGCCCCCGCGGCCGCGCCGGGCAAAGGCAATGCTTCCGCACCCTGTGGCACGGCCGCCGGCATCACCCGGGGCGCTTGCTGGAGAGAGGCGTCGGGCAGGCTGGCTCCGGTCTCCGGCGCGGCACCGGGCGGCAGGGCGGCTGGAGATCCGGCCATCATCGGCGCGGCCAGAACGGGCGCGCCGGGCAGGCTCGTCGCGGGGCGGGCTGCGGCCGGCGCCGCTGGTGCCGCCGCCGCGCCTGTCGCACCGAGTAGCGCCTGCGCGAAGCCGCCGCCTTCCGGCGCGGCCGCGGCGCTGCCGGGCGCGGTGCCGCGCGGCGGGGCGCTCGCCGGCGGGCTGTCCAGCACGTCCATCATCGCTTCCGCTCCCCTGGCCGCCGCGGATCGGGCAAGCCCCGGGCGCGGTGACCGCAAGCCGCCTGCCAGCCCGTGCCGCCCCCGGCACGGCAAGCCCGGCCCGGAGGGCGGCAGGGCTTGCCCACCCCCGGCACGCACCGCCGCCGGAACGCCGGCCCGGGGCTGGCACGGGCGTTGCGCCATGGCCGGCGGGCAGCGGGAAGCAACCGGCGCCCGACATCCCCCACGGAGCCCGGCATGTCGCTCTACGCCTCGATGAACACGGCCATCAGCGGGCTGACCGCGCAGTCGCGCGCGCTCGGCAACGTCGCGGACAATGTGGCGAATAGCCAGACCACCGGCTTCAAGCGCACGGACACGAATTTCGTGTCCTACGTCACGCGCTCCACCGCGCAGGTGAACCAGCCCGGCTCCGTCACCGCGCGGCCGGACTACACCGTCTCCGTGCAGGGCACGGTGCAATCCTCGGACAACCCGCTGGCCATGGCGATCGCAGGGCAAGGCATGTTCGCCGTGGCCAGCGCGACGGGCACAGAAAACGGTGCCACCACCTTCGACTCCCGTACCTTCTACACCCGGGCCGGCGACTTCGGCATGAACACGGACGGCTACCTGGTCAACGGACAGGGCTACTACCTGCAGGGCTGGACGGCGGGGTCCAACGGCGTGCCGGATCGGTCGAGCGTCGGGCCACTGCGGGTGGACCAGTCCGTGTACAATCCGGTGGCGACGAGCAACGTGAACCTCTCCGCCAACCTGCCGGCCGATTCCACCACCACCCCGGCCAATGCCAGCATCCAGATCTACGACAGTCTGGGCCGCCTGCACGCGGTGGACATGACCTGGACGAACACGGGCACCAACACCTGGCAGCTCTCCATGAGCATCCCGGACGATGGATCGGGCGTGACCACGCGCACCATCGACGTGAACTTCGGCACCGCCGCCAGCCCCACCACGGCCGCCGGCACCATCGGCTCCTTCGGCGCGGGCGCGGGGCTGACGGGCAGCACCGCCACGGCGGGCGATCCGGCGACCGTCACCTTCTCCGCCGATTTCGGCCAGGGCGCGCAGAGCATCCAGCTCAACCTCGGCAGTTTCGGCCAGCCCTCCGGAGTCACGCAGTACGCCGGCACGGAGTACACGCTGCGCGACATCTCTCAGGACGGCGTGCCGCAGGGCAGCTTCTCCTCCGTCTCGCTCAGCGACAATGGCGACCTGACCGTGAACTACGACAACGGCCAGAGCCGCACGATCGGCCGCGTGCCCATCGTGACCTTCGCCGACCCGGACAAGCTGCAGAAGGTGGACGGCCAGGCCTATCTCCGCACGACCGAGAGCGGGGAGGCGCGGGTGAACGATGCCGCGTCCAACGGCGGCGGCAAGATCGTCACCTCCTCGCTGGAGAGCTCCAACGTGGACATCGCGTCCGAGTTCTCGAAGCTCATCCTCGCGCAGCGTGCCTATGCGGCGAACACGAAGATCGTCACCGCCTCCGACGAGTTGCTGCAGGACACCATTAACATGCGCCGCTAACCGCGGCGGCCAACATGCGCCGCCCACCCGCGGCAGCCAGCACACGCCGCCCGCCCGCGGTGCCTGATCCCGCAACGGAGGAATGGAGCGGATGAGCCTCGATCTCGCCCTGTCCATCGCGCGCAGCGGCCTGTCGCACGTCAACCGGCAGCTCGCGCAATCGGCCTCCAACGTCGCCAACGTCGCCAACGCCGCCACGCCCGGCTACACCCGCAAGGAGGTGCAGGGCGAGGCGGTGGTGTCCGGCGCCCTCTCATCCGGCGTCCGCAGCGCGGAGGCGACGCGGGCGGTGGACGCGGCGCTCGTCGCGCAGATGAACGCGGCACGCGCCACCACCGATGCCGCCACCGCCCGTGCAACACTTCTGAAGGGGGTGGAGGTGGCGCATGGCGCCACGGGCGAATCCGTGGCCGACCTCACCGCTGCGATCGGAGACGCCTTCACGGCGCTGCGGGGGGATCCCTCGGACACGCTGCTCCAGTCACAGGTCGTGAGCGCCGCCGAGGACTTGGCGGAGCGCTACGGCACCGTCTCCTCCGCCATCCAGGAGGCGCGCCAGGGCGCGCAGGACGCGATGGTGCGGGATGTGGACACGCTGAACGAGGCGCTGCGAAAGGTTTCCGATCTAACGAAGCAGATCATTCCCCTGCGCGCGCAAGGCCAGAGCACGGCGGAACTGGAGGATCAGAGGGACGCGGCCATCGCCACCCTCTCCTCCGTCATGCAGGTCAAGGCCGTGGCCCAGGCGAATGGGGGGGTGGCGCTGATCACGGCAGGCGGCTTGAACCTGCCCCTCTATTCGGAAAATGGCCCCTTCACCGTCGCCAATGCCACGCTCGGCCCGGAGGCCTATTACGGCAGCGGCGGCAGCCTGCCGGGGGTCATGCTCGGCACCACCGATGTCACGTCCCGGCTCGGCAACGGCACGCTAGCGGCCTACGCGTCCCTGCGCGACACGGAGCTGCCCCTCGCACAGGCGGAACTGGACGTCTCCGCCGCCAACCTCGCCGCGCGCTTCGACGCGCAGGGGCTCACGCTTTTCACCGGCAATGCCGGGAGTGTTCCCGATCCCTCCGGTGCCTATGCAACCGGCGGCTGGATCGGCTTCGCCGGCGCGCTCCGGGTCAACCCCGCCGTGACCGCCGATCCCGGCCTGGTGCGGGACGGCACCCGCGCCGTGGCCGCAGGCGCGGGAGGCGCCACGGCATTCACGCCGAACCCCAACTCCGGTCCGGCGGACTTCACGACCCTCATCGACCGGGTGCTGAACAACAGCCTGGGCACGCAGGTCTCGGCCGGGATCGCGCAGCCCGCCTTCGCCAGCACCGGCCTCGGCCCGGGCGGCAACCTCACATCCTCGCTCCGCTCGAACCGCAGCCTCAGCGACCACGCCGCTTCCCTCGTCGCCACCCAGACCTCGGCGCGTGCCGGGGCGGAGGGCGACGCGAAGGCCTCGGGCGACCTCCTCGCCTCGCTGGAGAGCCGCTTCTCGGATCGATCAGGGGTGGACATGGACAAGGAGCTGTCGGCGATGATCGCCCTGCAGACGGCCTACTCGGCGAATGCCCGGCTCATCTCGACCGTGCAAACGATGTACGACACCCTCTTCCAGGCGGTGCGGTGATGGCGGTCACGGGAATCGGATCCGGCGCGCTGGCGCGGCTGGTGCAGCAATCCTCCGTCATCAAGGCGCAGCTCACCACGCTGGCGGCGCAGTCGGCGGATGGGAAGCGCGGCACCTGGTACGGCGATTTCTCCGGCGAGGCCGCGCGCGCCATCAGCCTGCGCGGCGAGATCACCCGGCGCGAGACCCACACCACCGCGATAGACCGCGCGCTCGGCACCACCGCCGCCGCGCAGGACGCCCTGGCGCAGCTCTCCTCCATTGCCGAGAGCTTCCTGGCGGAGGCCGGCAAGGTCACCACGGCGGACAGCACCCGCATCACCGCGCTGGCGAGTGGTGCGCACGACGCGATCCAGCAGGTGGCGGCGCTGCTGAACGAGAGGCAGGCCGGAGGTTACCTGTTCGGCGGCGCCGACACGGCCAACCCGCCGATCCCCGATCCCGCCGGCATCATGAGCACGACGATGGCGACGGGCATCGCCGCTGCCGTGTCCTCCCTCGCGCCCGGGAACGGCGCCGCGGTGCTCTCCGGCACGCTCGCCGCGGCGGCCAGCACGAATCCCGGCGAGACCCCCTTCTCGGACTACGCGCTCGACCCGCTGAAGGGTGGCGCCGAGCCCCGCCCCACCACGCTGACGGGGGATGGCGAAGCGGTGGGCACCGGCCTCTTCGCCAGCCGCAACGCCACCGGCCCCACCACGGGCAGCGAGACGGGCAGCTGGTCCCGGGACCTGCTGCGCGGCCTGATGACGCTCGCCAGCCTCACCGCCGGGCAGGCAGCCGCCGGGGCCGACTTCGATGCGGTGATGACCGGGGTGAAGGCGAGCCTGGAGTCGGCCATGACCGGACTGGGCGAGGAGGCGGGCGCGCTCGGCCTCTCCGAGTCCCGGCTGGAGGCGGCCAGGACGCGCCACGAGGACATGGGCCTAGCCCTGAAATCCCAGCTCTCCGACGTGGAGGAGGTGGACCTGGCCACCACGCTGACGGCGCTGCAGGACACCCAGACCCGTCTCCAGGCCTCATGGCAGGCACTTTCAATGCTTTCCGGCCTCTCCCTCACCAAGTTCCTGTGATGAGGGCGGGATTCAACGGCCGTTAACCGGCCCGGCCCAGGATGGGCCCATACCGCAAGAGGCGGAACGCAACGGGTGGCGGCCGGAGAGACGGCCCCCGCCGGACAGGAAAGGGGCAAGACATGGCCCTGAACTCGGTCAACACGAACATCGGCGCATCCGTCGCGCTGCAGACGCTGAACAAGACGAACGACGCGCTGAACGCGACGCAGAAGCGCATTTCCACCGGCTACCGCGTCTCGGACGCGAAGGACGACGGCGCGGCCTTCGCCGTGGCCCAGAGCGTGCGGGCAGACATCGCCGGCATCACCTCCGCCAACGAGCAGATCGGTGGCGTGCAGGGCGTGCTGGACACCACCCTGTCGGGCCTGAACAAGGTTTCCGACACGATGGGCGACATCAAGACAGTGCTGGTGAAGCTAGCGGACGGCACCCTGTCCGACAGCCAGCGGTCCCAGTACCAGTCGCAGTACGACTCGCTCCGCACCCAGGTGCAGAACTACGTCGCGGACGCCACCTACAACGGGCGCACCCTGCTCAGCACCTCCACCGGCGCGGGCGGCGGCAACATTGCCACCGTGCGGAACGAGAAGGGGACGACCTACACGCTCGCGGCGGTGGACGGCGCGACCCTCACCATCAACGCCGCACCTACCGATGCCGCGGCGGCGGCCTCCATGCTCGGCGCCAGCGGCGACTTCACGACGAAGATGACCGCGGTCAACAGCGCGCTGAACACCTTCGGCAACAACAGCAACTACCTGACCGAGCAGGTCGACTACAACAAGCAGAAGATGGACTCCCTGCAGACCGGGCTGGGGGCGCTGGTCGATGCCGATCTGGCAAAGGAGAGCGCGACCCTCCAGGCGCTCCAGATCAAGCAGCAGCTCGGCACGCAGTCGCTCAGCATCGCCAACCAGGCGCCGCAGAGCCTGATGAGCCTGTTCCGCTGAAGGGCGCGGCGCCGTGAAAGACCCGCGGCGCCCCGTTCCGTCCCCATTCATCGTGCCGGGCGGCAAGCTGCCACCCGGCGGCGATGCGGCGGCCGCGCAAGGCCCGCGCCGCGCATCGCATGCCACGAAGGAACGCGAAGACCGTGTCCACGCTGGTTCTCGAACTTCGCCAGGGCGACCTGATGGTCGTCAACGGCGCCCCTATCCGCTTCCGCAACCGCGCACGCATCGAACTCACCGCGAAGGCCCGCTTCCTCTTCGGCAAGCAGATCCTGCCGCCGGAGGCTGCCGACACCCCGGCCCGCCGCATCTATTTCGCCCTGCAGACCGCCTATATCGGCAACGAGGAGGAGAGGGAGCGCGGGCTGGAGGCCGCGCGCCAGCTCATCGGCGAGTTCCAGGCGGCCACCACCTCCAACCTCGCCTCCGCCATGCTCGACCGCGCGCTGACGGCGGCGGAGGAGGACGACTGCTACACCGCGCTGAAGCTCGCCCGCCGCGTCATGCGGCATGAGGAGGCGGTGCTCGGCATTGCCCCACCCTCGAACGCCCGCCCCGCGCCGGAGGAGATGACGGCATGATGCAGCATCCCAATCCCGCCCTGGCCTATCGCGCCACCCGGGCCGCGATGCCGATCCGCGCGCAGGAGGCGGACGTGTTCCGCCGCGTCAACGGCGCCCTGCGCGCCGCCCAGGGCGAAGGCCGCGGGGGAGGGGAGGTGGGGCTCCGCGCCATCCGCGCCCTGGCGGACAATCGCCGCCTCTGGCTCGCGGTGGAGGGGGTGCTGATCGACCCGACCAACGCGCTGCCCGCGCCCCTGCGCGCCTCCATCGTCTCGGTCGGCCGCACGGTGCTGCGGGAGATGGAGAAGGACGAGCCCGACCTCGCCTTCCTCATCGAGGTGAACGAGAACATGGCCGCCGGCCTGGCCATGAACAACTAGCATGTCCGGCGCCCTTGCCCTCGCCATCCTTGGCGGCAGCACCGCGGGCACCAGCACGGCCGATCCCGCCTCGGCACTGCTTGCCCTGCGCCGTGCCAGCATGAAGGGGGCAGAGGCGAAGGGCGTGACGCAGGTGGCGAAGGAGGCCGAGGTGAAGCTGGCGATCAGCCGCTTCACGGAAGGCATCGCTAAGGCAAAGACGGTGGAGGCCGCGCTGCGGGATCCGCGCGTCACGACGGTGCTGCTGCCGGCGCTCGGCCTGCCGGACGCGGTGGACAGCACGGGCCTCGCCCTGCGCGCGCTGATGTCGGACCCGAGCGACTCCAACTCGGTGGCGTCGAAGCTCGCCTCCACGGATGCGCGCTGGAAGACCGCGGCCGCCACGCTGAACCTCGCCACCAAGGGCCTGGGCGGGTTGCGCGACGCCTCGGTCCAGAAGAGCCTGACGGAGGCCTACACCTCCTACCAGTGGCGCCTTTCCCAGGACGATCAGGCAAGCGGCGTCTCGGATGCCCTCTATTTCCAGCAGCGGGTTTCGACGGGGAAGGAGCTGAGCGCCTACGAGGTGTTGGGCGATGCGGTGCTGCGCCGCGTCGTCACTGGCGCGCTGGGCCTGCCGCAGACTATCGCGATCCAGGAGGTGGAGACCCAGGCCCGGGCCATCACGTCGCGGCTCGATCTCTCGAAGCTCACCGATCCGAAGCAGGCCACGAAGCTGGCCGAACGCTACGTGATGTCAGCCAATTCCGGCATGGCCAGCGGCAGCACATCAAGTCTCCTGGCCCTGTTCGCCTGAATGGCCCAGCCCTCTGGGTTCGGCTCTCAGCCCGCGCGCCAGCCCAGGCGCCGCTCCAGCCAACTCCGATAGGCCAAGGTCGCATCGGCGGCGGGCGCCAGCAGGGCGAAGGCGGCGCCCGCGGCCGTGCCCGTAAGCGGCTGTCCCTCGGTGGGCTGGGCGCGCTCCTCCTCCTGCCATCGGACTGCGGCGCGGCGCCAGGCCGCCACGGCATCGGCCGGCGTCAGGGGCGGCATGACAAGCGCCGCGCGCATCTGCAGACCGGCCGCGGCCGCGAGCACCGCGCGCGTCTCCGGGCTTCGGCCGGGGAGGGGCGGAATCTCCGTCGCTTCGCCCTCTCCGGTGGAGAGGAGGTACCAGGGAACGGCCCCCAGCGATGCCGCCCGGGCCACGGGATCAGCGCCGATGACGATCAGCGCATCGGCATCGCCCGCGGCGAAGGCGGCCTCGGCCGCGCCCGTCACCGGCGCCGCGGGGACGCCCAGCAGGTCCAACGCGGCCAGGGCGGCCGCCTCCGGCGCCTCGGGGGCGGGGATCGCCACGCGCAGCGGCGTGCCGCCCCGGCCGGGCCGGGGCCCGCGCCCGGCCAGCACCGCGCCTTGCCAGCTCGCCATCAGCGGCAGCCAGGCACCCGGCTCGAAGCGCGCCCGGGTGGTGCCGGTCAGCCGCGCGTGGCAGGTCCAGCCGGGCAGGACGAGGAGCCGCGGCCCCTCCGCCCCATCCAGCGTGGCGAAGCGGTTCGCTGCCGTCACGCCGTCCGGCCCACCCACGAAGGAGAGGCGCAGGGGCCCCGGCCGGTGCAGCCCGCGCGCCAGTGCCGCCGCGGCGCGGGCGGCCCAGCGGGCGCAGCCGCCATCCTCCGGCCCGGGCACCAGGATGGTCGTGCTCTCCGCCACCTGGGCCCGCGCAGCGCCCGGCAGCCCCGCCAGCCCGAGCAGCGCCAGCCCGGCCTCGCGCCGGCCGAGCGGGAAGGGGCGGGGATGGGCGGGCAAGGCGCTCATGGTGGCGAAGGCTGGACGGCTCCTGGGGCGGGATTGTGGCACCTTCGGGTCAGCCCTCGTAGGAGATCAGGGCCTCGAAAGCGGTGTCGCCCAGCCGGGCGCGACCATTGAGGGAGGTCAGCTCGATCAACGCGGCCGCCGCCGGCACCTCGGCGCCTGCCTGGCGGAGTAGCGCGATGCTGGCGGCCAGGGTGCCGCCCGTGGCCAGCAGGTCGTCCAGGATCACCACGCGGTCCCCGGGCTTCACCGCGTCGGCCTGCATCTCGATTCGGTCGGTGCCGTACTCCAGCGCGTAGTTCAGCCCGATGATGGCGCCCGGCAGCTTGCCGCGCTTGCGCAGCATCACGAAGCCGAGGCCCAGTTCAAGCGCCAGCGGAGCCGCCACCAGGAAGCCGCGGCTCTCGATTCCCGCGAGCAGGGTGGGGCGGTGCGGGCGCACGGTCTCGGCCAGGCGGCGCATCGCCTCCTTCCAGGCGGGGCCGTGCCGCAGCAGGGTGGAGATGTCGTAGAAAAGGATGCCGGGCTTCGGGAAATCCGGAATGCCGCGGATGTGCTGCTTCAGGTCAACCCCGGCGAGGGGCGCCGCATCGGCGAGGTTGTCGGTCATCACGCAGGGCTCCGTCTCGGGATGGGCCTGCGTCATAGGATGGGGCGGGGCGGCGGATCAAACCGGCCCGGTTCGCCTGCGGGACTTGGCGCGCGGGCCGGTTTGCGGCAGGGAACCCGCATGTCGCGCGTCCCCGTGGCCGTCATCGCCGGAATCCTGGGCTTCCTGCTCTATATCGGGGCGGCGGTGGTCCTGGCCGACCTCGTGCCGCGCCACTGGGCGGCGCAGCTGCTCTACTTCACGGTGGCCGGGGTCCTCTGGGCCTGGCCGGCCAGCCGGCTCATGCTCTGGGCGGCGCGGAAATAGGCACCGCGCCGCCCCTGTTCCCGGCCCGTCAGAAGGTGCGGCTGAGATAGACCATGCCGCGCGCGTCACAGATCTTCTGGCTGCCGAAGCACTCGCTCCGGCTCAGGCTCGTGTCGAAGTAGCCGGCCGTGAGGACGAAGTCCGAGAACTTGTAGGACAACGTCACGTTCCAGTTGCCGAAGTCGGGCGAGCCCCAGCGGGTGTTGTTCTGAATCCACTGATAGCCGCCGCGGGCGGCCAGGGTGAAGTCGTAGGGCAGGCCGATCTCCACGCCGCCCTCGACGTAGTACCCGTTTCCGCTCTCCAGCTGGTAGTTCGGGGACCAGTTGAAGGCGCCGAGAATCTTAACCGGCACGGGCAGGCTCGGGATCTCGTAGGCGGCCTTCACCGCCAGCTCGTAGTACTGCAGGTCGAAGGTGCCCGGCGCGGTGTGCTGGTAGCCCGGGTAGTTGTAGGCGATGGCGCCGAGGTCGAGGCTCACGCCCGCGAAGGTCGTCCGCCAGCCGGCCAGCGCGTCGATCTCCTGCCGGGCATTGGTGCCGAGGAAGGCGACATTGGACGCGAAGGCACCGACGTAGAGGCCAGTCGTGTGCTGGATGTCGATCGTGCCCTGAACGGCGGGGCGGTTCCGGGTCTGGCTGACGCCGCGGAACAGGTAGTCGGACGAGACGGTGGGCGTGATGCCGACGGTCAGCCCGGCGCTCTCGATCTCGAAGGCGCCGGCGGTGCCGGCGGTGAAGGACAGGCCCAGCGCGAGTGTCGCCGCGGCTGCGATCCTGGTCGTCATGGTCTCTTATCCCCCTCACGCGATGGCGTGGCGCCGCGCTGTATTGCGAGGGGCGTGCCAGCCGATATGTGAGATCGCGTAAAATCGGCGGCTGTTCATGAGGCGGTCATGCCGCTGTTGCCGATCCGCCACGATGGGCCGGATCTCCGGGCCGGGTCCGCGGCCCGGAACGGAAAAGCCCCGCATGGCAGGGCCATGCGGGGCTTCGGAGCCGTCGTTGGTCGGAGCGAGAGGATTCGAACCTCCGGCCCCTGCGTCCCGAACACAGTGCTCTACCAGGCTGAGCTACGCTCCGTCACGACAGCGTCCGGGCGGCGGCGTATAGCGCCCCACCAGGAGGACGGCAAGGGCACCTCGCCCGGTCTTTTCGCGGGGACTTTTCGCGGGCGCAGCTTGCGGGCTGCGGCAGGCGCACGGGAAACTGGTCGGCAGGCCTTGAAAAATCGCATCCAGCGCACAACCCGCGCCTTGTGATCGGATGGGCGGCGGACGTAGTTACGTCTCCATGACAGACGCATCTCGGCTGCGAGTCGTCGGCGGCGCCACGGTCCTGGCCGGCGCCCTGGCGGCCGGGGCCTTCTACGGGACAAGGGACCGTGCGGCGGCTCCCACGACCCGTCCGGTTGCCTCGGCCCCGCGGGCTGCGGAGGCGCCGCGGCGCGATGCCTCTGCGCAGGACCGGCCCGTGGAGACGCGGCAGGCGGTGTCTCAGGCCGGGGCCGCCACCCCGTCCTCTCCGGCGCCGGAAGCCCGACCCGCACGCAGCGCGGAGCCGCCGCGCTTCGACGTGGTGCGGATGGGTGCCCGCGGGATGGTCGTGGTGGCCGGCCGCGCCGCCCCGGGCGCGGAAGTGCTGCTCCTCGAAGGCGGCCGCGAGATCGGCCGGGCCCGGGCCGATGCGCGCGGCGAGTGGGTGATCCTGCCTTCCGAGCCGCTGGGCGCCGGAGCGCGGGAGCTTTCCCTGCGGGCACGCCTGCCCGGGGGCGACGAGGTGGCAGGACCGGACTCGGTCGTGGTCGTCGGGCCCGCGCCCGCGGAGCCGCAGGTTGCCGCGGCCGAGCCAGGCGAGGAGAGATTGGCGCCGCGACCCGCCGGGCGGCAGCCCGAGGCCACCAGGCCGCGCGAGGAAACCCGCGTGGCCGAAGCCGCGCCGCAGCGCTCCGCCGGCGCCCCGCAGGGTAGGGCCGCGACCGGCACGGCCGAGGACCGGCCTGAACCTCCCAAGACCCAACCCACCGGGACCACGTCTGCCGACGTGGCGCCCGCCAAGGCCGAACAGACCCTGGTCCTTCTGCTTCCCCCCACCGCGGAGGCGGCCCCGCGCCAACTTGCCGGGCCCGCCAGGGCAGCGCCCAACACCCCGCTGGGGCTGGACGTGGTCGATTACGACGACAGCAACACCATGCGCTTCGCCGGCACCGCCCCGCCGGGCGCCCGGCTGCGTGTCTACGCGGACAACCGGCATCTCGGCGATACCAGCGCCGACCCCGAAGGCCGCTGGAGCCTGACACCCGCCGAGACGCCCCAGATTGGCCGCCACACCCTGCGGGTGGACCAGCTCGGCACCACGGCGGCCGAGGGCGCCGCCCCCGTGGCGGGCCGCATCGAGGTGGCCTTCCAGCGCGAATCCCTGCCTCCGGGCCTGGTGCGGGACGGGAAGGTGGTGGTGCAGCCCGGGCACAACCTCTGGCGCATCGCGCGAGACGCCTATGGCCGCGGCGTCCGCTACACCGTGATCTACCGCGCCAATCAGGCACAGATCCGCCACCCAGCCCGCATCTACCCCGGCCAGGTCTTCGCCGTGCCGGAGGCGCGCTGACGCGAAGGGGAACGGGTTGTCCGGCGGGGGGCGAGCAACCATAACCGGTCCTTCATATTCCTCTGGATTGCCATGTCTCTCGGGCACAGCCTGCGCCTCGTCCTCTCCCCCCCGCATCCGGCGGGCCGGCCGTTCCTGATCGGTGGCGCCGCGGTAGCGGTGCTGGGCGGGGCCATTCTGGGAAGCTGGCTCTTCTGGCTGGGGGCGGCCTTCACCGCTTTCTGCCTCTACTTCTTCCGGGATCCGGAGCGCGTGACGCCCGCACGCCCCGGCCTCTTCATCGCGCCGGCGGACGGCCACATCGTCTCGGTCGAACCCGCCGTTCCGCCGGAGGAGCTGGGCCTCGGCCCCGCCCCGCGCTGGCGGGTGGCGATCTTCCTCTCGGTCCTGGACGTGCACGTGAACCGCGTGCCGATCGACGGCACGGTGACGCGCGTGGCCTACCGCCACGGCGCCTTCGTGAACGCCTCGCTCGACAAGGCGAGCACGGACAACGAGCGCAATGCCCTCGCCATCCGCATGGAGGATGGGCGCGACATCGCGGTCGTGCAGATCGCCGGCCTCATCGCCCGCCGCATCCTCTGCGACGTGCGGGAGGGCAGCCGCGTGCGCGCCGGCGACCGCTTCGGCATCATCCGCTTCGGCAGCCGCACGGACCTCTACCTGCCGGAGGGCGTGCGCCCTCTCGTCGAAGTGGGCCAGACCACCATCGGCGGCGAGACGGTCCTGGCCGACCTTGCCCGCCCCACGGGCGGCTGAGACCAGGCATGGCCGAGATCCGCCGCTTCCGCCTGGCGCGCCAGCGCCGCCCGCGCCTGCCCGGGCTGTCCTTCAACCGGCTGTTGCCGAACATCCTCACGATGCTCGGCCTCTGCGCGGGGATGACGGCGATCCGCTTCGCCATGGACGACCGGTGGGAGCCGGCGGTGACGCTGATCGTCGTCGCCACCTTCATCGACGGCCTGGACGGCCGCCTCGCCCGCCTCCTCCAGGCCACCTCCCGCTTCGGGGCGGAGTTCGACAGCCTTTCGGACTTCCTCTGCTTCGGCGTCGCGCCCGCCTTCATCCTCTATCTCTGGACGCTCCATGAGGCGCGGGGCTTCGGCTTCATCCCCTGCCTCCTCTTCGCCGCCTGCATGGCGCTGCGCCTGGCCCGCTTCAACGCAGCCATCGACGCGCCCGTGGCGCCCGGATCCGTCCCGCGCCCCGCCGGCTTCTTCACCGGCGTTCCCGCGCCGGCCGGCGCCGGGCTGGCCCTCTTCCCCATCTTTGCCTCCCTCGCCTTCGAGGGCTGGGGGCTGGACGGGACGGCGCACGCCCTTCGCCACCCCGTGTTCTCCGCGGTGGTGCTGGTGGCGGTGGCGGGGCTGCTGGTCAGCACCCTGCCCACCTGGTCGTTCAAGAACTTCAAGGTGCCGAGCCAGGTGGTGCTGCCGCTGCTGCTCGGCGCCGCCTCCTATGCCGCGCTGCTGGTGGCGGAGCCCTGGGCCGCGCTGGCCGCGGCGGGCATCCTCTACGGCATCATGATCCCGCTCTCGCTGCGCTCCTACCGCCGCCTGCGGGCAGAGGCGGCGCGGCGGCTGGCAGAGGTCGAGGCGCCCGCCACCTGATCCGTGGCGCGGGCTGCCCCTGGGAGGCAGTGCCTCCCCGGACCTGCATCGGGGAAAAACCTGCAGCGTCGTGCCGACGACGAGGCCCGGTTCTGCCCTGGCCATCACCTCGGCTCATCGAGCCGAGGCGCACCGTCAGCCGGGTGACCCCCACCGCCAGAAAATGATGATGGTGAGGGGGGCGGCGAGAGGAAGAGTTCCTTCTTCCTCTCCCCGGGGCACACCGGCAGCCCGGAACGAGGGCCCTCCTAGCTGCGCGGCGTTTCCACCAGGATGCCCTTCTCCTTCAGCGCCGCGATCTCCTCCGCCGAATAACCGGCGGCCGACAGCACGGAGTCCCCGTGCTCGTTGAAGCGCGGCGGCACGGTGCGCGCGCCGCCCGGCGTGCGGGAGAGCTTCACCGGCGTGTTCAGCGCGCGGAACTCGCCGATCTCCGCCACCATGTTGCGCGCCTTCGTGTGCGGCGCCGCCACCGCCTCGTCCACGTAGAGCACGGGGCCGGCGGGCAGGCCGGCCTTCAGCATGCGGTCGCAGAGGGCGTGCCCGTCTTCGGTCGCCAGCCGCGCCTCCAGGATGGTGTCCAGGTCGCCGCGGTTCACCACGCGGTCCCCGTTGGTGGCGAAGCGCGGGTCCTTCGCCAGCTCGTCCAGGCCGAGGAAGGCGCAGAACTTGCGCCAGGCCGGATCATTGCCGCAGGCCACGAAGATCTCGCAGGTGGCAGTGCGGAACTTGGAATAGGGCGAGATGTTCGGGTGCGGGTTGCCGGTGGCGGCAGGGCGCTTGCCGTTCAGGAAGTGGTTCGCGGCCTGCGGGTGCAGCAGCGCCATGCCGCAGTCGTGCAGCGTCATGTCCACGTACTGCCCGCGGCCGGAGCGCTCCCGCTCCTGCAGGGCCATCAGGATACCGATGGTGGAGTAGAGGCCGGTGGCGAGGTCCACCACCGGCGTGCCCATCCGCAGCGGCCCGCTGCCCGGCTCGCCGTTGATGGACATCAGCCCGACCATGGCCTGCACGATGGCGTCGTAGCCCGGCAGCCCGCCCAACGGGCCCTCCGCGCCGAAACCGGAGACGCGGCAATGCACCAGGCGCGGGAAGCGCTGGGACAGAACGTCGTAGCCGATCCCCCACTTCTCCATGCTGCCGGGCTTGTAGTTCTCCACCAGCACGTCCGCGCCATCCAGCAGGCGCAGCAGCACCTCGCGGCCCTCCGGCTTGGAGAGGTCGAGGGCGATGCTCCGCTTGTTGCGGTTCACGCCGAGAAAGTAGCTGGCGATGCCGTCCTGGAAGGGCGGGCCCCAGGCGCGCACCTCGTCACCCTGGGGCGGCTCGATCTTGATCACCTCCGCCCCGTGGTCGGAGAGGATCATGGTGCAGTAGGGGCCGCCGAGGACGCGGGTGAGGTCGATCACCCGGATGCCCGCCAGCGCCCCGGCGCTGACTCCCGCAGGGGCGGGGCCGTTCTCGGGCAGGGGCAGGGCATCGGTCATGGCATGGTCCTCCGTGACCCCGTTCTGCCTCCACGGGCCTCCCGGCTCAAGCCGGGCCGGGCCGTACACCGCGGGCGGTCCTCCGTACCGTACGGGGCAGGCCTCGCGGATCCAGCCCCTCAACGCTTGGCGGTCGGCCGATCCCCGAGCTGGTCCAGCGCGTCCGGGTTGTCGCGCCCCCAGGCGTAGAGCAGTTCCACAGGCACCACGAAGCGCTGGCCCAGCGCCGTCAGCCGGTACTCGACGGCGGGCGGGACCGTGCCCTGGACATGCCGCGTGAGGAGGCCGCTGCCCTCCATCTCCCGCAGGGTCTGGGTCAGCATCTTCTTGGAAATCCCGGGCAGGCTGCGCTGGAGCACGCCCGTCCGCGCCGCGCCGCCGAGGCGGGCGTGAAGCGTGTGCAGGATCATGCTGGTCCACTTCGTCGTGAACAGCGCCAGCACGCGCCGGGGCGCGCAGTCCTCCCGCCATTCCTCTTCCGGGCTGCCAGGGCGCATGGGTGGTTACCTTCGGGTGCCTATGTCCCGATTTGGTGCCGTCTGGAAGCCTCGCCAAGCACGGCCCAACTCCCGCCCCTGAACCGAGATGGAGAGCGCAGATGAAGGGCACGGCACTGGTGGTAGGGGCAAGCGGGATCGTCGGCAGCGCGACGGCGGAGCTCCTCCTTGAAGAAGGGTGGACGGTGCACGGCCTGGCGCGGCGCCCGGGCCGGCAGGCCGGCGGGTCCTCCGGCATCCTGCCCGTCGCGGCCGACCTTCAGGACGCGGCGGCCACCGCGGCCGCGCTGGCGGGGCTGCGCCCGGACGCGGTTTTCATCACCACCTGGCTGCGCCAGGACAGCGAGGCGGAGAACATCCGGGTCAACGCCGCCATGGTACGCAACCTGCTGGACGGCCTGCGCCCCGCCGGGGGCGCCGGCCACGTCGCCCTCGTCACGGGCCTCAAGCACTACCTCGGTCCGTTCGAGGCCTACGGGAAGGGCAAGCTGCCCCAGACCCCTTTCCGTGAGGAGCAGGGCCGGCTGGACGTGGAGAACTTCTACTACGCCCAGGAGGACGAAGTCTTCGCCGCCGCCGCGCGCGACGGCTTCACCTGGAGCGTCCACCGGCCGCACACGGTGATCGGCAAGGCCGTGGGCAATGCGATGAACATGGGCACCACCCTGGCTGTGTACGCCACGCTCTGCCGCGAGACGGGGCGGCCCTTCCGCTTCCCCGGCTCCGCTGCCCAGTGGAACGGGCTGACGGACATGACCGATGCCCGCCTGCTCGCCCGCCAGCTGCTCTGGGCCGCGACGACGCCGGCGGCGCGGAACGAGGCCTTCAACGTGGTGAACGGCGACGTTTTCCGCTGGAGCTGGATGTGGGGCCGCATCGCCAACTGGTTCGGGCTGGAGCCCGCGCCCTTCGACGGCACGGTGCGGCCGCTGGAGGAGCAGATGGCGGGTGATGCCCCGACCTGGCGCCATATCGCGGAGCGCGAGGGGCTGGCCGAGCCCGATCTGGGCCGCCTTGCCTCGCCCTGGCACACCGATGCCGACCTGGGCCGGCCGATCGAGGTGGTGACGGATATGAGCAAGAGCCGGCGGCTCGGCTTCACGGCCTATCAGCCGACGGACGACGCGTTCTTCGACCTGTTCGCGCAGCTCCGCGCCGACCGCCTCATTCCCTGAAGCCGGGAGACCGATCGTGCCCACCGACTTCTCGCGCAGCGACAACCTCCACCGGCCGCCGCTCCGCCGCCGGTTCGAGGCGACCACGAAGCCGCTGATCGTCACGCCCACCTTCGTCAGCCGCGTGGACGACACGCCCCCGGGCGGGCGACCGCGCGACGAGGGCTCCAGCAAGGGGCGGGACGGGAAGGAGGTGGCGCATCCCGACCGGCACCCGGAGGCGCTCGCGATCGAGCCCGACCCGAACCTCGCCTTCGAGCACTGGGACGAGTACTGGCGGAAGGTCCACGGGCCGAAATTCGCCTATGACGAGCCGGGCAGCTCCTCGGAGCTGGTGCTCCGCTACGACCAGCTGCACCGTATCGCCTCCGGCCCGTCTTCCTTCTTCCGCCCGCCCTACCGGGCGATGACCGAGGAGGGTGGACGGCTCGTCTCCGATCCCGAGGCGCGCGTGCCGGCCTTCGGGCGCCCGCGCTGGGACGGGCTGGCCTACATCGTCTACGCCGAGGAAGCGGACATCCAGCGCACGCTCGGACAGGAGAAGTTCGCGAAGCGCATCATCGCGGACGAGCAGGTGGCGTTCCGCATGGTCACCCGCGAGATTGCGCGCGAGCACATCCTCATCCCCAGCGCGCGGCACCGGGACCCGATCAGCCTTGTCCGCATTCATGTCCGCCGGCCCGGGCTGAGCCGGGAGGCCTTCCAGCAACGGTTGCTGGGTGAGCACGCGACCCTCGTGCTCGCCCAGCCGGCGACGCACGAGTACGTGCGGCGCTACGCGCAGCTGCACAACATCGGCTCCACGCAGGAGGACCCGGAAGGCAGCCGGATCGACGCCGTGTCGATCCTCGCCTTCGCCTCGCTGAATGACGTGGAAGACTATCTCGTCAGCGCGGACCACGCGGTGATCGACGCCTCCGAGGCGGGCCTCTGCGGAGAGGGATCCGAGTTCTGGACCGCCGTGAACTACAGCGTCATCAACCGGCTGATGCCGGAGCTCGCGACGGACCGGCCGTAAAGGGGGCGGGGGCGCCGCACGGCTCCCCCGCTCCGCGGGACATCAGGCCGCCAGATCCCGCATGACCTTGATCAGGTCCGACTTGCCCTCGAACCCGATGCCGGGAAGGTCGGGCATGGTGATGTGCCCGTCCTCCACCCGCACCCCGTCGGGGAAGCCGCCATAGGGCTGGAACAGGTCGGGGTAGCTCTCGTTTCCGCCCAGGCCGAGCCCGGCCGCGATGTTCAGCGACATCTGGTGCCCGCCATGCGGGATGCAGCGGCTGGGCGACCAGCCCGCGGTCTTCAGCACCTCCAGCGTGCGCTGGTACTCGCAGAGGCCGTAGGAGAGGGCGCAGTCGAACTGCAGCCAGTCCCGGTCCGGCCGCATCCCGCCGTAGCGGATGAGGTTGCGGGCGTCCTGGTGGCTGAACAGGTTCTCGCCGGTCGCCATGGGCGCCGGGTAGAACTCGGCGAGCTGCGCCTGGAGATTGTAGTCCAGCGGATCGCCAGCCTCCTCGTACCAGAAGAGCGGGTAGTCCCGGAGCATCTTGGCGTAGGCGATCGCGTCCTCGAGGTTCAGGCGGCCATTGGCATCGACCGCCAGCTGCGCCTTCCCGTCCAGCTCCTTCAGCACGCCCTCGATACGCGGGCGGTCCTCCTCGATGCCGTTGCCGATCTTCATCTTCACGACGGAATAGCCGCGGTCGAGATAGCTGCGCATTTCCGCCCGAAGCTGCTCGATCCCCTTGCCCGGGTAGTAGTAGCCCCCGGCGGCATAGACGAAGACGCGCGGATTCGCCGTGAGGCCGTGCCGCTCCGCCAGCAGCCGGAACAGCGGCTTGCCGGCGATCTTCGCCACCGCGTCCCACACCGCCATGTCGATGGTGCCGACGGCGACGGAGCGCTCCCCGTGCCCGCCCGGCTTCTCGTTCTTCATCAGCGTGGCCCAGATACGGTCCGGGTCCAGGTTGTCGCCCGCGTCGTTCAGCAGGGTCTTCGGATCGGCTTCCAGCAAGCGCGGCGCGAAGCGCTCCCGGATCAGCCCGCCCTGGCCGTAGCGGCCGTTGGAGTTGAAGCCGTAGCCCACCACCGGGCGCCCGTCCCGGATCACATCAGTGACCACGGCGACGAGGGAGAGCGTCATCTTGCTGAAGTCGATATAGGCATTGGCGATGGAGGAGGCGATCGGCGCCGTCACTTCCCTCAGATCCACGATCCGCATGGCATTTCCCTTCCTGCGGGGCAGACCATGCCCCCGGCGGGGCGGCGGGGCCAATGCCGATCGCGCCTTGCGTGATAAGGGTTCGGCATGACGCTGGACCTCTCCCAGATCGAGGACTTCCGGGTGCTCGCCGAAACCGGGAACTTCTCCCGCGCCGCGGCCCTGCGCCACGTGACCCAGCCCGCCTTCAGCCGCCGCATCCGCGCCCTGGAGGACTGGGCGGGCACCCCGCTCTTCGACCGGGAGGCGCACCCGATCGTGCTCACCCCGGCGGGGGAGGCGCTGCGCCCGCTGCTGGCCGAGGCGCTGCGCTGCCTGACGGAAGGACGGGACGCGGCCCGCGCCGCGGCGGAGCGGAGCCGCGCGACGCTGCGCTTCGCCGCCACCCACGTCCTCTCCTTCACCTTCTTCCCGACCTGGCTGCGCGCGCTGGAAAGCGGGGCGCCGCCCGGCGCCGTGTCCCTCGTCTCGGACAGCCTTCAGGCCTGCGAGGAGCTGATGCTGGGCGGCGGGGTGCAGTTCCTGCTCTGCCACCACCACGAGGCAGCGCCCTCCCGCCTCGATCCCTCGCGTTTCCCGTGGCACAGCGTCGGCGCGGACAGGCTGGTGCCGGTCGCGGCACCCGGCGGGCCCGCGCTGGAGGAGGGAAGGGGGGCGCTCCCCTTCCTCGCCTATAGCCCTGAATCCGGTCTCGGCCGCATCTTGGCGGCAGCGGTGCCGAAGGCGATGGAGGCAAGACTGAACGCGGCCTTCACCGCCCACCACGCCGCAACGCTGCGGACGATGGCACGGGCTGGCCGCGGCCTCGCCTGGTTGCCGGAGAGCCTGGTGGCCGAGGACCTCGCGGCCGGCACTCTCCGCCGCGCCGGGCCGGTTGCGCTGGACGTGCCGCTGGACATCCGCGTGATCCGTCCGCTGGCGCTCGGCGCCGCTGCCGAGACCTTCTGGTCCCTGGTGACCCGTCCCCTGAGGCCGCGCTCCCCCATGGCCTAGGCGTTGTTACCCTCGGCGCCCCCGGGTTTCCTGCTGCGGAAGCGTGGTAGCGGCGCAGGTTCTGGCAGGCGCAAGCACCCATCCCGTTCTGCTTCCAAAACATGGGGTTTCCGATAAGCTTCCCCGCAAACGGGACCGGCGGCCGCCACGCGCGACGCCCCGCAACCCGCCGGTCCCCGGGAGGAGATCCATGTGGAACCAGGTCTATAACCCGTTCGGGAACGCGGCCCTCTCGACCTTCGCGGCGGCGATCCCAGTGGTCATGCTGCTCATCCTGATCGCCACCAACAAGGTGAAGGCGCATATCGCGGCCGTCATCGCGCTGATCGCGGCGAACCTTGTCGCCATCCTCGTCTTCACCATGCCGGCGGGCATGTCGATCCGGGCCACGGTGCTGGGCGCGGTCAGCGGCTTCTTCCCGATCGGCTGGATCGTCCTGAACGTCATCTTCATGTACCGGCTCACCGTCGCGGCCGGGCGGTTCGAGACGCTGCAGCGCGCCATCGGCGGTGTCACGCCGGACCGGCGGCTGCAATTGCTGCTGATCGCCTTCGCCTTCGGCGCCTTCTTCGAAGGGGCTTCCGGCTTCGGCACGCCCGTCGCCGTCACCGGCGCGGTCCTGATCGGGCTGGGCTTCTCGCCCCTGGCTGCCTCTGGCCTCTCGCTGATCGCGAACACCGCACCGGTGGCCTATGGTGCGCTCGGCACCCCGATTGCCGGGCTCGCCAGCGTCACCGGAATGGACCCCTACATCCTCGGGGCGATGGTCGGGCGGCAATTGCCCGTCTTCTCCCTCATCGTGCCGTTCTGGCTCATCTGGGCCTTCGCCGGCTTTCGGGGAATGGTGCAGATATGGCCGGCCATCCTGGTCTGCGGTGTCTCCTTCGCCGTGCCGCAGTTCCTGATCTCCAACTACATCAATCCCTGGATCGTCGATATTGGCGCCTCCCTGATCTGCATGGCCTGCCTGATCGGCTTCATGAGGGTCTGGCGCCCGAAGGAGCTCTGGCTCTCGCCCGCGCTGCGCATGAGGGACGATTCCGCCGCGACCATGCCGCCCCGCCCGCCCGCGAGCGATGAGCGCCCGAGCAGGGACGAGATCTGGGCCGCGGTCACGCCCTGGATCATCGTCTGCGTTATCCTGCTGATCTGGGGCACGGGCTGGTTCAAGGCCTCGGTCAATCCCTGGGCCACCTGGAACTACCCGGTGCCCGACCTACACAACATGATCGCCAAGGTGCCGCCCGTCGCGCCGCGGCCGACGCCGGAAGGCGCCGTCTTCTCCTTCACCTGGCTGTCCTTCACCGGCACGGGCATCTTGATCGCGGCGATCATCTCGGCCGTCGTCATGGGCTTCTCCCCGGGCCGGATGATCGCGGAGTACGGGCGCACCATCCGGGTCTGCGCCTTCTCGCTCATCACCATCTCGGCGATGCTCGCGATCGGTACGCTCACCCGGCTCTCCGGCCTGGACGCGACGCTGGGCCTCGCCTTCGCGGGAACCGGCGTGCTCTATCCCTTTTTCGGCACGCTGCTCGGCTGGCTCGGCGTGGCACTGACGGGATCGGACACCGCCTCCAACGTACTGTTCGGGAACCTGCAGAAGATCACTTCGGAACAGCTCGGGCTGAACCCCGTGCTGATGGCGGCCGCGAACTCCTCGGGCGGCGTCATGGGCAAGATGATCGACGCCCAGTCCATCGTCGTCGCCTCAACCGCCACGAACTGGTTCGGGCACGAGGGCTCGATCCTCCGCTTCGTCTTTTGGCACTCGATCGCGTTGGCCTGCCTCGTCGGTGGCTTCGTGATGCTCCAGGCCTATGTGCATCCCTTCACGGAGATGGTGCTGACCCAGTAGAGGTCCGGCGGGCGGGCGCGGTCAGCCGCCCCCGCCCGCCAGCCCCTCCAGGATCGGGCAGTCCGGCCGCGCATCGCCGTGGCAGTGCGCGGCCAGATGCCGCAGGGTGGAGGCCATGGCGGAAAGGTCCCGCGCCTTCCTCTCCAGCGCTTCCACATGCGCCAGCGCCAAGCGCTTCACCTCCGCGCTTGCCCGCGCCTTGTCCCGCCACAGCGCCAGCAGCCCCGCAATTTCGGCCAGGGAGAAGCCGAGGTCGCGCGCGCGGCGAATGAAGCGCAGCGCGTGGACGTCCGAATCCCCGTAGTCGCGGTAGCCGGAATCCCGCCGCGCGGCCGCCGGCAGCAGCCCCACCGCCTCGTAGTGCCGGATCATCTTCGCCGAGACGCCGGAGGCCTTGGCCGCTTCCCCGATCCTCATGCCCGGAACCCCCTCAGCAGCAGCGCGTTGCCGACGACGAAGACGCTGGACAGCCCCATCGCCGCCGCCGCGAGCACGGGGGAGAGCAGCCCGGCCACCGCCACGGGGATCAGCACCACGTTGTAGGCGAAGGCCCAGAACAGGTTCTGCCGGATGTTGCGCAGCGTGGCGCGGCTCAGCGCGATGGCGGTGGCGATGCCGCGCGGGTCGCCGGACATCAGCACCACGTCGGCGCTCTCGATCGCCACATCCGTGCCCGTGCCGATGGCGATGCCCACATCGGCCGCCGCCAGGGCGGGCGCGTCGTTGATGCCGTCGCCGACGAAGGCCAGCGCGCGATCGCTCTTCAGGCGCCGTACCGCTTCCACCTTGTCTTCCGGCATCACCTCCGCCTCCACCTCCTCGATGCCCAGCGGGCGGGCGATCGCCTCGGCCGTGCGGCGGTTGTCGCCGCTCACCATCGTCAGCCGCAGGCCGAGGCCGCGCAGCGCCTCCATGGCGGCCGGGGCGCCGGGGCGCAGCGGATCGGCCACAGCCAGGATCGCCGCCAGGCGTCCGTTAACCGCCGCATAGACCGGGCTGCGCCCCGCCTCGCCCAACCGCGCCGCCTCGGCCGCGAAGGGCGACACATCCAGCCCGAGCGAGACCATGTACCGGTCCGCGCCCACCTCCACCCTCTGGTCCCCGACCTGCGCGCGCAGCCCCATGCCGGGGACCGCCCGCATGTCGCTGGCCCTGGGGACGGAGACGCCGCGCTCCGCCGCTGCCGCGCGAATGGCGGCCGCCACGGGATGCTCGCTGCCGGACTCCGCGGCGGCGATCAGCGGCAGCAGCATCGCCTCATCGAAGCCCGGCGCCGGGATGAGATCCGTCAAGGCCGGGCGGCCCTCCGTCAGCGTGCCCGTCTTGTCCATCGCCACCACGGAGACGCCCTGCAGCGCCTGCAGCGCCGCGCCCCGCCGGAACAGCACGCCCAGCTCCGCCCCACGTCCCGTGCCCACCATCACTGCGACGGGCGTGGCCAGCCCCATGGCGCAAGGGCAGGCGATAATCAGCACCGCGACAGCGGCCACCAGCGCCTGCGCCACGCCCCCGCCCAGCAGGAGCCAGCCCAGGAAGGTCAGCGCCGCCACGCCGATGACGGCGGGCACGAACCACAGCGTCACCCGGTCCGCCAGCGCCTGGACGGGCAGCTTGCCGCCCTGCGCCTCCTCCACCAGCCGCGTGATCCGGGCCAGCACGGTGCCCGAACCCACGGCCGTGGCCCGCAGGCGCAGCGCGCCCGCGCCGTTCACCGTGCCGCCGACCACCGCGTCGCCCACGCTTCTCCGGACCGGCGCGGATTCGCCCGTGACCATGGATTCGTCGATGTGGGATTCGCCCTCCAGCACCACCGCGTCGGTCGGCACGCGCTCGCCGGGGCGCACGCGCATCACGTCGCCGGCGCGCAGTTCGGCCGCGGGCACCTCCTCCTCCGCTCCGCCGCGCTCCACCCGCGCCACCGGCGGCTGAAGGTCCAGCAGCCTGCGGATCGCCGCCGAGGCTCGCCCGCGCGACCGCGCCTCCAGCCACCGCCCGAGCAGCACCAGAGCGACGATCACGGCCGATGCCTCGAAGTAGACGTGCCGGCTGTCCGCCGGCACCAGCCCGGGCACGACCACCACCACGGCCGAATAGGCCCAGGCGGCCAGCGTGCCGAGGGCGACGAGGCTGTTCATCTCCGGCGCGCCGCGGAACAGCGCGGGCCAGCCGATCCGGTGGAAGCGCAGCCCCGGACCGAACAGGACCGCGCTGGCCAGTGCGAGTTGCAGGAGGTTCCAGGCCCTGCCGCCGATCGCATGGTGCACCGCCGGCAGGAGGTGCCCGCCCATCTCCACCAGAAAGAGCGGCGCGGCCAGGGCAATTGCCAGGATCGCGTCCCGCCGCAGCCCCGCCTCCTCCCGCGCCTCGGCGGGCGCGGCCTCCTCGCGCGTATCCGGCGCCGCCTCAGCCACCGGCTCGTAGCCCGCCTTGCGGATGGCGGATTCCAGCGCCGCGCGGTCCACCGCATCCGGCGCGTGCCGCACCGTGGCCCTGTGGGTCGCGAAGTTGACGGAAGCCCCGTTCACCCCGGGCAGGGCGGCCAGGTGCCGCTCGACGCGCCGCGCGCAGCCGGCGCAGGTCATGCCCTGGACGGCGATCTCCGTGGCCTCCTCCGGCGAGAGGTATCCCGCCGCCTCCACCGCCGCCCGCAGCGCCCCGGGCTCGATCGCCTCGCCCTCCACCGCGGCGCGGCGGGTGGCCAGGTTCACGCTCGCCGCCGTCACGCCCGGCACTGCGGCCAGGGCGCGCTCCACCCGGCCCGCGCAGCCCGCGCAGGTCATGCCATCGATGGGCAGGGTGATGCGGGTGATCTCGGCAAGGCTCATGGAGGGAACTCCTTCCCCGCCCAGATGGGGATTCCCATCATTGGAAGGTCAAGGGGTGGTTCCCGCGCCCGGCCATCCGCCCTAAGCCCATCCCATGGCCTTCGACCCCATCCCGGACGGCATCGTCTGCGTGCCCGACTACGAGGCACCCGCGCGGGAGCGCATGGGGGAGAATGCCTGGGCCTATGTCGGCGGCGGGGCGGGGGACGAAGCCACGCTGGCGGAGAACCGCGCCGCCTTCGCGCGGCTGCGCCTCAACACCCGGGTCCTGGCCCCGATGCGCGGTGCCCATACCCGGCTGGAACTGCTGGGCCAGGCGCTGGAGCACCCCATCCTCATCGCCCCCACCGCCTTTCACCGTCTGCTTCACCGGGACGGAGAGGCCGCGACGGCCATGGCGGCCGCGGCCACCGGCAGCCTGATGGTGGTCAGCGCCCAAGCCAGCCTGCCCCTGGAAACCATCGCATCCGGCGCCCGACCGGCGCCGTGGTTCCAGCTCTATATCCAGCCGGACCGAGCCTTCACCCTGGCCCTCGTGCGGCGGGCCGAGGCGGCGGGCTACGCCGCCCTGGTGGTGACGGTGGACGCCCCGGTCAGCCTGCGGAACCGCGAGCAGCGCGCCGGCTTCCGCCTGCCCCCGGGCGTGGAGGCCGTGAACCTGCGCGGCGCCGCTGCCCCGCCGCCCGCACAATCCACCAGCGAGATCTTCGCCGCCGTCGAGCACGCCGCCACCTGGGAGGACATCGCCGCCCTGCGCGCTGCCACGCGCCTGCCAATCCTCCTGAAGGGCATCCTGACCGCCGGCGACGCGGAGCGCGCCATCGAGGCCGGGGCGGCGGGCATCATCGTCTCGAACCACGGCGGCCGCGTGCTGGACACGTTGCCAGCCACGATCGATGCCCTGCCTGCCGTGGCCCGCCAGGTGGCCGGGCGCGTGCCCGTGCTGCTGGATGGCGGCATCCGCCGCGGCACGGACGTGCTGAAGGCCCTCGCCCTCGGCGCGAAGGCCGCGCTGGTCGGCCGGGCGCCGCTGCACGGGTTGGCGGTGGCGGGCGCCATGGGCGTGGCGCACGTGATCAAGCTGCTGCGCGCCGAGTTCGAGGTGGCGATGGTGCAGACGGGCTGCGCCACCCCCGACGCCATCGGTCCCGAGGTGATCTGGCGCGGCCCCTAACCCGCGCCCGCCTTGGGCGGCAGCGGGAACAGGGTGGCGAAGCGCCGTACCACGTCATGGGAACCCTCCACCCGCAGGGCGCCCGCCGCTTCCAACGCCTCCATTGGCTGCCCGCCATAGATAAGCCCCGCCAGCACCGGTGGCGTGCCTTCCAGCATCGCATCCGCCTCATCCGGCAGGCCGTGAGCGATCTCAATCCGCCCGCCGGCAAGCTTGACCCCGAACCTCTCACGCCCCAGCCGCAGGCCAATCCGCGCCGCCATGTCCCCCGCCCGCGCCGGGTCCAGCATCGTCCGCAGCGAGAGCAGCAGGGATGCCGCGCTGAAGGGCAGGGTGGGGTCGTGCAGCGGCGACCGCGCCGCCCAGCGGCCGAGAGCCTGGAAGATCGGCTCGGCCTCCTTTCCCCACTCCGTCAACTCATAGACCTGGGCTGAGGCGGGTGGCGGCAGCCGGAAGCGGGTGAGGACGCCCGCAGACTCCAGCCCCTCCAGCCTTTGCGTCAGGACATTCGCGCTGATCCCCGGCAGGTCCGCCCGCAACTCGGAGAAGCGCCTGGGCCCGAACATCAGCTCCCGCATCACCAGCAGGGCCCAGCGCTCTCCCACAAGGTCCAGCGCGTGGGCAGCCGCGCAGGCATCATCGTACCAGCGCCGCCGTTCCGCCCGATAAGTTATTTTTTCTGACTCCATAGTTGCAATAGATAACTGAACGCGGCAACCTGTTCAAGCAACGCCAAAAAAGGGGGATGTCCATGGCCCGCATGATCTTCGTGAACCTGCCCGTGACCGACCTGAAGCGGTCCATCGCCTTCTACGAGTCGATCGGCGCGACGGTGAACCCGGACTTCACCGACGAGACCGCCGCCTGCATGGTCTTCTCCGAGACCATCTACGTGATGCTCCTGACCCATCCGAAGTTCGCCGGCTTCACCCCACGCCCCATCGCGGATGCCCGGGCCGCGAGCGAGGTCCTCCTCTGCATCTCCTGCGAGAGCCGGGAGGCGGTGGACGAGATGGTGGGCGCCGCCGCGGCCTCCGGCGGCGTGGCCGACCCTTCGGCGAAGCAGGACTACGGCTTCATGTACGGCCGCAGCTTCGAGGACCCGGACGGCCATATCTGGGAGCCGATGTACATGGACATGCAGGGCTACCTCGCCGCCACCGGCAAGGCGGCCGCCTGATGTCAGGCATCGCGACCTGCCTCTGGTTCGACGGGCAGGCGGAGGAGGCAATCGCCTTCTACGTCGCCGCCTTCCGCCGCGCCGGGCGCCCGGCGGAGCCCGGCCCGGTGCTGCGCGGCGGCCCCGCCGGGCCGGACGGGGTGCTCCTCGCCACCGCCCGGCTGGACGGGCACGAGGTGCAGGGCCTGAACGGCGGCGCGGAGCACCGCTTCACTCCGGCCATCTCCCTATCCGTCGCCTGCGAGAACCAGGCCGAGGTGGACGCCTTCTGGGACGCGCTGGGCGAGGGCGGCTCGCCCATGGCCTGCGGCTGGCTGACGGACCGCTTCGGTGTCTGCTGGCAGATCTTCCCGAAGCGGCTGCCGGAACTGCTGATGAGCCCGGATCGCGAGGCTGCCGCCCGCGCGATGCAGGCGATGATGGACATGGTGAAGATCGAGATCGCGCCGCTGGAAGCGGCCTTTGCGGGGGAGTGAGACGATGCGCGTGATGGTCCTGGTCAAGGCGACGGCCGACAGCGAGGCGGGCACCATGCCCTCCACCGAGCTGATGGAGGCGATGGGCCGCTACAACGAGGAGCTGGCCGCGGCCGGTATCCTGCTGGCCGGGGAGGGGCTGAAGCCTTCCTCCCAGGGCAAGCGCGTGGCCTTCGACGGCGCGAGCCGCACGGTCATCGACGGCCCCTTCGCCGCCACGGGCGAACTCGTCGCCGGGTTCTGGCTCTGGCAGGTGAAGAGCATGGAGGAGGCGTTGGACTGGGTGCGCCGCTGTCCCAACCCCATGCCCGGCCCCAGCGAGGTCGAGATCCGCCCGCTCTACGAGATGGCGGATTTCGGCGAGGCGATGACGCCGGAACCCGGGAAGCCGGCGAGCTAGCCTGCCCGATCCTAACGCTGAGCACAGGTCTCCGCGCTGTATCCCCGAATGAGGATGCAATACGCTGACTGGACCTGTCTTGGCTATGGATCGGAGTGCGGTGCAAATGCATGGAAAGCATCTTCTCGCGGAGATAAAGCAGCGCATCGCGATATCTAAGGGCCAGGCGTCCATGACGGACGCAGCCTTGGCGAGAGAGCTTGGTGTGACGCAACCAGCCCTGGGCAACTACAGGAAAGGGCAACTGACGCCGAGGCAGATCTTCAACCTGATGGAGAGCTATGCGCGCTCTAAGGAGAGAAGATTTATTGAGGACACGATTGTACCTATTGTTGAATTCTTCTACTTGGATGCAGTAGAAACAAGGAAGGGGAAAAGTTGGCAAATCTTCTCTTGTCAAGATGAGAACGATCGTCCGCATCCGTATTATACGGGGCTGAAGAAACGGCTGGACAGCTCACACGGGATCTACGTGTTTCACGATAGCCGGGGACGAGCGATATACGCCGGAAAGGCACAACGTCTCTCACTTTGGACGGAAATGAACAACGCTTTCAATAGAGACCGTGGTGAGGTTCAGAATATAAAGCGCGTCAACCATCCATCCAATCGTGTCGAATTCCAAGGTACCGAGGAGAAGCGGAGGCGCATAGTCCGCGAAGCGGTAGCACTTCACGACATCGCGAGTTACGTGAGCGCGTATCAAGTGCCCGATGGGCTTATCGGGAAACTTGAAGCTCTCATTGTGAGGTCTTTTGCGAACGACCTGCTGAACGTCAGAATGGAAAACTTTTGATAGTTAGGCTGACTTGTTCTCCACCATCGCCAGCAACGTCTCCAGCCGGTCCGCCTCCTCCGCCGGCTTGTCCTGCCGCAGCCGGGCAATGCGGGGGAACCGCATCGCCACGCCGGAGCGATGCCGGGTGGAGAGCTGGGCGGCGTCGAAAATCACCTCCAGCACGAAGCTCTTCTCCACCTCCCGCACGGGCCCGAAGCGGCCGGTGGTGTGATTGCGCACCCAACGGTCCAGGAAGATCAGTTCCTGATCGGTGAAGCCGGAATAGGCCTTGCCCACGGGCACCAGTTCCCGCGTGCCATCCTCGTTCGTGCGCCACAGGCCGAAGGTGTAGTCGCTGTAGTAGCTGCTGCGCTTTCCGTGGCCGCGCTGCGCGTACATCAGCACGGCGTCCACCGTCAGCGGCGCGCGCTTCCACTTCCACCACAGCCCCTTCACGCGGCCGGGGACGTAGGCGCTGTCCGCGCGCTTGATCATCAGCCCCTCGATCGAGGCCTCCCGCGCCGTGTCGCGCAGGGCGGAGAGCTCATCCAGCCCCGCGAAGCGGATCTGCTCGGACAGGTCCATCCGCGCCGGCGCATGGCGCGCCACCCAGGCCTCGAGCCGCGCGCGGCGCGCGTCGTAGGGCAGGGACCTGAGGTCCTCCTCCCCGTCCAGCAGCAGATCGTAGAGCCGCACGGCCACGGGGTAGTCACGGATCAGCTTTGGCCCGATCACCTTGCGGTTCAGCCGCTGCTGAAGGTCCGAGAAGGGCGCCACCGCGCCGTCCCGGATCACCAGCAATTCCCCGTCCAGCACGGCGTGGAACTCCATCGCCTCCGCGATCTCGGGGAAGGCGTTGGAGATGTCCTCCCCCGTACGGGACCAGATGCGCCGCCCACCCGGCCCGGCGGTGAGCTGCACGCGGATTCCGTCCCACTTCCACTCCGCCCGCCAGTCGCCGGGGTTCGCCTCGACAGCGGCAATGTCGGCCGGCGCCTCCAGCGGGTGGGCGAGCATCAGCGGGCGGAAGACGGGAGCGCCAGCGGCGTCAGGACGCGGACCATTCCCCTCCAGCCAGCGGAAAAGCGGGATGTAGGGCGGCGCGACACCGTGCCAGACCTCCTCGATCTCGCCCACCTCCTGCCCGGCCCACTCCGCCAGCGCCGTCTTCGCCAGCCTCGCGGAGGCGCCGACGCGAAGGCCGCCGGTGACGAGCTTGATCAGCGCCAGCCGCCCGCCGGCGTCCAGCGTGTCCAGCCAGCCTTCGAGCAGGGCCGGCACCTCGGCCCGGGAAGCGAGTTCCAACCCCTCCACCACCTCGGACAGCGAGGGCGGCGGTGCGTTCACCCCCTCCCGCTCCGGCCAGATCAGCGCCACCGTCTCCGCCAGATCGCCGACATAATCATGGGAGAGGGCGAGCAGGACCGGGTCCACCCGGCTCTCCACGAGGTTGCGCACCAGCATCGGCTTGGCGGCGGTGAAGGCCAGCTCTCCTGTCAGCGCGGCCAGGCCGACGCCGCGGTCGGGGTCCGGCTGCTCGGCGAACCAGCGGCGGATCAGGGCGATCTTGGCGTTGCGGCCGGGGGTGAAGACCAGCCGTTCCAGCAGGTCCGCGAAGGCCTGGACGCTCACGAGGGAGCCCCGCGCCGGGCCGCGTCCGCTTCCTCCTCGGTCGGCGGGGCCTCCGGCGCGCCCTCATCCTCCTCGTCACCGCGCCCCACCAGGTGCAGGGCCCGGCCGCGCACGCCCCGCAGCCCCAGCGCGTGGACCAGCGCGTCGTCCCGCCCGTGCGTCACCCAGACCTCTGGCGCGCGCACCTCCTCGATCGTCTCCAGAAGCTCGTCCCAGTCCGCGTGGTCGGAGATGATCAGGGGCAGCTCCACACCGCGCAGCTTCGCCCGCTGCCGCACCGTCATCCAGCCGGAGGCGGCGCAGGTCACGGGATCGGCCAGCCGCCGCGCCCACGGAGTCGCCTCCGCGGAGGGCGGCGCCAGCACGATTTCCCCCGCCAGGATCGGCGGATGCCCGCGCTTCAGTCCCTTCGGCACCGGCAGCAGCTCGCCCAACCGTACGCCGAGCGATTCGTAGAGGGTGCAGAGCTTCTCCACCGCCCCGTGCAGATAGACAGGCCGGTCCCACCCGGCCTCCCGCAGCAGGGCAATAATCCGCTGGGTCTTGCCCAGGGCATAGGCGCCGACGACATGGGCGCGCTCCGGGAACAGCGCCACGCTGTCCAGCAGGCGGCGGATCTCGTGCGAATCCGGCGGGTGGCGGAAGACCGGCAGGGCGAAGGTCGCCTCCGTGACGAAGACGTCGCACTCCACCGGCAGGAAGGGCGCGCAGGTCGGGTCCCGCCGCCGCTTGTAGTCGCCGGAGACGACGATCCGGCTGCCCTGCCATTCCAGCACCACCTGGGCCGAGCCGAGAACGTGCCCCGCCGGGGCCAGCGTGATCCGCACCCCGTTGCAGGTCACGGATTCACCGTAAGCCATCGCCTGCTGCTCGTCCCCCGCCCGGTCCTCGCCAAAGCGGGCGCGCATGATGGCGAGCGTCTCCGGCGTGGCCAGCACCGCCCCGTGGCCCGGGCGGGCATGGTCGGCATGGCCGTGGCTGACCACCGCGCGCTCCACGGGGCGGGAGGGGTCCACGTAGAAACCCCCCGGCTCGCAGAGGAGGCCGAGGGGCGTAACCTTCATCCAGGTTTCGGGATGGGGAGCGGGCATGGAGAGGGGAAGATTGGCCCTCCGCCCACCGCTTCAACCCATCAGTCGGCGGCTTCCGCCACCTCCAGCAGGGCCTCGCCGTTCCGCCGCTCCCGCGCGATGTTGGTCGCGCCGCAGCGCGTATCGCTCAGCACGGAGCTGCCGGGATTGGAAACCTTCAGCTTCGCCATGACGCGGCAGGCCAGCCGGTCGCCCGAGGCGCCGCCGCCGTTCCAGCGCCGGATGGCATCCGCCCAGTTCCCCGCCTTCTCGTAGTGCTGGCGCAGGTAGCCGGCGCCCCAGTCTGCGGAGCGCCAGGGGTCCAGCGGCCAGTCGGAGTTGCGGGCATGGACGCGGGCGTTCACCTGCACGCAGCCGGCCATCACGTACTGCCCGGGGCGGGCGGAGTTGTAGATGCGGCGGGCCTCGGCCATCCCGTCCGGGAAGTAGGCGCGGCCACCGATGTTCATGGCATGGGCGTGCAGCCCGGACTCGGCCAGGGCCACGGCGACCATCAGGCCCTCGGGGATGTCGTGCGCGCGCTCCGCCTGGCGGACAGCGTCCAGGCAGGCCGCCCGCGGGCTGTCGATGTCGCGGCGCTCGACCACGGGGCTGGTCGCGGCGGCGTTGCGGACGGGACGACGGCTGCTGGCCAGGATGAACCCGGGCGCCAGGCGGCGGCCGGCGGTGGCCTCGGTTCCGGTGGCCGGGGCCTGGTCGGCTCCGTCCCGGGCGGCATCGCCGGATGCCAGCTGGGGGGCATCCTCGGCGGTGGCGCAGCCAGCGGCGAGGGAGCCGAGGCCAACGATGAGAGTGGACGCGAGCACGACCCGTGCGGCGCCGCTACGGCGTCGTCGTGGGGTCGGGCTCCCGGCTTGAGTCGGAGGGGCGCTCCGCGGCATCGCGCACGGGAACGCCGCGTTCAGCTGCCGACCGGGGGAGGTCGACACAGGGGGCGCGGACGTCATGCGACATTCGCTACCAGCAACCCAGAGGTCAGCGCAACCCAAAATGCCGCGGGGTCGCTCGCTGGCCGTATAACGCGAGGACGAAACGATGGTTTCCGCCTTGCTCATGCCACAAAGGGGGATGGACGTTTCTTCATCCCTCGAAGATCAAGTATTCGGCATTCAACTTCTACTTACCACTGCCCATCAGGGCGGCGGAAGGAACTTGCGAGTACAGTATTCCGCATCGGGCAGAGAGCCGGACCTGCCGGAAACGAACCGATTGTGCAACGAAAAGGACGGGCGTGAGTGAACGCCCCCGGAGAGACCCGGAAGGCCTGGCAAGATCCTGCGATGTGGAAAATGGGAGAAGGGGATGGAGAGGATGACGGCGCCGCCCACCCGCTGCCCGGTGCCACGCACCTCGGCAGCGACGCGACGGCGCGGCGCCGTCTCCTTCGTTTCCTTCCCCAAACCCGGCCCGTCTTTGACGGCGGCGGAGATGATGTCGCACAGTCTTGTATAAGACACAAGACGCTTTCTTCCGTGGATGGGCCGGAATACGGAATCTTCATCTCCAAGCGGTTTGCCAGACGATCAGGCGCGAGGCCGCTCTCGCATCGCTGCGGTGCGGAATGGTAGGATGCCGCGCATCATGCAGCGCGGAAGCGTCCCTTGAACGAGATGCGTCGGCCCGACGCCCGCCCCCTCTACGTCCAGGTCGAGGCGATCCTGAACGACAGGATCGTGTCCGGCTCCTGGAAGTCCGGTCAGGCCATACCGGCCGAGCCCGAGCTCGCGGCCGAGCTCGGCGTCTCTGCCGGCACGCTGCGGCGCGCCCTGGCCGGGTTGGAGCGGCGCCACCTGATCGAGCGCCGGCAGGGCCGGGGCACCTACGTCGCCCAGCAGACCAGCCAGCAGGCGCTGGGCCAGTTCTTCCGCGTGCGCAACCTGGCCGGGCGGCCGGTGGAGCCGGAGACCCTGATCACCGGCATCACCACCGGCCCCGCCTCGGAGGAGGAGGCGCGGCGCCTTCGCCTCGCGCCTGGGGAGGCGGTGCACCGGATCGACCGCAGCCGCGTCTTCGAGGGCGAGCCGCGAATCGCCGAGCGCATCAGCCTGCCCGCCGCCTTCTTCCCCAACCTCCTCCTGCCGCTGGCGCCGAAGCAGCTGGGGACGGAGATCTACGTCCACTACCGCAATGCCCACGGCATCATCGTGGTCCAGGCGGAGGAGAACCTCTCCGCCACCGCGGCGACGGAGGCGGATTCGGCCGTGCTGGGATGCCCTGTGGGAACGCCGCTTCTGCTGATCGAGCGCGTGACCTTCGACGCCGCCGGCCGCCCGGTGGAGCTCCGCGTCTCCCGCCTCGACACGCGCGCGCACCGCTACGCGGTGGAGATCGCCTGACCCCTCGCGGGCCGGCTCACGCCTCCGGGCGGGGCTGTCCGAGGCGTCCGGCGGCCCAGCGCGCGCTCTCCGCCACCACCGGGTCCTCGTCGTCCATCAGCGCCAGCGCAACGGGGCGCAGCGCCGGGTCGCCCGAGTTGCCGATGGCGTTCAGTACGTTCCGCACGAAGCGCCCGCGCCCGATGCGCTTCACGGGGGAGCCGGAGAAGCGCGCGCGGAAGGCGGCATCGTCCAGCGCCGCGAGTTCGGCCAGCTTCGGCGCCACCAGGTCCTCCCGCGCGACCAGCCCCGGCACGGTGGTCGGCGTGGCGAAGCGGTTCCAGGGGCACACCGCCAGGCAATCGTCGCAGCCGTAGATGCGGTTGCCCATGCGCGCCCGGAACTCCTCCGGGATCGGTCCGCGGTGCTCGATCGTCAGGTAGGAAACGCAGCGGCGGGGATCGAGCCGGTAGGGCGCGGGGAAGGCGTCCGTCGGGCAGGCTACCTGGCAGCGCGTGCAACTGCCGCAGCGATCCGCGTGCGGCTCCTCCGGCTCCAGTGCCAGCGTCGTGTAGATCTCTCCCAGGAACAGCCAGGACCCGTGCGTGCGGGAGACGAGGTTGGTGTGCTTGCCCTGCCAGCCCAACCCCGCCTGCTGCGCCAGCGGCTTCTCCGAAACCGGCGCGGTATCGACGAAGACCTTCACGTCCGTGCCGGCAAAGCGCGCCACCATCCACCGCGCAAGGGCCTTCAGCCGGGACTTCACGAGGTCATGGTAGTCCCGGTGGCGGGCATAGACGCTGATCACCCCGCGATCCGGCATCCCCAGGTAGGAGAGCGGATCGTCCTCCGGCCCGTAGTTCAGCCCGAGGCAGATGACGGAGAGCGCATCGGGCCACAGCGCCTGGGGATGCGCGCGCTGGTCGGCGCGCCCCTCCATCCAGCCCATCTCGCCGTGCATTCCCTCCGCCAGGAAGTCCGCCAGGCGCTGCCGCACCTCCGGCCCCAGCTCCGCGCGCGCGAAGCCCACCGCGTCGAAGCCCAGGCGCAAGGCCTCGTCGCGGATGGCGCTGCGCGCGTCGTCACTCATCCCCGGCCACGATAGGGCGGCACGCCCTGGTCGGGGATCCAGGCGCCGGCGGGCGGCGCGCCGGTCTGCCAGAACACATCGATCGGGATGCCGCCGCGCGGGTACCAGTAGCCGCCAATCCGCAGCCAAGCCGGCTCCAGCAGATCCACCAGCCGCTTGGCGATGTCGATCGTGCAGGCCTCGTGGAAGGCGCCGTGATTGCGGAAGCTGGTGAGGTAGAGCTTCAGGCTCTTGCTCTCCACCAGCCATTCGCCGGGGATGTAGTCGATCACCAGGTGCGCGAAGTCCGGCTGCGCCGTGATGGGGCAGAGGCTGGTGAACTCCGGCACCGTGAAGCGGGCGACGTAGTGCGTGCCGGGATGCGGGTTCGGCACGCGCTCCAGCACCGCTTCCTCAGGGCTGTTCGGCTGGGCCGTGGCTTGGCCGAGCATGGTGAGTCCGGAAACGTCGTGGTTCATGAGGTGGTCTCCTCCGGAGAGGGCGGCTCGGCCGGGGCCGGGGTTTCCCAATTCGCCGCGATGGCGGCGGCCTCGGCCTCGAAGCGTCCCTCCAGGATGGCGGCGCGAAGCCGCGCGGTCAGGGTCTGGTAGTAGCGGATGTTGTGCCAGGTCAGCAGCATCGGCCCGAGCATCTCCTCCGCCCGGATCAGGTGCTGGATATAGGCGCGGGAATGCCGCGTGCAGGCCGGACAATCGCATTCCGGGTCCAACGAGGACGCATCGTCGGCGTAGCGCGCGTTCCGCATGTTCATCACGCCGCGGCTGGTATAGGCGCGGCCCGTGCGCCCGGACCGCGTGGGAATGACGCAGTCGAACATGTCCACGCCGCGCCGCACCGCGCCGATGATGTCGGACGGCGTGCCGACGCCCATCAGGTAGCGCGGCTTCTCCCGCGGCAGCATGGGCACGGAAAAGTCGAGCACGCGGAACATCTCCGCCTGCCCCTCGCCGACCGCGAGGCCACCGATCGCGTAGCCCTCGAACCCGATCTCCGTCAGCGCCCGCGCGCTCTCCGCGCGCAGGTCCTCGAAAACGCTGCCCTGCTGGATGCCGAACAGCCCGTAGCCGTCCCGCGCCACGAAGGCCTCGCGCGACCGCGCCGCCCACTTCATGGAGAGCCGCATGCTCTTCGCGGCCTCCTCCGGCGTGGCGGGGAAGGGGGTGCACTCGTCGAAGCACATGGTCACGTCGGCATCCAGCAGGTGCTGGATCTCGATGCTGCGCTCCGGCGTCAGCCGATGCTTGCTGCCGTCGATGTGGCTCTGGAAGGTCACCCCATCGGCGTCCATCTTCCGCAGCCCGGCCAGCGACATCACCTGGAAGCCGCCGGAATCCGTCAGGATCGGCCCGTGCCAGTCCATGAGCCTGTGCAGCCCGCCCAGGCGCCCGACGCGCTCCGCGCCTGGCCTCAGCATCAGGTGATAGGTGTTGCCCAGCACCATCCGTGCGCCGGTGGAGCGCACCGCGTCCGCCGTCATCGCCTTCACCGTGCCGGCGGTGCCCACGGGCATGAAGACAGGGGTCTGCACCTCCCCATGCGCCGTGTGCAGCGTGCCCGCGCGCGCGGCCCCGTCCGTCGCGGACAGGGAGAAGGAGAGGGGGCCGTTCACCGGTCAGGTTCCTCGTCGTCTCGGTCGATCAGGCAGGCATCGCCGTAGCTGTAGAAGCGGTAGCCGGCCCCGACCGCGTGCGCGTAGGCCGCCTTCAACCTCTCCGTGCCCCCGAAGGCGCAGACGAGCATGAAGAGCGTGCTCTTCGGCAGGTGGAAGTTTGTCAGCAGCACGTCCGCGCCGTGGAAGCGGTGGCCGGGAAGCAGGAAGATGTCCGTCAGGTCGCGGAAGGGCCGGGTGACGCCGTCCGCCCCCGTCGCCGCCTCCAGCAGCCGCAGCGCGGTGGTGCCGATGGCCACCACCCGGCCACCCCTGGCGCGGGCCCCGTTGATGGCCGCCGCCGCCTCTTCCGTCACCTCGCCCCACTCGGCGTGCAGCCGCTGCCCGCGCGGGTCCTCGCCCCGCAACGGCAGGAAGGTGCCGGCGCCGACATGCAGCGTCAGCGTCGTCCGCCCCACGCCGCGCGCCTCCAGGGCCGAGAGAAGCTCCGGCGTGAAGTGCAGGCTGGCCGTCGGCGCCGCCACCGCGCCGGGGGTGCGGGCGAAGATGGGCTGGTAGTCCTCCCTGTCCTCGGGCCGCGGGCCCTCCGGCCGGGCGATGTAGGGCGGCAGCGGGATCTCCCCCGCCTTCTCCAGCGCGGCCGCCAACGCGGCCTGGTCCGGCCCAAAATCCAGCCTCACGGCGCCCTCGACCGGGGTTTCGACCACCCGGGGGGCGAGCTCCGGCGCGCCCTCCACGGCCAGCACGTCACCGGTGCGCAGCTTCTTGGCGTTCCGCACCAGCGCGTGCCAGGTGCCATCTGCCTCGGCCCGGTTGAGCATGATTTCCACCCTCGCCTCTCCCCCGTCCCTCAGGCGGCGGGCGCGCAGGCGCGCGGGGATCACCCGGGTGTCGTTCACCACCATCAGGTCGCCCGGCCGCAGCATCCCCGGCAGGTCTCGCACGCCGCCATCGCCGAGCAGGCCGGGCGCGACGCGGAGCAGCCGCGCGGAGTCGCGCGGGCGGGCGGGGGATTGGGCGATCAGCGCCTCGGGCAGGTCGAAGGCGAAGTCGGCGGTGTGCAGGGGGCGGGGCAGGGCGGGAACGATCAACTGGAAGAGCGGCTGTGGGGGGCGGGGGCGGGTAGCCCTTCCGGCGCGCGGGGGCAAGCACGGCCGCTCACGAGAACATCAAAATAGTTAACCATGTCTGACGTTGTAGGTCACGCAGCCATGTCTCAGAAAAGAGATCGTTAGCGATTGGTGAACGATCCGTGCGCGCCACCCCTTTCCCTCGCCCCTCCGCCGAAATCTCCGAACCGGAGGGTGACCCGCACGCCGTGGCCCTCGCGTTCTGGTTCAACGCCTGGGTGATGCCGTTCATGGCGCCCTTGGCCGGAACCGTCCCCTTGCCGGTGATCGTGACGGCCGGCCCCGCCGTGGAGGAGCCCGCGCCCACTCCCGCAGCGACGGCGGCCGAAGCCGCCATGCCGACGCTGCCCGAGGCTCGACCAGAGGTTCCGTCCGAGGCTCCGCCAGAGGCCGCGCCCGCTCCGGAGGTGCCGACGACCGGAGCATCCGCCCCCGGCGCTGTCCCCGCTCCCGACGCCCCGACCACCGGCACCCCGGATTACGAATCCCCGGCTCCCGCCCCCGCTGCGCCGGCGGCACCGGCGCCGCCCGCCCCGCTGGTCCTCATCGGCGGCGGCGGCCACGACACCCTGATTGGCGGGGCGGCGAACGACCTCATCAACGGGCGTGGCGGAAACGACCTCCTCCTCGGCGGCGCTGGGAACGACACCATCACCGGCGGGGCAGGGAACGACACGATCCTCGGAGGCGAGGGCAACGACGCCATCCAGGCCGGGGACGGGAGCAATCTTGTCGATGGCGGGCCGGGCATCGACCTGATCAACACGGGGCGCGGCAACGACACCATCCTCGGCGGCGGCGGCCCGGACCTCATCTCCTCCGGCGCGGGTGACGACCGGGTCGACGGCGGCGCCGGGGACGACCTGATCCTCCTCGGCGAGGGCGACGACATCGCCGATGGCGGCGAAGGCGACGACCTGATTCGCGGCGGCGCCGGGCGCGACACGCTGCTCGGCGGTGAGGGGGACGACATTCTCGATGGCGGGGCGGGGGTGGACATCCTGTATGGCGGCACGGGCGACGACCTGCTGATCCACGCCTTCGCCGACCGCGCCACCGCGCCCGATATCCTGATCGGCGGCGAGGGCCACGACACGCTACGGCTGGACTTCGCGTCCGGCTTCTGGGTTGATCCCGCCAACCGCGCGGCCGCCGCCGAACTGGCGCGGTGGATCGCCGGCGGGCACGGCGAGGACGCGGCCTATACGGACCTCCACCTCGGCCTCTCCGTCTCCGGCATCGAGGCGATGGAGCTGACGGTGGATGGTGTCCCGCTGGCGGCTTCGGACTGGCTGGCGTGAAATCCCGCCGCGCGCCGGTTCTGCGCGCGGCCGATCCGCCCTAACCTGCGCCCGTAAATTGAGAGGACGGGAACTGAGCATGCAGGTGGACACGGATCGCTTCCTGGCGGACCTGAAGCGGCTGCGCGAGTTCGGCGCGTTCAAGACCGGCGTCCACCGCCCCACCTACTCCCCCCAGGACATGGAGGCACGCCACTGGTTCCTCTCCCGCCTGAAGGAGGAGGGGCTGGAGGCCGAGATGGACGGCGTCGGCAACATCCTCGGCCGCAGCAAGGGGCCCGGCCCGTACCTGCTGGCAGGCAGCCACCTGGAGAGCCAGAACGAGGCGGGCTGGCTGGACGGCGCGCTTGGCTGCGTGGCCGCGCTGCACCTCGCGGCCAGCGGCCTGCCTGTGGACGTCGCGGTCTTCGCCGACGAGGAAGGCCACTACGGCAGCTTCATCGGCAGCCGCTCCTTCACCGGCCTGCTGGAGGAGGCGGAGATCGACCGCCTGGCCAACAAGTACCACGACAAGCCGCTGCGCGAGGCGCTGCGAGAGGCCGGGCTGGAGGGCCGCCCGCGCCTGCGCGCCGATGCCGCCCGCTACCGCGGCTTCCTGGAGATGCACATTGAGCAGGGCCGCCAGCTGGAGAAGCGCGACCTTGGCATCGGCGTCGTCACCGGCATCGTCGCCATCTGGCAGTGGCGCATCGTGATCGAGGGCCAGCAGAACCACGCCGGCACCACCACCATGGACGAGCGGCGCGACGCCGGCATGGCCGCCGTGCGCCTCCTCGCCATGATCGATTCCGAGTTCCCCCGCCACTGCGCGGAGCGCACGGTCTGGACCGCCGGGCGCATCGCCCTCTCCCCCGGCGCCCCGTCCATCATCCCCGGCCGCGCCGAGATCCTGTTCCAGTACCGGGACGTGGACATCGACGTGCTGCGCCGGCTGGAGGAGGTGCTGCGCCGCTGCGTCACCGAGAGCAACCGGCGCGAGCGCACGGTGGCGACTCTGGAGGCCATGTCCCTCTCCACCCCCGCCGTCTGCGACCCCGCCTTCCAGGACGCACTGGAGGCGGCCGCCGAGGCGCTTGCCCCCGGCAAGTCGCTCCGCATGCCGTCCGGCGCCGGGCACGATGCGCAGTACCTGGCCCGCATCATGCCCGCCGCCATGCTCTTCGTGCCCTCCATCAACGGCATCAGCCACCACTGGACGGAGGACACGAAGGACGAGGACCTGGCGCTGGGAATGCGCGTGCTGGCCGAAGGGGCGCGCCGCATCCTGGCGGCGTAGCCGCCGGGATCAGCCGGTCAGGCCGAGGATCCGCCGCAGTTCCGGCGCCGCCACGACCTGGCCGTAGCCCCGCGCGCCCATGGCGAAATCCGTGGCGCGCGAGAGCGGCCCGACGACCACGGGATCGAACCCCGCGTCGCGCACCAGGGCGGAAGCGGTCTCCAGCGCCGCCGCGTCGTCCCCGGCGAGGGGAATGGCGACCAACCCGCCCGCCCGGTGCGCCTGCTCCGCCAGCACGCGGGAGCCCAGTGTGTTAAAGGCCCGCACCACGCGCGCCCCGGGCAGGTGCTCCGCGGAGGCAAGGCCGATCCCGCGCTCGATCGCCGCCTGCCCGACCGCGCCGTCGCGCGCGACGACGGCGTTGCAGGCATCCAGCACGACCTTGCCGCGCAGGGCCTGCCCCAGCTCCTGCCCGACCTGCGGCAGGGCGCCGTAGGGCACGGCGACGAGCAGTGCCTCGCCGAAGGCGGCGGCCTCGGCCGGCAATCCGGCCCGCGCATTCGGCCCGGCGGCCTCCACCAGCTCCTTCAGCCGCTCCGGATGGCGGGAGGAGAAGAGGACAGGGTGCCCCGCCTTGGCCCAGAGCGTCCCCACCGTACCCCCCAGCCGCCCGGAGCCGATGATGCCGATGGGCGACCGGGACGCGGGCTGGGCCAGGGCTCCCCCGGGGCCGGAAAGCAGGAGAGCGGCTCCGCCCGCCAGGAGCAGGCTGCGGCGAGGGATCGGGTTGGCTGCGGCTGTCATGGCGGGCGTTCCCTGCGGGGGTGGATGCCCAAGCCTAGTCCCGCCGGGCCGTCCGCAGCCACAGCATTGCGGGACGCGAACGAACGCCAGGGCCCGTCCCGCCCCTCAGCCCCGCCCCTCAGCCCCGCCGCACGGACAGCGCCGCCGCCAGCGCCCCCGTGAAGGCCAGGCTCCCCAGCCACCAGGGCTCCCACGCACCGATGCCGAGGCTGGCCACGGCGGCGGCCGCCAGCACGCCGGTACCGGCCGGTGCGGCCCCCCAGCCCAGCGCCAGCACGGCCAGTGCGGCAAGGCCAAGCCCGATCCAGCCCAGTTCGAGGAAGACCTGCAGGGCGGCGTTGCCAGGGCGGTCCGGCATGCGTTCCACCCCGCCCGCGAGGAGCTGTTCCTGCACCTCTCCGGGAATGCCGATCCGCGCCATCGCCGCCGGCGAGGGCGTGGCGTGGGCCCCCGGCAGGCTCCTGCTGGCCTCCATGCCCCAGCCGGCGAGGGGTGCGCGCCCGGCCCGCTCCAGGGCGAAATCCCAGCCCAGCAGGCGCTGCAGCACGGGCCGGGACGCGCCGGCAGCGATGTCCGGCATCGCCCGCGGCAGCAGCACGGGAGAGGCGAGCATGGCGCCGGCCAGGACAAGCGCGAGAAGGGAGGAGACGACCCGCCCGCCCAGCCCGGCGAGAAGCGCGGCCCCGCCGCCCGCCAGGGCGGCAAGGCGGGCGGTCTCGCCTGGCAGCAGCAGCGCGCCCCCGGTCGCGGCGGCGAGGAGGAGCCAGCGCCAGGGCGCCGGCACCCGCAGGCGCAGCGCCAGCGGCGGAAGGATGGCCAGGTAGGGCGCCGCCGGCGCGGCCACAGGGCCGGACAGCATCAGGGCGAGCCCGCCCGCGAAGCCGATGGCGGCGCAGGCCGCCAGGCCCCGCCGGGCGCCCAGCCTCTCATCCTCCACCATCACGGCGCAGGCGCCCCCGAGCAGGGCGGCCGCGGCAAGGTATCCCGCGCCCGTCAGGGCACGGAGAGGATCGGGCGCCCACAGCGCGGAGGCGGCACCCCAGCCCGCCAGCGCCAGGGGCGCCAGAGCGGCGGCGCGGGGCCAGGGCCAGGCCCGCTGCTCGCGCCACTGGCCGGGCAGCGCCAGCAGCACGGCGAGGGCGAGCAGCGGCGCCAGGACCCAGGGGGCCACCACGGCCAGGCCCGGCGCCACCAGGGCGGCGCCGCAGAGGGGCAGGGTAGGGGACCGCCACCAGGGCCCGGGCGAGCCACGGAACAGGGCGCCCGGCCCGGGGCCGTCGTCGTACTCGCTCCCGCGCAGGTCGCGCAGGGCAGGGGGCTGGCCGATGAGGGAGGCGGCGCGCGGCGCCATGCGGGCCTCGGAAGGGAAAGTGGGATTGTTGCGCCGCTTCTAACGTCGCCGCCCGCCGTGCCAAGCCCGTGCCTTCCGGGCCCGGTCGTGGCAAGGCGCTGGGATGCGCCTGTCCCATTCCTCCCGGACCGCCCTCGCCCTCGCCGCCATCGCGCTGGCCCTGGCCACAACCCTGCTAGCCATGGGGCGGGTGCCGATCTGCGCCTGCGGCTCGGTGAAGCTCTGGCACGGGGCGGTGAACAGCGCGGAGAACTCGCAGCACCTCGCGGACTGGTACTCGCTCTCCCACCTCGTGCACGGGCTGCTCTTCTACGCGCTCTTCCGCTGGCTGGCGCCGCGCGCGGGCCTCGGGGCGCGGGCGGTCATGGCCGCGCTGCTGGAGGCGGCCTGGGAGGTGGCGGAGAACACCCCCATGGTGATCGACCGCTACCGCGAGGCCACGGCCGCGCTGGGCTACAGCGGCGACAGCGTGGTGAACTCCCTGGCCGATCTCGGCTTCATGCTGCTGGGCTTTCTCATCGCGGCGCGGCTGCCCTGGTGGGCGGCACTGCTTCTCGGCCTGGGGATGGAGCTGCTGGCCCTGGCCGTGATCCGGGACAACCTGACCCTGAACGTGCTGATGCTGCTCTACCCCGTGGAGGCGATCCGCCAGTGGCAGGCCGCCCTGCCGGGCTGAACGGCCGCTCTGCCGTGCCCGCGGGTTTCGTGTCGCGGAAACGACACCCATCTGTCATCCCGTCCTGCCGGGAGCCCGTCTAAGGGGCGCGGATCAAACTGGGGGAAGACTGGGGTGCCGGTGAATGTGGACAGGCCTGCCCTGACGCAGCAGGCCATGGAGGATCTCGGCAGCAATCCCGCGCCGGACGACCCCATCGGCTCCGTAATCGGCCGCCGCCTGGCGCGCCGCACGGCCCTGCGCGGGCTGTTCGGCGCCGCCGCGGCCGGTGTGCTGCCCGCAACCCTGCCTGCGCGGGCACGCGCCGGGGCCGGCGCGCAGCCCGAGGGCGCCTCCACCCTCGGCTTCCGCGGCCTGCCCCATTCCAACAGCCCGGATTCCGTGGTGCCGGAGGGCTACGAGATCCAGACCCTGATGCGCTGGGGCGATCCGGTCCTGCCCGGCGCCCCCGCCTTCGACCCGGCGAACCAGACCGCCGAGGCCCAGGCCCTGCAGTTCGGCTACAACAACGACTACCTGGACTTCTTCCCCCTGCCGAAGGGCAGCAGGGGCGGCGAGCACGGGCTGCTGGTGGTGAACCACGAGTACACCAACCCCGAGCTGATGTTCCCCGGGCTCGGCGACGCGAAGGCCGCGCGCACCCGGGCCACGGCGGCGCAGGTCCGCACCCAGATCATGGCGCACGGCGCCAGCGTGGTGGAGATCCGCCGCCAGGACGGCCGCTGGGCGCCGGTGGCGGGCGGCGAGATGAACCGCCGCATCACCGCGGAGACGCCGATGCGCATCAGCGGCCCCGCTGCGGGCCATGAGCGGCTGCGTACGAAGGACGATCCCACCGGCACGCGCGTGCTGGGCACGCTGAACAACTGCGCCGGCGGCAACACGCCCTGGGGCACGGTCCTGATCGCCGAGGAGAACTTCAACTACTACTTCGGCGGGGATGCGGTCGCCACGGGCGCGCAGGCCGCCGCCTACAAGCGCTACGGCCTGGTGCGCGATCCCCAGTTCCCCTGGCTACGCCACGAGGCGCGCTTCGATGTCGGCAACGAGCCGAACGAGCCGAACGAGCCGAACCGCTTCGGCTGGGTGGTGGAGTTCGACCCCTATGACCCGAACTCCCAACCCGTGAAGCGCACCGCCCTCGGCCGCTTCAAGCACGAGGGCTGCACCCACGCGGTGGCGCCGGACGGCCGCGTGGTGATCTACATGGGCGACGACGAGCGCTTCGACTACGTCTACAAGTTCGTCACCGCCCGCCCCTGGAACCGCGAGGACCCAGCCGCCAACCGCGACCTGCTGGACGACGGCACGCTGATGGTCGCCCGCTTCCACGACGACGGCACGCTGGACTGGCTGCCGCTGGTGCATGGCGAGGGCCCGCTGACCGAGGCGAACGGCTTCCGCAGCCAGGGCGACGTGGTGATCGAAACCCGCCGCGCCGCCGACCTGCTCGGCGCGACCCCGATGGACCGGCCGGAGGACGTGGAGACGAACCCCGTCAATGGCCGCGTCTATGTCATGCTCACCAACAACACGAGCCGCCGCCCGGACCGGCTGGACGCGACGAACCCGCGCCCGAGCAACGCCCACGGCCACGCGCTGGAGATCATCCCGCCGGGGAACCGCGACCACGCCGCCCGCACGGCGCGCTGGGAGGTGTTCTTGATGGCCGGCCAGCCCGGCACGAGCGCCGGCGCAGCCTATCACCGCGCCGTCGGCCCGGATTCCGGCTGGCTCTCCTGCCCGGACAACTGCGCCTTCGACAGCAAGGGCCGCATCTGGATCGCGACGGACGGCGCGCCCCATGCGGCGAAGGTGGCGGATGGCCTCTACGCCGCCGACACGGACGGGGAAGGCCGCGCGCTGACGCGGCGCTTCTACGCCGCGCCACAGGGCGCTGAGGTGTGCGGCCCCCTGATTGGCCCGGGCGACCGCACCGTCTTCCTGGCCATCCAGCATCCCGGCGAGGACGCGGAGAGCACCTTCGAGAACCCCTCCACACGCTGGCCGGACTTCCAGCCGGGCATGCCGCCGCGGCCATCCGTGATCGCCATCGTGAAGAAGGACGGGGGCGTGGTCGGGATCTGACCGCGCGCCCGGTTCAGCCCGCGGCGGGGATGCGGGCAACCACCTTGATCTCGAAGTCGAAGCCCGCGAGCCAGGTCACGCCCACCGCCGTCCAGGCGGGGTAGGGCGCCGGCCCGATCGCCTCGTTCTTGACGGCCAGCACTGTCTCGAACTGCCTCTCCGGGTCGGTGTGGAAGGTGGTCACGTCCACCACGTCGTCGAAGCTGCCGCCGGCGGCCTTCAGCACGGCGTTCAGCCTCTCGAAGGCCAGCCGGACCTGCTTCTCGAAGTCCGGCTCGGGCGAACCGTCCTCGCGGCTCCCGACCTGGCCCGAGACGAAGACCAAGTCGCCGGACCGGATAGCCGCCGAGTAGCGGTGCTTTTCGTAGAGCGCCTGCCGGCCGGGCGGGAAGATCGCGTCGCGCTTGTTCATGGGTCTCTCCTGCTATGAAGGGCCGGAGCTTGGCGCCGGCCGCAGGGGCATTCCATATACGCCCCGTATGCGGATATCTCGGGACATACGCCGCGTATGTCAACCGGCATACGTAGCGTATGCGAATTTTGAGGTGCAATCTTGGCCACTGGTCGGCGCGCGAAGATGATGGAGGAGACCCGGGCCAAGCTCATCCGGGCGGCGCGGAAAGCCTTCGCGGAGAAAGGCTACGCGGCCGCGTCGATGGACGAGCTGACGGCGGAGGCGGGCCTGACGCGGGGCGCGCTCTACCACAACTTCGGCGACAAGAAGGGCCTGCTGCGGGCCGTGATCGACGAGATTGACGCGGAAATGGCGGAGGGCGCACGCGCCGCGCGGGACCGCGCGGAAACCCCGTGGCAGGGCTTCATCGAGGAAGGCGTGGCCTATATCGAGATGGCGCTGGAGCCGGAGATCCAGCGCATCATGCTGCTCGACGGCCCGGCTGTCCTCGGCGATCCCGCTCAGTGGCCGGGGCAGAACGCCTGCCTCCGCACGACGACGGCCACGATCCAGGCGCTGATCGAGGAGAGAACCGTCCGGCCGGTGGATGCCGAGGCCGCCGCCCGGCTCGTCAACGGCGCGGCGCTGAACGCCGCGCTCTGGGTTGCCGCCTCCGACGATCCCCGTGCCGTCCTCGTTAAGGCCATCGAGGCTTTCCGCTTCCTTGCTTCCGGCCTGCTGCGGGAGAGGGGGTGAGGGCGGCCCTCAGCCCTCCCGCAGCCCGTCCGCCACCAGCATCGCCCCCGCCACCGCTAGGGCGATCGCCAGCCCCGGCCACAGCGCCGCCATGGGCGCGCTGAACACCAGGTCCTGCGCGTTCGCCAGCATGTTGCCCCAGGACGCGGCCGGCGGCTGGATGCCCAGGCCGAGGAAGGACAGGGTGCTCTCCGCCAGGATCGCCCCCGCGACCGCCAGGGATCCCGCGACGGCCAGCGGCGCCGCCAGCGCGGGCACCACGTGCCGGCGCAGCAGCCGCCCCTCGCCCACGCCCAGCGCCCGCGCCGCCCGCACATGGTCCCGCGCCAGCACGGAGATGGCGGCGGCGCGGGTGAGCCGCGCGACGCCCACCCAGCCGAACAGCGCGAGGATGCCCACGATCCGCACCACGTCGGCGGAGGCATCCCCGCGCGGCAGCCCGATGGCGGAGGGGTCCAGCGCCGCGAGCAGCACCAGCAGCGGCAGGGCGGGCAGGGCGAGAAGCCCGTCCGCCAGCCGCATCACCAGCGCATCCACCCAGCCCCCGCGCCAAGCTGCCAGAAGCCCCGCCGCCAGCCCCAGCACCGTGGAGGCCACCGCCGCGGCCGCACCCACGGTCAGCGAGACGCGCGCCCCGATGAGGAGCCGCACGAGGATGTCCCGCCCCAGCTCATCCGTGCCCAGCGGGTGCGCGATGGAGGGCGGCGCCTGACGCGCCAGGATGTCCGGCACCTCCGGGTCCACCCCCAGCCACGCCGCCACAGCCGGCGCCGCGATCGCGGCCAGGACCAGCAGCAGCAGGATCGCCACCCCCGCGCGCAGCCGCGTCATGCCGCCAGTCTCGGGTCCAGCGCGCGCTGCGCCAGATCGGCCGCCAGTGTCGCCAGCATCGTCACCCCCGCCACCAGAAGCAGCGCGAGCAGGGCGAGGTTCTGGTCGCTGCCCATCACCGCATCCGTCAGCAGCTTGCCCATGCCGGGCCGAGCGAAGACCGTCTCCGTGATCAGCGCGCCCGAGACCAGGCCGCCCGCATCAAGCGCCAGGATGGAGAGCAGCGGCACGGCCGCGTTCGGCAGGGCGTGGCGGAACGCGATCCGCGCCTCCGGCGCCCCCCGCGCGCGGGCGGCGGTGATCCAGGGCGCGCGCAGCACATCCGCCATCGCCGCCGCCGTGTGCCGCGCATAGGCGGCGAGATGCGCGACCGCGAGGGTCGCGACCGGCAGCACGAGGAAGCGCAGCGCCTCCGCAAGGCCGCCGGAATCCGGCACCCCGCCCGCCGGCAGCCAGCCCAGCGTGACGGCGAAGAGGATGATGAGAAGTATCCCCAGCCAGAAGGCCGGCACTGCCTGCGAAACCAGTGCCAGCGCGTCCACCGCCCCGCGCCAGCGCGGCCGCAGCGCCGCCAGCATCCCGGCGGCCACGCCAATGCCCGCCGCCAGCGCCAGTGCAGTGCCCAGCAGCACCAGGCTGCCCCGCAGAGCCGGCAATAGCACCTCCGCCGCCGGCCGCGCGAAGAGGCGGGAATACCCGAACTCACCGCGCAGCACGCCAACGGCCCAGGCCCACCAGCGCGCCAGCAGCGGCTGGTCCAGCCCGTGCAGCGCGCGCATCCGCGCCACGTCCTCCGGCCCCAGCCGCGGATCGGCCATCATGGCGAGCGAGATCGGATCGCCCGGCATGGCGCCGATGGCGAGGTAGGCGACGAGGGAGAGGATCACGAGCGTTGCCGCGATCTGCGGCACCCGCCAGACGATCATTCGCAGCACGTCAGCGCACCCGCCAATCCGTCACCCAGAGGGAAGAGGGCGACATGTTCCCCGTCGGCCGCACGCCATCCAGCCATTGCGGCAGGACATGCGGCTCCGCACGGTGCCAGAGGGGAAGGGCGGGCAGGTCCCGATGCGTCATCGCCTGCAGGCGCGCCCAGAGCGGCCGCCGCTTCTCCGCGTCCAGCTCCTGCGGCAGCGCCTCCAGCAGCGCGTCCATCTCCGGGTTGGCGTAGCCCGGAAAGTTCTGGCCAGACCAGTTCCGGTCCGCGCGCGGGATCTCGTCCGAGTGCAGCGTCGTGCGCGGCACGTTCTCCGGGCTGCTGATCCAGGCGAAGAGCACGGCGCCGTTGAACTGGCGCTTCGACAGCGTCTCCCCGAACAGCACGCGCGGCGGCTGGTTGCCGATGCGCGCCTCCACCCCCGCCGCCCGCCACATGCCCTGGATCACCTGCAGCACCGTCTCGCGCGATCGGTTCCCGGCCGTGGTCTGCAGGTCCACGGAGAGCCGCGCGCCTTCCGCGTTGCGCCGGATGCCGTCCGGCCCCGGCTTCCACCCCGCCTCCTCCAGCAGCGCCTGCGCGCGTGCCAGGTCGAAAGGCCAGGGTGCCAGGGACTTGTCCACCATCGGGTCGTCGGGGTGCACGGCGGTGGCGGCGACGGGCTGGCGGTTCTCGAACAGGCTTCCCACGATCCGCCCGCGGTCGATCGCCATCATCAGCGCCTGCCGCACCCGCAGGTCGGAGAGCGGCGGCTGGTCCATCCGCAGGTCCAGGTGCTCCCACACCAGCCCCGGCCGGTACTCGAAGCGGAAGCGCCCGCGCGCCCGCTTCTCCAACGCGATCGCCTGGTCCAGGGAGAGCCCCAGCTCCCCAGAGATCATGTCCACCTGCCCCGCGAGGAGCTGCGCCTCCAGCGCCGCCGAGTTCTCCACCACGCGAACGTTGATGCGCCGGAAGGCTGGTGCCGGCCCCGCCCAGGCCGCGTTCCGCTCCAGCGTCACCCCCGCGCCCGGCTGCACGGCGGCGATGCGGTAGGGGCCGTTCCACAGCCCGGGATTGGCGGTGTCCGTGTCGTAGGCGGTGCGGGACCGGTAGTTGCGCCGGTCCGCCTCCCAGATCGCGCGGTCGATATGCGCGGGGAGGGGCTCGAAGCCGCCCGCGCTGCCCGCCTCGAAATTCACCCTGTCGAATCGCAGCGTCACCGTGCGCGGATCGCTGGACTGGAACTCGTAGGCGCTGCGATAGAACTCCGCGCCGCCGAAGCCCGTCTCGAAGGCGCGCCCCGCCTCCCAGGCGAAGCGCATGTCCTCCGCCGTCACGGGGCGGCCATCGCCCCAGCGCCCGTCCTCCCGCAGCCGCCAGGTCACGCGCATCCCCGGCTTGCCGTCCGGAGTCGTCTCCAGCACCACGCCGCCGTTCTCGATCGTCGGCACGGCCTCGCAGGCGAAGCAGACGGGCTTCCAGTCCGGCCCGTGGCCCGTCAGCGGCCGGCGCGCGAAGCCCAGGATGTAGGACTTCGCCAGCATGCTCTCGATGTTCGGGTGGAAGGTGCCGGTAGCCTGGGCGATCCCGACTGTCAGCGTATCGCGCGCCTGGGTCTGGGTCTGGGTCTGGGCCTCGGCCGGGAAGGCGGCGCCGGCGGTCAGGGCCAGGAGAACCGCGGCGCGGCGGGTAAGGGCAGCGGGGGGCGTCTGCATCGGGGGATTGTGCAGGGCTTCCCCGCCAGGGGCTAGCGGGCGCGCCGGAACTGCCGGTGCTCCTCCTCCACCATCGCCGCGGCCGCCGTGGCCAGGCGGCCGAGCCAGCCGCTGCGCTGGGCCTTCATGTGGCGGCGGATCGCGTCCCGCACGCCCTCGCTGCCCAGGTGGATTGCCGCCACTTCCGCCCCCATGGCCTGCAGCATCGGCGCGCCGAGCAGCACGTCCCGCCCGAGCAGCCCCTTGGCGCCGGGCGCGAAGAGCTTGTCCGCCTCGATCTTGCGGTTGTTCGGTGAGAGGCGCCGGGCCGCGATGCCGTTCGCCACCCGGTACCAGGGATCGGGCGCGCGGAAGCGGCCCGTCGCCACCTCCATGCACCGGATCGCGTGCCCGCCCCCGTGGGCGCGGCCCCAGGCGGAGGGGATGACGCCCTTGGCCTCCCGGATGACCCAGTCGCCGGCCCATTCCGCCTCCGCGACCCAGCGCGGGCGGCCGAGGCTGCCCAGCCCGGCGCTGCGGTACCACAGGCGGGAGGGCTCGGCCCCAGGGGGCATGGCCGCGCGCAGAGCCGATTCGTAGCGCGGCCAGATCGTCGGGCGCTGCCGCTTCGGGCGCGCCTCGAAGGCCTCCCGCTTCTGTCGCATCCCCTTCCAGAAATCGGCCCGGTGCTCCTCCGGCACCATGACGGCCTCGCGCAGCGGGCGGCGCTCCCGGTCCAGCACCGCCGCGCCGGGCGCCTCCAGCCCTGCGGCGTAGCCGGCCAGGATGTCCCGCGCGATCGCGGCGGCGCCGCGCTCTCCGCCCGCCAGCAGCCCGCTCGTCGCCAGGCGCAGCAGGTCCAGGGCGTAGGGCATCGCCGCCGCCTCGTCGTAGTCGTTCACGCCCCAGACCAGGCGCCCGTCCGCGTCGCGCCAGGTCCCGAAATTCTCAAGGTGGATGTCGCCCACCGCCAGCACGGCGGGGGCATGGGCAAGGTCCGGCGCCACGTCCAGCACCGTCTCCGCCCAGCGCCAGTAGGTGGCGCGGAGGAAGGGGAAGGGGTCCTTGCCCGCCATCTTCCGGCGCTTCTCGTCCAGCCCCTCCTGCAGCACCTCCCGCCCCATCTCCGCCCGCAGGTCGTCCTCGTAGCGGGCCACCGATGCCAGGATGTCCATGGAGCGTCCTCTCAGGCCGGCACGGGGGTCAGGACGGGACGGCCGGCGAAGTGCGCCGTCAGGTTCTCGATCACCAGCCCGATCGTCGCCATCACCGCCTCCGGCGAGCGGCCCGCCACATGCGGGGTCAGGGTAACGTTCTCCAGCTCCGCCAAGCCTTCCGGCAGCTTCGGCTCCCCCTCCACCACGTCCAGCGCGGCGCCCGCGATGCGCCCCGCCCGCAGCGCGGCGATCAGCGCCGCCGTGTCCACCACTGTCCCGCGGGCGATGTTGACCAGGAACCCTTCCGGCCCCAGTGCCTCCAGCACGGCGGCATCGACAAGGCCCCGCGTGCCCGCACCGCCCGGCGTGGCGATCACCAGGAAGTCGCACCATGCCGCCAGCGCGGCGGGGGAAGGGAAGTAGGCGTGCTCCACCCCCTCCTGCCTCTGCCGCCCGCAATATCCCACTGCCATCCCGAAGCCGCCCGCGCCCCGTTCCGCGATCTGCGCCCCGATCCGGCCGAGGCCGAGAATGCCCAGCCGCTTCCCGAACACCGCGGGCCGCGTCAGCCGCGGCCACTCCCCACGCCGCACCGCCGCATCCGCCCGCACGATCCCCCGCGCGGCCGCCAGCAGCAGCGCCATGGCGTGGTCGGCCACCGAGCTGTCATTCGTGCCAGGGCCGTGGGTGACGACGAGGCCGCGCGCCCGGGCGGCCGCCACGTCGATCCTCTCGAAGCCCGCGCCCTGCGCGCAGACGATCTCCAGCGCCGGCATCCGCTCCATCTCGGCGGCGGTGAGGCCGGTGGAGCCGTTGGTCAGCACGGCCCGGAAGCCCGCTCCCCGTTCCGCCACCACCCGCTCCCGTTCCGCCGCGCCGGGGGCGGGATGCAGCTCGAACCCTGCCTCCCGCAGCCGCGCCTGCTGCTCCGGCAGCAGCTCGATCAGGACGAGGACAGGAATGGGCATGGCGCGTCGGCTCCGCTGCTCGGGCGCGTGATGCTGGCCCCGGATGGCCGCGCCATCCAGCCCCCTCAATCCCCGAGAATGAAGTCCACCAGCAGCTTCACGTTCAGCACCACGATCAGCGCCGCCGAGGCCCAGCCCAGCGCCAGTTGCCAGCGCGGCGCCACCAGCGCCCCCAACCGCTTGCGATCCGCCGCGAAGAGCATGAGCGGGATCACCGCGAAGGGTAGCTGGAGCGAGAGCACGACCTGGGACAGCACCAGCATCTGCGCCGTCCCGCTCTCCCCGTACATCGCCGTCACGATCACGGCGGGGATGATGGCGATCAGCCGCGTCAACAGGCGCCGCACCACCGGGTTCAGGCGGATGTGCAGGAAACCCTCCATCACCACCTGCCCGGCCAGCGTCGCCGTGACGGTGGAGTTAAGCCCGCAGGCCAGCAGGGCGATGGCGAAGAGATAGGGCGCCGCCGTGCCGAGGATCGGGGCCAGCAGCTGGTGCGCGTCCTGGATCTCCGCCACCTCCGTCTGTCCGTTCGCGTGGAAGGCGGCGGCGGCGAGGATGAGGATGGAGGAGTTGATGAGCAGCGCGAGGCCGAGCGCCACCGTGCTGTCGATGGTGGCGAAGCGGATCGCCTCCTTCTTCCCCTCCTCGTCCTGCCGGATGTCGCGGGACTGGATGACGGCGGTGTGCAGGTAGAGGTTATGCGGCATGACCGTGGCGCCGAGGATGCCGAGCGCGATGTAGAGCTGCGTCTGGTTCGTCACGATCGAGGTGGAGGGCAGGTAGCCCCGCAGAACCTCGCCCCAGACCGGGTCCGCCAGCGCCACCTGCACCACGAAGCACCCGGCGATGAGCGCGATCATCCCCATGATGAAAGCCTCCAGCCAGCGCATCCCCTTGTTCTGCAGCCAGAGGATGAGGAAGGCATCCAGCGCCGTCAGCAGCACGCCCGCCATCAGCGGGATGCCGAACAGGAGCTGGAGCGCGATGGCCGTGCCGATCAGTTCCGCCAGGTCTGTCGCGCAGATCGCGATCTCCGCCAGGAACCACAGCGGCACGCCCACCCAGCGCGGAAAGCGGTCCCGGCAGAGCTGCGCCAGGTCGTGCCCCGTGGCGATGCCGATCCGCGCGCAGAGAGCCTGCAGCAGGATCGCCATCAGCGAGGAGAGCAGCGCGACGGTGAGCAGCGTGTAGCCAAAGGCCGACCCACCCGCGAGCGCCGTGGCCCAGTTGCCCGGGTCCATGTAGCCCACCGCCACGAGGTAGCCCGGCCCGATGAAGGCCAGCAGCCGCCGCAGCCAGCCGCCGGCATTTGGCACGGCCACGCTGCGGTTCACCTCCGGCAGGCTGCGGCTGTCATGCGTGTGCCCGGCCAGGGGGAGTTCGCGTCGGGCCATCGACATCCGGTTTCCTCGTCACAAGGCATGGATGAACACCTGTTCAGGTGGAGACCTGTCTAGGTATCCCATTGAATTTCAATGCTTTGCACGAATGTGGATGGTTTGCCGCAGTGCCGCAAGCATGTGTGTGCACCTTCCTCGCCCAATCGTGCGCGGCCGGTGCCTGGGCAGCCGGTGCCCGCGCGGCTCACAACGGGCCCGACGGAGGAACTCTGCATGTCGCTGCCCAGGCTCGTCGTCCTCGCCGCCCTCGCCCTGCCCGCCCTGCCGGCCTCGGCCCAGACGGCGCCGCCCGCCACCCTGCCCACGCGCGACGTGGCCGTGACCTACCGGGCCCTCGGCGCCGGGGCGCCGCCGGGCCCGCTGCGCATGGCATGGTCCGTGGCGGAAGGCAGGCAGCGCGTGGAGCCGCCCGGTGCTCCCGGTTGGATCCTGCTGGACCGCAAGGCGGGCACGGGTCTCATGGTGATCGATCAGCAGCGCATGCTCATGCCCATGCCGCCGGACATGGTGCGCGTCATCACGCAGCCCGTGCCGGAGGGGGTGCGCTTCGAGCGCCGGGGTACCGCCACCATCGCCGGGCTCACCTGCACGGAATGGGCGGCGAGCGGCCCGCAGGGCCAGGGCGTGGCCTGCCTGACCGAGGACGGCGTGACGCTGCGCGCCACCGGCCAGGGCCCGAACGGCCAGCAGGGCGGGATGGAAGCGACGGAGGTGCGCTACGGGGCGCAGGACCCCGCGCGCTTCCAGGTGCCGCAGGGCTACCAGACGATGCAGGGCGCCCCCGGCGCGCCCGCGGCGCCGGGGACCCAGCCGCCAAGGTAAGGGACCTGGAAGCTCCGAGCCCGCTGCTACCGGGCTCGGAGCGGCATCCGTTCGCTTCGGCTCACTCCGGCCGCTCCTGCCTGCTGATCAGGGGGCGGGTTCACGCTTGAGGGCAACGCTGTCCCCATGGCGATCTGCTCTAGAGATAGAGTACGAAGTCACTGAAATCGAACTGAGCCCGGTTCATGCCGACGAGGAGCGTATTGGCCTCTCCGGCGAGGCCGATAAGAAGGCCATCGGGGGTATCCCGGGCGCCATCGACGATGGATTGGAACGTGGACGAGGTCCAGCCATACGCCCCGGCGGGGCGCATCAGATGGTCCACACCGTTCTCGAAATCCGTGATGGTGAGCAATCCGCGATGGGAGCTGAGCCGGAAGCTGTCAGCTCCTGCTCCGCCGGTCATGGTTGCGTTGGAATAGAACAGATCCAGCACGTCATCGCCCGCCGAACCGATGACGGTCGCGCTGGTATTCTCGTTTAGGGCCGAGGAGGAGATATCGACACCCGAGCTTCCGGCATCGTGCGCGTTGATGAAGACCTTGTTGTCCGTGAAGGTCGGCGCGCCGAACAAATCGAAGGCGGGAAAATGATAGGTCGATCTCGAGGGGGTCGGAGCAATCCGGATCTCTTCGATGTTCCTGATCCCCCTCATCCCGAAAATCGGATCCATAACCGAGGTGTTGAACTGCAACGTGTCCCACCCGGCCCCGCCATCCAGCAGCAAGTAGCCGATGCTGCTGTTGCTGCTGATGCCGGAACCAACATGGCCCGCGTTGATGATGAAGGTGTCATCGCCATCGCCGCCGCGCATCAGGTCGAAGCCGCCCCCGCCATCGATGGTATCGTTGCCCAGTCCTCCATCGATGATGTCAGGGCCCCACCCGGCCACGATGACGTCGTCCAGATTGCTTCCATGGAGATCGATCGTCCCGCCGTTCGGGAGGTCCCGGTAATCGAGGGAAAGAGCGGTGTCCGGATCCGCCGTCACGGAGATCGGCCGCGAGGTTCCGAAGGCGTGTGAGGCATTCGGCCCCATGACCACGCTCTGTTGTCCGCCCGCACCACCTGTCCCAGCAAGGACGAGCGCGTCGAACCCGTCCAGCGATTCGAAGAAGCTGTCGGTTAGGACATCGCCGGGCTGCATGGTCACGACCAGCCGGTCCGTCCCGCTGCCGCCGTGCATGGAGGGGGCCGTCCCGCTGTCCACGTGCCAGTCCTGGGAAGGAGCCGTGCCGGCGGGGGCGGCCCATGGGGTGACGAAGTCGTCGATCCACAGTTGCGATGCGGTGATCCCCTTGAGGAGGATCTGTTGGCTATAGCCCTTGGCGTTTAGCTGGAGTCCGTCGGGCGATTCCTGGACATAGGCCAGCAGCGTGCCCACTGTCGCATTCCAGCCTCTCGCGCCGGCCGTGATCTCGATCCGGTCTTCGCCATCGGCGAAGTCGGTGATGACCACGGCATCGCCAAGCGGGCGAGCCACCACGTGGTCGAAGTTGTAGATGTCGGCGCCGCCGCCTCCGGTCACCACATTCCTGCCTGGGCCGAGCATCACGTGATCCACACCGGCCCCGCCCTTGAAGGTGAAGGCCTCGGCATCGTCGGGCCCGCGGACCACATGCGTGCCGGTGTCCTCGGCGTTCAGGACCATCCAAACCCTGCCACCGGTGAAGGCCGCGCCGGCGCCCGTCAGATCGTACACCGCATTCCCGTCGGTCCGCGCGACGCTGATCGCCTCGATGTCGCGGATCCGCGCGAAGTCGCCGGAAGCGATCCCTTCTCCGCCGAGCAGGCGCAGCGTGTCCCACCCAATGCCGCCATCCACCTCCGCATCCCCGCCCAGCTGCCCCGGGCGGAAGACGAAGCTATCGTCGCCCGCCCCGCCCCGCAGCGTGTCGCTCCCCGCCCCGCCCTCCAGCCGATCGGCGGTCGAGCCTGATTCGATCCGGTCATTCCCCGTGGAGCCGAGCACCCAGGTCCGGGTCGTCATGAGGTCCGGGTCCGACACGACGCTGAGGGAGGTCGTGCGGGTCCCCTCCGCCTGGATGCGGAAGAACCCGTCCCCGGGCCGCGCCGAGGCCTGCGTCGCCTCCGTGCCGAGATCGACCGTCCAGGCGCCCGTCGCGAGGGAGAGGACCGCGGCGCCGGTGATGCCCCGGAAGTTCGGGTCCGCGATGGTGCCGCCGCCGCTCGGCCGCAGCACGCCGTTCGCGTCCACCGGGCCGATCTCCCGGGCCACAGGCAGAACGACGGGCGGGGGAACATAGATCTGCGTGCAGGAGCAGATGGTCACGTCCTGCGCTCCGCTCCTCTCCGCGAAGGCGGCAGCGGTGGAGGGAGCGTCGTCCGCGCTGTCCTGCCCCCCAGGAAGTGCGACCGGCTCCGGATCGGACCGGCCCTCAACCAGCTCGACCGGGGCCATGCCAAGCGAAATCCCAGGGAAGATCGGGGGAAGGGCGAACTGGGGAGTGATCTGGGAGTGGAGCGGCCCGGGACCGGAAAAGGGAAGGAGCATCTCGCCGGACATCCCGGCACCAACGTCGCCTGGAAGGTCGGAACCATCCGTTCCGACCATCCGCTTCCAACTCGCCATCTCCAGGCCTCCCCTGGCCGGCGCCGTCAGCCTTGGGCTGCGTCGCCGGACCCACCCCGGTCCTTATCGATCATGTCGATCCCGGACGGAAGTGGCGCTCAGCCCGCCGTGATGCCCTTCGCCACCGCCTCCTCGGCGCTGCCGATGCCGCCGCGGGCCTTGGACCAGCTCATCGGGTCTTCCAGGAAGCGCCGCACCTCACGCAGCGCCTCCTCGGAGAAGTAGGGGCGCTCGCGGCACACCTCCAGCACGTCCCACCAGGTGCAGAGGTGGTGCAGGTTGAGGTTCATCGCCTTCATCGTGTCGAAGGCGCCGGGGAAGACGCCGTAGAAGAACACCACGAAGGTGTCGTCGCAGATGGCGCCGGCGTCGCGCAGCGCCTGAGTGAAGCGGATCTTGGAACCGCCGTCGGTCGTCAGATCCTCCACCAGCACGGTGCGCTTGCCCTCCGGCACGTCGCCCTCGATCTGCGCGTTGCGCCCGAAGCCCTTGGGCTTCTTCCGCACATAGGCCATGGGCGCCATCAGCCGGTCCGCGATCCAGGCGGCGAAGGGAATGCCCGCCGTCTCGCCGCCCACCACGGCCTCGATCGCCTCGTAGCCGATGTGCCGGCCGATCTTCTCCGCCGCCAGGTCGCAGATCACGCGGCGGGCGCGCGGGAAGAAGATGATCCGGCGGCAATCGATATAGACCGGGCTCTTCCAGCCGGAGGTGAAGGTGTAGGGCTCCTCCGGCCGGAAGTTGACGGCCTTGATCTCCAGGAGGATGCGGGCGGTGGTGAGCGCCGCGTCGCGGTCCCACTCGGAGGCGTGCTGCATGGCCATGTCGATATCTCCTGTCCCGGTCGGCGGCGGCGTAAATCCGGCGATCCCTAGCGGCACGGCCCGGCGGCGTCCATGCGCAGAACGGGCACGGCAGGGGTGAGCGGGGAAGGGGGGATCTGGGTCCTCGCCGACCCGCGCGCCGGCACGGCGGCGCAGGCGCTGGGCATCGCGGAGCGGCTGGACCGGCCCTTCCGCGCCGTCCCGCTGGAATGGGGCCCGCTGGCGCGGCTGCCGCTACCCTGGCCGGGCCTCCTCGGTCTCACGGCGCGCGCGCGGGAAGGGCTGCGGCGGGCGGCGCTGGAAGGCCCCTGGTCCCGCGTGCCGCCGGGCACCACGCCCCGGATCGTGCCGGAATGGCCGTCGCTCGTGATCGCCGCGGGGCGCCGCTCCGCCCCCGTCTCCCGCTGGCTGCGGCGGCAGGGGGCGCGGACGGTCCACTGCATGCGGCCGGGCGCGGCGGCGGCGGATTTCGACCTGCTGGTGATCGGCCGGCACGACCACCCCGCGCCCGCCCCGAACATCCTGCCAATCCTCGGCGCCACCCACCGCATCTCCCCCGCCGCGCTCGCGGCGGCGCGGGAATCCCGCCCGGACCTCGCCGCGCTGCCCCGCCCGCGCGTGGCCGTGCTGCTGGGCGGCGCCGTGCGGGGGGAGGGGATGGACCCGGCCGAGGCGGCCGCGATCATCGGCCGGGTGGTCCCAGGTGCCGGCAGCGTGCTCGCCACCACCAGCCGCCGCACCGGCGCTGCGGCGGCCGAGGCAGTGGCCGCGCGCCTGTCGGGCGTGCCGGGCCTGCTGCACCGATGGGGGCAGGAGGGCCCGAACCCCTACGCGGCCTTCCTCGCCCTTGCCGATGCGGTGGTGGTGACGGGCGATTCCGTCTCCATGCTGTCGGAGGCACTGGCGACATCCGCGCCCGTCTTCGTCGCCGGCACCCCGCCCGACGCGCCGCGCCACATGGCCCTGCGCGAGAGCCTCTTCGCCGCCGGCCAGGCCGCGCCCTTCGCGGCCTTCCCGAACGCCCCGCCCCGCGCCCCGCTGGACGAGAGCGGGCGCGTGGCAGCGGTCATCCGGGACCGTTTCCTGGCGGGCTGAGGCGCCCTACCGCCGCTGCGGGACCAGCGGCCCGGGCGCCTGCTTGCGCCGGTAGCCCGCCGGCACGCGGAAGCGCGCCGGGTCCTGTGCGCCGTAGCGGACAGAGGTGGCCTCCATCCGGTTCTCCCCGCCGCCGGGCAGGGCCGAGACGGAGCGCAGCAGCACCCCCTCCGCCGTCACGCAGATCACCGTCCGGCGTGGCCCGGCCCATTGGGTGCAGGACTCGCCCGCCACCCGGTCCTCCCGGCCCTTGGTCAGGGCCGCGCCGGGCGGCGGGTCCAGCCGCATTCCCGCGGCCATCTCGGCCGGCAACTCCATGAAGCTGCGCTCGGAATCCACCACCATGGTCGCGCGCGGCGGGTTCCGCTCCACCAGGATCCAGCCCGGCGCGCCCGGCGGTTCCATCCGGGAAAGGCCGGAGGCCGTCCACGCCACCCGCATCTCCGCCGTTCCCGGCCCGGCGCCGGTGATGCGGTAGGTCACGGCCACGTCCCGCGACGGCGCCATCGAGGGCTGCTCCGGCAGGGGCGAGGGGGCCTGGGCACGCGCCTCCGCCCCCGGGAACAGGGCGAGCGCGGAAATCAGGGCAAAGGCCGCCTTCATGCGGGTTCCTCGGTGACGGAACCGCCTTTTGCCCGGCCGGGCAGGCGTGGCCAAGCGGCTCGCGCTGAGGTCCTCAATCCAGCCGCACCGAGGGCCGCGCGAGCGACCGTAGCGCCCCCGCGAGCCAGACCAGCGGCGCCCGCCATCCATGCACCACCAGCTGGAACTGCCGGTAGAGCATCGTGTAGCTCAGCTGGGCCAGCCATCCCTCGATGAAGGCGCCCTTCAGGATGCCTAGCCGCCCGAGGCTGCCGAAGGCATCGTAGTCCCCCAAGGAGACAAGGGAGCCGCGCGGCACGTAGCGGAAAGGCGGCAGCGGCGTGCCGGAGAGCCGAGCGGGCAGGTGCCGCGCCAGGTGCCGGGCCTGCTGGTGGGCCACCTGGGCGGTGGCGGGCAAGGGCTTCTCTCCCCCGGCCGGAATCAGCGCGGCGCAGTCGCCCAGGGCAAGGATCGCGGGGTCCGTCAGGCTCACCATGTCCTCGCCCACGCGGATCCGCCCGGCGCGGTCCAGCTCCAGCCCGTCCAGCGCCCGGGTGATGGCGGGGGCGCGGACGCCCGCGGCCCAGACTTGGATAGAGGCCTCGACCCGCCGACCGTCCTTCAGGGTCACGCCTGCCTCGTCCACCGATGCCACCGCCGCCTCGGTCAGCACCGTCACGCCGAGGTTGCGCAGCACGGCGGTGGCGGCGGTGGACACCTTTTCCGGCAAGGCGGAGAGGATGCGCGGCGCCATCTCCACCAGCGTCACCCGCAGCCGGTCCCGCAGGTCCGGCACCCCGTAGCCTGAGGCCAGGTCCAAAGCCTGGTGCAACTCCGCCGCCAGCTCCGTGCCGGTGGCCCCGCCGCCGACGATGACGATGGAGACCTCCCGCACCGCCGGATCGTCCAGCGCCCGCACCACGGCACGGCGCAGCTCCACCCGGAAGGCCTCGGCCTGCTCCCGGCTGTCGATGAACACCGCGTGCTCCCGCACGCCCGGGGTGCCGAAGTCGTCGGCCGTGCTGCCGATCGCCAGCACCAGCGTGTCGTAGGGCACCTCGGCCGTCACCTCGTCCCGCCCGGCCTCGTCCTGCACCGTACCGAGGGTGATCCGGCGCGCCGCTCGGTCGATCCCCCGCAGCAGGCCCGGGCGGAAGGCCATCCCCAGCCGCGCCGCGTGGTCCAGGTAGGTAATCTCGTCCTGCGCCGTGTCCAGCGTGCCCGCCGCCACCTGGTGCAGCCGGGGCTTCCAGACATGGGAGGAGGCGCGGTCCACCAGCGTCACCGCCAGCCCCGGCACGCGGCGCCGCGCGAGCCGCGTGGCCAGGTCCAGCCCGCCCGCCCCCGCGCCCACCACCACCAGCCGGTGCGGTCCCGCCATCCGAAGGCCTCCTGTCGCGCCGCCCTGGTGTCTTCCGGGGCGCTACCGGGTTGAAGGGGCTTGCCGCCCGATCGGTTGCGGGGCACCAAACCGGGGCCGAGGGATAGGGGAACGATTATGGCGCGCAAGCACCGCATCGCGGTGGTCCCGGGGGACGGGATCGGCAAGGAAACCACGCCGGAGGGGCTGCGCGTGCTGGACGCCGCCGCCCGCCGCTTTGGCTTCGAGCTGGAGCTGACCCACTACGACTGGTCCTGCGAGACCTACGCGAAGACCGGCAAGATGATGCCGGATGACGGGCTGGACCAGCTCCGCCAATCCGATGCCGTCTTCCTCGGCGCCGTGGGCTGGCCGGGCGTGCCGGACAACGTCTCCCTCTGGGGTCTGCTGATCCCCATGCGGCGGGACTTCGACCAGTACATCTCGCTGCGCCCCTGCCGCCTGATGCCGGGCGTGCGCTCCCCGCTCGCCAACCGCACGCCGGCGGAGATCGACTTCGTCGTGGTGCGGGAGAACACGGAGGGTGAATACTCCTCCTCCGGCGGCCGCATGTTCCGGGGGACAGAGCGCGAGTTCGTGACGCAGGAGAGCGTCTTCACCCGCACGGGCTGCGACCGCGTGATGAAGTACGCCTTCGAGCTGGCGATGAAGCGCCCGCGCAAGAAGCTGACCTCCGCCACCAAGTCCAACGGCATCACCTTCACCATGCCGTACTGGGACGAGCGATTCGCCGAGATGGCGAAGGCCTACCCGGAGATCAGCACGGACCAGTTCCACATCGACATCCTCTGTGCCCACTTCGTGCAGCACCCCGACTGGTTCGACGTGGTGGTGGCCTCCAACCTCTTCGGCGACATCCTGTCCGACCTTGGCCCCGCGGTGGCGGGCTCCATCGGCATCGCCCCGAGCGCCAACATCAACCCGGAGCGCAAGCACCCCTCCATGTTCGAGCCGGTCCACGGCTCGGCGCCCGACATCGCGGGGAAGGGCGTTGCCAACCCCATCGCGCAGATCTGGTCCGGCGCGCTGATGCTGGAGCACCTGGGCGAGCACGAGGCCGCCGCCGCCGTGACGGACGCCATCGAGTCCCTCCTCTCCGAGGGCGGCCCGCGCACGCGGGACCTGGGCGGCAATGCCGGCACGCTGGAGGTCGGAAAGGCTCTGGCCGAGGTGGTCGGGCGGGGATAGCCTCATTCCGGCCGGGCGGCGTTTTGCCGCCCGGTTACCACTGAACACTTGAACGCTTGTTCAGCTATCGGTATAACACGACCAGGTGTTGCGAGTTATTCTCAACAACATCGCAACACGGGGAACGGGATCGGATCGGATGGGGCACGACTACAGCTACATCGCCCGCAACTGCGAGCGGGCCGTCGTCACGGCCTATCGTGAGCTGCGCGACGTCGGCACGAACGATTACAGCGCCTTCGGTGCCTGCACCTCGCTGTATCGCATCCACCACCCCGAGGCTTCGGTGGCCGAGGCGCGCCGCCTTGTCGCGGAGTGGATCGACCACCACATCGTCCGCGTCGATCCCGGCCCCACTCCGGGCTGCGACTGCGACTGACACCATCCGGCGCGGGCTGATGCGCCGGAGCCGCCGCGGGACGACCTGCGGCGCTATCTGACCAACGCCGGGACGGCCCGGCCCCATCGGAAGGGGCCTCGCCATGGCTTGGCTGTACCTGATCCTCGCCGGTCTTCTCGAAGTTCTCTGGGCCTATGGGATGAAGGCATCCCACGGCTTCACGCGCCCCCTCTGGAGCGTCATCACCCTCGCCGGCATGGCCGCGAGCGTCGGCCTCCTCGCGCTCGCCATGCGGAGCCTGCCCCTCGGCACCGCCTATGCCATCTGGACGGGAATCGGGGCGCTCGGCGCTTTCGTCCTCGGCATCGCCGTGCTGGGGGAGGCTGCGACGCCGCTTCGGATCGCCAGCGCCGCCCTCATCCTGGCCGGGCTGGTGGGGCTGAAGCTGGCTTCACCGGGCTGAAGGGGCCGGGCTGAACCGGTAAGGGGCGCCGGCGGAGGCAGGGTCCAGCAGCAGCCGGTGCTCCAGCGGCGGAAAGGCGCGGGAGCGGCAATCCACCCGGTCGCAGAGCCGGCAGGAGAGCCCGATCCCGACCCGCGCCGAGTCCAGGTCAATCCCGTCCGCGTAGCAGACCTCCTCAGCCCGCCCGAGCTCGCAGCCCATCGCCACCACATGCACCGGCGCCGGTTCCCCCCAGCGCACCGCCGCGTGCTCCACCGTGCGCGCGAAGCAGAGGAAGGCGGCGCCGTCCGGCAGCTCCGCCACCTGCACCACCACGCGCCCCGGCGTGGCGAAGGCGGCGTGCGGGATCCAGCGCGGGCATGACCCGCCGCCGCGCGCGAAGGGAAAGCCCGCCGCCGAGAAGCGCTTGGAAACATTGCCCGCCGGGTCCACGCGCAGGAAGAAGAAGGGCAGGCCCCGCGCCCCCTCCCGCTGCAAGGTGGAGAGCCGGTGGCAGGCCTGCTCGAAGGAAACGGCGAAGCGGGCCGACAGCGCCGCCACGTCGTGCCGCAGCGCCCGCGCGGCTGACTGGAAGGGTGCGTAGGGCATCATCACGGCCGCCGCCACGTAGTTCAGCAGCCCGATCCGCAGCAGCGATCCCGCCTCCTCGGATGACGGGCCGATCGCCGCGATCACCCGATCCACCGCGTCCCGCGCCTCCAGCAGCCCGAGGGTGAAAGCGAGGTGGAAGCTGCGGCTCTCGCGCGGCAGGGACTCGCTCAGCAACAGCTGCGCCGCCGCGGCGTCGTAGCGGCGCAGCGCCGCGCCCGGCAGCACGCCGACCGTGACGGACAGCCCGTGATGCGCGCGCAGCCGCTGCGCCAACGCGTGGTCCAGCCCTTGCGGAGAGGGCTCCTCCATCGTCGCGCGCAGTGCCTCCGCCGTCTCCTCCAGCAGCGGGAAGTGGTTGGCGGCATCGTGGAAAGCGTCGCGCGCCTCCTCGGTTGGCAGCAGGATTCGGCGGCCGGAGGGAAGGGCGAGCCCCGCCGAATCCTCGCGCGCCACTCGCCAGGCGCGCCAAAGCGCCAGCACGGCGCGCGCCGCATCGGGCGCCGCGGCCAGCGCCGCCACCTGTTCCTCCGGCACGGATTCCGCGCCCAGCAGCGGGTCGCGGAACACCTCCTGCAGCCCTGCCTCCAGCCGCCCTTCGGCCTGGCCCGAGAGCACGGCGAGATCGACGCCCAACGCATCCGCCAGCTTGAAGACGAGGCTCGCGGTGATCGTCCGTTGATCCGCCTCGATCAGGTTCATGTAGCTCGCGGAGATGCCCAGGCGCAGCGCGAGCGAGGCCTGCGTCAGCCCCTTCTCCTTCCGCAGCCGCCGCACCACGCGGCCAATCATGGGACGCGCCATGATTTACAACCTTCACAATTTTCACGCCGATCCTGTCAAACACACCACGGGTTTGCAGGAATGCACGTCGAACATCCCTCGCTTTCGGGCGCTATTTGTCAATCATTCACTCATCGCAGGAGGACACGCGATGCACCCGACGACGAGCCCCAACTATTCCCCCGATGGTTCCGGCAGCGGCTACCCCGCCGGCCCCGGTCGTTTCGACGGCATCCGCCGCGACTACACGCCGGAGGACGTCGCGCGCCTCTCAGGTTCCTTCCGCATCCGGCACACGCTTGCGGAGATGGGCGCGCAGCGCCTGTGGCACCTGCTGCACACGGAGCCTTTCGTGCCCACCCTCGGCGCGCTGACGGGCAACCAGGCGCTGCAGCAGGTGAAGGCCGGGCTGAAGGCCATCTACCTCTCCGGCTGGCAGGTGGCGGCGGACGCGAACTCGGCCGGCGAAATGTACCCGGACCAGTCGCTCTACCCTGTGGACTCCGTGCCGAAGGTCATCCGCCGCATCAACGCCTCGCTCCGCCGCGCCGACCAGATCGCGACGCAGGAAGGCGGCGACGACACCCACTGGATGGCGCCGATCATCGCGGATGCTGAGGCCGGCTTCGGCGGCCCGCTCAACGCCTATGAGCTGATGCGCGCGATGATCGAGGCGGGCGCGGCTGGCGTGCACTTCGAGGACCAGCTGGCCTCGGAGAAGAAGTGTGGCCATCTCGGCGGCAAGGTGCTGGTGCCGATCTCCCAGCACATACGCACACTGAACGCGGCGCGCCTGGCCGCGGATGTAGAGGGTGTCTCCACGATCCTGCTCTGCCGGACGGATGCGGAGAGCGCCCAACTCCTCACCAGCGACGTGGACGAGCGCGACCACCCCTTCATCAGCGGGGAGCGCACGCCGGAAGGCTTCTTCCGCATCCGCCCGGGCTGCGGGAAGGACTACGCCATCGCCCGCGGCCTGGCCTACGCGCCCTATGCCGACCTGCTGTGGTGGGAGACCAGCGACCCGGACCTCGACGACGCCCGCCGCTTCGCCGAGGCCATCCACCGCGAGTTCCCGGGCAAGCTGCTGGCCTACAACTGCTCCCCGAGCTTCAACTGGAAGCGCAAGATGGGCGAGGCCGCCGCGGCCAAGTTCCAGCGCGAGATCGCGGCCATGGGCTACAAGTTCCAGTTCATCACCCTGGCCGGCTTCCACAGCCTGAACCACTCCATGTTCACCCTGGCCAAGGGCTACCGGGAGCGCGGCATGGCCGCCTACTCGGAGCTGCAGCAGGCCGAGTTCGCCTCGGAGCCGGACGGCTACACCGCCACGCGCCATCAGCGCGAGGTCGGCGTGGGCTACTTCGACGCGGTGGCGACGGCGGCCAGCGGCGGCCGCTCCTCCACCACGGCGCTGGCCCACTCCACCGAGGCCGCGCAGTTCCACGAGGACCACGGCCCCACGCCGCGCATCGGCGGAGAGCCGGTGGACCACGATGACGGCCTGGTCCACAGCCATGGCTGGGCCTGTAGCGAGCGCAACCAGCCCGCCACCGCCAAGTGAGAGGGCAGGGGGCCGCCGCGATGGCGGCCCCCGCCACCCCCTACTTCTTCTCCATGTTCCAGAAGAACTGCACGGGGGAGAGTACCATCCCCGTCAGGCTCTTCCGGTAGGCCATGGGCTGCTCCACCTTCCCCGCCGGGGCATAGGGCACCACCTCAAAGGCGCGGCGCTCGATCCGGGCGGCCAGCGTCTTCTGCGTATTGGTGTCGTCGCTGGCGATCCACTCGTCGCGCAGCGACTCCAACTCCCGGTCCTCCGGCCAGCCGAACCAGGCGGCGGCGCCATTGGCGCGGATCAGCGGGTGCAGCGCGGGGTTCAGCGTGTCCGCCCCCGACCAGAGTGTGTGGAACACGGACCACCCGCCCGCATCCGGCGCGCCACGATTCGCGCGCCGCCCGATGAAGCTCGCCCAGTCCGTGGAGACGAGCTCCACGTTCATCCCGAGGTTCTTCAGCAGCTCCTGCGTCACCAGGGATTGATTATAGGCGATGGGCTGGTCGGCCGGGGCCAGCAGCACGACCTTCTCGTTGTTATAGCCTGCCTCGCGCAGCAGCGCCTTGCCGCGGTTCAGGTCGCCCCGGATCGCCTCCGCCCCGCCCGCGCCGGTGGACATGGGTGAGCCAGGCGTGAAGAAGGTCTTCGCCTCGGCGTAGTAGTCGGGGCTGCCGACCACCGCCTGCATGTAGTCCTCCTGCTTCATGGCCATCATCACGGCCTGCCGCACCTTCGGGTTGTTGAAGGGCGGCTGCAGGTGGTTGAAGCGCATCAGCAGCGCCAGGCCGAGCGGCACGTTCTGGATGGTGATGTTGCGGTCCCGCTTCAGCACGGGCAGCAGGTCCACCGGCGGCTGCTCGTACCAGTCCACCTCGCCCTGGATCAGCGCCCCGACGGCAGCGGAGGGCTCGGTCAGCGCCAGCCACTCGATCCGGTCGATCTTCGCCACCTTCCCGCCCGCGGCCCAGCTGGGCGCCTCCTCGCGCGGCTTGTAGGCGGCGAAGCGCTCGTAGATCGCGTTCTGCCCGGGGATCCATTGCCCGGTCTGGAAGCGCCAGGGGCCAGAGCCGATCGCCTCCGTGATGTTGCGCGCCGGGTCCGTGGCCGCCACGCGCTCGGGCATGATGAAGGGCACGTTGGAGGAGAGCTTGCCCAGCGCCGCCGTGATCTGCGGGAAGGGGCGCTTCAGCCGCACCGCGAAGGTGCGGGCATCCACCGCATCGTAGCAGTCCACGAAGGTGGCGAAGGTCTGCCCGAAGGCGTCGCGCGCCGACCACCGCTTGATGGAGGCGATGCAGTCCCCCGCGCGCACCGGCGTGTTGTCGTGGAACATCAGCCCGTCGCGCAGCTGGAAGGTCCACTTCAGCCCATCCTGCGCACCCTCCCAGTGCTGCACCATCTGCGGGCGGATCTGGAAGTTCTCGTCCGTCGCGAAGAGCGTGTCGTAGATGAGGTAGCCGTGGTTCCGGATCACGTAGCTCGTCGCCACGATGGGATCGAGCGAGGGCAGCGGCGTGGAGGGGATGAAGCGCAGCGGCGCCGCCGCCTGCGCGCGGGCCGGGCCGATCCAGGGCATCCCGGCCGCGCCGATCGCGGCCCCCGAGGCGAGAAGGCTGCGGCGTGTGGTGCTCATCGCGGTGTCCTCTGCTCCTGGGCCGCGCCCGTGCGGCCGGTTCATCCTGCCACCGGAATGCAAGAACGGGGCAGTTCAGGCCGCCGCGCGCGCGGCCTCCGGCTTCGCCCAGCGGATCGCCGCCAGGGCCAGCGCCTCTATCGTGTCCACCACGGGGAAGGGCAGGGCAGGGCCGGCGGCGACGCCGAGCGGGATCTCCGTGCAGCCCAGCACCACCGCCCGCGCGCCGCGCGCCGCCAGGGCCCGCGCCGCCTCGGCCAGCGGGGCGTAGGAGTCTGCCACCCGGTTCGCCTTCACCAGCGCGATGCCCGGCGTCACCAGCCGCGCCATCTCCTCCTCGGTCGGCACGGAGACATGCCAGCCATCCCCCTCCAGCCCCTGCTGGTACAGCCCCATGGCCAGCGTCCCCGCCGTACCCATCACCCCAACCGGTCCGGGCCCGATGCCCTGGCGGCGCAGCGCCTCCGCCGCCGCCTCCACGATGTGCAGGATGGGTAGGCGGGTGGCCGCCCGCATCCCGTCGATCCAGCCATGGGCGGTGTTGCAAGGGATCGCGATGGCGCCGCACCCCGCCGCCTCCAGGCCCCTGATCCCGCGGACGAGGGCGGGCAGAGGGTCCGGCCCGCGCCCCTGGCGGGCGGCGGTGCGGTCCGGCACGCGCGGGTCGGACCAGAGGATCGCCGGGATATGGTCCTGGTCCCGCTCCGCCGGCGTCAGGAGAGTGAGCTGGCGCATGAACTCCGCGCTCGCCAGCGGCCCCATGCCCCCCAGCACGCCCAGCACCCGATCCGTCATCGCATTGCCCTCTGCCCGGCGGCACAGCCGCCAAAATCACAGCTGGCGGCACAGCCGCCAAAACCACACCCGGCGGCGCAGCCGCCAGAATCCCAGTCGGCGGCGCAGCCGCCAGAACCCCAGCCAGCGGCGCAGCCGCCAGGACGCCAGCCGGCGGCGCAGCCGCCGAAGCCGCCTCAGCCGCCCAGGCCGTCCCAGATCAGCTTCGTGCCGCTGACCGCCAGCAGCACATACACCACGTTGTAGAAGGTGCGGTCGCTGATCCGCTTCTGCAGCCATATGCCCAGATGCACCCCGATGGGCGCGAAGGGGACCAGGACGAGGCTGGTCAGGATGTTGCTCCAGTCCAGCAGCCCCAGGCCGATATACGGCACCAGCTTCACGTAGTTCATCACCCCGAAGAACACCGTGGTGGTGGCCGCCAGCACCTGCCGGTCCAGCCTCAACGGGTAGAGATACATGGCCAGCGGCGGCCCGCCCTGATGCGCCAGGGTGCTGGTGAAGCCGGAGGCCGCGCCGAAGAGCCAGGCCCTGGGCGTGCTCGGCGGGGCAGGGGGCGGCAGCGCGCCCCGCAGGCGCTGCAGGATGCCGCGCGCCAGGAAGGCCAGCGTCAGAACCCCCAGCAACAGGCTGATCGCCTGCGCCGTGAAGAGGCCGAAGGTGAGGGAGCCGATGGCGATCCCCAGCAGCCCCGCCGGCAGGATCGCCCTCATCTCCCGCCCGCTCCAGCGCCCCCACCAGGCGCGCAGCCCTGCCACGTCCATCACGCAGAGCACGGGCAGGGCGATCCCCACCGCCTGCGGCGCCGGCACGATGGTGGCCATCAACGGCACCGAGACGTTGCCCGCCCCGGAGGCGAACCCCCCCTTGCTGATCCCGTTCAGCAGGAAGGCCGGGATGGCCAGGGCGTAGAACCAGGGGTCGGTGATGAGTGGCACGGGCCGAACCATGCGCCGCGGGGCGCCCGCGCACCAGCGCCCCCCGCTGACATGCCGCCCGTTCCGGCCTACAGCCCATTCACCGACTACGTGCCGCAGGAAATGCCCATGGACCACATGCAGGACCCCGTCTGGATCGCCGCCCTGGCGGCTGTCATGGCGGCCACGGGGCTCGTCTCCGGCACTCTGGCTGGGCTGCTCGGGGTCGGCGGGGGGATCGTCATCGTCCCCGTGCTGTTCAACGTCTTCCCCTTCCTCTCCATCCCGGAGGCGGTGCAGATGAAGCTGGCGGTGGGCACCTCGCTCGCCACCATCATCCCCACCTCCATCCAGTCCGCCCGCAAGCACCACGCCCGCGGCGCCATGGACGTGCCGCTGCTGAAGGCGATGATCCCCTCCCTCGTCGTGGGCGTGCTGATCGGCACGGTGATCGCCATCTGGGTCCGGGGCTCCACGCTCACGGCCGTCTTCGCCGTCATCGCGCTGCTGGTCGCGCTCAACATGGGCTTCACCGGCGTCGATTCCCGGCTGCGCGAGACCTTCCCCACGGGGATCCTCCGCCAGATCCTCGGGGTCTTCATCGGCGGCATCTCCGCCATGATGGGCATCGGCGGCGGCACCGTCGGCGTGCCGCTGCTCAACCTCTTCGGCACGCCCATCCGCTCGGCCGTGGCCACGGCCTCCGCCTTCGGGATCGTCATCTCCATCCCGGCCGCCATCGGCTTCATCTACGCTGGCTGGGGCAACCCGCTGCTCCCGCCCTTCAGCCTGGGCTACGTCAACCTTATCGGGTGCCTGCTGATCGTGCCCACCTCCATGCTCGCCACCCCCTGGGGCGTGCACCTCGCCCACACCATCCCGCCGCTGGCGCTGAAGCGGGCCTTCGCCGTGTTCCTGGGCATCACGGCGGTCCGGATGATCTACTCCCTGGTGACCTGAGGCGGTGACCTGAACACGTCACCGGCGGGGGGCTTGCCAGCGCGCCCCGGGCAGGGTTGAACCCGCCCCCTTTTCGCGGGGAACGGCGCATGCAGCCCGTCATCGGCATCGATTTCGGCACCACCAACAGCGTCGTCACCGCCCTGCGTCCGGACGGCACGGCGGAGACCCTGGCCCGCGACACCGGCGAGGTCTTCCGCTCCGTCCTCTGCTTCTGGTCGGACCCCCGGGGCGGCGCCATGCGCCACGCCGCCGGGCCCGCGGGGATCGAGGCCTATCTGGAGGAGCCGCTCGCCTCCCGCCTCGTCATGTCCATGAAGAGCTACCTGGCCCAGCACAGCTTCACGGAGACCCGGATCTTCGGCCGCCGCTTCACGCTGGAATCGCTGGTCGCCCTCTTCCTGCGCGAGCTGCTGGCCCCCTTCGCCGCGACGATGGAGGGCGCGCGGGTGGTGGTGGGCCGCCCCGTCCGCTTCGTGGGAGACAGGGCGGACGACGATTTCGGCGAGACGCGCCTGCGTGCCGCCTTCGCTGCCGCCGGCCTGCCCGCGGTGGAGGTGGCGCTGGAGCCCGCCGCCGCAGGCCAGCGCTTCGCCGCCGGGATCGACCGCCCCTCCACCGTGCTGGTGGGCGACTTCGGCGGCGGCACGAGCGACTTCTCCGTCATGCGCTTCGACCCCGGGTCGCCGCTTGGCGTATCCCGGCCGCCGGCCCGGGTGAGGGCGCTGGGCCATGCCGGCGTGGGCCTGGCGGGGGATGCCTTCGACACCCGGATCATCGACCGCGTTGTCTCCCCCCGCCTGGGCAAGGGGGACGAGTACCGGATCATGGGCAAGCCGCTGCCCGTGCCCCCGGCCTGGTACGCCAGCTTCGCCCGCTGGCACCAGCTGCCCCTCATGCGCGGCCCGAAGACCCTGCGCGAGATCGCCGAGGTGGCCCGCACCGCCGACCACCCGGAGCGCCTGCACAGGCTGGTCCAGTTGATTGAGGACGAGGCGGGCTACGCCCTCTACCGCGCCGTCTCCTCCGCCAAGGCCGCCCTCTCCTCGGCCGAGGAGACGGTCCTGCACTTCCAGCACGAGGACTTCACCATCGAGGCCCCGATCGCCCGGGCCGAGTTCGAGGCCTGGATCGCCCCCGACCTCGCCCGCATGGAGGCCGCGGTGGACGCCGCCCTGGCCGATGCCGGGATCGGCCCGGACGGGGTGGACCGGGTCTTCCTCACCGGCGGCACCTCCCTGGTCCCGGCCGTCCGCGCCCTCTTTGCCCGGCGCTTCGGGGAGGAGCGGATCTTCGGCGGCGGCGAGTTCGTCTCGGTGGCCGAAGGGCTGGCGCTGATGGGCCGGGATCAGAGCTGATCGTAGGCGAAGAGGAGGGTCAGCCCGGCGATCCCCAGCAGCCCAAGGACGAAGAGCAGGTCCGCCATTCGCTCGAGCCAATGGCTGAGGCGGGGACGCATCTGGACCAGGCGGATCGCCGAGTAGGAGAGGATGACGCTGGCCAGGAAGATCACGCTGACCAGCCCGCCTACTTCATCCGCCCGGCTGTCGCCCCCTACCTGGCTCTCCAGGAGCTTCACCAGGCCCACCAGGGTTGTGCAGATGCCGATCATCGTGCCCGCGCTGGGCAGGATCTGGCGCGCGACCTTCAGGTCCTCGGGCGGGGCCGGATCGGGCATGGGCGGCATTTCCTCGTCGGCCGCGGCCCCGACCTTCCCCCGGAGATCGCCCGGGAGGATCAGCCCGCGGCGCGGTTCCCACGCATATACCGCCTTTCCGGCCGGTAGGCGGAACGGGTGAAAAGGCGGCGCAGGGCGCGGCGCAGGCGCTTGATCATGGGGCGGCTCCCTCGGCAGGGACATGTTGCAGTGCGATAGTAAACCGAACGTCACCCCTGCGACATGGTTTGCCGCCTCCGCGGTTGACCCGGCGCCCCGGTACCCATATACCGCGCCCTCTCCCCGGGGGACGGCTCACGTCGCCCCGCCCCTCGACGTGTGGCCAGGCTGACAGATGAAGATCCGTAACTCCCTCAAGACCGCGAAGACGCGTGACAAGAACTGCGTGCTGGTGCGCCGCCGCGGCCGCCTTTACGTGCTGAACAAGAAGAACCCGCGCCTGAAGGCCCGCCAGGGCTGAGGTTGCGGCGCGGCGGGATTCGTCCCGCCGCGGCTAGGCGAGCCCGGCGGGGCTATTCCGCCGAGTGGGTCACCGCCTCGATCTTGTTGCCGTCCGGGTCCCGGACGAAGGCGCCGTAGTAGTTCGCGTTGTAGCTCGGCCGCAGGCCCGGGGGACCGTCCTCCGTGCCTCCCCCCCGCCAGCGCCGCACGGTGAAAATCCCGTACCATCGCCCGCGTGCCCGCCGCGAAGGCGACATGCGCGCCATTGCCCGGCCCTGCGGGCCGCACGTCCACCGGCAGGACGAGGCTGAACAGGATGTCCCCCGTTCCGTAATGTGCCCCGGCGTCGTCCTGCTTGATCAGGCGCAGCCCGATCGCGCCCAGCACCGGGTCGTAGAAGGCCCGGGCGCGGGCGATGTCGTTCGTGCCGAACGAGACGTGGTGGATCATCCTCTGGCTCCGCCCCTCCTGCCGCCAGCCCCTCCGAGGCCGGCACGCCCCCCGTAACGGCACGCCGGCACCCCGGTTCGGCTTGCCCCGGCCCCGCCGCGATCCCAATCTGGTTTCCAAGCACCGAAGGAACGCCCGCATGATCGCCCTGCCCCTGCCCAAGCCGGAGGTGCTGGGCCGCCGCAACGAAATCCTGGCCGGGCTGCGCGCCCTGGTTCCGGGAGACGGCGTGATCACCGAGCCCCTGCGCCTGCGCCCCTATGAGACGGACGGCCTCTCCGCCTACCGCCAGATGCCCCTGGCGGTCGTGCTGCCCACATCCACCGAACAGGTCGCCGCCGTACTGCGCTTCTGCCGGGACAACGGCGTGCGCGTGGTGCCCCGCGGTGCCGGCACCAGCCTCTCCGGCGGCGCGCTGCCGCTGGCGGACGCGGTGGTGGTCGGGATGATGCGGATGAACCGCATCCTGGAGGTCTCCTTCGAGGACCGGCTGGCGGTGGTGGAGGCCGGTGTCACCAATCTCGGCATCACCAAGGCCGTGGAAGGGCAGGGCTTCTTCTACGCGCCCGATCCCTCCTCCCAGCTCGCCTGCATGATCGGCGGCAACGTGATGATGAACTCGGGCGGCGCGCACTGCCTGAAGTACGGCGTGACGGCCAACAACCTGCTCGGCGTGAAGATCGTCACCATCGATGGCGATGTGCTGGAGATCGGCGGCGGCCACCTGGATTCTGCCGGCTACGACTGGCTGGGCCTGATCACCGGCAGCGAGGGCCAGATCGGCATCGTCACCGAGGTCACGGTCCGCATCCTGCGCGCGGCGGAGGGCCAGCGCGCCATGCTCGCCGCCTTCCGCAGCACGGAGGTGGCGGGCGCGGCCGTTGACGCCATCATGGCCAGCGGCGTCATCCCCGTGGCGCTGGAATTCATGGACCGTCCCTGCATCCACGCCTGCGAGGCTTTCGCCCATGCTGGCTACCCGCTGGACGCGGAGGCGATGCTGATCATCGAGGTGGAGGGCAGCGCTGAGGAGCAGGACGCGCTGCTGGAGGCCATCCGCAACATCTGCGCGCGCTTCGATCCCATCTCCATGCGCGTCGCCACCAGCGCGGAGGAATCGACGGCGATCTGGAAGGGCCGCAAGGGCGCCTTCGGGGCCGTGGGCCGCATCTCGCCCGACTACCTCTGCATGGACGGCACCATCCCCACCGGCGAGTTGCCCCATGTTCTGCGCCGGATCGGGGAGATGAGCGAGGAGTACGGCCTGGGCGTCGCCAACGTCTTCCACGCCGGCGACGGCAACCTGCACCCCCTCATCATGTTCGACGCCAACGACCCCGAGAGCTTCCGCAAGGCCGAGGCCTTCGGCGCCGACATCCTCAAGCTCTGCGTGGAGGTGGGCGGCTGCCTGACGGGCGAGCACGGCGTGGGCGTGGAGAAGCGCGACCTGATGACCGTGCAGTTCACCGCCCCCGAACTCGCCCAGCAGCGCCGCGTGAAATCGGCCTTCGACCCGGACTGGCTGCTGAACCCCGCCAAGGTCTTCCCGCTGGAGGGCAACCAGGCCCTGACCGTCGCCGCTGAATGAGCGCCGTCCTCGACCTCGCCCCCGCCACGGAGGAGGGGATCGCCACTGCCCTCCGTAACGCCGCCGCTCCGCTGGCGGTGGAGGGCAACGGCACCAAGCGGGGGATGCTGCGCCCGGTCCAGGCATCCCGCACCCTCTCCACCCGCAACCTGACGGGCATCACCCTCTACCGCCCGCAGGAGATGGTCCTCTCCGCCCGCGCCGGCACGACGCTGCCGGAGATCGAGGCCGCCCTGGCCGAGAAGAACCAGATCCTCGTGCCGGAGCCGCCCGACCTGCGCGCCCTGATGGGCGTGCCGGATGCCCCGCCGCCGACGATCGGCGGCCTGGTCGCCGCCAATCTTTCCGGCCCCCGCCGCATTACCGGCTTCGCGCTGCGCGACGCGGTGCTGGGCATCCGCTTCGTCAACGGCGCGGGGGAGGTGCTTCGCTCCGGCGGCCGGGTACACAAGAACGTCACCGGGCTGGACCTGTGCAAGCTGCTCGCGGGCAGCCACGGCACGCTCGGCGTCATCACGGAGGTGACGCTGAAGCTTGGCCCCGCCGCCGGGCGCACCGCCACCCTGGCCGTCCCGGTGGAGGACGAGGCGGCGGGCATCGCCACCCTCTCGGCCGGCCTCACCAGCCCCTACGGCATCACCGGCGCGGCGATGCTGCCCGCCGGCAGCGCGGCGGCGGGCCTGTCCGGCCCCGTCGCCCTGCTGCGGCTGGAAGATGTGGAGGCCTCGGTGGAGTACCGCATGGGCCGCTTGCGCGCGGCCCTGCCCGGCGGGCGCGTGCTGGAGGGCGAGGCGTCCCGCGACCTGTGGCGCGCCGTCCGCGAGGCAGAGCCCCTGTCCCCGGGTGAGGCGGAGGCGGTGTGGCGCCTCTCCCTCCGCCCCTCGGCCGCGCCGGCGGCCGTGCGGGCGCTGCGCGGGGCATTCGGCGCCCGCTGCCTGCTGGACTGGGGCGGCGGACTGGTCTGGGCCGCCGGCCCCGCCACGGAGGCGGCGCACGAGGCCGTGGCCGCTGCGGCGGGGGCCGCCCGCGGCACCTTCACCCTGTTCCGCGCCCCGGACCCGCTGCGCGCCGCCGTTGCCGTCCTCCCGCCCGAACCACCGCCGCTGGCCGCCATCGCGGCGCGGGTGAAGGCGGCGCTGGACCCCTCGGGGCGCCTCAACCCCGGCCGGATGCGCGCGGGCGCCTGATCACGCATTACTGTCTGTTGCAGATGCGGCGGCGCGGCCAATCTCCGCCTCCGAATCCTACGGAGGAACAACAGACGTGACGCGGTTGACGATCCCTCGCCAGGGCGCCCTTGCTCTTGCCTTTATCGCTGGTCTCTCCGGGCAGGCCCTCGCCCAATCGCGGGGAAATCCGAGCTTCAACGTCGTCAACCGCTCCGGCCAGGTCATCGAGCAGCTCTTCGCCTCCTCCGCCCAGCAGAACACCTGGGGGCGGGACTTGCTGGGGAACGACGTGCTGGCCGATGGCGGCAGCTTCGCCGTGCGCCTGCCCGCCGGCCAGTGCACCAATGATGTCCGCGTGGTCTATCAGGGCGGGCGCTCCGAGGAGCGGCGCGGCATCGACACCTGCCGCACGAACGAAGTGGTTTTCGGCCAGCAGGGCCAGGGCGGGGGGCGCAGCGCGGACGGCAAGCGCGGCGGCGCCGCCCAGCCCGGGCGTTCCGGCAACCCCTCCTTCAACCTCGTGAACCGCACCAACAAGACGATCCAGGTGCTGCGCGCCTCCCCGGGCTCCGACAGCAACTGGGGCGAGGACCGGCTGGGCAACTCCACCGTTCCGCCCGGCGGCCGCTTCGCCATCCGCCTGCCGGCCGGCGAGTGCAACTACGATGTCCGGGTGGAGTACGAGAACCGCTCCGCCGAGGAGGTGCACGGCGTGGACCTCTGCAGCGTCACCGACGTGACCTTCCCCGACCGGGGCTGAGGCACCCGGCCCGTTTCTAGCCGTCCCATCACGATCCGGCCGCGAGCGCCGATCGTGATGGGATCAGGGGCAGGACGGGACCGATCAACCGACCGAACGCTGATCGCCGGGCAGTTGCGCCAGAACGGCCCCTCCTAGGTGAAACCGGCGCGGCTGAAGCGGCAGATCGACGCGACGGTGGATACCTTCAAGCTGCCCACGCCGGAGCAGGCCTCCACCGACGAGTTCCTGCCGCCGAAAAACCTGCGGATGCTCTGAGAGCGGGAAGAGGGCGGACCCTCAGCCCGCCTCCGCCGCCGCCAGCTCGTCCACCGTCCGCACATAGGCGTCCGCGTCGAACTTCTTCAGCGTCGCGGCGCCGAGCGAGCGCACGTTGCCATAAACCGGACGAGGCCCCCAGGGCCGGTCATGCAGGCCGAAGAGCCAGGTGACGTTGGTGAAGGAATTCGCGTCCCGCCCGTCGATGAAGTAGCGGTTGTTCAGCCGCAGCGTCGTTTCGAAAGCCTCTTCCGGAGAGGCGGACCATTCCAGGATCTTCTTACCCCAGTACATGCGCATGTGGTTGTGCATGTAGCCGGTCTCGCGCATCTCCTTCATGGCCGCGTTCCAGTAGCGGTCATGGGTCTCGCCCGCCTCGAACTGCGCGGCGGTGTAGAGGAAGGGCCGCGGATCGCCCCGGTGCGCGTCCAGCGTCTTGCGCGCCCAGGCCGGGGCGGCCTCGTAGCTGTCGTAGCGCGGCTCGTAGCGCAGGTGGTTCATCGCCAGCTCCCGCCGGACGATCAGCTCCTCCAGGTAGGATTGCCGGTCCTCCGGCCCGCCCACGGGCGATTCCCGCACCGCCAGCCCGATTGCCACGGGCGAGATCTGGCCGAAATGCAGGTAGGGACTCATGTGGGACGCCGCGCCCGCCTCCGGGCGGCCGCGATTCGTGCCGTATTCCGCGAAGGGGCCAGCGAGGTAGCGCTTCAGCCGCCGCTCCGCCTCCGCCGTACCACCCCGGAAGCGCCGCACCGGCCGCACCGACTGGTCCGCGCGCAGCCCGGCGACGAGCCGCGGCACGTCGGACAGATCGAGCGTGCTCTCCGGCACCGCCTCCATCTTCCGCCGCACCCGCCGCTCCTTCATCGGCACCAGGTACTCGTCCAGCAGCCGCCCGATGCGCGGCCGCAGCGTGCGCGCCCCGATCTCGTGCTTCGGCGAGGCGGTGCCCACCGGCACCACCACGTCCCCCTCCACCCGCACCACGCGCCAGGGGCAGCGCGCCGCGAAATCCGCCTGGAAGGCGAGGGGAGGGCGCAGCTCGCTCCGGTCGCAGACCACCAGCGCGGCGTCCCTCGCCATCTCAAGCGCCGTTTCCACCGGCGGGGCCCTGCGCGCGACGTAGCCGATCCCCCGCTTCTCCAGCGCGGGCCCGACCTCCGCCATCCCCTCCAGCAGGAATGCCCAGTGGCGGGCGTTCACTTCGGGGAAGCCCTCGGCGATGCCGTAGCAGACGAGAACGGGCAGGCCGCGCTCATTCGCCAGGTCCACCGCGTGCTCCAGCACGGGGTTGAAGCGCGCGCGCTGGGACAGCCCCATCCAGTAGAGGACGTAGCGGCCGTCCGGGTTCTCCGGCGCGTCCTTGATCGTTTCGATGCGGCTGGGCTGGATCATCGCCCGGCCATGTAGGGGCGGGCGCTGCTTTGTCAGCCCGCCGCCAGCAGCGCCGCGAGATCCAGCCGTCGCGTGAACATCGCCAGCGTCCCGTCCGGGTGCCGCGGCCACTCCGCCGCCGGCCGGTCCACGTAGAGTTCCACCCCGTTCCCGTCCGGGTCGCGCAGGTAGATCGCCTCTGACACGCCGTGGTCCGAGGCGCCGTCGAGCCTGATCCCCGCCGCCAGCACCGCCTTCACCGCACGCGCGAGCGACGCGCGGTCTGGATAGAGCAGCGCGACATGGAACAGCCCCGTGGTGCCCGGGGCCGGGGGCGGCCCGTTCTCGCTCTCCCACGTATTGAGCGCGATGTGGTGGTGGTAGCCGCCCGCCGAGAGGAAGACGGCACCGGGATAACGGCAGGTCTCCTCCAGCCCGATCACGTCGCGCCAGAAGGCCAGGCCGCGCTCCAGGTTGGAGACTTTCAGGTGCGTGTGCCCGATCCGCAGCCCGGTGGGCGCGACAACAGGCTGCTGCATCGAGGCGGGACTGGTGTCGGGCATGGGCGGGCTCCCTCGTCCCCGCCAATCTGGCGCCTCCGGCACCGCGCGCCCAATCGTCATCGGGAATGGGCGGCATGGACGCCGCCAATGGGCAACGGGCCCCGCCCGGCGGGCGTTCCCCGGTGCGACCCCGACAGAGCCGGAGAATGACATGGCCAAGGATTCCGAAGGCGCCAGCCGCCGCGGCCTGCTGCGCGCGGGCGGGCTGACCGCCGCCGGCCTCGCGCTCGGCGCTGCCGGCGCACCCGGCTACCCGGCGCCCACCGAGACCGATCTCGGCGGCGTGCAGGACGGCCGCGTGCGCTTTCCCAACTGGCGCGGCGAGGCCGAGCCGCCGCCCCCGCCCGCCCCCAATCCGCTGCCGCCCGGCGAGCGCGTGGGCTACGCCATCATCGGCCTCGGCCGCATCAGCGTGGAGGAGACGCTGCCCGCCTTCGGCGAGGCGAAGATGGCCCGCCCCGTCGCGCTGGTGACGGGCAGTCCGGAGAAGGGCCGCGCCGTGGCCCGCCGCTACGGCATCCCCGAGAGCGCGGTCCACTCCTACCAGGATCTGGAGAAGCTGCGCGACAACCCGGCGGTGCAGGCCGTCTATATCGGCCTGCCCAACGCCATGCACCGCGAGTACACGGAGCGCAGCGCGGGCATCGGCAAGCACGTGCTCTGCGAGAAGCCGATGGCGACCTCGCCGGAGGACGCGGCCGCGATGGTGGCGGCCTGCGCGCGGGCGCGGGTGCGGCTGATGATCGCCTATCGCTGCCAGTACGAGCCCTTCAACCGCGAGGCCATCCGCATTGCCCGCAGCGGGGAACTGGGCAAGCTGCGCTCCATCGAGGCGACGAACGTGCAGTCCTCCGGCACGGTGGACCAGTGGCGCTTCGACCGCGCCCTGGCAGGCGGCGGCGCGCTGCCCGACATCGGCCTCTACTGCCTCAACGCCACGCGCTACATCACGGGCGAGGAGCCGAACGACGTCTTCGCGCGCATCTATTCCCCGCCCGGCGACCAGCGCTGGAAGGAGATCGAGGAGAGCGTCTCCTTCATGCTCCGCTTCCCCTCCGGCGTGATCGCCAACTGCCTTTCCTCCTACGACAGCTTCAACGACAAGAGCATGACGCTGCACTTCGAGAAGGGCACGGTGGAGATGCCGGACGCCTTCTCCTACCACGGTCAGCAGATGTACGTGTCGCGCCGGGAAGGCGGGGTGGCCGTGCGGGAGCAGAAGCGCATCGAGCCGAAGAACCAGTTCGCGCTGGAGCTGGACCACTTCGCCATGTGCGTGAAGGAGAACCGGCAGCCCCACACCCCCGGCGAGGAGGGCGCCCACGACCAGGCGCTGATGGCCGCCATCTACCGCTCCGCCGCCGAAGGCCGCCCGGTGGATCTGCCCAAGCCGCCCGGCCCCACGCGCGGGCCGGAGCCGGCCCAGGCCGGCTGATTCCCGGCGGGCGGTCGGCTTGACGGGCCGCGCGCCGGGCGGGCAGAAGGTCCCGCCCGGCGCCCCACGCGCCGGCCGCAAGCGTTAGCGTCATCCAACGCGCCCCCCGGGCCACCGGCCCCGATTGAGGCGCATTGCCCATGCAATCCGAATCCGTTTCCGCGTGGCGGCTCTGGCCGTTCGTGACCATCGTGCTCACCGGCTTCCTGGCTATTGCCATGCCGCTGCCGGTCTTCTCCCTCCGCGTTCACAACGAGTTGGGCTTCAGCCTCGTCACCGCTGGCTGGGTGGCGGGGATTCAATCCCTTGCCACCATCCTCACCCGCCAGTGGGCGGGCTCCATGATCGACCGGCGCGGACCCCGCTGGGGCGCCCTGATAGGGCTGCCGCTGGCCGTTCTCTCCGGCCTTACCTACCTCGTCTCCGCCTACATCCCAGATCCCCAGATCTCGCTCGCCGTGCTCATCGCCGGGCGGCTGATCATGGGGCCGGCGGAGAGCCTCTTCCTCATCGGCGCCATGACCTGGGGCATCCTCACCCTCGGCCCGCGCCGGACGGGGGTGGTGATGACCTGGCAGGGCATCGCCATGTTCGTGGCGATCGGCCTCGGGGCCCCCGTCGGGCTCTTCCTCATGGCGCAGGGCGGATTTGTCGCAGTGGCGCTGGCCACCGCCGCCCTGCCGCTGGTCGGGCTCGTCATCGCCCTGTCCCGGCCTTCCATCGCGCCGGTCCAGCGCGGCGGGCGCGCCTCCTTCATCGGGATGATCGGGCTGGTGTGGCGGGAAGGCCTCGCGCTCTGCCTGGGCATCGCGCCGCAGGCCGTGCTGAGCGGCTTCGTCGCGCTCTACTTCGCCAGCCAGGGCTGGGAGGGGGCGGGGCTCTCCCTCACCGGCTTCGGCATCGGCTTCATCATCGTCCGCGCCTTCTTCTCCCATATGCCGGACCGGATCGGCGGGGCGCGGGTGGCCGCCATCTCGCTAGTGGTGGAAGCGGTGGGCCAGGTGCTGCTCTGGACGGCGCCGAACGTGACGGTGGCCCTGCTCGGCGCCACGCTGACGGGCGCAGGCTTCTCCCTCATCTACCCCGCCCTCGGCGTGGAGGTGGTCCGGCGCGTGCCGGAGGCCAGCCGGGGCCTCGCCATCGCCAGCTTCAGCGCCTTCCTCGACATCGCCGTGGGCCTCTCCGGCCCGCTGGCGGGGCTGATCGTCGGGATCGGCGGCTACCCTGCCATCTTTCTGGCGGGGGCGATCGGCTGCCTGATCGGGCCGCTCCTCATCATCCGCCGCAGGCGGCCCGACACCGCCTGAGCCGGCGGGCGGACCTGGACAAGCGAAAGGGGCGGCGGATCACTCCGCCACCCCTTCGTCATTCCGGCCTGGAAGCCGCCGCGATCAGTCGACTGCGAGGCGCCGCTCGACGATCTGCCGCTTCATGTTCTTCTGCAGCTTCTCGAAGGCGCGCACCTCGATCTGGCGCACCCGCTCGCGCGAGATGTTGTACTGCTGGGAGAGCTCCTCCAGCGTCGTCGGCTCGTCCTTCAGCCGCCGCTCGATCAGGATGTGGCGCTCCCGGTCGTTCAGGGACTGCAGGGCGGAGTTGAGCAGGTCGCGCCGGTTGGTCATGTCCTCCCGGTCGGCGAGCTCCTCCTCCTGGCTCTCGCTGTCGTCCACCAGCCAGTCCTGCCACTCGCCCTCGCTGTCGGAGCGGATGGGGGCGTTCAGGCTGTTGTCCGGGCTCGCCAGGCGGCGATTCATGGACACCACGTCCTGCTCCGGCACCTGCAGCACGCGGGCGATCTTCTCCACCTGCTCCGGCTTCAGGTCGCCCTCCTCGAGGGCGGCCATCTGGCCCTTCAGGCGGCGCAGGTTGAAGAACAGCTTCTTCTGCGCGGCGGTGGTGCCCATCTTCACCAGCGACCAGGAGTGCAGGATGTACTCTTGGATCGCGGCGCGGATCCACCACATGGCGTAGGTGGCCAGGCGGAAGCCGCGGTCCGGGTCGAACCGCTTCACCGCCTGCATCATGCCGACGTTGCCTTCGCTGATCAGCTCACCCACCGGCAGGCCGTAGCCGCGGTAGCCCATGGCGATCTTGGCGACGAGCCGCAGGTGGGAGGTGACGAGCTTGTGCGCCGCGCCCTCGTCCTGGTTGTCGCGCCAGCGCTTGGCGAGGTTCAGCTCCTCGTCCGGCGCCAGCATGGGAAACTTGCGGATCTCCTGCAGATAGCGGGAGAGGTTGCCCTCGGGGGCAATCGGTATCATCGCAGTGGAAGCCATAAGAGCATCTGCCTCCTAGACCGGCCGGGCAGCCCCCGGGTGTGGCGGGCGCGCGGACGGCAAAGTCGTCGGCACGGAACATCCGTACCTCTCTTCCGCGCACCGGGCCCTGAGCCCTGAAGAACGCCTGCCACCCCCGATGTTTTCCGCCCGTTTTCGCGGACGCGAAGCGAGAATGGACCGGCGACCTTACGGCACCCTTTCGTGGCACCCGGACGCTGAAGCTGAATTGCTTGTAATCTATTCGCGCGATGTTCGCAAGCAAAACCTGACCGCGCAAGTCGGGTTAAGTCGGGTGTCACGCACCCGTGTCCAAGGCCTCCACCAGGGCCGCCATGTCCGGCGGCAGGGGCGAGGAGAAGGACAGGGGCGCCCCCGTCACTGGATGCCGGAAGCCCAGGGATTGGGCGTGCAGCGCCTGCCGTGGGAAGGCCAGCAGCGCCTCCCTAGGCCCCTCCGGCAGGCTGCGCGACACGGCTGGCACCCTGCGGCAGTACACCGGGTCCCCCACCAGCGGATGGCCGATATGCGCCATGTGCACCCTGATCTGGTGGGTGCGCCCGGTGGCCAGCCGGCAGCGGACCAGGGCGCAGGCCGTCCCCCAGGCCCGCTCCGTCGCGTAGTGGGTGAGGGCGTGCTTGCCCCCACGCGTGACCACCGCCATCCGCTTGCGGTCCGCCGGGTGGCGCCCGATCGAGGCTTCCACGCTCCCCGAGGAGGGGGAGGGGACGCCCCAGGCCAGGGCCAGGTAGCTCCGCTCCAGGTCGCGCTCTGCGAAGGCGGTGGAGAGGGCGTGGTGGGCGGCCTCCGATTTGGCCACCACCATCACCCCGCTCGTGTCCTTGTCCAGCCGGTGGACGATGCCCGGCCGCTTTTCCCCCCCGATGCCCGAGAGCTCCTCCCCGGCATGGGCGAGGATGGCGTTCACCAGCGTGCCGTCCGGGTTGCCGGGCGCGGGATGCACCACCAGCCCCGCCGGCTTGTCGAGCACGATCAGGTCCCGGTCCTCGTAGAGGATCGTCAGGTGCATGGCTTGGGGCAGGGGGGTCGCGGCCTCGGGCGGCGGGACGGAGAGCGTGTAGACCGCCCCCGGCCGCAGCGATTCCGAGGGGTCGCGCGTCACCGCCCCGTCCCGCGCCGCAAGCCCGCCCTCCACCAGCGCCTTGACGCGGGAGCGGGAGAGACCGCCCATGCCGGCGAAAGCCCGATCCAGCCGATCCCCCGCCTGCTCGGCGGTGGCGGTGAAGGAGAGGACCCCGGGCCCGTTTTCGCCCGGCTTGCCATCGGAGGTGTCGTTGCGCGCGCTCAAGATACTCGTCGCTGTCATGGGGGTGCTGATCATCGGCGGCACCGTCACGCTGGTTGTGATGATCATCCAGCGCGCCGGCAAGGCCGTTCCCGCCGCGCCGGTGGCCGCGGCCGCCGATCTCTCCCTGCGCCAGCCGCCCGGCACGCGCATCGCCGGCGTCGCGCCGGGGGCCGAAGGCCGCCTTGCCGTGTGGGTCCAGCGCCCGGACGGGGAGCGGCTGGTGATCCTGGACACGCGCAGCGGCGCCGTGCTGGGCGAGATCCGCGTCGCGGAGTGAGGTGGTGCACCGCAAGCCGCATCTGCCGGAGAAAACCTGCGCCACCTGCGGCCGGCCCTTTTCCTGGCGCCGGAAATGGGCGCGGGACTGGGACGCGGTTCGCCACTGTTCGGACGCCTGCCGGAGCGGCCGGCACCCGGCCGCGAAAAAGAACGCGGAAATCGTCCCCACCCCGCTTGCGCCCCCCGGGCATCGCGGATAGAAGCCGCCTCCACCGACGGCCCACGTCCCCATCGTCTAGAGGCCTAGGACACCGCCCTCTCACGGCGGTAACAGGGGTTCGAATCCCCTTGGGGACGCCATCCGGCTTTCTCTCGGTAAGTCAGCAGATCACGCGGTGCTCCGGCGCCGCGTTTTTTGTTTCTGGTTGCCAGATTCCACACCGGGTTCCAGCGCCTCCCGCTTCGCCTTTCCGGGCGCGCGTCCTGTCAGCCCGGTGGCGCGGGTCTGCTTCCATACCGCCTCGGCCGCGTCGATGACCCCACCAAGGATCCTCTCCAGCCGCTCGGCGCTCTCCTCCCCAGCAGGTCGCGGTCGGCGCTCCGGGCGTTGCTCCCGTCGCTCTTGTCGTTGGTGGGGCCGGTCAGGGCGCGGCCGACCTGGCTGAAAACACCCGCCAGCTTCAGCGCCATCGGGCCGGTCGCGCGACGAGACCAGCAGCTGCTCCTGCTTCCGTGCCATCCCAGGTCATCACCACGGCGACCAGGTCCAATTGCACGGTGACGGTGCCTCACGGCCCTAGCGTGGTGCCGGCCGGCTTGGGCGCGATGAGCCTGGACCCGTTCTCACCGATCATCACCATGCTGCTCGCATGCGCGACGATCGCAGGCGTCCTCTCGCGAAGGTTCATGACGCCGATACGCTTGGCCTGACCGCAGAGCAGATCGTCGCCATCAGCTCCATGTTCTTCGCCGGCCTCGCCGGGCTGCTCACCGCCCACGGCGCCATTCGCTCGCGGCGGGGCGCCATGAGCAAGGAGGACGAGGAGGAGACATGAGAGGAGATATGGCGCTGGTGACGGCGCGGCGCCGCCTCGCGCACGCCCATGCCGCCGTCAGCACTCTGACCCTGGCCGCCATGGCCATTCACCACCTTGCGGCCGGGCGTCTCATGCGCGCCGGCGACCCGATGCCTCTCCCGGCGGTGCCGGCCGTCGAGGACGCAGAGTGATCCCGAGCCGGCTTCTACTTGCCACCCAGCTTCTGGATGAGCTGTTGCAGGAGAGCGTTCGTGTCCTTCTGCTCCTTCGTCATCGCGGCCATGTGATGAACGAGCTCGGCGAGCATGGCCTCAGGAGTACGGCCACCAAACTGCGACATAAGCGACTCCAGAGCTTTGGAGCCGACCTTGTCCGACATCCGTTAAGACGATGCAATATTTGAGCGCTAGTGTGCAGCCAGCGGGATCTCATGCTCCACGGCACCTGGCCGCCACTCCGCGGGCACGGCGGCCTTCTCTTCCGCAGTTTCGGTGATGCACCGCATGAGATCTGCGGTGAGCCTCTGCGCCTCACTCAGTTCATGCGCGTGGTGGACTAGTTCGGCCAGCATCTGCTCGACGGTACGACCGGCGTTCTCGGACACTGTTTGCCTCCCGATTTTCTTGCAGTAACCAGAGCGCAACATTCCCGTCCAAGCCGGCCATTGGCAAGTGCCCAGCGGCGTCGCGTCGGGCCGATCAGTCCGTAGGTGCCGCCTTACTCAAAGGCGACCGATCTCCCACAAACCACCTAGGGCCGCTGTGAGGGCGGCGGCCGGGGATCACCCGGCCGCACTGCGAGGGCGTTCTCCCTCCGCTCGCCGGTGCGGCCCAACCCCATCGGCACCTCCATCATCCGGCTGGCATCGTCCGGCTGGCATCGTCCGGCTGGTCGGGCGGGAGGGGAACGCGCTGCTCGTCCAGGGGCTGGACTGCCCGGACGAGACGCAGCTGATCGACCTCAGGCCGAACCGCTCCGGCTTCACGCCAGTAGCGCCCCGGCAACCCGGTGGCGAAGAGGTCGAGGACCCCGCTCAGCCAGCGGGCGCGAGGGCCCGCACGTAGATCGCCGCCAGCCTCTCCAGCCCGGCCCTGTCCTCCGCGTCGAAGCGGGAGATGAGCGGGCTGTCCAGGTCGATGACGCCGAGGATGCGGCCTTCCCCGACCAGCGGCACGACCAGTTCCGAGCGCGAGGCGGCATCGCAGGCAATGTGGCCGGGGAAGGCGTGCACATCCTCCACCAGCACGGAGGCTCGGCGCGCCACCGCCGCCCCGCACACGCCACGCCCCGAGGGGATGCGGATGCAGGCCGGCTTCCCCTGGAACGGGCCGAGCACCAGCTCGTCATTCTCCCGCAGGAAGTAGAAACCCGCCCAGTTCAGGTCGGGAAGGGCGTGGAAGATCAGCGCCGCCGTGTTGGCGGCGTTGGCGATGGCGTCCGTTTCTCCGTCGAGGAGGGATCGGAGCTGCTCTCCCAGCTCGGCGTAGAGGGCCGGCTTGTCGGTGGTCTCGATCGGGGCTTCGGCGAACATGTCGTCTCCCTGCAGGCCCTGGGGCTCATTCAGCCCCGCCCTGCCACGGTCAGCCCGCCGAGGCCACCAGCACGGGCCTCTCGCGGTAGCGTTGCGGCAGGAGGCGCTGGAGCGCCGCCACCTTCGAACGGTCGTTGATGACGATGTAGGGCTGGCTGGGGTGCCGGGCCATGTAGTCCTGGTGATAGGCCTCGGCCGGGAAGAAGGGCCTGTCGGCCTCGATCCGCGTCACGATGGGTGCGGGGAAGGCGCGCGCCGCGTCGAGCTGGGCGATGTAGGCGCGCGCGATCCGGTCCTGCTCCGCATCGGCGGGGAAGATCGCGGAGCGGTACTGGGTGCCCCTGTCCGGCCCCTGGCGGTTGAGCTGCGTGGGATCGTGCGCCACGGAGAAGAAGACCTGCAGCAGCGCGCCATAGGTGACCTGCGCGGGGTCGAAGGTGACCTCCACGGCCTCCGCGTGGCCCGTGCGGCCGGTGCTGACCGTCTCGTAGTCGGCGCTGGCGCGGTCACCGCCGGCATAGCCGGACACGGCGCGGGTCACCCCGACCGTGTGCTGGAACACACCCTGCACGCCCCAGAAACAGCCGCCGGCGAAGACTGCGCGGCCCGTGCCCCCGGCCTGATCCAGGGCCGGTGCGGGAAGGGCGCGGGCTTCTTCGGCGGCCCCGGAACGGGCCAGCAGTCCGAGACCGCCGAGGGTGGCCGCGGCGCTCAGGCCGAGGAGGGCGCGGCGATCAACGCGGGGCATACCGGAGTTCCCGTATGGGGCTGGAACCGAAGAGGCGGATCTGCGCCCCAGGCACGCAGAGGTGGGCACGCAGAGGTGGCGAAGTCAGCAGGACCGCCGGGATCAGGCCTGCGCCGGCCTGAAGGCCATGGCGACGCCGTTCATGCAGTAGCGCAGCCCGGTCGGGCGCGGGCCGTCCTCGAAGACATGGCCGAGGTGTCCGCCGCAGCGGTGGCAGTGCACGGCGTCGCGGACCATGCCGTGGCTCGTGTCCCGGGTAATGTCCGCCGCGCCGTCCAGCACGGTCCAGAAGCTCGGCCAGCCCGTGCCGCTGTCGAACTTCGCCGTGGAGGAGAAGAGATCCTGCCCGCAGCCCGCGCAGGCGAAGGTGCCGCGGCGGTGCTCGTCGTTCAGCGGGCTGGAGAAGGGCGGCTCGGTCCCGCTCTGCCGCAGCACCGTGTACTGCGCCGGGGTGAGGCGGCGGCGCCATTCGGCGTCCCCGTAATTCACGGCAAAGCGCTCGGCCCGCGCGGGCCGGCTGGCGCCGAGGGCGGGCAGCGCCAGGGCGGCGGTGCAGGACAGGACAAGGCGCCTGGTCGGCATGACGGTCGGCTCCATGCGGGAGCGATGCTCCCGTGCAGCCGCTATATGTTGCCGGATACAGCCGGCTTCCAGGGCGGCGTACCCGAAACCACCGGCGGCCACCCGCGGCACACCGGCGAAACGCCGCGCGATCTCCTGCCGCGAGAGGCCGCCGGGTTCGGCGCCGTCCGGCGTCACTCGCCCGGCAGGCGCGGAGGAACGTGATCGGCTACCGGCCTTCGAAGTCCGGCCTGCGCTTGTCGAACCAGGCCTCCACCGCCTCCCTATGGTCCCGCGTCGTATGCGCCAGCGCCTGAAAGGCCGCCGACATCTCGAGCAGGGAGGAGAGCCGCATATGCTGTCCCTCGCGCAGCAGCCGCTTCGTCATGCGGAGCACCTGGGGTGGGTTGCGGGCGATGCGGCCGGCCAGCTCCCGGGCCGCGTCCATCAGCGCGCCATCCGGCACCACGCGGGAGATCAGCCCGCATTCCAGCGCCGCCCGCGCGTCCAGCCGGTCCCCCGTGAAGGCCATCTCCGCCGCCTTGGACTGCCCCACGGCGCGCGGCAGCAGCCAGGCGCCACCATCGCCGGGCACGATGCCCACGCTGACGAAGCTCTCGGCGTAGAGGGAGCTCTCGGCGCCGATGCGGATGTCGCACATGCAGGCCAGGTCCAGCCCCGCGCCGATCGCCGGGCCGTTCACCGCGGCGATCGTCGGAACGTCCAGCTCGTAGAGCGCCAGTGGGATGCGCTGGATACCCCGGCGATAGCTCTCGCGGATCTCGGCGGGTGGCATGCCGAAGCGTTCCCGCATGGACTTCAGGTCGCCGCCCGCCGAGAAGGCCGTTCCCGCCCCCGTCAGGATCACCGCGCGCACATCGGCCTCGGCCGCGATGCGCCGGCACGCCTCGGTAAAGGCCTCCGTCGTCTCGCCCTCGATGCCCAGTGCGTTGCGCCGCTCGGGCGCGTTCATGGTGAGGGTAACGACGGGCCCCTCGCGCTCGAAGATCAGGAAGTCGCTCATGCCGTTGCCTCCGGCGCTGAAGGGCCCAGATGCGCGCGCACGAAGGCCAGGGTTTCCGTCTCGTCGCCGGCCAGGAAGCGGCGGCCGAGCCAGCCGCCCCAGTGCGCCTCTCCGCCGAAGCGCACCCGGCCCGTCCGCAGCCGCTCCGTCAGGAGGTGCAGGTCCAGCTCCTCAGTGATGCCCATGGCGCCGTGCACGGCGTGGGCGATGGCGGAGACCCGCACTGCGGCTTCTCCCGTGCGCAGCTTCGCGGCGGCGACCCGCAGGGGGTTCAACCCGGCGACCCCATCCCCATCGGGCACCGAGGCGAGCTGCGCCGCCATGCGCGCGGCGAACACATCCTCCGTCATCACGCTGATCTGCTGCTGCACAGCCTGGAAGGCGGCCACGGGGCGGCCGAACTGCTGGCGCTCCCCGGCGTGGCGCACCGTGCTCTCCAGGATCCGCTCCATGGCTCCGGCCATGGCGGCCACCTCCGCCCAGGCGCCGGCGGGGAACAGGTCCGGGACGGCCAGGCGCCGCCCCGCGCCGCCGGGCCAGCGCAGGACGCGGCCGAAGGGGGAGCCAGCGCCCTCGTCCTCCGCCGCCTTCGCCATTGGCAGCAACAGCGCCCCGTTATCCCCGGGCAGCAGCACCCAGTCGGCCGCGCCGATGGCGGGCACCCGCGCCCCGCCGCCGAGCGGCTCACCGAGGAGGATCGCGCCGGGCGGGACCTCCTCCCCCGCCGCGGCGAGGGCAGCGCGGGCAAGCATCGTCTCGCCCAGCGGTAGCGGCACGGCGAAGCGCCCTGCCGCCATCAGCACGGGCAGGACCTCGGCGGCCCGCAGGCCGGCCCCGCCAGCGTCCTCTGGCACGAGTGCATCGGGGAAGCCGGCTCGCTCCAGTTCCCCCCACAGCACCTCGGGCGAGCCGCCCGCGCGGATGGCGCGCACCGCTGTGGGGTCGGCGTGGCGGGAGAACAGCTCCTCCGCGGAGCGGACCAGCAGGCTGTCCATCAGCGCAGCCCCATCCCGCGCGCGATCATGCCGCGCAGGATCTCCCGCGTGCCGCCGCGAAGCGAGAAGGAAGGCGCCATGGCCGCCGTATAGGCCAGCGTCCGCATCAGCGGCCCGGGCGGGACGGGGCCCGGCCGCGCCAGGATGTCCGCAACCACCACCGGGATCAGCTGCTCGAACTCGGTGCCGAGGTCCTTCACCAGCGCCGCCTCCACCACCGGGCTCTCGCCCTCCATCAGCCGCCCCGTTACGGCGACGGACATGGCGCGCAGCACGGCCAGGTGCGCCAGCAGGCGGCCCAGCAGCGCCTCCGCCGCCTCGCTCGCATTCCCGACCCCACTGGCCTCGCGCAGCCAGCGCGCCCACTCGTCCAGCAGCACGGCGGAGGAGAGCACGCGCTCCGGCCCGCTGCGCTCGAAGGCCAGTTCGGCGTTCACCTGTGCCCAGCCGGAACCCTCTTCCCCAATCAGCGCGTCTAGGGGCAGGAACACGTCCTCGAACACCACCTCGGAGAAGTGCGCGTCCCCCGCCAGGTCGCGGATCGGGCTGATCCGCACGCCGGGCGCGTGCAGGTCCACGATGATCTGGGAAAGGCCCTTGTGCCGGTCCGCCGCCGTGCCGCCCGTCCGCACCAGGGCGATCATGTAGTGGGAGTGCTGGGCGTTGGTGGTCCAGATCTTCGCGCCGTTCAGCCGCCAGCCATCGCCCTCGCGCACCGCGCGGGTGGTCACGCTGGCGAGGTCCGAGCCCGTGTTGGGCTCGCTCATGCCGATGCAGAAGAAGGCCTCCGCCCGGCAGATGCGCGGCAGGTAGAAGCGGCGCTGCGCCTCCGTCCCGAAGCGCTGGATCAGCGGCCCACTCTGCCGGTCCGCGATCCAGTGTGCGGAGACCGGCGCGCCCGCGGCCAGCAGTTCCTCCACCAGCACGTAGCGCGCGAAGGCCCCGCGCCCGGCGCCGCCATACTCCCTGGGGAAGGTCAGGCCCAGCCAGCCGCGCCCGGCCAGCTTCCGGCTGAACTCCGGGTTGAAGCCCATCCAGGAGCGGGCCCGGCGCTCGGGCGGGATATCGGCCACCGCGTCCCGCAGGAAAGCGCGGATCTCCGGGCGCAGCGCCTCGTCCTCCGGCGGGATGGCGGCGAGGGGGAGGGCTCCGATCATGCAGCTAATCCAGCCTCACGCCGCTCTCCGCGATCACGCGGCCCCAGCGCGCGGTCTCCTCGCGCAGGATGCGGCCGTAATCCTCGGGGGTGGAGCCCAGCGGCTCCGTGCCCTGCTCGGCCAGCTTCGCCCGCACCTCCGGATCGGCCAGGGCGCCCATCGCCGCGGCGTTCAGCCGCTCCACGATCGCGGGCGGGGTGCGCGCGGGCACCATCATGCCCTGCCAGGCGCCCACCTCGAAGCCGGGGATCAGCGTCTCGGCCACCGTTGGCACGTCAGGCAGCGGCGCCAGGCGCTTCGGGCTGGTCACGGCCAGTGCGCGCAGCCGGCCCTCGCGGATCAGGGGGAGGGCGGAGTTCACCGTGTCCGTCAGGAACTGTACCTGCCCCGCCGCGGCGTCCACCAGCGCGGGGGCACTGCCGCGGTAGCCGACATGCACCGCCTCCAACCCCTGCGACTGCAGCAGCAGGAAGGCGCCGAGATGCGTGACGTTGCCATTCCCCGCGGAGCCGTAGGAGAGCTTCCCCGGCCGCGCGCGCAGGTACTCCACGAAGCCGCGCACGTCCTGCACGGGCAGGGAGGGATTCACGGCCAGCACGAGGGGGATGGTCGCGGTCTGCACCACCGGCGCCAGGTCGCGCATCGCGTCGTAGGGAAGGCGGGTGTAGAGCGCGGGGCTGAGCGCGATGGAGGAGGTGTTGTAGAGCACCGTGTGGCCGTCCGGCTCCGCCTTCGCCACGGCCTCGTTCCCGATGTTGCCGTTGGCGCCCGGCCGGTTCTCCACGGGGATGGGCTGGCCCAGGCTGCGCGACATGCGCTCCGCCAGCACGCGCGCCACGATGTCCGTCGGCCCGCCCGGCGGGAAGGGCACCACCAGCCGGATCGGCCGCGCGGGCCAGGGGGCCGGCTGGGCCCGCGCGGCGGGCGCGGCCGCCAGGGCGGCGAGGCCCGCCAGCAGGGTGCGGCGATGGGGGTGGGTCATGCTGTCCTCTCCGCTTCCCGGTCCTGCCGGGCGGGCCCGGCCGTGGCGATCACGCCGGCGGCGCACAGCGCCTCGATGGCCTGCTCGTCCAGCCCCAGCTCCGCCGCCAGCACGGCGCGCGTGTCCTGCCCCAGGCGCGGCGGCGCGAGGCGGTAGGAGGCCGGGCTGCGGGACAGGCGGGCGGGATAGGCGATCACCTCCATCTCCGTCCCGTCCTCCCGCCGCATCCGGCGCAGCATCTCCCGCGCGGCGATCTGTGGGTCCGCCAGGATCTGGTCGATGGTGTTGATCGGCCCGCCCGGAACGCCGGCCTCCGCCATGGCGGCGAGAAGTTCGGCCGCGCGCCAGGGCGCGATGGACCGGGCCAGCTCCACCTCCAGCACGCGCCGGTCGCGCAGCCGGCCGGGATTGGTGGCGAAGCGCGGGTCGGCCGCGAGGTCGTCGCGCCCGAGCAGGACGCAGAGGGCACGGAACTGCCCGTCGCTGCCGCAGGTGACGAGGACGTAGTCGTCGGTGCAGGCGAAGTCCCGGTAGGGCACCACGTTCGGATGCGCGTTGCCCAGCCGCTGCGGCACCTCGCCGCCCACCAGGTAGTTCATCGCCTGGTTCACCAGCAGCGCCACCTGGCTGTCGAGCAGGGCGCAGTCGATGTGCTGCCCTTCCCCGGTGCGGTGGCGGTGGTTCAGCGCGGCCAGGATGGCGGTGGTCCCGTAGAGGCCGGTGAAGAGGTCGCTGACGGGAAGCCCGACCTTCACCGGCCCTTCGCCCGGCTCGCCCCCTGGGCGGCCCGTGACGCTCATCAGCCCGCTCATGCCCTGGACCAGGAAGTCGTAGCCGCCGCGCGCCGCGTAGGGGCCGGTCTGTCCGAAGCCGGTGATGGAGAGATAGATCAGGCGCGGGTTCCGTCGCAGCAGGGCCGGCGCATCCAGGCCGTACTTCGCAAGCCCGCCCACGCGGTAGTTCTCGACGAGGATGTCGGCCCCCTCGGCCAGCCGCTGGACCAGCGCCGCGCCCTCGGGCCGCGCGAAGTCGATCGCCAGGGACCGCTTGTTCCGGTTGGCGCAGAGGTAATAGGCCGCGTCGGGCCGCGCCGACCCGTCCTCCAGGAAGGGCGGGCCCCAGAGGCGGGTGTCGTCGCCCTTGCCGGGCTGCTCCACCTTCAGCACCTCGGCCCCCAGGTCGCCCAGGATCTGCGTTGCCCAGGGGGCCGCCAGGACGCGGGAGAGGTCGAGCACCTTCAGCCCGGCCAGGGGCCCGGGCAGCAGGTCTGCGTCGCGCGCATCATCCTCGCCGGCGCCGAGCTTCGCTGAATGGCCCATTCGGGCTCTTCCTCCCGGCGGCCAGAATGCAGGCCGCCACGTCAGTTTCACTTGATGAAATAGAGTTTCAGGACTAGCCTAGCAGCAGGATCCCGGGCCGGGAAACAGGGATTCGTTGCCGTTCGAGAGATCCGCAAATGCCGTCCTATGAACCCGTCACGGCCCTGCTGCGCGGCCTGGAGGTACTTCGCGCGGTGAACCGGCTGGATGGCGCCACGGTGAAGGACATCCACCACCTCACCGGCCTCAACCAGCCGGCGGTGGTGCGGATGCTGGAGACGCTGATCCATGCCGGGCTGGTGATCCGGCAGCGGGACCGGGCCGTCTACGTGCCGACCGGCCGCACGCTCGAACTCAGTGCCGGCTACGCGGCGCACCGGGAGGTGGGCATCGCCGCCACCCCGGTGATGGAGGCGTTGCGGCGGAGCGTCGGCTGGCCTTCGGATGTCGCGGTCTTCGACGGGGACGCGATGGTCGTCGCCCATACCAGCCGCGTCGAGGGGCGGCTCCTTTTCGGGCGCCGCCCCGGCTACCGGGCACCCATCCTGGCCACGTCGCTCGGCCGCGCCTTCCTCGCCTTCTGCGGGCCGGCGGAGCGCGAGCGCGCCCTGGCGCTGGCCGCCGCCTCGCCCGATCCCTGGAACGAGCCGGCGCGCGACCCGCCGCGTGCTGAGCGCTTCCTGCGCGTCGTGCGCGAGGCCGGCTTCGCCACCATGGACGACGCCTACGCCGCGCGCGAGTACGGCGGCCTGGCGAGCGCGATCGGCGTGCCCGTGTTGCTCGACGGGGTGGCCGTTGCCGCGCTGAACCTGATGTACCTCAACGAGGCGACGGAGCGGGACGAGGTCGTGCGGCGCCTGCTTCCCGTGCTGCAGGGCGCGGCGGGGGAGGTCTCAGTCGCCCTCGCGCGGTCGCGCGGCCGGGCCTGACGGCGGCGGCTCCGCGAGGGCGGCATCGCCGCGCTGGCCTTCGCGGAGGCCGGCTCGGCCGTCTCGGTCTGCGCGCGGAACGCTGCCTCGCTGGAGGAGACATGGGGCGAGATCGCCGCACGCGGAGTGGCGGCGCACGCCATGGCCTGCGACCTCGCCGATGCCGCCGTGGAGGCGCTCGGCGGGATCGACGTCCTCGTTAACAACGCCTCCGGCTTTGGTGTGAAGAATGACGAGGCTGGCTGGGTCGCGGGCCTCTCTGTGGACGTCCTCGGGACGGTCCGTGCCAGTCATGCCGCCATCCCCTTCCTTGAATCCTCAGGGGAGGGGTCAATCGTCAACGTCGCCTCGATCTCGGGCATGAGGACCTCGACGCGCACGCCGGCCTACTCGGCGGTGAAGACGCTCCTGATCAACTACGCCGGCAGCCAGGCGGCGATGCTGGCGGCCCGCAGGATCCGGGTGAACGCCGTGGCGCCGGGCTCTGGCGTCCCCAGCCCGGGCCGGCGGGCGGCGCGCCGCTCACCAGACGAAGTCCGCCGGCGCCATGGCGGCCAGGCGCGCCTCCACCTCCGCCGCCTCCCTCATCACCGCTGCCGCCAGCGCGGCCTCGCGGTCGAGGATACGCTCGGCGAGGGCGGCGACGCTGAGCGCCCCGATGGGCCGGCCACCCGGTGCGCGCACGACGGCGGCGATGCCGCCCATCCTCACCACGACCGCATCCACCAGCACGGCATAGCCACGCCCCTCGGCGCGCCCGATCGTCTCCTCGATCAGCGCCGGGGTGATGGCGGGATACTGCGATAGGCGCCGCTCGATCTGCCGCAGGGTGGCCGACCTCTCCGGCAAGGGCATCGCGGCGAGGACCGACATGCCGCTGGAGCCGACGCCGAGCGTCCGCCGGCTCCCGACCTCCTGGAACTGCGCCCGCAACGGGTACTGGCCGACCTGCAGGTCGACGCACACCATCTCCAGGCCGCTCACCACCGAGGCGAGGGCGGTGTCCTCGAACTGCCCGGCCAGTCTCTGCAGGCTGGGCCGCACCACGGCGGACCAATCGACCGGCTCGCCCACGCCCCTCGCGATCCGCGCCACCTCCGGGCCGAGGGCGTAGCGCTTGCTGGCGAGGTCCCGGACCACCAGCCCCTCCCTCGCCAGGATCTCCAGCACCCGCAGCGCGGTGGCCTTGTCCAGCCCACAATGCGCCGAGATCTCGGTCAGGCGCGTGTTGCGGCCGTCGGACATGGCCTTGAGCACCCGGCACGCCTTCTCGATGGCCCCGACCCCGTCCTTTGCCCGCATCCCATTTTGACTTTCATCTGTTGCAACTTTCTACCTTGCGAGTGTTCTCAATGACAAGCGGGATTGCCGAGCTTCATCGGCCGATATTAGAGTGTCGACGTAGAATGAACTTTCATCCAGCAAAACTGCTGGGACTGTCCTGGGTCAGACATAGAAGGCTGCCAGCGTGTCCAAGATCGAGAGCTCCCTGGGGACGGGGAGCGAGGAGTTCCAGCGGAACCGGGCCTCCATGGCGGAGAAGCTCGGCAAGGTCCGGGCGATCGAGGCCACCACGCGGGAGGCCTCCAACGCGTCCAGGAAGCGGTTCGAGGAGCGGGGACAGATGCTCCCGGCGCAGCGCCTCGCCCTGCTGCTGGACCGGGGCGAGCCCTTCCTCGAGCTCTGCTCCCTCGCCGGCTACGGCATGGGCCGCGCGCGCTCGGACGGGCGCATGATCGCGGGCGGCGGGCTGATCGCCGGCATCGGCACCGTCTCCGGCACGCGCTGCATGGTCTGCGTCTCCGATTCCGGCATCGATGCGGGCGCCTTCCAGCCGAAGGGCCTGGAGAAGCTGCTGCGGGTGCAGGAGATCGCGCTGGAGAACCGCCTGCCCTTCGTGCAGCTCGTCGAGAGCGCGGGCGCCAACCTGATGAACTACCGCGTCGAGACCTTCGTCGGGGGCGGCGAGAAGTTCCGCAACCTGGCGCGGCTATCGGCGGCGGGCCTTCCGGTGGTCACCGTGACCCATGGCGCCTCCACCGCGGGCGGCGCCTACCAGACCGGGCTGTCCGACTACATCATCATGGTGCGCGGCCGCTCGCGCGCCTTCCTCGCCGGGCCCGCCCTGCTGAAGGCGGCCACCGGCGAGATCGCGACGGATGAGGAGCTGGGCGGAGCGGAGATGCACGCCACCGTCTCCGGCCTCGCCGACTACCTGGCGGAGGACGACCGCGACGCCATCCGCACGGCGCGCGACGTCGTCGCCTCCCTTGGCTGGGCGCGGCACCTGCCCCCGCGGCCGGAGCCGCGCTACAGCGAGCCGCTCTACGACCGGGAGGAACTGCTCGGCATCATGCCGGAGGACCACCGCACCCCCGTGGACATGCGGGAGGTGGTGGCGCGCATCGCGGACGGGTCGGAATTCCTCGATTTCGGTGCCCTCTACGGCTCCGCCACGGTCTGCGGCCACGCCTCCATCAAGGGCCACCCCGTCGGCATCATCACCAACAACGGCCCGATCGAGCCGGCCGGCGCGGCGAAGGCGACGCACTTCATCCAGGCCTGCTGCCAGTCGCAGACCCCGCTGATCTACCTGAACAACATCACGGGCTTCATGGTCGGCCGCGCCTTCGAAGAGGGCGGGAGCATCAAGCACGGATCGAAGATGATCCAGGCGATCACCAACGCCTCCGTCCCGCAGATCACCGTGCTCTGCGGCGCCTCCTTCGGGGCGGGCAACTATGCCATGTGCGGGCGCGGCTTCCACCCGCGCTTCCTCTTCTCCTGGCCGAACGCGAGAACCGCGGTTATGGGCGCGGAGCAGGCGGCCGGGACCATGGTGGACGTGAACCGCGCGGCGATGCTGCGCCGGGGCGGCAGCGCCGACGAGGAGAAGCTGGCCGAGCTCTCCCGCAAGGTGCGGGAGAACTTCGAGCGGCAGATGGATGTCTTCACGACGAGCGCCCACGTCCTGGACGACGGGGTGATCGACCCGCGCGAGACCCGCGACGTGCTCGCCCTGACGCTCGACCTGTGCCGCGACGCCGCGGCCCGGGGGGTCGCGCCGATGCAGTTCGGCGTGGCGCGGCCGTGACGCGGGGAGGATATACGGACGTGAAAGCCGGGATCAGGACCCTCCTCGTCGCCAATCGCGGCGAGATCGCGCTGCGCATCATGCGGACCGCGCGCGCCCTCGGGCTCGATTGCGTCGCCATCTACTCGGACGCGGACGCCAATGCGCCGCATGTCCGCATGGCGGATCGGGCGGTGCGGGTGGGGGGCGCCGCGCCGGCGGAATCCTACCTGAACATCCCCGCAATCATCGCGGCTGCACGCGCGGCCGGCGCCGATGCCGTGCATCCCGGCTACGGTTTCCTCTCAGAGAACGCAGACTTCGCGCGGGCCTGCCTGGATGCGGGCCTGGTCTTCGTCGGGCCACCGCCGGGCGCCATCACGGCCATGGGTGACAAGGCCGAGGCGAAGCGCGTGATGCGCGCGGCCGGGCTTCCCTGCGTGCCCGGCTATGACGGAGAGGACCAGGAGGAAGCCCGCCTCGCCGCCGAGGCGGAGGCCATCGGCTACCCGGTCATCGTGAAGGCCACCGCCGGCGGCGGCGGGCGCGGCATGCGGATCGTCTCCGACCCGTCCACCTTCGGCGAACTGCTCCGCTCCGCTCGCGCCGAGGCAATGGGCGCTTTCGGCAGCGACCGGATGCTGGTGGAGCGCGTCGTCGTCGATCCCCGCCATGTCGAGATCCAGGTGCTGGTGGACCGCCATGGCAACGGCATCCACCTCGGGGAACGGGACTGCTCCGTCCAGCGCCGCCACCAGAAGCTGATCGAGGAGGCGCCCGCGCCCGGCCTCGATCCCGCGCTGCGGGACCGCATGGGGCGCGCCGCCGTCTCCGCCGCGATCAGCATCGGCTACGAGGGCGTGGGAACCTTCGAGTTCCTGCTCGACCGGAGCGGCGAGTTCTACTTCATGGAGATGAACACCCGCCTGCAGGTGGAGCACCCCGTGACCGAGGCCATCACGGGCCTCGACCTCGTGGAGTGGCAGCTGCGCGTCGCCATGGGGGAGCCGCTGTCGCTGCGGCAGGAGGACGTGTCCCTCTCCGGCCACGCCATCGAGGTGCGGCTCTGCGCCGAGGACGAGCTGCGCGACTTCCTGCCGCAGAGCGGCCGGATCGCGCTGTGGCGCGCCCCGGACCACATCCGCACGGACCACGCCGTGCACACGGACTACGAGGTCGCGCCCTTCTACGATTCCATGTTCGCGAAGCTGATCGCGGGCGGCCGGAACCGGGAGGACGCGCGCAGGAAGCTGCTCCGCGCCCTGCGGGAGACGGTGGTCTTCGGCATCCGCACGAACCGCGAGACCCTGATCCGCTGCCTGGAGCACCCGGCTTTCGCCGCGGGCGGCGTGGGCACGGGATTCCTGGACCAGCACAGGGACGCGCTGATCCCGCGGGAGTTCCGGGTGGACCCGCTCCAGGCCGCGCTCGCCGCCGCCGCGCTCTGCCCGCCCGGGCAGGGCGGGGCCGGCCGGCCCGCGACACTCCGGCTGCTGGACGAGAACGGGACGACGCACGAGGCCGAGGTGGAGGGCGGCCGGGTGATGGCCACCGGAGCCGAGCTTCTCGTCACCGGCCGCACCGGGGACGAGATCCGCTTCCGCCTGGACGGTGTGGACCGGCGGGCCGTGGCGCAGGCGGACGGGGATCGCGTTCACGTGCAGTTCGAGGGAAGGGCGGCCACCTTCACCGACGTCACCTACGCAGGTTCGGGCAAGGGCGGCGATGCCGGGGCGGATGGAAAGCTGCGCGCCGCGATGAGCGGCCGGCTCGCCTCGATCCTCGTGCAGCCCGGCGAGGCCGTTCCGGCGGGCAGCAAGATCTGCACCGTGGAGGCGATGAAGATGGAGATGGCGCACGCCGCGCCGGTGGCCGGGACCGTGGCGCGCATCCTGGTCTCGCCGGGCCAGATGGTCTCCACCGGGCAGGTCCTCGTCGAGATCACCCCGGAGGAGAAGGTGGCATGACGGAACTCCTCGTCGAGAGCAGGGCGTCCGTGCGCGTCCTGACAATGAACCGGCCAGGGAAGCACAACGCCCTCGACACGGCCCTCACCACCCGGCTGCTGGAGGAGCTGCGCGCCGCCGCCGCGGACGATGTCTGCCACGCCGTCGTCCTGGCCGGGGCCGGCCCCTCCTTCTGCGCGGGTGCCGACACGCGGGAATTCGCCGCCCTCTCGGAGAACCGGGACGCCGTGGCGGCGCGCCGGGCGGACCTGACGGCGGAGCTGCACGGCGTCTTCCGCGAGGTCCGCAAGCCGGTCGTCTCCGCCGTGCAGGGAAATGCCCTCGGCGGCGGGGCGGGGCTGGCGCTGGCGGCCGACCTGATGGTGATCGCCGGGGACGCGCGGCTGGGCTACCCCGAACTGCGGCACGGCATCGTCGCGGCCATCGTGATGGCGAACCTCGTGCGCCAGGTCGGGCCGAAGGCTGCTTTCGGGCTGGTCGCGACCGGCCGCATCCTCAACGGGAAGGCGGCCGCGGAGCTGGGCCTCGCCCACGACGTCGTGCCCGCCGAGCAGGTCCTGGCGCGGGCGGTGGAAGTGGCGGAACTGCTGGCCGGCTGGTCGCCCATGGCGATGCAGGCCACCAAGGAGCTTTTCTACAAGGCCTCCGAACTGCCTTTCGATCAGGCGCTGGCGGCCGGGCGGGACCTGAACCTGGCCATGCGCAGCTTCCCGAAGCGGGCGGCAGGGGCGTGAGGAGCCGGCGATGAGCAGCACCTCTCCCATGGCCGACGTCGTCATCTGCGAGTGCTTCGCCCGAGACGGCCTGCAGCACGAGACGCAGGAGATCGCCGCGGCCGAGAAGGTGCGCCTGATCGACGGCTTCGCCGCCATCGGCTTCCCGCGGGTGGAGGCGACCTCCTACTCGAACCCGAAGGTCGTGCCGCAGTTCGCCGACGCCAGCGAGGTCCTGCGCGCGCTGCCTCGGCGGGATGGCGTCTTCTACAAGGCCTCCTGCGCGAACCCCCGTGCCGTGGAGCGCGCCCTGGCCGACCACGTGCTGGGCTTCGGCGCGAACGAGGTGAGCTTCCTCGTCTCCGCCTCCGAATCCCATTCCCGCCGGAACCTGAACCGGGACCGCGCCGCGCAGTGGCAGAACGTGGCGGAGATGGCGCGGGAGGCGGGGGATGCCTTCCGCACCATCGGCACGATCTCCGTCGCCTTCGGCTGCCCCTTCGAGGGCCCCGTCGATCCGGACTCCGTGCTGCGCGACGTCGGCGCCTTCCTGGAGAACGGCATCACCCGCATCGCTCTGGGCGACACCACGGGCATGGCGACGCCCCGGACGGTGGAGACCATGGTGCGGCGCATCGGGGATACCTTCCCTGAGGCCTGTCTCATCGCGCACTTCCACGATTCCCGCGGCACCGGCCTGCTGAACTGCGCGGCGGCCTGCGGGGCCGGGGTGCGGTGGTTCGACTCCTCCTTCGGCGGCGTCGGCGGGCATCCCAGCAAGGTCTCGTACGGCGGCGGCTACACCGGCAATGTCTGCACCGAGGACCTAGTGAACCTGTTCGAGTCCATGGGGATCCGGACCGGCATCGACCTCGGACGCCTGGTCGCGACAGCCACGGATTGCGAGGAGGCGCTGGGCAGGCCGCTCCTCGGCCGCGTCACCCGGACCGGGCTCAACCCGCTGATCCCCGGCGCCACCGCCGATGCGGTCGGCGCGGCAGCGGGATAGCCCACCCATGTCGAATACCCCCCTGCGCGGCATCAGGGTCCTCGACCTGACCACCGTCGTCGTCGGGCCGGCCTGCACGCAGCGGCTGGCCGATTACGGCGCCGAGGTGATCAAGGTGGAGATGCGCGGCGGCGACCTGCTGCGCTCCCTCGGCGGCCGCTCGCCCACGGGGCAGCACGGCGGGTGCTACCTCCACCTCAACCGGAAGAAGCGCACCGTCTGCCTGGACCTGAAGGCGGAAGCGGGGCGCGATGCCCTGCTCGCGATCGCGGCCGGGTGCGACGTGCTCGTCACCAACATGCGGCCGGAGGCGCTGCGGCGGCTCGGGCTGGACGCGGCGCGGCTCCGCGCCCGGCTACCCCGGCTGGTCTATTGCACCATCACCGGCTTCGGCCCCGGTGGCCCCTATGAGGGCAAGCCCGCCTATGACAGCGTCGTGCAGGGCGCGGCCGGTATCGGCGGGCTGTTCGAGAGGCGGGACGGAGCTCCGTCCTACGTCCCCCTTCTCCTCTGCGACCACCTCGTGGGCGAGATCGCCGCCGGCGCCGTCATGTCCGCCCTCTTCGAGCGGGAGCGGGCAGGGGAGGGCAGCGCCATCGAGGTCCCGATGCACGAGACCATGGCCGCCTTCGTGCTGGCGGAACATCTCGGCGCGCAGAGCTTCTCCCCGCCCATCGGCGCCCCGGGCGACGTCCGGCTGCTGGACCCGAACAACCGGCCGATGCGGACCGCCGACGGCTGGATCAGCCTGACGGCCAACACGGACGCCCAGGTCCGCGCCTTCTTCACGGTGCTCGGGCGGCCGGACCTGGCCGACGACCCCCGCTTCGTCTCCGTGGCCAGCCGCGTCCGCCACGTGCGCCACTGGTACGCGGAGCGCGGCAGGCTGGTGGAGGAGCGCCGCACGGCGGAGCTGCTGGAACTGTTCGCGGCGGCGGACGTGCCGGCGATGCCGTGCCACTCCCTCGAGAGCCTGCTGGAGGACCCGCACCTCAACGCCGTCGGCCTGTTCCGCGATGTCGAGCACCCGACGGAGGGGCGGGTGCGCAGCCTGCGGCCGACCGTGCTGCACGACGGCGCGCCCGCGGAGGCGGGACGGGCGGCATCGCCGGTCGGTTACGATACCCGGGCGGTCCTCCTCGAAGCCGGCCTTCCCGGCGAGGAGATCGACCGGCTCATGGCCTGCGGCACGGCCCATCAGCACGAAGGCGGCGTCGCGCCAGGGTAAGGGGCCGGGATGTGCCGCCCGGCTCGCCCCGTGGCACCAACGAACAGAACAGGAGGAGCGTTCGATGAGATCAGCGGCAGAGACACGGTCGGTCAGCCGCCGCGTCGCCCTCGGGATGGCGATGGCCGGTGCGGCGGCCGTGCGCAGCGCCCGCGCGCAAGGGGGCGGGCGCACCATCCGCTTCGTCACGCCCTACCCGCCCGGCGGGCCGACGGACATCCTGGCGCGGGTGGTCGCGGCCGGGGCTGGCTCCACCCTCGGCAGGACGATCGTCGTCGAGAACAAGCCCGGCGGCTCGGGCGTGATCGGGATGGTCGATGTCGCGCGCTCCGCGCCGGACGGCACGACCTTCCTGGTCAATGCCTCCGCCCACGCCACCGTGCCGCACTTCCAGCGGTCCATGCCGGTTGACGCCCTGGCCGACTTCACGCCGGTCACGAACATCGCGGCGGTGCCTCTCATCCTGGTCGTCACGCCGAAGCTTCCCGTCAGGAGCGTCGCGGAGCTGATCGCCTACGCCAAGGCACGCCCGGGCGAGCTCTCCTTCGCCTCATCCTCCGCGGGGGCCGCGCCACATCTCGCCGGCGAACTGTTCAAGCTGACGACGGGGACCGAGATGGTCCACGTTCCCTACCGGGGCAGCAGCCCCGCCATTCAGGACCTGATGGCCGGCAACGTCCAGCTGATGTTCGATTCGCTGCCGTCCTCCGCCGCCGCGGTGCGGGCGGGGCAGCTCCGCGCGCTTGCCGTCACCACGGCCAGGCGGGTCGAGGCCTTCCCGGAACTACCGACCGTCGCCGAGGCCGGGGTGAGGGATTTCGAGGTCAGCAGCTGGTACGGCATCTGGGGCCCGCCGCGCTTGCCCGCCGAGCGGGCGGAGGAGATGCAGCAGGCCGTGGCCGCGGCCGTCAGGCTCCCCGAGCTGCGCGCCCAGCTGGACGCGCTCGGGGCCGTTCCCGTCGCGGACACCCCGGACCAGTTCTCGGCCTTCGTCCGCAACGAGTACGCGCGCTGGGGGAAGTTGGTCCGCGACGCGAACATCAAGCCCGAGTGAGGCCGAGAGCCTCTCACTCTCGAGCCGGCGCATCCCTGCGACCGCTTGTTCTCCCCCAGGTGACGGGCTGAACATCCGGAGCAGGGCTGCCCATGCCCATGCCCCTGCCGTCGCCGAGCGAGTGCTGCGAGCTGGCGGCGGTCCTGCGGCACGTCGGAGCAGCAGGACGATGAGCGCGACGAGGCGCTGGCCTGCGAGGTTCCGGGCAATCGCGCATAGTCGCACGCGAAGCAGTCGAAGGAGCGCTCGATCAGCCACCTTCCGGGCAGGAAGGACGATCTTGCAGGGAGCGGGCTGGGGCGGGGGGGGGGGGCCCCCCCACCCCCGGGGGTTGGGCGGCGGGGCGCGGAGGGGGGGGCGGGCGGGGGGAAGGACGATCTTGCAGGGAGCGGGCTGGGGCGGCGCACGGCCCCGAACAAGCCGGGTGTTCTCCCGGGGCTGTCCGAGTGCCGTGCGCCGCGAGGCCGTGTGCTGGTGCCTCAGGCAGCCCGCGCCCGGGAGCGACGGGCCAGGCCCAGGCCGACGAGCCCGGCACCGAAGAGCAGCAGCGAGGCAGGCTCCGGCACCGCCACGGCGGAGGAGGTGGCGGAGAAGCTCACGGTGGTGTTCTGGGCGCCCGGCTGGGTGGAGAAGGTGAAGAGACCCGGGGTCGCATCAAAGCCCGTCAGCGACAGGGTGCCGGACGCTTCGAGGTTCAGGAAGGCGCCGATGCCGTTGTTGTTCTGCGCAACGAAGGTAACGGCATTGAGAATGAAGCTGGTGGTGAGCCCGCCGAGGGTGGCGGAATAAAGCTGGAAGGGCGCGACCGCACCCGTTCCGGTGAAGCTGAAGTCGTTGAAGACAGCGCAGGCGAAGCAGCCCGGGCTGAAGCCGGGCGAGAAGGAACCCGTGGCGGTGCCCTGCGTCACGTTCGCCGTCGGACCGAAGTCGATGCTCGTCGTGTTGCCGGCCGTCGAGAAGCTGAGCGGACCGCCGAAGCTGATCTGGCCCACGATTGGAGCCGCTTGGGCCACGATCGGTGCGGCGCAGATGCCCGCCAAGGCGCTGGCGGCGAGAAGAAGATGTCGCACAGGTTGGTCTCCCAGGGATGGCCTATCGGCACGTCGGACCGGGTTGGTCCTCCCCCGTTAGCGCACAAACCGTGCCGCAGAATTTACCATTAAGGATCAATGTGTTATTCCGGAATTCATTCCGCAGATTGAAAACTGTAAGGATCTCCGACAACCGAGAGGCGCGATGACCCCGCAATCTCGCCCCCGACTACACCGCCGATCCTGGCCCTGTCCGTCTCCCACCGCGGCTTCGATCCCGGCCGCCCCGGAGTCCTGGTAAGAACTCTGCTTCCTCGAAAGAGCTGGAGCCTGACGCCTTGGTGGAATTCCGCAGCCTGGAGGTGTTCTACTGGGTCGCCACGCTGCGGAGCTTCGCCCGGGCGGCGGAGCGCCTCTACACCACCCAGTCCGCCGTCTCGCAGCGCATCGCAGCCCTGGAGCAGGAGCTCGGCGGCCGCCTGCTGGAGCGGACCCACCGCGCGGCGGTCCTCACGCCGAAGGGCAGGGTGGTCCTGGAGCACGCGGACAGGCTGCTGCAGATGCGGACGGAGCTCCTGCAGGCCACCTCCGCGCCCACAAGCTACAGCGGGGTGGTCCGCCTGGGCGTCTCGGAGACCATCGCGCAGACCTGGTTGCCCGACTTCATCGGGCGGGTGAACCGCGCCCACCCCTCCGTCACTTTCGACATCGAGGTGGACCTGACCGTCCGGATGAGGGCAAGCCTGCTGCGGCACGAGCTGGACCTCGCCTTCATGGTCGGCCCCATCTCCGAGCCCGACTTCGTGGACCTGGAGCTGAACGACTTCCCGCACGCTTTCGCCTGCAGCCCGCGCCTCGGGCTGGGCCAGGGCCGGCTGACCGCCGGAACCCTGGCGCGCCAGTCCTTCGTGACCTACCCCAGGAACACGCTCAACTACCACCAGCTCCAGCAGGCCCTGCGCGACTGCACGCGGTCCGTGCCGCGCATCCACGTCAGCGCCTCCATTGCCACCATCGTCCGCATGGCCGTGGACGGGCTGGGCATCTGCATGCTGCCGGAAGCGGTAATGCGGGGCGAGCTGGCGCGCGGCGACCTGCACCTCGTCGATCCCGGGCTGGACCTGCCGCCCATCCGCTTCACCGCCACCTACCGGCGCGCGCCCGAGGTCGCGCTCGTCCCGATGCTTGCGAAGATCGCGGTCGAACTGGCGCATTCCTATGCAGCGAATCATTAGCTGGCGTGAAGCATAAGCGTCAGAAATCGTAATTTGCCCTTAGGGCTGCTCACCCCGCCTACTTACGACGCCGGCAAGACGGCCCATCGAGAAGGACGGCCCGGCCGCGCATGCACACGGCATCCTGCCCCTGAAGAGGCGAGAGATGATGGCAAACCGCTTCGCGTGCCGCCTGGCCGCCGGCCTGGCCCTGGCGTTTTCCCTTGCCTCCGGCGCATCGGCCCAGATGCCGGAAAGCCTGCCCGCAGGCCCGGCCGTCCGCATGTCGGCCGTGACTCAGCCGCTGCCGACCATGCCGCAGTACACGCGGGTGGACGTGCCCTACCTGCGCGAGATGCTGGCGCAGCGCACGAACAACCGCCTGACCATGCAGCTCTCCTCCCACGCGGAGCGGAACCTCGGCGGGGCCGAGATCGTGCGCCTCGTCCGCTCCGGCCAGGCCGACATCGGCGCCGGTACCCTCTCCACCCTCTCGGGCGACGTGCCGATCCTGGACGGCATCGACCTCGCCGGCCTCTCGCCGGACATCGAGCAGGCGAAGAAGATCGCCGACGCCATCCTGCCCGCCGCCAACCGCGACCTGGAGCGGTTCGGGGTGCGGCTGATGGTGATCTATCCTTTCCCTGCCCAGGTCCTGTTCTGCCGCCAGCCCTTCGCCACCCTGCCGGACCTGCGCGGGCGGAAGATCCGCACCTTCGGCAACTCGCTGAACGACCTCGTCACCAGCCTCGGCGCCCAGCCCGTCTCCATCGGTTTCCCCGAGGTTTACTCGGCGCTGGAGCGCGGCGTGGTGGATTGCGCCGTGACCGGCACGGGAAGCGGCGCCGCCGGGCGCTGGCCGGAGGTCTCCTCCCATATCTCCGACCTGCCGCTCTCCTGGTCGCTGGCGGGCTACATGGTGAACCTGGCCTGGTGGAACCGGCTGGACCCCGCGGTGCGCGCCTTCATGGAAGGCACCTTCCGCGAGATGAACGACAAGCTCTGGGACCTCGGCCGCATCGCCACCGAGGACGGGCTGGCCTGCGCCACGGGGGTGGCCGCCGACTGCAAGCTGCACCCGCTATCCCCCCGCCCGATGACGCTGGTGCGCGCCACGCCGGCGGACAAGGAACTCGTCACGAACACCTTCCGCTCCACCATCCTGCCGAACTGGGTGGGCCGCTGCGGGGCGCGCTGCGGCGAGGTCTACAACCAGGCCGTCGCCCCCATCAGCGGCGTGGAGTACCGCCGTTGAGCGGAGCCGTTCCCGCGCCGCTCGCCGCGGCGCGGGGCCTGACCCGGGGCGTGTCCTACGTCGCCACCGTGATGGCCTACCTAGCGGGCTGGAACTACATCGCCTGCGCCGCCCTCATCACCTTCGACGTGGTCGGCCGAAGCTTCTTCGGTGTCTCCTCCGCCGCCACGGTTGAGATCTCCTCCTACATGCTGGCCTGCGGCATCGCCTGGGCGCTGGCCCATACCCTGGCCCGCCGCGCCCATATCCGCGTGGACGTGCTGGTGAACCGGATGCCGCTGCGCGCCCGCGCGCTGCTGCACGTGCTGTCACTCGCCATGCTCGCCGCCTTCGCCGGCTTCGTCGCCTGGGCGGGCTGGCAGATCCTGGACGAGTCCATGCTGTTCGAGGCGCATGACAACAGCGCCCTGCGCATCCCGCTGGACATTCCCCAGGGCATCTGGGCCTTCGGCCTGCTCGCCTTCCTAGCGATGACCCTCGTGCTGCTACTGGAATCCGTGCTCGCCCTCCTCTTCGGCCTGCCGGAGGAGGTGGACTCCCTTCTCGGCTCCCGCTCCGTCGATGACGAGACGCAGGAGGCGCTGGAGGCCGTGGCCATGGCGCGGGAGGAGCACCCGGCATGATCGCCATCGTCTTCCTCCTCGCGCTCCTCGGCACACTCGTCTTCGCCGCCGCCGGCACGGGCCAGTCCCTGCCGATCGCGGAGATCCTCGGCCTCATCGCGGTCTTCGTCGTGTTCTTCGGCTCCGGCGTGCACGTGGCGGCCGTGCTCGGCATCCTTGCGGTGCTCACCGGCCTGCTCTTCTCGGAGCGCCCTTTCTGGCTCTTCGCCGGCCAGACCTTCTGGGGGCCGTCCAGCAACTTTGTGCTGATCGCCGTGCCGCTCTTCCTGCTGATGGGGGAGATCCTGCTGCGGGCGGGCCTGTCCGACCGCCTCTACAAGTCCCTGAACGTCTGGCTGAACCGCCTGCCCGGCGGGCTGCTGCACACCAACATCGCCTCCTGCGCGCTCTTCTCCGCCATCTCCGGCTCCTCGGTCGCCACCGCGGCCACCATGGGCTCTGTCGCGCTGCCCTATTTCAACGACACGAAGTACAGCCAGCGCATGGTGCTCGGATCGCTCGCCGCCGGCGGCGCCATGGGCAACCTCATCCCGCCCGGCATCACCTTCATCGTCTATGGCCTGATCACCGAGACCTCGGTCGGTGCCCTCTACGTCGCGGCCATCCTGCCCAGCGTGCTCGTCACGGCCCTCTTCGTCGCCGTCATCCTCTGGCACGGGATCCGCAACCCGCTGGACCGGCCGCCGCCCATCCCGCTCTCGGTCAAGCTCCGCTCCCTCGTCGGGCTGGTGCCGACGGTCGCCCTCATCATCATGGTGCTTGGCTCCATCTATGGCGGCTACGCCACGCCGACAGAGGCGGCGGCTCTCGGCGTCGCCGGCTCGCTCTTCTTCGCGGCGATCGAGCGCAAGCTCACCTTCGCCATGCTCAACGCCTCGGCGGAGGCCACGGCGCGCAACACGGCACTCCTCGGCCTCATCATCCTCGGCGCCTACCTGCTGAACTACATCCTCACGCTCATCAACGTGCCCCAGGCGCTGGCCGAGGTGATCTCCCACCTGCCGGTCCCGCCCTGGGCCATCATGCTCGCCATCATCGGCATGTACTTCGCCCTCGGCACCTTCATGGAGGGCTTCTCCATGATCATCACCACCGTGCCCGTGGTGTTCCCGATCGTCGTCGCCCTCGGCTACGACCCGATCTGGTTCGGCGTGGTGGTGACGATGTTGGTGGAGATCGCCCAGATCAGCCCGCCGGACGGCACGGTGATGTACGTCCTCCAGGGCATGCGCCCGAAGGGAGGGCCGATCACCGATGTCTTCGCCGGCGTCATGCCCTTCCTCCTCGCCTACCTCCTCGCGGTCGGTCTGCTGCTGATCTGGCCCGCCATCGCCCTCTGGCCGCTCACCTTCATGGGCTGAGCGTCCAACCCCGTCCGACCACCGGCCCCGCGCGCCCCCTGGGCCGCGCGACGCCCCAACCTTGCCCGGAGTTCCCCCGCACCATGGAACCCTTTATCCGGATCGGCATCGACATCGGTGGCACCTTCACCGACCTGCAGATCCTCGACGAGCGCAACGGCGCGCTGCGCAGCCTGAAAACGCCGACCACGCCGGAGGACCCTTCCATCGGCCTCCTCACCGGCATCACGGAGGCGGCTGGGCGCTTCGGCTTCGCCCTGCACGACATCCGCCTGCTTCTGCACGGCACCACCATCGCCACCAACGCCGTGCTGGAGCGCAGGCTGGCGAAGGGCGTGCTGCTGACCACCGCGGGCTTCGAGGACGTGCTGGAAATCGGCCGCCACGGCCGCCGCGACATCTACGGCCTGCGGCCCCACCAGGAACCGCCCCTGATCGCCCGCGACCGCCGCCTGGGCCTACCGGAGCGCCTGCGCGCCGATGGCGGCGTGGAGAAGGCGCTGGATCGTGCCGCGGTGGAGGCGATCCTGCCCCGCCTGGCTGCGCTGGGCGCGGAATCCGTCGCTGTCTGCCTCCTCCACGCGCATGTGAATCCCGCGCATGAGCGGATGGTGGCCGAGGCCCTGCGCGCCACCGGCCTGCCCGTCTCCCTCTCCTCCGAGATCAGCCCGGAGATCCGGGAATACGAGCGCTCCTCCACCACCGTGCTGAACGCGCTGCTCATGCCAGTGGTGGGCAACTACCTGGACCGGCTGGAGCGCCGGATGGCGGAGGCCGGGCTCGTCGCCCGCCTTCTCCTCGTGCAGTCCAATGGCGGCGTGTGCAGCCCGGACATGGCGAAGCGTCAGCCCGCGCGCCTGCTTCTCTCCGGCCCCTCCGGCGGTGCGCTCGCCACCCTTCGCATGGCCGAAAGCCTGGACCGTCCCAACCTTCTCGGCGTGGACATGGGCGGCACCAGCTACGACGTCTGCGTGGTGCGGGACGGCGCGGTGACGCTGAAGACCCAGGGCGAGATCGACAACCTGCCCGTGCGCCTGCCCATGGTGGAGATCCGCACCATCGGCTCCGGCGGCGGCTCCCTGGCAAGCGTGGACGAGGCCGGGCGCCTCCGCGTCGGCCCGCGCAGCGCGGGTTCCCGCCCCGGCCCCGTCTGCTACGGCCGCGGCGGCACGGAGCCGGCAGTAACGGACGCCAACATCGCCCTCGGCCGGCTGGACCCGCGCTTCTTCCTCGGCGGCGCGATGAAGCTGGACCAGGAGGGCTCGCGCCGCGCCATCGCGGAGAAGGTCGGCGCGCCGCTCGGCCTGGCGATGGAGGGCGCCGCCGAGGGAATGCTGGCGGTCACGGACACCAACCTCGCCGCCGCCGCCCGCCTCTCCCTCTTCGAGAAGGGTCTGGACCCCCGCGACTTCGCCCTCCTCTCCTTCGGCGGCGCGGGCGGCCTGCACGCCGTGCCCGTGGCGGAGGAGCTGGGCATCACGGAGGTGGTCTTCCCCGCCGATGCCAGCACCTTCTCCGCCTTCGGCATCCTGCACTCCGACATCGTTCACGACCTCGCCCGCTCCCGCGTCATGCCGCTGGACGAGGCCGCGCTGCCCTGGATCGAGGAGGCCATCGGCGCGCTGCGGCAACAGGGCGAGGTCTTGCTGGCGGCGGACGGCGTGCCGGATACGGATCGCCGCTTCGCGGTCTCGGCCGACCTGCGCTACCACGGCCAGGCCTTCGAGCTGGTGGTGCCCTGGCCCGCCGCGCCCGACCTCGCCGCGCTGCTGGGCGCCTTCCACGCCCTGCACGCCCAGCGCTTCTCCTACTCCAATCCCGGCGCGCCGGTGGAGCTCGTCGCCCTCCGCATGGCCGTGACCGGCCTGCTGCCGAAGATCCACGCCACCCGCGCGGCCGGCCTTGGCGCCGACCGCGTGCCCGAACCCCGCGAGATCTGGCTCGGCGGCGCCTGGCGCAGCGTGCCCGTCCACCAGCGGGAAAGGATCACGGCCCCTGTCGCCGGCCCCGCGCTGGTGGAGGAGGAGTACACCACCATCCTCGTCACGCAGGGCTGGCACCTCTCGCCCGGCCCCGAAGGCACCCTGATCGCCAGGAAAGTCGATATGAAGGAGGCCGTCTGATGGACCCCGTCGCGCTCGAGATCCTCCGCAACGCCCTGACCGCCGCGGCCGCCGAGATGGACGTGACGGTGTGGCGCACCAGCCGCTCCACCGTGGTGCGGGAGCTGCTGGACTATTCCACCGCCATCTTTGACGGCAATGGCGAGAACATCGCCCAGGCCGCGCGGATCCCGCAGCACCTCAACTCCATGGGCGCCGGCCTGCTGACCGTCCTGCGCGATCATCTTCCGGCGGAGCGCTGGCAGGACGGTGACGTCGTCATCACCAACGACCCCTACTGCGGCGGCCAGCACATCCCGGACATCCTGGCCTTCCGCCCGGTCTTCGTGGACGGCGCCCGTGTGGCCATCGTCGGCACGCTCTGCCACCACCTAGACATGGGCGGCATGGCCGCCGGCTCCTACGCCGCCGCCGCGACGGAAGTGTTCCAGGAAGGCCTCCGCATCCCGCCGCTGAAACTGGTGAAGGCGGGCGTGCTGGACGAGGATATCCTGGCGATGATGCGCCAGAACGTCCGCCGCCCGGACATGCTCTGGGGCGACCTTCAGGCCCAGCTCGCCTCCCTCGCCGTGGGAGAGGCGAACATCCGCCGCCTGGCTGCCCGCACCGGCGCGGACGCTTTCATGGCGGCCTGCGCCCGGATGCTGGACGGCAGCGAGCGCGCCATGCGCGCCATGATCGCCCGCATCCCCGACGGCCGCTACGAGTTCGAGGACTTCCTCGACAATGACGGCATCTCGGCGGACCCCGTCCGCATCCACGCCGCCGTGGAGGTGCGGGGCGACGAGATCACGGTGGACCTCTCGGGCTGCGGCAAGCAGGCGGTCGGGCCGATCAACGCAACCCTCGCATCCTCCTCCTCCGCCGTCTCCTATTGCATCATGGCGATCGCGGACACGGAGATCCCGGCGAACGCCGGTTGCTACCGCCCCATCCGCACGATCGCGCCGGAAGGGCTGATCGTGAACGCCCGCCACCCCGCGCCCGTGGCGAACCGCGTCGCCGTCACGCACCGCCTGGCCACCACCATCCTCGGCGCGCTGCACCAAGCCATCCCCGGCCGCGTGCCCGCCGCCTATTACGGCGTCTCCTACGTCTGCTCCTTCCAGACGATCAACGAGAACGGGGAGCGCGGCGTGCTGGTGGAGATCGAGGTGGGCGGCAGCGGCGCCTATGCCGACCAGGACGGCCTCTCCGGCTACACCTTCGGAATGCACAACAACTTCAACATCCCCGCCGAGATGATCGAGAGCGAGATGCCCCTTACGGTCACCGGCTACGGGCTGCTGCCGGGCTCAGGGGGCGCGGGCAAGCACCGCGGCGGCCTCGGCCTCTTCCGGGAATGGCGGATCGACAGCGCGGAGGCCATCTTCACCGCCAACCTGGAGCGCTTCACCCATCGCCCCTACGGACTTGAAGGCGGCGAGCCCGGCCGCGAGGGCCGCCTCTTCGTCACCCGGGATGGGGAGCGCACGGCATACGGCTCCAAGGTGAACAATCTGCGCCTGCGCCGCGGCGACATCGTGCGGCTGGAGACATCCGGCGGTGGCGGCTACGGCGACCCCGCGGCACGTGGTCCCGAGGCCCGGGCGCGGGATGTCGCGCTCGGCTATGTCGAGGTCTGACACCGGCAACCTGCCGCGGGGAGGGAAGGGGCCCTTCCTCTCCCCGTGCGCCTAGTTGTTCTCCGGCGGGGGCGCGACGACGGAGACGAAGGTCTGCACGAGGATCCTGATATCCCCGAGGAAGGACCAGTTCTCGATGTAGAAGAAGTCGAACTCCACGCGCTTGCGCAGCTTCTCCTCCGTGTCGGTGTTGCCGCGCCAGCCATTCACCTGGGCCCATCCCGTGATGCCCGGCTTCACGCGGTAGCGCAGCATGTAGTCCGGCATCACCTCCGCGTAGATTCGCCCATCGGCCTTGGCCCGGGATGCGTGAGGCCGTGGCCCGACCAGCGACATGTCGCCCAGCAGCACGTTCAGCAGCTGCGGCAGCTCGTCGATCGAGTACTTCCGCAACCAGCGGCCCACGCCGGTGACACGGCGGTCTCCCCTGGTGACGAGCTTCTCCGCCCCGCTATCCGCCTGCGCGACGTGCAGGCTGCGGAACTTCAGGATGGCGAAGGGGCGGCCGTACTGCCCGGTCCGTACCTGGCGGAAGAAGACCGGCCCCGGGCTGTCGATCCGGATGACCAGCGCGACCGCCAGCATGAAAGCGGAGAGCGGCACCAGCAGCATCGCCGAGACGATGATGTCCACCCCCCGCTTGAGTATCGCGCCGAGCGCCGAGAAGGGCGGCAGCATCAGCGTCGGCATCACCACGCCGTCGATCTCGTCCGCCTCGTGCATGCGCAGGGCCGGTGGCGACCGATCGGGGATCAGCCGCACGGTCAGGGGCAGGTAGCGCAAGCGGCCCAGGAGCTGCGAGATGCGCTCGCCGGCCGACCACGGCAGCGCCATGTAGACGAGGTCCAGCTCGTGCTCGTGGATGTAGCCCACGATGTCGTCCACGTCGCCGAGACGGGGCAGCAGCCCATCCAGCGGTCCCTCCCGCAGCCGGTCGTCGAAGAAGCCGACCACGGTGTCCCCGCGATCCGGCAAGGCCCGCAGGTGCCTCAGCAGCCGCAGCGCCGAGGGGCTGTTGCCGATCAGCGCGATCCGCCGCGGCGCTGCCTTCAGCCAGGACAGCCGGCGCGCCGCCAGAGCGCCGCGGCGGTCAACCAGCTGCAATGGCGCGCGCTGGCCGATGCCTGGAAGGCGCGCGCGGCGCCCATCGACCTCCTCCGCGCCCTTCTGCCCACCCCGGTCAAGCTGGCCTGGAAGCGCTCCGTCGTGCGCGGGATCGCCGGCGTCGGGCGCGTGCTGCCGCCCGTCCTCTCGCGGGTGCTCGGCCCGGCCCGGGTCGCGGGCTGGCTGCGCACCCTCTCCGCCCGGGGCACGGGTGTCACCTTCCTCTACAGCGACCGGGACTCCGGGCTCGAGGAGATGGACGCCCATTTCGGCGAGGGCGGGCGGCACCTGGCCGGGATGCCGGGGATGCGGGTGGAGCTGATCCCGGATGCGGACCACATCCTCTCCACCCGTCCCATGCGGCGGGACCTCGTCGGCCGCGTCGAGGACATCCTGCAGAAGACGGCTCCGCGGGCCTGACCGCCCAATCTGATCAACCGGAAAGAGGAAGGGGGCGGACGCTTCCGTCCGCCCCCTTCCGATGCGCCACGCGGGCGGAACCGTCAGGTGAAGGTGATCCCGTGATGGTCCGTGATGGTCTGCACCGAGACGGCGGTCTGCGGTGAGCCCGTGTCCACGAAGCCCTGCGAGACCGGCACTTCGGTGCCGCCGGTGAAGCGCGCAAACCAGTTCTGCGCCAGCACCGGCACCACCGCGTCCCCGCCCACGATCGAGCCCGGCGCGTCCGCGGTGTTGGGCACGAAGCGGATGCCCGGCAGCACGTCGTTGGCGGTGGAGCCCTGGAACACGCCGTTGTTCAGGACGAAGCCGGAGTTCTCGTCCAGGTAGAGCACCATCTGACCCTGGTCCGAGCGCTGCACCACCTGGAACCGGTCGTAGCCGTAGATGGTGAGTGTGTCGCCCTCGTTCGGGTTGAAGTCCAGCATGAAGTCCACGCCGTCCCCGGCCTGCCAGACGAAGGCGTCCGCCCCGGCATTGCCCTCGATCACGTCACCGAAGACGATGCCGGTCACCCGGCCCGCGGCGTTCAGGCTCATGCGCCCGTCATCCTGGCCGCCGATGACGATGTCGGTGCCGGAGGCACCCTGCAGCGAGTCGTTGCCGGTGCCGCCGACCACGATGTCGTTGCCCTCGTTGCCCGTCAGGATGTCGTTTCCGCTGCCGCCGTAGAGCGTGTCGTTGCCTCCTTCGCCCTGCATGTTGTCGTTGCCGGCGCCGGCCTCCAGCAGGTCGTTGCCGTCGCCGCCCTCGCCGATGTCGTCGCCGGCACCGCCGAGGAGGGTGTCGTCGCCCTGCTGGCCCTGGACGTTGTCGTTGCCGTTGCCGCCGTCCTGGAAGTCGTTGCCCAGATGCCCGTTGATCTGGTCATCGCCATCCCCGCCGTAGAGGGCGTCGTTGCTGCCCAGGCCGTTGATCGCGTCGTTGCCCGCCCCGCCGGAGATGTGGTCGGAGGCGTCCGTACCGGGGAAGCCGTCCGGACCGTCGGTCAGGTTGGTGACCGGCACGAGGCCGGTCAGCGGGTCCAGAGCCAGGACGAGCCCCGCCGTGCTCCGCAGGTCGGAAGCGTTCGACCCGGGCGTGACCACCAGGCTGGACACGCCATCGGCCGGGGACGCGTCGCTGTCCAGGAACTCGGACCCGCCCTGGTCCTGCAGGGTAAAGGCCGTCCCGATCAGCGGCGCGAACTGCACGCGGTAGCTGCCCGCGGCGAGGCCGGTGAAGTAGTAGTTCCCGCCCTCATCCGTCGTCGTGACCGGCCCGAGGACCCCGCCATTCGCGTCCAGCAGCCGGACCTCCACCCCGGCGAGGCCTGCCTCGCCGGCGTCGTGCACGCCGTTCCCGTTGGCATCCACATAGACGTTGCCGCCCACCTGCGTGGTGACCTGGTAGAGCCCGGCCGCGAAGTCATCCAGGGTCTGCCCCGCGCCGAGCGTGAAGACGGGGGAGCTGCCGTTGCTCGGGCTGACGTCGCTGTCGATGCTGTCGTCCGGCCCGATGTTGCGCGGGCTGAAGGCGTAACCCGTGGGCGCCACGAACTGCAGCTGGTAGCGGCCCGCACCGATGCTGCCGAAGCTGTAGGTCCCGTCCGCCCCCGTGGTGGTGGTGGCGGCCAGGGTGCCGTCCGGGTTCAGCAGGTTGACGGTGATGCCCGCAAGCCCGTCCTCGCCCAGGTCGCGGATGCCGTTGCGGTTGTTGTCCGCGAAGGCGAAGTCGCCCGAGCCCTGGATCGAGGCCGGGATGAAGACACCGGCCGCGACATTGTTCACCGTCCCGCCCGGGCTCACCGTCACTAGCCCGGTGCGGCCCGTGCCCGGGTTGGCATCGCTGTCGATGGCGTCGTTGGTGCCGGCGTCCGTCGGGCTGAAGGTCCCGCCGGTCGGCGCCACGAACTCCACCTGGTACTGGCCGGGCGCAACACCCGCGAAGCTGTAGTTGCCACTCCCGTTCGTAGTGGTCGTGGCGGCGATTGTCCCGTCCGGGTTCAGCAGGCGGACGGTGATCCCGGCCAGCCCACCTTCACCCGCGTCGCGGATGCCATTGTTGTTGTTGTCGGCGAAGACCGCATCGCCCGAGCCGCTGAAGCTGCCCGGCACGAAAAGTCCCGCGCCGAGGTTATCCAGCGTCTGCCCCGGGCGAAGCGTGATGACGGGGGAGATGCCGGTGGCCGGCGCGACATCGCTGTTGACGCTGTCGTCCGACCCGACATTGCGCGGGCTGAAGGTGGCACCCGTGGGCGCCACGACCTGCACCTGGTACTGGCCCGGTGCGACGCCCGCGAAGCTGTAGGTCCCGTCGGCCCCCGTGGTGGTGGTGGTGGCCACGGTGCCGTCCGTGTTCAGCAGCCGGACGGTGATCCCGGCCAGCCCCGTCTCGCCTGCGTCGCGGATGCCGTTGCGGTTGTTGTCCGCGAAGATCGCGTCGCCCACGCCGCTGATCGAGGCCGGCACGAAGAGGCCCGCCGCGAAGTTGTCGAAGACCTGCCCCGCCTTGAGCGTGATGAGCCCAGAGGTGCCGGTGGACGGCGCGACATCGCTGTCGATGGTGTCGTCGGGCCCGATGTTGCGCGGGCTGAACGTGGCACCGTTCGGCGCCGCGAACTGCAGCTGATACTGGCCGGGGTTCAGACCCGTGAAGGAGTACGCCCCCGCGCTCGTGGTCGTGGTGGTCGCCGCCACGGTCCCGTCCGGGTTCAGGAGGTTGACGGTAACGCCTGCCAGCCCCGTCTCGCCCGCGTCGCGGATGCCGTTGCGGTTGTTGTCCGCGAAGACGAAGTCGCCCGAACCGCTGATCGACGCGGGCGCGAAGATGCCGGCCGCGACGTCGTTCACCGTCCCGCCCGGGCCCACCGTGATCAGCCCGGTGCGGCCCGTTCCCGGATTGGCATCGCTGTCGATCGCGTCGTTGGTGCCAACGTCCGTCGGCCCGAAGGTTCCTCCGGTGGGCGCAACGAACTCCACCTGATACTGGCCGGGCGCGACACCCGCGAAGCTGTAGTTGCCACTCCCGTTCGTGGTGGTGGTGGCGGCAACCGTCCCGTCCGGGTTCAGCAGGCGGACGGTGATGCCCGCCAGCCCACCCTCGCCGGCATCGCGGATGCCGTTGAGGTTGGTGTCCGCGAAGACGATGTTACCCGAGCCGCTGAAGCTGCCCGGCACGAAAAGTCCCGCGCCGAGGTTATCCAGCGTCTGCCCCGGCCTGAGCGTGACGACAGGGGAGATGCCGGTGGCCGGCGCGACATCGCTGTTGACGCTGTCGTCCGACCCGACATTGCGCGGGCTGAAGGTGGCGCCCGTGGGCGCCACCACCTGCACCTGGTACTGGCCCGGCGCGACGCCCGCGAAGCCGTAGGTCCCGTCGGCCCCCGTCGTGGTCGTGGTGGCCAGGGTGCCGTCCGCGTTCAGGAGGTTGACGGTGATGCCCGCCAGCCCCGTCTCGCCGGCGTCGCGGATGCCGTTGCGGTTGTTGTCCGCGAAGATCACGTCGCCCACGCCGCTGATCGAGGCCGGCACGAAGAGGCCCGCCGCGAAGTTGTCGATGGTCTGGCCCGCGCCGAGCGTGAAAAGTGGGGAGCTGCCGTTGCTCGGGCTGACATCGCTGTCGATCGTGTCGTCGGGCCCGATGTTGCGCGGGCTGAACGTGGCACCGTTCGGCGCCACGAACTGCAGCTGGTACTGGCCTGGGGTGATGCCGGTGAAGGAGTAGTTGCCGGTACCGGTCGTGGTGGTGGTCGCCGCCACGCTGCCATCCGCGTTCAGGAGGTTGACGGTGATGCCCGCCAGCCCCGTCTCGCCTGCATCCCGGATGCCGTTGCGGTTGTTGTCCGCGAAGACGAAGTCACCCGAGCCGCTGATGGTGGCGGGGACAAAGATGCCGGCGGCGACGTTGTTCACCGTCCCGCCCGGGCCCACCGTGATCAGCCCGGTGCGGCCCGTGCCCTGGTTGGCATCGCTGTCGATCGCGTCGTTGGTGCCGGCATCCGTCGGGCCGAACGTGGCACCGGCTGGCGCCAAGAACTCCACCTGGTACTGGCCGGGCGCGACGCCGGCGAAGCTGTAGGCGCCGTTACCCGCCGTCGTGGTCGTGGCGGCAACCGTCCCGTCCGGGTTCAGCAGGCGGACGGTGATCCCGGCCAGCCCACCCTCGCCGGCGTCGCGGATGCCGTTGCGGTTGTTGTCCGCGAAGACGACGTCGCCCGAGCCGCTGAAGCTGCCCGGCACGAAGAGGCCCGCCGCGAAGTTGTCCAGCGTCTGGCCCGAAACGAAGGTGAGGGGAGCGCTGCCGGTGGAAGGCGTGACATCGCTGTCGATCGTGTCGTCCGGCCCGATGTTGCGCGGGCTGAACGTGGCACCATTCGGCGCCACGAACTGCAGCTGGTACTGGCCTGGGGTGATCCCGGCGAAGGAGTAGTTGCCGGTGGCCGTCGTGGTGGTGGTCGCCGCCACGCTGCCGTCCGGGTTCAGCAGGTTGACGGTGATCCCGGCCAGCCCGTCCTCGCCCGCGTCGCGGATGCCGTTGCGGTTGTTGTCGGAGAAGACGAGGTCGCCTGCCCCATTGATCGCCGCGGGGATGAAGGCGCCCGCGGAGAGGTTGGAGATGCTGCCCCCGGAAGCGAGGGTGAAGGCGTCGGTGCGCCCGGCCGCATTCACGTCGCTGTCCGCGGCATCGTTGCTGCCGGCATCCCGGGCCGTGAACACGGCGCCGTTCGGCGCGGTGAACTGGACCTGGTAGGTGCCCGGCGCCACGCCGTTGAAGGAGTAGGCGCCGCCTGTGCCGGTGGTGGTGGTGGCCACCACCGCGCCGGCGCTGTTCAGCAGCTGCACGGTCTGCCCGACCACGCCCGCCTCGCCCGTGCCCTGCACGCCGTCCCCGTTCCGGTCCGTGAAGAAGGTGCCGGCCACGGTGACAGGGGTGAAGACGCCGGCGGAGACGTTGCTGACGTTGCCGCCGGAGTTCAGGGTGATGGGCGCGCTGCGGCCGTTCAGCCCAGCGTCGCTGTCCACCGTGTCGTCACCGCCCTGGTCCGCGGCGGTGAAGACGGTGCCGTTGGGCCCGATGAACTGGACCTGGTAGGTGCCGGGGGTCACGCCCGTGAAGGAGTAGGCACCGTCCGCACCCGTGGTGGTGGTGGCCACCACCGCCCCGTTGCCGTCCAGAAGCTGCACGGTCTGGCCCGTCACGCCCGCCTCGCCAGCGCTCCGGATGCCGTTGCCATTGGCGTCCGTGAAGACGGAGCCGGAGATGGTGACGGGAGTGAAGGTACCGGCCGAAACGTTGGCCGCGCTCTCGCCCGTCGCCAGGGTGAAGGCATTGCTCCGCCCGGTGCTGCCGACATCGCTGTCCACGGCGTCGTTGCTGCCCTGATCCTGGGCCGTGAAGACCGTGCCGTTGGCGGCGACGAACTGCACCTGGTAGGTGCCGGGAACGACGTTGTTGAAGGAGTAGGCGCCGCCCGCGCCCGTGGTGGTGGTCGCCACCACGGCGCCCGAGCCGTCCAGCAGCCGCACGGTCTGGCCGGCGGTGCCCGTCTCGCCCGTGCCCTGGATTCCGTCTCCGTTCGTGTCCGTGAAGAAAGTGCCGGAGACGGAAGTCGGGGAGAAGAAGCCGGCCGAGACGTTCGCGACCGCCTGGCCGGAGCTGACGGCGATGTTCGCCGTACGCCCCGAGGCGTTGACGTCGCTGTCGATCGCGTCGTTGCTGCCCTGGTCCTGTGCGGTGAACACCGTGCCGTTCGGTCCGACGAACTGCACCTGGTAGGTCCCGGGAACCACGCCCGTGAAGGAGTAGGCGCCGGTCTCGGAGGTGGTGGTGGTCGCCGCCACACTGCCGTCGGCGCTCAGCAGCTGCACTGTGACCCCGGCTGCCCCGACCTCGCCGGTGTTGCGGATGCCGTTGCCGTTCGCGTCGATGAAGGCGGTGCCGCTGACCGTGGTCGGCGTGAAAATGCCGGCCGAGAGGTTCGTGATACTGTCGCCGGAGGTGAGGCTGAACAGGGGCGTCCGGCCATTGCCGCTGGCGTCGCTGTTCACCGTGTCGTCGGTGCCGGCGTTGCGGGTGGTGAAGGCGGTGCCGGCGGGCCCGACGAACTGCACCTGGTACGTCCCCGGCGCCACGCCCGTGAAGGAATAGGCGCCGCTGGAGGAGGTGGTGGTGGTCGCCACGATCGTGCCGGCGCTGTTCAGCAGCTGCACCGCAACCCCCGCCACCGACGTCTCGCTGGCGTTCCGGATGCCGTCGCCATTGGCGTCGACGAAGACGGAGCCGGAAACGGTGACAGGGGTGAAGGTGCCGGCCGAGACATTGGCCGCGCTGCCGCCGGAGGCCAGGGTGATGGCCGCGGTGCGGCCGTTCGCCGCGGCGTCGCTGTCCACGGCGTCGTTGCCGCCCTGGTCCTGCGCCGTGAACACGGTGCCGCTGGCCGCGACGAACTGCACCTGGTAGGTGCCGGGCGCGATCCCCGTGAAGGAGTAGGCGCCGCCCGCGCCGGTGGTCGTGGTGGCGACCACGCCGCCCGCGCTGTTCAGCAGCTGCACGGTCTGGCCGGCGGTGCCCGACTCGCCCGTGCCCTGGATGCCGTCGCCGTTCGTGTCCGTGAAGACGGTGCCGGCGAAGGAGACCGGCGTGAAGAAGCCCGCGGAGACGTTGGCGGCCGTCTGACCGGACCCGACGGTGATGGAGCCCGTCCGGCCGGTGGCATTGGCGTCGCTGTCCACGGCGTCGTTGCCGCCCTGGTCCTGGGCCGTGAACACCGTACCGTTGGGCGCCACGAACTGCACCTGGTAGGTGCCGGGCGCGACGCCAGCGAAGGAGTAGGCCCCGTTGCTGCCGGTGGTGGTGGTCGCCACCACCGTCCCGGCCGTGTTCACCAGCTGCACCGTGAGGCCGGCCGCCCCGGCCTCGTCGCTGTTCTGGATGCCGTTGCCGTTCGCATCGACGAAGGCGTTGCCGCTGACCGTGGTCGGCGTGAAAAGACCCGCCGAGACGTTCGCGGCACTGCCGCCGGAGGCGACCGTGATGTTCGCCGTGCGCCCCGTGCCGGGGTTCACGTCGCTGTCCACCGCGTCGTTGCTGCCCTGGTCCTGGGCCGTGAACACCGTGCCCGCCGGCGTGACGAAGCCGACCTGGTAGGTGCCGGGCGCGACGCCGGCGAAGGAGTAGGCGCCATTGCTGCCGGTGGTGGTGGTGGCAACCACCGCCCCCGCGCCGTTGATGAGCTGCACGGTCTGCCCGGCCAGCCCCGTCTCGCCCGTCCCCTGGACGCCATCGCCGTTGCTGTCCACGAAGACGGTGCCGGCGATGCTGACGGGGGTGAAGCTGCCGGCGGACACGTTGGTCGCCGCCTGGCCGGAGGTGAGGGTGATCAGCGCCGTGCGGCCCGTGGTGGGGTCAACATCGCTGTCGGCGGCGTCGTTGCCGCCCTGGTCCTGCGCCGTGAAGGCAGTGCCGGCGGGCGCGGCGAACTGCACCTGGTACTGCCCGGGCGCCAGCCCGGTGAAGGAGTAAGCACCGCCCGCGCCGGTGGTGGTGGTGGCCACCACCGTGCCGGCGGCGTTCAGCAACTGCACGGTCCGGCCGACAACCCCGGCCTCGCCGCTGCCCTGCACGCCATCCCCGTTCGCGTCGGTGAAGGCCGTGCCGCTGATGCTGACGGGAACGAAGGTGCCCGCCGCGATATTCGGCGCCGACTGGCCGGAAGCGAGGGTGAGCAGCGCCGTCCGCCCCGTCGCCGGGTCCGCGTCGCTGTCCACGGCGGCGTTGCTGCCCTGGTCCTGGGCCGTGAAGACGCTGCCGGCCGGGGCGGAGAACTGCACCCGGTACTGGCCTGGCGCCAGCCCGTTGAAGCTGTAGTTGCCGTCCGTGCCGGTGGTGGTGGTGGCCACCACCGCACCCGCCGCGTTCAGCAGCTGGACCGTCTGGCCGACTACCCCGGGCTCGCCCCCGTTCTGGATCCCGTTGCCGTTCGTATCGGTGAAAACCCGTCCGCTGACGCTCACCGGCGTGAAGATGCCCGCGCCGATGTTGGAGATCGTGCTCCCCTGCGGCACGACGATGCCGGAGGTGATGCCGGTGGTGGGGTTGACGTCGCTGTCCACCGTGACGTCCAGGCCCTGGTTCTGGGCGGTGAACACGGTGCCGTTCGGCGCGGTGAACTGCACCCGGTAGGTGCCCGGTGCAACGCCGGTGAAGGAATAGGTGCCGTTCGCGTCCGTGGTGCTGGTCGCCACCACCGTGCCCGCGCTGTTCAGCAGGCTGACCCTGGCATTGGCCACCCCGGCCTCGCCCGCGTCCCGCACGCCGTTGCCGTTGGCGTCCACGAAGAAGATGTTGCCCGTGCCGGTCGCGGCGGGCGCGTAGACGCCGGCCCCGACATTCACGAGCGTCCGCCCGGAGATGAGGGTAACGAGGGCGGTGGTCCCGGTGCTCGGGTTGGCGTCGCTGTCGAGGTTCTCGTTCGTGCCCTGGTCCTGCGCGGTGAAGACCGTGCCGTTAGGCGCCACGAACTGCACCTGGTACTGGCCCGGGGCCAGGCCCGAGAAGGCATAGGCGCCGCCCACGCCCGAGACGGTGGTCGCCACCACCGTGCCGTTGGCGTCCAGCAGGCGCACGGTGGCGCCGACCACGCCCAGCTCGAGCACGTCGCGGACGCCGCTGGCATCCGCGTCGTTGAAGATCGTGCCGCCGATGGAAACCGGGACATAGGTGCCGGCGGAGACGTTGGCCACGGTCTGGCCGGAGGCGACGGAGATGTTCGCCGTGCGCCCGGTGAGGGCGTTCACGTCGCTGTCCGTCGCGTCGTTCGTGCCCTGGTCCTGGGCCGTGAAGGCGCTGCCGAGCGGCGCCGTGAACTGCACCTGGTAGGTGCCGGGCGCGACGTTGGTGAAGGAATAGGCACCGTTGCTGCCCGTGGTGGTGGTGGCAACCACCACCCCGGCCGAGTTCAGCAGCGCCACGACCTGGCCGGCCACCCCGGTTTCGCCGACGCCCTGGATGCCGTCGCCGTTGTTGTCGAGGAAGCCCACGCCGCTGATCGTGGCCGGCACATAGGCGCCGGCGGACAGGTTCGTGACGCTGCCGCCGGAGGTGAGGGTGAACAGGCCCGTGCGGCCCCCCGCGTTGACATCGCTGTCCACCGCGGTGTTGCTGCCCTGGTTCTGGGCGGTGAACACGGCGCCGTTGGGGGCCGTGAACTGCACCTGGTAGGTGCCCGGGGCCACGCCGGTGAAGGCGTAGGCGCCGTTGGCGCCCGTGGTGGTGGTCGCGACCACCGTCCCGAGCGCGTTCAGCAGCTGGACGGATTGCCCGGCGATGCCGGTCTCGCCCGTACCCTGCACGCCGTCGCCATTCACGTCGGTGAAGAAGTTGCCGGAGACCGAGACGGGCGTGAAGACGCCCGCGGACTGGGTGAGGGCGCTACCGCCCGAGACGATGGTGAAGGGCGCCGTCCGCCCCGTCGTGGGGTTGGCGTCGCTGTCCAGCGCGAGATCCAGGCCCTGGTTCTGGAGCGTGAACACCGTGCCGCTCGGTGCCACGAACTGCACCTGGTAGGTGCCAGGGGCGACGTTGGTGAAGGAGTAGACGCCCGTGGAGGCGGTGGTGGTGGTCGCCACCACCGCGCCGGCACTGTTCACCAGCTGCACCGTCGCGCCCGCCACCGGGGGCGCGAGCGGATTGCGGATGCCGTTGCCGTTCAGGTCGTTGAACACGTTGCCGGCGACGGTGCCCGGCACGAAGGAGCCGGCCGAGACATTGGCCACGTTGCTGCCGGAGGTCAGGCTGATGGGTGCGGTGCGGCCAGTCGCGCCAACATCGCTGTCCACCGCATCGTTCGTGCCCTGGTCCTGGCCCGTGAACACGGCGCCGCTGGGAAGCAGGAACTGCACCTGGTAGGTGCCGGGGGTGACCCCGAGGAAGGAGTAGGCGCCGCCCACGCCGGTGATGGTGGTGGCCACCACGTTGCCCGCGCTGTTCAGCAGCTGCACGGTCTGCCCGACGATGCCCAGCTCGCCCGTGCCCTGCACGCCGTCCCCGTTCACGTCCACGAAGCCGACACCGCTGACCGTGGCTGGCACGTAGGAACCGGCCGAGAGGTTGGTGGCGCTGCCGCCGGAGGCGAGGGTGAAGGTGCCGGTGCGGCCCAGGGCGTTCACGTCGCTGTCCACGGCGTCGTTGCCGCCCTGGTCCTGCGGGCTGAACACGGAACCGGTGAGCACGGGGAACTGCACCTGGTAGGTGCCGGGCGGCAGGCCCGTGAAGGAGTAAGCGCCGTTCGCGCCGGTGGTCGTGGTCGCAACGGGCAGGCCGAGGGAGTTCAGCAGCGTCACGGTCTGGCCGGCAATCCCGGCCTCCCCCGTGCCCTGGATGCCGTCCGCGTTCGCGTCCACGAAGGCGGTGCCGGAGACGCTGACGGGGGTGTACACGCCGGCCCCGAGATTCGTGGCGCTACCGCCCGAGGCGAGGGTGAAGGCGGCGGTGCGGCCGTTCGATCCCGCGTCGCTGTCCGCCGTGACGTCCAGGCCCTGGTTCTGCAGGGTGAACACCGTGCCGTTCGGGGCCACGAACTGCACCTGATAGGTGCCGGGCGCGATGTTGGCGAAGGAATAGGCGCCGGTGGCGGTGGTGGTGGTGGTCGCCACCACCGCGCCCGAGGTGTCCACCAGCTGCACGGTCGCGCCTGAAACGCCGGCCTCACCCGTGCTGCGGATGCCGTTGCCGTTGCTGTCCGTGAAGACCGAGCCGGAAACGGTGACGGGCACCAGGGTTCCGGCCGCCACGTTCACCACGCTGCTGCCCGAGGTGAGAGTGATGGGGGCGGTGCGGCCGTTCGCGCCGACGTCGCTGTCCACCGCGTCGTTGGTGCCACGGTCCTGGCCGGTGAAGATGGTGCCGTTCGGCGCCACGAACTGCACCTGGTAACTGCCAGGGGTGAGGCCCGTGAAGGAATAGGCGCCGAGGATGGAAGTGGTGGTGGTGGCCACCACCGTGCCGGCGCTGTTCACCAGCTGCACCGTCTGCCCCGCGACGATCGGCTCAAGCGGATCTCGGGTCCCGTTGCCGTTGCTGTCGGTGAAGGCGAAGCCGCTGATCGAGGCAGGCGCGAACACGCCGGCATTGACGGAGCCGCTGCTGCCGGCCGCCAGGGTGATGGAAGCGGTGCCGCTGGTATTGACCGCGCTGCCGGAAGAGCCGGTGGTGATGGGGGAGAAGCTGTTGCCGCTGGGCGCGGTCACCCGCACGCTGTAGGTGCCGGCCGGCACGTTGTTAAAGTCGTAGCGGCCGTTCGCATCCGTCACGTCCGTGCTGACGAGGGTGCCGCTGGAGTTGAACAGCCGGACGGTAACGCCGGAGACGCCCGCGTCGCCAGTGTCCCGGGTGCCATCGGCGCCCTGGTCGAGGAAAACGGTTCCGGAGAGGCTCGCGGGCACAGTGTCGAAGCCGACGATCCGGCCCGTCCCAGTATCAGTGGCCGTGACCACCGTCGGCGTCCCCGTTTGCCCCGCCGCGACGGACACGGTCGAGGCGGAGTAGGCGACGTCGGTGAACTCGAAGGCGGGCGTGGCCGCGACCAGCGTCACCCGGGTGTAGGCCAGCGTGGGCGACGCGAAGTTGAGGTTGACGTAGACGGTGCCGTCCGCCCCCTGGGACCCGTTCGCTCCCGACAGCACGTCTGAGCCGCTGATGCTGTAGATCAGGGTGTTGCCGTTGTAGAAGTTGATTGTGTTGCTCGCGTCCGCGGAACCCCACTCAATGCCGAAATAGCGCTGCGCGGTGGCGAAATTGATGGTGACACCCGCACCGAGGGTTACCGGCTCCGAAGCGAAGTAGTTCCCTGCCTCGCCGTAGGGTGTTGCCGCCACGCCGCTCGTGCTGCCGTGGTACACACCAGAGTTGCCGGCGAAGGTGATGGTGTTGCTGGACCCGAACCGCAGCGTGTTGTCTGTCACCTCCCCCGTGATTGTCGAGGTGCCGAGATTCAGCAGTGTGACGTTGCTGTTCCGCGGAGTATCGCCGAGGGCAGTGTCAACGGTGACGGCCATGGTTTCCTCGTGGGTCCGGTTTTCGGGGGCGTGCTTCTGGGCTCGCGCCGGGCGGGGCAGGACGGCCCGGCGTTGGATCAGGCGGAGCAGGGGGCCGAAGCGGCGTTCGCGCCTCGGTCAGCCCGGCTTAGGACAGGCTTGTGCGGCAGGGGGTGTGTGCGCGGGCCCTGGCGGGGAATACCGGGCGGTATGCCACCCCGGGCGGCCAACCTACTGATGTAGTCCGGTGGAATTCCGGGTGCTTCATGGCAGATGGGTCGCCCGAACGGATGGTTAACCTTAGGTTTATCAACCTGGGGTTGTTTAACGTAATTCCGAGAGAAATTTCCAGTTGGTGAGACGTTACTGGGCTCAACTATTCGTGACGTTTCGGCCTGGGAAATACCGATCCGCCTCTGGCTGCCTCGCCGCTCCAGCGCAGCCAAGGCGCTCCGGTGTTGCTGAGGCCCCAGCCCATTTCGCGCCAGGGTCGCCGATGCACCGGCGGTTTCCCTGGCCACGCGGCGATGTCACGCTGCCCTGAACCGGGGAGGCGGGAATGGCGATCGACGATTCCGTGCTGTCGGGCGGCTGCCACTGCGGTGCCGTGCGCTACGAGGCGCGGGGCAGGCCCTTCCACCCCACGATCTGCCACTGCGTGGACTGCCGGCGCGTCGCCGGGGCGCCCGTGGTGGCCTGGTTCAGCGTGCGGCGCGCCGAGTTTCGCGTGGTGCGCGGGGCGATGCGCCGCTACGCCTCGTCGGCCAGGGCGGAGCGCGGCTTCTGCGGGGATTGCGGCACCCCCATGACCTTCCGTGAGCACGACCTGCCGGACGAGATGGACGTCGCGACGGCGACCCTCGACGATCCGTCGGCCGTGCCCCCGGCGGACCACACCCGCGTCGCGGCCGGCATCCCCTGGGCCGCGCCCTGCGACGGGCTGCCGAGCTACGCCGCAACCCGGGATAAGGGCCCGGGATGAGGGCCCGGGGGGAGAGCCCAGGGGGAGGGATAGCGCCGGCGCTCGCCCCACCCCATCTCGGCGGCCGAGAGAGGGATCACCATGACCGAGATTGACGACGGCACGCGGACCGAGCTGGAGGCGGCCGCCTTCCGCCGCCTGGTGCAGCACCTGCGCGAGCGCACGGACGTGCAGAACATCGACCTGATGAACCTGGCCGGCTTCTGCCGGAACTGCCTCTCCCGCTGGTACAGGGAAGCGGCGGAAGGGCAGGGCATTCCCCTGCCGGACCCGGAGGCGCGGGAGATCGTCTACGGCATGCCCTACAAGGAGTGGCAGGCGAAGCACCAGAAGGAGGCCTCGGCCGACCAGAAGGCCGCCTTCGCCAAGTCCAACCCGGGCCACTAGGTGCAGGCCGTCCTCGCCAGCCTGGTCATGCCCTTCGACCAGGTCTTCGATCGCGGCTTCCGCGGCCCGCTGCTGAAGGGCATGGCCGGGGCCCTGCTGGCGCTGGGCGCCCTCGTCTGGTTCGCCGGCTGGGCCATGGACGCGCTGGCCGGCGGCACGGGCTGGCTGGCCACGGCGGCCGGGGTGCTGGGCGGCGTTGCCGGGCTCTTCGCGGCCTTCTGGCTCTTCGTGCCCTTCGCCCTCGCCATCGCCGGCCTTTTCCTGGACGAAACGGCGGCGGCGGTGGAGCGGCGCCACTACCCGGCCCTGCCGCCCCCGCGCCGCGGTGCCTCGCTCGCCTCCCAGGGCGTGTTCAACCTCGTCCTGGCGCTGAAGGTGCTGGCGCTGAACCTCGTGCTGCTGCCCATCGCGCTGCTGCTGCCCCTGGTGGGCGGCGTGCTCCTTTGGGTCGTCGCGGCCGTCTCCCTCGGCCACGGGCTGTTCGAGGGTGTGGCCCAGCGCCGCCTGCCGGTGGTGGAGGCGCGGCTGCTGCGGAAGCGGCGGGAATTCTCAGTCGTCGCCGTGGGTGCCGTCATGGCCACCCTGGCCCTGGTGCCCTTCGCCAACCTGCTGGTGCCCGTGCTCGGCACGGCGGCGATGACCCACCTCCTGCACCGCGGCGCCGATGGTCCCGTGAACTGAACGGGGTGGCCTGCGTGCCACGCCGTTCCCGGAAGGTTCCCTTTCCTGCATCTGGGCATTGAGGCGGAAGGCGCGTCGGGGGTAAGACCCGCGCCTTCGCCCGAGGGGGGCTGAGGGGCGGCAAGGGAAGGGGGATGGCGCGGCAAGCGCCCGCCCCGCCCGGCCGCCGAGCGGAGCAAGGGGGTTGCCCCAGGGGATTGGCATGTCCGACGTACCTTTCGACATCGACGACGAGGCCGCCGCGAGCCGCGCGAGGCAGGCCGCCGACCCGGACCCGGATGTGGGTGGGATCGCCGTCGATCGCCTGCGCTCCATCATCGAGCGGGTGGAGCGGCTGGAGGAGGAGCGCAAGGCGCTCGCCGACGACATCAAGGACATCTTCGCCGAGGCGAAGAGCGCGGGCTTCGACGTGAAGGTGGTCCGCCAGATCATCCGCCTGCGCAAGCAGGAGCCGGCCGAGGTGGAGGAGATGGAGACCCTCCTCGACCTCTACCGCCGCGCGCTCGGCATGTGATCGCGCCCCCGCCCGCCTCAGGCGGGCGGGAAGCCGTACAGCAGTGCCGGGTTGCGGGAGAGGATCAGCTCCCGCGCCGGAGAAGGTGTCCAGTCCAGGAACACCTCCAGCAACCGGGCGGCATCCGGCACGGGCCCTTCCGGCCGGGGATGGGGCCAGTCCGTGCCCCAGACCAGCCGCTCCGGATTGGCGCTCACCAGCGCATCGTGGAACGGCCGCGCCTCCGCGTAGTCCGGCGCGGTGGCGCCCAGCCGGTAGGTGCCGGAGACCTTCGCCCAGAGCGTCCCCTCCGCCACCCCGCGCCGCAGGGCCTGGAACCCCGGATCGCCCGTCCCGCGCGTGTGGGGAAGCCGCCCCATGTGGTCTACCACCACGGGAAGCCGCAGCCGTGCGAGGCGCGGTAGCAGCTCCGGCAGGTCCGCCGCATCCAGCCACAGCTGCAGGTGCCAGCCCATGTCCCGCATTGCCGGCACCAGCGGCTCGATCTCCTCCAGCCGGACCCCGCCGTGATAGGCGGCCTGGCCGGCGCGCCGGTACTCGTTGGCGCGCAGCCCGCGGATCCCCGCCGCGTGCCATTCCCGCAGCATCGCCGGTGTCAGCTCCGCCCCGCCCACCCCCACGCCGCGCAGCCGGTCCGGCGCGCGGCGCAGCGCATCCAGCGTCGCACTGTTGTCGCGGTCATAGGCGCTGGGCTGCACGATCACGCCGCGCGCCAGTCCCAGCCGGTCCAGCAGCGCCAGATAGGCTTCCAGCGGCGCGTCCTCCGGCGTGTAGGACCGCGGTTCGGAATAGGGAAAGCGCGCGGCCGGGCCGAAGACGTGACAATGGCAATCGCAGGCGCCTTCCGGCACCCGGGGATCGGGCGCGCTCATTCCGGCTTCAGCCCGGCGATTTCGGCGGCGCGCTTCCCGTCCTCTGCCTGCCGTCGCAGGAAGGCCATGAACCCGTCCGGCGTCTGCTCGGCGCCGGAAGCCACCTCCGATCCCATGCCCTCCAGCTTCGCCCGGATGGTGCCGTCATTGGTCGCGGCCGCCACCGCGTCGCGGATGGCCGAGACGGCGGCAGCCGGCGTCCCGCGCGGCGCGAGAAGCCCGCAATAGCTCGCCGCGGTGAAGTCCCTCACACCCGCCTCCACGAAGGTCGGCACGTCAGGCAGCTGCGGCGCACGGCTCTTCGAGGCGACGGCAAGGATGCGCCCCTTGCCCTCCTTGTGCAGCGGCAGGGCGGTGGAGAGCTCGACGAACATCGCGCGGATATTGCCGGCGATGAGATCCGGTACCACCGCGCCGCCACCCCGGTAGGGAACGTGCGTCAGCTCCGCGCCGGAGGCGTTGTTGAACAGCTCCAGCGCGAGATGGGCGGTGCTGCCGGCGCCGGGCGTCCCGGTGGTGAAGCTCCCGGGCTTCGCCCGGGATTCGGCGATGGCGGCCGCCAGCGTCGCCGGCGGATTGGCGCCCCCGACGATCAGCACCAGCGGCACGGCATTCACCAGCGCGACGGGAACCAGGTCGCGCAGCGGGTCATAGGGCAGCCGCGCCTGCACCAGCGGGTTCACCGTGATCGGCCCGTTGGAACCGGCCAGCAGCGTGTAGCCGTCCGGCGCCGCCCGGGCCACCTGCTCCGCCCCCAGGCTGCCGCCGGCGCCCGGCCGGTTATCCACCACCACGGGCTGGCCCAGGCGCTCCGTCAGGGCAGGGGCCAGAAGGCGGCTCACCACGTCGATGTTGCCGCCCGCGGCATAAGGCACCACCACCCGGATCGGGCGCTCCGGCCAGGCTGCAAGGGCAGGGCGCGCCATAAGCGCAAGGGCAGGCAGCGCCAGGGCGTGGCGGCGTTTGAGCATTCCCGTTCCTCCGCGCGGCCGGTTCGATGCCGGCCGCTTCCTTCCCCGCAGTTCAGGCGGGCGGAACGGAAGCGGTCAAGCCTCAGCCATAGAGCCCGTCCACGGTCCCCGCATGCCGCTCCAGCACCGCGCGCCGCTTCACCTTCATGGTGGGGGTGAGCAGCCCGTTCTCCAGCGTGAAGGCATCCACCGCCGTCCACTTGCGGATACGCTCCAGCGAGGAGAGCTTGCCGTTGATCCGCTGCACCGCCTTCTCGGCCGAGGCACCCTCCGCCGGCACCACCAGCGCCACGATCCCCGGCCGCCCTTCACCCGCCACCACGGCCTGCGCGATCTCCGGCTCCGCCATCAGCAGCGTCTCGATCCGCGCCGGGCTCACCATGTCGCCGCCGAGGGTCTTGATGAAGTCCTTCTTCCGGTCGGTGATGGTGATGCGCCCCTCCGCGTCGATGGCGCCCACATCGCCCGTATGCAGCCAGGGCCGGTTCTCCCCGGGCGGAACGGAGAGGGCGGCGCTCGTCGCCTCCGGCGCGTTCCAGTACCCGTCCATCACGAGGTTGCCGCGGATCAGCAGCTCCCCGTCCTCCGCGATCCGCGCCTCAACCCCCGCCACGTGCTTGCCGACGGTGCGGCGCTGGTTGTCCCAGGGCAGGTTCACGGCCACGACGGGCCCCGCCTCCGTCTGGCCATAGCCCTGCAGCACCGTCACGCCGAGCGCGAGGAAGAAGCCGGAAAGGTCCGGGTCCAGTCGCGCCCCGCCGGAAACCAGGGCGCAGAGCTTGGTGCCGAACCGGGCGCGGACGGGCTTCCGGACCAGCCGGTCCAGCACTGCGTCCTCCAGCCGCTCCAGCAGCCCAAGCGGCGGCCCGTCCAGCCGCCGCAGCCCGAGCGCGAGGGTCCGGTCAAAGAGCTTGCGCTTCCAGGGCTTCTCTTTCTCCAGCCCCGCGAGGATCCGCGTCCTCAACACCTCGAACAGCCGCGGCACGGCGGTGACGAGGGCCGGCTCGATCTCCCGGAACTCGTTCGCCAGTCGGTCCGCCCCGCGGGAAAAGACGATCTCCAGCCCGCAGGAAGGCAGCAGGAACCCCCCCACCGTGTGCTCATAGGCATGGGAGAGCGGCAGGAAGGAGAGGTAGCACTCCCCCTTCCAGTAGATGTTGAGCTGCCGGATGAAGGGCGCCACCCCCTCCCGGTTCGCCAGCATGGCGCGGTGCGGCAGCATCACCCCCCGCGGCTTCCCGCCCGTGCCGGACGTATAGATGAGGCAGGCCAGCCGCCCCTCCGGGATGTGCTGCACTTCCGCCAGCAGCATCGCGAGGTCGCCCGGCGCCGCGGCCAGCTCGGACCAGGGCAGCGCGCCCGGCGCCTCCTCCAGGCAGACCAGAAGGTCCAGCCCGTCGTCGCCCGCCGCCTCCCGCAGCCGCCCCGCCAACCGGGCGCTGCCCGCGATGGCGGCGCGCGCCCCGCTGTCCCGCAGCACATGGGCGTGATCGGCGACGGTATTGGTGACATAGGTCGGCACGGTCACGGCCCCGATCGCCATCAGCGCCGTGTCCGCGATCAGGAACTCCGGCCGGCTCTCCATTACCAGTGCCACCCGGTCCCCCGGCGAGACGCCCTGGGCCCGCAGCCCCGCCGCGACATTCGCCACCGCCAGCGCGAAGTCCCGCCAAAGCGTCCGCCGCCAAGCGCCCCCCTGCCAATGGCGGATCATCGGAGCATCGGGGTTTCGGGCCGCCAGCCCCAGCATCATGCCGGGCAGGCTCGTCCAGCGTTCCCCCTCAGGGTGGCCCGTCACCTGATCCATTCCGCTCCCCATCCCCGTTCGGTCCGGGCCACCCCCAAGGGGTGTTCCGCCCGTGCTTCCGCCCCGGCCGCCCTTGGCTCACCTTGGCACGGGCTTATATCGGGGGGGAGAATCCCGATACCACAAGGCGTCCCGACCGAATGACTCGTGAAAACCCCGCGCCAGTCCGAGACACGGAGTCCCGGATCGGCGCCGCCCCGGCGGCGGAGCGCCTGCCGGAATGGGACCTGCGTGACCTCTACGCCCGCCCCGACGACCCCGCGCTGGCCGCCGATCTGGATGCCGCCGAGCGCGCCGCCCAGGCCTTCGAATCCGCCCATGCCGGCCGCCTCGCCTCCCTCTCCGGAGATGCCCTGGCCGCGGCGCTGCGCGAGTACGAGCGGATCGAGGAGATCATCGGCCGCGTGATGTCCTACGCCCAGCTGCTCTTCAGCGGCGACGCGCAGAACGCGGAGAACGGGCGCTTCTACCAGACCATGCAGGAGCGGGTGACCGGCATCGGCAGCCACCTGCTCTTCTTCACGCTGGAGCTGAACCGGCTGGACGACGGCCTGCTGGAGGGCCGCATCGCCGGCTCCCCGGCACTGGCCCGCTGGCGCCCCTGGCTGCGCGACCTGCGCGTCTTCCGCCCGCACCAGCTCTCGGACGAGGTGGAGAAGCTGCTGCACGAGAAGGAGGTGACCGGCCGCTCCGCCTGGAACCGCCTCTTCGACGAGACGGTGGCCCATATGCGCGTGCCCGTGACGCGGGAGGGCCGGGCGGAGGAGCTGACCGTCTCCGCCGCGCTGAACCTGCTGTCGGATCCGAACCGCGCGGTGCGCGAGGCCGCGGCCACCGGCGTCTCGAAAGCCTTCGGCGACAACATCCGCCTCTTCTCCCTCATCACCAACACGCTGGCGAAGGACAAGGAGATCATCGACGGCTGGCGCAACTACCCGCGCCCCGGCACCTCCCGCAACCGCGCCAACATGGTGGAGGACGAGGTGGTGGACGCCCTCGTTTCCGCCGTGGTGGAGAGCTACCCGCGCCTGTCGCACCGCTACTACGCCATGAAGGCCCGCTGGCTGGGCCTGGACAAGCTGAAGCACTGGGATCGCAACGCGCCGCTGCCCGGTGACGTGGACCGCGCCATCTCCTGGGAAGCCGCGCGCGACCAGGTGCTGAACGCCTACGCCGCCTTCAGCCCGGAGCTCTCGGCGCTCGGCCGCGACTTCTTCGACAAGCCCTGGATCGACGCCGCGCTTCGCCCGGGCAAGGCCAGCGGCGCCTTCGCGCACCCCACCGTGCCCTCCGCCCATCCCTACCTGCTGGTGAACTACCACGGGAAGACGCGGGACGTGATGACGCTGGCGCATGAGCTGGGCCACGGCGTCCACCAGCGCCTGGCCGCCGACCAGGGCTACCTGATGTCCGGCACGCCGCTGACGCTGGCCGAGACCGCCTCCGTCTTCGGCGAGATGCTGACCTTCCGCGCCATGCTGGACGCCGAGACGGATCCCGCGCGCCGCCGCCTGATGCTCGCCTCCAAGGTGGAGGACATGCTGAACACGGTGGTGCGCCAGATCGCCTTCTACCGCTTCGAGACGCTGCTGCACGACGCCCGCAGCAAGGGCGAGCTCTCCTCGGAGGAGATCGCCGCCCTCTGGATGCGGGTGCAGACGGAAAGCCTCGGCCCGGCCTTCGACTTCACGCCCGACTACGGCGTGTACTGGTCCTACGTGCCGCACTTCGTGCACACGCCCTTCTACGTCTATGCCTATGCCTTCGGGGACTGCCTGGTGAACGCCCTCTACGGCGTGTACCAGGACGGGGCGGTGCCGGATTTCGCCGGCAAGTACCTGGACCTACTCCGCGCAGGCGGCACGCTGCGCCACAAGGAATTGCTGGCGCCCTTCGGCCTCGACGCCTCCAACCCCCGCTTCTGGAAGCGCGGCCTGGACGTGATCGCGGGCTTCATCGACGAGCTGGAGCGCGCGGATGGCTGACCGGGAGAATTCCCTTTTCGGCGAGATCCGCCGCATGGCCCGCACATCGGGCGCCGTGGGCGGCATCGCGGCGCGCGTGGCGGGGGAGCGCTTCCTCGGCATCAAGACCGACAAGGCGGCCCATGCCGAGGACCTGAAATCCATCCTCGGCGGGCTGAAGGGCCCGCTGATGAAGGTGGCGCAGTTCCTGTCCACCGTGCCGAACGCCCTGCCGGAGGAGTACGCACAGCAGCTCGCCTCCCTGCAGGCCAATGCCCCGCCCATGGGCTGGGCCTTCGTCCGCCGCCGCATGGGCACGGAGCTTGGCCCGGCCTGGGAGTCCAACTTCACCGATTTCGGGCGCGAGGCCGCCGCCGCCGCCTCCCTCGGCCAGGTCCACCGCGCGACGCTGAAGGACGGCACGCGCGTGGCCTGCAAGCTCCAGTACCCGGACATGCCGAGCGTGGTGGAGGCGGACCTGAAGCAGCTCCGGCTGGCCATGGGCCTCTACGCGCGCATGGACAACACCATCCAGCACGACGACGTGTACGAGGAGCTGAGCGAGCGCCTGCGCGAGGAGCTGGATTACGAGCGCGAGGCCGCGCAGATGCGCGCCTACGGCCTCATGCTGCGCGACCAGCCCCATGTGCACGTGCCCACCCCCGTGCAGGCGCTGACCACGAAGCGCCTGCTGACGATGAGCTGGCTGGACGGCCGCTCCATCCTCACCCGCCTCTCCGAGGAGCCCTCGCTGGAGGAGCGAAACGCCTACGCCAAGGCGCTGTTCCACGCCTGGTACGTGCCGCTCTACCGCTACGGCATCATCCACGGCGACCCGCATCTCGGGAACTATCAAGTCCGTCCGAACGATGGCGGCATCAACCTGCTGGATTTCGGCGCCATCCGCGTCTTCCCGCCCCGCTTCATCACGGGGACGCTCACGCTCTACGAGGCGGTGCGGGACTCCGACAACGACAAGGCCGCCCACGCCTTCGAGCTCTGGGGCTTCAAGGACCTCAAGCGAGAGACGATGGAAGTCCTCCTCCGCTGGGCCCGCTTCCTCTACGAGCCCCTGCTGGAGGACCGCATCCGTCCCGTGCAGGAGACGAACGACCCGCAATACGGCCGCAAGGTCGCGGAGGAGGTCCATGCCGGCCTCAAGCGCGTCGGCGGCGTGCGCCCCCCGCGCGAGTTCGTGCTGATGGACCGCGCCGCGGTCGGCCTGGGAAGCGTCTTCCTGCGCCTCAAGGCGGAGATGAACTGGCACCAGCTCTTCCACGAGCTGGTGGACGACTACCGCGAGGAGGATCTGGCCGCGCGCCAGTCCGCCACCCTGCGCGAGGCGGGCGTTCCCGAGGCGGCCCCCTAGGCCGCCTTCTGGGCTCCCGCCTCTCTATCGCAACAGAGATGGCGACTGTCAGCGGCTCGTGACGTTCGGTCAGGTAGCCGAAGCTGCGGGTCGTCGAGGGTTCCCAGGGGCCGCCCGATTGATCCCGGTTCCGGGCTGAGGATCCGTGCGCGCCGCCCTCAGCCGGGCGCCGGGATTTCCATCCCCAGCAGCAGGAAGGACAGGGTCTTCCCATGCCCGTCCAGGTTCAGCGCGCCGTTCACGCCACCCTCCAACACGTCGTCCAGCACGAAGTTGAACCCGTGCAGCCGCGGCAACTCGTAGCGCACCACCTTCGTGCAGCCGCGATGCGCGAAGAGAGCCATCACCCGCTCCTCCGTCACTTCGGCAGCCAGATGCGGGTAGTGCCGGGGATCGCGCGCGAAAAGGCCGATGTTCAGCCGGTTGCCCTTGTCCCCGGCCCGGGCATGGGCGAGCTGGTGCAGGATCACGCCACGAACTCCACCGTCGGGTGCACGCGCTCGCGCGGCACGAGGAAGGAGAGGGTTCGCACCCGGTCCACTACGCGCATGCGCGCCCCGCCGCCCCCGGCCGGCCCGCAGCACAGCAGCGCCAGCACCTCCCGTGTCGCCCGCTCCGCAGGCGCGCGGGCCTCCGTCGCCAGGGAAAGCCGCAGCCGCACCTCGGCCGGCTCGTCCCGCCGCACCCCGCGCAGCGCGCCCGAATCGCCCTCGTGCACGCTCGCCACGCCGATCAGGTCCAGCCGCGCGCGGCCCTCAAGCCCAAGGTTCCGGGCGCGCTCCAGCAAGGTCCGCCCGGCCAGCTCCGCCCGCGCCCGCGCATTCGGCCCGGCATAGGAGATCTCGCCCTCGCCCAGCCATCCGCCGGGGAAGGAGACGGTGGCTTTCAGCCGGTCCGGCCGCGGCTTGCCGCGGCATCCCCGCACCCGCACCCGGTCCGGCCCTTCCTGCTCCAGCTCAACTTCCGTGATGTCCAGCACCACGTCGGGCGTCAGGTAGGCGGCGGGATCATGGATTTCGTAGAGCAGCTGCTCCTTCACCGTCCGGAGGTCCACCAGCCCGCCCGTGCCGGACGGCTTGGTAATGGTGAAGCCGCCATCCCCGTCGATCTCCGCGATCGGGAAGCCGATCTCCGCCATTCCCTCCACGTCCTTCACGCCAGGGTCGGCGAAGTACCCCCCCGTCACCTGGCTCCCGCATTCCAGCAGGTGCCCGCAGGCCGTTCCCGCCGCCAGCCGGTCCCAGTCATCCTCCGCCCAGCCGAAATGCGCGATCATCGGCCCGAGCGCGAGGGCGGGGTCCGAGCACCGCCCGGTGATCACCACCTCCGCCCCTTCCCGCAGCGCCCGCGCGATCGGCTGCGCCCCGAGATAGACATTGGCCGCGATCACCTTCTCCTTCTCCATCACCGCGCCCGGCTCGCCCTCCCAGGGCGCGAGGTCATCGAGCGCATCGGTGCCCCGCACGTCGTCCCCCTCCACCACGGCCACGCGAAGCCCCTCGATCCCCAGCTCCGCCGCCAGCCGCAGCGCCGCGCGGCCGGCGGCCCGGGGATTGGCCGCGCCGCCATTCGTCACGATGGGGATGCGGTGCTCCCGGCAGGTCTTCAGGATCGGTCGCAGCAGTGCCTCCAGCATCGGCTCGTAGCCGTGGTCCGGATTCCTCAGCCGCTCCCCCTGGGCCAGCGCCAGGGTCCGCTCCCCCAGGCACTCCAGCATGAGCGCCGCCGGCCCGCCGGCCGCCGCGAGCGCGGCGACCACGGGAATGGGCGCGTCGATCCGGTCCCCGGAAAAGCCGGAGCCGCAGCCGATCCGCAGCATCATCAGTCCGCCTTGATGTCGGCGGCGCGGATCACCTCGCGCCACTTGGCGATGTCACCCTCAAGGAAGGGCCGGAACTGCGCGGGCGGCATCCCCACCGGCTCCAGCCCCTGCTCCACCAGTTTCGGCCGCAGCGCCGTGTCCGTCAGCGCCTTGTTCAGCGCCGCATAAACCTTCTCCAGGATCGGCGCCGGCAGGTTGGCGGGCGCGAAAAGTCCGTGCCACGCCGAGACGTCGAAGTCGGCGATCCCCTGCTCGATCGCGGTCGGCACCTCCGGCGTCCACTCCAGCCGCTTGGCGGAGGTGGCGGCCAGCGCCTGCATCTTCCCGTCCCGCACGAAGGGCAGCACCGCCGTCACCTGGTAGATCGTCATCGGCACCTGGCCGGAGATCACGTCCGTCAGCGCCTGGGGCGCGGAGCGGTAGGGCACGTGTTCCAGCGGCGCGCCCGTCCGCAGCTTCAGCAACTCCCCCGCGAGGTGCGAGGACGTGCCGTTCCCCGCCGAGGCATAGGCCACGCTCCGCTGCGTCTTCGCCCAGGCGATGAACTCCGGCAGGTTCTTCGCCGGCACGGAATTGCCGACGACGAGCAGGTTCGGCGCATTGGTGACGAGCGAGACGGGCGTGAAATCCCGCAGCACGTCATAGGGGATGGTCTTGATCAGCGTCGCATTCACCGAGTGGGACGCGATGGACCCCATGCACAGGTTGTACCCATCCGGCGCTGATTTCGCGACGGCGTCCGATCCCACGATCCCGCCCGCGCCCGGCCGGTTCTCCACCACGATCGGTTGCCCCAGCTCCTCCGTCATGCGCGGCGTGACGAGGCGGGTCATGATGTCCGTGCTCGTCCCCGCGGCGAACGGCACGATCATGCGGATGGGCCTGCTCGGATAAGCCGCCTGGGCCAGGGCCGGGCGGGCAAGGGCAGGGGCGGCAAGGGCGGCGAGCAGGGCCCGGCGCGTGCCGGCAGGGGACTTCATGGCAGGTTTCCTCGTGCGGCGGGTGCGGCCCGTGCTTCTCCGCCCAGTTGAGCCGACGACCCGCCATCAGACAATTGAAAGCTTCTGATCGGTCCCATAGAGGAACTCCATGGCCGTAAGCCTGCGACAAGCCCGCGCCTTCGTCGCCGCCGTCCGCCTCGGCAGCCTCACGCGGGCTGCCGAGGCCCTGGGCGTCTCCCAACCAACCCTGACAGTGCAGCTCCGCCAGTTGGAGGAGGCGCTCGGCCTTCGCCTGCTGGACCGCGGCGCCCGCGGCACCCTTCCCACCGCCGAGGGGCTCCGCCTCGCGGCCGAGTTCGAGCGCCTGATCGGCGACTTCGACCTGCTGGTCACCCAGGCCCGGGACGTGGCGGCGCAGCGCGTGGGCACGGTGCGGCTGGCCGCCTTGCCCTCCATCGGCACCACCCTGCTGCCCCGCGCCCTGGCCCGGCTGCGGGAGAGGCGGCCGGGCATCCAGATCCTGATCCGGGACGCTGTGGCCCGGCGCGTCGCGGCGCTCCTGAGGGCAGGGGAGGTCGAGTTGGCGATCGGCACCGACCTGGAGGCCGACACGGAGCTGGAGGCGACCCCGCTCATCGCTGACCGCATGGTGGCCGCCATCCCCGCAGGCCATCCCCTGGCCGGGCGCCCCTCCGTGGACCTGGCGGACCTCGCGGGAAGCCCCCTCATCCTCACCGACCCCGAGAGCAGCGTGCGCGTGCTGGTGGACCGCGCCTTCGCCGGGCAGGGCCTGGCCGCCTCCCCGGCCTATGAGGTGACCTACATGAGCACGGCGCTCGGCCTCGTGCGGGCCGGGCTGGGCGTGGCGATTCTCCCCTCCTCCGCCGTCGGGGCCGACCTGCCCGGAATCGCCGCCGCCCCGATCGCCCGCCCGGAGATCCGGCGGGACATCCTCCTCATCCGCCGCGCCGGGCGAACCCTTTCCCCGGCCGCGGAGGCCTTCCTGGCCGCCCTGCGGGAAGCGGCCGGGGAGGGGGGCTGACCCGCACCGCCGCCCCTGCTGTCCTTCCGGACTTGCAGCTTTTGATACGCCCCGCGATCCTGCGTGCAGGAAGCGACGGGAACGGAATCATGCGGCTTGCCGTACTGAAGGAGCGCCGGGCGGACGAGGCCCGGGTGGCGGCGACGCCGGAGACGGTGAGGAAGCTGATCGCGCTGGGGAACACGGTTGCCGTGGAGAGCGGGGCGGGCACCGCCTCCGGCATCCCCGATGCCGCCTATGCCGAGGCCGGGGCGGAGGTCTCGCCCGACGCCGCGTCCGCCCTCTCCGGCGCGGGAATCGTGCTGAAGGTCCGCGCCCCGCTGGCGGAGGGGGAGGAAGGGCCCGACGAGCTCGCCCTGATCCCGCGCGGCGCGCTGGTGATCGCCACCATGGGCGCGGACAAGGATTCGGTGGCCCGGATGGCCGCCGCCGGGGTGGACGCCGCGGCGATGGAGCTGCTGCCCCGCACCACCCGCGCGCAGAGCATGGACGTGCTCTCTTCCCAGGCGAACCTCGCGGGCTACCGCGCGGTGATCGAGGGCGCGGCGGCCTTCGACAAGGCCTTCCCCATGCTGATGACGGCGGCCGGCACCATCCCTGCCGCGAACGTGCTGGTGATGGGTGCGGGCGTGGCCGGGCTGCAGGCCATCGCCACCGCCCGCCGCCTCGGCGGCCGCGTCTCCGCGACGGACGTGCGCCCGGCCGCGAAGGAGGAGATCAAGTCCCTCGGCGCCAGCTTCGTCGGCTACGAGGACGAGGAATCGAAGGCCGCCCAGACTTCAGGCGGCTACGCCAAGGCGATGAGCCCCGAATTCCTTGCCAAGCAGGCCGAGGTCGTGGCCGGCGCCATCGCCAAGATGGACATCGTGGTCTGCACGGCCTTGGTGCAGGGCCGCCGCGCCCCGATCCTGGTCACGAAGGCCATGGTCGCCTCCATGAAGCCCGGCTCCGTCATCGTGGACATCGCCTCCGACGCGGGCGGCAACTGCGCCCTGACCAAGCCCGGCGAGCGGGTGGTGACGGAGAACGGCGTCATCATCCTGGGCTGGCGCAACTGGCCCGCGCGCATCCCCGCCGCGGCCAGCAGCCTCTACGCCCGCAACCTCCTGACCTTTCTGACCACCTTCTGGGACAAGGACTCCTCCAAGCCGGCCCTTCCGGCGGAGGACGACCTCGTTCGCGGCGTGATGCTCACGCGCGGCGGCCAGGTGGTGCACCCGAACTTCGCGGCCGGCTGAGGGAACCCGACACATGCACGCTGAGGAACTCGCCATCCGCGCCCAGGCGATGGCCGAACGGGCCATGGCCCTGGCGCTTGAGGCCCGCGCGGCCGCGGGCGAAGCCATGCCGATCATCGAGGAGCACGCGGCCGCCGCGGAGCCCTTCCTCCTGCTCTTCACCATCTTCGTGCTGGCCTGCTTCGTCGGTTACCACGTGGTCTGGAGCGTGACGCCCGCGCTGCACTCCCCGCTGATGGGCGTCACCAACGCCATCTCCTCCGTGATCGTGGTGGGCGCCATGCTCGCCACGGGCCTCGGAGAATCCTGGATCGCCCAGGCGTTCGGCTTCCTCGCCGTCACCCTGGCCGCCGTGAACATCTTCGGCGGCTTCCTCGTCACCCGGCGGATGCTCGCCATGTTCCAGCGGAAGGGCTGAACCGGTGGCGCACACGCTCTCGACGCTCGCCTACCTCGTCGCCTCCATCCTCTTCATCCTGGCGCTGAAGGGCCTCTCCCACCCCAGCACCAGCCGGCGCGGCAACATGATGGGCATGGTGGGCATGGCGATCGCCATCGTCGCCACCCTCGCCCAGCCGGGGATGCGGGTCGGCGGCATCGGCCTCATCATCGCCGGCCTCGCCATCGGCGGCACCATCGGCGCGGTGGTGGCCAACCGCATCCAGATGACGGCGCTCCCCCAGCTGGTGGCCGCCTTCCACTCCCTGGTCGGCCTCGCCGCCGTCTTCGTGGCCGCCGCCGCCCTCTACGCGCCCACCAGCTTCGGCATCGGCACCCCCGGCAACATCCACGCCCAGTCCCTGGTCGAAATGTCGCTGGGCCTGGCCATCGGCGCCGTCACCTTCTCCGGCTCCGTCATTGCCTTCGCCAAGCTGGCTGGGCGCATGTCCGGCGCGCCCATCCTGTTCAAGGGCCAGCACCCCCTGAACGCGGCGCTGGGCATCGTGCTGATCCTGCTGATCGCCACCTTCGTCGCCACAGGCGGCCCGGCCTGGCTCTTCTGGATCATCGCGATCCTGTCCTTCGCGCTCGGCTTCCTGCTCATCATCCCGATCGGCGGGGCAGACATGCCCGTCGTCGTCTCGATGCTGAACTCCTACTCCGGCTGGGCCGCGGCCGGCATCGGCTTCACCATCGGCAACCTGCTGCTGATCGTCACCGGCGCCCTCGTCGGCGCCTCGGGCGCCATCCTCTCCTACATCATGTGCAAGGGGATGAACCGCTCCATCCTCAACGTCCTCCTCGGCGGCTTCGGCGCCGAGGCGGGCGGCGCGGCGGCGGCCGGCGGCAATGCCGGCCCGGCCCGCCCCGTGAAGTCCGGCAGCCCGGAGGACGCGGCCTACATCATGAAGAACGCCGGCAAGGTCATCATCGTCCCCGGCTACGGCATGGCGGTGGCCCAGGCCCAGCAGGTGGTGCGGGAAATGGCGGACCTCCTCAAGAAGGAGGGCGCGACGGTGGAATACGCCATCCACCCCGTCGCCGGCCGCATGCCCGGCCACATGAACGTCCTGCTGGCCGAGGCCAACGTGCCCTATGACGACGTGCACGAGCTGGAGGAGATCAACCCGGAATTCGCGGAGGCCGACGTCGCCTACGTCATCGGCGCGAACGACGTGACCAACCCGGCCGCGAAGACGGACAAATCCTCCGCCATCTACGGCATGCCCATCCTGGAGGTGGAGCGGGCCAAGACAGTGTTCTTCGTCAAGCGCGGCATGGCCAGCGGCTATGCCGGCGTGGAGAACGAGCTCTTCTTCCGCGACAACACCATGATGCTGTTCGGGGACGCCAAGAAGGTCACCCAGCAGATCGTCCAGGCTCTCCAGAAGTAGGTTCCATGGCATGGAGGCGGCGGGCAACCTCCGCCTCCATGCTCTCCAGCATCGCGTCCCGCATCCCGTTCGCCCGCAGGATTCCCACGGCGTCCATCAGATAGGCGGCGGCACTGCCGTTCGGCCCGGCGGCGCGGGACAGGGTATCCGCCACCTCGTGCACCGGCCGCTCCCCGACATGGAGCCGGTGGTCCCGGCGCGTGACGAAGCACAGCGCGCGCACCGGGGCGCCGTGCCCGTCATGGGTGGTGGTCAGCAGCGCGTCATGCCATTCCGGTATGTAGAACCCTGGCCCCATTTCCTGCTTCCACACCGGCCAGAGGCGGTTCGGCAGATCCGGACCCGGCAGGTGCAGCAGCAGCCCCGGGCAGGCCAGTGCCGCGTTGGGAGAGAGCCCGAGGGTAAGCCCCGGCCGCGCGGGCGCCCCCCGGTCATGCACGTCCGACAGCTCGTAGCGGCGCGCCAGCCCCGGCAGCCGCGCCGGGGTGATGATATCCGGCGCGCAGTCCTCGTGCTTCCACATCAGCGCGCCGTAGGCGAAGACCCAGATGCCGAGCTTCGGGTCCCGGTCGTGCAGGAACACCGTCATCTCCGCCCGCAGCCGGGCTTCGTCCGGCGGGGGCGCGGCGGAGCCCTCGGGCGGCGGAGGAACGCGGGTGATCAGGTCGGGCGTGAGCTGGGGCATGGTCGGTCCGGTGCTGCGGGGGACCAACGGGGCAGGGGCCCTTCAGTTGTGCGGCGGAGGGTGACGGGCGCGGCAACCCGTGCTGCCATACGGGCCTGGCAGAAGGTTGGGGTGTGATGCGGCGAAGGCAATTCCTGGGCGCGGCGGGCGCCGCGCTGGCAACCCCCGGCTTGGCGGCGGCCCAGGGAACCGGGGCGGGCGCGCGGGTCCTGCGCTTCATCCCGCAGGCGGACCTCTCCACCCTCGATCCGCACTGGAACACCGCCTACGTCACCCGCAACCACGGCTTCATGGTGTTCGACACCCTCTACGGCACCGATGCGGACTACCAGCCGCAGCCGCAGATGGTGCAAGGCCACACCGTGGAGGAGGACGGCCGCCGCTGGACCCTGACCCTGCGCGAGGGCCTGCGCTGGCACGACGGCGAGCCCGTGCTCGCCCGGGACTGCGTCGCCTCCATCCGCCGCTGGGCCAGCCGAGACGGCTTCGGTGCCACGCTCATGGCCGCCACGGACGAGCTCTCGGCCCCCGATGACCGCCGCATCCTCTTCCGCCTGAAGAAGCCCTTCCCGATGCTGCCCAACGCCCTGGGCAAGTTCGGCGTCTTCATGCCCGCGATGATGCCTGAGCGCCTGGCAAGGACCCCCGGCACGACCCAGGTCACGGAGATGGTCGGCTCCGGCCCTTACCGCTTCCTGGCCGGGGAGCGCGTGCCCGGCGCCCGCGCCGTCTATGCCCGCAACGAGCGCTACGTCCCCCGCCCGGAGGGCACGCCCCGCGGCACCGCCGGCCCGAAGATCGTCAACCTAGACAGGGTGGAGTGGCTGACCACCCCCGATCCCGCCACCGCGGCCGCCGCGCTGCAGGCCGGAGAGGTGGACTGGTGGGACTTCGCCACGCCTGACCTGCTGCCGCTGCTGCGCCGGAACCGCAACCTGACCGTGGCCGTGCTGGACCGCGCAGGCTACGGCGCCAGCTTCCGCATGAACCACCTGCAACCGCCCTTCGATAACCCCCTCGTCCGGCGGGTGGTCCTGGGCGCCGTGGACCAGAAGGACCTGATGATCGCCTGCGCCGGCGACGACCCGGCCATGTGGCGCGTCCCCGCGGGCGTCTTCACCCCGGGCACCCCGCTCGCGAACGACATCGCCCTGGACGTCCTGTCCCGCCCCCGTGACCTGGAGCGCTCTAAGCGCGAGCTGGCGGCGGCCGGCTACAAGGGCGAGAAGGTCGCCTTCATTGTTCCCACCGACCTGCCCCACCTGAATGCCATGAGCGAGGTGATGGCCGACACGATGAAGAAGATCGGCCTGAACGTGGATTACCAGGCCACGGACTGGGGCTCGGTGCTCACCCGCCGCGCCAGCAAGGCCGCGCCCGATGCCGGCGGCTGGAGCGCCTTCGTCACCTTCTCCGCCGGCGCCGACAACGCCACCCCGGCGGCGAACACTCAGCTCCGCGCCAACGGGCAGGCCGGATGGTTCGGCTGGCCCGAGGACCCGGAACTGGAAACGCTCCGGGACGAGTGGTTCGACGCCCCCGACCTGCAGGTCCAGAAGACCGTCGCCGGCCGGATGCAGCGCCGCGCCTTCGAAACGGTGCCCTTCATCCCGCTCGGCCAGTATTTCCAGGCCACCGCCTACCGGAACACGCTGCGGGACGTGGTGCCGAACTTCGCCACCTTCTGGGGACTCAGCAAAACCGGCTGAAAACGCCAAAAGCCGCGATGCGCAGGGGTGATCCCCGCGCCGCAGCTCCTGACGTTCGGTGGCCCGCCCCGCAGAAGGGGGCGGGAAGGGCTCAGAAGCCCTCGCGCTCCAGGCGCTTGCGCTCGACCTTGCGGGCGCGGCGAACGGCCTCGGCGGCCTCGCGCGCGCGGCGCTCCGAGGGCTTCTCGAAGTGGCGGCGCAGCTTCATCTCGCGAAACACGCCCTCGCGCTGCAGCTTCTTCTTGAGCGCCTTCAGCGCCTGGTCGATGTTGTTGTCCCGAACGACGACTTGCACGCGGCAACGACCTCCTGGTCAGGGGTTGAGGTTAAAGGATCGCAAAAGGCCGGAGGGACGAATCCCTTCCGGCGAAAGCCCGGCCGTGTAGCACGTCGCGCGCGGGGTGCGGAAGCCCGAAACGCCGCTGCACCGCACCCTGGTGACGAATCCGGGTCCCGCTCCAACATGCGGCCCCGGGCACGGTTGCCCCTGCCACTGTTGGATTACGAATGGCCATCCTGAAGATCGCCCGCATGGGCCACCCGGTGCTGCTGCGCCGGGCAGAGCCCGTGCCGGACCCCACGGCGCCGGAGATGCGCCGCCTGGCCGCCGACATGGCCGAAACCATGGTTGATGCCGGCGGGCTCGGCCTCGCCGCGCCGCAGGTCCACATACCCCTCCGCCTCTTCGTCATGCGGGACGGCCCCCGGGTCTTCGCCCTGTTCAACCCGGAGATCGCCCCGGTGGGCGAGGAGCGGGAGCTGGGCTGGGAGGGCTGCCTCTCCATCCCCGGCCTGCGCGGCGAGGTGCGGCGCGCCGCCCGCATCGCCTGGCGCGGCCTGGACGCCGAGGGGCGCCCCGTCTCCGGGGAGGCGGACGGCATGGCGGCCCGGGTGATGCAGCACGAGTTCGACCACCTGGAGGGGCTTCTCTACCCCATGCGGATGGAGGATCTCTCCCGCCTCGGCTTCAACGAGGAATTGTCGCGCCATCAGGCGCCAGCGGACGCGAAGGAGAGGGCACGGTGATCGAGCGCAGCGCGGAGCGGGACGGCGCCATCCTGGCTACCCTGCCGCATGTCCCGCGCCTGGGATGGACGGAGGCCGCGCTGGAGGCCGGGCTGCGCGGCATCGGCGAGGAGCCGGCCGCGCATCGCTGGCTCTTCCCGACAGGCCCCGTGGGCGCCGTGGAGGCTTGGATCGACCTCGCCGACCGCCGGATGGAGGAAGCGGCCGCGAGGGAGGACCTCTCCGTCCTCCGCATCCCCGGCCGGATCCGCAGGCTGGTGGAAATCCGGCTGGACCATGCCTCCCACCAGCGGCAGGCGCTCCGGCGCGCCCTGGCCCTGCTGGCGCTGCCCTGGAACGCGGGCGCGGCCGCCCGCACCCTGGCGCGCAGCGCGGACTCGATCTGGGCTGCGGCCGGCGACACCTCCGCCGACTTCTCCTGGTACACGCGCCGCGCCTCCCTGGCCGGGCTCTACGCCGCGACCCTCGCCTACTGGCTGCGGGAGCCGGAGGACACGCTGGCGGCGCTGGATTTTCTTGACAGGCGGATGTCAGGCCTGGCTCGCGTCATGCGGCCAAGGGCTGCGAAGGCGGCTTGACGCTCTGCGCGCCGGGCCTTTCCGCCGGGCGTGCCATGCGCGCCTTGCGGACTTGCCATGGCATTTCCGCCACGGCCCTTAAGTTGCTGAGAGCATTCGCCTCTCGCCCTCAAAAAGCCGCGTGCATCAACGAAGTCGAATCGCTAGATGTGCCGCAGGGCGGGAGGTACCGCCCCTCATGCCTCGGGAGACCACGGTCGAAATGTCGCCGATCCGCTTCCTCGCCGCCGGTCTGGTGGCCGTCGTTGCCGCCACCCCTGCCATGGCGCAGACCTGCATGCGCCCCGCTGACAAGGCCGCCTTCGACGTGCGCGCCCTTCAGAGCCAGCTGATGGTCGCCGCCCTGCTCTGCAAGCAGGACGAGCAGTACAACACCTTCGTGCGCAGCTATCAGGGCCAGCTCTCCTCCGCCTGGGAGGGCATGTCCACCTATTACCGCCGCGCCAATGGCAACACCGGCGTCCGCGTGCGCGACAACTTCGTGACCGAGCTGGCGAACGTCCAGCAGATGGACAGCGGCCGCCAGGGCACCGCCTTCTGCGCCAACGTCGCCTCGCTCTTCACCGCCGCGATGGCCGCGCCGAAGACCACCGAGGGCCTGGCCCAGCTCGCCGTGGCGAACGGCCTGTCCAACCCGCACGGCCGCAGCGAGTGCTCCGCGACCACCCCGGCCGCCAGCTCCGCGCCGGAGAAGCCGGAGCGCCGCACGGCCATCCGCCGGGTCTCCACCAACACGCGCTGAGCCCTCCGCTCAGGCCGTTGGTCCCGAAGGGCGCCGCAAGGCGCCCTTCGTCGTTTCAGGCACCCGCCCGCGCTCCGCGGCCGCCTCCTCCAGGCGGATGATCCCGCGATCCAGCAGGCAGCTGTCCCAGCGCGCGGAGCCGGGGCGCACGCCGCGCACCCGGCAATCCGCCTCCGCCGCCTCCAGCGCCGTCCGGGCAAGGACGCGATCCTCCCTCGCCTCCGGGCGCGGCAGGAACAACCGGCGCGGAGCCTCTGCCTCAGCCCGTTCCAGGCTGTCCCTTATGCTAGGCGGCGCGCAGCCCGCCGGGAGCCCGGCGCAAGCAAGCCGGGCATCCCGTGCGGCCTCGAAGATGTGGAGATAGCCGGCAAGGCCGGGTTCCCGTGGCGTGGCGCCGCAGCCCGCGAGGAGCAGGAGAGGCAGAACGTGCCGCGCGCGCATGGTCATGCACCCCGTGCCGGATCAGCTTCGCTGCTGGGGGCCTTGGCCGCCCGGGCTTCCCTTTCTTTTCCATAACGACCGATGGGGCCGCAAGCCCGCGCCGATGAAGCATCGCCAAAGAAGAAGGGGCGGGACCTTCCGGTCCCGCCCCCTCTCATGTCCCGTGACGGGATCGGGCTGCTTAGCGCAGCACGATCTCGACGCGGCGGTTCTGCGGCTCGCGCACGCCGTCGGCGGTCGGGACCAGCGGGCGGCTCTCGCCGAAGGCCTGGATCGACATGGCCGAACGCGGCACGCCACGGCGCGTCAGCTCGGCAGCGACGGCCTCGGCGCGGCGCATGGAGAGGCGCTGGTTGTACTGCGGCGTACCGGAGCGGTCGGCGTGGCCGGCCACCTCGATGCGGGTCGTGCCCGTGGAGGACACGGCCTGCGCGGCCTCGGAGATGATCTGGCGGGCGCGGTCCGTCAGGTCGGCGCGGTCAAAGTCGAAGAACACCAGGTAGGTGCGGGCCGGAGCCGGAGCCGCGGCGGGAACCGGGGCAGCGACGGGGGCCGGGGCCGGGCGCGGCGCGTTGAACGCGTAGCGCAGACCGATCAGCACGGAGTGGTTGAAGTTGTCGACCTCAACGCGGCCAGCGGCGATGCGCGTGCCGTTCGGGCCCTGGCCAGGGGACTGGCGGGAAACGACGCCGGTCAGCTCGGGCGACAGCGTGCCGAGGAAGCGGTACTCGGCGGTCAGCGCCAGGCCGGGAACGCCGAGACCGAAGGCAACGCCGGCGATGCCCTGGTAGGCGAACTGGCCGTCGGTGTCGTCGATCCGCAGGCGGTTGCCGGTCACGGAGACGGGCAGGCCGGCGCGGAAGTTCTGGTAGTCGTTCGCGCGGACGTTGTTGTACTCGGTCCACACGTAGCCGACGCCACCACCGATGTACGGAACAACGGGGATGCCGGGGATGTTGAAGTCATACAGCACGTTGCCCATGGCGCCGTAGCTGCGGGTCCGGCCGGACTGGAAGCGCGGGTTCGTGTTGCCGAAGCGAACGTCGCCGACATCGTTCTCGCGGAAGTTGCCTTCGGCCTCGATGCGCAGGCCGTTGCCGAAGCCGAAGCCGATGCTGCCAACGCCGACCCAACCCATGTCCGGGTTGACCTTAACGCGGTTGTTGACCGGGCCGAGGTACGCACCGGCGGCGCCGCCGATCGTGTCCTTGGTCGACTGCTGCCAGTTGAAGCCGGCGCCGCCGGCGATGTAGAGGCCGGCGACAGGCTGGGCCTGCGCGGCGAGCGGAAGCGACAGGATCGTCGCCGCCAGAAGGGCCTTCTTCAGGCTCATGATGTGAACTCCCGATCCACCAGGGCGCTTGCGCGGGACTCAGGAGTCCCCCCGATTCCGGCGCCGCGTAGGGCTCAATACCATTCCCCTCAGGCCCGTGCACCGCACCAGGGCCCGTGCTGCAAGGGTTTCGGGGCGCTGTGGCGGGCGTGCCACAGCCCCCCCTTGCATTTCGGTCACATACCCTTGAGCAGGTCCGATTCAGGGGTTGCGCCCAGTGCGCCCAGGGGAAAGACGCGCGTCGCGTGCCCCATCTTCCGCCCCGGCCGGGCCTCCGCCTTGCCGTAGAGGTGCAGGAACACGTCGGGCTCCCCGGCGATTCCCGGCCAGCGCGCCATTCCCTCCGGCCCGATGAGGTTCCGCATCACCGCGTCCGCGTGCCGGGCGGTGGAGGCCAGGGGCAGCCCGGCCACGGCGCGGGCGTGCTGGTCGAACTGGCTGGCCCCGCAGGCATCCATCGTCCAGTGGCCGGAATTGTGCGGCCGCGGCGCGATCTCGTTGCCCAGCAGCGTCCCGTCCGGCAGCAGGAAGAGCTCCACGGCCAGCACCCCCACCAGCTCCAACGCCTCCGCGACCGCGGCGGCGTGGCGGCGCGCGGCGGCGGCCGCCTCCGCCGGCACGCGGGCCGGCGCGAAGGAGAGGTCGAGGATGTGGTGCGCGTGCCGGTTTTCCACCGCGTCATAGGTGGCGGTAGTCCCGTCCACCGCCCGCGCCGCTACTGCCGAGATCTCGGCGGCGAAGGGAACGAAGGCCTCCGCGATCAACGGGTGGGGGGAAAGGCGCGCCAGCGCCGCCTCCGCCTCCTCCGCCGTCCGCACCACCGCCTGGCCGCGCCCGTCATAGCCCAGCCGCGTCGTCTTCAGCACGGCGGGCAGCCCCACCTTCGCCAGGGCGGCGGGAAGGTCGGCTGCGGAATGCACCGCGGCCCAGGGCGCCACGGGAACCCCGGCCTTCTCCAGGAAGGCCTTCTCCAGCAGCCGGTCCTGGCAGATCGACAGCGCCCGGATTCCCGGGCGGCAGGGCACGATGGCGGCCAGGTGGTCCAGCGTGGCGGCCGGCACGTTCTCGAACTCGAAGGTCACCACGTCCACGCTGCGCGCGAAGCGGCCAAGCGCGTCCTCGTCCCCGTAAGCCGCGATCGTGCTCTCCGCCGCAACCTGGGTGCCGGGCTCGCCCGCCGCCGGGGAAAAGACGTGGCACCGGTAGCCCAGCCGGGCCGCGGCCAGCGCCGTCATCCGCCCGAGCTGCCCGCCGCCGAGTATCCCGATGGTGGCACCCGGGGGCAGGGGCCTCTCGCTCACGCCGCTGCTCAAGCCGGGTCCCTCGGCACGCTCTCGGTCTGCGCCCGGCGATAGGCGTTCAGCCGGTCCGCCAGCGCAGGATCCGAGAGGGCGAGGATGGCGGCCGCGAGCAGGGCGGCGTTCACGGCCCCGGCACGGCCGATCGCCAGCGTCCCCACGGGGATGCCGGCCGGCATCTGCACGATGGAGAGAAGGGAGTCCTGCCCCTTCAGCGCGTGGCTCTCCACCGGCACGCCGAGGACGGGCAGGGAGGTCAGGCTCGCGGTCATGCCGGGCAGGTGGGCGGCGCCGCCCGCCCCGGCGATGATCACCTGCAGCCCGCGCCCGGCCGCACCTTCCGCGTACTCCACCATGCGCCGCGGGGTGCGGTGGGCGGAGACCACGCGCGTCTCGTGGGGAACCTCCAGCGCCTCCAGCATCTCGGCCGCGTGGCGCATCGTCTCCCAGTCGGAGCGCGAGCCCATGATGATCCCGACCAGGGGCGCGGCCCCGCCCATGGCTCCGCTCACGCCCCCACTCATGCGATGATGTCCGGGACGAGCCGGCTCTCCAGCGAGGAGATCTCGTCCTTCAGCTTCAGCTTACGCTTCTTCAGCCGTTGAAGCTGCAGCTGGTCGTGGAGGCTATCCTCGAGGCGGGCGATCACCGTGTCCAGGTCGCGGTGCTCGCTTCGCAACTCGTGCAGGCGACGCAGGAGGCTGTCACGTTCGGGCAGCATGGTCCCCCGGATGGATCGGGCGGCCCGTCGCGCCCCGCAACACGGGCGACGAACGGGCGGGTTGATAAGGGCGTGAGAGGTGTCGCGCCCGGGCTTCCAGATGCCATATCATCTTCGGCGCGGCGGTGACAAACGCCGCGCGGCGGCCTCGGGAGGGCTTGCGGAAGAGTAGCCCAGGGGTCGCAGTCCCGGACGAAAAAAGCAGGAGGCTCAAGCGTATGCTGAACCCGCACCGGCTGCAGTCGCTCAAGGATCGTCACGCCGCGCTCGATACGCGCATCCTTGAGGAGGACGCCCGACCCTTTCCGGACAGCCTCGAACTGGCTCGGCTGAAGCGGGAGAAGCTGAGGTTGAAGGAGGAGATGGAGCGCTTCGAGGCGCAGCGCCGCCTCCCTCAGTGATCCCCGGGGCCGATCGGGCCCCAAAATGAGCGAAGGGCGGGCTCCCCTGGGGGAACCCGCCCTTTTTCATGCTGCCGGCCAGGGCTGATCCCTGCCGCGTCCACCCCGCAGGGGAACTTTAGGCCGCGTCGTCCTCCACCGCCGTCGGGGCCGGCTCGGCGCCGATCGAGACGATGAGGGCGTTCAGGTCGGACTGGCTGCAGAGCCCGAGGATCACCGGGTCGCGCGGCTTGATGTTGGCCGCGTTCCAGTGGCTGCGGTCCCGCACCTTCGCGATCGTCTCCTTCGTGGTGCCCAGCAGCTTCGCCACCTGGGCATCCGTCAGCTGCGGGTAGTTCCGCAGCAGCCAGGCGATGCCGTCCGGCCGGTCGTTGCGCTTGGCCACGGGGGTGTACTTCGCGCCCTTGCCGCGCGCCTTCGGCTGGGGAAGGGCGCTCTCCATCATCTTCAGCCGCGCCTTCGGGTCGGCCTCGCAGCGGGCGATCTCCTCCCGCGTCAGCTGGGAATTGGCGACGGGATCGTAGCCGACGATCCCCTGCGCCACTTCGCCATCCGCGATGGCCTGCACCTCAAGCGGGTGCATCCCCACGAAATCGGCCACCTGGTCGAAGGTGAGGGAGGTCTTGTCGATCAGCCACACGGCGGTGGCCTTGGGCATCAGGGGCGTGGGCATAATGGAAACCTCGTCGCGGCCCCTTCGGGCCGGTCGGCAGGGGCCGGGGGCCCCCTGGGCTGTTGCCAGCGGATATAGAGAGGGGGATGGGGGCGGTCAAAGCCCAGAAGGAGGTCTGATGTTCGAAGAAGAGGAGCGGCGCAAGCCCGCGGCCGGCGGCTTCACCCCCGCCGCGCTGGCGGAATGGTCCGAGGAGACGCTGCGCGCCTATATCGAGGCGCTGCGGACCGAGATTGGCCGGGCCGAGGCCGCCATCGCCGCGCGGGCCGCGCAGAGGGCGGCAGCGGACGCCTTCTTCAGGAAGCCGGAATAGCAAGAGGGCCGGCAGATCACTCCGCCGGCCCCCAATACGCTACTCCCGCGAAGGATAGGGACCAGGAGCCTCAGGCCGCCTGGGCACCGCTCTCCTGGCTGTTCGCGGCCTCCACGCGGCCCTCGAGGGCCGGGCGCTGCGGGGCGCCCTGCGCGATCTCGATCCGGCGCGGCTTCAGCTGCTCCGGCACCTCGCGGCGCAGGGAGACATGCAGCAGGCCGTTCTGCAGCGACGCACCCTCGACCCGGATGTGGTCGGCGAGGACGAAGCGGCGCTCGAAGGCGCGGCCGGCAATCCCGCGGTGCAGGTAGCGACCCTCGTCATTCGCCTGCGGCGCCTTGCCGGAGACGAGGAGGACGTTGTCCTGCGCGGTGATCTCGATGTCGGACTGCGAGAAGCCCGCCACGGCCATGGTCAGGACGTAGCTGTCGTCCGCGGTGCGCTCGATGTTGTACGGAGGATAGGAAGGCGCCTCGGCGGCCGCGCGGGCGGTGTCCGCCAGGCGGGCCAGACGGTCGAAGCCGATGGCGGTGCGGAAAAGGGGAGAGAAGTCGAGAGCGTTCACGAGAAACCTCCTGCTTGAGCAAGGTTGTCGTCTGCAATTGCAAGGACTTGCGGCTGGTGCACCCCCGATCGGGCCGTGCGTCCGCTCGCCTCACGCCACCGGCCCCATTCGGGCGCCGCTGACAGCCGATAAATGGAAAAAAGGCCCCGAAGCTTCAAGCCCCGGAGCCCCACTTCATATGCGTAAATCGCAAGCCAGCATTGCGCTGGCCGCAGATCAGCCCTTGCGGGCGCCGATGCCAGCGAACTTCTTGTTGAACTTCGCGATCTGCCCGCCCGTGTCCACGATGCGCTGCACGCCCGTCCAAGCCGGGTGAGACTTCGGGTCAATGTCCAGGCGCAGCGTGTCGCCCGGCTGGCCGTAGCAGGAGCGGGTCTTGTAGGTGCTCCCGTCCGTCATGATCACGTTGATCTCGTGGTAGTCGGGATGGATATCGGACTTCATCGGGCGGGTTCCATAGACATGTGGCGCCGCCGATGCCGACCGGAAGCGCAAGACGGGCGCGTTTAGCGGGCAGCGGCACCTTGTGCAACCACGAAGCCGCCGGGAACCTCCTCTCCCCCAGGTTCCCAGCGAGATCCACGGCCCTGCCTCAGGCAGGGACCCGGCCCACCGCCTCCAGGCCCGCAATCACGGCCTGCAAGGGAGCGGCGCTGGAAACCTGTGGCGCAGCCGCACGGGCAAGCACCGTTTCCAAAATCTCAGCAGCGCTGATCAGAACGTTCGCTGCCTGCAGATCGCCCCTGTCGCCCGCGTACTCTCCCAGGCACCCCAGAACTCCGACCACCGTCGCCAGCTCGGACTTGAACCTCTGATCACTCATCATCAAGCGCGCCATTTTGTCCCCCTCTGGCGATCTGCCTCACCGCACGATTCCCGGGCGGAAGGCGGCGGGCAATGGATAAATTTGGAGACCTTTCTTAAGTATTGACGAAATTTGGAGAGGCTAGGTGAGCGAAACGGCAAATTTGCCTGTTCAGCCTGAAAACTCTCCAATGTCGCGGGTGGGATAACACTTCCGTCATACAACCTGTGGTAGGAGTGCGTCGTTCGATTGTACCTGCTGGCTTGCCATCACCCGCAACATCAGTCAGCAAGCGCAATGAATGGTGCCACTTCGCTGAGGGTTGCCACTTGATCGATTCGCAACGCACCAGCGCCCAACTCCTGAGAGAGGCTTTCGTCACCAGCCTTGAGGTACAGGTCGCGTCCATTATCAATCCGGACGAGCGCGCCGAGACGCTGCAGGACCTAGGTGATCGATTGGCTCGCCACCTCCGCGAGGCGCCGCTCCAGGGCAATGCCGAGGAGAGCGCAGCGCGGCGCGCCTTTATGCTTGAGCAGTTGGAAAAGGCTCTGCAGGAACTCCGGGGATAGGCTGCGGCCGTTCCGCATCCGAGCGCGTTGACCGGCACCACCGGTCTTTTCAGACTGGTATCGCAATCGGGGAAACGGATCATGCGCCTGCAAGGCAAAGTCGCGCTCGTCACGGGCGCCGCCTCGGGCTTCGGCGAGGGCATCGCCAGGGAATACGCCGCCCAGGGCGCGAAGGTCGCCGTGGCCGACCTGAACGAGGAGGGCGCGCGCCGCGTCGCCGAGGGGATCGGCGGCATCGCCCTTGGCGGAGACGTCTCCCGCGCCCCTGACATCCAATCCATGGTGGACGGAACCCTCTCCGCCCTCGGCGGGCTGGACATCGTGGTGAACAACGCCGGCTGGACCTACCGCAACCAGCCCTCCCTCGACGTCGCGGAGGAGGAGTTCGACCGCGTCTTCGCCATCAACGTGAAGTCCGTCTTCCTGATGGCAAAGTCGGCCTACCCCGCCCTGAAGGCCCGCGGCGGCGGCAGCTTCATCACCGTCTCCTCCACCGCCGGCCTCCGCCCGCGCCCCGGCCTCACCTGGTACAACGGCACGAAGGGCGCGGTGAACGTCTTCACCCAGTCCCTCGCCCAGGAATGGGCGAAGGACAACGTGCGGGTGAACGCCGTCTGCCCGGTCATGGGCGTCACCGGCCTCACCTCCGCCTTCATGGGGGTGGAGGACACGCCAGAAAATCGCGGCCGCTTCCTCGCCACCATCCCCATCGGCCGCCTCTCCACCCCCGCCGACATCGCCAATGCCTGCGTCTGGCTGGCCGAGGACTCCTCCTCCTTCATCACCGGTGTCCTGCTGCCGGTGGATGGCGGGCGAACGGCCTGATCGCAGATTCGGGCTCCCGGCCGATTCCGGTCCCGCCCGAACTGATCTAGGGAAGTGGTGCCGTCCCGCTCCCCGCGCGGGCGGCGTTTCCTGTCCTTGCGGGGCGGATGCCGCGATGAACATCCTCTCCATCCAGTCCTGGGTCGCCTACGGCCATGTCGGCAACGCCAGCGCCGTCTTCCCCCTCCAGCGCCTCGGCGCGGAGGTCTGGGCGCTGAACACCGTGCAGTTCTCCAACCACACGGGCTACGGCGCCTGGCGCGGCCAGGTCTTCGGTGCGGACCTGATCGGCGATCTCGTCCAGGGAATCGAGGAGCGCGGCGTCCTCGCCCGCTGCGACGCCATCCTCTCCGGCTACATGGGCGATGCCGCGATCGGGGAGGCGATCATCGGCGCCGCCGCCCGCGTGCGCGCCGCCAATCCCGCCGCCATCTGGTGCTGCGATCCCGTGATCGGCGATGTCGGCCGCGGCATCTTCGTCCGCCCGGGCATCCCGGAATTCATGCGCGACCGCGCCGTGCCCCAGGCCGCCATTGTCACCCCGAACCAGTTCGAGCTGGAGTGGCTGACCGGCCGCCAGGTCTCATCGCTCGACGACGCGAAGGCCGCCGCCGCAGCCCTCCAGGCCAGGGGCCCGGGCACCGTGCTGGTGACGAGCCTGCAGGTGGAGGACACGCCGGAGGACTCCGTGGACCTCCTGGCCGCGGAGGGCGGCGCCTTCTGGCGCGTCCGCACGCCGCGCCTGCCCATCTCCGTCAACGGGGCAGGGGACGCGATGGCCGCCCTCTTCCTCTTCCACCGCCTGCGCTGGGGCGATTCCCGCCTTGCCCTCTCCGCCGCCACCTCCTCCATCTACGGCCTGCTGCGCCGCACCGCGGAAGCCGGCGCGCGGGAGATCCTGACCGTCCAGGCGCAGGAGGAGTTCGTCACCCCCTCCCGCGTTTTCCTCGCCGAGCCCTGCTGAGGCCGAAGGGCGGCACGCGCATTGCACGCCCATTGCGGCTGACGCGCGGTCGGGCCCAACATCGCCCGGCAAAACCCGCCCTCCAGGAGGCCTCCCGATGCTCCCGATCCTTCCCCGCCGCCTCCTGCTCGGCGGCGCCCTGGCGATGCCGTTCATCCGCGCCGCCTCCGCCCAGCAGACCTTCGAGTTCGTGGCGGGCTCGCTCGGTGGCGGCTGGTACACCATGGGCGCCGGCATCGCCGCGCTCGCGAAGGACGAGGCCGACCTGCAGATCCGCGTCGTCCCCGGCGGCGGCCTGGCCAACCCCACCCGCATCAACAACGGCCAGTCCCAGATGGGCTGGGGCATCGACGCCTTCACCGCCGCCGCCGTGCGCGGAGAGGAGCCGTACCGCCAGAAGCACGACAAGATCCGCACCCTCGGCACCGGCTACTCCCCGACCGAGCACAACCTCGTCCGCGCCGCGGACAAGGGCAGCGACGACATGCGCGCGCTCCTCACGCAGCGCGGCCTCCGCATCGGATGCCCGCAGCGCTCCTCGACCGATGAGATGACGCTGCAGCGCATCCTGAAGTTCTACGGCACCTCGCCCGAGCAGATCCGCGCCAATGGCGGCACCTACCTGAACGGCTCCTACAACGATGTCGCGGCCGCCTTCGGCGACGGGCAGGTGGACTGCGTGTACTTCGCCCTCGCCAAGCCCGCCGCCATCCTGACGGAACTCGGCCAGGGCCGCCGCACCTCCAAGCTGGTGGCCTTCCCCGAGGACGTGCGGAAGCACCTGATCGACACCTACGCCTACAACCAGGGCATCATTCCCGCCGCCGCCTATCCCACGCTCCAGACGGCCGACGTCCCGGTGACGACGATGGACAGCGTGATCGTGGTGCACGAGACGGTGCCGGACGACGTGGCCTACAAGCTGACCAAGGCGCTGATCGCCGCCAAGGGCGCGCGGCTGACGCAGATCCACGCCTCCATGGCCGCCTACGACCCGAAGGAGGCCTGGAAGTACGCCGGTGCCCCGCTGCACCCCGGCGCCGCCCGCGCCTACCGCGAAGCCGGCGCGATGCCCCCGGGCTGAGGATTCTGAATTGCGCGCGCTGAAGGGTCCGCTGGGCCCGATCCTCTCGGCCTGGCTTGCCCTCGCGGCGGCGGTTCACCTGTATTTCGGCGGCGTCGGCTTCCCGGAGCCGATCGCCATGCGGGCCTTCCACCTGCTGGCCTTCGTGCCGCCGATCTTCCTCCTCTGGCCCGCCGGAAAGAATAGCCCGGCGGACCGCCCGACGGTCGCGGACTGGCTCTGGTTCGCCGCCGCCGCCGCGCCGCATGTCTGGGTCTGGGCCAACGCCGCCGCCGTCTCCGACCGCATGGAGTACGTGGACGAATGGACGCCCGTCATGTCCGGCATGGCGGTCCTCTGCATCGTCACGCTGCTGGAAGCCACGCGGCGCGCGGTAGAGCCCGGCCTCGCCTGGATGGTGATCATCAGCATCGCCTACATGGGCTTCGGCCATCTCATGCCCGGCGTGCTGAACACCCGTCCCTTCTCGGTGGAGGAGATCCTGGAGGCCTCCTGGCTCGTTCCCACCGCCGGCGGCGTCTACGGCCCGCTGACGGGCATCGTCGCCACCACCATCGCCGTATTCATCATCTTCGGCGCCTTCATGGGGGGCAGCGGCACGGGGCGCCTGTTCAGCAATCTCGGCGCGGCCGCCGCTGGCCGCTTCACGGGCGGCCCGGCGAAGGTGGCCGTGGTCACCTCCGGCCTCTTCGGCACGATGAGCGGCTCCTCCGTCTCCAACGTCATCACCACGGGCGCGATGACGATCCCGCTGATGAAGCGCATCGGCTACCGCCCTGCCGTCGCCGGCGGGATCGAGAGCGCGGCCTCCGTCGGCGGCGCCATCATGCCGCCCGTCATGGGCGCGGCCGCCTTCGTGATGGCGGAGATCACCAACATCCCCTACGGCGAGATCGTGGTCGCCGCCGCGATCGGCGCCGTGCTCTACTACTTCGCCATCCTCGCCGCCGTGCATTTCGAGGCGAAGCGCGCGGGCATGGCCCCCATGCCGAAGGCCGAGATCCCACCCTGGCGCGAGGTGCTGGCCGACACCCACCTGGTTCTTCCCATAGCGCTGCTCGTCTATCTGATGATGGAGCGCTGGTCCGGCAACTTCGCCGCTTTCTGCGCCACGGTCGCCATGGTCGCCGTCTCCATGCTGCGCGCCCGCACGCGGATGACGCCGCGCGCCATCTTCGACAGCCTGGTGAATGCCGGCCTCACCATGGCGCCGCTCGCGGTCGCCATCGCGGGCGCCGGCATCGTCGTCTCCGCGCTCACCGCCACCGGTATGGTCGTGGCCTTCGGCGGCATCATCAAGGATCTGGCGGGCGGCTCGCTGCCCCTGCTCCTCGTCCTGCTGGCGCTGACGGTGCTGGTCCTCGGCATGGGCCTGCCCACCACGCCGAGCTACATCATCGCCGCCGCCATTGGCGTGCCGCAGCTCATCGCCATGGGCGTGGAGGTGCTGCCAGCGCACCTCTTCCTGTTCTACTTCGCGGTGCTGGCGGACGTCTCACCGCCCGTGGCGGCCGCGGCCTTCGCCGCCGCCTCCATCGCCGGCTCGAAGCCAACGATCACCGCCCTGCACGCCACGCGCCTCGGCATCGCCGGGTTCACCGTCGGCTTCGCCTTCATCTACGACCCGGGGATCATGATGCGCGGCGGCCTCTACGAGATCCTCCTCGCCACCGCCATCCAGGTCGCGGCACTCGTCGCCATCACCGCGGCCTATGCGGGCTACCTCGTTTCACCCATCGGGCCGGTGCCGCGCATCATCCTCGGCACGGCCGGCCTCGTCGCGGCCTTCGTGCCGGTCTTTCCGGACCCTGTGCGGCTGGCACTGGCGGTGGCGGCGATGGGCCTCGCCTGGGCAATGGGCCGCGCTCCTGCCCCGGCGCGGGGAGTGGCCTGAAGGTCAGCGCTGCGGAAGGGAGGCTTCCTCCCCTCCGCAGCGGTTTCAGCAAGGGAAACCCGCGTCAGGCCGCCCGCGGGTCGATCCACCCGACATGCCCGTCGGCGCGCCGGTAAACGACGTTCAGCACGCCGTTCTCCCGGTTGCGAAACATCAGCACCGGCTCCTGGGAAAGATCGAGGCGCATCACCGCCTCCCGAACCGTCAGGCGGCTGATCTCCGTCAGCCGCTCGGCCACCACCGCGCCGTCCGTGTAGCCGTCCGCTGACACCACGCCGTCCGGCGCGGCGGCCTCGGGCGCCTCGGTCTCGTCTTCCTCCTCCGGGCGCAGCACCACGTCGCGCGCCGGCTCCGGCGTCACGTCACGCTCCTCCGCCAAGCTTCGGGCGTGCTCGTTCACCCGCCGCCGGTAGCGGCGCAGGCGTTTGCCGATGTGCTCGGCGGCATCGTTGAAGGCCCGGTGGGCATCCGTTCCCTCTCCCTCGGCGCGCATGTTCAGGCCGCGCCCGGCCCGCAGGTTGATGTCGCAGGCGAAGAAGGCGCGGTCCTTGCGGAAGGTCACGTGGGCATCGATGGCATGGTCGAAATACTTGCGGGTGACCTGCGTCAGCCCGTCCGTCACATGGGCCTTCAGCGCCTCACCGGTCTCAACGCCCTTGCCGGCGACCGTGATGTGCATGGAGTGACTCCCTTCTTGCCCTTGTAACCAAGTTGACCTGAGACGGACTCAGGCCGGTTTAAAGGGAACAAATCAGAGAACGGGTGCCGATTTTTCCCTTTTGCGTTGCACGGAGGAGGGGATTTTCAGCGCATCACGGTACTTGGCCACCGTGCGCCGGGCGATGTCCACGCCCTCCGCCCGCAGCCGCTCCACGATGGCGTCGTCGGAGAGAATGTCGGCAGCCGTCTCCGCATCCACCATGTCCCGGATGCGGTGCCGGATCGCCTCGGCGGAGAAGCTCTCGCCGCCGCGCGTGCCCGCGATTGCCGTGGTGAAGAAGTACTTCAGCTCCAGCGTGCCGCGCGGCGTCGCGATGTACTTGTTCGCGGTGACGCGGGAGACAGTGCTCTCGTGCATCCCCAGCTCGTCCGCCACGTCCCGCAGGATCAGCGGCCGCAGGTGGCCCACGCCGTGGCGGAAGAAGCCTTCCTGTCGCCGCACGATCTCGGCCGCCACGCGCAGGATGGTGTTCGCTCGCTGCTCCAGGCTGCGCACCAGCCAGTTGGCCGCCTGCAGCTTCTCCGCGACGAAGGCCTTCTCCTCCTTCGTCCGCGCGCCCGTCTGGCAGGTGGCGTGGAAGCCCCGGTTCACCAGCACGCGCGGCAGCGTCTCCGGGTTCAGCTCCAGCAGCCAGGTGCCGTCGGGCAGCCGGCGCATCAGCACGTCCGGCACCACTAGCGGCGCCTGCTCCCCATCCGTGGAGGCGCCGGGCTTGGGGTTCAGCCGCCGGATCTCGGCCACCATGCCCGAGAGATCTTCGGCATCCACGCCGCAGACGCGCAGCAGCCCCGCCATGTCGCGCCGCGCGAGCAGGTCCAGGTTGTCCAGCAGCGCCTGCATCGCCGGGTCCAGCCGGTTCAGCTCCGCGAGCTGCACGGCCAGGCACTCCCGCAGGTCCGCGCAGAACAGCCCGGTCGGCTCGAAGCGCTGCATCCGCGCCCGCACGCCGGAAACCAGCCCCACCTCGCAGCCCAGCGCCTCCGCGATCGCGGAGTCCGGCACCGCCAGGCGTCCCGCCCCGTCCAGCAGCGCGATGAGCTGCCCGGCGATCAGCCGCTCCTTCGGGTCGCCGAAGGCCAGCCGCGCCTGCTCCGCCAGCAGCTCCCGCAAGGATCGCGGCCGCTCGCCGGCGATTTCTTCCAGGCTGCGCCCGTCCTCGTCCCAGCTATCCGCCCGCGCCCCGCGGGAGGAGGGGTAGAGCGCGTCCCCGCTCTCGTAGGAGGAGGACCAGTCCGCCTCCAGCGGCCCCGCGCCGTCCTCCGCCATGGTGGTGGCGGAAGCCGCCTCGAAGGAATCGCGCTCCACCTGCACCGGCTCCGCGGGGGCGCTGCCCTCCTCGCGCTCCAGCATCGGGTTGCGCTCCAGCTCCTCCTCCACGAAGGCCGAGACCTCGAGGTTGCTGGACTGCAGCAGCTTGATCGCCTGCCGCAGCTGCGGCGTCATCACCAGCTGCTGCGTCTGGCGGAAATCCAGCCGAGGCGCGAGCGAGACCATCTTAGTGCGCGCGCTCCGCGCGCGGGCGCATCCGATTCAGACCTTCGGGCCTTTCGGCCCTCCGGTCATCGGAAGCTTGGAACTTGCACGCGCGCTCCGCGCGCGGGAACGGCGCCGCATCGGGCCACGCGGGGCAGGGCAGGGGGGCCGCCCCGTCGGGGAAGAAGCCGCCCCCCGCGGTCACAGGCTGAACTTTTCGCCGAGATAGACCCGGCGAACCGCCTCGTTCGCCACGATCTCCTCCGGGGAGCCCTCCATCAGCACCTGCCCGTCATGCAGGATGTAGGCGCGGTCGATGATCGCCAGCGTCTCCCGCACGTTGTGCTCGGTGATCAGCACGCCGATCCCGCGATTCTTCAGGTGCTTCACCAGGTCGCGGATCTCGCCCACCGCGATGGGGTCGATGCCCGCCAGCGGCTCGTCCAGCAGGATGTAGGCGGGGTGCGTCGCCAGCGCGCGCGCGATCTCGCAGCGCCGCCTCTCGCCGCCCGAGAGCGCCAGCGCCGGTGCCCGCCGCAGATGCGCGATGCCGAATTCCGCCAGCAGGGAATCCAGCATCGTCTCCCGCTGCTCGCGCTCCGGCTCCACCACCTCCAGCGCCGCGCGGATGTTGTCCTCCACGGAAAGTCCCCGGAAGATCGAGGCTTCCTGCGGAAGATACCCCAGCCCAAGCCGCGCGCGGCGGTACATGGGCAGCATCGTCACGTCGTGCCCGTCCAGGAACACGCGGCCCTCATCCGGCCTCACCAGCCCGGTCATCATGTAGAAGGTGGTCGTCTTGCCCGCGCCGTTCGGCCCCAGCAGCCCCACCGCCTCCCCGCGCTTGAGCGAGAGGGAGACGCCCCGCACCACCGGCCGCTTCTTGTAGCGCTTGCCCAGCCCCCGGGCGACGAGCCCCGCCTCGGTGGAGGGAGGCCGCAGCGCCTCCTGCGCCATCGCCGCCCCGCTCACCGTGTGCGCCCCTGGCTGGGCACTTGGGAGGGTTGGGCCGGCCGCGCCGCGCCACTCGGCTGCCCGCCGCCCGCCGGGGCGTTCTCCTGCCCGGAGGAGGGCAGAACCAGCCCCTGCACCCGCTGCCCGGGCGCGGAGACGAGGCGCGAGATCCCCGTGCGCAGATTCACGATCGCCTCCTGCCCCTGCAGCTGGTTCTGCCCGCGCGTGATCCGCACATTGCCCAGCACCCGCGCCATCCCCGTCACCGGGCTGTAGACGGCCCGGTCACCCCGCACGACCTCGGTCTCGGTGCGGATCTCGACGTTCCCGAACACCTCTACCCGGTCGAGCTTCGATCCCTCGCCCGGCACGCGCCGCGCGGCGCCGGGCGCCGCGGCCGGAGCCCCGCCGGGCACGCGCACCGCCGGGCCCGGAGCCGGGCTCCGCGCCGCCGCGGGCTGCACCGCCGGCGCGTTCTCCAGGAAATAGGCCACCAGCGTGTCCGCCGTGATCTGGCGGTTGTCGCTCGTCACCACCTTCGCCGCCCCGCGCGCCACCGCCATGCGCCGCTGGGACCAGTATTCCAGGCTGTCCCGCGCGGTGATCGTGTCGTTCGGCGTGGCCAGGCGCAGGTCGCGCCCGGTCAGCACCATCACCGCCTGGTCCATGTCGTACACGGCCCGGTCGCCCTGGGCCTTGTCTGTATCGGTGCTGATGCGGACATCGCCCTCCGCCTCCAACCGCCAGATCTCGCCGCCCGAGAGCGGGCTGTCGCCGCCTTCCTGCTGCTGCGCCGCCTGGGCTGCCGCCCCGCCGCGCGGGCGGTAGCGGGCGATCAGCCGCGCCGCATCCACCGTCACGCCGTCGCGCACCGCCTTCGCGTTGCCGCGCGCCACCACCACCTGCTCGTTCTGGCGCCACTCGATCCCGTCGGTCGCCGTCACCTCCACCGGCCCGCCGCCGGAAAGGTTCAGCGGCTGCGCCACGGCCCCGGCCAGGGGGAACGCGGCGAAGGGCGCCGCTACCATCGCCGCAACGGCCAGGCGCCGCACGGCCGAAATCCTGCCGGGGACCCTCACTGGCCGCCCTCCAGCACCGCGCGGGCCCGCCCGGTGAAGATCACCACCGCGCCGCGATCCCGCAGCCGGAAGCCCTCGCCCGTCACCGTGCCGAAAGTGCCCTGCGCCGCGATCGGGCGGTCGCCTTCGGCGTTGCCGCCCTTCACGTCCACCCTTGCCTCCTGCGTCTCGATCAACGTCCCGTCATCCTGCCAGATCGTCACGTCGCCCTTCATGTCCAGGATGTTCGCATCCCGGTCGAAGACGCCCGTCCTGCTCTCCACCAGCATCCAGCCCCCGCCCGAGAGCATCAGGTCGCCCCGCGGCGCCTCCAGGTCCACCACGTTGCTGCTGCCCTGCTGGGACGCGGTGAAGGCCGTCACGTTGAAGGGCCGCCCCTGCTCGTCCACGCCCTGGTAGCGCGGGTCCACCACCCGCACGGATTCCGGGGCGGCGCGGCTCATGCGGCGGAAGGAGAGCCGTGCATTCTCCCCCGTGCGCTCGAACTCCGGCCACAGCACGATCGCGGCCAGCAGGGCCAGCGCGCCGGCCGGCAGCAGGAACTTCAGAAGCCGCACCAGCCAGCGGCGGCGCAGCATGGCGCCGCGCGTGTACTGCCGCCGGGCGCGGGAGGGGATGGGCCGGTCGTCCGGCTCCTGAATCGGGGGAATCCCCTCGGCTGGCGCGCCCCCCTGAACGGGGGCGGCCTCATCCGCCCGGGCGCCGAGGAGGCCCGGGGCGCCCTCACGAGGGGCTTCGGCAGGCAGGGTGGCGCGAAGGGTCACGCCTCTTGTATGAGGCCGCCCGGCGGGCCGGTCAACGCGGATGATCGGTCCCAACTATCAAGAATCGTGCCAATGGGAATCGCTATGTTTGAATCCTGCGATGCCGCCGGGCGTCCTCAGTGCGCGAAGATGTCGGGCTCCGTGTAGCCCAGCAGGTCCAGAGCCCCGCGCACCGGCAGGAAGCGGAAGCAGGCCTCCGCCAGTTCCAGCCGGCCTTCCCGCCGCAGCATCCCCTCCAGCCGGGACCAGAGGGCGTGCAGGTGCAGCACGTCGGAGGCCGCGTAGGCCAGCTGCTCCGGGGAGAGGTCGGCCGCTCCCCAGTCGCTGCTCTGCTGCCCCTTGGAGATGTCCACCCCCAGCAGCTCCCGGCACAGGTCCTTCAGCCCGTGCCGGTCCGTGTAGGTGCGGACGAGCCTGGAGGCGATCTTCGTGCAGCGCACCGGCGCGCACTCCACCCCCAGGGCGTGGCGCAGCATCGCCACGTCGAAGCGCGCGAAGTGGAACAGCTTTACGGTGGCGGGATCCGCCAGCAGCATCTTGAGGTTCGGGCAGTCCGCCCCCCGCCCGCCGAGGGAGGGCGGCACGATCTGCACGCAATGCGCAGAGCCATCACCCGACGAGAGCTGAACGAGGCAGAGCCGGTCCCGGCGCGGGTCCAGCCCCATCGTCTCGGTGTCCACGGCCACGACGGGGCCGAGCGAAAGCCCGTCGGGAAGATCATGCTTGTGAAGATGAATGGTCGCGTTCGGCATGAAGAGCATCTCCCCCATCACATCAAACCCTTGGGGGCCGCTCTGCCGAATGTCCCTCCCGCAACCGGCGGGAGAGTGGTGCCCAGGAAAGGACTCGAACCTTCACAACCTTGCGGTCACAGGTACCTGAAACCTGCGCGTCTACCAATTCCGCCACCTGGGCAAGGAGGTCGGGCGCCTCTGTCATCGCAGCGGCGTGGCGGGCTTCTATGGGGAGGCGAGGGACCCGTCAAGGCACCCCCGACACCTTTTCGTCATGGAGCCTGGAAAGCGGCCGCACTGGCCGCTAGGTCCGAATCGGACATAATTGACCGGGTTGCGAGCGGTTCTCATCCAACACTCCACATAGGTGGCCAGAAATGCGTCAGCAAAACTTACCTATGTCGCATTTTCGCCTCGCACCGCACAATTCACCATGGCAAAACGCCGCCGAATGGGCTCCCGGGCCCAACCGGCACCACTGGACACGTTCCAGATTAGCAAGGATCGCGCCATGGCCGAGCGCATGCTGCAATTCGTCCGCCTCTCCCAGCAGACGCCGGAGAAGCGCGCCGCCACCGTGCGCCGCGAGGACTTCGACGAGATCTACGCCCGCTTCGATCCGGAGCGCGCCTCGGAGCAGGCCAGCCGCTGCTCCCAGTGTGGCGTGCCCTTCTGCTCCGTCCACTGCCCGCTCCAGCAGAACATCCCGGACTGGCTGAAGCTCACGGCGGAAGGCCGGCTGGAGGAGGCCTACGAGGTCAACTCTGCCACCAACACCTTCCCCGAGATCTGCGGCCGCGTCTGCCCGCAGGACCGTCTCTGCGAGGGCAACTGCGTCATCGAGAAGGGCTTCGACGCCGTCACGATCGGCGCGGTGGAGCGCTACATCAACGACACCGCCTGGGAGAAGGGCTGGGTGAAGCCGCCCAAGCCCCCGCGGGAGCTCGAACACTCGGTCGGCATCATCGGTGCCGGCCCCGCCGGCCTCGCCGCGGCGGAGCGCCTGCGCTCCATCGGCTGGCAGGTCCACGTCTACGACCGCTACGACCGCGCCGGCGGCCTGATGATCTACGGCATCCCCAACTTCAAGCTGGAGAAGGACGTCATCACCCGCCGCACCGCGCAGTTCGAGGAAGGCGGCATCACCTTCCACCTGAACTGCGAGATCGGCCGCGACGTCACCGTCGCTGAGCTCCGCGAGAAGCACGACGCCGTCCTCATCGCCACTGGCGTGTACAAGGCCCGCGACATCGAGGTGCCCGGCTCGCACCTCGAGGGCGTCATCCCCGCCATGACCTTCCTCACCGCGTCCAACCGCAAGGGCCTGGGCGATGCGGTACCGGAATTCGACAGCGGCGCCCTGAACGCCGAGGGCAAGCGCGTGGTCGTGATCGGCGGCGGCGACACGGCCATGGACTGCCTCCGCACCTCCATCCGGCAGGGTGCGGCCTCCGTCACCTGCCTCTACCGCCGCGACAAGGCCAACATGCCCGGTTCCATGCGCGAGGTGCACAACGCCGAGGAGGAGGGCGTCCGCTTCGCCTGGCTCACCGCGCCGGAAGGCTTCGAGGGCGAGGACAAGGTCACCGGCGTCCGCGTGACGAAGATGCACCTGGGCCTTCCCGACGCCACCGGCCGCCAGCAGGTGGAGCCCATCCCGAACAGCAGCTTCGTGGAAGGCGCCGACCTCGTCATCAAGGCCCTGGGCTTCGACCCCGAGGACCTGCCCACCATGTTTGACGAGCCCGCGCTGAAGGTCTCCCGCTGGGGCACCCTCACGGTGGACCGCAAGACCATGCAGACCAGCCTCCCCGGTGTTTTCGCCGCCGGCGACATCGTCCGCGGCGCCTCCCTGGTGGTCTGGGCCATCCGCGACGGCCGCGACGCCGCCGAGCGCATCGCCGAATACGTGAAGGCCCGCGACAGCGTGGCCCAGGCCGCAGAGTGAGCGGAGGACAAACAATGAGCGACTACGTCTCCCTGCACCACGCCAACGCCGCCCTGCTGCGCGACCAGGCGCATGTGGACATCACGGAGCACGACGCCTGCGGCGTCGGCCTCGTCGCTGCCCTGGACGGCAAGGCCCGCCGCGACGTGGTGGAAGCCGGCATCAACGCCCTCAAGGCCGTCTGGCACCGCGGCGCCGTGGACGCCGACGGCAAGACCGGCGACGGCGCCGGCATCCACGTGGAGATCCCGCAGGACTTCTTCGCGGAAGTCGTGGAGCGCGGCGGCGACCGCCTGCGCCCCGGCCGCATCGGCGTCGGCATGGTCTTCATGCCCAAGACCGACCTCGGCGCGCAGGAGCGCTGCCGCTCCATCGTGGAGACCGAGGTGCTGAACGCCGGCTACGGCATCTACTCCTGGCGCCAGGTGCCGATCGATGTCACCTGCATCGGTGAGAAGGCCAACGCCACCCGGCCGGAAATCGAGCAGATCCTCATCTACGACCCGGAGAACCGGGACGAGGACCTCTTCGAGCGCGACCTCTACGTCATCCGCCGGCGGATCGAGAAGCAGTCCATCGCGGCCCAGATCCCCGATCTCTACCTCTGCACGCTCTCCTGCCGCTCCATCATCTACAAGGGCATGTTCCTGGCCGAGAGCCTCTCGGTCTTCTACCCGGACCTGCTGGACCCGCGCTTCGTCAGCCGCTTCGCCATCTATCACCAGCGCTACAGCACCAACACCTTCCCCACCTGGCGCCTCGCCCAGCCCTTCCGCACCCTCGCCCATAACGGCGAGATCAACACGGTGCACGGCAACCAGAACTGGATGAAGAGCCACGAGACCCGGCTCTCCCATCCCTCGCTGGACGCCTTCATGGAGGACGTGAAGCCCGTCATCCAGGCCGGCAACTCCGACACCGCCAGCCTCGACAACGTCTTCGAGCTGCTGGTGCGCGCCGGCCGCGACGCGCCGATGGCCAAGGCCATGCTCATTCCCGAGAGCATCGGCAGCAACGCCACCATGCCGAAGTCCCACCAGGACCTCTTCATGTACTGCAACGCGGTGATGGAGCCCTGGGACGGCCCCGCCGCCATCGCCGCCACCGACGGCCGCTGGGTCGTGGCCGGCCTGGACCGCAACGGCCTGCGCCCGATGCGCTACACCATCACCGCGAACCGCATGCTCGTGGTCGGCAGCGAGACCGGCATGGTCCGCTTCCCCGAGGACAGCATCCTCGCCCGCGGCCGCCTCGGGCCCGGCCAGTGCATCGGCGTGGACCTGAACAGCGCCCAGTTCTACGATGACGGCCAGCTCAAGGACATGCTCGCCGCCCGCAAGCCCTGGGGCGACTGGACCGCGCGCACCACGCGCATCGACGAGATCGTCAAGTCCCACAAGGTCGAGGTCGCGACGCTCGAGGGAGAATCCCTGCGCCGCCGCCAGCTCTCCATGGGCTTCACCCTGGAAGACCTGGAAGCCATCCTGCACCCGATGGTGGAGGAGGGCGCCGAGGCCATCGGCTCCATGGGCGACGACACGCCCATCGCCGTCCTCTCCCGCCAGTACCGCGGCCTACACCACTACTTCCGCCAGGCCTTCGCGCAGGTCACCAACCCGCCGATCGACTCGCTCCGCGAGACGCGGGTGATGACGATCAAGACCCGCCTGGGCAACCTCGGGAACATCCTCGACGAGGACCCGACCCAGTGCGACATGCTCATGCTGGACAGCCCCGTTCTGTCCAACGCCGAGTTCGCGGCCATGCGCGCCTACATGGGCGACACGGCCGCCGAGGTTGACGCCACCTTCCCGGTTTCCGAAGGCGAGGCCGGCCTGCGCCGCGCCATCGAGCGCATCCGCCGCGAATCCGAGGAAGCCGTTCGCTCCGGCAACGCCCACGTCATCCTCTCGGACGAGGCGCAGGGCCCGGACCGCGCCGCCATCCCGATGATCCTCGCGGTCGGCGCCGTCCACACCCACCTCGTGCGCCACTCCCTCCGCACCTTCACCAGCCTCAACATCCGCTCGGCGGAATGCATGGACGTGCACTACTTCGCCGTCCTCATCGGCGCCGGCGCCACCACGGTGAACGCCTACCTCGCGCAGGAGAGCATCGCGGACCGCCACCGCCGCGGCCTCTTCCCCGGCAAGTCGCTGGCGGAGTGCGTGGAGAAGTACCGCAAGGCCATCGACAAGGGCCTGCTGAAGACGATGTCGAAGATCGGCATCGGCGTCCTCTCCTCCTATCGCGGCGGCATGAACTTCGAGGCGATCGGCCTCTCCCGCGCCCTGGTGGCGGAGTTCTTCCCGGGCACCCAGTCCCGCATCTCCGGCATCGGCCTCACCGGCATCGCGCAGCGCGTGCTCGCCATGCACAAGGCGGCGTGGGAGCCGAGCACCGTCGTCCTCCCCGTCGGCGGCCTCTACAAGCTCCGCCGCCGTGGCGAGGCGCACGCCTTCGAGGGCAGCCTGATCCACCTGCTGCAGAAGGCGGTGGACACGGACAGCTACGAGACCTTCAAGCGCTACAGCCACGCCGTGCGCCAGCAGCCCGCCGTCGCGCTGCGCGACCTGCTGGACTTCCGCGAGACGGCGAGCAAGCCCATCCCGCTGGAGGAGGTCGAGAGCATTACGGAGATCCGCAAGCGCCTGCTGGCGCCCGGAATCTCCCTCGGCGCCCTCGGGCCCGAGGCGCACGAGACCCTCTCCATCGCCATGAACCGCATCGGCGCCCGCTCCGACAGCGGCGAGGGCGGCGAGGACCCCGAGCGCGCGAAGCCCCGCGCGAACGGCGACAACGCCAACTCCGCCATCAAGCAGATCGCCTCCGGCCGCTTCGGCGTCACGGCGGAGTACCTGAACAACTGCCGGGAGATCGAGATCAAGGTCGCCCAGGGCGCCAAGCCCGGCGAGGGCGGCCAGCTTCCCGGCTTTAAGGTCACGGAGCTGATCGGCAAGCTGCGCCACTCCACCCCCGGCGTGACGCTCATCTCTCCGCCGCCGCACCACGACATCTACTCGATCGAGGATCTCGCCCAGCTCATCTACGACCTGAAGCAGATCAACCCCGATGCCACCGTCTGCGTGAAGCTCGTCTCGCGCAGCGGCATCGGCACGATCGCGGCGGGCGTGGCGAAGGCGAAGGCCGACGCCATCCTCATCTCCGGCCATTCCGGCGGCACGGGCGCGTCCCCCGTCACCTCCATCAAGTATGCCGGCCTGCCCTGGGAGATGGGCCTCTCCGAGACCCACCAGGTCCTCCTCCTCAACCGCCTCCGCCACCGCGTGAAGCTGCGGACGGATGGCGGCATGAAGACGGGGCGGGACGTGGTGATCGCCGCCATGCTCGGTGCCGAGGAGTTCGGCATCGGCACGGCGTCGCTTGTCGCCATGGGCTGCATCATGGTCCGCCAGTGCCACTCCAACACCTGCCCCGTCGGCGTCTGCACGCAGGATGAGGCGCTCCGCGCCAAGTTCACGGGCAGCCCGGAGAAGGTGATCTCCCTCTTCTCCTTCGTGGCGGAGGAGGTGCGGGAAATCCTCGCCTCCCTCGGCTTCCGCAAGCTGGAGGACATCATCGGCCGCACCGACCTGCTGAAGCAGGTCTCCCGCGGCGCGGAGGACCTGGACGACCTCGACCTGAACCCGCTGCTGGTCCAGGCCGATGCCGGCGGCCACCCCGCCCACTGCACGCTGGAAGGCCGCAACGAGGTGCCGGAGACGCTGGACGCGGACATGATCCGCGACGCCAGCTCCCTCTTCTCGCGCGGCGAGAAGATGCAGCTGCAGTACAACGTGCAGAACACGCACCGCGCCATCGGCACCAAGACCAGCGCGATGATCGTGCGCCAGTTCGGCATGTCCGGCCTGCAGCCCGGCCACCTCACGGTCCGCCTGCGCGGCTCCGCCGGCCAGTCCCTCGGCGCCTTCGGCGTCCGCGGCCTGAAGCTGGAGGTGCTGGGCGACGCCAACGACTACGTCGGCAAGGGCCTGTCCGGCGCCACCATCACCGTCCGCCCCGGCCCCAGCGCCAACTTCGTCTGGGAGGAGAACACCATCGTCGGCAACACCGTCCTCTACGGTGCGACGGCGGGCGAGCTCTTCGCGGCAGGGCAGGGAGGTGAGCGCTTCGCCGTCCGCAACTCCGGTGCCACCTGCGTGGTGGAGGGCATCGGCGCCAATGGCTGCGAGTACATGACGGGCGGCACGGTCGTCATCCTCGGCGCCGTCGGCGACAATTTCGGCGCCGGCTTCACCGGCGGCCACGCCTTCGTCTGGGACGCGGACCGCACCTTCGAGCACCGGCTGAACCCCGACACCCTCCTCTGGGCCCGCCTCGCCTCCTCTCACTGGGAAGGGGTGCTGCGGAACCTCATCGCCCGCCACGCGCAGGAAACGGGCTCGCGCCTCGCCGCCCGCATCCTCAACGACTGGAACGAGGAGCGGAACGCCTTCTGGCATGTCGTGCCGAAGGACTACGCCAAGCTCCTGCCCCAGCCGATGAGCGACCAGCTCCTCGCCGCCGAGTGACCCCGTTCGGGGCCGGCCCCACCGGGCCGGCCCCGGCGAAGCCTGCGTGACGTTCCTGTCACGCCAAGCCTAAACTTAGCTGCAACAAGAGTTTGGGCGCCGTCCTTCAACCGCCCTCTGCCTTGCCGCGCGCACGGGCCGGTGGCAGAAACACGCACCGTGCGCATCCTCCATCACATCCCGCTCTCCCCCTTCTGCCGCAAGGTGCGGCTCGCGCTCCACGAGAAGCGAATCCCCTTCGAGCTGCGCGCCGAGCGCATCTGGGAGCGGCGGGAGGAGTTCCTGGGCATGAACCCCGCCGGCACCGTGCCGGTGCTGGAGGAGGAGAACGGCCTCGTCATCGCCGAGAGCTACGCGATCTGCGAGTACCTCGACGAGGCCTACCCCGACACGCCCCTGATGGGCCGCACCCACGCGGAGCGCGCCGAGGTCCGCCGCCTCGTCGCCTGGTTCGACACGAAGTTCGAGCGCGAGGTGACGCGCAACCTCTACTTCGAGAAGCAGCTCAAGCGCACCCTCGGCCTCGGCAACCCCGACGCCTCCGCGCTCCGCGCCGGCTACGCCAATCTCAAGCCACACATCGAGTACATCGGCTGGCTTGCGGAAACCCGCGCCTGGCTCGCCGGCAGCCAGATCTCCCTCGCCGACCTCGCCGCCGCCGCCCACCTCTCAACCCTGGACTACATTGGCGACATCGACTGGTCCCTGAACGACGCGGTGAAGGACTGGTACGCCCGCGTGAAGTCCCGCCCGTCCTTCCGCCCCGTCCTCGCCGATCGCGTCTCCGGCCTCACCCCGCCGCAGCACTACGCCGACCTGGATTTCTGAACGGGGATTTCTGAACGGGGATTTCTGAACGGGGATTTCTGAACGGGGATTTCTGCGCGGGAAGCGGGCAGGGCGCTTCAGCGCCGCGCCGGCCCCGCCGCGTTCAGCGCCAGGTTCTGCTGCGCCAGGTCCGCCGCTGCGCTGTCCGGGCTGTTCGCCACCACGCTCTCCCAGTCCGCCCTCGCCCCGGCCGTATCCCCCTGCAGCTGCCGCAGGATCCCCCGTTCCAGCAGCGCCTCGGGGCTCCCCGGCTCGATCTGCAGCGCCCGCTCGATGTCGCGCAACGCCTCCTGCGGGCGCTCCAGGTGCCGCAGCGCGGCGGCGCGGAACACCCATGCTTCCGCCCGCTGCGCGTCCTGCGCCAGGGCGCGGTCGATATCGGCCAGCGAATCCGCGAAGCGCCCGAGCATCCCCGCCGCAATCGCCCGGTCCACCAGCAGTTCCGGGTCATTCGGCGTGAACGAGAGGGCGAGGGTGAAGGCGCCGTTCGCCCGCACGGCCTGCCCGGCCACCATCCAGGCCTGCCCGGCCTGCCCATAGACCGCCGCCCGCGCCGCGGGCCCCACGGTGGTCCGCCCCCCCAGGTTCTCCAGGCGCGAGGCCGCCCGCTCGGGCTCACCCAGCGCCAGCAGCGCCAGGGCGGAGCAGTGCCGCGCCCCGTCCGCGCCGCCCCGCGCCTCCCAGGCCTCGGCGAAGGCCAGCGCGCCCTGCGCGTCGTCGCGCAGCTTGCCCAGGCACTCCTCGTATTCCGGGCTGTCGGCCACCCTCGGCGGCTCCGGCGGCAGGGGAAGAACCTCCTCCGCTGCTTCCGGCACCTGTGGCACCCCCTCGGGCTCCGGAGTGGCCCACCACCACGCGCCCCCCACCGCCAGCACCAGCACGACGGCGGTCCCGAGCAGAAGGTTGCGGGCGGAGAATCGCATCCCTTCCAATCTAGAGGCTGTTGGGCAGGGATGGGAGGTGGAAGCGTTCGAAGGCCCGGGGCCCCCATTCCCCAGCGCCGGCACCCCTGGGGCGGGACAGGAGGGCTTCGCTCAGCTCCCCGGCGAGAGCGCGGCGGCCACGGCCTCGGAGGTGGCCGTCCAGCCAAGGAAGCTCTCGACGTTGAATAGGCTCGCCTCGTGGATGGCCCGCGGCCCGGCCTGCAGCGTCGCGTCATGCACCATCAGGGCGAAGAACTCGCGGTGATAGGCGTCGCGCAGGGTCGATTCCACGCAGACATTGCTGTTCACGCCCGCCAGAAGCAGGGCGGTGGCGTCGCGGGCGCGAAGAAGCTGCTCCAGGTTGGTGCCGGCGAACCCGCTGTAGCGCGCCTTTGCCACCACGGCCTCCCCGGGCAGCGGTGCCAGCGCCTCCACGATCTCGTGGTCCCAGGTCCCGTGGGTGATCAGCCGGCCGCGCTCCGCCTCATGGGCGCGCATGTATTTCAGCGCGTTGGATTTGTGCCAGACCGGCGAGGTCGGCCCGCCCGCCTCCTTCTGGTCCGCCGAGAAGCCGTTCTGCAGATGCACGACGAACATTCCCGCCGCGCGCGCCGCCCGCAGCACCCGCGCCGCCGCCGCGATCACCGGCGGGCTGCCGGACACGTCGAACCCAACCCGGTCGAGGTAGCCGCCCGGGGAGAGATAGGCGTTCTGCATGTCCACCACGACGAGGGCGGTCGAGGCGACCCGGATGGCGAAGGGCTCCGGCCGCGCGGGGATGACGATGTCGGCCCCCGCGGCCGTGGGCACGGCGGCCTCGCCGGATGCATAGGCCTGGTTGCCCCGCGGGGGCGCCGGAACGGTGGAGGACAGGGCGGTCAGCCTCCGTAGCGCCGGAGCGCGATGCGCTCGGCCAGTACGACGAGGGCGTAGAGGCCGAGGCCGATGACGCAGAGCAGGACGATGGAGGCGAAGATGAGCGCCATCTCCGCCTGCGACGCCGCGAACAGGATCATGTAGCCCAGCCCCGCCTGGGCCGTGATGAACTCGCCGACGATCACGCCGATCATGGCGAAGGTGATCGCGATCTTCAGCCCGGAGAAGATGTGCGGCACGGCGGCCGGGAACCGCACCTGCGTATAGACCCGCACGCCCCGCGCCCCGACCGCGCGGCACAGCCGCAGCAGGTCGCGGTCCACCGAGGTCAGCCCCGTCAGCGTCGCCACCACCACGGGAAAGAAGGAGATGAAGACCGAGAAGGTGATGCGCGAGGAGCTGCCGATCCCCAGCCAGACGATGAACAGCGGCGCGAGCGCGATCTTCGGGATGAGCTGGAAGAAGACGATGTTCGGGTAGAACGCCTCCCGCGCCAGGCGCGATGCCGTCACCATGACCGCGAGCGCGATGCCGAGCAGGGTCGAGATGGCGAAACCCGCGATCGTCTCCAGCGTGGTCGGTACCGCCTGGCCGAGCAGGAAGGGCAGCGTCTCCCACAGCCGCGCCGCCACGGCCGATGGCGCGGGTAGCAGCACCTCCGGGATCTCGCGCAGCCGGACCACGGCCTCCCAGGCCGCGATCATCAGCGCCGCCGTGACCACCGGCAGCACCACCGGCCGCAGTCGCGCGGTGGACAGCGCCGCAAGGCCGCGCCGCGCCGCCGTAGCGCGCGGCGGCTCGGCCGGCCGGGTCACGGACGGGTCGCGGCCGTCAAAGGGTGTCGCGGAAGCGGGAGAGGTCATGATCGGGCCTTCGGGCACCGCGCCTCACTGGAGCGGCGGCGAGCGGTGGATGGACGCCTTGAGATGCAGGTAGAGCGCGTTGAAGGCCGGATCCGCCTCCACCTCCGGCCTCCGCGGGCGCGGGAAGGGCACGCGGACGTCCTCGATGATGGTGGAGGGCCGCCGCCCCATCACCAGGATACGGTCCGAGAGGAAGATGGCCTCGCGGATGGAGTGCGTGATGAAGATCGCCGTCTTGCGCGAGCTGTCCCAGATCCGCGCGAGGGAGAGGCCCATCTCGTCGCGGGTGATGGCATCGAGCGCGGAGAAGGGCTCATCCATCAGCAGGATGCCCGGGTCCTGGATCAGCGCGCGGGCCAGCGCCACGCGCTGCCGCATGCCGCCGGAAAGCTCGCGCGGTCGCTTGTCCCGGAACGGCCAGAGATCGACCATGCGGAGCAGTTGCTCAGCCCGCGCCCGATCCTCCGGCGTCACCGTCCGGCTCATGAAGACGGGGAAGAGCACGTTGTCCAGCACCGAGCGCCAGGGCAGCAGCGTCGGGTCCTGGAACATCATGCCCGCCTCAATCTGCGGGCCGGTCACGGGCATCCCGTCCACCGTGATCGCGCCGGCCGTCGTCGCCTCCAGCCCCGCCACCATCAGCATCAGCGTGCTCTTGCCGCAGCCGGAAGGCCCGAGGATGGAGACGAACTCCCCCTGCGCGATCTCGAAGCTCGCCTCCGCCACCGCCTCCACGGGGCCGGAGGCGGTGCTGTACACCTTCCTCACCCCGCTCGCGGCGATGGCGCTGGCCGGCGGCCGGGCCGCAGCCGCCTGCCCGGCAACGGGGGCCGCCATCATCCGAGGATGGCCGCGTACTCGGCGACGTTCTTCCGCACCGCCGCCCACCCGTCCGGCGTCAGCTTGCCCGCATCGCCAATGAAGTCGTTGACGAAGAGCGCCGCGGGATCGGGCCGCCTGGCATCCTTCGGCGCGCCGTACTGCATCACCAGGTCCACCATGCCGGCGGCCTTGCTCATGTCCGTGTAGCCGATCCCGTGCCCCTCGGCCTCCGGCGAGATGACGGTGTAGTGCATCAGGCCCTGCGAGATCACCGCGTTCTCGCGCCCGCCGCGCGTCACGCCCACCTCCGGCACCTCCTTGAGGAAGATGTCCACGCCCGAGGCCGGGTCCTTCAGCGTGTGGACCAGCCCCTCCACCAGCGCGTCGGTCACGGCCCGGCACAGCTCCCTGTCCTTCGCCAGCGTCTCCGCGCGCGTCACCACCTGCCCGGCATAGAGCGAGACGCCCGCCTTGCTCCACAGCAGGAAGCGGCTCGGCTCGTTCAGCGCCATGGCCACGGGAATGGAGGAGGTGCCGATCGCCGTGATGGCGTCCACCTGCCTGTTGATCACCGCCTGCTCCAGCACGCGGTTGTCCATCTGCACCATCGTAATGCCGGCCGTGTCGATTCCGGCCTTGCTCGCATAGGCCGGCCAGTAGGGCGCCTCGGCCGAGGTGGGCACGGTGCCGATCTTCTTCCCCTCCAGGTCCTTCGGCGCCTTGATCGGGCTGTCCGCGCGCACCAGCACGCCCATGGTCGCGTCGTAGCCGAGCGTGCCGAGCGCCACGAGCGGCAGCCCGCGCGCGGCGCCGAGGATGACGCCGCCGGCGAACACGAAGCCGAAGTCGAACTCGCCGGCCGCCACGGCCTGCGCCGCCGCCACCGAGCCGAAGCCCCGCGAGATGGTCACATCGAGCCCGCGCTTCCGGAAGTAGCCCTGGTTCTTTGCGACATAGGTGAAGAGCGTGGAGCCGTTCGCCAGCCAGGGCAGCGTCAGCTTCACGCTGCGCGTCTGGGCGATGGCGGGCGCGGAGAGGCGCAGGCCCGCCGCGCCGCCGAGCCCGATGGCACCGCCCGCCCTGAGCAGGCTGCGGCGGGAAGGGGCGGAGCGGTCATGCGGCATGTCTGGGGAGGGCCCTGTATGGATCGGCGCGGAAGGCGCTTGCCTGATGCGCGCCGCTCCCCAGCCAGAAACGTGCCAGCCGGGAAGGGAAGGGACCCCCGGATGGAACGGATCGAAACTTGACTCCGCCAAGCCCCGCCACCGATGTTGTGCGTAGAACGCATAATCGTGCGATGAACGCACAAACTGGAGGAACGCCGTGCCAGCCGACATCGAGACCGATCTGCTCGTCTGCGGCGGCGGCATGGCCGGCGTTGTCGCGGCCACCGCCGCGGCCCGTGCCGGCGCCCGCGTCCTCCTCGTCGAGCGCTGGGGCTTTCTCGGCGGCAGCGCCACCGCCGGCGCCGTCGGCCAGTTCGTCGGCTGGGCCACCGAGGCCGGCCGCCAGGTCATCCATGGCATGGCGGAGGAGGTGGTGGAGCGCCTGGACCGCCACGGCGGCTCCGGCGGCCACACCGTCTTCACCATGTCCACCGGCCACCGCATGGACCAGGTCTCCTACGACCCGGAGGTGCTGAAGCTCGTCCTAGACGAGATGGTGGCCGAAGCCGGCGTCCGCCCGCTCCTCCACGCCACGATCCTGTCGGTGGAGGCCGCGCCGCGCCGTATCGCCGCCGTCACCGTGCTGACGAAGGCCGGGCCGGTCACCATCCGCCCGCGCCTGGTGATCGACTCCTCCGGCGACCTCGACGTCCTGGCCCGCGCTGGCGCCGAGTTCCTGCCGCTGGCGCCGGACGAGGCGCCCCAGCCCGCCACCATGATGTTCCGCTTCGGCCCGATCGACTTCGCCACCTTTGAGGCCCTGACCACGCCGGAGCTCCAGGCCCTGGCCCGGCGCGGCGTGGAGAGCGGCGCCCTGGCCCGCGCGGCCCTGCACCAGAGCCGCATCCCCGGCACGGACGACGGCTGGTTCAACATCAGCCGCGTGGCGCTGGACGCCACCGACCCCTTCGCCCTCAGCGCCGGCGAGATGGAGGGCCGCCGCCAGGCCTTCTCCGCCGCCCGCTTCCTGCACGACCATGTCCCGGGCTGCGGCAACGGGCGGCTGGTGGCGCTGGCCGCCCAGCTCGGCATCCGCGAATCCCGCCGCATCGCCGGCGACTACGTGCTGACCGCCGACGACCTGCGCGCCGAGCGCCGCTTCCCCGACGCCATCGCGGTCGGCGCCTACCCCATGGACATTCACCCCGCGAAGGGCGCCGGGCTGGGCTTCGAGACCCTCGGCGGCGACCGCTCCTACGAGATCCCCTACCGCTCCCTGCTGCCGGCGGGGCTGGACAACGCCCTCGTCGCCGGGCGCGGCATCTCGGCCAGCCACGGCGCCCACGCCTCCACCCGCGTGATGCCGACGACCATGGCGGTCGGCCAGGCCGCCGGCACCGCCGCCGCGCTGGTCTGCGCCGGCAATGGCGGCACGCGGCAACTGGACACGTCGCTGCTGCGGCAGCGCCTGATCGAGAACCGGGCCTACCTGCCGGCCTGACGGAGGAGACAAGATGAACGCACCACACCCCTCCCGCCGCGCCCTCCTAGCGGCCGGCCTCACGCTACCCTGGATCGGCACCGCCGCCCGCGCCGCGGAATGGCCGGACCGCCCCGTCCGCATCATCGTGCCCTTCGCACCGGGCGGCCCCGCGGACGGCCTGGCCCGCATGCTGGCGGAACAGGTGCTGGCCCCGAAGCTCGGCCAGAACGTGATCGTGGAGAACCGCGCCGGCGCCGGCGGCGTGATCGGCACGGCGGCCGCGGCGCAGGCGAACGACGCGCACACCCTGCTCTTCGGCAGCATCAGCATGACCATCGTGCCGCACCTGCAGGCCCAGCCCGTCGGCTACGACGTGCTGCGGGACTTCACGGCCCTCGCGCAGATCGCCTCCACCCCGTTCCTGCTCGTCGTCCCCGCAAGGTCCGCCATCCCCGACGTGCGCGCGCTCGTCGCCGCGGCGAAGGCCAACAAGGGCATGAGCGCGGCGAACAGCGGCTACGGCACCCTGTCCCACCTCACCGCCGAGCTGTTCAACCGCCAGGCCGGGATCGACCTGCTGCCCGTCGTCTATCGGGGGGAGGGCGTGCTGATGCCCGACCTGCTCTCCGGCAGCGTCGAGCTGGGCTTCCTCACCCTCTCCTCCGTGCTGCCGCACCTCCGCGCGGGAACCCTGCGCGCCCTGGCCGTGGCCGGCCCCACGCGGCTGCCGGAGCTGCCGGAAGTCCCCACCCTGGCCGAGGCCGGCTACCCCGGCGTGGAGGTGGACGGGTGGCAGGCCATGTTCGCCCCGCGCGGCGTGCCGGCGGAAGCAGCGGGCCGCCTCTCCGGCATCCTCGCCGCCGCCATGGCGGATCCCGCCATCCGCCAGCGCATCACCACCTTCGGCGCCGTTCCCGCGACGCGAAGCAACGCCGACTTCACGGCCATGGTGCCGGAGGAGTTCCGCCGCTGGGGCGCGCTGATCAAGGAGCGTAACATCAAGACCGAATAGGCCGGCGGGGGTGGCGGGGATGGATGACGAGCGGGATGCCGAGGGCCGGGGCAGGGACTTCGTGGTCGCCTTCGCCCGCGGGCTGGACGTGATCCAGGCCTTCGGCCCCGAATCCCCCTCGCTCACCCTCTCCGAGGTCGCGGCCCGCACCGGCGTGGACCGCGCCGTGGCGCGGCGGCTGCTGCGGACCCTTGCCGATCTCGGCTTCGCCCGCCACGACGGCAAGCGCTTCGCCCTCACCCCGCGCGTGCTGCGCCTGGCCGACAGCTACCTGTCCACGGAGGGCTTCGACCGCCTGCAGCCCGCGCTGGAGGCGCTCTCGCGCCAGCTCTCGCTCAACACCTCGCTCACCGTGCTGGACTACCCGGAGATCGTGCACGTGGCGCGGGCCGAGGCGCGGGAACGCCAGCCCCACGTCATGCTGAAGACCGCCGCGCGGATGCCCGCCGTCGCCACCGCCTCCGGCCGCGTGCTGCTGGCCGCGCTCCCGCCGCCGGAACTGCAGGCACTGCTGGGCCGCGCGCCCCTGCCGCGCTTCACCGCCAGAAGCCGGACCGATATCCCCGCCCAGCTCGCCGCGATCGCGGCGTGCAGGGAATCGGGCTTCGCGATCGTGGACGGGGAGTTGCAGGAAGGCTTCATCTCCGCCGCCGTGCCGCTGCGCGATGGCGCCGGGCGCATCCTCGCGGCCCTCGCCACCAGCAGCCAGGCCCTGGAGCGGAGCGCCGAGGCCATGGAGCGCGAGGTGTTGCCCGCCCTGCGCGAAACGGCGAAGGAGATGGGCGCAAGCCTCCGCTGGTCGCGATAGGCCGCCGCGCAGCCTACCGGCCGTCGGACCGCGGAACCGCCGTGGAGCCGCGCACGACCAGCGCCGAAGGCAGCACCACCGCGCCCGCCTCCTCGCCATGGCCGATCAGCCCCAGCAGCAGGCGCGCGGCCTGGGCCCCCATCTCCCCGTGCGGGATCCGCACCGTGGTCAGCGGCGGCTCGATCAGGTCCACCATCGGCATGTCGTTGTGGCCGGTCACCGAGATCTCCTCGGGGATGCGCAGCCCCGCGCGGCGGCAAGCGTCATAGGCACCCAGCGCCAGCAGGTCGTTGGCGCAGGCCAGGGCCGTCATGTCGGGGTTCCGCGCGATCAGAACGGCGGCCGCCCGATCCCCTTCCTCGCGCGTGTAGGCGGCGGTGACCACCCGGAGCGAGGGCTCCGCTTCCACCCCGTGCGCCCGCAGCGCCCGCTCGAACCCCTCGGCGCGCAGCAGGCCGGTGGAGAGCTGCGCCGGCCCGGCGACATGGCCGATGCGCCGGTGCCCGAGGCCGAGAAGATGCTCCGCCGCCAGTCCCATCCCGCCCCGGTCATCGGCGACGACCGAGGGAATGCCCTCGCTGCCACGGTTCACCAGCACGGCTGGGATCTGCCGCGCGCGGCACGCCGCCAGGGCGGGGTCGTCGTGCAGGGATGCGGTGGCGAGCAGCAGCCCGTCCACGCTCCGCGCGGCGAGCTGCTCCACGAACTCCGCGGCGCGCCCGGGATCGTCGCCGGGATCGGCGACCATCAGCGCGTAGCCCACCGAGGAGAGCGCCTCCGCCGCCCCGGCCAGGATCGGCGCGAAGACCGGATTGGCGATCCCCGGCACCAGCGCGCCGATCAGCCGCGTGCGCCCCGTCCGCAGCGAGAGCGCGACCGCGTTCGGCCGGTACCCGAGCCGCGCCGCGACCTCCTGCACGCGCTCGGCAACCGGATCGGCCACGAGGTAGCGCATGGCGGGGTTGAGTGCCCGGGAAGCCGTTGAGGGATGCACCCCGGCCTCGGCGGCAACGTCGCGCAGGGCCACCGGCCGGGAAGGGGGCGAGGACATGACCGCAAAATATCGATTGCAACCCGCCCTGAGAACTCCTTACAATCGATTGCAACGACGTTGGAGGAGGCGCGGTCGTGATTATCGACGGCGAGGCAGCGGTAACGCCCGCTGTGCTGGAAGCCATGGCGGGAACCTCGGACCCCCGCCTGAAGGAGGTGACCGCCGCCCTGGTGCGCCACCTCCACGCCTTCATCCGGGAGGTCAGGCCGAGCGAGGAGGAGTGGGAGTTCGGCGTGGACTTCCTCTGCCGCATCGGCCAGGCCAACAGCGACACCCACAACGAGGGCGTGCTCTTCTCCGATGCCGTCGGCGTCTCCACCCTCGTCTGCCTCCTGAACAACGGCAACGACGGCGCCACGGAGACGGCAGCGGCACTCCTCGGCCCCTTCTGGCGGGACAACTCCCCGAAGGTGGAGGATGGTGGCAGCATCGTCCGCGGCCCCACCCCCGGCCCGCGCCTCTTCGCCGCCTGCCAGGTGCTGGCGGGCGGCAAGCCCGTGGCGGATGCGCGCGTGGATGTCTGGCACTCCTCGCCGGAGGGCGTGTACGAGAACCAGGATCCGGACATGGCCCCCATGAACCTGCGCGGCCAGTTCACCACGGATGCCGAGGGGCGCTTCCGCTTCACCTCCGTGAAGCCCGCCGGCTACCCCGTGCCCACGCATGGCCCCACCGGCGACCTGCTGCGCGCCCAGCACCGCCATCCCTTCCGCCCGGCGCACCTGCACTTCCTGATCCACAAGCCCGGCTTCAAAACGCTCATCACCCAGGTCTTCGTGGACGACGACGAGCACCTGGAAAGCGACGTGGTCTTCGGCGTCACCCGCGCGCTGGTGGGCGGCTACAAGCTCGGCGAAGGGCCGGCGCCGGACGGCAACGCCAATGAGTGGTGGAGCCTGGACTACACCTTCCACATGGAACCCGGGGAGGCACGCCTGCCGGTGCCGCCGATCGCATGAAGAAGCTGCAGGGAAGCACCGCCGTCATCATCGGCGGATCGGGCGGCATCGGCGCGGCCACGGCGCGCAGCCTGGCCGGGGCAGGGGCCGCGGTGGTCGTCACCTATCGCGGCGGGGAAGCGGCGGCACGCGCCCTGATCGCCGAGCTGCCCGGCCAGGGCCACGCCGCCCTGCCCGCGAGCGTGGAGGACAGCGCCTCCCTCAACGCCCTCGCCGCGAAGGTCAGGGAGACGCGCGGCCGCTGCGACATCCTCGTCAACAGCGCCGGCTTCACGAAGGCCGTGCCGCACAACGACCTGGACGCGCTGGACGATGCGTTCCTGGACCGCATGTGGGCGGTGAACTGGCGCGGCCCCTTCGCCGCCGTGCGCGCCTTCCGCCCATTGCTGGAGGAGGCCGAGGGGCTGGTCGTGAACATCTCCTCCATCGGCGGCCTGAACGGCTCCGGCTCCAACCTCGCCTATGCCGCGCTGAAGGCGGCGACCGACAGCATGACGAAATCGCTGGCCCGCGCGCTGGCGCCGAAGGTGCGGGCCATGTCCATCTCCCCCGGCATCGTGGAGACCGGCTTCGTGCCCGGCCGCGGGCCGGAGCAGAACGCGAAGATCGCGCCCAGCATCCCCCTGAAGCGCGTGGCCCTGCCGGAGGACGTGGCGGAAGCCGTCCTCGCCTGCGCCACGCTGCTCACCTACTCGACCGGATCCGTACTTCTCGTGGATGGAGGGCGCGCACTATGAGGGCCATGCGGGACGAGGTGATCCTCACCTGCGCCGTGACGGGCAACCTGACGACGCTGGAGCAGCACCCGAAGCTGCCGGTCACGCCGGAGGAAATCGCGGACGCCGCCCTGGCCGCGGCCGAGGAAGGGGCCTCCATCGCCCACCTCCACGTGCGCGACCCCGCGACGGGCAAGCCCAGCATGGAGCTGGAATACTACCGCGACGTGGTGGAGCGGATCCGTGCGAAGAACAAGGACCTCATCATCAACCTCACCACCGGCCCCGGCGGTCGCTTCGTGGTAGGGGAGGAGGACCCGAAGATCGCCGGCCCCGGCACCACCCTGACCACGCCTGCCATCCGCACCGCGCACATCACCGCGCTGCGGCCGGACATCGCCACGCTGGACCTGAACACGATGAACTCGGGCGCCCAGGTGGTGATCAACACGCCGAAGAACGCGCGCCTCATGGCGAAGGCCATTCGCGAGGCCGGCGCCGTGCCGGAGATCGAGCTCTTCGATTCCGGCGACTGCGGGTTGATGCGCGACATGCTGGCAGATGGCTCGCTCGGCACGCCGGTGCTCTGCTCCTTCGTGCTGGGCGTGAAGTACGGCTTCCCGCCCTCGCCGGAGACGGTGCTCTACGCCCGCAGCCTGATCCCGGACGATGCGGAGTTCACGGTCATCGGCACCGGCCGCTCCTCCTTCCCCATGGTCGCGCAATCCGTCCTCGCCGGCGGCCACGCGCGCGTGGGCCTGGAGGACGCGGTGATGATCGAGCGCGGCGTCCTCGCCCCCTCCAACGCGGCCATGGTCGCCAAGGCCCGCCGCATCGTCGAGCACCTCGGCCCGAAGATCGCCAGCCCCGCCCGGGCCCGCGCGATCATCGGCCTGTCCTGAAAGGTCCCGCCATGTCCGCCGCCCTCCAGACGGAGACGGGCAAGAACCCGGCGCTGCGCATCGCCGCCAAGGCCGCCGGCCCGCAATCCCTGGGCCTGCAACTGCAGGAGCACCGGCCGGAACTGCCGCCGGGCTGGTGCCTTGTGGAGGTAGCCGCCGCCGGCGTGAACCCCTCGGACGTGAAGGCGCTGCTCGGCGCCATGCCGAAGGCCGTCTTCCCCCGCACCCCCGGCCGCGACTTCGCCGGCACGGTGGTGGAAGGCCCGGCCGAGCTCCTCGGCGCCGAGGTCTGGGGCTCCGGCGGGGATGTCGGCATCACGCGCGACGGCAGCCACGCCCGCTACCTCGCCCTCCCGCCGGAAGCCGTGTTCCGCAAGCCCGCCAATCTCTCGATGCGGGAGGCAGCGGCGATCGGCGTGCCCTTCGTCACGGCCGAGGTCGGCTGGCGAGAGGCGGGCGGCGTGCGCGCGGGCCAGACCGTGCTGGTGCTCGGCGCCAATGGCCGCGTCGGCCAGGCCGCCTGCGTCATCGCGAAGGCCGCCGGCGCGCGCGTGCTGGCCGGCATCCGCCGCCCGGAAGCCGCCGCTGCCACCCGCGGCGCCGATGCGGTCTTCGACAGCACGCAGGGCGACGTGGCGCAGGCCGTCCTCGCGGCCACGGGCGGGCACGGCGCGGATCTCGTCTTCAACTGCGTCGGTTCGCCCTGGTTCACCACCGGCAACGCGGCGCTGGGCCATGGGGGCACGCAGATCTTCATCGCCACGCTGGACCGCGCGGTGCCCTTCGACATCCTCGCCTTCTACCGCGCCCGCCACCGCTACGTCGGCGTGGACACGCTGGCACTCAGCGCGGCGGAGACGGGCGCGGTCCTGGACTCCCTCCGCCCCGGCTTCGAGTCCGGCGCGATCACGCCTTATGAGATCGAGGAGGACCACGTCTTCCCGCTCTCCCGCGCGGAAGAAGCCTACCGCATCGTCCTCGGCGGCGCCCCGCAGCGCGTGCTGCTGGAGATGGCGGCATGAACGTCACGCGCTTCGACGAGGCGCGGCCCTACGAGGCGCCCGGCCACTTCGACATGCGGATGTTCCGCCTGCAGGGCCGGGAGGCCGGCCCGTCGGACACGCTCTGGATGGGCCTCTCCTGGCTCCTGCCGGGCGGCCAGACCACGCTCGACGCCTCGCCGATCGAGAAGCACTACGTCGTGGTTGAGGGTGAGCTGACGGTCGTCGCTGAGATCGACGGCCGCCGGGAGGAAGCCACCCTGGCCCGCCTGGATTCCTGCCGCATCGCCCCGGGCGAGGGCCGGAAGCTGGAGAACCGCACCAACCGGCCAGCCGCCGTCCTGCTCGCCATGCCGTTGAAGCCTGCCACCCCGGGCTAGCCCCGGTCCGCAAACAGAAGGGAGGGAATGAGGAATGAGAAGAGCGATCATCCTGCTGGCGGGAGCCCTGATGGCGGCATTCCCCGCCCTCGCGCAGCAATCACGCTTCCCCGACAAGAGCATCACCATCATCGTGCCCTTCGCGGCCGGCGGCCCCACCGACGTGGTGGCCCGCCAGATCGCGGAGGCCATGTCGCGCGACCTCGGCGTCTCCGTCGTGGCGGAGAACGTGACGGGCGCCGGCGGCACGCTCGGCGCGCAGCGCGTCGTGCAGGCCCGGCCCGACGGCTATACCCTGCTCCTCGGCAATGTCGGCGTCGCAACCGCGCCCACCCTCTATCGCCGCCCGCCCTACGACCCGCTGACGCAGCTTGACGCGATCGGCCTGATCACGCCCGTCCCGATGACGCTGATCGGCCGCACCGACCTGCCCGCGAAGGACCTGCCGGAGCTGCTGGCCTGGCTGCGCCGCCCGGGCGCGGAGGTGAACATCGCCCATGCCGGCCTCGGCTCCGCCAGCCAGCTCTGCGGCACGCTCCTCCGCTCCATCCTGCAGACGCCGATGACGCCCGTGGCCTTCCGCGGCACCGCCCCCGTCATGACGGAGATGATGGCCGGCCGCATCGACATCACCTGCGACCAGACCACCAACACCGTGCCCTATATCCGCGACAACCGGGTGAAGGCCTATGCCGTCACCACGCCCCAGCGCCTCGCCGCGCTGCCGGACGTGCCGACCACGACCGAAGGCGGCCTGCCGCAACTGCAGGTCACGATCTGGCACGGCTTCTACGCCCCGCACGGCACGCCCCGCCCGGTGATCGACCGCCTCGCGCAGTCCCTCCGCACCGCACTCGCCGACCCGGCCGTGCTCAACCGCTTCAGCGACCTCGCCACGACGGCCGAGCCTCCTGAGCGGGCCACGCCGCAGGCCCACCGTGCCTTCCTGGAGGCGGAGATCGCGCGCTGGCGCCCCATCCTCTCCGCCGCCGGCGAATACGCGGACTGACCTGCGCGGGGATCCAAAGAAGGCGCCGCGGCGAAGCCCTCCGCCCGGCGCCAACCTCTCACAAGGGGGCGCGAGGAAACCATCCATGCGCCCACCCCGCCGCGCCCTGCTGGCCGGGCTCTCGCTCGCTGCCGCATCCCTGCCCGCCGCCGCCCAGACCACGCCCGCCACGGCGCGGCTGCCGGACGCCCTCGATCCCGCCCGCCCGATCCTGATCCGCGGCGCCACGATCGTCACGATGGACCCGGCCGTGCCGGACCTCGCCCGCGGCGACATCCTCGTGCGGGGCGGCGCCATCTCCGCCATCGGCCCCGCCCTGGAAGCGCCCGAGGGCGCGCAGATGCTGGACGCGGCGGGCCGCATCGCCATCCCCGGGCTGGTGAACGCGCACATCCACCTCGGCCAGGCCCTCCAGCGCGGCATGTCGGCCGACCAGACCCTGGCCCAGTACTTCGCCAACGTCGTCGCGAAGCTCTCCTCCCGCCTCTCGCCGGAGGACCTTCGCGCGGCCGACTACGGCGGCTCGCTGGAGCTCCTCGATGCCGGCGTCACCACGGTGCTGGACTGGAGCCGCGAGACGACGAGCCCCGCCCACGCGGACGCCGCGCTGGACGCCTTCGACGCCTCGGGCATCCGCGCCGTCTTCGCCTATGGCCTCGCTGGATCGGGCGCGGGCAGCGTCCGCAGCGCCAACAGCCCGGAGGCGGTTGCGGAGGACATGCGCCGCCTGCGCGCCGGCCGCATGGCCTCGCCCGGCCGCGTGCGCCTCGCGCTGGCCATCCGCGGCCCGGACTTCTCCACCATGGAGGAGGTGGCCGGCGATATCCGCCTGGCACGGGAGTTCGACCTGCTCGTGCAGTTCCACGCCGGCGCCCCCGTCTATGCCGGCCGCACGCGGCGCGGCATCGCCATGATGCGGGAACGCGGCCTGCTCACGCCGAAAGTCTCGCTCGCCCACGCCAACGACCTGGACGAGGACGAGTACAAGATGGTCGCCGATGCCGGCGGCAGCACCGTCTCCACGCCGGAGGTGGAGATGCAGATGGGCCACGGTTTCCCCTGCGCCGCGCGCATGCAGCGCGCGGGCGGCATCGCGGCCCTGGGCAGCGACATCTCGGCCGGGGTGGGCGGGGACGTGCTGGTGCAGGCCCGGATCGCGCTCGCCGCCGCGCGCGGCCTCGCGAACGCGGAAGCCCGCCAGGCCGGCACGCTTCTCCCACAGGTCGCCTTCACCACGCGCCAGGCCCTGCACTGGGCAACGCTGGGCGGCGCCCGCGCGGCGGGCCTCGGCGACGTCACCGGCAGCCTCACGCCCGGCAAGCGCGCCGATATCGTGCTGCTGCGGGCGGATACCCTGGCAACCAGCCCGGTCCACGATCCCGTGGCCGCCGTGCTGAACCAGGGCGGCGCAGCCGCGGTGGAAACGGTGATGGTGGACGGCCGCGTGCTGAAGCGCGACGGCAAGCTGCTGCAGGCCGACGCCGCCCGCGCCGCGGAGGAACTGCGCCGCCGCGCCGCCGCGTTGGAAGCCCGCAGCGCGACCTAGCCGCGGGCCGCCCGGCCGCAGCGCGCGCCGGGCGGCCTTCCGCGCCGCGACCTCCCCTGGCCACCCGCCACCGCAGCCGCCAAGGATGGCGCATGGACCGCCACCTTCTCGTCATCGGCCTCGGCTTCAGCGGCACGGCCATCGCGCGCCACGCGGCGGAGGCCGGCTGGCGCGTCACCGCCACCGCCCGCAACCCGGCCAGGGCAGCGCCGCCTCCGGGCGTCGATCTCCTGCCCTTCGCGGAGGCCGGCCCGGCCCTCGCCGGCGCCACCCACCTTGCCGTCACCGCACCACCAGCAGAATCGGCGGGGCAGGGGCCCGACCCCGTCCTCGCCGCCCACGCCGCCGCCCTCGCGGCCGCCCCTCTGCGCTGGATCGGCTATCTCTCCACGACGGGCGTCTACGGCGATCGAGGCGGCGCCTGGGTGGACGAGACGACGGAACCCGCCCCCGCCCAGCCTCGCTCCATCCGCCGCCGCGCCGCCGAGCTCCAGTGGGAAGCCTTCGCCACCCGCGCCGCCGTGGACCTCCTCCGCTGCGCCGGCATCTACGGCCCCGGCCGCTCCGTGCTGGACGACCTGCGCGCCGGCACCGCCCGCCGCACCGTCAGGCCCGGCCACGCCTTCGGCCGCATCCACTGCGACGATATCGCCCGCGCCGTCCTCGCCGCCGCGTCGAACCCGCCGCCCCCCGGCCTCCGCGTCCTCCACCTCGCCGACGACGAGCCCGCCGAGAGCGCGGCCGTCACCGAGGGGGCCGCCCGGATGCTGGGCCTGCCGCCCCCGGCCGCCATCCCCTTCGAGACAGCGCGGGCGGCCATGTCCCCCATGGCCCTGTCCTTCTGGGCGGAGAACCGCCGCATCTCCAGCGCCCGCACCAAGGCCGCCCTCGGCATCGCCTGGCGCTACCCGAGCTGGCGGGAAGGCCTCGCCGCCATTCTTGCGGAGGAGAGGGCGGAGGAGGGGCCAAAGGAGGGGCCAAAGGAGGGGAGGGACAGCCCGCGCTGAGGCGGCACCGCCCCCGGCCGTGCCTCAGTCCGCCGCCCGCTCCAGCGACTTCCGCAGCCCGTCCACCTCGTCCCGCAGCCGCACCGCAGCAGGCAGGTCCAGCCCCGTGGCGCCGAGAATGCAGCCGGGAATGTCCAGCGCCTTCTCCCGGAGAGCCCGCCCGGCCTCTGTCAGCCGCGCCCGCACCACGCGCTCATCCGTCCGGTCCCGCTCCCGCGTCACCAGCCCCGCCGCCTCCAGCCGCTTCAGCAGGGGCGTGATGGTGCTGGATTCCAGGAAGAGCCGTTCGCTCACCTGCCCCACGGTCTGCCCGTCCTCGTCCCAGAGGGTCAGCATGACAAGGTACTGCGGGTAGGTGAGCCCCAGGCGCTCCAGAAGCGGCTTGTAAACCCGGTTCATCGCGTGGGCGGCGGCGTAGACGGAGAAGCAGAGCAGCTCCGCCGGTCGGGGCAGCGACTCGGTCATGACCTTGCCAGATGGTTCGAGGGAGGAACGCGAGTAGATTTAGGTCGTTCACGAAATTTTAGGGGACGATCCATTGCATGGCTTCCATGCAGGGATTGCAATCGTGCTCGATAATTTATCGCGCAATATAAATGTCGACGGTCCCCGCACGGGGCGGGGCCCTTGCTGGAACACCCGCCATGTCCGTCAACGTCCTCTACCGCACCACCGCCACCGCAACGGGCGGCCGCGACGGCCGCGCCACCACCGCGGACGGCGCGCTCGATGTCCGCCTCGCCACGCCGAAGGAACTCGGCGGCGCCGGCGGCGAGGGCAACAACCCGGAGCAGCTCTTCGCGGCCGGCTACTCGGCCTGCTTTCTCGGCGCCATGAAGTTCGTCGCCTCCCAGGGCGGCCCGAAGGTCCCGGCGGACGCCACCGTCACCGCCGAGGTCGGCATCGGCCCGCGCTCGGAGGGTGGCTTCGGCATCACCGCCGCCCTGACCGTCTCCCTGCCGGGCGTGCCGCGTGCCGAGGCCGAGGCGCTGGTCGAGAAGGCCCACCAGGTGTGCCCCTACTCCAACGCCACCCGCGGCAACGTGGACGTGAAGCTTACCGTCGCCTGAACCGGGCGCCTGAACCGGGCGCCCGATCGGGGCGCGAAGCTCCCTCCTGACCCGGCCGGCGCGCGCCTCCCGCGCCGGCTGCAGCCCCGGCGCCCCCTCCGCGCCGGGGCTGCGCGCGTTCGGGCCACCCTCTCGGCAACTCCCGGTCACAGGTGGCGTTGGCGATCCGCCTACAATCCAGGACGGTTTCGCCCCATGCGCCTCGACGGACCCGAAAGCCAGAACGTCGAAGATCGCCGCGGCCAGGGTGGCTTCGGCGGTGGCTTTGGCGGCGGCGGTGGGATGGGCCGCGGCGGCGGCATCGCCGTCGGCGGCATCGGCGGCGTGGTGCTGCTCGTCGTCTGCCTTCTCTTCGGCGTGGACCCCTCCGTCATCCTCGGCGGTGGAGACGGCGCGCCCCCGCCCCAGCCCGCCCCGCAGGAACGGCGCTTCGACCCAGGCCCCTCAGGCGGCAATGCCCCGCGTCAGGCCCAGAACGCTCCCCAGGATCGGGCCGCCCCCTCCGAGGATGGCGGCCGCCGCTTCATCGCCCAGGTCCTCGGCGAGACCGAGCAGGTCTGGAACGAGCAGTTCCAGCGCCTGGGCCGCCGCTACGAGGAGCCCGTCCTCGTCCTCTTCTCCGGCCAGACCCGGTCCGGCTGCGGCTTCGCCCAGGCCCAGACCGGCCCCTTCTACTGCCCCGAGGACCGCAAGGTTTATATCGACCTCGAGTTCATGGCCCGGCTCCAGCGCCAGCTCCGCGCCACCGGCGACTTCGCCGCCGCCTACATCGTGGCCCACGAGGTCGGCCATCACGTCCAGAACCTCCTGGGCGTCCTCCCCCAGGTCCAGCGCGCCCAGGCCCGCATGGACGAGTCCGAGCGCAATCAGCTCCAGGTCCGCGTGGAACTGCAGGCCGATTGCTTCGCCGGCGTCTGGGCCAACCAGGCCAACCGGGCCCGCCAGATCCTGGAACAGGGCGACGTTGAGGAAGGCCTGAACGCCGCCGCCGCCGTGGGAGACGACCGCGTCACCGGCGGACGCATCAGCCCGGAGAACTTTACCCACGGCAGCTCCCGCCAGCGCGCCACGTGGTTCCGCCGCGGCCTGGACAGCGGCGACGTCCGCCAGTGCGACACCTTCAACGGCTGAGGCCGGGGAGGGGGCGCGCGCTGCCCGGGGCAGTCACCCGAAGCGGCGGCTGAGGAAGGCGGATCCGCGCAGGCCAAAGCGCCATGGCGTCTCGGTCCCCCGCGTGATCCCGATGCGCGGCCCGCTGACGACCGGAACCTCCCGCTCCCTGGCGAGAACGAGAAAGGGCGGCCGATCGACTGGGCAGCCATCCAGGGCCCCCGTCACGCCGAGCGCCTGGCTCAGCCGGCCAGGTCCGCCGCAGAGCAGCCTCGGCACTGCCGTGCCACGCCGCTGTCGCATCGCCTCGATGCCCGCAACAGGCTCCAGCGCGCGAATGAGCACGGCGCTGCCTGCCGGCTCCGTGCCGCAGACGAGGTTGAGGCACCAGTGTAGGCCGTAGGACCGGTAGACATAGGCGTGCCCGGGCGGCCCGAACATGGACGCGTTCCGCGCGGTTCGCCCGGCATAGCTGTGCGAGGCCGGATCCTCGTGATCATAGGCCTCCGTCTCGGTGACCAAGCCCCCGACCCCGTCCACCAGCAGGGTGGCGCCAATCAGGTCCCTGGCCACATCCGGTGCGGGCCGCGCGAAGAAAGCTTGTGGGATCGGCGCCATGCTCACGCTGGCTTCCGCCTCAAACCATCGGGTGGGGGCACCGGCCGAATCTCCTGGACCCGGCCGGGCGGCCCGCCCGCTCAGTACCGGTAGTAGTAGCCCGGCGGCGGGGGCGGGGGCGGCGGCGCGTAGTAGTATCCCGGCGCGGGCGCCGGGGCCGGCGCGTAGCCATAGCCATAAACAGGGGCCGGCTGCGGCGTCGTGGCCGCACCGGTGATGGCGCCCACGGCCCCGCCCGCAACGGCGCCGATCGCGGCGCCCCGGCCGCCGCCGGCGATGGCGCCCAGCGCCGCGCCGCTGCCCGCGCCGATCGCGGCACCGCCCAGCGCGCGCTGGTTGGGGTCATAGGGGTTGGTGCAGGCAGTCAGGCCACCGGCCAGCGCCAACGCCAGAAGACAGGATTTGCCCAGGCGCTTCACGTTCGTCTCCCATCAACAAAGGCAGCACGGATGAAAACGGCCGTGCCGGGGATCCGTTCCACGGCGCCCAGTAGGGAATATGCCAGGGCAAGGCGGCCGGATAGTGGCCGCACCGCCCCAATCCTGCCCCGCCTCTCACCCCTCGCCGATCACGTCCCGTATCCGCGCCGCCAGCGCGCCGATCTCGAACGGCTTCGTCAGCACGTGCATGCCCGGCTCCAGCTGCCCGCTGCCGATCGCCGCGTTCTCGGCATATCCCGTGATGAACAGCACCTTCACCTCCGGCCGCAGCACCCGCGCCGCATCCGCCAACTGCCGCCCGTTCATGCCCCCGGGCAGGCCCACATCGGTGATCAGCAGGTCCACCCGCAGGTCGGATTGCAGCACCTTCAGCCCGGAAGCCCCGTCCGCCGCCTCCACCGCCGTGTAGCCGAACTCCTCCAGCACCTCGGCGACGAGCATGCGCACGGTCGCCTCGTCGTCCACCACCAGCACCGTCTCACCCGCATCGGCGTGCGGCAGGGCCGCGCGCGCCTGCACCGCCTCCGCCTCCGCCACCCCGTGGTGGCGCGGCAGGAAGAGGCACATGGTGGTGCCCCGGCCCGGCTCCGACTGCACCCGTACCCCCCCGCCGGACTGCCGCACAAAGCCGTAGATCATGGAGAGCCCGAGCCCCGTGCCCTGGCCCAGCGGCTTGGTGGTGAAGAAGGGATCGAAGGCGCGCTCCACCACCTCCGGCGCCATGCCCGTGCCCGTATCGGTCACGCGGAGCGTGACGTAATCCCCTTCCTCCAGCCCGATCTCCGCCGCAGCCCCCGCATCCACCCAGGTGTTCGCGGTCCCGATGGCGATGCGCCCGCCATCCGGCATCGCGTCGCGCGCGTTGATGCACAGGTTCAGCAGCGCGTTCTCCAACTGGTTCGGATCCACCAGAACGGTCCACAGCCCCGCGGCCGGCACCACCTCCAGCGCGATCTCCGGCCCCACCGTCCGCCGCACAAGCTCCTCGATCCCCGCCACCAGCCGGTTCACCTCCGTCGGCCGGGGATCCAGCGTCTGCCGGCGGGAGAAGGCGAGCAGCCGGTGCGTCAGCGCCGCCGCCCGCTTCGCCGCCCCCTGCGCCGCCGTCACGTACCGGTCCACGTCCTCCAGCCGCCCCTGCGCCACCCGCCGCCGCAGCAGCTCCAGGGAACCCGTGATCCCCGTCAGCAGGTTGTTGAAGTCGTGCGCGATGCCGCCGGTCAGCTGCCCCACGGCCTCCATCTTCTGGCTCTGCCGCAGGCTCTCCTCCGCGCGGGCCAGCGCCTCCGCCGCCTCGCGCTCCGTCGTCACGTCGCGGCCCACAGCGTTGATCAGCCCCTCGCCCGGCACCGCCGTCCAGGCGATCCAGCGGTACCGCCCGTCCCGCCCGCGGGTGCGGTTTTCGAAGCGCCGCGGCGCCATCCCCGCGGACAGCCCGGCCACGAGTTCGCAGGTCCGCGCCAGGTCCTCCGGATGCACCAGGTCCAGGAAGGCCCGCCCGACCAACTCCGCCTCCGTCCAGCCCAGCACCACCGCCCAGGCCGGGTTCGCCGCCGTGATCGTCCCGTCGAGCCGCGCCACCATCACGATGTCGGCCGAGAGCTGCCAGAGCCGGTTCCGGTCCGCCGTCCGCTCGGCCACCTGCTGCTCCAGCGTCAGGTTCAGCCGTTGCAGCGCCTCCTCGGCCCGCTTGCGCGCGGTGATGTCCAGCACGGTGCCCACCAGCCGCATCGGCGCCCCGTCCTGGAAGCTCGTCTCGCCGCTGGCGGAAACCCAGCGCTCCACCCCGTCCACGATCCCGATGGTGCGGTACTCGACATTGAAGGCGCCCGACCCCGCAGGGTCCAGCGCCCGCACCACCGCCGCGTCCGCCCGCACGCGGTCCTCCGGGTGCAGCCCGGCCAGGAAGCTGTCCTCGTAGCTCACCGGCACACCCGGCGGCAGCCCGAACAACTCCCGGCACCTGTCGTCCCAGCTCAGCACGCCCTCGGCCACCCGGAAGTCGAAGGTGCCGATCCGCGCGGCGGTCGCGGCCAGCCGCAGCCGCTCCTCCGCCTCCCGCCGCGCCCGCTCCGCCTCCGTCCGCGGCGTCAGGTCCAGCATGGCCCCGATCATCCGGACCGGCGCGCCCGCGGCATCCCGCGTCACGTAGCCCCGGTCGAGCACGGAGGCGTAGCTGCCATCCGCCCGGCGGAAGCGGTACTCGCCCGCCCAGCTCGTCCCCGTCCCCTCGATCACCGCGTGGATGCTTTGGTCGATCCGCGCCCGGTCCTCCGGGTGGATCTGCGCGATCCACCAGTCCCCCGTGGGCTCCACCTGCTCCGGCCGCCAGCCGAAGGCGGAGCCCAGCGCCTCGTTCCACCCCACCTCGTTCCGGCGCAGGTCCCAGTCCCAGATCGCGTCGTTCGTCGCCCGCGATGCCAGGCGATAGCGCTCGTTCACCGCCTCCAGCGCCTCGGTCGCCCGCCGCTGCCCCGTCCGGTCGCGCAGCACCTTCACGAAGCCAATGATCGCGCCCGCCTCGCCGCGAAGCGGCATCAGCTCGCCGCTCGCCCAGAAGCGCGACCCGTCCCGGTGCTGGTGCCACCGCTCGTCGGAGGCGCGCCCGTTCTCCAGCGCCTCCCGCATCTCCTCCTCCGGCCGCCCGGCGAGCCGGTCCTCCTCGGTGAAGATGCGCCGCCCTTCCTGCCTGAGCATCTCCGTCTCAGACCAGCCCAGCACATTCGCCGCGCCCGCATTCCACGCGATCACCCGGCCTTCCCGGTCCATGGAGATGATCGCGTAATCCGTCACGCTGTTCAGCGTCTCACGGTGCAGCCGGTCGGCCTGCTCCCGGTCGGCCAGGGCCCGCCGCAGGGCGATCTGGCTGCTCGCCTGCGCCGCCAGCGCGCGCAGGGCGAAGCGCTGCCTCGCGTCCAGCCCTTCGCGCGGCTCCGTATCCAGCACGCAGAGCGCCCCGATCGGCACCCCGTCGGATTCCAGCGGCACGCCCGCGTAGAAGCGGATCGCCGGGCCCCCCGCCACCGCCGGACTGCCGGCGAAACGCGGGTCCCGGGACGCGTCCGGCACCACCAGCCCCTCCGGATCCAGCATGGCCGTGGGGCAGATGGCATCGCCCCGCGGCATCTCCCGCACGCCCAGCCCGAACTCGGCCTTGACCCATTGCCGGTCCGCGTCCACCAGGTGGATGGCCGCCATGGGGGTGCCGGTCAGGTCGGCCGCCAGCCGCACCAGGTCGTCATAGGCCTGCTCGGGCGGGGTATCGAGCAGGCGGGTCCGCTCCAGCGCGGCCAACCGCTCGGCTTCGGTCCAGCGCCGCGGATCGGTCGGCTCGGGCAAGGGCAACAGTCTCTCCGGGAGGTACCGACCCGGAACAGGGGGCCGTCTGCCCCGCAGTCACAGCAACGGCTAGGCCGGTCCTTGGCCGGGATGATAGCAGGAACTTCCTGACGCCGGAATTACACCGCCCGCCCGGCCGCGGGCCGGAAGCGTGGCCAAGCGCCCTAGCTGTTCGCCTGGATCATCGCCCGCACGCGCGGGTACACCTCGTTCGCCCAGCGCCGCCCGCTAAACACCCCGTAATGCCCCACCCCCGTCTGCAGGTGGTGGTGCCGGTTCGCCAGGGGGATATTCGGGCACAGGTCCAGCGCCGCCATGGTCTGCCCGATGGCGCAGATGTCGTCCCGCTCCCCCTCAACCGTCAGCAGGGCCGTCCGCCGGATCGCCTCCGGCCGCACCTTCTGGCCGCGGTGGGTCAGCTCCCCCCGCGGCAGGTCGTGGTCCTGGAAAATCCGCTGCACGGTCTGCAGGTAGTAGTCCGCCGGAAGGTCCATCACGGCGAAATACTCGTCGTAGAAACGCCGATGGGCCGCCGCCGCCTCCACGTTCCCCGCCACGATGTTCTCGAACTGCGTCCGGTGCGCCTTCATGTGGCGCTCCATGTTCATGGACATGAAGGCCTGCAGCTGGACCGCCCCGGGATAAACCCGGCGCCCCGCCCCGGCGTAACGCTCCGGCACCGTCCCGATCAGGTTCCGCTCGAACCACTCGATCGGCTTGGACTTCGCCAGGTCGTTCACCTTGGTCGGGCTCACCCGCGTGTCGATCGGCCCGGCCATCAGCGTCATGCTCGCCGGCGTCGCCCGGTTCCGCGCCTCGGCCATCACCGCCACCGCCGCCAGCGTCGCCGGCGCCGGCTGGCACACCGCGAGCACGTGGCCCCCGGGCCCCATCACCTCCAGGAACCGGATGATGTGGTCGGTGAAGTCGTCGAAGGTGAATTCCCCGGCCGAGAGGGGGACGTCCCGCGCGTTCACCCAGTCCGTGATGTACACGTCGTGGTCGGGCAGCAGCACCTCCACGGTGCCCCGCAACAGGGTGGAGAAGTGCCCGGACATCGGCGCCACCACCAGCACCCGCGGCTGCTGCACCGCCGTGTCCTTGGCGAAGCGCAGCAGGGTGCCGAAGGGGGTCTCGTGCACCACCTCCTCCGTCACCTCCACCGCGCGGTTCCCCACCTGCGCGGTGGTGAAGCCGTAGTTCGGCCGGGTATGGGTGGTGCGGGCATGGGCGATCAGCTCCATCGCCGCGCCCGCCGTGCGGATGAACGGAGCCGCGAGGGGGACGGAGGCGGTCACCGGCTCCCATTGCCGGAGCATCCGGCCCGCGCTCTCGGCGAAGGCCCGCATGGGGAACTGGATGTCCTGCTGCGCCTGCCAGATCTGGTAGATCATTCGGGCCGCATCGTCGGTATCAGGCGCATGGGGATAGAACGGCCCAGAGCATCGTGGGTTTGAAAAGTGAGAGGTCACACGACGCTGGTCAATCTCCCCTGTATCCCGCGGAACACATGGCCCCATTCCCAGGCGCGTGGTGTGGCGGGTATGGAACGGTTCTGGCATGAACGCCGGGCGCCCCAGGGCGAGCCCACAGGCAAAGGGCGGAGAGGATTTCCTGCATGGACCGGCCCCGGCTCCTCATCAGCAGCCGCAACTACTCCTCCTGGTCGCTCCGGGGCCACCTCCTCTGCCGCTTGGCCGGGCTGGACGCCGCGGTAGAGGCGGTGAACCTGGACGACCCCGCCGTCCGGGCCGAGCTCCTCCTCCAGTCCTCCTCCATCCGCATTCCCTGCCTGCTGATGGACGGCCTGCGCATCTGGGACACCACCGCCATCGCGGAAACCCTGAACGAGCGCTTCCCCGAAGCCCGGATGCTCCCCGCCGACCCCACCGCCCGCGCCCGCTGCCGCTCCATCGCCGGGGAGATGCACGCCGGCTTCCAGGCCCTGCGCGCCTCCCTTCCCATGAACCTCCGCGCCCACCGCCCGGGCTTCCGCATCTGGTCCGGCCCCCGCGCGGACATCGAGCGTGTCGTCTCCATCTGGCGGGAATGCCTGGGCCACTGGGGCGGCCCCTGGCTGATGGGCCACCATCCCACCGTGGCCGACGCCATGTACGCCCCCGTCATCACCCGCTTCCTCACCTATGACGTGAAGATGGAGGGCGCCTGCGCCAAATACGCCGAGACGATCATGGAATGGGCACCCATGGCCGAATGGGTCGCCGCCGCCCAGCACGAGCCGGAGCCCCCCATTCACGAGCTCGAGGTCGAAGCCGAGTTCTAGGCAGGGGGCAGGGGGCCTTCGAGAGGTGGCCCAGCCAGCCTGCCCCAGCCTCCCCGCACCAGGACCCGCTACCCCGGATCCTCGACTACCCGGACCCGGGCGGCAGCGGCCAGGAGTGAACGGGCGGGGGAGGCAGCCGCCTCAAGGGGTGGGGGCTGGCCCCGCAGCCCATGTGCAGCTTTTCGCTCTCGCCGGTCGCGGGCGATGGACCGCCAGGCGCAACGCCGCCTAGCTGGAAGCCTCGGCGGTTGGCGCCCGAAGTGCCGCCGGACGCTCTTTGGCTGAGGATGGCGGGCGAACCGACGCCGGGTCCCGGAACACCGAGTTGAAACTAAGCTTGCCGGCCGCATCGACGGTCACGATCACGGCCCCGGACCCGGAGCCGGTCTCGAATTCCACCGCCACCGTCCTGGTTCCGCGCGCGGAATCGCGCATTTCCAGCACGCGGGTAATGCCGGAGGCGCTGCCGGGTGGCGTGGTCATGTCATCCCGTCCAACAAATCAATGGGCAAGCGGCGGTGGTGCCGGATGCGTAGCCCTCAAAATATATTGCGATAGTGGAATTATTGGAAGCGGGTCCGAGAGGTCCCGGACCGGCCCGCCCGTCCCGGCCTAGCCCTGCCTTCGCATCGGCATGCTCTCCAGCCGCACGGTTTCCCGCCAGCGATCCCGCCAGCGCGCCGCGATGCCTTCCACCTCCTCGGGCGAGGCCAGCCGCTGGATCAGCGACAGTCCCACGTCCCGCAGCAGAACCCTCTCCAGATCCCGCTCGTTGAAGCGGGCGATCAGTTCCTCCAGCATGGCATCGAGCTGCTCGGGCCCGCTGGGTAGCGGGCGAGGGTCGTCCGATGTCATCCAAGCCTCGTGATGACAGTCATTTCAGCTCCAGGTCTGCTCCTGCCGGGGCAGCCCCAGCCACCGCCATCGTTCCAGAGTAGAAGATGGCCTACAACCTGGGTTAATTGCGCAATGCGACAGAATCGCATCGACCGGCAAGTTTCTGCCAACCTGTAACCCGGCTGCGACGCTGCTCGGCGCTGGCCGGCACCGGCCGCAGCCCCGCCCAGGCCGTCGGGGCCAGGGAGGGCTCACCCCCCCGGCCTGCAACCGGCTGTGCCGAGCCTCAGTCCAGCCGAGCCCCGGACTGCTTCACCACCGCCTGCCACTTCTCGTCCTCGGCCGCGATGTAGCGGTCCAGCGCCTCCGGCCCTAGGGGCTTGGGCGTGCTGCCGATCTCGCGCAGCCGGTCGATCACCGCCGGCTCCGCCACGATGTCCGTCACCAGCTTCGCCAGCCTGTCCACGATCGGCTTCGGCGTCCGCCCCGGGGCCTGGAAGCCGAACCAGGCCACCGCCTCGAAGTCCGGTACCCCGGATTCCTTCACGGTCGGCACGTTCGCCAGGGCCGGCCAGCGCGTGCCGGAGGTCACGGCCAGCGCCCGCATCCGCCCGGCGGTCAGGTGGGGCAGGTAGCCCGGCAGGTTGTCGATCGCCACGTCGCAACGCCCCGCCATCACGTCCGGGATGATGGAGGCGGTGCCGCGATAAGGGATATGGGTGATGTTCACCCCCGTCTTGAACTTCAGCAGCTCGCCGCAGAGGTGCCCGGAGGTGCCGTTGCCCGGGCTGGCGAAGTTGATGTCCCCCGGCTTCGCCTTCGCCGCCGCCATCAGGTCCTGGAAGCTCTTGAACGGGCTATCGGCCCCGACGACAACCGCGTTCGGCACCTCGTTGATCAGCGCGACGCTCGCCAGGTCCTTGTGCGGGTCGAAGGGCAGCTTCGTGTAGAGGAACTGGTTGATGCTCGCCGTGCCGATGGTGAAGGTCAGCAGCGTGTAGCCGTCCGGCTCCGCCTTCGCGACCATCTCCGTCCCAATGTTCCCGCCCGCGCCCGGCCGGTTGTCGATCACCACGGGCTGGCCGAGGATCGTCGCCATCCGCTCGCACACCACCCGCGCCGTCAGGTCCGTCGCGCCGGCGGCGGGGAAGGGCACGATCATCCGGATCGGCCGGCTCGGGTAGTTCCCCGCCGCACCGCCCTGCGCCCGCACCACGGAAGGCGCGGCCAGGGGGGCGGCGAAGGCCGGCACCGCCAGAAGGGCGCCGCGGCGGGTGATGGAACGGATGGTCATAGGCGTCACTCCACGGTTGCACCGGATCGCCGGACCACGTCGCCCCACTTGGCGATCTCGGCCCGCACGAAGGCGGTGAAGGCAGCCGGGCTCGTGCCCCCGTCGGGGGTCAGCTCCGGCATCATGCCACCCAGGTCCGCGAGGCGGGCCTTGGTGGCGGGTTCTTTCACGATAGCGTCGATCTCGGCGCCGAGCTTCTCCACGATCGGCCGCGGCGTGCGCCCCGGGGCCTGGATGCCGAACCACCCCGTCGCCTCCACGCCGGGATAGCCCTCCTCGGCCGTGGTCGGGACATCCGGCAGGGCAGGGGTCCGGCTCGCGGTGGTCACGGCCAGCGCCCGGAACCGCCCGTCCCGGATATGCCCGATGGCGGAGGGCAGGTTGTCCACCGCCACCTCCACCCGCCCGGCCATCACCTCCGCCATCATCGGCCCCGCGCCCCGGAAGGGGACATGCGACATCTGGATCCCCGCCTGCATCTTCAGCAGCTCCCCCGTGACGTGGAGCGAGGTGCCGGCGCCGGAGGAGCCGATGTTCAGCTTGCCAGGATTGGCCTTCGCATAGGCCACCAGGTCCCGCAGCGTCTTCACCGGCAGGGAATTGGTCACGAAGATCACGTTCGGCACCCGCGTCACCAGCCCCACCTCGGCCAGGTCGTCCGGCCGGTAAGGCATGCGGTCGCCATAGAGAGTGTAGTTGATCGCGCCGGAGGACACGGTCTGCATCAGCAGCAGGTACCCATCCGCATCCCCCTTCGCCACCAGGTCGGAGCCCACGTTCCCGCCTGCCCCCGCGCGGTTCTCCACGGTGAAGGGCTGCCCCAGCCGGGACTGCAGCCGCTCCGCCACGATCCGCGCGGCCACGTCCGTGGTCCCGGCGGGCGCGAAGGGAACCACCAGCCGCACCGGCCTGGACGGGTAGGCGGACTGCCCGCGCGCCGCACCGGCCCGCAGCAGGAAGGGGAGGGAGAGGGCGGGCGCAACCAGCGCCGCGCGGCGGGACAGGGTCATGGGCGGCCTCCTTGGGGGCCGCGCGCGGGGATCTGCTGCCCCTCTTGGAGTCGCGGCCTGAAGGCAACAGGTGCCCCGCCCGCCACGCCCTGACAAGGCCCGCACGCTCCCGGCGCCTGCTACCGGCTGGACAGCCGCCGCCCGCCGCGCATCCCTCCTCCGGCGCCTGCATCCGATTCCCGGGTTCCGGCGTTGCGCCTCCGGCTGCCGCTAACCGACTGCGATGAGGAATCGGACCAGCATGGGCTTTCTCCGGACCTATGCCCGCGTGCTCGGGCTCCTCGCCCCGGACAAGTGGGTGGCGATCGGCCTCGCATTGGCAGCCCTCGCCCTGGCCGGCCTGCAGTTCCTCGAACCCGTCCTCTTCGGCCGCGTGGTGGATGTCCTCTCCGGCGCCGATCGCCGCCCGCAGGACATCGTCTGGCGCCAGGCCACCGCCCTCCTCGTCGTCTGGGGCGCTGTCGGCATCACCGGCATCGCCGCCAACGTCGCCGTCTCCCTCCTCGCGGACCGCATGGCCCACCGCAACCGGCTGGCCGTGATGCACCGCTACTTCCAGCACGTCCTGGCCATGCCGCTCTCCTTCCACGGAGACACGGCCTCGGGGCGGCTGATGAAGATCATGCTGGTGGGCACGGACCACCTCTTCGCCATCTGGCTCTCCTTCTTCCGGGAGCACCTGACCACCTTCATCACCGGCTTCGTCCTCCTGCCGCTGACCTTCCTGATGAACTGGCGCCTCGCCCTCGTGCTGCTGGCCCTGGTGCTGGTCTTCATCGTCGTCGCCGCCTTCGTCGTCTCCCGCACGCAGGAGGCCCAGGAGAAGGCGGAGAGCTTCCAGTCACAGCTCGCCGGCAACGCGCAGGACGCCCTCTCCAACGTCGTCGTCGTCCAGTCCTTCACCCGCCTGGCCGCGGAGGCGAAGCTCTTCGGCGACATCATGCGCCAGGTGCTGGACCACCAGTTCCCCGTGCTGAACTGGTGGGCGGTGGTCTCCGTCCTCACCCGCTCGGCCAGCACCATCTCCGTCATCACCATCTTCATCCTCGGCACCTGGCTGCACATGCGCGGGGAGGCCACGGTCGGCGAGATCGTCTCCTTCATGGGCTTCGCCACCATGCTCATCGGCCGGCTGGAGGGCGCGGTCGGCTTCGTCTCTCGCCTGCTGATGCAGGTCCCCGGCCTGCGCGAGGTCTTCGGCGTCCTCGACACCCGCTCCTCCGTCCCGGAGAAGATGGACGCCGTGGACATCGGCCGCACCGCCGGCCACGTCGCCTTCGAGCACGTCGCCTTCGGCTACCCCGGCGGCGGCAAGATCCTGAACGACGTCTCCTTTGAGGCCCCGCCCGGCAAGACCGTGGCCCTCGTCGGCCAGACCGGCGCCGGCAAGTCCACCGCCATGTCCCTCCTCCAGCGCCTCTGGGACCCCATCGAGGGCCGCATCACCATCGACGGCCACGACCTGCGCGACATCTCCCTGGAGAGCCTGCGCCGCAACGTCGGCGTGGTCTTCCAGGACGCCATGCTCTTCAACCGCACGATCCGGGAGAACCTCCTCGTCGGCCGCCCGGACGCCACGCAGGAGGAGCTGGAGCAGGCCTGCCGCATGGCCGAGGCCCACGACTTCATCACCCGCCAGCCCCAGGGTTACGACACCCCGGTCGGCGAGCGCGGCACCTCCCTCTCCGGCGGCCAGAAGCAGCGCCTCTCCATCGCCCGCGCCCTGCTGAAGGACCCGCCCATCCTCATCCTGGACGAGGCCACCAGCGCGCTGGACGCCGCCACGGAAGCCCGCGTCCAGAAGGCGCTGAAGGTCCTGATGGCCGGCCGCACCACCTTCATCATCGCCCACCGCCTCTCCACCATCCGCGACGCCGACGAGATCCTCGTCTTCGAGCTCGGCCGCATCGCGGAGCGCGGCACCTTCGAGGACCTGGTGGCGCAGGGCGGCCGCTTCGCGGAGCTGGTGAAGACCCAGCTCACCGGCACGGAGGCGAAGAAGCCCGCCCCCGTCGCCGCCTGAGAGGACCCGCAGGACGGGGGCGTTCAAGCGCCGGTGATCGCCGGCGTTTCCCCTTGTAACGTGACAGCCGCGTCATGACACCTTTCACCAGGGCAGAACGCCAGAGGAGGACGTCGTGACCATCGCATCCATCCTGCGCAACAAGGGACGGGAGGTCGTGAGCGTGGAGCCGGGCCAGAGCCTGCCCGAGGTCGCCAGCACCCTCGTCCAGCATCGCATCGGCGCCGTGCTCGTCCGCGGCGAGAACGGCCTGCCGGCCGGCATCCTCTCGGAGCGCGACATCGTCCGCCTCTTCGCCGAGAACAACGGCGCCATCAACGGCCTCACCGCCGCCGACGGCATGACGAAGATCCTCCACACCGTCACGCCGGAAACCCCGATCACCCGCGCCCTGGAGATGATCACCGACCGCCGCGTCCGGCACCTGCCCGTGCTGGACGGCGACCAGGTGATCGGCATCGTCTCCATCGGCGACCTCGTGAAGGCCCGCATCGACGCCGCCGTGGGCGAGGCCGAGGCCCTGAAGGAATACGTCACGACAAGCTGACCCGGCCGGGGCAGGGCAGAGGGCGCATCCAGAGTCCGGGGGCCGCGACCGGGCTGCCCCGGCCCGATAGGGGCTGGCCCGATCCCCGCCATGGTGGCAAGGGGCTGTGGCGTCGGGACTGCCGGCGCCCAGCCCACAGGTCCGCCCAAGGTCTGCTATGCCCCGCCCTGAATACGTCTTGACCCTGACCTGCCCGAACCGCCCGGGCATCGTGGCCGCCGTCGCCACCACCATCTTCGAGCAGGGCGGCAACATCCGCGAGGCCCAGCAGTACGACGACGCGGAGAGCCGCCGCTTCTTCGCCCGCATCACCCTGGACCACCCGGAGAACACCCTCGACATCCCCGCCCTCCGCGCCGGGCTGGAAACGGTGGGCACCCGCTTCGGCATGGAATGGACCCTGCGCGACCGCGCCGTCCGCCGGAAGGTCATCGTCCTCGTCTCGAAGTTCGACCACTGCCTGGCCGACATCCTCTACCGCTGGCGCCTGGGCGAACTGCCGATGGACCTCGTCGGCATTGTCTCCAACCACCCGCGCGAGACCTACCAGCACCTCGACTTCGCCGACGTCCCCTTCCACCACCTGCCCGTCTCCAAGGCCACGAAGCTGGAGCAGGAAGGCGAGGTCTGGCGCGTCATCCGCGAATCCGGCGCCGAACTCGTCGTCCTCGCCCGCTACATGCAGATCCTGTCGGACGGCTTGGCCGCAAAGCTGGCCGGCCGCTGCATCAACATCCACCACTCCTTCCTGCCGGGCTTCAAGGGCGCGCGCCCCTACCACCAGGCCCATGCCCGCGGCGTGAAGCTCATCGGCGCCACCGCCCACTTCGTCACCGCGGACCTCGATGAAGGCCCGATCATCGAGCAGGACGTGGAGCGCATCTCCCACAACGACACGCCGGACGACCTCGTCCGCCAGGGCCGCGACATCGAGCGCCGCGTCCTCTCCCGCGCCCTTCACTGGTGGCTGGAGGACCGGGTCCTCCCCAACGGCTCGCGCACCGTCGTCTTCCGGGACTGATCCACGCCCGGCGGGCGCTCACCCCGCCCGCCGGAGGTGCTCCACCAGCGCCCGCAGCTTCGGCGCCATGTTCCGCCGCCCCGGGAAGTACAGGAAGAACCCCGGGAAGGCCGGGCAATAGGGCTCCAGCACCGCCACGAGCTCCCCGCTGTCCAGGAACGGCCGGAAACTCTCCTCCATCCCGAAGGTGAGCCCCGCACCGGCCAGGGCCATGCGGATCATCAGCCGCATGTCGTTCGTCGTGACCTCCGGCCCCACCGCCACGTCGAAGTCGCGCCCCTCCTCCGCGAACTCCCAGCGGTACGGCGCCCGCCCCGGCCCCGGCCGCCACCCGATGCAGCGATGCGCCACGAGATCGCGCGGGTGCCCGGGCACCCCGTGCCGCGCCAGATAGGCCGGCGCGCCCACCACGAGCTGCCGCTGCGGGCCGGAGACCGGCACCGCCACCATGTCCTGCGCGATCACCTCTCCCAGCTGCACGGCCGCATCGTAGCCCTCCGCCACGATGTCGAAGCGATCATCCGTCACCGTGACGTCCAGCGAGACCTCGGGGCAGGCCTCGGCAAAGCGCGCCAGCACCGGCCCGGAGAGGAACCCCTCCGCGATCGAGGACACCGCCAGCCGCAGCAGCCCCGAGGGCCGCTCCGGCCGATCCCCCACCGCGGCCACCGCCGCCCGGATCTCCGCGAGCCCCGGCGCCACTCCGGCCAGGAAGCGTTCCCCCGCCTCCGTCAGGTTCACGCTCCGCGTCGTCCGCCGCAACAGCGCGATCCCCAGGGAGTCCTCCAGCCGCCGCACTGCCTGGCTCACCGCCGGCCGCGTCACCCCCAGCCGCTCCGCCGCCAGCCGGAAGCTCCGCGCCTCCGCGACCGCCACGAAGACCGAGACGGCCCCGAGATCCTCCGCCATACGTCACCTGCACTTACCAGTTCATGAAGAATAGGGCGGATTATCCCTCTAATCCTATCCCTCTATCTCCTCCCCCGTCGCCGGGCGGCACCGCCCGGAACGGATCGGAAGGGATCTCCCATGAACAAGGTCGTCCTCATCACCGGCGCGTCCAGCGGCATCGGCGCCGGCATCGCCCGGGAACTCGCCGCGGCGGGCGCCACCGTCGTCCTCGGCGCCCGCCGCACGGACCGCATCGAGGCCCTGGCGCAGGAGCTGAACTGGGCCGGCGCCACGGCCCTGGCCCACCCGCTGGACGTGACCAGCCGCGCCAGCATGGAGGCCTTCGCCGAGGCCGCCCGGAACGCCTACGGCCGCGTGGACGTCATCGTGAACAACGCCGGCATCATGCCCCTCTCCAACATGGCCGCCATGAAGGTGGAGGAGTGGGAGCGCATGGTGGACGTCAACATCAAGGGCGTCCTCTACGGCATCGCCGCCGTCCTGCCGGAGATGACGGCGCGCGGCTCCGGCCATGTCGTCAACATCGCCTCCATCGGTGCCCTCTCCGTCTTCCCCTCCGCCACCGTTTACTGCGCGACGAAGTACGCCGTCCGCGCCATCTCCGACGGGCTGCGGCAGGAGAACTCGGCGCTGCGCGTCACCTGCATCCACCCCGGCGTGGTGGAGAGCGAGCTGGCGAACACCATCACGGATCCCGCCGCCGCCGAGGTGATGCGCACCTACCGCCAGATCGCCCTGCGGCCGGACGCCATCGCCCGCGCCGTCCGCTTCGCCCTGGAGCAGCCGGAGGACGTGGACGTGAACGAGATCGTGGTGCGCCCCACGGCGACCCAGGCCTGAAGGGCACCGCCCGGCCTGCGCCGCACGCCGGGCGGCGGGGCGCCACAGTTTCATTGCCGCAACCGGCGTGTGCTGGTTGTCACACCCCGAACCGCCGGAGGTCCGGCCCCCGTTCCTTCACCCAAATGAATGAGGCTAGGTTGCCCGCACCGCCGCAAGCAGAACGGGGCGATCATGGAAAGCGACCTGGAACGCGTGCTCGGCCTCGTCTACGAGGCCGCGCTGCACCACGAGCGGTGGCCCGACGCCCTCGACGCGATCTCGGAATTCCTGGGAGGGGAGGGCGGTTCCCTCGGCGTCGATCACCGGCACACCCAGATCGCGGTCAGCACCGGCCTCGGCGAGGAGATCCTGAGCGGCTACGATCCCCACTGGCACCGGGTCAATCCGCTCTGGCCGGGCGTCCTCGCCGCGCGGACCGGGGCGGTGGCGGTCGATCGCCATGCGCTGGACTGGAGCACCTACCGGCGCAGCGAGTTCTACAACGACTTCGTCCGGGCACGGGGCGGCGACGGATGCCTGCTGGTCAAGGCGCTGGAGACGGAGGCGGTCACGGCCGTCGTGACCATCCACCGCGGCCGCGGGCGCGGCGACCGCGCCTTCGGCGAGGAGGAGGCCGGGCGCGCCGCGCTGCTCGCGCCTCACCTCATGCGCGCCATGGAGATGAGCGGCCGTCTCGGCGCCCTCCATCAAGCCGAGACGTTGGCGGCCGAGACCCTGGAACATCTCCCCCAGGCCGCCTTCATCGTGGACGCCGCATCCCGGATCATCATCGCCAACCGCCGCGCCGAAGACCTTCTCCGCCAGGCGGACGGCCTGTCCCATAGCCCGGACGGGCTGCGCGCCGCCCGCCCCGCCGAGACGGCCGAGCTGCGGCGCCAGATCGCCGCCGCAGCGGCCCCGGACGGCGCCTCGACGCTGGGCCGGCGCGCGACCCTGCTCCTTGAGCGGCCGTCCGGCCGGCAGGCGCTGGCCGCGCTCGTCGGCCCCTTCCGGTCCAGCACGGGGTGGAGCCTCGTCCTGGGCATCCCGGCCGCCGCGATGGTCCTCGTCAACGATCCCGAGACCGCCACCCTGCCCGCCGCGGAACACCTGCGCCGCCATTTCCGCCTCACCCCGGCCGAGGCGGCCCTCGCCCTCGCCGTCGCCCAGGGGGAGGGGATCCCGGCCGTGGCGGAGGCGCTGAACATCTCTCCCAACACCGCCAGAACCCATCTCCAGCACGTCTACGACAAGACCGGGACGCACCGGCAGGCCGAGCTGGTCCGGCTGCTGCTGACGACCTTCAACGGCTACCACGACCACCCCGGCTGAACCCTCGCCGGGGGCCACCCAAGGGTGCCCCTTCCTCCACGCGCGGCAGCGTCGCCGCCCCCGCGCTTGACCTGCACTGGGCCGGATGCCACCTCTCCCGCCCTCTTTTCCTTGTAAGGCCCAGCTCACCCCCATGCCCGCGATCACGCTGCCCGACGGTTCCGTTCGATCCTTCGACGGGCCTGTCACGGGCACCACCGTGGCCGCGTCCATCGGCCCCGGCCTCGCTAAGGCGGCGCTGGCCATGGAGGTGAACGGCGCCCTCAAGGACCTTTCCGTCCCCATCGAGGCCGATGCGCGCCTCCGCTTCATCACGCGCAAGGACCCCGAGGCCCTCGGGATGATCCGCCACGACGCCGCCCACGTGCTGGCCGAGGCGGTGCAGGAACTCTTCCCCGGCACCCAGGTCACGATCGGCCCGGCCATCGAGAACGGCTTCTACTACGACTTCGCCCGCAACGAGCCCTTCACGCCCGAGGACTTCCCGGCCATCGAGGCAAAGATGCGGGAAATCATCTCGCGGAACGCGAAGTTCGAGCGCGAGGAGTGGCCCCGCGAGGACGCGATCCGCTTCTTCGAGGAGCGCGGCGAGCGCTTCAAGGCCGAGCTGATCCGCGACCTCCCCGAGAGCGAGACGATCAGCATCTATCGCCAGGGCGAGTGGCTGGACCTCTGCCGCGGCCCGCACATGCGCGGCACGGGCGATATCGGCACCGCCTTCAAGCTGCAGAAGGTCGCCGGCGCCTACTGGCGCGGCGACCACCGCAACCCCGTCCTCTCCCGCATCTACGGCACCGCCTGGCGCGACGCGAAGGAGCTCGAAGCCCACCTCACCATGCTAGAGGAGGCGGAGAAGCGCGACCACCGCCGCATCGGCAAGGAGATGGACCTCTTCCACCTGCAGGAGGAAGCGACGGGCAGCATCTTCTGGCACCCCAAGGGCTGGCGCCTCTACCGCACGGTGGAGGACTACATGCGCCGCCGCCTGGACGCCTCCGGCTACGACGAGGTCCGCACGCCCCAGCTCGTGGACCGCAAGCTCTGGATCGAGTCCGGCCACTGGGAGAAGTTCCGGGAGAGCATGTTCATCGCGACGGTCGAGGACGAGTCCGAGAAGGACCGCGTCCTCGCCCTGAAGCCGATGAACTGCCCCTGCCACGTGCAGATCTTCAACCAGGGCATCCGCAGCTACCGCCAGCTTCCCCTCCGCATGGCGGAGTTCGGCGCCTGCCACCGCTACGAGCCCAGCGGCGCCCTGCACGGCATCATGCGCGTCCGCGCCTTCACGCAGGACGACGCCCATATCTTCTGCACCGAGGACCAGATCGCCTCCGAGACGGTCCGCTTCGTCGCCCTCCTCTCCTCCATCTACCGCGACTTCGGCTTCGAGAGCTTCCGCGTGAAGTTCAGTGACCGCCCGGAGAAGCGCGCCGGCACCGACGAGACCTGGGACCGCGCCGAAGGCGCCCTGCGCGAGGCCTGTGCCACCGCCGGCGTCGAGTACGAACTGAACCCGGGGGAGGGCGCCTTCTACGGCCCCAAGCTTGAGTTCGTGCTGCGCGACGCCATCGGCCGCGACTGGCAGTGCGGCACCCTGCAGGTCGATTTCGTCCTGCCGGAGCGCCTGGACGCCGAGTATGTGGGCGAGGACGGCGCCAAGCACCGCCCGGTCATGCTGCACCGCGCCATCCTCGGCAGCTTCGAGCGCTTCCTCGGCATCCTCATCGAAGAGCACGCCGGCCGCTTCCCCCTCTGGCTCGCCCCGACCCAGGTCGTGGTCGCCAGCATCGTGGACGACGCCGCCCCCTACGCGGAGGAGGTGGCCGAGGCCCTGCGCGCCGCCGGCCTCGCCGCCAGCACCGACATCCGGAACGAGAAGATCAACCGCAAGGTCGCCGAGCACATCGAGGCCCGCGTCCCGATCCTCGCCGTCGTCGGCCGGCGGGAGGCCGAGGAGCGCAACCTCGTCCTCCGCCGCCTCCCCGGCCGGGAGCAGGAGACCCTTCCCCTGGCCGACGCCATCGCCCGCCTCGTGGCCGAGGCCGCCCCGCCCGACCGCGCCGGCAGCTTCGCCACGGCAACCGAAGCGTAAAACTCTGATCCCGAGCGAAAGCTGAAATCTCCCCGGCGCCGCGGCCCGATCGTCTCGGCGCCGGTCTGATTGTAAAATCCGGCTTGACCTCCCCGCGTGACGGTTGCAGACGCCATCGCCCCGCACCATAACCTTCCCAGACCACCACAACAGGAGACTACCCCTGGCCCGAGGCCCTATGCCCAACAGCCTCCCCACCCGCGACGGACCGCGGGTGAACGAGGAGATTCGCGCGCCCCAGATCCGCCTTATCGACCAGGATGGCGAGATGGTCGGCGTGATGAGCGCGCGCGAGGCCCTGGCCCGCGCCTACGACGTCGGCATGGATCTGCTGGAAATCAGCCCCAACGCCGAGCCGCCCGTCTGCAAGATCACCGACTTCGGCAAGTTCAAGTATGAGCAGCAGAAGAAGGCCAACGAGGCGCGCAAGCGCCAGAAGGTCGTGGAGATCAAGGAGATCAAGGTTCGTCCGAACATCGACGACCATGATTACGAGGTGAAGATGAAGCAAATGAAGAGCTTCATCGAGGAAGGGGACAAGGTGAAGGTCACCCTCCGCTTCCGCGGCCGCGAGATGGCCCACCAGGATCTCGGCGCGAAGGTGCTGGAGCGGATCCGGAACGAGATGGCCGAGGCCGTGAAGGTCGAGTCCATGCCCCGGCTGGAAAACCGCCAGATGATCATGGTGCTGGCCCCGAAATAGGCCTGCCCGCACAGGCCGCCACGAAAAAGGGCCCCGATCCGGCGGATCGGGGCCCTTCTCACATCCAGCGCCCGGATCGGCGCGAATGCCCGTCAGCGCAGCGGGGCACCCTGGCGCTCGCGGGTGAAGGTCGTGTCGGGGCCCGTGGTGCCCAGCGTGCCCGTGCCGCCCGGCGTCAGCGGCGCGCCGGTCCCCTCGCGGCGGAAGGTGTTCCCCGCCGGATCCGTCTGCAGCGGGGTGGACGGCCCGCTCGTCATCGGCGCCCCCACGCGCTCGCGGGCACTGCTCGTGTCCACCGGGGGCGTGTTCCCCTGGCAGGCCGCCAGGGCCAGCATCGGCAGGGCCACCGCGGCCATCGCAAGCTTCCGGCTACCGAAACGGATGTCGCTCATCGCAGTCGTTCCCTTTCCCAGGGCGCGGACCGTCCCACGCCCTCCCGTTAAGCCGAATCGCAACACCAACCCGGCACCGCGTTAACGGACACGGAATAGTCCATCCAGGGAACGACAAAGGAAAGGTTCTCGTACCGAAACCGCCGCCCTGTGGCCGCGAAGCGCCGCCCGCACCACCGCGCGGGAAAGCCGAGGGCCGGGGCGGGAAGGGACCCCGCCCGGGCCTCAGCCCCTCAGAGGGGCGCCCCCCGGTTCGCGTCGAACACCGTCGGCGTCTCGTTCAGCAGCCGGCTCGTGGCCGGGTCGCGGCGCAGCGGGTTCGTGTTCTCGTTGGTCCGGTCCGGCACCACCGCGCCCCCGCAACCCGCCAGCGCCAGCAGCGCCGCCGCGGCCAGCGCCGCGACAGATCCTTTTCGCACCATGGGCCAACTCCTCCCGGCTGTTCCGCTTCGAACGGCCCGCAGGCCGCCCGGATGCATCGCTCCCCGGAGGTTGCGCCGGGAAGGGCCCCTCAGCGGTTCGCCAGCTCCACCAGCGTCGCCGCCAGAACCCGCGCCCCGGCTGCCAGCTGGCCGGGCTCGGAGTATTCCGCCGGGTTGTGGCTCACCCCCTTGCGGCAGGGCACGAAGATCATCCCCGTCGGGCAGAGCGGCACCATGAACTGCGCGTCGTGGAAGGCCCCGCTCGGCAGCGCCAGGGAAGCCAGTCCCTGCGCGTCGGCGGCGGCCTGCACCGCGTCCGTCACCAGCGGGTCGAACTCCACGGGCAGCGCGTGGAACCGCTCCGTCACCGTCACCTCGCAGTTCTTCACCGCGCTGCGGATCGTCGGCTCGATCGCGTCCCCATTGGCGATCAGCAACTCCTTGTCCGGGTGCCGGAAGTCGATGGTGAAGCGCACCACGTCCGCCACGGTGTTGGAGGTGTTCGGCTTCACGTCGATCTGCCCCACGGTGAAGCGCAGCACGTCCGTCGGGTCCGTCATCAGCGCGTTCAGCGCCGTGATCGCCCGGATCATGTCCTGCACCGCGTCCTTCCGCAGGGAAACCGGCGCCGTGCCCGCATGCGCCGTCTCGCCCCGCAGCTCCACGATGAACCACCGGCTGCCCTGGATGCCTGTGACGACGCCGATATCCTTCGCTTCGGCCTCCAGCCGCGGCCCCTGCTCGATATGCGCCTCCACATAGGCGAAGGGCTTGCCCCCCAGCGGCCGGTGGTGGAGGTCCGCCTCCGCCTTGCGGTGCTCGTCCAGCGCCTGGCGGAAGGTCACGCCCTCATGGTCCGCCACCGCGTCCCAGGTGTTGGAAGGCTTGTAGTGGGCATAGGCCATGCTCCCCATGCAGCCCGGCGCGAAACGCCCGCCCTCCTCGTTCGTCCAGGCCACCACCTCGATCGGACGCTTCGTCTGCACGCCCGCCTCGCGGATCGCCTGCACCGCCTCCAGTCCCGCGATCACGCCCCAGATGCCGTCGAACCGCCCGCCATTGGGCTGCGTGTCCATGTGGCTGCCCGTCAGCACCGGCGCCGCCGCGGCATCCGTCCCCTCGTGGCGCAGGAACAGGTTGCCGATCTCATCCACGGAAACCGTCAGCCCCAGCCCCTCCGCCCAGGAGATCAGCAGCCGCCGCGCCTCCCGGTCCAGCGGCGTCAGGCAGGCGCGGTTCACGCCCGGCGAGCCGTCCGTGCCGGTGATGGCGCCCAGCTTCGCCAGTTCCATCAGCCGGTCCCATTGCCGGCCCTCGTCCACGGCCGCGATCAGGTTGGGGGCGGTGCTCGCGCTCATGGGGGTCCTTCCGTGACCGGGTGGGGAGGGCCGGGCCCCGTGACCGGGCCGGAGATGCCCGGGCATTTGCGGCGCCGCACCCCGGAAGATCAACCCGCCGCCCCGTTGATTTCACGCAAAGCCTTCCGACACATGCCCTGGCAACAAGCGGCACGCCGCGTGCTACGCCCCGCCGAACCCGGGAGAGCATCGCCGGCCGGGCGGGGAACCGCCCGAGAAGCCGCTCCCCCTAAACGCCTGCCCCAGGCCACTGGGATCCGCACAACTGCCAGGGACCGCCATGCCGGACGCCACGCCAGCCCCGACCGCCTCCCAGTCCGAAGCCCTGGCCGCCCTCGCCGCCGAGGCCCGCCGCCAGCTCCGCCTGCTGGACTACCCCCGCCACCCCTGGGTGCCCTCCCAGGGGGAAGGGGTGCTGGACGTGGCGATCATCGGCGCCGGCCAGACCGGCCTCGTCACCGCCCACGGCCTCCTGCGCGAACGGGTGCAGCGCGTCCGGGTCTTCGACGCCGCGCCGAAGGGCGAGACCGGCGTCTGGACCACCTTCGCCCGGATGCGGACCCTCCGCACCCCGAAGCACGTCACCGGCCCCGACCTCGGCATCCCCGCGCTCACCCCGCGCGCCTACTTCACGGCGCGGGACGGCGAGGCCGCCTGGGAGAGCCTGCACAAGATCGGCCGCGTGGACTGGCAGCATTACCTGGACTGGCTGGAGGAGACGCTGGAACTCCCCGTCGCCCATGGCCACCGCCTCCTCCGCATCGGCCACACCGCCGCGCAGGAACCCCTGGAGCTCACCTTCTCCACCCCCTCGGGCGAAGCCGTCATCCGCGCCCGCAAGCTCGTTCTCGCCACCGGTATGGATGGCATGGGCGGCTGGTCCATCCCCGCGCCCTTCGACAGCCTTCCCCCCGCCCGCGTCTCCCACACCTCCGGCCACGTGGACTTCGGGGCGCTGAAGGGCCGCCGCATCCTCGTCGTCGGCGCAGGCGCGTCAGCCTTCGACAACCTCGCCACCGCGCTGGAAGCCGGCGCCGCCCACGCCATCATGCTGGTGCGCCGCCGCCAGATGCCGCGCGTGAACCCCTTCCGCTGGATGGAGCAGCCCGGCTTCCTCGGCCAGCTCTATAGCCTGCCGGACGCCATGCGCTGGCGCTTCATGCAGCACATCTTCGCCCTCAACCAGCCGCCGCCCCAGGAATCCTGGAACCGCGTGGCCGAGGACCCGCGCTTCGAGCTGCACATGGGCAGCCCCGTCACCGCCGTGCGGGAGGAGGGGGGCGAGGTCGTCGTCACCACCCCCCGCGCCGAGCACCGGGCGGACCACGTCATCGTCGGCACGGGCACCGCCTTCGACCTGGCGCTCCGCCCGGAGCTCGCCCCCTTCGCCGAGCACATCCTCCTCTGGCGCGACGCCTACACCCCGCCCGCCGGCCTGGAATTCCCCGCCCTCGGCGCCTGCCCCTACCTGAACAGCGACTTCTCCATGCGCGAGAAGACCCCGGGCGCCGCCCCCTTCCTGCACCACATCCACATGATCAACTACGGCTCCACTGCCTCCATGGGCCTCTCCGGCGCCACCATCTCCGGCATGAAGTACGGCACCATGCGGCTGGTGGACGGCCTCTGCCGCCGCTTCTGGCAGGAGGACGCGGAGCACCACCTCCACACCCTCCTGAGCTACGACGAGCCCGAGCTGACGAGCGTCATCCCCGGGGAACTCCCCGTCCTGGCCGCGGAGTGAGCGCGGTGAAGCCCTCCGCCCTCTCCACCCACGTCCTGGACACCGCCAACGGCATTCCCGCAGCAGGCATGGCAATCGAGCTCTGGCGCATGGAGCCGGAGCCCGCGCGCCTGTCCCGCACGATCACCAACGCCGATGGCCGCACCGATTCGCCCCTCCTCACCCCCGAGACCTTTGCCCCCGGCCGCTACGAACTGCGATTCGAGGTAGGCGCCTACTTCGCCGCGAGGGGAGGGGACCCGGGCTACCTCGGGACGGTCACGATCAACGTCGGCCTGCGCGAAGCGCAGGGGCACTACCACGTCCCGCTCCTCTGCTCGCCCTGGTCCTACTCCACCTACCGGGGAAGCTAGGCCCGAGGGCGTATCGATCCCCAAACGGCCCCCACTGGCCGAAAGCGGTCGAATTCGACAATCTTCCCGCGCCGGCCCCCGTTAGGTGGTCCGGTGCGGCTGCGATGGCGCAGGCGCTGCAAGCCAGGGAAGACCTCCAATGAACCCCTCACGCGCCCTCCTGCGGAACTCGGCGGCCTTCGCCGCGCTCGCCCTTCTCGCCGCCTGCGCCCAGTCCGTCCCGCCCCCCACCCCGACGCCGGAGCCGATGCGCGGCGCGCCGCTGCCGGCCGGGGCCCCGGCCCCCGTCTCTGGCGGCACCCCGTCGATCTCCACCGAGCCGATGCGCGGCGCCCCGCTGCCCGCCGCCGGCAGCGGCGCCATCAACCGCAGCAACGCCGTCCCGGACATCGGCACGGAGCCGATGCGCGGCGGCCCGCTGCCGTCCAGCACGGACCAGCGCCGGTTCTGAACCCGGCAAGCGGGGCTGCGCCACCACGGCGCGGCCCCGTCCCGGCGCTTCGGGGGCGCGCCTGACAGAGCTTCCGCGCGGCGCCCGCGGACTCAACCGGCATAGGGCGAGGGATCATCCAGCCCCGGCGGTGCCGAAACCCCCGGATCGCGCAGGATCAGCCCCGCATCATTCTCGGAGACCTTGTTCGCCCGCTTGTTCACCGGCCAGCAGGCCAGCCACTCCGGCGGGCAGGGCCGTAGCAGCCTGAGCAGTTCATCCCGCAAAGCCTCCTCCTCTCCCAGCCAGGCCGGCCAGGCCTCCCGCGGCAGGATCACGGGCATGCGGTGGTGCAGGGGCGCCTGCTTCGGATTCGCCTCCGTGGTTATGACCGAATAGGTCCGCAGCCAGTGTCCCTCCGGGTCCTTCCACCCCTCCCAGATTCCCGCCAGGGCCATCGGCTCCCCATTCGCCAGCGCCACCGCGAAGGGCTGCTTCGGGTCCTTTGTCCGCGCCGTGCCCTCTGCCTCCTTCGGCGAGAGCCACTCGTAGAACCCGTCCGCCGGCACCAGGCACCGCCGCTTCACGAAGGCATCACGGAAGGAAGGCTTCTCCGCCACGCCATCCGCCCGCGCATTAATCAGCCGCGCCCCGTCCTTCGCATCCTTCGCCCAGCGCGGCACCAGACCCCAGCGAAGCAGGTCCAACTGCCGCCGCCCCGTCTCCGGGTTCCGCCGCAGCACTACCCCGTCCTGTGTCGGCGCCATATTCCAGTTCGGCGCGAAATTCGGCAGCGCGTTCGTCTCCGGCACCGCGAAGTAGTCACGCACTCCCGCCGGATCCCGCTGAAGGAAGTACCGCCCGCACATGCGCCGCTCCGTTGCAATCCGTCATTCGCCGCGCCCCGGCCCGTGGCAACCCGGGCGCAGCCCGCCACGTTCTTAACCCAGAGCAACACGGCAAGGAGACAACGCCATGGCGATCGATAAGGACCGCGTCGAGGGTTCCCTGAAGCAGGCCGGCGGCGCCATCAAGGAAAACGTGGGCGCCGCGATCGGCGACAAGAAGATGGAAGCTGAGGGCGCGGCCAAGCGCGCCGAGGGCAAGGTCCAGAACGCCGCCGGCGGCGTGAAGGACGCGGTGCGGGACGCCACCGACAAGGCCTGATCCACAAGGGTCAGAAGGGAAGGGCGGGCCGCCGCAAGGCGCCCGCCCTTCCTGCGTTCAGAAGGGCAGAATCGCGTCCAGCACCTGCTGCCCGTAACGCGGCGCCTGCACGTCGCTCACCGTGCCCCGCCCGCCATAGGCGATCCGCGGCTCCGCCAGCCGGTCGTGCTGTACCGTGTTGTCGCTGGCGATGTCCTGCGGCCGGATGATGCCGGCGATGCTCAGGTCCCGCATCTCCTGGTTCACCCGCACCTGCTGCCGCCCGCCCACCACGAGATTCCCGTTCGGCAGCACCTGGGTCACCGTTGCCGCGATCCGCATCGTCACCGCCTCGTTCCGCTTGATCTCCCCCTTACCGACCGACGAGTTGGCGGAGGACGCCTCCACCAGCTTCGACGGATCGATCCCGTTCGGCAGGAAGCGCGCATAGGACGCATCCAGCCCCAGCAGCCGGGGAATCCCCATGTTCTCCGAATTGTCCCGGCTCCGATCCGTGCTGTTGGACAGCGCCGCATTGTCCCTGATCGAGACGAGGACCGTGATCAGGTCTCCCACCGCCGCCGCCCGCTGGTCCCGCAGGAAGGTCCGGCTCCCCGGACGCCACAAGCTGTTCGCCACCAGCTGCCGCGCATCCTGCGGCGCCGGCATCGGCATGGAGACGGGCCGATAGTCCGGGTCCCGCGTCGGATCGCTGATCGGCGCCATGTCCGGCGCGTGCCCGATCCGCGCCAGCCGTTCCGCCGTCCCGCACCCGGACAGCGGCACCAGCATCGCCAGCAGCACCGCGCCCCGCATCACCGGTTCACCGGCACGCTGCCGAAGGCCACCCGCACCCGTCCCGGCCCGATCGCCTCCGCCTCCACCACCGAGCGCGACGAGAGATTCATCACCGGCACCACCTCGCCCCGCGCGGCCGCTGCCATGGCCCGCCCCTGCGCGCTCATGCTCACTCCCGGTCCCTCCACCAGCATCGTCACGACCGCGTTCTTCTCGATCACCGGCGGCAGGGAGAGATCAGCCAGCGCGAACCCCACGCCCTCGCCCACAGGCCGCCGCAGCGCCTTCCCCACCACCTGCCCAGGATCGCTCGCGAGCCCCGCCCGCACCCGCTCTGCCCGCTGCCGCACCAGCCGCAGGTCGCTCGGCGCCACCACCTCGCCCAGAGCGAGCCGTCGCGTGGCAACCACCACCGCCGCCGTCGCCACAGCCCGCCCCGCAACCCGCATCCGCAGCGTCGGGATCCCCTCCGCCACCACCACGAGCGTCGCCGAGAAGCGGTTCGTCGCCGCCTCGAAAACCGGCTGCTCCAGCGCCAGCTGCACGAAGGACGCCAGCGGCACCATCGGCGCCTGGAACCCCGGCAGTTCCAGCTCCGCCTGCGTGTCCAGCCCCATCCGCCCGAGATCCCCGCGCAGCAGGTCGAGGACCTCGTCGCGCGCCACCGCGCGCCCCGGCCGCTCCACCACCACCGTGTCCGCCGCCGTCAGCGGCCGCCACGCCACGCCGTTCCCTCGCGCGATCGCCAGTAGCTGCGCCGCTTCCACCACGATCCGCCGCCCCGGCGCCGGCGCCGGCCCCACCGCGCGCGCCGCATTCGCCCCCACCCCGTCGAACAGGTCGGAGAGCCGGACGACAGAATCCTCCACCACCGCCACTGGCCGCAGCACCGCCAAGTCGGCTCGCGCCACCTCCGGCAACAGCAGCACGAGCAAGAGGACCAGCGCCCGCATCACTTCAGCCGTGCGATGGTGCTGAGCATCTCATCGCTCGCCGTGATCACCTTGCTGTTCATCTCATAGGCCCGCTGCGCCGTGATCAGGCTGGTGATCTCCTGCACCACGTTCACGTTCGAGGTCTCGATGAAGCCCTGCATGATGTTCCCGTACCCCGGTGCCCCCGGCGCCCCCTGCTGAGCCGCGCCCGAAGAAGCCGACGCCACGAGGAGGTTGTCCCCCACCGCCTCCAGCCCGCCCTCGTTCGCGAAGATCGCCAGCTGGAACTGCCCGACATTCTGTGCCGCCGTCTGTCCGGCCAGCTTCACCAGAACTTCGCCGTTCCCGTTGATCGTCACGTCCGTCGCATTTGCGGGAATGGTGATTCCCGGCATCACCGGATACCCCTCCGCAGTCACGATCACCCCTTCGGGCGAGAGGCCCAGCGTTCCGTCGCGCGTGTAGGCCGTCTCGCCCGATGGCAACTGCACCTGCAGCATCCCGTTGCCGCGGATCGCGATGTCGAACTTGTTCTCGGTCTGCTGCAGGCTGCCCTGCTCGTGGATGCGGTACACCCCCGCCGTCCGCACGCCCAACCCCACCTGCGCGCCGGAAGGTAGTGTGGTCCCCGTATCGGAGGACTGCGAGCCAACCCGCCGCATGTTCTGGTACATCAGGTCCTGGAACTCCGCCCGGCGGCGCTTGAACCCCGTCGTGCTCATGTTCGCGATGTTGTTGGAGATGACCTCGACATTCGTCTGCTGGGCCATCATGCCCGTGCCGGCCGTCCAGAGCGCGCGCATCGCCTAACCCCTCCCAACCCGCATCAGCCGCGCTTTCGCAGAATGCGCTCGACGGCGCCGGAGAGCCGCTCGCCCTCCTTCTCCGCGAACTGCGCCATGAACTGGAACTCCCGCATCTCCGCCGTCAGCCGCGTCAGCTCCGCCACCGGCTGCACGTTGCTGCCCTCCACCGCGCCCTGCACCAGCGCCGGCCGCTCCACGTTCTCCGGTGCCTGCCCTGGCGCGGCGGCGAGCAAGCGGCTCCCCTCCGTCAACAGGTCCTGCACGTCCTCGAAGCGCACCACGCGGATCCGCCCGATCTCGCCGTTCTCGCTCGCCAGCGTGCCGTCGCCCTTGATCACCAGCCGCGTGTCGCCCGGTGCCACCTGCAGCGGGTTCCCCCCGGCGCCCAGCAGCGGATTCCCCTCCATGTCCACCACCGTCCCGTCCGCCCCCAGGGAGAACCGCCCGGCGCGCGTGTACCGCTCCCCGCGCGGCGTCTGCACCGCGAAGAACCCGGCGCCGGAGATGGCGACATCCAGAGGATTCCCCGTCGTCTGCACCGCCCCCGGTGCCTCCTCGCGCCAGGTCGCACGGTCCTGGGAGAAATAGGTCGTCTCGCCGCCCGGCACCGCGCGCGCCTCGCGCTGCCGTTCCAGGTAGGCGGTGAAAACGGGCCGCGAGGCGCGATATCCCGGCGTCTCCGCATTCGCCATGTTGTGCGCCAGCACGTCCACCGCGCGGTTCTGCGCCACCAGCCGCGAGAGGGCGATGTAGCCGGGATTGTCCATCCGCGTCGCGAGCCTTTTGCCGTCCGGGCCCGGAGCATGGCCCCCAATCCTTACCAAAGCATTGGCGACATCCTCTTCCCCGCGGCCCCGGCAGATCCTGCCGCCCGGAAACCGGCCGTTAACCCCTGGTCGCCACACTCGCCCCATCGGAACGGCAGGAAGCACCCGACCCTATGGCCCATGCGGCGGCACCCACAGCGGATGGAGCGGAAGCGCCCCCGAAGAAGGGCGGCGGGAAGAAGCTGATCCTCCTCGCCCTGCCGCTCCTGCTTGGCGGCGTCGGCGCGGGCCTCTGGTTCAGCGGCATGCTCCCCTTCGGCAAATCCGCCGAGCACACCGCGGAACACGCGGCGGCAATCGGCGGCCACGGCGGCGCCCAGGCCCCCGCTGCCGGCCAGCCCGCGAAGCCGCCCGTCTTCCTCGACCTGCCGGAGGTGCTGACAAACCTCAACGTCACCGGCCGCCGCGCAACCTTCATCCGCCTGAAGGCGAAGCTCGAACTCGCCTCCGAGTCCGACGCCGCCGCCATTCAGGCCGCCATGCCCCGCCTGCTGGACCTCTTCCAGACCTACCTGCGGGAAATGCGCCCGGAGGAACTGCGCGGCAGCCAGGGCACCTACCGCCTGCGGGAGGAGCTGCGCAACCGCGCCTCCCTCGCCGCCAGCCCCGCGCGGATCCAGGACGTCCTCTTCGTCGAGATGATCGTGCAATGAGCCCCCCCTCCAGCAACGAGGAGGACGACCTCGCCGCCGCCTGGGGTGCCTCGCTGGAGGAGGAGCCCGCGGCTGGCACCGATTCAGCCCGCGTCCTCAACCAGGCGGAGATCGACAGCCTCCTCGGCTTCGACAGCGAGGTCACCGCCGACAACAAGTCCGGCATCGAGCGCATCATCAGCAGCGGCCTCGTCTCCTACGAGCGCCTGCCGATGCTGGAGATCGTCTTCGACCGCCTGGTGCGGCTGATGAGCACGACCCTCCGCAACTTCACCTCCGACAATGTCGAGGTCTCGATCGACGGCATCACCTCCCTCCGCTTCGGCGACTACCTCAACTCGATCCCGCTACCCGCCATGCTCGCGGTCGCGAAGGCGAAGGAGTGGGACAATTACGGGCTGATGGTCGTGGACTCCGCCATGATCTACTCCGTGGTGGACGTTCTCCTCGGTGGCCGCCGCGGCACCGCCGCCATGCGCATCGAGGGCCGCCCCTACACCACCATCGAGCGCACCCTGGTGGAGCGCCTCATTAGCGTCGTCCTTCGAGACGTCTCCGCCGCCTTCGAGCCCCTATGCCCCGTCGAGTTCCAGTTCGAGCGGCTGGAGGTGAATCCCCGCTTCGCCGCCATCTCCCGGCTCTCCAACGCCTGCATCCTCGTCAAGCTCCGCGTGGAGATGGAGGACCGCGGCGGCAAGGTGGAGCTCCTCCTCCCCTATGCCACGCTGGAGCCGGTGCGCGAGCTGCTCCTGCAGCAGTTCATGGGCGAGAAGTTCGGCCGCGACTCCATCTGGGAAAACCACCTGGCCGACGAGCTGCGCCACACCGACATCGCCCTCGACGTGGTGCTGGACGAGCAGCCGCTGCCTCTCTCCACGATCGTGAACCTGAAGCCCGGCGACCGCATCACCCTCAACGTCGGCCCCGGCGCCCCCGTGCGCCTCCGCTGCGGCGAGGTCCCCCTCTTCGAGGCGGTGCTCGGCCGCCGCGAGAACCGCTTGGCCGTGCGGATCGAGCGCGAGCTGAAGCGCATCGGATCGGAGGGCGTGGCATGAGCGCGCTGGAATGGTGCGTGCAGGGCGCCCTTCTCCTGCTTCTCCTGGCCGCGCTGCCCTTCATCCTCCGCCTGGAGCGTGGGCTTGCCGCCCTGCGGCGGGACCGTGCTGCCGTCGCTGAAGGCACGCAGGGCATCCAGGTCGCGGCGCGGGACGCGGCATCAACCCTCGCCGGCCTTCGAATCGCGCTGGAGACGGGCGCCCGCCAGGCGGCGACCGCGGAGGCGCTGCGCGACGAGCTGCGCTTCCTCGTGGACCGGGCAGAAGGCCTCGCCGACCGGCTCGACGCGCTCGTCCGCCAGGGGCGCCCCCTGGCCGCACCCGCCGCGGCCCCGGCGTCCGCCGCCGAGGATCCGGCCCCACGCAGCCAGGCCGAGCGCGACCTGCTCCGCGCCCTGAGGATGGCTCGCTGATGCCCCGTCTCCCCCGGATCCCGCGCCCACGCCTGATGCCCGCCATCCTCGCTGCCTGCGCCGGCCTCGCGCTGGTGAAGGCCGGCGCCCTCTGGCAGGCCGCGCCGGGCGAGGGGCTGCTCGTCGCCAGTGCCGTCGCCTCGTCGCCGCCACCCGCTCCCGTGAAGCCGGCCCCGCCGCCACCTCCGGCACCGCCGCCGCCCGATCCCGTGGACCAGGCCGAGCGCGACCTCCTCGGCCGCCTGCGGGAGCGCCGGACGGAGATCGAGGCGCGCGAGTCCGCCATGGCCGCCCGCGAAGCCGTCCTCGCCGCCGCCGAGCGCCGCCTCACGGCGCGGCTGGAGGAGATGGCCGCCCTGAAGTCCCGGCTGGAGACGCTGGAGCGGGGCAGGGGAGAGCGCGAGGAGGCCGGCTGGCGCGGCCTGGTGAAGACCTATGAATCCATGCGCCCGCGCGATGCCGCCACCGTCTTCGACGATTTGGAAATGTCTGTGCTCGTACAGATCGTCAATCGGATGCGGGAAGCGAAGACCGCCCCGATTCTCGGCGCCATGCGCCCGGATCGGGCCCGCACGCTGACCGCGGAGCTCGCAAGGCTCCGCGCTGCTGACAACCGGACGGAATGAAAGGAGAGTCCTGCCGATGGACAAGAACACGAACGTCCTCATCGTCGATGACTACAAGACGATGCTGCGCATCATCCGGAACCTGCTGAAGCAGCTCGACTTCAACAACGTCGAGGAGGCGACGGACGGGCAGGAGGCCCTCTCCAAGCTCCGCGCCGGCAATTTCGGCCTCGTCATCTCCGACTGGAACATGGAGCCGATGACGGGCCTGGACCTGCTGAAGGAGGTGCGGGCCGATGCCCGGCTGAAGTCCATCCCCTTCATCATGATCACCGCCGAGAGCAAGACAGAGAACGTCGTCGCCGCCCGCGCTGCTGGCGTCTCGAACTACATCGTCAAGCCCTTCAACGCCGAGACGCTGCGCGACAAGATCGAGAAGGTGATGGCCCATGCCTGAGTCAGCCGCCGACATGGTGCGCCCGCAGGTGGCGCTCCAGGTCATGACAGATCTGAACCGCACCGAGACCGCCCTTCTCGCCGAGTTGGAATCGCTCGGCCGGATGGTCGCCGCCGCGAAGGAGGAGATCGCGGCGATGCGCGTGGAGAACGTGGACGCCACGCACCTCCCCGCCGCGACTGACGAGCTGGACGAGGTGGTCCGCAGCACCGCTGACGCCGCGAACGAGATCCTCGACGTCTGCGAGACGCTGGAGAACCTTCAGCCGAAGCTCGACTCCGAGGCGGCGGACACGGTCGCCACCTGCGTGACCCGCATCTACGAGGCCTGCGCCTTCCAGGACATCACCGGCCAGCGGATCGGCAAGGTGGTGAACGCGCTGAAACAGATCGAGCAGCGCGTGCGCGAGACCACAGGCCGCTACGCCCGCTCCTCCGCCCTGCCGGCCCGCCACGCGCCGGCGCGGACGGAGGGCGAGCGGCTCGCCAACGGCCCGCAGCCCACCGCCGCCGCTTCCTCCCAGGCGGAGATCGACGCGCTGCTGGCGAGCTTCGACTGATGCGCGGCGCGGCGATCCTCGCCCTGTGCGGCCCGCTGGTCCTCGCCACCCCCGCCCTCGCGGAGAGGGCGGCGGTGCGGGTCGGTAACCATCCCGGCCATGGCCGCATCGTGCTGGACCTCGCCGCGCCGGACATCCCCTACCGGGTGGAGGAGGGGCCGGAAGGCACCTTCCTGCGCCTCGCCCCGGGCGTTCAGCCTGACCTCGCCGCCGCCCGCCGCCCGCCGCGCAACGTGACGGCGCTGGAGGGAACGGCGGACGGCCTGCGCATCCGCATCCGTCCTGGCGCGCGTCTCCGCCATTACCGCCTCGGCAGCCGCCTCGTGCTGGACGTGCTGGATGCCGCCGCGTCCCCAGCCCCCACGCCCCCGGCAACGACCTCGCCGGGCTCCGCAACTCCTGCCGGCACCGCGTCCCCCGGCCTGGCCGCCCCACGCCCCGCCCCGACTCCCGCCACCGAATCGCCCGTTCCCCCATCATCCGTTCCTGCACCGCCTGGCCTCGCCGCGGCCGCGCCTCCTCCTGCGCCGGCCAGCGTCGCCCCGGAGCGTCCCGCAGGCATCCCCCTCCGCACTGCTGCGGCCGAGGGCGGTCGCGCACTCCTGCTGCCTGGCAGCGCGGAGGCTGGCCTCGCCATCCTGCGCCGCGGCGACCTGCTCCTGCTCGTGCTGGACCAACCGCAGGCCTACGACCCATCGCCCCTGCGCGATGATCCTGTCTTCGGCAGCCTGCGCGTGGAGCGGCTCCCCGAAGCCACGATCCTCACCCTTCCCATCGCCGCTCCCGCCGGCCTCGCCGCCCGTCGGCAGAACGGCCAGTGGCTGATCGCCCCCATTCCCGTGCCCCCGCGGGAGCGATCCATCCTCGCGGAGCCGTCGGAAGGCCGCGTTGTGTTCCGCGCTGCCGCTCCGGGCCGCCCCGTGCCCGTCCTGGACCCCGAGACCGGCCTGCCCCTCCTCGTCGGCACCGTCCGCGAACCCGGCCAGGCCGCGCCGCTTCCGCGCAACCTGGCCCAGATGGACCTCCTGTCTACCCAGCTCGGCATCGCCGCCCTGGCTCGCGCCGACTCCGTCGCCCTCCGCCGCGCCGGGGACCGCTTCATCCTTTCCGGCACGTCCGGAGCCGTCCTGCCGGAGCCGCCCGCCGATGCGGGCGCGATGACCCGCCTCATGGAATTGCCTAACCTTCCGGCCGCCGCGGCGCAGGAGCGCCTGCGCGCGCAGGCGGCCAGCCTCGCTGCCGCGCCGCCCCTAGCCCGCCACCTGCTTCGCCGCGCTGCCGCCGAAGGACTCCTGGCCCTCGGCCTTGCCCAGGAGGCCCAGTCCATGATCCGCCTGGCCTTCCAGGAGGACCCGCGCGCCTCCGCTGACCCCCGGAGCCTTCTTGTCCACGCCGCAGCCGCCCTGCTTGCCGGCCGTCCCGGTGAAGCGCAGGCCCTCCGCAGCGCGAACCTGCCCGCCAGCGACGAGGTTGCCCTCTGGCGTGCCGTGCTCGCCGCCTCGGCGGGCGAGGGGAGCGCCGCTGCACCGGCCTTTGCCGCCACCCTGCCCATCCTTCTCGCCTATCCCGACCCGCTGCGCGCCCGCCTGCTGCCGATGGCCGCCGATTCCGTGCTGGAGGCCGGCGACCTCCCCGCAGCTCGCCGCCTTCTCCAGGCAGCCGGTGAGCGCCTGGACCTCGCCCTCGCTGCCGCCCGCCTCGCCGAGGCGGAAGGGCGCAACGATGAGGCCCTGGAGCGCCTCGCCCGCATCGCCGAAGGGCGCGACCGCCTGGCCCGTGCCCGAGCCCTGCGCCGCGCGGCCGAGATCCGCCTCGCCGCTGGCACGATCACCCCTGCGGCCGCGGCCGCGGCGCTGGAGGCCGCGCTATTCGCCTGGCGCGGCGACACGGAGGAGTTCGGCACCCGCCTGCGCGCGGCGGCCCTGCGCCAGCAGGCCGGCGACGGTCGCGGCGCGCTGGACATGTTGAAGGAGACCGCCGAGGGCTACCCCGATCGCGCCGCCCAGCTCCGCCCTCTGCAGGAAGCCGCCCTGCTGCAGGCCATGGTCCAGGAGCCGCCGACCCTCGCCGTCGCCCTGGTCGAGGCACACGCGCCCCTGCTCCCGGCAGGGATCCGCGCGGCCGAGGCTCTCCTGACCCTCGCCGAACGCCTGAACGCCATGGAACTGCCCGACCGCGCCGCCACCCTCGCCACCCAGGCGCTGGAGCGCGCCCCGGCCGAGGCGCGCCCCACCCTGGCGCTCCGCGTCGCCGCCCTCCGCCTCGCCGCCGGCGACGCGGCCGGTGCCGCCGCCGCTATCGAGAAGGCGCCGGACCTGCCGGACCAGGCCGTCGAGCGCGGGCTCCTCCTCGCGCGCGCCAAGGCCACCGCGGGGGCCGCTGAGGAGGCGGCATCTATTCTCCGCGGCCTCGGCACCCCTGGCCTGCCAACGCTGGCGAACCTTCTCGCAGAGCGCCGGGATTGGACCGGCGCCTCGGACGCGCTACTGACGCTGGCCGCCGGGACCCCATCGGATCCGGCCACACCCCTCAACCTGCTTCGCGCAACCGCCTTCGCTGCCCTCGCAGGGGATGCCAGCCGCCTCTCCGCAATCCGCACGGGGTGGCTGTCAAAACTCGGGAGCGGCTCCGTGGCCGAGGCGGTCGGCCTCCTCACGGCCGATCCGGTCCGCGGCCTCTCCGATCTTCCCCGGCTCCAGCGCGAACTGGACCTTTTCCGGGGATTCCCAGAGAGGCTGGAGGCCTTCCGGACAGCGGCAGCTTCTTCAAGGTAAGCCACGCGTCGAACGCGGGGGGGAGCCGCGTTTTTTTCGGCCAGAATGTTCCGAATTCACTTGCGATAGGGGCCCGCGTGCCTCATATGCGCCGCCGTTGACCTGATCGAATTTCCGATCGTCCTGGTCATCTGCCGGTCGAGGAATGGGGGCCCAAATGGACTTTCACGTTGCTCCGCTGGGGATGGTCTCGGATGCAAGCCCGAGCGAAGCCCAGTTCACTGAAGAGACGAAGGACTACTTCGTCGAGAAGAACGGCGTTCGCTTCGCCGGGACTCACCTGATTATTGATCTGTGGGGTGCGACGAACCTCGACGATCCCGCGCACATCGACGAGGTGCTGCGCGAGGCCGCGATCGAGACGGGCGCGACGATCCTGCACGGCCACTTCCACCACTTCCAGCCGAATGGCGGGGTGAGCGGCGTGCTCGTGCTGGCCGAGAGCCATGTCTCGATCCACACCTGGCCCGAGAAGTCCTATGCCGCGCTCGACATCTTCGTCTGCGGCGTCTGCGACCCCTACCTGGCGATTCCCGTGCTGAAGCGCGGCTTCCTGCCGGAGCGCGTGCAGCTGGCGGAGCACCGCCGCGGCATGCAGGCCTGACACCAGAACGTCACGCACGAGACCGGGGGGCGGGCCCTAGGGTCCGCCCCCTTCTTCTGTCCGGAGACCGTCGATGACCACTGACTCCTGGGTGAACGAGACGCTTTACCCCGCCTGGGGCCAGCGCTTCCGCGTCGTGCGCGAGCTCGCCCGCGTGAAGTCCGACTTCCAGGACATCATGGTCTTCGAATCCGAGACGCATGGCCGCGTCATGCTGCTCGACGGCGTCGTGCAGATCACCGAGATGGACGAGTTCGTCTATCAGGAGATGCTGACGCACGTCCCGCTGCTCGCCCACGGCGATGCCAAGCGCGTCCTGATCATCGGCGCAGGCGATGGTGGCGTCCTCCGCCGCGTGCTCGAGCACAAGAACGTCGAGAAGGCCGTCATGGTCGAGATCGACGGCGAGGTCATCCGCCTCGCGAAGGAGTTCCTGCCCGGCGTCGCCGGCGATGCCTGGAACGACCCGCGCGCCGAGGTTCTCGTCGCCGACGGCATCGATTACGTCCGCAAGGCCGTCGACGGCTCCTTCGACGTGGTGATCGTGGACAGCACAGACCCGATCGGCGTCGGCGAGGTCCTCTTCACCGACGAGTTCTATGCCAATGCGGCGCGCCTGCTCTCGGATCGCGGCCTCATCGTGAACCAGTGCGGCGTTCCCATCATGCAGGCGGAGGAACTCGCCGAGACCTCGGTCCGTCGCGGTAAGGCCTTCCCGGACATCTGGGCCTTTGTCGCCGCCGTCCCCACCTATGTCGGCGGCTACATGACGCTCGGCTGGGCCGCGAAGGACGCTTCGATGCGGAGCGTCGGCGTGGACGAGATCCGCGCCCGCGCCGAGCGCGCCGGCATCCTCGGCAAGACCGGCTACTGGACGCCGGAAATCCACGTGGGCGCCTTCAACCTGCCCCCGTACATCTCGAAGCACCTGCCCCAGAAGGCCTGAAGGCCAGGGCAGGGGCGGCTACGGCCGCCGCGCTCCACCGGTTCCCGTTTGGCCGTCGCCCGCCATTCTGGCGTGCGGTGACGGATTGGGAACACGGGGCCGCGGCGGCCGTCTCTCTCCGGCCGCCATGCTCCACCGGCCCCCCGGTTTGGCCGTCGCCCGCCTGACCATCCTTCAAGATGGGGGCGTGCGGTGACGGATTGGGGGCGCGGGGGCATGGCGGCCGTTTTCAGTTCCCGGCAAAGCCCTGCACCAGGCTCGCCGAAACCAGCCGCCACCCGTCCACCATCACGAAGAAGATGATCTTGAAGGGCAGCGCCACCACGCTCGGCGGCAGCATCATCATGCCCAGCGACATCAGCAGCGACGCCGCGACAAGATCGATAACGAGGAACGGCAGGAACATCAGAAAGCCGATCTCGAAGCCGCGCTTCAGCTCGCTCACCATGAAGGCCGGCACCAGCGCGCGCCACGGCGCCTGATCCGCCGCTGCCTGCGCCGGCAGCCCTGCCAAGTCCAGGAACAGCGCCAGGTCCGTCTCCCGCGCATTCGCCAGCATGAACTTGCGGAACGGCTCCGCCGAGGCCGCCAGCCCGTCCAGCTCCGCCATCTGCCCCGCCAGCATCGGCTGCAGCCCCTGCGCCCAACTCGCCTCCACGACCGGCTGCATCACGAAGAAGGTCAGGAACAGCGCCAGCCCGATCAGCACGGGGTTCGGCGGAATGCCCTGCGCGCCGATCGCACTCCGCAGGAGCGAGAGCACGATCACGATGCGCGCGAAGGCCGTCGCCATTACCAGCAGGGAAGGGGCCAGGGACAGCAGCCCGATCAGCGCCGTCAGCTGCACCAGCCGCGCCGTGCTGCCCGCCCCCGAACCGCCGAAATCCAGCGACACGGAATGCGCCAGCGCCACCCCCGGCACCAGCAGCAGCGCGCCCGCGATCAGAGCCAGCCGAGGAAGCTGTCCTGCGGCCCGCCCGTCACGACCAGCGCCTCCCGCCCGTCCACCCGCAGGATCACGGCCCGCCGCCGCGAATCGATCGGCGTCACCTCCACCACCCGCATCCGCCGCGGTCCCGCCACGGCCAGACCGCCGCGCCGCGCCAGCCGCGCCACCAGCCACAGCAGCCCCAGCACCAGCGCCAGCGCGCCGGCCGCCGTCACCCACTGCCCCATCCCACCGTCCATGGTCCGCCCTCATGCGCCGGCACCGGCGCGGGAAATCCGCGACCGCAGCCCGTTCACCTGAGCCAGCAATCCCGTCAGCGCTGGCCGCGTCGCGCGCCCTTCCTCGGGCGGCAATGCCAGGGCGGCGTCGCACAGCGTCGCCACCTCTCCCTCCAGCCCTTGCAGATCAAGGTCCCGTCCTCCCAGGAGAAGGGCCTCGGCGAGGCTCAGCACGCCGTGCAATTCATCGACGGCGGTGAGCACGGCATTTTGCGGCGTGCTTGTCATGCTCGGGATCATGGGCCCGGGATCCCTGCCGAACGGTTAATGCGGCCCGCCGCGCTCTCCACCGAAAATTAAGGATCCCGGCCGAAGATGCCGGCATGGACATCACCGGCAAAATCCCGCCCGGCTCGAACGCCATGGACCTCGCCGAAACCCGCCTCCGCTGGCTGGACCGGCGGCAGGAGGTCCTGGCCAGCAACATCGCCAATGCCGATACCCCGGGCTACCGCGCACGGGACCTCGCCCCCTTCGCCCGGCACCTCGCCCGCGCCGCCGATCCCGCAACCCTCGCCCGCACCGACCCGCGCCACCTCGCCCCGGCCGGCGCCGGCGACCCCGCCGCCCGCGCCACCCCGGCGGAAGAGGTCTCGCCCAACGGCAACGCCGTCTCCCTCGACGAGCAGGCGCTGAAGGTCGCCGACACCGATTCGGCCCACGCCCTCGCCATGGGCCTCTACAAGCGATGGAACGGCATGTTCCGCACCGCGCTGGGCCGCAGCGGCTAGCGCGCCCCGGCCGCCAACGGAGAAACCGCATGGATCTCGACAAGGCGCTCCGCATCTCCGCCGCCGGCATGGCCGCGCAGTCCACGCGCCTGCGCGTCGTCGCGGAGAACCTGGCCAACCGCGACAGCACGGGCGAGAGCCCCGGTGCCGAACCCTATCGCCGCCGCACCGTGTCCTTCGCCGAGCGCCTGGAGCGAGAGACAGGCACCCGCGCCGTCGCCGTCAGCCGCGTCGCAGGGGCGCCCGGCGAGTTCCCGCGCCACTACGATCCCTCGCACCCCGCCGCCGACGCCACGGGCTACGTGAAGACCCCGAACGTGGACAGCCTCATCGAGGTGATGGACATGCGTGAGGCCCAGCGCTCCTACAGCGCCAACCTCTCCGTGCTGGAGACCACGCGCGGCATGCTCACCCGCGCCATCGAGGCGCTGCGCTGATGCCCGCCCCCATCGGCGCTGCCGGTGCGGCGGCAGCCTACCGAACCGCCACGGCAGCCCCCGTCGCGAACCCCGCGGAGGGCTTCGGCGGCGCCCTGAAGCGCGCGATCGAAGGCGCGGTCGAGTCCGGCCGCCAAGCGGATACCGCCAGCACCGGCGCGATGCTCGGGCAGGTCAGCGTCACCGATACCGTCCTCGCCGTCAGCCGCGCGGAGCTCGCCCTGCAGACCGCGGTCGCCGTGCGGGACCGCGCCGTCTCCGCCTATCAGGACATCATGCGGATGCCGATCTGATGGAAGCCGACCTCGTCGCCCAGTCGATGCGCGACTCCCTCTGGGTCACGCTCCAGATCGGCGCGCCGCCGCTCGTCGCGCTCCTCGTCGTCGGCCTCGCCGTCTCCGTCCTCCAGGCCCTTACCCAGATCCAGGAGCAGTCGCTCGCCTTCCTCCCGAAGCTGGCGGTGGCGGGCGGCGCGCTGCTCCTGCTCGGCCCCTTCATGGTCGGCGTGCTGCACGACTGGACCGTCACCCTCTTCGACCGCATGGTCACCCTGGGCGGTCTTTGACGGTGGGCGGGTTGTGACGGAAGCCGCCTTCCTTGAGGCGCTACCGCACCTGGCCTTCCAGGCCGTGCTCGTCCTCGCCCGCATGGGCGCAGCGACGATGATCCTGCCCGGTCTCGGCGAGGCCGACATCCCCGCGCCCGTGCGCCTGGGAATTGCGCTCGGCCTCGTTCCCGCCCTGCTCCCGGTCCTCGCCCCCAACCTTCCCGGCGCCCCCGATTCCGCCGCCGAAACGCTGCGCCTGATCGCGCTGGAGATCGCCACCGGCCTCTGGATCGGCGGCCTCGCGCGCCTGCTCGCCATGGCGCTCTCGGTCGGCCTGCAGGTGGCCGCCTCGCTGCTCGGCCTCGCCAACGTCCTCGCGGCCGACCCCAATCTCGGCGGCGGCGCCTCGGCCCTCGGTCGCCTCGGCACCCTCGCCGCGGCGGTGCTGGTGCTCTCCACCGGCCTCTACGCCCTGCCGCTCCGCGCGCTCGCCGAGAGCTACGCGCTGATGCCTGCCGGCACTCCCTGGCCCGCCGGCGCCGCGGTGAACGAGATGGCGGAGGCGGGCGCCGCCATGCTCGCCCTCGCACTTCGCCTCGCCGGGCCCTTCGTCGTGGTCGCCGTTGCCATCAACCTTGCCATGGCCCTCGTCTCGCGCGTGGCGCCCTCGGTCCAGGTCTTCTTTGTCGCGGCCCCCGGCCAGATCCTTGCCGGCCTCGCGCTGCTGGCCCTCCTCGCGCCCCCGCTCCTCGCCACCTTCCGGGAAGCCGTCGCGGCCGGCTGGGCCGACCTGCCGGGGCTGCGCTGATGGCCGAGGAAGGCGGCGAGGAAGCGGAGGACAAGACCGAATCCCCCAGCGCCCGGCGGCTCGACAAGGCGCGGGAGGAGGGCCAGGTCCCGAACTCGCGGGAAGCCTCGGGCTTCGCCGCCCTGCTCCTCGCCGTGCTGGCCGCCGCCATGGCCGCGCCCTCCCTCGGCCGGGACCTCCTGCGCGCCCTGCGCGGCATCCTGGAGCGCGGGCACGAGCTCTCGCCACAGGCGGCGCTGGAGGTGCTGATGCCCTCCGCGGCCCTGCTTGTCCCGGTGCTCGGCGCCGCCGCCGTCGGCGCCGCCGCAACCACGCTGCTGCAGACCCGCGGCCTCGTCTCGGCGAAAGGCCTTGCGCCCCAGCTCTCGCGCCTTTCACCGGTGTCCGGGCTGAAGCGGATCCTCGGCGCTGAATCGGTGATCGAGTTCCTGAAGACGCTGCTGAAGATGGTCCTCGTCGGCGCCGCCATCTGGCACGCGGGCGGCGCGCCGGAACTGCTGGAAGCGGTGATGCACCAGCCCGCCGCGGCGCTGCTCGGCACCGTCGCGGATGGATCCCTGCGCCTCCTGGCCGCAACCCTCGCGGCCTTCGCGCTCCTCGCCGGCGCGGACGTCTTCCTCGTCCGCTTCCGCCACCTCCGCCGCCTGCGGATGAGCCGCCAGGACATGAAGGAGGAGGCGAAGGACTCGGAAGGCGACCCGCACGTGAAGGCGAAGCAGAAGGCCTTCCGCCAGAAAATGGCGCGGCGCCGCATGATGGCCGCCGTGCCGAAGGCGGCGGTCGTCATCACCAACCCCACCCACTACGCCGTCGCCCTCGGCTACGAGGAAGGCTCCAGCGCCGCCCCGAAGATCCTCGCCAAGGGCGCGGACGAGGTCGCGGCGAAGATCCGCGAGAAGGCGCGGGAGGCTGGCGTCCCCCTCGTCTCGAACCCGCCGCTCGCCCGTGCCCTCTTCAAGCTGGAACTGGAGACCGAGATCCCGCCGGAACACTACCAGGCCGTTGCCGAGATCATCGCCTTCGTCTGGCGCGCCCGCGCCGGGCGGGTGAGCTGAAAGGGGGATGATGGACGCCTCCAACGCACGCGCTAGGCTGCGGATCGTGGCGAACGGCATCCGCAATCTCCTCGGCCTCCCCGAACCTGGCCCGATGGCGCTGGACCCGGGCCTCGCCGCCCTTCTCGACGGCCTGCCCCATGGCGCCGTCCTGCTGGACGCGCAGGGAATCGTGCTGCGCGGAAACGCGGCCCTGCGCGCCATGCTCGGTCCCGCCCTGCCGGTCCGCCCGGGCCTGCCCGTCCTCTCCCTCCTTGATCCCGCCGCGCGGCCCGATGCCGGGGCCTGGCTGGAATCGGCCATCCCCGCTCCGCTCGAATCCGTTCTCGCCGCAGAGGAGGGAAGGGCGCCCGTTCCCGTCCTGCTCCGTCTGATCCCCATGCCGAACGGCGCCCGCGCCCTGCTGGCCGAGGATCTGTCGGAGCGCGACCGTCATCGCGAGGAGGCCGAGGCGGGCGAGCGTCTGCGCGCCATTGGCCAGCTGGCCGGCGGCATCGCGCACGACGTGAACAACCTTCTCTCCATCATCCTCGGTGCCACGGATGCCGCCATCCTCGCCGCCCCAGCCACGCGGGAGGAGTTGCGGCCCGCGCAGGACGCCGCCGCCCGCGGCGCCGGCCTGGTGCGCCGCCTCCTTGCCTTCGCCCGTCGCCAGCAGCTCGAACCCCGCGTGCTGGACCTGGACGAGGCCGTCGCCGCCGCCACCTCGATGCTGCAGAGTCTTCTCGGCCCCGAAGTCGCGCTGGAGATGCATCCCGGCGCCCTCGGCCGCCGCGTCCGCGTCCGCGTCGATCCCCTGCAACTCGACCAGATCCTCCTCAACCTCGCCGCCAACGCCCGCGACGCCATGGGCGGGAAGGGGAGGCTGACGATCGCGACGGATACCGCCCTCGCTCTCCGGGAGGAGCCCGGCCACCCGGACCCTCTCCCACCCGGCCGCTGGGCCGTGCTGGAGGTGTCCGACACCGGCCCCGGCATCCCGGCGGAAATCCTCCCCCGAATCGTCGAACCCTTTTTCACCACTCGCATGGCGCAGGGCGGCACCGGCCTCGGGCTGGCCACGGTGCACGGCATCGTCCGTCAGTCCGGCGGAGCCCTGTGGATCGAGAGCCGCCCGGGCCTCACCCGCTTCCGCATTCACCTGCCCCGGCACGAGGGCGAGGCCGAGCCGGAACCCGCGCCTGCGCCCGCCCCTGCAAGCCCTGCCGGCCGCCACATCCTCCTCGTGGACGACGAAGCCCCTCTTCGCCGCCTTGCCGCCGTGGCGCTGGAACGCGCCGGCCACCGCGTCACCCAGGCCGAGGACGGCGACACGGCCCTGGAGATGATCGAGGACGGCCTCCGCCCCGCCACCCTCGTCTCGGACATTGCCATGCCAGGCCTCGATGGAGTTGCCCTGGCCCGTGCAACCCGGGCCATCCTTCCCCACATGTCGGTGGTCCTCGTCAGCGGCTACGCCGAGGCCGCGCTCGGCCAGGAGATGGGCCGCGAGGGGGTCGTCTTCCTCCCTAAGCCCTATCGCCCCGCCCAGCTCGTAGACCTCGTCGCGCGCCTTCCCGAACCCCTTTCCACTTGAACTTTGCTGCCGAGAACGTAATATGAACATCCCGAGCCGAGGTCGTGTTTGGCGCTTGTGCGCGACCGACCCGGCCGGTTAACAAGCGCGTGAGGTGACGGCCGAGGAGCCGCTCCCTCATCCGCCGGTGGCACGCCGGAAAGCGTCCACCGATCGCCGCAAGGAACCTTTCCAGTATGGAAAAGAACAAGGCTCTCGAAGCCGCTCTCTCTCAGATCGAGCGTTCCTTCGGGAAGGGCTCCATCATGCGGATGGGCGGCAAGCAGATGAACGAGGAGATCGAGGTCATCTCCACCGGCTCGCTCGGCCTGGACCTCGCGCTCGGCATCGGCGGCCTCCCCAAGGGCCGCATCATCGAGATCTACGGCCCTGAGTCCTCGGGCAAGACCACCCTCGCCCTGCAGTGCGTCGCCGAGGCCCAGAAGAAGGGCGGCACCTGCGCCTTCATCGACGCCGAGCACGCGCTCGACCCCGGCTACGCCCGCAAGCTCGGCGTGGACGTGGACAACCTCCTCATCTCCCAGCCCGACGCCGGCGAGCAGGCGCTCGAGATCGCAGACACGCTGGTGCGCTCCGGCGCCATCGACGTGCTGGTGATCGACTCCGTCGCCGCCCTCGTCCCGCGCGCCGAGCTTGAGGGCGAGATGGGCGACAGCCACGTCGGCCTGCACGCCCGCCTGATGTCCCAGGCGCTGCGCAAGCTCACCGGCTCCATCTCCCGCTCGAACTGCATGATGATCTTCCTCAACCAGATCCGGTTGAAGATCGGCGTCATGTTCGGCAACCCGGAGACGACCACGGGCGGCAACGCGCTGAAGTTCTACGCCTCCGTCCGCATGGAGATCCGCCGCATCGGCGCCATCAAGGAGCGCGAGGAGACCACGGGCAACCAGACCCGCGTGAAGGTGGTGAAGAACAAGATGGCCCCGCCGTTCCGGCAGGTCGAGTTCGACATCATGTACGGTGAGGGTGTATCCAAGGTCGGCGAACTCCTGGACCTCGGCGTGAAGGCCGGCGTGGTCGAGAAGTCCGGCGCCTGGTTCTCCTGCGACAGCCAGCGGATCGGCCAGGGCCGCGAGAACGCCAAGCAGTTCCTGCGCGACAACCCGGCCATGGCCGAGAGCGTCGAGCGCCGGATCCGCGAGCAGGCCGGCGTCGTGGCCAACGCCATGATGACCACCCCGGACGCCGAGGAGGCCGCCGCCGCGGAGTGATCCGCACGGCAGCGCCGAACGAAGGAAGGGCCGCACCCCCGGGTGCGGCCCTTTCTCGTTCCACCCCATGCGCTTGACACCCCGCTCTCCCCACTGGTTCGCTCACGAAAGAGGAAAGCTGCCACCGCACCACCCGGCCCATCACCGGAGGAGCCCCGCATGCCCGCCATCCCCCGCCGCCTGATCCTCGCCGCCCCCGCGCTGCTCACGCTCCGAGAACGCCCCGCCGAAGCCCAGCCCGTCAGCACCGCCACGCTGAACCTCGCCGTCAGCGCCCCGCCCAGCTCCGTGGACCCGCACTACTACACGCTCACCCCCAACAACGCCCTCGCCCAGCACATCTTCGACTGCCTGGTCCACCGCGACGCGAGCGGCCGCCTCATCCCCGGCCTCGCCGAATCCTGGCGCCTCGTGGACGACACCACTTGGGAATTCCAGCTCCGCCAAAACGTGAAGTTCCACAACGGCGAAGCCTTCACCGCGGAAGACGTGGTCTACACCGTCAACCGCATCCCCAAGGTCGTGAACAGCCCCGGCTCCTTCGTCGTCTTCACCAAGGCCATCCAGTCCATGCAGGTGGTGGACCCCCACCGCATCCGCATGAAGACCGCCGGCGTCTACCCCCTCCTCCCCGCCGACACCTCCCAGTTCACCATCATCCCCCGCAGCCTCGGCGAGGCCCCCAACACCGGCGACTTCAACAACGGCAAGAACGCCATCGGCACCGGCCCCTATCGCCTCATCGCCTTCCGCAGCGGAGACGTGGTGGAGCTGGAGCGCAACGAATCCTACTGGGGCGAAAAACCCGCTTGGCAGAAGGTCAACTACCGCATCATCGCCAACGACGGCGCCCGCACCGCCGCCCTTCAGGCCGGCGACGTCGCCTTCATCGACGCCGTCCCCACCGCCGACCTCGCCCGCCTCCGCACCGAATCCCGCCTCCGCATCTCGGAAATCACCAGCCTCCGCTCCGTCTATCTCCGCACGGACTTCCGCCCGGAATCCCCCTACGTCACCGGCCCCAACGGCGAGCCTATCAGGAACCCCATGACGGACCTCCGCGTCCGCCAGGCCCTGACCATGGCCATCAACCGCCCCGCCATCGCCGACCGCATCATGGCCGGCGCCGCCCTCCCCACCGCCCAGTTCATGCCCCCCGGCGCCTACGGCTACGTCCCCGACCTCCCCCCCACACCCTTCGACGCCGAAAAGGCCCGCAAGCTCCTCCAGGAAGCCGGCCTTCCCAACGGCTTCTCCCTCACCCTCCTCGCCAGCAACGACCGCTACGTGAACGACGCCGGCGTCGCCCAGAGCATCGGCCAGATGTGGACCCGCATCGGCGTGAAAACGAAGGTCGACACCATGCCCTTCTCCGTCGTCGCCCAGCGCGTCGCCCGCCTGGACAACTCCGTCTCCATGGGCGGCTGGGCCAACTCCAACGGCGAACCCTCCTCCGGCCTCCGCGGCCTCCTCGGCACCCGCGACATGGAGAAGGGCTGGGGCACCGTGAACCGCACCGGCTACAGCAACCCCCGCTTCGACCAGGTCCTCGAACAGGCCATGGCCACCAACGACGACGCCGCCCGCGAGAAACTCATGCAGGACGCCACGAAGATCGCCGCCGCCGACGTCGCCTGGATCCCCCTGCACGTCCAGAAGAACATCTGGGCCATGCGCCAGGGCTACACCCACACCCCGCGCGCCGACGAGATGACCCTCGCCATGGACGTGCGCCCGGCCTGAACACCCCAAGGGGGAAGAACGAATTCTTCCCCCTTGGAACCCCCATCATCTTCTTCCAGCAGGCTGCCGCGGAACCCCGCCAACGCCCGCACCAGCAGGGAAGGGGGCTACGAAGCCCCCACGCTCCCCAACTCCTGCTCCACCACGCTCACCCAGTACCCCACCCCATACGGAATGGCCTCGTCGTTGAAGTCGTAGTTCGGCGTGTGCAGCCCCTCGCTCGTGGCCCCACCCCCGCCATTCCCCATGAACATGAACGCCCCCGGCCGCGCCTCCAGCATCTGGGAGAAATCCTCCGCCCCCAGCACCAGCGGCGCATCCCCCTCAACTGCGCCCGCACCCACCAGCGCCCCGGCCGCGGCCTTCGCCACCTCCGTCTGCTCCGCATGGTTGAACAGCGGCGAAGTCCCCCGCCGGTACGACACCTCCGCCGAGCACCCGAAGGCCGAAGCCAGCGCCTGCGCCAACTCCCCCATCCGCCGCTCGATGGTGTCCCGCACCGCCGGCGTATAGCTCCGCGCCGTCCCCCCCAGCACCAGCTCCGCCGGCATCACGTTCAGCGACTCCATGGACCCGCCATGGATCGCCCCCACGCTCACCACCGCCGTATCCACCGCCGCGATGTTCCGCGAAACGATGGTCTGCAACGCCAGGATGAACTGCGCCTGCAGCACCGTCACATCCGTCGAAAGATGCGCCGCCGCCCCGCCATGCCCGCCCGTTCCCCGGAACGTCACGGTGAACCGGTCCGCCGCCGCCAGCGCCGGCCCCGTCCGCGTCGCGAACTGCCCCACCGGCAGCCCCGGCTCATTGTGCAGCCCGTACACCGCATCCACCGGGAACCGCTCGAACAACCCGTCTGCCAGCATCGCCTTGGCGCCCCCGCGCCCCTCCTCCGCCGGCTGGAAGATGAACTGCACCGTCCCCCCGAAATCCGGGTTCTGCGAGAGGTGCCGCGCCGCCCCCAGCAGCATCGTCGTGTGCCCGTCATGCCCGCACGCGTGCATCGTGCCCTTGGTCGTGGAGGCGTGCGCCAGCCCCGTCGCCTCCTCGATCGCCAGCGCGTCCATGTCCGCCCGCAGCCCGATCGCCCGCTGCCCCGGCAGCCGCCCCTTGAGCGTCGCCACCACCCCGAACTTCCCGACGCCCTCCGTCACCTCCAGCCCCCAGCCCCGCAGGGTGTCGGCCACCAGCTTGGAGGTCCGCACCTCCTCCATCCCCATCTCCGGATGGGCATGGATGTCGCGGCGGATGGCGGTGAGTTCGGGCTGGAGGGCCTTGATGGCGGCGCGGGCGGTGTCGTCCATGGGGGAGGGCTCCGGTTCTGAGGAGGGGAACTGGGAGTGTGAGCCGGGGCGAGGGGGATGGCTAGGGTGGTGCGGGTGCCTTGTGAGCGAGCACCGCTGGCTTTCAAAATCTGCGGCGGCGTTTGCAGTAGGCCATCCCTTATTATGCCGAGAACCTGAGCCCCGGTTTCGCCTAACCGGTTGCCGTAATCATTCCCTCAACTGCGAATTCGGTAGAGGAACTATCTTTCCAAAATCCGGATGATTTGCGAACGAACGCCTTAGTTCATCCGAACTGGGGACCTTGTCGTTGACTTTGCGTCTGGCTTCATCGAGGGCAATCTCATGTCTTATTGATAGTGATCTTCTTAGGATTGCTGGTATTTGTCCGGCTCGGAGAATGACCATTGATGCGCCAGCTAACAATATAGCTTGGCTTGCTCTAGGCACCAGTCCGACATTTGGGCGCGGTAAATTGCCGAGAAATTCAGGTACTTTCACTGACAGAAGGACTAGTCCTAATAGGGTCACGAGAGCACAACCCAATATAAAGAACAGCGCGTCCATCGCTGCTTGCATTTCGGTTTCAAGCTGGTTGATGGAATGCACTGACCGGCCGCCAGCAGTCATGGCATTAACGAGAAGCGTTACCGTCGGAAGGATACTAGCAGAAATAATTCCGACAAATGTAACGAGCAAAGTCCTGGTATCGCCCGAGATTGTCCCGGGCGGCAGCGCAGCTCCGAGTGATATCGAAGCGGCTAAAACAGTTATCTCTATGCGTCGAAGCGGCAATCTATCTTCCCTGCTACTGCCCAGTCCCTCAGTGCTATAACAATCTGCTCCATAGCATCAGCTGGATCGATTAGCGATCGAATTGTTTCCACCGGCCGCTGGACCGAAAGCTTCACTATTCCATTCTTCTCAGTTCCAGCACCACGTAGGCCCAAGTCCGCTGGGTCGATATTTCTAAGAGCCTCGTTGATGGTAGCTCGCGAGATCGGCCTCTTTTTTCGATTGCTCTTGATGAAAACACGGAAAAAACCTTCGATCCACCCATCATCCGGAACTTCGGCATTCAAGCTTGAAATCGCCTCTGGACTCCACCCGAGCAATCTCAAAACGTCGAAAACAGTAGCCCCCTGGTCCCGCGCATGGCCAGCCTCGCGTTCCACTATCGCGGATTCACGATCTGGACTCGATCTTTCCCGAGGCTCAGAACCGCCTCTGTTTGGCTCTGCGGCTACTGTAACCTCGGCGGACTCGTCGAGTTCTTTGCCATCTCCAGCCATAAACTTGCTGTTGAGTATGATGGCCTGACCCGCTTCTAGCTCTCCAGCTTGCTGAAAAAGCGCTGTGAGGTACCTCTCCAACGTCCTTCCTCGTACCTGTTGCCCCTCGATGATGCCGACGTGATTACCCACGATGGCGAAGTACAGCGCGCCTCTTAACACCCTGGCTTGATCGCCAAGATTCAAACCCTGGATGACAAATTCGTTGGTGTCCTCGTCTAATGACTGCAATACCGCATGAACGTCGGAGCCTTCTTGAAGGTGGATTATCTGCCCGGCGAAGACGGCGCTGTCCCAAGTGTCAGGGTCAGAAAGCTTATTCAGGATTACGAAGCTCTTGTCCTGATCTAGATCGAGGATGCGGAGTTTCGCATTTGTCGACCATCCGCGCCTACGCAGCACATCGACCAACATTGCCTTCAGGTCGATCCCGGTGCCTAAATCTGCCGTTTTTAGCTGCCTATATTGAACCGTAAAAGGCTTTTTCGGCACAGGGTTTCTCGCTTTCGGACTCCGCAACGAGATCATGCCCGCGAATAACTGTCGAGAGGAGTTCGGCCATCTAAGGGAGACGTGCACGTCCGCTCCACCTTCCATCGTCAGGCCATCTCATCTGTCAATTAAGTCTTGAAGTCAAGATTAAAATCCTATATGGATGAGCATCCATTCCGGAGGCTTGCCATGTCCCGCCTCACCCCACCCCGCCCCTGGACCACGCTCACCGACGACGCCTGGGTCGCCCTTCTCCCCTACGTCTTCCCCCGCTCCCCGCAGGGCCGCCGCATCGCCGACCTCCGCGCCCGCATGAACGCCATCTTCCACCTCGCCAGCACCCCGGGCGACCCCTGGCGCACCCTCCCGCCCGAATACGGCAACACCCAAACCATTGCCCGCTACTTCCGCCGCCTCACCCATGCCGGCCTCTGGCATCGCCTCCTCGAAACCCTCGCGGACCCGGCCCTCGCCCCCAACCACCCCCTCCGCGCCATCGAGTACGCCATCTGCCGCGCCACCCGCCGCGCCGCCCGCCTCGGAGGCATGACCCTCCTTCTCCTCATCCGCAGGCTCGGCCTCCGCACCGCCCTCAACGGCCCGCCCTGGCTCCTCCCGGACCCCCTTTTGTCCGAAATGCTCGCCAGGGCGCTCCCGACCCGCCTTCCCACCACCCGGGCGGCTCTGGCGGCCCTCAAACCCCGGCTGAAAGCCATCGCGTGGCTCGAAAAGGCTGCGCTGGGCCGTAAATCGATGCCCCGTGTGGTCAGGTTCGGCTGGCCATGATCCCGGGCCCGCATCCTCTGCGGCGCGGGCGGGGCGGGACGATGCTTCGCATCGCCCTGGTATCGGCCGCCGCATCCCACTCGGGCGATGGCGCTCCGCGCCCCGCTCGCGGAAGGCAGGGCAGCCCAGCCCGCGAGGCTCCGCCTCGCCGGGCTTGGCTCCCCAGCCTCCCACGGGCTAAACGCCCCGGTCGCGTTCCCGCGAGGAATCGGAATAAAAGTCGCCCCATGACCAGCAGCAACGACGTCCGCGCCACCTTCCTGGACTACTTCGCCCGCAACGGCCACGCCGTCGTGGAAAGCAGCCCGCTGGTGCCCCGCAACGACCCCACGCTGCTCTTCACCAACTCCGGCATGGTGCAGTTCAAGAACGTCTTCACCGGCGCGGAGAAGCGCCCCTACAACCGCGCCACCACCGCCCAGAAGTGCGTCCGCGCCGGCGGCAAGCACAACGATCTGGACAACGTCGGCTACACCGCCCGCCACCACACCTTCTTCGAGATGCTCGGGAACTTCTCCTTCGGCGACTACTTCAAGGAACAGGCCATCACCCACGCCTGGACCCTGCTGACGAAGGACTTCGCCCTCCCCAAGGAAAAGCTCCTCGTCACGGTCTACCATGAGGATGAGGACGCGGCCGCCCTCTGGAAGAAGATTGCCGGCCTCCCGGATGAGAAGATCATCCGCATCGCCACCAGCGATAACTTCTGGCGCATGGGCGATACCGGCCCCTGCGGCCCCTGCTCCGAAATCTTCTACGACCATGGTGAGGCGATCCCCGGCGGCCCCCCCGGCTCCCCGGACGAGGACGGCGACCGCTTCATCGAGATCTGGAACCTCGTCTTCATGCAGTACGAGGAAGGGCCCCCCGGCACCCGCCGCCCCCTCCCGCGCCCCAGCATCGACACCGGCATGGGGATGGAGCGCTTCACCGCCATCCTCCAGGGCGTCCACGACAACTACGACACGGACACCTTCCGCGCCCTCATCCTCGCCAGCGCGGAAGTCACCGGCCAGGACCCGGACGGCCCCTTCCGCGCCAGCCACCGCGTCGTGGCAGACCACCTCCGCTCCGGCGCCTTCCTCATCGCCGAAGGCGTCCTCCCCTCGAATGAGGGCCGCGGCTACGTCCTCCGCCGCATCCTCCGCCGCGCCATGCGCCACGCCCACATGATGGGCGCGAAGGACCCGCTGCTCCCCCGCCTGGTCCCCGTCCTCATCCGCCAGATGGGCGCCGCCTACCCCGAACTCGTCCGCGCCGAGGCCCTCACCACCGAAACCCTCCGCCTCGAGGAAACCCGCTTCCGCAGCCTCCTCGAGCGCGGCCTCGGCCTCCTCGCGGAAGAAACCGCCAAGCTCGGCGAAGGCCAGCCCCTCTCCGGCGAGGTCGCCTTCCGCCTCTACGACACCTTCGGCTTCCCCCTCGACCTCACCCAGGACGCCCTCCGCTCCGAGGGCCGCCCCGTGGACACCGCCGGCTTCGAGACGGCGATGCAGGAGCAGCGCCGCCGCGCCCGCGCCGCCTGGTCCGGCACCGGCGACGCCGCCACCGAATCCCTCTGGTTCGACCTGAAGGAGAAGCTCGGCACCGGCACCGAATTCCAGGGCTACAACACCGAACGTGCCGAGGCCTCCATCCTCGCCATCGTCGCCGACGGCAAGGAAGTCCAGGAAGCCACCGCCGGCACGGAAGTCTCGGTCGTCCTGAACCAGACCCCCTTCTACGCCGAGAGCGGCGGCCAGGTCGGCGACACCGGCACCATCCGCGGCCCCGGCGACATGGAGATCGTGGTCCGCGACACCCAGAAGAAGCTCGGCCTCTTCATCCACATCGGCAAGGTCGAGTCCGGCATCGCCCACCCCAACGCCCCCGTGGTGGCGGAGGTGGACCACACCCGCCGCGGCGCCATCCGCGCCCACCACTCTGCCACCCACCTCCTGCACGAGGCCCTGCGCCGCCGCCTCGGCGAGCACGTCGCCCAGAAGGGCAGCCTCAACGCCCCGGACCGCCTCCGCTTCGACGTCTCCCAGCCCACCCCCATGTCCCCCGAGGACCTGGCCTGGGTGGAGGCCGAGGTGAACGACCGCATCCGCCAGAACGGCGAGGTCACCACCCGCCTGATGACCCCGGACGAGGCCGTGAAGGCCGGCGCCATGGCCCTCTTCGGTGAGAAGTACGGAGACGAGGTCCGCGTCGTCGGCATGGGCCACGACCCCGAGGCCACCTCCAAGCACGGCGTCTATTCCCTGGAGCTCTGCGGCGGCACCCACGTCGCCCGCACTGGCGACATCGGCCTCTTCAAGATCGTGGGCGAGGGCGCCGTCTCCGCCGGCGTCCGCCGCGTGGAAGCCGTCACCGGCGCCACCGCCCTGGCCCTGATCGAGGAGGAGCAGCGCACCCTCCGCGAGGCCGCCGCCACCCTGAAGGTCCCGGCCAGCGAGCTCCCCGCCCGGATCGCCGCCCTGGTGGAGGACCGCCGCAAGCTGGAGCGCGAAGTCGCCGACCTCCGCCGCAAGCTCGCCACCGGCGCCTCCGCCCAGGAGGTTGAGACGGTGGGCGACCTCCGCGTCGCCCTGCGCGACCTCGGCGAAGTCCCCCCGCGCGACCTGAAGGGCTTGGCGGAAGCCATCCTCAAGGGCGGCACCGCCGACGTCGTCGCCCTCGTCTCCAGCGCCGAAGGCAAGGCCAGCATCGTCGTCGCTGTCGGAGAGGCCGCGAAGGGCAAGGCCGACGCCGTAGCCCTCGTCCGCGCCGCCTCGGCGGCAGTGGGCGGGAAAGGCGGCGGCGGCCGCCCCGACATGGCCCAGGCCGGCGGACCGGAAGGCGACAAGTCCGCCGAGGCCCTCGCCGCCATCCGCGGCGCCCTCACGGCATGACCCCGGGGGTGGGCCGCCGACGGGAACACCCCGGCGCGGCCCGCCCTCCGATCGTCGGAAAGAGGCGGCTAGCCCACCATCTCCGGGCTCATCGGCCCGTTCGCCTGCTGGGCGAGGCCGCGGACCACCTGCGCCAACGCATCCTCGAGCTGGCGCAGCAGCGTGGACGCCTCGGCGGCGTCAAATTCGGAAACAACAACCTGGTCCGCCATGTCATGGACCAAGACGACGCGGCCAGCGATGGCCTGGGCTCGGAAGCTGCTCATGGGGCAAACGCTAGCGCCCCTCTGTTAAACTTTCACGCTCACGTGATGTTTCAGAATATCCATGTTGCAGTGCGGCCACAGCGCCCGGTGCACCCCTCGAAACATCCCCTCCGGGGCGGCGTTCACCTGAGGATTCAGGAGTCCCGCATGGCCGCCAGCCCCATCCGATACGAGCCCGCCTTTGAGCACCCGGAGGAGGGCGAGGAGGAGACCAAGAAGGAGCTGGTCGAGGCGATGCGCGGCATCGTCGAGACGACCTACAAGGACTACGGCTACCCCGTCCGCGCGGTCCACGCGAAGAGCCACGGCCTGCTGCGCGGCGAGTTGCGCGTGACCGCCGACATGGCCCCCGCCTACCGCCAGGGTCTTTTCAGCAGGCCCGGCACCTATCCCGTGGTGATGCGCTTCTCCACCAATCCCGGCGACCTGCTGGACGACGACATCTCCGTCCCTCGCGGCCTTGCCATGAAGGTGGTGGGCGTCGAGGGCGACCGGCTGCCGGGCTCCGAGGGCCAGTCCACCCAGGACTTCGTCATGGTGAACGCCCCCGTATTCGCCGCGCCGCAGGCGAAGAAGTTCCTGGGCAACGTGAAGCTGCTGGCCAAGACCACCGACATCCCACAGGGCTTCAAGAAGGCCATCTCCGCCGTGCTGCGCGGCACGGAGACGGTGCTCGAGGCGGTTGGCGGGGAGAGCGCGACAATCAAGCAGCTCGGCGGCCACCCCAACACGCACATCCTCGGCGAGACCTTCTATAGCGCCACGCCCTTCCTTTTCGGTCCCTACATGGCGAAATTCTCCGTCGCGCCGCTCTCGCCGGAACTGAAGGCGCTGAAGGACAGGAAGGTGAATGTCTCCGGCCGGCCGGAGGCCCTGCGCGAGGAGGTTCTGGCCTTCTTCGCGGAGCATGACGCGGAATGGGAACTGCGCGTCCAGCTCTGCACGGATCTCGAGCGGATGCCGATCGAGAACCCCTCGGTGCAGTGGCCTGAGAAGGAAAGTCCCTACGTCACCGTGGCGCGGCTCAAGGTGGGGCGGCAGCCCTCCTGGGACGAGGCGCGGTCACGCGCCGTCGATCTCGGCATGTCGTTCAGCCCCTGGCACGGGCTCGCCGCGCACCGCCCGCTCGGATCCATCAACCGCGCGCGCAAGCCGGCCTACGAGATGTCCTCCGGCTTCCGCGCCGGGCACAGCGGCTGCCCGATGGTGGAGCCTCGCCACGCCGAAGAGGTGCCGATCTGATGTCCGAGACGCAGAAGCCCCGCCCCGCGAGCGTGAAGCCCTATCCCGGCCCTGCAGGTGGTTGGGGATCATTGCGTTCGGTGGAATCAAGGCTTCTGCGGGAGGAGCGGGTCGCTACCGGCAATGCCGTGCTGCTGCGGCAGAATAAGCCGGAGGGGTATTCCTGCGTCTCCTGCTCCTGGGCCAAGCCGAAGGTTCCGTACCCCTTCGAGTATTGCGAGAACGGCGCGAAGGCGACGGCCTGGGAGATCACGCGCAAATCCGTGCCGACCGAGTTTTTCGAGCAGCACACGATCACGGACCTGCTGAAGTGGTCGGACCATGACTTGGAGAAGATCGGGCGCCTCACGCATCCGATGAGGCTGGACCGCGCGCGGGACCGCTGGGTGCCGGTGGCCTGGGAGGACGCCTTCCGCGAGATCGGCGCGGAACTGCGCGGCATGGATCCCAAGCAGACGGTGTTCTACTCCTCCGGCCGCGCCTCGCTCGAGACGAGCTACATCTACGCGCTCTTCGCGCGGCTCTACGGGCACAACAACCTGCCCGACAGCTCCAACATGTGCCACGAGAGCACCTCGGTCGGGCTGCCTCTGTCCATCGGCGCGCCGGTGGGCACGGTGCAGCTCGACGACTTCGACAAGACCGCCTGCATCCTCTCCTTCGGGCAGAATGTCGGCACCAACTCGCCGCGCATGCTGCACCCGCTGCAGAGCTGCGCGAAGCGGGACGTGCCGATCATCGTGTTCAACCCTTTGAAGGAGCGCGGCTGGGAGCGCTTCACCAATCCGCAGAGCCCGGCGGAGATGCTGACGAAGAAGGAGACGCGCATCGCGTCCCAGTACCACCAGCTCCGGGCGGGTGGGGACGTCGCGGCCATCGCCGGGATCTCCAAGGCGCTGATCGAGGCGGACGACATCGCGATGGCAGCCGGGCGCGCCCCGCTGCTGGACCATGCCTTCATCGAGCAGCACACGCATGGGTTCGACAGCTATGCAGCTTGGTGCCGCGCGCAGGAATGGGCGGAGATCGAGCGCTGGTCCGGTCTGACGCGGCAGGCGATGCAGGACGCGGCGAGCGTCTATGCCGCCGCGCCATCGGCCATGGCGATCTACGGAATGGGGCTGACCCAGCACAAGAAGGGCGTGGAGAGCGTCCAGATGCTGGTCAACCTGCTGCTGCTGCGCGGCAACATCGGCAAGCCTGGTGCGGGGATCCTGCCCGTGCGCGGGCACTCCAACGTGCAGGGGCAGCGCACCGTCGGCATCTCCGAGAAGCCGGAGCTGGTGCCGCTGGACGGGCTGGCCCAGCAGTACAGCTTCGAGCCGCCGCGCGACACGGGCATGAACACGGTGGAGGCCTGCGAGGCGATCGTCGAGGGCCGCATCCAGGCCTTCATCGGGCTGGGCGGCAACTTTGTTCACGCGGTGCCGGACACGGATAGGATGGAGGCTTCCTGGCCGACCATCCGGCTGACGGTGCAGATCGCGACGAAGCTGAACCGCAACCACCTGATCAATGGGCAGGTCGCCTACCTGCTGCCCTGCCTCGGGCGAATCGAGCAGGACGTGCAGGCGAGCGGGCCGCAGATGGTGTCCTGCGAGGACACGATGACGCACATCCATGCCTCCTGGGGCAAGGTGGAGCCGGCCTCGCCGCACCTTCTCTCGGAGCCTGCGATCGTCGCGGGCATCGCGAAGGCCACGCTGGAGCCGAATCCGAAGGTGCCCTGGGACGAGTGGGTGGCGGACTATTCGAGGATCCGGGACGCGATCGAGGCCAGCTACCCTTCGATGTTCAAGGACTACAACAAGCGCGTCCACGAGCCCGGCGGCTTCCCGCGCCCGCTGCCCGCGCGGCAGCGCGACTGGAAGACGGAGACGGGCAAGGCGAACTTCATCGTGCCCTCAGGGTTCCGCGCGGACCTGGAGACGGAGCTGGACGACCCGGACATCCTGCAGCTCGTCACCTTGCGCTCCAACGACCAGTTCAACACCACGATCTATGGCTACGAGGACCGGTTCCGCGGGATCAGCGGCACGCGCCAGGTGGTGCTGATGAACCGTGCGGACGCGGAACGGCGCGACCTGCGGGAAGGCGACACGGTGACGCTCATCACGGCGGTGGACGACAACATCCGCCGCCAGGTGGGCGGCCTGCAGGTGGTGTTCTACGACATCCCACGCGGCGCGATCGGTGGCTACTACCCGGAGTGCAATCCGCTCATCCCGCTCTGGCACCACGCGGAGAAGAGCAAGGTGCCCGCCGCGAAGGCCATTCCCGTGCGGGTGGAGCTGGAGCGCCGGATGATGGTGGCGGCGGAGTGAGGCGGCGCGGGGGAGGGGGTGTTACTGGGCCTCCGATCCCCCGCCCTCCCGGCGCGCCCGCCGTGGCTCGGCGAGGTGCCGGATGAAGTTCCGCAACTCGGTCTGCCGCAACGCGGTCTCAGTGACCTGGCGGTTAAGGCCGAGCTGCCAGGCAAGGTCGCGCCTGCCCGGGCGCCGGGCCAGGGCGTCGATCCTCACGGCGTGATGCTCGACGGCCTCCAGATCCATCGCGAAGCCCTGCTCGACAAGGGTCTCGGCCTGGCGGCGCAGGGCCTGGGCCACCTCGTGCAGCGTGAGCTCGGGGTGGTACTGGACGCCCCAGAAGACGCCTTCGCCCGACCGGATCTCGGCGGCCTGCACGGTGTTCGTCTCGTTGGTGGCCAGCAGCACGGCGCCGGGCGGCAGGGCCTTCACCTCGTCCGAGTGGATGGCCGGAGCGTCGAAGGCGAGTGGGCGGCCGGATAGCAGCGGGTGGTGGCGCCCTTCCTCCGTCGGGGCGATGCGGCGGGCGAAGCCGGCCTCGTTGCCGTCCTGCCGCGGGCCGACCTGCCCGCCGGCGGCCGCGACGGCCACCTGGAGCCCGGCGCAGGAGCCGAAGGCGGGCGTGCCGGCCTCGAAGACGGCGCGCATGAAGCCCAGCACGCGCCGCGTCTCCGGCGTTTCCTTGTACACGTGCAGCGGGGAGCCGCAGAGGAAGACCGCGTCGTAGCGCGCGAGGACCTCCGGCTCCTGTAGCGGGGTGTCCTCCTCGGCGGGCTTGAGCCGGTCGCAGATCGCACCCGGCGCGAGCGAGCGCAGCGTGTCCGCGTAAGTCTCGCCCGAGCTGCGGCCGACGCTCTCGCGCCGAACTTCCCGATCTTCCGGCCCTTCGCTCTCGGCGACGAGGAAGTGAAAGGGTGCGGGCATGGAGGCTCCGGATTCGTGCGCTCGGCGGCCAGAAATGTACCCGGTCGGCTAGGTCAGTGGCAGGTGGGGCCGATCTCCGGGGCGTGAAGATGCTGCTAACTTATGGTTGTTCTGGCCTGGTTCGGCGGGCGCCGCCCGCGCCCTCAGTAGGTTGCGAAGATCCGCGCGATCTCGGCGGGGTCGCGCGTCAGGGTGAGAGCGAGGGCTAGGAGGATGCGGGCCTTCTGCGGGTTGAGGTTGTCGGTGGTCAGGAACCCGGCGTCCCGCAGCTTCGTGGTGGGGAAGACGCGGCCGGAGCCGGCGCGCGTGCACTGCATGACGATGGTGCCCCCGGCGGCGGCCTCGCGCAGGGCAAAGAACTCGTCGGGCGTGCAGAAGCCCGGGGCGAAGCCCGCGGAGATGATGCCCTGCGCGCCGGCGGCAAGGAAGGCGCGCACGGCGGTGGCGTCCGCGCCCGCGTAGGAATACGCGATGTCCACGCGGGGCAGGGCATCCAGCCCCCGCAGGTCGAAGGGCGTGTCGGGGGCGCCGGGGCGGATCGGGCGGCGGTAGAAGTTCACGCTGTCGCCATCCGCCTGGCCGAGGGCGCCGAAATCGGGGGAGCGGAAGGTCTGCATCCGGCCGGTGGAGGTCTTCGTCACCTCGCGGGCGGCCTGGATCTCGTCGTTCAGCAGCACGAGCACGCCGAGGCCCCGCGCATCGGGGTGGGCTGCGACGCGGACGGCGTTGACGAGGTTGAGACCGGCATCGGTGGAGAGGGCCGAGGAGGGGCGCTGGGCGCCGGTGACGACGATGGGGACCGGGACCTTCGCCGTGAGGTGGAGGACGTAGGCCGTCTCCTCCAGCGTCGCGGTGCCGTGCCCGATGACGATGCCGGCGAGGTCCGGCTGTTCCGCCACGAGGCGGTCGCAGAGCCCGACGAGGCCCTTCCAGGTGGGGAAGTGGATCTGCGGGCTCGGGACGGCGCTGAAGGGGACGGGGATAACCTCCGCCACCTCGGCCAGCTCGGGGAAGCGTGCGACGAGCTGCGCCGCGTCCAGCTGGGGATTGCCGGAGGAGCCGTAGTTCGTGGTGTCCAGCGGGCCGGCACCCTGGGAGGCGATGGTGCCGCCCGTTCCGATAAAGGCAACGCGGGGCTTCATGGCGAAAATCCTGAGAGGGCTTCGGGGCGCGGGCGGCCTGGCTGCGGCGCCGCCCGGCGCGGGTCAGCCGTTCAGGAAGCACTTCCCGATCGAGGTGCCAAGGCGGCCATTGCCCTCGATGATCTCCGCCAGGATGCCGGAGAGGCCGCCATCCATCAGGTAGGCGGGGCTGTGCGCCACGCAGCGGCCGCGGAGCGCGGCGGCGAGGCGGCGGCAGGACACACGATCCTCGCCCTCATGCATGGCGAGGACGCTGAGGATGTCGTTCACCTCCTCGTAGCAGGCGGTGACGGAGCGCGGGTGTTCCGGGCGCATGAGCAACAGCTCCACCACGCGGGCGGGGCGCAGGCGCTCCCGGAACAGGTGCTGGTAGGCGCGCAGCGCGGAGACGGAGCGGAGCAGGCCCTGCCACTGGGCGTGGTTCTCCGTGTTCTCTTCAGCACCAACAGCAAAGGCGGCCTGGCGGGCGGCGAGGAGGCGCGCGGTGTTGTCCGCGCGCTCCAGCATCGTGCCGAGGCGGACGAAGCGCCAGGCGTCGTCACGTAGCATCGTGTCCATGGCGGCGCCGTTGAACAGGACCGTGCGGGCGATCACCCAGTCGTTGAAGCCCATCAGGCGATCGCCGTCGGCACCGCCGGAATCCAGCTTGCGCAGGTCGATCCAGGTGTCGTTCACCGCCTCCCACATGTCCACCGTCAGCGCGGTGCGGACGGCGCGGGCGTTCCGGCGTGCCGCCTCAAAGCAGGTGGTGACGGAGGATGGGTTGAGCGTGTCCAGCGTCAGCCAGCGCGCCGCCTGGGCGGGGGTGGGATCGCCGTAGAGCTGGCGGTAGTGCTCCGAGGTGCCGGTGGCGCGGAGGATCCCGTCCCACTCCTCCGCCTCCGTGCCGCGCGGCGCCGCGAGGGAAGCCATGCGGAGGGTGGCGTTCAGCCCGCGGGCGACGTTGCCCGCGCGCTCCATGTATCGGCCCAGCCAGAAAAGGCTGTCGGCGGTGCGTGCGAGCATCAGTCCTTCTTCCCGCCGAATTCCATCTTGCCCATGCTCTGGGTCATGCCGCCCAGGCTCTGCGTCATGCCCTCCGGACCCATGGATTGTGACATCGGTGGCGGGTCGCCTTCCAGCACCCAGGTGTCCTTCGTGCCGCCGCCCTGGGAGGAGTTCACGACGAGCGATCCCTCGCGCAGGGCCACGCGGGTGAGGCCACCCGGGACGATGCGGACCTGGTTCTTCCCGAAGAGGACGAAGGGCCGGAGATCGACGTGGCGCGGGGCCATGCCGCCCTCGCAGAGCGTGGGAACGGTGGAGAGGGCGAGAGTAGGCTGGGCGATGTAGTCGGCCGGCTTCTCGCGGATGCGGGCGGCGAAGTCGGCGCGTTGCTCCGCGGTGCTGTGGGGGCCGACGAGCATGCCGTAGCCGCCGGAGCCGCGGGCGAGCTTCACGACCAGCTCCTCCATGTGGTCGAGGACGTAGGCGCGGTCCTCATCCCGCTCGCACATGTAGGTGGGGACGTTCTGCAGGATCGGCTCCTCGGAGAGATAGAAGCGGATCATGGCGGGGACAAAGGGGTAGACGGCCTTGTCGTCCGCGATGCCGGCACCGGGGGCATTGGCGAGGGTCACGCGGCCGGCGCGATAGGCCTTCATCAGGCCGGGGACGCCGAGGGCGGAATCCGGGCGGAAGGCCTGCGGGTCCAGGAACTCGTCGTCAATCCGGCGGTAGATCACGTCCACGCGGCGCGGGCCGGCGGTGGTGCGCATGAACACGGTGTCGTCGCGCACGAAGAGGTCGGCGCCCTCCACCAGCTCCACACCCATCTCATCCGCCAGGAAGGAGTGCTCGTAATAGGCGGAGTTGAAAGGGCCGGGGGTCATGACGACCACGGTGGGATCGCCCTGGCAGGCCGGCGGGGCGAGGGACTTCAGCGTTTCCAGCAGCTCCTCCGGGTAGTGGCTGACCGGGGCGATGCGGTGGGCGGCGCAGAGGTTGGGGAGGAGGCGCATCATCGCCTCCCGGTTCTCCAGCATGTAGGAGACGCCGCTCGGGACGCGGCAATTATCCTCCAGAACGTAGAAGGCGTCCGGGGCGGTGCGGACGAGGTCGATGCCGGAGATGACGGTGTAGACGCCACCTGGGGGGGTGAAGCCCTCCATCACCGCGCGGTAGCCCTCGTTCTTCAGGACCAGTTCAGCGGGGACCAGGCCCTCCTTCAGGATGCGCTGCGCCCCGTAGACGTCGCCGAGGAAGGCGTTGAGGGCGCGGACACGCTGCTCCAGGCCGCGGCGCAGGCTCTCCCACTCGTCGTGGGCAATGATGCGGGGGATCACGTCAAAGGGGATCAGGCGCTCGGGGTCGCCGCCTTCCGTGTACACGGCGAAGGTGACGCCGATGCGGCGGAACAGGATCTCCGCCTCTCGCCGCTTGGCTTCCAGCGCGTCGCCCCCCGCTGTCTCGACGTAGCGGGCGATGCCTGCATAGGCGGGGCGGATCGCGCCCCTGTCATTCATTTCGTCGAAGGCCGGCACCCTGTCCTCCGTGTGTGCGGCCGGAACGGGCCGCAGCGTCCATCGTTGCAGCAAGTCGCGTGCCGGGGGAGGGGGGTGGTCCGCAATGACAGGTGACAGGTGGTGATGCGCGGCGGACACGGGGCGTGGCGGGAGAGGCGCCGGGGCGACTCATCGCTTGCCTTCTCTGTTCTCTTTTCGTTCACTATCGGCATGCGCTACCTCCACGCGGCGACGCGCCCCATCATCCCGAACGATGCCCTGCGCGAGGCCATGCTGGCCTTCGTGATTGCCTGCCCGGCCTTCTGGGGCCTGGGAGAGGTGGCGGTCGCGCTGGGCTACTAGAGCGAATTCCGTTCGCCCCCGCTCACTGCGACCGCTCCAGCCCATTGTTTATGGAGCCGATCCGTCCGTTCCGGTGATTCCAGCGGAACGGGATCGGCCCGAACTCAGCCGTCGTCCTCCGGGTCGGTGCCAGGGCGGCCTGTTGCGTGGCGCCAGTGGTGCCAGAGAAGGCGAGCGGCGAGGGAGCGGTAGGGCCGCCAGGTCCCGGCCAGTTCCGCCAGGGCCCGCGGTGGCGGGCGGCCGGGCAGGCCGCGCAGATGCGCGAGGGACGCCGCGAGGGCGAGGTCGCCCTCAGGGAAGATGTCCGGCCTGTCCTCGGCGAAGAGGAGGTGGACCTGGGCGGTCCAGCGGCCGAGGCCCCGCACGGCGCAGAGATGGGCCACAGCCTCCTCGTCCGTCATGCCGGGAAGAGCGTCCAACTGGAGATCCCCGGCGAGGATGGCCGCGGCGAGGCTGCGGGCATGGGCGGCTTTGGGACGGGACAGGCCCGCCGTGCCGCAAAGGGCGGCATCGTCCAGCGCCAGCAGCCCCGCTGGATCCAACGCCCCGGGCAAGGCACGCAATCTTGCCCAGATCGCGCCGGCGGCGCGGTTGCTGATCTGCTGGCCGCAGATGGCGCGCAGCAGCCCAGGGAAGCCGGGCGCGCGGCGGCGCCAGGGAAGGGGGCCACACAGGGCGACGACCCCGTGCAGGACCGGATCCGCGGCGGCGAGGGCCGCGAATCCGGCCTCGGCCCATGGCGGCGGGGCGAGGGGCTGATGGGGCGCCGCCTGGGCCGCCGCCGGGGAGGTCTGCATGGGGGTAGGGGATGGAACGGCGACGGGGGGCGCGACAAGAGGGGGGATGCGCCGCACCCGCCGCCGATTCCGCGGCGATGCCCCGAGGATTGGGGGGGAAGGGCATCGTCAGCGGGCAGGATTTGGTCGCTCGGTGGGCTCCATCCAAGGCGTGATGACGGGCTGGTGAAACGGCGGGCAACGGGCGGCCGTTTCGACATGGATTGTAACAAGCAGGCGCGCGACACCTGCCGCGCCCGGGCTATGTAACAGGCCATGGAACCCGCCCCGCACATCCTGGTGGTCGATGACGACCGCGAGATCCGCGAGCTTCTTGCCCGCTTCCTCGAGAAGCAGGGATTCCGCGTGACCACGGCGCGGGAGGCGCGAGAGGCGCGGCGCGCCTGGCCGCTGGGGCGCTACCACATCGTTATCCTCGACCTGATGATGCCCGGCGAGTCCGGGCTGGACTTCGCCCGCTGGCTGCGCGGGCAATCCGACGTGCCGATCGTCATGCTGACGGCCATGGGGGAGGAGACGGACCGGATCGTGGGGCTGGAGCTGGGGGCGGACGACTACGTGGCCAAGCCCTTCAACCCGCGGGAGCTGCTGGCGCGAATCCGCGCGGTGATGCGGCGCGCGCACGGGGAGGGGACGCGGCGCGACCCGCTGCCCTCCGCCATCCGCTTCGGCGGCTGGGTGCTGGAGCCGCAGCGCCGGCGGCTGCTGAACCCGGACGGGGTGGAGGTCTCCCTGACGGGCGGCGAGTATGAGCTGCTGACCGTTCTGGTGGAGCGCCCGAACCGCGTGCTGACGCGGGACATGCTGATGGACCTGCTGCGCGGGCGGCAGGCCGGGCCGTTCGACCGGGCGATCGATGTCGCCGTCTCCCGCCTGCGGCGCAAGCTGGAGGATGACGGGCGCAATCCCAGCCTGATCAAGACCGTGAGGGGCGGCGGCTACGTGCTGGCGGCCGATGTGGAACGGGCCGCGTGACGCGCTCCGGCTCATGAAGGCGCTGATCCGGCGCGTGCTGCCGCGCACTCTCGCGGCGCGCACGGCGCTGTTCCTGTTGCTGGCCCTGATGGCGGTGCAGGCCGCGGGGCTCACCATCCACGCGCTGGACCGCGTGGACCTGCAGCGTGCGGCGATGGAGCGGGAGGTTTCCGCCCGCGTGTTCAGCCTTTGGCGTGCCGTGGTGCTGGCGCTGCCCGACCGGCGCAGTGCGCTGATCTCGGACATCGACCTGCCACAGGGGATGGAGGCATCGCTGGACGAGCGGCCGAGCGTGCGGCTGGGCATGCCGCCCGCCCCGCCGCCCGTGCTGCGGATGGTCCGGCCGGAGATCCTGATGGGCGCCCCGCCGCGCCTGCGCCCGCGCGAGATCCAGGCGGGAATGGGCCTTGGATCGCTGCACCTGGCCATGATGCTGCCGGACGGCTCGGCCTGGCTGAACATGAGCCTGCGCGCCCCGCCGCTGCGGCCCTGGCACTCCGAGACCTTCCTGATCGCCTTCGTGCTGATGACCGCGGCGGCGGCGGCGCTGATCCTCTGGGCCGTGCGGCGCCTGACGCAGCCGGTGCGGGACCTGGCGCGGGCGGCGAACGCGCTGGGGCGGGACGTGAATGCCCCGCCCATGCCGGAGGACGGGCCGCTGGAGGTTGCCACCGCCGCCCACGCCTTCAACACCATGGCCGAGCGCATCCGCCGTTTCGTGGGCGACCGCACGCAGATGCTGGCGGCGATCGGGCACGACCTTCGCACGCCGATCACCCGGCTGAAGCTGCGGGCCGAGTTCATGGACGACGACGAGCAGCGGGCGAAGATGCTCTCCGACCTGGAGGAGATGGAGGCGATGGTGAACGCCACCCTTGCCTTCGCGCGGGACGACGCGGCCGCCGAGCCCTCCGTGCCGCTGGATCTGGCGGCGCTGTGCCGCACGGTGCTGGACGAGGCGGCGGACGCGCGGCCCGATGCGGACGCGGAAGCCTTCGCCTATGAGGGGCCGGAGCGGCTGACGGTGCGCGGCCGGCCGATCGCGCTGAAGCGGGCGTTGGCGAACCTCGTCATCAACGCTGCGAATTACGGCGGCGCGGCGCGGGTGGTGCTGGAGGCCCCCAATGGCGGACAGATCCACCTGCGCGTGGAGGACGAGGGGCCGGGCATCCCGCCCGAGAGCCAGGAGGCCGTGTTCCAGCCGTTCCGCCGCCTGGAGGCGAGCCGCAACCGGGAAACGGGCGGCGTGGGCCTGGGCCTGCCCATCGCCCGGAACATCCTGCGCGCGCATGGCGGGGACGTGACGCTGCGGAACCGGGCGGGCGGGGGGCTCTGCGCGGAGGTGGTGCTGCCGGCGTGATCGGCCTCCCGGCGGCGGGGGGGCGGATCCGTGCGTTCCGGCCGGTGGAAAACGCCGGACGATCTGCGCCGTTAAGCAGGGAAGGGCGCGGTATGATGCCGCCCGGCACTGCCCGCCCGGGGAGGATCCATGCGGTACGTTACCCTCGCCCTTCTTCTCGGCCTGACGGCCTGCGCCGTCCAGGACGACACCATCCCGCCCGTTCCGCCCCTGGCGGGGCAGGGCACGCGCAGCCCCGTGTTCAACGCGATCCAGGGGGCGGCCATGGCCTTCGCCAATCCGGCCGCCCTGGCCGGCCGCCCGGCCGAGGCGGCCATCGCCGTCAGCCGCCTGGAATGGGAGGCCGCGGCGATCCCGGTGGAGCGGAGCTTCTTCTGGTTCAGCACCATCACCGGCCCTGCTCTCACGGCGGCCCGCTACGAGGTGCGCCAGGCACTTGGCATCCGCCAGGATGCCCGGCCGGCCCTGGTGATGGGCGCGATGGACAGCGCGGCGGCCGCCCTGATCGCGGGGGACCAGCAGGGGGCGCGGGGGATGCTCTCGCCCCCCACCTTCGCGCCGGACACGCTGGAGCGGCTGGCCAACCTGCCGCGCCTGCCACAGGCGAACCAGGCCACCCTGCGGGCGCAGCGCGACATCGAGTTCGGCCGCACCGAGGACTGGGACCTTCCTTGAGGCTTGGGCCTTGAAGCGTGGGCCGTGACGCGCGGGGCCCAGCCGGGCATCCTGCGCGGCGCATGAACCCGATTCACACGACCTCCCGCCGCCGCGCCCTGGCCGCACTACTCGCCCTGGGTTCCCTGGGAGCCTGCGATGAGCTGCGGCGGCCGGTGACCGCCCGGCCTGCCCCGCCCGGCCTGCTGCCGCCCGACCAGGAGGCGGGCCGCGCCGCGATAGCCGCGCTGGCCCGTGACATGCAGGGGGCCAATGTCGGCCTGCGGGACCAGCCCGTGCGCGTGGCCCGCGCTGCCGCGCTGCTGGAGTGGCTGGCCGTGGACCTGGCCAACAACCCTCGCTGGGCGCCCGTGCCGGCGAATGCCAGGGCGGGCATCGGGCAGGCGCGGGACGAGATGCGCGGCGCGCTGGGGGCCGACCCGCTAGGCGATTCCCCCCGGCTGGCCGCGGCCCTGGCCACGGCGGCGCGCGCCCTGGCGGCCGGCAACCGGGGCGCGGCCGTGGCGGCATTGCCGACGGCGCTGTTCCCCCGCGGCGGGGAAGCGGCCCTGGCGCGCCTCTCCGATCCCGGCCCGCTGCCGCAGGGCGAGATCGCGGCGGCCGCCCTGGCGGAGGCGGTTCGCAGCCTGGACGAGACGAGCGGCTGGTCCTCTGACTTCGACACGCCCGTGCCGCCGGACCGGGGTGGGCTGGGGCCCATCCCCTTCGGGATCTGAGGGGCGCGGGGGTCGCTAGTCCCCCGCCATGACCTTCACATAGCTCCCCGGCGCGTCCTCCAGCGCGGGCAGGCCGCCTTCGCCGGGCTGGCGGGCCGGGACGGTCTCGCGGTCCTGGCCGAGAATCCACCGCTGCCAGTCCGGCCACCAGGAGCCCGCGAACTCGGTGGCGCTCTCGAACCACGCGTCGGAACTGGCGGGCGCTTCCGCCGTGCCGACCCAGTGGCTGTACTTGCCGCTGTCCGGCGGGTTCACCACCCCGGCGATGTGGCCGGAGGCGGCGAGGACGAAGCGGACAGGGCCGGAGAAGATCCCGGTGGCCTTGTAGCTGCTCTTCCAGGGCGCGATGTGGTCTTCCCGCGTCGCCAGGATGTAGGTGGGCAGGCTGATGTCGCGCAGGTCCAGCGCCTCGCCGTTCAGCTCGATCGCGCCGGGCTTCACCAGGTCGTTCTGCTGGTACATGCGGCGCAGATAGAAGCTGTGCATCTTCGCCGGCATGCGGGTGGAATCGCCGTTCCAGAACAGCAGGTCGAAGGGGAAGGGCTCCTGCCCCAGCAGGTAGTTCTGCACCACGAAGGACCAGATCAGGTCGTTGGCGCGGAGCATGTTGAAGGTGTCGGCCATCTCCGCACCTTCGAGGAAGCCGCGCTTGCTCATCTTGGCCTCGATGGCCTGCAGCTGCTCCTCGTCGATGAAGACGCCGAGCTCGCCCGCCTCCTCAAAGTCCAGCATCGTGGTGAAGAAGGTGGCGGAAGCGATGCGGTCGTCCTTGCGCTTCGCCATATGCGCGAGGGTGGAGGCCAGGAGCGTGCCGCCAAGGCAGTATCCGATGGCGTTCACCTGCCGCTCGCCGGTGGCCTTCTCGATGGCTTCCAGCGCGGCGTAGGGGCCGAGGCGCATGTAGTCGTCGAACCCCATCTCCGCGAGGCTCTCATCCGGGTTCACCCACGAGCAGACGAAGACGGTATGGCCCTGGCTGACGGCCCAGCGGACGAAGGAGTTCTTCGGGCGCAGGTCCAGGATATAGAACTTGTTGATCCAGGGCGGCAGCAGCAGGAGCGGGCGCTTCAGCACCTTGTCCGTGGTGGGCGTGTACTGAATCAGCTCCATCAGCGCGTTGCGGTACACCACCTTCCCTGGGGTGACGGCGATGTTCTCCCCGATCTTGAACTTGCTCTCGTCCGTCATGTTGATGCGGAGCTTGCCGTGCCCGCGCTCCAGGTCGGAGAGCAGGTTGGACAGGCCCTTCAGCAGGTTCTCGCCGCCCGTCTCGGCCGTCTTCCTGAGCACCTCGGGATTGGTGAGCCAGAAATTGCTCGGGCTCATCGCGTCGGTGAACTGGCGCGTGTAGAAATCCACCTTCTGCGCCGTCTTCGGGTTCAGCCCCTCCGCCCCGTGCACCACGTTCGTCACGTAGCGGGAGGAGAGCAGGTAGGACTGCTTGATGAAGTCGAAGACCTCGTTCTCGCGCCAGGCGTCGTCCTTGAAGCGCTTGTCGCCGCGGCGCTCCGTGATCACGGGCTGCACCTCGCCGCCGAGCATCCGGCGGGCGGTGTTCTGCCAGAGGGTCAGGTAGTCCTGCCAGAAGCCGATACCTGCCTGCATCACGCGGGCGGGGTTGGTCATCAGCCGGGCCGTCATCTCCATGAAGGCGTTGCCGATGTTAAGCGGGTCCGGGTTGGGCGTGGTGCCGGCCTCGCCCTGGCGCTTGAGGAACTCGCGCACGATCCGCTGACCGCGCTCCGCCACATCGGCCATGGTGCGGCCGACGAGGGCGGGGTCGGGCAGGCGGAAGGCGGGCGCCTCGGCGGAAGCCGACGGCGCGGCCGGCGGGGGAGGGGAAGGCGCCCCTTGCCGCGGGGGCGCGGGCGGGTCGGACGGGGGCGCCGCGGTGGGTTCTTGTGCCGAGGGGGGCGCCTCGGCGGTCCCGGAGCTGGGCTTCGTGGCCGTGGCCGGCTCCGCGGTCATGACGGCGGACGCCGGTGCCTCCGCCGGCGCGGCGGCCGGCGCCGAGACGGCCGTGCTCTCGGCCTCTGTGTTCATGGCGGTGGTGGCTGCGGGCTCTATCAGCGAGGGAGCGTCGGGCAGCGCATTCTGCACGGCGGCAATGGTTCCCAGGGCCGTGCCGGATTCCAGCGCGCGCCGGCTTGCCGCCTTGTCCTGCCTGTCCTCGGCCGGCGACTTCGGCGGAGCTTCCGGCGGCGCCGGCGGGCTTCCTTGATCCCGACCACCGAGCGCCTCGGCTCCGGCCAGCGCTACCTCGGGTGGGGTCCGGCCGCTCCGACGCTTCTGGCTCATTCCTGCGCTTCCTCTCCCGCCGGACAACCGCGTCTCCGTCACCGGGCGCGGCGTCCCTTCCGTGGCTTCCGCCGGTCGCCATTCTCAGGCAAACCCCCCGGGGAGAGGAGCGTGCGATGCGAGAGCAGGCCATGCCGTCCCGGCCGGATTCCATCCGGTATAGGGAAGCTAGGGACCGGGAGGTGGCACGACAAGCACGTGCCCCTTCCGCGCGTGCATTCCTGGTGCTCGCTGCAACCCTGGCTCTGGCCGGTTGCGTGGGATCCCCAGGCGAAAGCCCCTTCGAGTTCTACCGGCAGCTCACGGGCGAGGCGCTGGAGGGCCGGCCGATGCCGCCGGGGCTGGACCAGCCGCGGCCCAACCTCGGCAGCGTGCCGCAGCGCCCTGACCGGGGCCCGGCGAGCCAGCGCGCGGAGCTTTCCTCACTGCTGGCCGCGAACCGCGCCGCAGCGGCCAACCCGGCGCCGCCGGGCGGACCGATCCCTGAGCGGCCGGCCACCGAAGGACTGGCCGCCGTGCCCGCCGCCCCGCCCGCCCCACCCAGGCTGGTACCCGCGCCGCCGATCGGCGCCGGGCCCGCCACCCTCCTCCTGCCCGGTGGCGGGGAGGCGCAGGCCGTGCCGGAGATTGCGCCCGAGGCTCCTTCCGCCCCGCCGGCGGAATTGACGGCCCCGCCGCCGCCAGATCTTTCCGCGACACCCAGCTTTCCGCGGATCGCGCCTCGCGGCCTCTGACCGCTGCCGCTATCCTGTCATCCAGAGAACGCCGAGCACCCGTGCCATGACCGACGAGTTCCACCGCATCCGCCGCCTGCCGCCCTATGTCTTCGCCGAGGTCAACTCGGCGAAGGCGAAGGCGCGGGCAGCAGCAGAGGACGTGGTGGACCTCGGCATGGGGAACCCGGATAGCCCCACCCCGCCGCACATCGTGGCGAAGCTGATCGAGGCGGTGCAGGACCCGCGGACGCACCGCTACTCCGCCTCCAAGGGCATCCCCGGGCTGCGGAAGGCGCATGCCGCCTACTACGCCCGCCGCTTCGGGGTGAAGCTGGACCCGGAGACCGAGGTGATCGCCACCCTGGGCTCCAAGGAGGGGCTGGCGAACCTGGCGCAGGCCATCGCCTCGCCGGGCGATACCATCCTGGTGCCGAACCCGTCCTATCCGATCCACCAGTTCGGCTTCCTGATCGCGGGCGCCTCCGTGCGGAGCATCCCCTATACGCCGGACGACGAGATGCTGCGCGCGATTGACCGCGCTGTCAGGCATTCCGTGCCGAAGCCGACGGCGGTGATCGTCAACTTCCCGTCCAATCCGACGGCGCTGACGGCCTCCATCGAGTTCTACCGCGAGCTCGTGGCCTTCTGCCGCAAGCACGAGATCTTCATCCTCTCCGACCTCGCCTATGCGGAGCTGTACTACGGCGACACGCCGCCGCCCTCCGTGCTGGAGGTGGAGGGCGCGAAGGACGTGACGGTGGAGTTCACCTCCATGTCCAAGACCTACAACATGCCGGGCTGGCGCATGGGCTTCGCGGTGGGCAACCCGAAGCTGATCGCGGCGCTGACGCGGGTGAAGTCCTACCTGGACTACGGCGCCTTCACGCCGATCCAGGTGGCGGCGACGGCGGCACTGAACGGACCGCAGGACTGCATCGAGGACATGCGCAAGCTCTACAAGGAGCGGCGGGACCTGCTGGTGAAGGGGCTACACCAGGCGGGGTGGGACGTGCCGTCCCCCGACGCCTCCATGTTCCTCTGGGCGCCGATCCCCGAGCGCTTCAAGCACCTGGGCAGCGTTGAGTTCTCCAAGCTGCTTCTCGCCCGCGCCAAGGTGGCGGTGGCGCCGGGCGTCGGCTTCGGCGAGCACGGGGACGACCACGTCCGCATCGCGCTGGTGGAGAACAACCACCGGATCCGCCAGGCGCTGCGGGGCATCAAGACCTTCCTGCAGGGCGACAATGCCGCCCCGCACATGGACGAGCACAAAGAGGACTCCGTTCGCGCATGACCCGCCCGCTTGCTGTTGGCGTCGCCGGGCTCGGCACGGTGGGCGCGGGGGTGCTCGGCCTGCTGCGCCAGAACGCGGAGATCGTGGCGGCCCGCGCCGGGCGCCGGATCGCCGTGACGGCCGTTTCCTCGCGCGACCGCACGCGCGACCGGGGCATCAGCCTGGAAGGGCTGCGCTGGTACGATGATCCGGCCGCGCTGGCGAATGACCCGGCCATCGACGTGGTGGTGGAGACGATCGGCGGCAGCGAGGGGCCGGCGCGCGCGCTGATCCAGGCGGCGCTGGCGGCCGGCAAGCCGGTGGTCACGGCGAACAAGGCGCTGCTGGCGATCCACGGCGCCGAACTGGCGGAACTGGCGGCGAAGTCGGACGTGCCGCTGGCCTTCGAGGCGGCGGTGGCGGGCGGCATCCCCGCGATCAAGGCGATCCGCGAGGGCCTGGCGGGGAACCGCATCACCCGCGTGACCGGCATCCTCAACGGCACCTGCAACTACATCCTGACCCAGATGCGCGAGCGCGGGCGGGAGTTCGCCGAGGCGCTGAGCGAGGCGCAGAAGCTCGGCTACGCCGAGGCCGATCCCACCTTCGACGTGGATGGCATCGACGCGGCGCACAAGCTGGCGATCCTCGCGGCGCTGGCCTTCGGGCGGCCCGTGGACTTCGACGCGGTGCATGTGGAGGGGATCCGGCAGGTCTCGGCGCTGGATATCCGGCTGGCGGAGGAACTGGGCTACCGGATCAAGCTGCTGGGCATCGCCACCTGCTCCGAAGGCGGGGTGGAGACGCGCGTGCATCCTTGCATGGTGCCGGCCGCCCATCCCGTTGCCACCGTGGACGGCGTGTTCAACGCCGTGGTGGCGGAAGGCGACCATGTCGGCCGCGTGGTGCTGGTGGGGCGCGGCGCGGGGGCCGGGCCGACTGCCTCCGCCGTTGTCTCCGACCTGATCGACATCGCCCGGGGCCGCCACACGCCCGTGTGGGGCGCGGACTCCTTCTCCGCCCTGCCCTCCGTCGGGATGGAGCGGCATTCCGGGGCCTACTACCTGCGCCTGATGGTGGTGGACCGGCCGGGCGTGATCGCGGACGTGACGGGCGCGCTGCGCGACGCCGGGATCAGCCTGGAATCCATGCTGCAGCGCGGCCGGGCGCCCGGCGAGGCCGTGCCCGTGGTCCTCACCACCCATGACGCGCGCGAGAGCGCGATGCGCGAGGCCATCGCCCGCATCGCCTCGCTCGACGCCGTGCTGGAATCCCCCGCCCTCATCCGGATCGAGAGCCCATGAGCACCACCCGCGCCGCCATCAACCCGGACGCCCCGCTGCAGAGCGACCGCAACCTGGCGCTGGAGCTGGTGCGGGTGACGGAGGCGGCCGCCATCGCCTCCTCCCGCTGGATCGGCCGGGGCGACAAGAACGCGGCCGACGGCGCCGCCGTGGACGCCATGCGCCGCGCCTTCGACAGCGTGGCCATCACCGGCACGGTGGTGATCGGCGAGGGCGAGATGGACGAGGCGCCGATGCTCTATATCGGCGAGAAGGTGGGCGCCGGCGGGCCGGAGGTGGACATCGCGGTGGACCCGCTGGAGGGCACCTCCATTTGCGCCCGTGGCATGCCGAACGCGATCGCGACGCTTGCCGTGGCGGAGAAGGGCGGGTTCCTGCACGCGCCGGACATCTACATGGACAAGATCGCGGTGGGCCCCGGCCTGCCGGACGGGGTGGTGCACATCGATGCCGGGCCGAAGGAGAACCTGAAGAACCTCGCCCAGGCGAAGAAGTCCTCCATCGAGGATTTGGTCGTCTGCATCCTGGACCGCGACCGCCACAAGGACATCATCCGCGCCTGCCGTGAGGCCGGCGCCCGCATCATGCTGATCCCCGATGGCGACGTGGCGGGAGTGGTGGCCTGTTCGCAGCCCGAGGCGGGGGTGGACATGTATCTCGGCTGGGGCGGCGCACCGGAGGGCGTGCTGGCGGCCGCGGCGCTGCGCTGCATCGGCGGGCAGATGCAGGGGCGACTGATCTACGAGGACGATTCCCAGCGGGAGCGGGCGAAGTCCATGGGCATCACCGATCCGGACAAGATCTTCACCGTGGACGAGATGGCGAAGGGGGACGTGATGTTCTCCGCCACCGGCGTCACCACCGGCGCGATGCTGCGGGGCGTGCGGCGCACCGCGACCTCCGCGGTCACGCACTCCATCGTCATGCGCAGCAAGACGGGGACGGTGCGCTACGTGGAGGGGCACCACAACTTCATGGTCAAGCCGAACACCTACCTTGCCTGATGGACTGATGACGGAGGCGCCGGGCGCGGGCGCGGCGGGGGAGGCCGTTCTCGGCGTCTCGCGCAGCGCCACCGGCCGCCGCTGGGTGTGGCGGGAGGGGGACGAGCGCGCGGGGCTGGCCATCGCCCAGCGCCTCGAGGTGCCGGAGATCGTCGGCCGCCTTCTTGCCGCCCGCGGCGTGGGCGTGGAGGCAGCGACCGACTTCCTGGAGCCGCGACTGCGCGCGCTGATGCCGGACCCGTCCTGCTTGCGGGACATGGATGCCGCCGCCGGGCGCCTGGCCGAGGCGGTGCGGGCCGGGGAGAAGGTGGCGGTTTTCGCGGACTACGACGCGGACGGCGCCTGCGCGGGCGCCCTGATGGTGCGGGTGCTGCGCGACCTGGGCGTGCCCGCCACGCATTACGTTCCGGACCGGATCAAGGAAGGCTACGGGCCGAACGCGCCGGCCATCGCCGCCCTGTGCGATGCGGGCGCGCGGCTGATCGTCTGCGTGGACTGCGGCATCTCCGCCCATCAGGCGCTGGAGGCCGCGCGGGGCCGGGCGGATGTGGTGGTGCTGGACCACCACAAGGCCGAGGGGCCGCCGCCCGCCATCCTCGCCACGGTGAACCCCAACCGGCTGGACTGTAATTCCGGGCTGCGCGGCCTTTGCGCCGCCGCTGTCTGCTTCATGGCGGCGGTTGCCCTGCACCGGACCCTTCGCAAGGCGGGCTTCTTCGCCTCCCGGGCCGAGCCGCCGCTGCTGGACCTGCTGGATCTCGTCGCTACAGCGACGGTCTGCGACGTGATGCCGCTGACCGGGCTCAACCGCGCCCTTGTCGCGCAAGGGCTGCGGGTGATGGCGCGGCGCGGGCGGCCGGGGATCGCGGCCCTGCTGGAGGTGGCGGGGGTGAAGGACGCGCCCACCGCTTATTCCCTGGGCTTCGGGATCGGGCCGCGCCTCAATGCCTCTGGCCGGATCGGGGAGAGTGACCTCGCCCTTCGGCTGCTGCTGGAGGAGGACCCGCTGGAGGCCCGTACCAGGGCCGAGAGCCTGGACGCCACCAACCGCCGCCGCCAGGAGGTGGAGGCGGAGGTGCTGGGTTCCGCCCTCGCCATGGCGGAGATGCAGGTGGCCGAGGGGCGCCCTGTTCTCCTCATCCTGGGGGAGGGGTGGCACCCTGGCGTGGTCGGCATTGTCGCCGGCCGGGTCAAGGAGCGGTTCAACCGCCCCGCCCTCGTCGCCGGCGTGTCGGATGGGTTGGCCAAAGGATCCGGGCGGTCCGTTCCCGGCCTGGACCTTGGTGCCGCCATCATCGCGGCCCGGCAGGCGGGGCTGCTGGAGACGGGGGGCGGGCACGCCATGGCGGCCGGCTTCTCCTTCCGCGCGGAGCGGCTGGAGGCTGTGCGGGCGTTCCTCGAGGATCGCCTCGCCCGCGCTGCGGAGTTGCCGGATGCTGCCGCGCTGGTGTTGGAGGGAACGCTTTCCGTCGCCGCGGCCAATACCACACTGGCCGAGCAGGTGGCGCGGCTGGCGCCCTTCGGTACGGGCAACGAGGAGCCCTTCTTTGCCATCCGTCGCGCCCGCGTGGTCCGGGCGGACCGGGTGGGCAAGGAGGGCGGGACAATCCGTCTCTTCCTGGAAGGCGAGGGGGGCGGACGCCTGAAGGCCGTTTGCTTCCGCGCCAAGGAGGGGCCGTTGGCGGATCTCCTCCTCCGATCCCGCGGGCTGCCGCTGCATCTCTGCGGCGCGCTGCGGGCAGAGAGCTGGAATGGCGAGGTCTCGGCCTGCCTGCATGTGCAGGATGCGGCGCCGGCCTGACGCCTGCCGGGTTGTGCAGCGCGGCGCGGGCCCTTAACTGGCCCGGCAAAGTCCATGGGGCGGCCCGATGGACCCGCCCCTGCGCGCCCGACAACGCGGAGCCTCCATGCATCCCTGCCGCTTCTTCCTCCCCCTGTTGATCCTGGCCGGCTGCGGCAGCGATTATTCGGCGGATACCTACTCCACCAGGGCGGTGCAGCAGGCCAACCCGGTCCAGCAGGGCGTCATCATCGGCGCGCGGGACGTGCAGATCTCCTCCGACGGCGCGGCGGGGGCCGCGGCCGGTGCGGCGGCGGGCGGCATCGTGGGTGCGGCGACCCCTGGCAGTAATCTCACCTCCGCCCTGGCCGGCGTCGGCGGCGGCCTGGTCGGCGGCCTCTTCGGCTCGGCGACGGAGCGGGTGATCAACGACAATCGTGCCACCGAGTACATCGTCCGGAAGACCAACGGAGAACTGGTGAACGTGACCCAGCGGGACGTGCCGTCCCTGCCCCTGGGACAGAAGGTGCTGGTTATCGCGGGCGCTCAAGCGCGGATCGTGCCGGACTACACCGTGCCCGAGGCGGCAGCCGCGGGCGCCCCTCCCGCGCAGGGCGGGCCGGCGAGGGTGGAGGCGCCGGTGCGCGCGGACCTGCCCGCTACCGGTGGGGTTGCCGGCCCGCCACCTGGGACTCCCGTGCCGCCGGTTGAGGGGGCCACGCGGACGGAGCTTCCCCCCGCGGCCCCGGCCTCCGCGGATGCGCCGCCCTCGCCCCGGACGCCGCTGGTGCCGCCGGAAGCACCGCTCGCGCTCTGAGGGGTGCTGGACGGGAGGAGCGGAGCGTTGTAGTGACCGCCCGCGCCTGTCCCCTTCGTCTAGAGGCCTAGGACACCGCCCTTTCACGGCGGCGACACGGGTTCGAATCCCGTAGGGGACGCCATGCGGCGTTGTTTTTATTGGTCTTTCTGGCCAGTGCTGGCCAGCACCCCACAATCACCCCCACAATTAGTCTGCGGCAGCAAGCCTTGCGTGCTTCATCGGTTCCGGCCCGTCCGGATCCCGCAGTATGCCGCATAACTCGGCGGCTTCGGCCCGTAGTCCGGCTGCCGCGGTCAGCATCACCTCGTGCAGGCGCTCGGCAGCCTCGGGCGTGATCCCGGCCTGCTCGGCTGCCCGCTTCACCGCATCCGGCGCCAGGAACGCCATGGTGTTCAGCGCGACGTTGGTCATGGCGTCGGCCGGATGACGCTCCTCCCAGGTGAGAGGACCGACAATCCTCTGCTTCGGACCGTGCACCGCCGATCGCTGCCGGTAATCGGCATTCTCGCGGTAGAGCTGGGCCAGCAGCTCGGGCAGGTTGATCCGGCCTGATGGCGTGGAGGGAATGCGCCCCTCGGATTTCAGCGTCGCCACGCGGCGCTCAGATATGCCGAGAGCCTGCGCCAGGTCGCCGGCAGTCACTTCTGACGGGATCACGATGATGAACCCCCTTGGAGTTTGCTGTGGCTAGCGAAGTGGCGCGCTGACGCCACCCGCATACGTGACATCGGCGGGAAGGACCCGAGGGGTCGGGGTGTGTCCCTGCGGCCACACCCCTAGTCCGGTCACCCGCCCGCCTTCAGGGCTGCGATCACCTCGTCCGGTCCGGCCGCGACGCGGATCTGCGGGCCGGCTGTGGGCGTGATGATGGTGACGACCTCCCGGCCGGCCAATTCGGATGTCACCGACGCGACCGCTTGCGGATTGATCCATGCCGTCCCGTCCATGCCGGGCAGTGCTACTAGGTTCATGCTGGTCTCCATGCTGTTCATCTGCCCACTCGGGGCGGTCACACCGCGGAGGCTTCCGCGATGACTTCTGCGGTCAGGGCCGGATCGGTCCCGAGCCGCTGGGCGACGGTGGGGCTGATGGTCTCGGCCCAACGTCGCTTCTCCTGCGTCTGCAACTGCTTCACCTGATCCGCGACGCGCCGGCGCTGGGCAGCCTCGGCGGCGTCCACCACTGCCTCCATCGCCTCGGCCTGGGGTTGGGGCAGCACGCCAGCCGTCCAGCTCTTGGGCACGGCGCAGAGCGACACCTCGAAGGGGCGCCATGTGCTGATCCGCTCAGCCCCGTCCGCGTCCTGTTGGCCGGACAGGTAGGAGAACCCCATCGAGACGTTGGTCACGATGCGGTCCCTGACCATTCCCCAGGCATCGAGAGCTGCGGTGTGGCTGGCGAAGCGCGCGATGCACCATGCGCTGCCGCCTTCGATCCAAGCTGTCTCCACCACACCCAGCACCGCTGTCAGCTGGTGCAAATGGCCGTCCAGCAGCGGAGCCCGTCCGGAGTTGAGCAGGGCCAGATCGGCGCCGGTCATCTCCAGGATCTTGCTGTCGCCTTGCCCGTAATTGTCGGTGCCGACGTTGGTGGCGAAGCAGAGCAGCGCGCGGCGCTGCTCCACCTCATGCGGGACGATCACCCCAGGGGTAAGGGCCGTCACGTCAGACGCTCCTCTCCGGCCAAAGCATCGGGTCCTCTTCGCTCGTCATGCCGGGGCGCCCGCTCACAGGCGGCAGCCGGATCATGTCCGACATCCCCGCGACGTTGTTTCCGGAGTACCCGGGCCGCAGGTGCTCGTTCGGCGCTTTGGGGATGGTGACGCCGCTCGCGGCGAAGGCTTCCGGGTGCTGGTTCGAGAGGTGATAGAGCCGGTTGATGCTGTCGTTAGCGGCCTTCTCCATCCGCGCCCCATCGCGGATCTCGCTGGCAAGCTCGCCGTAGCGGGACCGCCACCAGGTAACGAACCCCTCCACCTGCTGCGCCGCCTGCCGCTCCAGATCGGCGAACTCCGCGGCCTTCTCCCGCAGCACCGCCTCAGCCAGCGGGGCCTGCAGCGCCTGCGCCATCACGTCGCAGCGCTCGGCCTCCATGCGGGCTTCCGTCAGCTCCCGCTCGCTCGCCTCCACCTCCTTGGCGTCGCCGGTCAGCAGCAGCTTCCCGCGGCCACCCTCCAGCTCGGCGGCGCGAGCCAGCGCTGCGGCCTTGCCCTGCTCCGCGTTCGTGATGGCGGCGCGGATGGCCGCGGCGGTCTGCTCCTTCGGGCGCATGCCCAACAGCTTCTTGATGTCCATGGTCGATCTCCTTCGAGGGTGGTTCAGGCGTGGACCGGAGCGGGCAGGTGCACCCGGTCGCGGTGACGGTTCAGACGCTGCAGCAGGGCTTCCCACTCGCCGATCTGCTCGGGGCTGGTCTCGATCAGCAGCGTCCGCCCGTAGAGGCCGGCGGGGCGGACCAGGGCGCCGTAATGGTCGGTCGCCGTGTCCTGCAGGACGATCACCGCGGCCCACTCGATCAGACGCTGCGCCTGTGGCCAGGCGTCGGGGCCTTCGGCACTGCCGCGGCCCAGCAGGGCGATGACCGTCCACTCCGGCTTCCGCAGATCCCCGAAGGGAACGACACCGCCGGGCGGGGTCAGGATCAGCGCGGCGTAGCGGTCACGCGCCATGTGCAGCAGCGGGGCGAAGCGGGTCAGTCCGCCGGCGTGCAACTCTTCCTCCAGCAGGTACAGCCCGGTGCTGGTGTTGGCGTAGCGGGCGCCGCCGTCGTCCCGGATGCCGCGGTCGATCCGCAGATCCCTGTCGAGGCAGGCCACGGTTACCTGACGCATGTGCTGTTCTCCTTGCGGTGGTGCCTTCGGAAGCCGCGCAGCAGGCCTTCCGTCAGCGGGTCGGGGGAGGGGAGGGCAGGCCCGGCAGGTGCGGCGTAGTGCTCGCGCATCGCTGCCCGTTCGGCCTCGTCGTGGCCCGTATCCGCCCGCCAGCGGGCAGCCAGAGCAGCGAGGGAAACATCGTTTTCATCCCTGGCTTCTGTTCTGCGGTCGTGGCAGTCGGGACGGTCAGGACACTCAATGTTTGCAGGGGTTTTCTGCGTCCCGACCGGTCGGGTCGGGGTCGTGGCAGTCGGGACAGCGTTGGCGCTCACGCGCTGCCTCCCTCACCCATCAGGTCGGGCAGGACGCGGTACACGCGGATTTTGCCGACGCCGGGCACCCGCACCGTGGCGGCCAGGTTCTTGCCGTCGCCGGCGTCCAGGAAGCCCTCGGCCCGCAGCGTGCGCCCAGCCTCCGCAGGATCCACGCCGGCTTCGCGGCAGAGCTCGCGCCATACATCCGGGGCGATCAGGTACTCGTCTCGCCCATCGGCGCGCCGCCGGCGCCAGCCCGCCCGCTTGATGACGGGGCGGTCAGGGTGGCTCTCCACCCAGGCGTTGACGTTCTGGCTGCGATCGAAGTGCAGGGCGACGAACCGCGATGCGCCGTGCTCAGTGAGGAACAGCCGCACCGCCCGGACGTGCTGCGCTTCCTCCGATGCCCCGCCGCCGCCGCGCTTCTCGATCCACCGCGCCAGCATCGCCTCGGCTACGCGGAAGGTCTCGTCCCGCGGCCAGGGGAGGATGCCCCAGAGCGTGGCCAGCTCACCGGCCAGAGCCACCAGGGCGCATCGCCGCGCCACGTCTCGCACCTGCGGATCCGCGTCGGACGGGAGAGTGGCGGCGATCCGATCCCGCATCGCCGTCGCAGCATCGGCAAGGCCTGCAGCGTCATCTCGCCGTGCCTCGGCCAGCCTCGCGACGAAGGCCCGGCCGGCGTGTCCGTGATGCCGGCGCACCGCGGCGTGCAGGTCCGTCATCAGGTCGGTCAGCGCCGGGCGCCCGTGCAGTGCGGGCCAGGCGCTTCCGCCGTCCACGCTGATGGAGGGCAGTCGCACCTCCGCCCCGGCCGGCAGGCTCTGCCCGGTGCGGGAGACGACAGTGGCGATGTCGAGCTCGCCCGTGGAGAGGATGAAAGTCCGCCAGGTACGCCGGCGCTGGGCGGTGGTGTCGCGCCGCATCCGACCCTTGCCGCTCTCGTTCGCCAGCATGTAGCAGGCGGCGGCCACCTCCCGCGGGTCGGCCTGATGCAGCTCGTCCAGCCCCAGCAGCCCGTCGCCGGCTTCCTCGGCCGCACCCTCCAGGCCGTTCGCCGTGCTGCGCCAGTCCCGCAGCATCGCCCCCTTCACCGGCGGCCCCCAGGCCGAGAGGGCGAGGCGTAGCGCCAGGGTCTTCCCGACCTTGCTGCGGCCGGTGATGTGGAACCCGCCCGACGGTTCGCCGCAGGCGTCCAGCAGAGGGCCGGTAAAGGCAGCGGCGAGGAGGAAGGCGGCCATCGGGTTGCCCGCGGCGGGGGCGGCCACCTCGGCCTTCCACCCGTCCAGCGTGCCGGCCTGCGCCACCATCTGCGCCGCGTTCTCGGGCGGCGCCTTCATGACCAGCGTCTCGGCCGTGGCGCCGATCACCGTGCCGTCTGGCAGGATGTAGGCGGCCTCATCGGTGCCCACCGCGTGCCAGCCGGAGCGCGACACCAGCGTGACGCGGGAGCCGGCCTGGACGCCCCCTAGAGCCTCGCGGAGCAGCATGCGCGAGGACGGGTTGGGGGAGACCCGCAGCCCCCGCTCCAGCAGCGCCGCCTCCAACTCACCGGGCGCCGTCACCAGCAGTCGCGCCGGCATCGGCCAGGTGTGGATCCGGGCGTCGCGGTCCTTCCATCGTAGCCAAAGGCTCCAGCCCTCGCCGGCGGCGTCCCGGGCCTCGCCCAGCACCTCCAACGGCGCGCAAAGCCAGACCTGCCCCGCCTCGCCCTGGTCGGCGTAGAGGCCTTCCTTTTCCATCGCGAAGCCGTGGGGCCAGCGGATCTCGCCGGGGCGGGGCGGTGCCTTGCGCCGGGCGGCGGCGGCCTTCTCCTGCAGGCGCTTGGCACGCTCGGCGCGCACCAGCTTGTCGAGGGCTGTCAGCGTCAGGCCGCACTCTCGCGCCGCCGCCTTTCGCTGCTGCTGATAGTCCGCCTCGGCCAGGCCGGCGAGGCGCACGACCTGCAGTGTCACGTCCACCGCGTCGGCGGGCTCGTCCTCGGCGCCACCGCGGCTGGCGAAGCCGTTGAGGATCGGATCCACGTCCATGCGCGCGTCCATCACTCGCGCCCTCCGGTCTGCAGGTTCCCGCTGTCCGGCCGGCGCGCCGCTGCCCAGGCGGCGATCTTCGCGCCCTCGCCCTTCGGCTTGCCGGCCTGCTCCAGCGCCCCGTCCACGGCCCGGATCAGTTCGTCGGCGGTCAGCAGCCCGCCCACCACGAAGCGGGCCAGCCCCCAGGCCTCGGCGACGGCAGTTGGATGGCGGCTGTCCACCGGAGCGGTCGCGATGTTGCTGCAGGCCCGCATCAGGGCGGCGCGGACGTAGCGGTCGCCGGTGGCGGCCCGCGGTACGGCGTCGGGGTCAAACTCCGGACGGCGCGGCGGCGCCAACTCGGCGGGGGAGGGGCACACCACCGCCTCGGCGCCGTCCAGCACCATCAGCCGGCGCGGCAGGGGATCGACCATGTCCACGAACAGCGGCGCGGCCGTGTAGGTGACCTGCGCGGCCCGGAGGGTGGACGGATCAACCCCCGGCACGCCACGCAGCCAGCGCTGGCACTCGGCGCCGGTCAGCGCCCGCTCCAGCAGGAACCAGAGGCGCAGTCGCAAGCCGGGCTTGATGGCGTGCCCGGCGGTGGCGGTAACGACGGAGGCGGCGGCGCGGAAGGCCGGCGGCATCACCTCCCGCGCTGCGCTGCCGCACGCCACCAGGTCCAGCACGTCCAGCCCGACCGGAGCGGGGATGCCGTCGCAGTCGAGCGCCACCCAGGCCCGGGGCGCGTCGTGCAGGGTGGGTTCGTCCCCCGTGTCCTGATCCGGGTGCACCAGCCGCCGCACACCGGACACGCGGGAGGGATGGGCGATGGCGCCGCGCACCACGCACCGATCTGGAAGGTGCAGCAGGTTCTCCAGCACCTCCGCCAGGTCGTGCAGCCCCTCGAAGCCGATCGGCGCCATGTCGTAGTGCTTGGCGCTGTCATAGCCCTCTACGTCGCCGCCGGCTCGGATCAGCTTGGCGAGGCGCCGGCCGCGGCTGCGCAGGATAGTGAGGCTGTCGGCGTTCATCCGATGCCCTCCTGCACGGGATGGACCCCGCCCCGCGGCGTGGCGCTCCAGCACAGGCGCGGTAGGCGCTGGCCGCGCTTCTCGCGCCGCTCTGCCTCGGCCTGCACCAGCGCCATCCAGGCGTCCTCTTGGACGGTGGCCGTCTCGATCAGCAGGATCCGCCGCATGATCACCGTAGCGGCGGCGACGGTGGTGTAGTGCTCGCGGGTGCCGCCGGTCGCGTGGACGATGACGGAAGCCGCCCAATCCAAGTAGCGAGAGAGTTTCGGGAAGGCAGTCGGCGGCGGCGTGGGCGCCGGGAAGTCGGGATCCGCTGAGAGGATGATGCAGGTCGGCGGGCGCTGCCGATCCAGCACCCTCGCCGGCAGCCGGCCGCCGGGGAGAGATACCGCGATGCGGTATTCCCCGGCCAGCGAGCCGCGCCAGAGCGGGACGGCGAAGTCGCCAGGCGTCCCTTCCATGCGGCGGATCGCCTCGCTGATCTGCGCCGGCGCCAGGTCCATGAAGGCCAGCGGCGGCAGGGTGGTGGGGAGCGGGATCGTGCGATGCATCAGCGCGCCTCCATCTCGGCCTTGGCGGCGAGCGCCGCGGCGACGGAGGCGAAGGCGTGCAGCATGGGACGGCGGGTGACGCTGCCCGGCCTGGGCGGCACTTCCAGCATCACGCGCGGCTCGCCGGCAGCGTCCAGCGCGGCAGGGATGTGCAGCAGCTTGATCGGCGCATAGATCGTGGGCGCGGCCTTCACGCGGCGCTTCTTGATCCGGGTGGTCTTTTGCATGGTGGTCTCCGTCGTTGGAGCCACGGAAAGGACTGGCAAAGCGGCAGGAGGCGCGCTACATGCGGGGTGTTGGGTCCGCGTAATTGAGTAGCGACGTTTTTTTCCTGCAGCCCGCCCGGGACCTCCCGCGGCGGGTTGCTTCGTTCTAGGCCGCGGTCTTGGTGAGACGGGGCAGGCTGTCCATCAGCGCCTGCAGCGACGGCGCGGGGATCAGGGTACGGCTGCCGAGCTTCCTGGCTTCAAGCTGGCCCTCCCTGATCAGCGCGTAGAGCTTGGTCCTGCCGATGCCGGAGCTGGTGACTGCCTCGGGGATGGTGAATGCCAACTTGGCGGGCTGGTGGTTCATCGTGGCACCCTTTGCTGTGCTGGGGTGCCGCCCATTATTCACATGCGTTCGCGCCTGTCCGTTCCAACAAACAGCGGATGTTCGTGACGCACCAAGCACTTGCAGCGGCATTGCGTCGCATGATTTGCGTGTTTTTGTGCCGCAGGGCGAAGTGGTGAGTATCAGTCCTCTGCGCGGATCGGAGGCATGAAATGGGCCGCATCCGGTCCTGCGATCCCAAGCCCAGCTAGGGTTGCGAACCCCGGAGCGTAGCGCTCCTGCATCTCGGCATTGAGGCGCGCGTGCTCTTCGATCGCCCGAATGACGGCAGCCCTCTCCGGGTTGCTCCGATCCAGAGCAAGTAGCCCCGAGATGCCGTACATGCTGAGAGAAGCCGCGTCCTGCAGCCGCCGGCGCTTTTCTTCGGCCCTGAGATAGCGGCGAGACACCTGAAGCCACTGCCGCGTTAGACGCATGACGATGGAGCGCGACACCGCGGTGTTCTCCTCCACCAGGTGGACGGACATGCGCGCCGCCGTGAATACCGGCATTCCGGGGTCGTCGGTCAGAAGCCGAGCCATGCTCTCGAAAGCCGCGCCAGGGCCCAGAGCAGCTCTTGGGCGGCCGCGCTTGTCCGCTTGAATGATCTCGGCAAATGCTGCCGGATCCGCCCGTAGCCATTCCCGAGCCCGCTGTAGCGTAGGCTCGCTGAGACGACTGAACCAAGGCGGCTCGACAGCCGACATCCCTCACGCCTCCGCAGCGCATCCGCAGGTGAAGAGGCGGGGCAGCCCGACGCGGAGAGCCGGACGTTCGGCGGCCAAACCTAGCCCCGCTGAGGGGGAGTGTAGCAGGGGAGTGCCGGGTGGGTAGGGTCATGCTGTCACCACCCCGGGCACCAGCCGCGCCAGGTCGGCGCGCAGGCTCTCGGCCAGGGCCTTCTCTCCGGCGCTCGACCCTGCGCACACGGCCAGCGCGACCTGTTCCGCCTTCACAGCCACGCCCACCATGCCGGCCGCTGGTGTCTCGGCCATCTGGAAGAGGACGGCTTCCCAGGCGTCCAGGGCGCTCTCCTGGGCAGCCTCCGCGACAGCCTGCGCCACGCTGCTAGTGAAGTCGCGTCCCGCGTCCAGGGCGCAGAGCTCGTGCCATTGGTCGGCCCGTGCCAGCGCCGCCTTGAGCGCCAGCAGCCGGGCGTCGTTCGCCGGCAAGGGTCGGGATTGAGCCCCGACCCCACCAAGGCCGACCGCTGCGGAGGCGAAGCCGGCGAGGATCTGGCGGCGGCTCATGCCCGCGCCTCCGGGATGGCGTACTCGGCGCCCAGCACCGCGGCGATGTCGCGCCCCATGCTGGCCGCGATGAAGTCCGCCGCGCGCCGGGCGTATCTGGCGGCGCCCTCCAGCTTCTCTTCTGCGCCGGGGTGCTCCATGTCGCAGCCGGCCGCCCTGTGGGTGTGCGCAGCAACCAGCGCGATCACCAGCAGCGCATCCATCACCGTCTCCGGCGGGGTCGCCATCGCCAGGTCCTCGCAATCGAACTGCAGGCCCGCGGCATCCATGCTCGCGCGGTACAGACGATCCTTCTCTGCCTCGGGGCCGGGGCAGGCCAGCCAGGCGGCTTCGGCCTCGTCGCACGCTCGGCTGAAGGCTGGGATCTGGCGGGCCAGCGCCTCCACCGGGCCCATGCTGGGCGGCGTGGCGCTGGCGGGGATAGGGAGGGCGGGCGCCACGACGGCGCCCCCTCCCAGGACGGCCAGCAGGCCGCGGCGGCGGGCGCTCATGCGTCACCTGCCATGCGCTGGGCCAGGTACTCGTTGTGTCTTCTTGTCTGCTCGGCCTTGAGGCGCCACGCCTCGGCGTCGGCTTCCTGCCCGGCGTAGTGCACCAGCAGCTTGTGAGCGAGCCGCGTGCCGGTGCTGGTGTCCCAGATCGAGGTGTTCTCGCCGCTGTCCTCCAGCAGCGCGACGCGGGCCATGGCGGCCCATCCCTCCGGGGTCTTGGGCGTGGCGGCCCGGATGTAGCCCTGCACGGCCTCGTACTCGGCCCACTCGGGGGTGGCGTCGCAATCAATGTGGCGGGTGGGGCTGTTCGGATCGGCCCACGCGCGCTCGATCTCCAGGTAGCGGTTGCAGGCGTGGATCAGCGCCGCATCCGGGCTGACGGCGCCGACGGCGATAGCGGGCAGCGTGGGGGCGGCGAGGGCAGCAGCGCCGCCCAGGATGCCGCGGCGGGAAGCCTTCATGCCCAGGCCCTCCCGAACAGGCCGCGCAGGTTCGCCGGCACCGGGGCGCCAACACGGCGATAGGCGGCGGCCATCTGGCGGCGGGTGGGGCGGATGACCCGGGCGTGAGTAATGTCAGGAGCCAGGGTGATAGGCGCGTCCCAGGGCTCCTGGTGCTCTTCCTCGCCCACGTCGTCGGAGGCCTCGCCGTCCGCGTCGGGCTCCATGTCGAGGATCGGCCGATCGGCCGCGTCCAGGAAGTCGATCAGGTAGGCGGCGCCGTCTAGCGCGGCGCGCGCCTCGTCCATCAGCTGCTGCGCCTTCTGCTCGATTGCGGCGCGCAGCTCGGCCGTCATCACGGCCGCGGCGAAGGGGAGGGGTCTTCTTCTCGGGTCGTGCGCCTGATCCGCCAGAACTCTTCTGGGCAGGGCGCCGGGCGTGATATGGGCGTGAACAGCCATGACCTGCTTTCCACCAAGCGGGTTGCGGTTAGGCCGGGCCTCGGGATCCGACCCCCGATGTCCGGCCGCTTTGTGTTGCGACAGAAGCGCCTCACACGTATTGTGTAACCCCGCCCGGAATGGGTGGTCAACACAAATCGAGTAAGGTTACTCACCCTGTGATCATGACCCCGGCCCAGTGCCGTGCAGCCCGCGCCTTACTGAACTGGTCTCAGGATCAGTTGGAGGCTGCGGCGAAGGTCGCCAGGAAGACGATCGCTGACTTCGAGCGTGAGGCTCGCACACCCTACGATCGCACTCTGGCGGCCATCCGGACTGCCCTGGAAGCCGCAGGGGTCGAATTCATCTCGGAAGATGGAGGCGGTCCGGGAGTTCGTCTCACGAAGGCCAACCTGTGACCCCGGACCAGTGCCGCGCTGCGCGGAAGCTACTCGGCTGGAACGCGCAGCGCCTCGGCATCAGATCAGACCTCAGCAGCACCTCAGTCAGGAGGTTCGAGAGTGGCGATCAGTCTATCACGCCGCAGACCCATGCCTCTCTCCGCACCGCCCTCGAAGCCGCCGGCGTGGTCTTCGCGCCTGGGGATGGAGGCGGGGCAGGAGTGAGGCTGAGGAAGGCCGTTATATGACACCAGAGTTCTGCCGAGAGGCGCGCAAGCTGCTGGGCTGGAGCGAGCTAGACCTTGCAATTGCTGCAGCCTGCTCGTCGTTGACGGTGCGCAATTTGGAGGAGGGTAGGACCCGGCCCAGTTACGCGACACGGGTCGCATTACGAGCCGCCCTTGAGTACGCCGGCGTCGAGTTCATCGCGGAGAATGGCGGGGGCGCTGGGGTGCGTTTGCGAAAGACGGCTCCGTGACCCCCGAGCAGTGCCGCGCTGCACGCGAGCTCCTTGGCTGGCGCAAGCAGCGGCTTGCGACGAAGTCGGGTATTTGTGCCAGCACGGTCAGGAACTTCGAAGTCGGAGCGCACAAAACGCAACCGGCAACGGCTCAGATAATGCGTGCTGCCCTTGAGATAGCCGGTGTCGAGTTCATGGCAGAGACCGGGGGCGGGGCGGGGGTGCGGCTGAGGAAAGCCGACTAGTTCAGAAGCGGCAGGCTTGCCGGAGCTTTGCTAGCCGCTCCAGGCACTTTCTGCACGTCACCTCATGGTGGGGCGGCTCTTCCCATCCAGATCCGGCGCCCGGCTCATCAGCGCAGAGGGCGGGCCGGCAATACGGCGTGACGGCGTGGTAGATCCGTTCGCGTCCGGAGACAGGCCGACCTGCCTTGCGGAGAGCGACGAACGTCCGGTCTGATACGGTTATGACGTTCAGCATCCCCAGACAAACGCAGCCAGGGGCAAGAAGGCGGCACCCAGGCGGAGAGGAAACCTCAGGTCCGATGTGAGGCTGCGCAGGCGAGGGGCATGATGCGGGTGGTGCGCTGCAGTGCTGCCGGGAGATTGCGAGCCGCGCCAAGGATGCGGCGCCCGCCTACTCCACCAGCCGCAGCTTAGACCCCGCCGGCGGGCGGGAGCGGCCGGTGGGCACGGGAGGCGGGCCCTGGTCTCCACGGCCTGCCGGCCGCAGACGTTCAGCCTCTGCAATGTCGAGGGCTTCCACCGCCGTGTTGGCCTGATGCCTGATCGCGGCGGTGGTGTCTGCGCTTGTCCCCTGCCAGAGCTGCAGCGCGAGCAGTGCCCTCCGCACTTCCAGCCGGGGTTCCTCAGGCGACGCTGCGACCAACGTCATCAGGACGCGCGTCATCACCTCTAGACGGGCGGCGACATGAAGGGCCGGGTCGGTCATGCGGCGGTCCTCAGGCGGGTGGTCACGATCTCTTCCCGGAGGCGGGCGATCTCCTGGCGAAGCGCCGCGACCTGGTCGGTTAGCGGGTTGATCGCCGCGGTTGCTCTGTCGATGGAGCCCCCGAAGGCCGGCAGATCGAGGGAGGCGCCGAGGCTCCGAACCTGGCTCTCCACGGTCTGCCGCAGGAACGCGCCCTGGGCACCGTCGCCCAGGTAGGCCGAGCCCGCCTGGAGGAGTGCGTCGGCCGCGCTCGTCACGCGCCCTGCGTCGATACCCTGGATCCCGGCGGTCCGTGCCTTGCTGATCTCGGCTGCGAACTGCTCCTGGGCGGCGGTGAAGGCGTTCTGCGGCGAGGCGGCTGAGATGTTCATGCCGTTCAGGAAGTCCACCAGCGTGCCCTGGACGGAGCCGATCCGGGTCAGCGCGTTCTGCTCGGCCGAGAGACGGTCCGTGGTGGTCTTGTCGCGCATGACCTTGATGTTGGCCTGCGTGACCGCGTTGAACTCCTCCGAGGAGGCGACGATATCGCCGAAGGCGAAGTCCAGGTCCTCCATCTGCCGCTTGAGCGCGCGCCACTCGTTGTCGCGCTGCTGCGTGTAGGAGAGCACCCCCGCCTCGGAGTTACCGGTCGCCTCCAGGTAGGCGTTGCGGAGGCTGTTGCGGATGTCAGCGGCCGAGGCCTCCCGGTCCTCCGCGGCGCGCGTGGTCTGCCGCTGGAGCGCGGCCCGCTGCAGGTCCTGCACCCTGTCGAAGCCGGCCGTGGCCTTGGCCACGTCGCTGTCCGGCAGGTTCCAGTCCTTGATCTGCGCCTCCAGCGCCAGCCAAGCGGCCGTGCGCGCCTGGTCGAACTGCTTCAGCGCCTCGGTCGTCTGGTCCTGACCCATCAGCTGCGAGGCGGTGACCCGGTAGTCCTGGAGCAGCTTCTCGAAGTCGCTGTTCCGGGCCTTCTCCACCGCCTTCAGCTGCTCGTCCATCACGTCGGAGATGGGCTGCAGCGCGAGGCCGTACTCCTTGGCCTTGGCGATCAGCGGCTCGTAGGCGTCGGTGATCGCCTTGATCTGCTGATCGTAGGAGGTCGGCTTCTCCGGGTCCTTGTTGTCCTCGAAGGCCTTGTAGGTCGTGCTGGTCCAATCCAGCGCGCCCAGCAGCCTGTCGAGGTCGCCCGTGCCAACCTTCGCGTAGGTCGTCGCCATGGCGCCTTCGAGCTGGCCCGCGATGCCCTCCACGATCCGCTTGGTGGCCTCCTGAAGCAGATCGGTCGAGCCCTTCTCGTCCGCCGTGAAGGTCAGCTTGTCGCGGCCGTTGCGGGTCAGATACATGCCGTCGCGGTCGCCCACGCCCACCGACATGCGGCCCTCAAGCTGGACCCCGTAGGCGGTCTCGATGCGGTCGGCGATGCTGCCGATGGCGTCGGTCAGGCTCTTGGCCGCGTCGCGGTTCTCCTGGCTGAACTTGCCGCCCGTCGCGCCGCCGCTGAACACCGAGCCGTCGCCGAAGTCGATGGTGGAGTTGCCCTCCCGGTTGGAGGGCTTCTGGGCGGGAAGGAACTGCGCAACGATCATTGCAATTGCTGCGAGATACGGCGCGACCGTGGCAAGGCCACCAATGATGGTGCCTGCTGTGGCGCCCATGGCGGCAGTCGCGCCCGCTCCCACTGCAGACGCACCGCCGGCCAAGGTCGTGGCGCCAGCACCTATGCCAGCCACACTGCCGACGCCCTGTGCCCAGCCTTTCGCACCCCCTGTCTGAGCCGCGCTGTAGAGCCCGTAGGCGCCGGCCGCGACGCCGGCGGCGCCCAGGGCAGCGTTCCCGATGGACACGGTGGTGCCCGACACCGACGAGCCGACTTCGCCAACCGTCATGCCGGTGTCTTGGAAGGCGCCAAGCTGCGAAGCCAGTTCGGAGTTGCCACCGATGGTGTAGGCTGGCGTGTCCAGGAACCCGCCGATGTTCGTCTCGGCGAACCGGTCAAAGCGCCCAATGAGGCCTGTCTGGAAGCTGCCTCCGCCTCCGATCATCCCATTGTCGAAGAGGCTGCCCAAGCCCTTGGCATAGCCGACGAGGCTACCGCCACCGTCCGTCACCGGCAGGCCCTTCAATGCCATGGGAGAGAGGGCCGAGCCGGCAGACAATAGGCCGCCTGTGGATCCAAAGCCGGAGGTGTTCCCCAGCCCCAACCCCTGCACAATCGGCGACACCACAGGCCGGATGATCGCCTCGGCCGCAATGCGCGCCATGGTGCGGCGGAAGGTCGTCTCGAAGGTGTCGAGCAGGCCTTTCCAGCCCTTCCCGTTCTTGTCGAACATGTCGGCGAAGGCGTCGGCGCCGTAGCGCACGATGTCGTCCGTCACCCGGCGGTTGGCGCGCTGCTGCTCTTTGTAGGCATCCTCCCAATCCTTGGCGTATTTGTCGGCGGCTCTCTTCGTCTCCTCGCCGGCCCGCTCCGTCGCGCGCTGCCGGCCCTGGATCTCGCGAATGACCCGCTCGTCCATGGCGCCGATGGCGTCCAGCCCGGAGGCCGTCCGCACAGGAGTGCCATACAACTCGGCCTGCACGCGCAGGGCCGCTTCCATCTCCTTGTTGGCGTCGCGCTGGGCAGCCGTCATCCGGCCAGAGGATGCGGTCAGCGCCTGGAGTGATTTGTCGCGATCCTGCTCGGCGAGGCGGAGGAGGCGTGTGGCTTCTTCCTGCTCCACGCTGCCGGCGGCGAGGCTGCTGTTGATGACCGCGACGCGCCCCGCGTACTCCTCGCGGATGGTCCGAGCACGGTCCAACTGGCGAGAGATTGCATCCACGCTCTGCGGCAGGCCCTGGGGCCGCTCCGGTCCAAACTCCTCAGCGCCCAGCACCCCGGCCTTGTCCAGCTGCTGCAGGGACTGCCTCAGCCGATCCACTTCGCGGTCAGCCGCCTGCGCCTGCGATTGCAGGTCCTTGAGCCGGACGATGGCCTCAGCTTCACGGTTCCGGTCCGCGTTGCTTTCCGCCCGGTAGTACGGGCCGTTCGGGCGGTTAATGTCGCTGAGGAATTGCTGCTCGTCAGCGATGCGGCGGCCGAGTTCTGTCCGGCCAGTCTCTACCTCGCCAAGCCTGGTCTCGGCACGGGCGCGAAGTTCGGCGCGCTGATTGTTCGCCAGGGTGGCGGCCCGCTGCGAAGCCGTCAGGAATAGCGAGTTGATGTCGCGCAGGACCGAGGCCGTCTCGCGCGCGCTCTTGGTCATGGCGTCCAGGGCTTCCTGGCCCTTGGTCTTTGCAACCTCCGCGTTGTCGCCAGCGGTCAGGAACTGCGTTGCCAGCGTGCCCACCATCAGGACGGCGCCGGCGATCGCGCCCGTGGGACCGAACGCTCCCAGCAGCTGAGAGCCCTGGACACCGAGGGCCTGGAGGGCGTTGCCGCCCATGCTGACCTGGGTGGCGAAGTCCTGCACCTGGAACCCGGCCTGGCCCATCACGCCGCGGAACTGATCCATCCGGCTGCCAGCGGTCTGCGCCTGATTTCCAATCTGGGCCGTGGAGGAAGCCGCCCGAACCGAAGCCGTCTCCAAGGACTGGAGGGCAGCCTTGCCGTCCTCGCCGATCGCCCGAAGACCCTCGCGGACCTTCTGGGCATCTTCCAACGACAAGCGGATGGCGATCTGGCGGCTGGCTGCCACGTGGTGTCCCCGGGCGAGATGAGCGGGGTTCGTCCGTGCCGGCGGCCGACCCCGCCGGAATTATGCCTGAGGGCGGCGGCCTAACCAAGAAAAGCAAGTCATTTCAGGAAGATGGGCCGCACACCAGCGCACACTGGCGCACGGGTGAGGTGAGAAATCGTCGAGGTGTGACGGGAAAGCAAAAGCCCCGCCGGTTAGGGCGGGGCTTGTGTTGCACCGGGCTGCGGGGGTGTCTGCGGGATGCTCTGGGGCGGAGTTGTCAGCTGCGGCACCACTATAATCTGCGGCGGTGTGGAGGGCGGCGGATCTGCGGTGCGGACAGCGACTGCCGTCGATACGGCGGACAGGCCCGACTGGAACGCAGAGAGAAGGTTTGCCTGCATAGAAATCATCGCGGCGGTGCAGGCGATGGCCGTGCCCACAATCAACGCAACCAACTCCCACCGGCCCGGTAGCTTTGCTATCGCCACCTTCAAATCAGTCACGTCCGATCCGATGGCCCTTGTTGCCGCTTCCAGACCCGCGACCCGACCTTCGAGATTGCTCATCCCGTCATCATGGGGGCCCTGTCGGCCTGGATCAACTGGCGGAGGGGGCGTGCCCCCACCCCCATTGCTAGCCGTCTTAGGTCCTCCAACGGCCGAATTAGCTGCCGCTATGAGTTTTGCGATTTCTGGTTCGAAGCGAGCTTCATTCATTATTGTTAATATTCCGCAACTCCACCAACTCTTTGGCTAATACTTCAAGAGTATCGGTGATATTTTTGATGTTGTTGGAGATAAGGGCGGAACTTTCCTTCATGGGCCCCATATTCTGTAATCCTGCCTTCTCCAGTAGCCCTGGTAGTACGTTGTAAAGTGACCCAACGTAGTTAGCGACCGCGATTTGATAATTCATCACCGTGGCAACACGATCTAACAACAGGCTTTGCACGCCTGATAATCTTTCAGGAGAACTACCCTCCTCTTCTTTACCGCTCATCACAGCTCACTCCACCCATCTCCCGCGCCAGCAACAGCAGCAACTTACGCTTCTCCCGATCCGGCCGGTCCCAATGCCGCAGCAGCTCCATTGGGCGAACCTCACATTGACAGCGAGACTGGGCAATCCCCCCCCTGTCCCGACTGCCCCGACGCTGACCCGACTAGTCGGGACGCGAAAAGCCCTGCAAAATATGGCTGTCCTGACCGCCACGACCGTCCCGACCCGAAAGCAGAGGGTAAGGATGAAAACGATGTTCCGGGCGGGCTGAGGCGTTCATCTCTGACCCCTGATCGGGACCACCTCGGCACCTTTGGCGGGCGGCACGCAGAACTCACTCCAGGCCGCCATAAGCGGCCGGCGCTGCTCCAGCATGTCGGATCCCCGGTAAGCGGCACGGACGCTGTTCTCGTCCTCATGGGCCAGCGCCTTCTCGGCTGCTTCCCCTTCGGCGGGGCGTGTGTCGTCCACCCAGCTACGGAAGGACCGACGAAACCCGTGCGGGGTGGCTCCGCGGCCGTCCACGTCCTGCCAAGGAAGGGGACCACCCTTGGGTGCGTCCTCGTTCATGCGGCGGATGCAGGCGCCCAGGGCGGCATCGCTGAGTGCCAGGCCAGACGGGGAGGGGAAGACCAGCGCATCACCCTTGAGCGCGGCTTGCGACGCCAGCTTGTCCGGTCCCTCGATCTTGCCAGTGACGTGCACGGCAGCGGCGGCGAGGACGGTCAGCATGGCATCCGTCAGGGGCACCCGGTGGGGCGGCATCGCCTTGGCCTTGCCGCCCTTCATGCGCTGGGCAGGGATGGTCCAGGTCAGGGTGTGGAAGTCGAGCTCGGGCCACCGGGCATGCCGGACTTCGGCGGACCGAACGGCGGTCAGGACGGCAAAGCGGAGGGCGAGGGGGGCTGTCCCCTCCATGCCCTCAACCACCCGGAGGAAGGCTGGCACCCGCTGCCAGGGGAGGGAGGGCTGGCGCTGCTCGGGCGGCTGCTTCGGGAGAGCCTTGGTCAACCGCAGGACACGGCCGGTGGCCGGGTTGTCGGTCGATCGCCACCCCAGGGCCGCGGCGTAGTCCAGCACGGAGGCGATGCGGCGCTGAAGCTTGCGGGCCGTGGCGGGCTGGGCGGTCCACACCGGCGTCAGTGCCTCCACCACGTGGTCCCGGGTGATCTCGCCGATCGGCACGTCCCCGATCACCGGGTAGGCGTGCTTGTCGAGGGTCAGGCGCCAGCTCGCCAGGGTCTTGCCGCTGGTCCATCCGGGCTTCTGCGCCTCCACCAGGCGCTCGGCCACACCGCGGAAGGTGCGGGCCTGCCGTTCGTCCCGCTCTGCCTTCCTGGCTGCCTCAGCGCGCTCGGCAGTGTCGCGGTGGGTGATGGGGTCGATCCCCTTCTCCACTTCGGCCGCGGCGGTCTTGGCCTTCTGCCGGGCCTCCTTCAGCCCCACGGCGGGGTAGGCGCCCAGCCCCATGTCCCGACGCCGGCCGGCCAGCATGAACCGGAACAGCCAGGCGCGACCGCCGGCGGGGCGCACCTCCAGCAGCAGCCCGTCGCCATCGGACAGCCGATAGACCTTCTCCCGGGGCTTGGCATTGGCGACGGCGCGCTCTGTCAGCTTGGGCATCGGTCCCTCCCTGTCGGGAGGAAGCACAACTGGACCACCCCCACAATCACCCCCACAATGCGACGGCAACATGGGCGCACATGGGCGCACGGCCTCGCACGATCACGTGGGGGTAGCGCAAGGATTTCAGCTGCTTGATGCACATGGGCGCACAGCCCTGCACATCAATTGCGATCCCGTAGGGGACGCCATGCGGCGTCGTATCGGGCTGTTTTCCCGGTCAATGCAGGCCTGCACTCCACAGCCAAGCTCCTGTCGCGGCCGTCTCAGGGAGACGGCTCAGCAGCGTAATTTACGTCCCCAACCAGATGACGCGGCCGCTGCAATTGCTGACCGGCGGCGCTGGGCTCTCCGCTTCGCGAACGGCGTCCGGCTTCGGAAAGATCGAGACAGTGAAGGCTGACCTATTCAGGTTGTGCCAAGCTTGCACATGCTCCAGTTCGCCTTCCGCGTCGCGGTTGTTCTGACCTCCATCGCGCTCGGCATCGTCCTCGCATTGATGATCCCGGACCGCCTGCTCTACGCCGAGCGCGCCACCAGCTTCGATATGGTGTTCAATCGCCTAGCCCTCGCGGCGGAGCTTGGCTTTGTTCTCGGCTTCGGTGCTGGCGTTGGCGCAGCGGGGCTGCTGGGGCGAGGGACGCTCGATCCAGTGAGGCGACGGAACCTGACCATAGGCGCGGCTGCCACGGTGCTCGCGATGCTCGGCGCAACGCTGCTGGTGACCCGGCTAACCGACTGAGCCCGACCTAGTCACACAGCTGAGAGTAGTGTCAGCAACGCCTTTGTTCTTCGCCGATTTTCCGTGCCGGCCCTCCGTCGTCGAACTGGCGTTGTCGACCCACCTGTTCCGATGGTCTGACGGTTGGGGCCTTTGATCGGTCCCGAGGGCTGGCCTGATCAGCAATGGGCGTACGCTCGCGCAACCACCCCGCCGTAATCCCCGCCCGCTCCGCCTGCCACCGCGCCTGCTCGGCGTGCCTGACGTCGAGCCTCGCCTGCCGCTCGGCCAGCCGGCGTGCCTGCTCCCGGTGCCGGGCCTCCAGCCTTCGCCCGGTCCGGCATCTCGCCCGCTGGGGCCGGGCTTACGGTCCTCGCCCTCTACCGTGCCTCCAGCATCGCTGCCTGCCTGCCTGCCGTGCCCTGCGCGGCGTGCGCAGCTCCTCGTTCCCGACAGCCTCCACCCCGCAGGTCCGCGAGGATCGCCAGGTTCTCTGTCCGGTCGAACGCGAAGTCGTGCTGCCAGTCATCGCCGCTCGACGGTACGTCCGAAGCCTTCACGGTGAAGCTCTCCTGCCCACAGATCGCCCGGATCTCGGGCGGCATCGCGATGCCGGCGTTCATCAGGGCGATCGCGGGCAAGCCGGGCTCCGGCGGGCCCTGTGGCCCGCAGGCCAGAACCACCTTGGGCGCGCCGCCCGCCGCGTGCAGGCTTTCAGCCTTGTAGTCCGAGGCCTGGACGAAAGACTTGCCGGCCGCCTCGATCGCGTGGGCCATGTGGGGGAGGCTGGCGCGCTGGGCGGCGATGCAGAGGAGGTAGCGATCCGGAAGAGCGGCTTGCCCAGCAGCGCCGAGAGCGAGGCCAGCGTGGCGGTGCGGGCAGCCGGCGGCAGGTCGATGCCGGACACGAGGGTCACGGGCAGGCGGTCATGCTCGCGCGGGTAGTGCTGCCAGCGCGCCGAGATCAGGTGCAGCGCGGATTGCGTCGCAAGTCGTGGCTCAGGGCGGCATAGACCTGCGAGGCGGCGATGTGGAACTCCGCGATGTCGTCGATCAGCAGGAAGCTGGCGCCCCGCAGGATCGAAGCGGCCCGGCGCACGGCGCGGAGTGCGTCCTTCGCCACCTGGCCTCCGAGACGGTCTAGGAACAGCAGGTCGGAGAGCAGCACGGGCGAGGGCGGGAGGCAGATGTGCTCCAGCACCCCCGGGCGGCCCAATCTCTTCTCCAGCCGAAGCATCTCGGCCTGCCTGAGCTCGGCATCCCGGCCCCCGGGGCGGCGGAGTGTCCGGGCGTTTCTGTTGCGGCCCGTGGCGCGTCAGCGGAGCCGGTTCAGCTCCTCGACCGGCCAGCCGCAGAGCTTGGCCAGCACGTCCGTCAGCACCTCGTCCGCCAGGGGCAGGTCCTTGGAGCGGGCATGCTGCACAAGATCCTTCACCGCAGCGATGAGCGGCGCCGGGTTGACGCTCCGCTTCTGTGGTGTCGGGCAGGGACCGAGAGGGGTCACAGGAGACTCCATTTCAGGCGGTTCCGCATTTCCGAGGCAGCCGGCCCTGGCTGCTGGAGACAACTCACGCGGGCATTGCCCTCAGGCATTCTGCCCTTCGGGGCGGCGTTCCGCGTCTGAATCCGAAACATCGGGAGGACGGCCTGGTTGCGGTAAGAGAGGTTTTGCACAACCTTTACGAGAGAAGGTGGCATTTGCAAGCGGGGCATGCCGGTGAGGCATGCCGTCCCTCCCTGTTGTGGCTGGAGCAACACGCTTGACGGCTGGGCCGCCGTGGGTTTATGGGCCCCGCTCCCGGGACATGTCCCGCTCGTCAGTCGGCCACCCCCAGGGTGCCGGCTCCGTCGCTCCGCGAAGGCTCGCGCAGCGGCGCGATCGGTCATGGGCAGGTCCCAAGAAGTGAGGTCTATTCCGCCCGTATGTTCGAGGCGCTCTCCTCCCGCCTGAACGGCGTCTTCGACAAGCTCCGCCGGCGCGGGGCCCTGTCCGAGGCCGACGTGAACGAGGCCCTGCGCGAGGTCCGCATCGCCCTGCTGGAGGCCGATGTTGCCCTGCCGGTGGCGCGCGACCTGATCAACAAGGTGCGGGAGCGGGCGGTGGGCGCGGAGGTGATCCGCAGCGTCTCCCCCGCCCAGCAGGTCATCAAGATCGTCAACGACGCGCTGGTGGAGGCGCTCGGGGGCGGGGAGGGGATCGAGGCCCCGGGCCTGGATCTCAACGCGCCGGCACCGGTGCCGATCCTGATGGTCGGGCTCCAGGGCTCGGGCAAGACGACCACCTCGGGCAAGATCGCCCTTCGCCTGCGCACGCGGGAGAAGAAGAAGGTTCTGCTGGCCTCGCTGGACGTGCAGCGGCCCGCCGCGCAGCTCCAGCTGCAGACGCTGGCGAACCAGACCGGTGTGACCAGCCTGCCGATCATACCCGGCCAGACCCCGCTGGAGATCGCGGCCCGCGCCATGGATACGGCGCGGCGCGAGCTCTACGACGTGGTGATCCTCGACACCGCCGGGCGCCTCTCCATCGACGATGCGCTGATGGACGAGGTCGCCGCGGTGAAGGCCGCGACCCGGCCGCACCAGACGCTGCTCGTCGTGGACGCCATGACGGGCCAGGACGCGGTGAACACCGCGCGGAACTTCCAGGACCGCGTGGGCGTCAACGGCATCGTTATGACGCGCGTGGACGGCGATGCGCGCGGTGGCGCGGCGCTGTCGATGCGGGCCGTGACGGGCGCGCCGATCCGGCTGCTGGGCGCCGGCGAGAAGCTAGATGCGCTGGAGGACTTCCACCCCTCCCGCATCGCCGGGCGCATCCTCGGCATGGGCGACATCGTGTCGCTGGTGGAGCGCGCGGCCGAGACGATCGACCGGGACGAGGCCGAGAAGCTGGCCGCGAAGATGCAGAAGGGTCAGTTCGACCTGGAGGACTTCGCATCCCAGCTGAAGCAAGTCGGGAAGATGGGCAACCTCTCCGGCATCCTCGGCATGCTGCCCGGCCTGGGCGCGATGAAGGACAAGATCGCCAACGCGAAGATCGACGACGGGATGATCGGGCGCCAGGCCGCCATCATCTCCTCGATGACGCGCAAGGAGCGGAAGAACCCCGACATCATCAAGGCGTCGCGCAAGAAGCGCATCGCCACGGGTGCCGGCGTGACGGTGCAGGACGTGAACCGCCTGCTCAAGCAGTTCGACGACATGTCCGCGATGATGAAGCGGATGAACAAGCTCGGCCAGAAGGGGTTGATGCGCGGCGGTCTCGGCGCGCTCCTGCCTGGCATGGGGGGCGGCAAGCGCCCCTTCTGAACCACCCGTAGAGACACACTAAGGAAGACGACACATGGGCCTTAAGATCCGCCTCGCCCGCGCCGGTGCCAAGAAGCGCCCCTACTACCACATCGTGGTGGCCGACAGCCGCTCTCCGCGCGACGGCCGTTTCATCGAGCGCCTGGGTTCCTACAACCCGATGCTGCCCTCCGACCACGCCGAGCGCGTGCGCCTCTTCGACGAGCGCATCAAGCACTGGCTGAGCCAGGGCGCCGTGGCGACGGACCGCGTGGCGAAGTTCCTCGGCAAGGCCGAGCTGGCGCCGATGCCGGTGTTCCGCGACCAGCCGAAGCAGTCCGCCCCGAAGAAGCGCGCCCAGGAGCGCGCCGCGGCCGCTGCCGCCGCGAACGGCTGAGGACTGATCGGCTAGGCCATGTCCGCGTCGCGTCGCATTCTGGTCGGCGAGTTCGGCCGCCCGCACGGGGTGAGGGGGCTGGTTCACCTGCGCTCCCACACCTCGGAGCCGGCCGCCATCGCCGGTTACGGCCCGCTCTCGGAGGAGAGCGGGGAGCGGCGCTTCGTGCTGAAGTGGCTGGCCGAAGGGCTGGTGCAGGTGGAGGGCATCGCGGACCGCGACGCGGCGGCGAAGCTCACCGGCACGAAGCTCTACGTCGATCGCGAGGCGCTTCCCGCGACCGAGGAGGATGAGTTCTACCTCTCCGACCTGATCGGCCTGCGCGCCGAGACGGAGGGCGGGGACGTGCTCGGCACCGTCTCGGCCGTGGAGGATTTCGGCGCCGGCAGCTTCCTAACCCTGCGGGATGCGAGCGGGCGCGAGACGCTGCTGCCCTTCACCAAGGCCGTCGTGCCGGTGGTGGAGGTGGCTGCGGGCCGGGTCGTCGTGGTTCCGCCGGGGGAGGTGGAGGTTCCGCCCCAGCCCGGCGAGGCGGAGTCCGTGGACACGCCGCGCCCGCGCCGCCCCTCCATGCGCCGCCGCAGCGGCGGGCGGGACGCGGCATGAGCTGGAACGCGACCGTCCTTACCCTCTTTCCCGGCATGTTCCCGGGGCCGCTCGGCACCTCGCTGGCCGGGCGCGCGATGGATCGCGGGCTGTGGTCGCTGGAGGCGCGCGACATCCGCGAGGCCGCCACGGACCGGCACCGCACGGTGGACGACACGCCCTTCGGGGGCGGCGCCGGCATGGTGCTGCGCCCGGATGTGGTGGATGCGGCCATCGCGGCGGCCGTGCCGGAAGGCGACCAGCGCCCGCTGGTCTTCCTCACCCCTCGCGGGGTGCCGCTGCGCCAGTCCCTGGTGCGGCAGCTCGCCGCCGGGCCCGGCGTGGTGGCCCTTTGCGGCCGCTACGAGGGGGTGGACCAGCGCGTGGTCGAGGCGCGGGGCATGATCGAGGTCTCCATCGGCGACTACGTCCTCTCGGGCGGGGAGCTGGGGGCCATGGTCCTGCTGGATGCATGCGTGCGCCTTATCCCCGGCGTGATGGGCGCGGCCGAGAGCGCGGAGGAGGAGAGCTTCAGCTCCAATCTTCTCGAGTACCCCCACTACACCCGCCCAGCCGAATGGCGCGGCCTGCGCGTGCCGGAGGTCCTCCTCTCCGGCCATCACGCAGAGGTCGCGCGCTGGCGGCGGGAGCGGTCCGAGGCCGTCACGCGAGAGCGGCGCCCGGACCTGCTGACCCATTCCCCAAACCAGGATCAGGGGCGCGCGGGCGCGCCGTTGTATCCGGCGGACAGCCCCGCCTAATTGAGATCAGAGAAGGACTACGGCCATGAACCTGCTGCAGCAGTTCGAGCACGAGCAGATGACCCGCCTGTCGGGCGCCCGCGCCACCCCCGAGTTCGCCGCCGGCGACACGGTGCGCGTGATGGTGAAGGTGCAGGAAGGCGAGCGCATCCGCACCCAGGCCTATGAGGGCGTGTGCATCGCCCGTTCCAACCGCGGGCTGAACAGCAACTTCACTGTCCGCAAGCTCTCCTACGGCGAGGGTGTGGAGCGCGTGTTCCCGCTGTATTCCCCGAACGTGGCGGAGATCCAGGTTGTGCGCCGCGGCAAGGTGCGCCGCGCGAAGCTGTACTACCTGCGCGGCCGGACCGGTAAGTCCGCCCGCATCCAGGAGGCCGCGAGCCCCCGTGGCAAGGCGGCCACCGCCGCTGCCGCTGCCCCCGCCGCCCCGGCGGCCGAGACCCCTGCCGGCGAGCAGGCGTAAGACGGAAGCGGCCCGCCGGGACATCCGGCGGGCCGCTTTCAGATTGGAGTTTGGAGGGAAGAGCGATGTCGGCCATGAAGCCGCGCACCTTGTTCGACAAGATCTGGGATGCCCACGTCGTCGAGACGTCCCCGGACGGCACCGCCCTTCTCTACATCGACCGCCACCTCGTCCATGAGGTGACGAGCCCGCAGGCCTTCGAGGGCCTTCGCACCGCCGGCCGCCCCGTGCACCGGCTGGACGGCACCTTCGCCGTGACCGACCACAACGTGCCGACGGATTCCACCCGATTCACCGGGATCCAGGAGCCGGAGAGCGCGCTGCAGGTCGCGACGCTGGAGAGGAACGTCGCCGATTTCGGTGTGACGTACATCCCGCTGAACGACAAGCGTCAGGGCATCGTCCACATCATCGGGCCGGAGCTGGGCATCTCGCTGCCGGGCATGACCATCGTCTGCGGCGACAGCCACACCTCAACGCACGGCGCCATGGGGGCGCTGGCCTTCGGGATCGGCACCTCCGAGGTGGAGCATGTGCTGGCCACGCAGACGCTGCTGCAGAAGCCCGCCAAGAACATGCGCGTCACGGTGAACGGGGCGCTGCCCTTCGGCTGCACGGCCAAGGACATCGTGCTGGCCATCATCGGCAAGATCGGCACGGCCGGCGGCACCGGCCACGTGATCGAGTATGCCGGCGAGGCGATCCGGGCGCTGGACATGGCCGGGCGGATGACGGTCTGCAACATGTCGATCGAGGCGGGTGCCCGCGCCGGCATGATCGCGCCGGACGAGACCACCTTCGAGTACGTCCGCACCCGGCCCATGGCGCCGAAGGGCGAGGCGCTGGAGCGCGCCATCCAGTGGTGGAGCACGCTGCCGACGGACGAGGGCGCTGTGTTCGACAGGGAGGTCACCCTCGACGCCTCCGAGATCGCGCCGATGGTTTCCTGGGGCACCTCGCCGGAGGACGTGCTGCCGATCACCGGCGTCGTGCCGGACCCGGAGACGGCGGGTGACGAGGCGCGCCGCGCGCAGCTTCGCCGCATGGTGCAGTACATGGGCCTGACGCCCGGGCAGCGCCTGCAGGACCTGAAGGTGGACGCCGTCTTCGTCGGCTCCTGCACCAACGGCCGCATCGAGGACATCCGCGCCGCCGCCGAGGTGGTGCGCGGGCGCCGCGTGGCCGAGGGCGTGCGCGCCATGGTCGTTCCCGGCTCCGGCCTCGTGAAGGAGCAGGCGGAGCAGGAGGGGCTGGACGTCATCCTGAAGGAGGCGGGCTTCGAGTGGCGCGAGGCCGGCTGCTCCATGTGCCTTGGCATGAACCCCGACAAGATCGGGCCTGGCCAGCGCTGCGCCTCCACCTCGAACCGCAACTTCGAGGGGCGGCAGGGCAAGGGCGGGCGCACGCACCTGCTCTCCCCGGCCATGGCCGCTGCCGCCGCCGTCACAGGGCACCTGACCGACGTGCGGGAGCTTTCGCGCGAAGGCGCGGGGGAGACCGTCTGATGCAGCCCTTTACCACCCTGACCGGCATCGCCGCGCCGCTGCCCATGGCGAACGTGGACACGGACAAGATCATCCCCGCGCGCTTCCTGAAGACCATCGAGCGCAAGGGGCTGGGCCGCGCCGCCTTCGCCGACATGCGGTTCAACGACGACGGTTCCGAGAAGCCGGAATTCGTGCTCAACCAGGAGCCGTACCGGAACGCCGAGGTCCTCATCGCGCACGAGAACTTCGGCTGCGGCTCCTCGCGCGAGCACGCGCCCTGGGCACTGCTGGATTTCGGCATCCGTTGCGTGATCGCGCCGGACTTTGCCGACATCTTCTTCAACAACTCCTTCAAGAACGGCATCCTGCCGATCAAGCTGCCGCGGGAGATCTGCGACACGCTGATGGAGGACGCGAAGATGGGCGCCAATGCCCGCATCAGCGTGGACCTCACGCGCCAGGTGGTGATCCGCCCGAACGGAGAGGAGATTCCCTTCGAGGTCGATCCGCTCCGCAAGCACCGCCTGCTGAACGGCTTGGACGACATCGGTGAGACGATGCAGCGCGCCGCCGTGATCGAGGGCTTCGAGGCGAAGCAGCGCGCGGCCCAGCCCTGGCTCTACGGCTGATGCCCTGGGTCGTGACCCGAACTTCCAACTGATCCGCGACCTACGGCTCCGGCTATCCTGCCGGAGCCGTTCTTGCATTGAGGGAATCTTCCATGCCCGCCAACAAGAAGATGCTGGTGCTGCCCGGTGACGGCATCGGCCCCGAGGTGATGCGCGAGGTCCGCCGCGTGGTGGATTGGATGGATCGCCGCCGCCACGTGACCTTCGACATCGAGGAGGGGCTGGTCGGCGGCGCCGCGATCGACGCGGAGGGCCATCCCTGCCCGGACAGCACCATGGAGAAGGCCCAGCGGACGGACGCCATCCTCTTCGGCTCCGTCGGCGGGCCGAAGTGGGACAGACTGCCGTTCGAGAACCGGCCGGAGCTGGGCATCCTGCGGCTGCGCAAGGATCTCGGCCTTTTCGCCAACCTGCGCCCGGCCATCGTGTGGTCGCCGCTCGCCCAGGCCTCCTCGCTCAAGGCGGACCTCGTGGACGGGCTGGACCTGATGATCGTGCGCGAGAGCACGGGCGGGATCTATTTCGGGGAGCCGCGCGGCATCGAGACGATGGCGAACGGCATGCGCCGCGGCTTCGATACCGAGTCCTACACGGAGGAGGAGATCGCCCGCGTGGCGCGCGTGGGCTTCGAGCTGGCGCGCAAGCGCAGCAACCGGCTGACGAGCGTGGAGAAGGCCAATGTCATGCAGTCCGGCCGCTTCTGGCGGGAGATCGTGACGCAGGTGCACAAGGCCGAGTTCGCCGATGTCGAGCTCTCCCACATGTACGCGGACAACTGCGCCATGCAGCTCGCCTCCCGGCCCAAGCAGTTCGACGTGATCCTCGCCAGCAACCTGTTCGGCGACGTGCTCTCGGACCTCGCGGCGGCCGTCACGGGCAGCCTGGGCATGCTTCCCTCGGCCACTCTCGGCGCACCCGACGCGGATGGGCGCCGCCACGCGCTCTACGAGCCCATCCACGGCTCCGCGCCGGACATCGCGGGGAAGGGGATCGCCAATCCCTGCGCGCAGATCCTCTCCTTCGCCATGCTGCTGCGCTGGTCCTTTGGCATGGAGGAGGATGCGCGGCTGGTGGAGAACGCGGTGGAGAAGGTGCTGGCCGGCGGCCTGCGCACGGCCGACATCATGGTTCCCGGCGCTGCCCGCGTGGGCACCAGCGTGATGGGCGAGGCCGTGGTGCGCGAACTCGACAAGATGGCGGCCTGAAAGGGGTTGCGCCTGGTGCCTCCAGGCGCTATCCCCCGGCCCGCGGAGTGCGCCCGTAGCTCAGCTGGATAGAGCACCAGACTACGAATCTGGGGGTCAGGAGTTCGAATCTCTTCGGGCGCGCCATCTCCGCTGCCTACGCGTTCTTTCCTTTGGTGATGCGCCCGTAGCTCAGCTGGATAGAGCACCAGACTACGAATCTGGGGGTCAGGAGTTCGAATCTCTTCGGGCGCGCCATTCTTCTTGCGCCGCACATCGCCGGCCCCGGTACGCCCATTTCAGGGCTGAACCGGCCCTTCGTTCCATCCTTTGCTATCCTGGCAGGTGCATGAAGTTCGCGGCCGCGCTGGCCCGGGCCAGCAGCGCGCGCATGGCCGGGTTCTCGTCCCCCCGCTCCGCCGTCAGTGCCTCCATGGGGCAGAAGTACTCGTGCGCCTGCGGCATCTGCGTCCGGGCGAAGCCGTCGTACTGCCGGGATTTCAGCCCGTAGAGCACGCGCACGTCGCGCACCGGCAGCACCAGCGCCTCCACCGGCTCCGCCCGCACGGACCGGATCAGCCGCCACCGCGGGGTCGGGTCGTTCGGCTGGCAGGGGCTCATGAGCCAGGGCACCGGGCACACGGCCAGCAGGGAGGTGGTGGAGGGGGCGAAGCGCGAGCGCTTGTCCAGCAGGTTCTGAAGGCTGGAGCAGGCTTCTATGCAAAGGATGTCGGCGTAGGGGTCCGAGGGATCCGGCGAGAAATGCAGCCAGAGCCCGTCCGGCAGGGTGCGGAGGCGGTTGGTACCGGGCAGCTTCAGGAAGGGTTGGTTGGCCGTCCTGGCATCGCCAGGGCGGGCCCGCAGCCAGGTACCGGGCTGCTTGGCGTTGCTCAGCGTGCCGGGGGGCTGTTGCGGCCATTGGCGAAGACTGCGCCGGACCATTTCGTCGGCCGATGGGGCAAGGCTGGGCCGTGTGCTGACCGCGGTGATCACGGGTGGGTACCCTCAGGTGTACAACTTTGCCTAGAAGAACTCTTCACCCCTTTGTTATCAAGGGAACAGAGAGGGAAAGAAAAGTGGCCCGATAATAATTTGTGAAAGAAAACTTTAGCCCTGAAAGTCATTCATGCGCGAGAGTTTAATCTCAGCCTCTGATGCTTCGTGAATATCTTCATACTTCTGCGGCATTTGCCTGAAGTTGAAATCGAAATTCGTGCCCTAAAACAAGAATGCCCGCCTCTCTCGAGGCGGGCATTCCAGATGAAGGGCCGAATCGCCGGGGAAGCTGGGCTTCCCCGGCGGGGATGGCTCAGCCGCGGCTGGCCATCGGCTTGTAGTCCCGGGTCGTCGCGCCCGTGTAGACCTGCCGGGGGCGACCGATGCGCTGCGCCGGGTCCTCGATCATCTCCTTCCACTGGCTCACCCAGCCCACAGTGCGGGCCACGGCGAAGAGCACGGTGAACATGCTGGTCGGGATGCCCATCGCCTTCAGGATGATGCCGGAATAGAAGTCCACGTTCGGGTACAGCTTGCGGGAGACGAAGTAGTCGTCGCTCAGCGCGATCCGTTCCATCTCCATCGCCATGTCTAGCAGCGGCTCGTCCTTGATGCCGAGCTCGGCGAGGACCTCGTGGCAGGTCTCCTTCATGATCTTCGCGCGCGGGTCGAAGTTCTTGTAGACCCGGTGTCCGAAGCCCATGAGCTTCACATGGCTGTTCTTGTCCTTCACCTTGCTGATGAAGTCCGGGATGTTCTCCGGGCTGCCGATCTCGCCGAGCATCTTCAGCACCGCCTCGTTGGCGCCGCCATGCGCGGGGCCCCAGAGCGCCGCGATGCCGGCCGCGATGCAGGCATAGGGGTTGGCGCCGGTGGAGCCGGCCAGGCGGACGGTGGAGGTGGAGGCGTTCTGCTCGTGGTCGGCGTGCAGCACGAGGATCCGGTCCATGGCACGCGCCAGGATCGGGTTCACCTTGTACTCCTCCGCCGGCACGGCGTTCAGCATGTACAGGAAGTTCTCGGCGTAGCTCAGGTCGTTGCGCGGATAAACGAAGGGCTGGCCGATCGAGTACTTGTAGGCCATGGCCGCGATGGTCGGGACCTTCGCGATCAGGCGGAAGGCCGCGATCTCGCGCTGGCGCGGATCGTTGATGTCCAGGCTGTCGTGGTAGAAGGCGGAGAGGGCGCCAACCACGCCGCACAGGATCGCCATCGGGTGCGCGTCGCGGCGGAACCCGTTGAAGAAGTTCCGGATCTGCTCATGCACCATCGTGTGCATGGTGACGTTGTGCTGGAACTCCTTCAGCTCCGCCGCGGACGGCAGCTCGCCGTTCAGCAGGAGGTGGCAGACCTCCACGAAATCGGACTTCTCGGCCAGCTGCTCGATGGGGTAGCCGCGGTACAGCAGCACGCCCTGGTCACCGTCGATGTAGGTGATCTTGCTCTCGCAGGCCGCGGTCATGCCGAAGCCAGGATCGAAGGTGAAGACCCCGAGATCGGCGTAGAGCTTGCGGATGTCCGCCACGGCCGGGCCGACGCTCGCTTGCACCAACGGCGCGCTGGAGGACTTGTTGGTTCCGTCGAGGGTGATCGTGACGGAACCCGAGGTGGTCGGTTCGCTCATGCGCTGATCCTCGCAGCCGGTACGTCCGGCCGTATGGTGGAAGCCGGGCCGCCCGGTGCTGCAGCCGCGCCGGCCGGTCCCATCCCCAGGGCCAAACCGTGGGGGATGATGCGGCGCAAGATAGGCCGGTCAGCGCCCTTGTCCATCCACTGGCGCGCGCCGCGGCCGGTTGCCCGGCGCATGGGGGCGCGCGGCAGGGAACAGGCCGCCCTAACGCGGCGGCGGCGTCCTCAGCGGCTGGCGGACCAGCCCTCCGGCGGCCGCACGCCCGTGGCCCAGAGACCCCGGCCGGAGGCGCGCGCCGCGCCCTCCATCCCGGCCAGGCCCTCATCCTCGGCCAGGGCCCATCCGGCGGAGACCAGGGCGCCGTTCAGCTCCACACCCGCCGCGTCGGTCCCGCCGAGGGTGGAGCACTGCCCCAGGCCACGGCCGAAGCGATCCCGCCCGCGCACGCGGCAGGAGACGCCCCGCCCGCCCAGGAGGCGGGACAGCGCCTCGGCCGATCCGGCGCCGCAGTCGAATTCCCGCCCCGCCGCATCCCGGCAGGCCTGGCCACGGGCGGGGGCCTCCAGACCGCGCAGGCGTACAATGCGATCGGAGAGGCGGAGCGTGTCGCCGTCCACCACCCGCACGTCGGCCGGTGCGGCAGCCCATTCCTGCTCGCGCGGGGAGTTGCCGAAGAGCTGCGTGGGGCCGCCCAGGCCTACCAAGGTCGCCGCGCCGGCCGCGAGGCCGAGCAGCAGCAAGGGCCCGCGCCAGGCGCGGGGGGAGGGGGCGGGACGGAAGATGCGGCGACGGGGAAGCACTGCGGCCTGCCTAGCAAGGGCTGACGCCCTGGCACAAGCCGCTGCGTGTCGCCTTGCCATCTCCGGAGGGCGCTGCGGTGGCGGGAACACCATCCTGGCGCAGCGTGGGCTTTCCGGGAGCCCGGGCCGGACAAGAAGGCCGGCGCCTGACTCAATCTGCCGGGCCGGGGGCGATCGCTTCTGAGAGGGCGATGCTGACCGGCAAAAAGGTTGCACTGCGACATGCTAGAACAAGGATGGGGAGCCCGGCATAAGTTCAGTTGTCCGCACGAAAGGCGGTACTGATCGGCGGCCCCTTTCTATTCGGCGCCAGGGCTGATGGCAGCAGCCAGGAGATAATCAAAGAACACCGGCGCAACGTCCGTGTGCATTCTTTCGGTGAATATGACGCAAAAATTGCGGCGCACTAATCCGAACCCTCGTAGGACAATCTGTGTTCGTCTTCAACGGCTGCGATGAGCCTTATAAATCCGTCATTTGCGGGCTCGACGCCGGCAATTTTCGCATTGCCCGCGTCGTCCTGCGCGAGCCTTCGCGCGATAGCAAGAAGCAAGGCACGTTGGGCTTGGGTCACGGGAGCGTCTCGCATCGGATTGAGTGCGTAATCGTAACGTTTATGATACCGCGCCGTCAACTAATGCGGACTTAATAAGGCAGATATTCTCGCGCGAGTAGATGCTCGACGTCGCCACCATCGGATGGACGCTCCCGCAGGCGCCGACCCACGCGCCTCCTGCCACACGCTAAACGGGCAAGCGCTGCGGTGGATATCGCGGGTTCTCCGGAGCTGGCGAGGTGACGGCCTCTCGCCTATGCCAGGACGGGTTCTTGCAGCGCGCGGCCGAACGCCGCACCGATGGCGCGCAGGCAGACCACAGCGTTCTCGGCCTTGCGCCGCTCTGCCCTCTGGCTGCTCTCCACCTCGTCCACCGCTTCCGCCGCCTGCTCGGACGCCTCGGCGAAGCCATCGCGCAGCTCCTCCAACCAAGCCTGCACCTGCTCGGGGTCGCCGTCACGGCGCAGTTTGGCAACGCTGCTCTCCACTTCCATCACGGCTCAGGCAGACGGCCGGCTATGTCGTCCTCGCGCACGTGACGGTCTGCGTGGGCGCAATGAGCCTCGACCCGTTCTCCCCCATCATCCCCCTGCTGCTCGCGCTCAGGACGATCGCGGGTATCCTCTCGTGTAGGTTGTGGCGCCGATATGCCTAGCCTGACCGCAGAGCAGATCGTCGCCATCGGCTCCATGTTCTTCACCGGCCTTGCCGGGTTGCTCACCGCCGGCGGCGCCATCCGCTCGCGGCGGGACGCCATCAACAAGGAGGATGAGGAGGAACTGGAGATGGCGCTGGCTATGGCGCGGCGCAAATTGGCGCGCGCCCATGCCTTCATCAGCGTCCTAACCCTTGCGGCCGCGAAGATCCGGCACGTCGCGGCCGAGCGGCTCATCCTCGCCGGTGATGATCGGCCCCTGCCCGAGGTGCCGGTGTTCAAGGATATCGCGTAATCCCGCGCCCGGGTGGCTAGACGGAAGCGTCCTCCAACTCGGACGCAAAGATGAAGCGGCCGTCCTGCAGGGCCTCAATGAGGCCGAGTTCTTCCGCACGCCAGAGTGGCATATGCGCCAGGCGTACTCCCTGCTCCGTCATGTAGGTGACAATCACGAGGCGGGGCTGGGACGGCAAGTCCACCGTCTCCAGGCCCAAGAGGCGCGCCATGTCCTTCGGCCACCGACCTCCGACGCCACGGCTCCTGTTCAGAGAGCCGCGACCGTACCGCCGCCGGACGGCTTCCGGCACCCCAGAAAAATGGAACGCTCATGTTCGACGCTCTCGCGCCGGCTGCCGATCCCGTAAGTCTCCGACGTACCTGTTAGGACAGTGCGGCGCGCCAGAGCTCATGAGCGAGGTCGCCATGGAAACGTGTCATCTCGGCAAGTTCCTCGACGGCTGCCAGAAGCAGATTATCCCGTCCTGCTCGGTCCAACTCGGCGATCACTCTCATCCATGATGACGGATGAACTCCCCTCGCGCCTGGCCGCTGCCCGTCGGGTGGCGGGTTTGTCTCAGAGGGCCATCGCCACGATACTTGGCGTATCTCAGGCGGCGTATGCCGGGTGGGAAATGGGCCGCCGTGAGCCGCGTTTGGATGTGCTGGCCGAACTAGCCCAGATCCTCAACGTTCCGCCTGCCCAGCTCATCGGCGGCGGTGACGCGGAGCCCACCGCTTTAGTGGCCAGGCTCACTCTTGCGCAGGTGAGAGCAGTGCAGGCTGTGATTGATGCAATGCGTTCTCCGGTCGGGTAGACTTCGCCTCGCCCCGTCTTCCGATCGGGCGCGTGAGAGCGGCCGGCAGGCGGGGCAGGGGGCATCGTCTGCCGGCCGCTTTTTGCGTTCTGCTCAGGGGCCTCATTGATCCCCCTATGCTCAGGATTGTCTGGCGCGTTGCCGGCTCGTCCTCTTACCATCCTCCCTACTCGGCCTGGGGCCGTAGGGCTATGGCTTCGTTCCCGCACTCATGTGATAACGAGGTGCCAACTTGGTCACGGGGCACCTGTCCTAACGACCGGGTGATTGGATGATAACAGGGACACAGTGCCGGATGGCCCGAGCGACTCTAAAGCTGGGGTTCCGAAAGCTTGCCGCGGCAGCCAAAGCGCCTCCTGCTACCGTCACCCACATCGAAGCGGATCAACCGGCGAATGCATCAACCCTCGCCGCCATTCGCGCTGCCCTGGAGGCCGCTGGGGTCGAATTCATCGCGGAAGACGGAGGCGGATCGGGAGCTCGTCTCAAGAAGGCCCACCTGTGACCCCGGACCAGTGCCGCGCTGCGCGGAAGCTACTCGGCTGGAACGCGCAGCGCCTCGGCGTCAAATCAGACCTCAGCAGCACCTCAGTCAGGAGGTTCGAGGGTGGCGCTCAGTCTATCACGCCGCAGACCCGCGCCTCTCTCCGCGCCGCCCTTGAGGCGGCCGGCGTGATCTTCGCCCCTGGGGATGGAGGCGAGACAGGAGTGAGGCTAAGGAAGGCTGTGGCATGACACCGGAGCTCTGCCGAGAGGCGCGCAAGCTGCTGGGCTGGAATGAGGTGGATCTCGCGATGGCCGCAGCGTGCTCATCCCAAACCGTTCGGAACCTGGAGGTCGAGCGGCATCGGCCAAGCCGGGGTACGCTGGTGGCGCTCCGTGCGGCCCTGAAGGCTGCAGGGGTTGAGTTCATCCAGGAGAACGGGGGCGATGTTGGGGTGAGACTGCGCGCGTTGGTGGGCAAAGTACCTGGATGAGCACCCCGGGTTCCACTACTGAGCGCCACACGATGTTTCGTGTCCTTGCCGTAGCTCTATGTGTCGCATTCGATTTCGCAACGCTCTTCCCGCTGGCGGCCGGGTGCTATGTCATCAAGCGTGAGGTGCAGTTCGACGTGATCCCGGGCGTAAACACTCTGCCGGACCCTCTGGTCGAGGGCATGCTCGCCGGACTGGCGCGAGAGGTCAGAGGGCACTTTTAACGTCGAAGGCCATGCACTTCTGTCTACAGGCCGTAGGCGTTAGGTTCATCACGGAGGATGAGGGCGGGGCTGGGGTGCGGTTGCGGAAGCCGAAATGAGCAAGCGCCGCGTAATCGCTTCCGAGGTTTTCCCTCAGGGTTTGCCCACCGACCCAGCTCTGTTGGAAAGAGTGTTCGATCAATAAAGACTGGCTGTCGAGATGTGGGATTGATTTCGAGCCAGGCGTCAGACCTCTAACGCGATCTATTTCACAATCAACGCAGGTCGTATCGGGATCTCGAATTTCAAAGAAGTCCCAACAACATTTGCTAACTACGCTGCCGTCGCGGGCCTAATGCTCTCGACCATACGGTGTTGTAGTGTACTGAATTACAAAAATCTTTCGAATGCCAAGTATGACGTTATCGTCCTGGTAGAGCGGGCACTGCCCTGCACGCCATTCTCTGCAGAGACTTCGCTAACGGGGAAGAACGAGCAGGGCAGAACTAATCATGCCTTCACTCGGATCGAACGTCTTGTTCCCATCGTCTTTGCCATTGTCTACATCTTCGCACTCCTTCGCTCTTTGCGGCCCTAGAGGGGAGAAGCGCAGCACATGCGCGATCAGACGATGCCGACGGCAGCCCCGCATCCAGAGGAGATGCGCGCCGAGATGGAACTGCGCGTAGGCAGCTCCACGGTGTTGCGGACCAGCGCCCGAGCAACGCCGGCGGGACTGATCGCCGCCGGGATCCTCGTCTCGGCGGTCCTGCTCTCCACCGCGGCACTGGTGCGGGCTGCGCGAGACCGATCCCGCTGAAAAGCTGTCGTCCGCTCATCCCGGAAACAGGGGCGGGTCTGACGTTCGCCTGAGGGAAGCTGCAACATGACGCTGGAGCTCTGCCGAGGGAACGCCGCTCATGCTGCCGGATCCCTAGAAGGCTGGCGCGGCTGAGGGCTCGTGGCTAGCGTCGGCTGCATGCGCCGATACACCCCCCTTTGCGCCTTGGCGGTCGCGGCATGCGTCCAAGCTCCCCCGCCGATGCTTCTCATCAGCTCAAAGCCCCCTCGCGTAGAAGCCAGCAGGGCTCCGGCATCGAGAAGTCAACCGCCGCGCCGAGCCATCCAGCGCGCACCCGAAGCCCGCCCCGTGTTCCCGCAGTTCCTGCCGGCACTTGGCTGCGAACAAGCTGGTGGGACTATGTCGGAGCGACAGTTGTGCATGGATGGGGAAGAGAAGGCCTACGACAGCTTGCGTGCTAGGTGGAATACACTGCCCGCCAACCAGCAACGGCTCTGCATCAACGCCGTCCCGTACCCAGGTTCCTACGTTATCTTGCGGGACTGTATCCAGGGCGCTTAGCACACCGCCCTTTCGGTATCCTGCCGGAGGTCGCCGCTAACTCGCGGCAGAGCTGTTCATCGCGCACCCGGGCGTGAGAACCTTCTGGTGTGAGCAGGGGCGGTTTCGCGGCCACTGACCGAGGTCGAGTTCATCCCGGATCACGGCGGCCGGGCGGGGTGGACCTGCGCCCAATCCGGCACCCGGCCGAGCACCCGCCGAGCCACCACGACGTGGCCAGCCTCGTGGACGCAGCTGCTGCAGTAATGGTCGGTGGCCAGGGTCAATCCAAGTCAGGCCGGCTCTGCCCGAACGGGCTTAGCCCTCTGGGTTCCGGCACCTTCTTCAGCACGACGTAGAGGCTACGGGCCAGGTGGGCGACAATCCACCCAGCCATGTAGTCGGGGTCGTCCCGCAGTCCCCTCGTGTGCGCCTTGCCTCGCTCGTTGAAGCGGAGGGCGTAGGCGATCGAGGATGTTAGGTCCTCGGGGTCGGCCGGGTGCAGGGGATCCCCGCTCAAGGCCGGCTCTCCATCCACCCGGGCAGGGCCCCGATGTCGGTGTTCTGCCACCGGAGCCGGCGGCGCCACCGATGGCGCCCGTCCTGGGGGCGGCGGTGCTGCCTCAGCGCCCATTCCTCCGCCGGCTTCAGCAGCCAGTCCAGCCGGTCCTGCGAGAGATCGCGGATGATGAGTTCGACCGTCTCGCGCGGGACGGCGGCCACGCCGCCAGTATCCAGGAAGGCCTCCACTCCGGCTTGGATCCGCCCGGCCTCGTCGGCGCCGCGGCCGCCCGCCTCTCGATAGGCCAGCCCCACCGCCTCGCACAGGGCGGCGGACCAGCGGGAAGGCCATCGGATCATGCCGCGAGGCGTAGCTGCACAGAGGACCGGGCGCCTCCTCCGGCCTGCTGTTCCAGCCAATCGGTAGCGGCAGCCCATAGCCACCCCGGCATCTCGGCCGCGATAGCCTCGACCATTGCCGGCACGTCGGCCACCGCGCTGGCCCGGCTGCCGCCTGCAACGACGTACGCCTCTATCGAGAGACGCAGGCAGGTCGGTCGGTCCAGACCCTCGCCCACACCCTGCCGATAGGCCGCTCCCACCGCGCGCAGCCGCTTGACCGGAAAGCCAGTCAGGGAGGGGAATGTTGGGAAGCGCTCCACGATCAAGCCTCCACCATCTCAAGGGCGCGGCCGAACGCCTGGCTGATCTCACGCAGGCAGACCACGGCGTTCTCGGCCTTGCGCCGCTCTGCCCTCTGGCCGCTCTCCACCTCGTCCACCGCTTCCGCCGCCTGCTCGGACGCCTCGGCGAAGCCATCGCGCAGCTCCTCCAGCCAGGTCTGGACCTGCTCGGGGTCGCCCTCGCGGCGCAGGCTGGAGACGATAATCTCCACCTCCAACACGCAGCGCGCCGGCGTCGGCTCCTTCTGCATGAGGCGGGTAATGCGGGTCGCGACCTCCTGTTGGACGGAGGGGCGGGCAGGGGACTTGGCCATAGGTGATCCTCGGTTGTGGGCCGGGGTGGGATCGCCGGGGGAGCGTGGCCAGAAGCTACGGGAAGTTCTGCTTTTGTTCGAGTGGAAAATTCCCGGGTAGATAACCGGGTACGCTGGGCCGGACGGTGCGTAAAAAGCCCGGCCCGCTCGGATTTAGCCCGCCATCTCCGGCAGGTCCTTCGGTTGCAGGAAGCGCACGAGCTTGGCGCCTTGCGGGGCGAGCGATCCCCACGGGCCCTCAACGGCGAATTCCGTGAGCGACGCTGTGGGGTAGGCCTCGGCCAGCGCCCGCCCGGGCGCGCCCGAATCGGGCGGTGCCAGATTCAGCGCGAGGTCGTGCAGGCCGGGGTTGTGCGCAATCAGCAGCACGCTCCGGACCTCGTCCGGCACCTCGCGGATGGCGTCCAGCAGCCGGGTCCAGGGGGCGAGGTAGAGGTCGTCCGTCGGCTCTACCCGCGGCGATCCCTCCAGCGCCCCGAGGCCCTCCAGCGTCTGGAGCGTGCGCCGGGAGGAGGAGACGAGGACCAGCTCCGGCCGCAGGCCCAGGGAGCGCATGGCCCCCGCCATGGCCGCGGCGGCCCGCCGGCCACGGGCGTTCAGGGGGCGGGCATGGTCCGAGAGGGCCGGATCGTCCCAGGCCGACTTGGCGTGACGCAGCAACAGCAACTGACCCATGGCAGACACCCTGCCACAGCCGCCGCCACTTGTCGCGGGTGCCCCCCAACAAGCTTCGGTACGTCACCCCCGCGTAAGGAGCTCAGCGCCGGGGTGGCGCGTTCATCAGCCGCCCGGGGTCGCGCCCGCCCGTGCCCGTGGGCACGCCGCGCGGCGGCACCGGCTCCTCGCGCGCCGCGGCGCCGGCGAAGACGGAGCCCTCCGTCACGCCCACGCTGACGCGCTGGAAGGCCACCTGCGCCGTGCCGACCTGGATCCCGTGCCAGGTCACGGCGGCGCGGGAGAGGGCCATGTCGTCGGCCATCCGCACGAACCACTGGTCGAAGCCCAGCCGCCGGCGGTCGCCGGAGAGGGTCAGCATGTCCAGCTCGTGCTCCAGGTGGAAGGCGTTGCCCACCGTGCGCCCGCGCACCGGCCCCGTCGCGTCCGTCGCCTCGCCCACCCAGGCATTGCCGGAGGAGTCGGACGGGTCCCGCCGCAGCTTCCAGAAGCGCCGGTCCTCGAAGCTGTCCTCGTAGTGGAAGATCTCGTCGAAGGTCAGGGTGGTGCCGTCCCAGGCGCCGACCGTCGTTGCCCGAAACCAGCGCTCGATCGCGCCCAGCCGCGTGGTGAAAACGCCGTAGCTCTTGATCTTGCCGGCGAAGAACTCTTCGGGCCGGAAGGGCGGGCCCTTGCCCTCGAAGGTTTCGGGTGAGGTGCCGCAGCCCGCGAGGGCTCCGGCCGCGCCGAGCGCGGGAAGGGCAAGGAGGAGCGAGCGGCGGGAGGTCATATCGGGGGGGAACATCCCAGAGGAGGCCCTGCCTGCCCAGGGGCGCTGGGGCCACAGCGCCGTCCATTCACTTCTGTGGCCGCCGCACTCCGTTCAGGCGCCTGACCCCGGCGGCGCCGCAACCAACCGGCCGCGCGCGAGTGTGGCGGGGCAGGGATCGCCGTGGTTGCCGAAAGCCCGGGCTGGCCCCGGTGAGGGTCGCCGCCCGAAGGGCGAAACGGCCCTGCCGTCGCGCCGGGCGCCGCGCCGTTACCCCGCCATGGACTCGATGCCGAACCCCTCCCTCGCCGGAACCGAGGATGCGAGCGAGCACGCGCCGATCCTCAGCCTCGTGCTTGCCTACGGGGCCATGGTTCCCCTCCTGGCGGGGGCGCTGGCGTCCTGGGTGCTGCCGGCGCCCTGGGATGCGGCGGCGCTGCGGGCGACCCTCGCCTGGGCCGGCGCGCTGCTCTGCTTTTTCTCGGGCGTCCGGCGCGGCCTGAGCTTTCGCCAGCCCGGCGGTGCCACCCTGATGCAGGTTCTCGGCACGCTCCTCTTCTTCGGCCTGGGCGCGGCGTCGCTGCTCTCGCCCTGGCCGCTGGCGGCCGCGATCTTGGTCCTGGCCGGGTACGCGATCATGCTCGTGCTCGATCCTATTGCGGCACGGCGCGGCGAGGCGCCCCGGTACTTCGCGCGGCTTCGCCCCGTGCAGCTCCTGCTGCCGCTGGCGGGCGTCGCCGCGCTCCTGCCGAAGCTCCTGGGCTGATCCGGGCGCCCTTGACCGGCCACCCCCCTGATCTAGCCTCCACCCGCACCATGGGCGGAGGGCGGCATGACGCTGGCGATGAGCTGGGACGAGTGGGCGCGCCACGACGCAACAGCCCTTGCGGGCCTCGTCCGCGCGGGCGAGGTGACGCCCGCCGAACTTGCCGCCCAGGCCGCTGCCGGCATCGCCAAGGTGAATCCCGCACTCTCCGCCGTGGTGGAGGTCTTCGAGGACGCGGTCGCGGACCCGCGCGCCAACGGGACGAACACGGCGGGCTGCTTCGCCGGCGTGCCCTACCTGATGAAGGACCTGGGCCCGACGCTGGAAGGGCGGCTGCAGGAAATGGGTTCCCTCCTCATGCGGGGAAACCGCGCGCCGGCGGACAGCTTCCTGGCCGGGAAGATCCGTGCCGCCGGGCTGAACATCATCGGGCGCAGCACCACGCCGGAGTTCGGCTGCTGCTCCTCGGCCGAGAATCCGGCCGTCTATGTCACGCGGAATCCCTGGGACACGGGCTACACCACCAACGGTTCTTCAGCCGGTACGGCCGCCGCCGTCTCGGCCGGCGTGCTGCCGATCTCCCACGCGACCGATGGCGGCGGGTCCATCCGCATTCCCGCAGGGGCCACGGGGAATATCGGCCTGAAGCCGTCGCGCGGCGTCTTCTCCATCGCGCCCTACGCCTCGGACCTGACGGGGCTCGTCTCCATCCAGGGCTGCCACACCCGCACCGTGCGTGACACCGCCGGCTTCGTGGATGCCTGCCGCGGCGGCGCGCCGGGCGAGTTCATGCCGTACTGGACGGCGCCCGAGCCCTATGCGGAGCTGATCCGCCGCGACCCGCCGCGGCTCCGCATCGCCCTTTCCCATGAGTGGGGCGATTACCGCGCCGTGCCGCATTTCGTGGCGGAGCTGGAGCGGGTTGGGCGGCTGCTGGAATCCCTCGGCCACCACGTGGCATGGGCGCGGCCGGACGTGGATTTCCGCGCGGCCTTCGCGGCGCAGACCACCTGCTACATCAGCAACTTCGCGCAGACCGTGAACAACCTCATCGGCGCGCTCGGGCTGGAGCGGCCGCCCGCCGATCTCGTGGAGCCGGTTAACATCCGCATCTGGGAGGCCGGGCTGAACACCTCCTACACGGAGCGCGCGCGGATGCAGGCGGTGTTCAACGCCACCTCCCGCGCCTTCGGTGCCTTCCTCGAAGAGTGGGACATCATGCTCACGCCGATCACGGCCCTGCCCACGCCGGTGATCGGCACCACCGAGTACCTGACGATCAGCGAAAACCCGGATGTCCACGACTGGTTCGCCAACCTCTGGCGCAACTTCGCCTACACGCCGCTCTCAAACCTCTGCGGCATCCCCGCCATCTCCCTGCCCCTCGGCTGGCAGGAGAGCGGGCTGCCGCTGGGCATCCAGGCGCAGACGCGGCAGGCAGGGGACGGGCTGCTGCTGCAGCTTGCCGCGCAGGTGGAGCGCGCGATCGGCGGCGCGTGGAATGATGGCCGCCGGCCGGGCGTGCATGTGGCGGCCTGATCAGGCCTTCCGGCGAAGCGGCGGAGCCAGCACCTCCGCCGGGATCGGGCTGGCATAGGCCTTCCCGCTGCGCCGCTGCGCCAGCTCCGCCTTCGCGCGCGCCAGGAGTTCCGGGTCGCGGAAGCCATCCAGCGCGGTGGCGGCCATGACCTTCGCCGCCTGCACCATGCCCTTGTGCGCGTGGGCGGACTGCCCCTGCGCCACCGCCTGCCAGGTGTGGAAGGGCGTACCCACCGCCCAGCAGGCGCCCCAGGCCTGCACCGTCGGCACGATCTGGGAGACGTCGCCCACATCGGTCGAGCCGGCCTGGATGAGGGGAGTGCCATCGAAGGGCAGCACGCCGTCGTGCAGCTCCGCCTCACCCAGCGACGGATCGGCGCCGAAGCTTGCCACCTCGGAGGCGATGTCCTCCGCACTCAGGGAACGCCGGATCTCCGCGGCGAAGCGGTGGTCCGCCTCGTCGTAGTCCGGCGCGCCGAGGGACTGGAAGTTCCCGTGTAGCACCGTCTCCAGCGTGCGGTTCTGCGCCACCTCGGAGCAGGCCTTGTCGATCTCGAAGGACCACTTCGTCCCCGTCATGATCGCGGCGCCCTCCGCGCAGGCCTTCACCCGCTCGAACAGCGCGGCCGCCTCCGTCACCTTCGGCGCGCGGATGAGGTAAAGAACTTCCGCCTCGGCCTGCACCACGTTGGGCGAGACGCCGCCGGAGTTGGTGACGGCGTAGTGGACCCGCGCCTCCTGCGGCATGTGCTCCCGCAGGTAGTTCACGCCCACGTTCATCAGTTCCACCGCGTCCAGCGCGGAGCGCCCGAGATGCGGGGAGCCCGCCGCGTGCGCCGCCTTGCCCTTGAAGCGGAAATAGACCTGGTAGTTCGCTAGGTTGCGGATGGACATCACCGCGTTGAAGGCGCCGGGGTGCCAGGTGATGGCGGCGTCCAGGTCGTCGAACACGCCTTCCCGCGCCATGAAGGTCTTGCCCGATCCGCCCTCCTCGCCGGGGCAGCCGTAGTAGCGAACGCGGCCCTTCATCCCCGCCTCGCGCAGCGCGTCTCGGGCCGAGACGGCGGCAAGCATCGCGCCGGCGCCGAGGAGGTTGTGCCCGCAGCCGTGGCCGTTGCCGCCGGCGACGAGCGGGCGGGGCTCCGCGATGCCCGCCTCCTGCGAGAGCCCGGCCAGCGCGTCGAACTCGCCGAGGAAGCCGATCACCGGGCCGTCCTCGCCGCTCTCGGCCAGGAAGGCGGTGGGGATGCCGGCGACGTTGCGCGTCACGCGGAACCCCTCCGCCTCCAGCCGGGCGATCTGCGCCTCCACGGAGCGCGTCTCCGCGAAGCGCAGCTCCGGCGTCTCCCAGATCCGGTCGGACAGCTCGGTGAAGGCGGGCGCCTTCGCTTCCACGGCGTTAGAAAGGCGGTCGAGCGCGATGGGGTCGTTCTTCATGACCCCACCCTTACGCCCGCCGGGCCCCTCAGCCCAGATCGATGATGAGCTTGCCGAAGTTCCTGCCCGCGAGCAGGCCCATGAAGGCCTCGGGGGCATTCTCCAGGCCCTTCACCACGTCCTCGCGGTACTTCAGCGATCCGTCCTTGACCCAGCGCGAGCCGATCCGCCGCCATTCCGCGAAGGCACGGGGATGGTCGCTGACGATGAAGCCGCGCAGCGTCAGCTTCTTGCGGTTGATCTGGCCGAGGTTCGGGCCGGGCTGCGGCTCCGCATCCTCGTACTCGGCAATGGAGCCGCAGAAGGCCATGCGGCCGAACTCGTTCATCAGCGGCCAGGCGGCCTTCTGCACGGCGCCGCCCACATTCTCGAAATAGCCGTCGATGCCGTCCGGGCAGGCCTTCGCCAGCAGGTCGGGGAAGTCGGGCGCCTTGTGGTCCACGCAGGCGTCGAAGCCCAGCTCATCGGTCACGAAGGCACATTTCTCCGGCCCGCCGGCGATGCCGACCACCCGCGCGCCCATCCGCTTCGCGATCTGCCCGGCCACCCCGCCCACGGCGCCGGAGGCGGCGGTGACGACATAGGTCTCGCCGGGTTTCGGGGGCGACATCTCCGTCACCCCCACCCAGGCGGTGGTGCCGGGCATGCCGAGCACGCCGAGCGCGGTGGTCAGTGGGGCTGAATCGGGGTTCAGCTTCCGCAGCCCGGCCACGGGCACGCAGCAGAAGCGTTGCCAGCCATAGCCGCCCAGCACGGTATCGCCGGGCCTGAAGGTGCCGGTCGGGTCTTCCACCACCTCCGCCACGGTCTGCCCGACCATGACCTCGCCGATGCCCACCGGGGCGGCGTAGGACTTCCGGGCGCTCATCCGCCCGCGCATGTAGGGATCGAGGGAGAGATAGTGGTTCCGCAGTAGCGCCTCGCCGGGGCGGGGGGAGGGGAGGGCCTCTTCCCTCACCTCGAAGTGCTCGTGTCCCACCTTCCCCTCGGGGCGGGCGCGAAGAAGGACGCGGAGGTTGGTCTCGGCCATCGGGCGGTCTCCTGTTCGCCGCCAGAGTTGGGCCGCGCCCCCGTCCGCACAACCCGCCACCCCCTGGCGCACCCGACCCGCCCGCTCTACAGCCCGCCGCATGAGCGCGCCTGAACCGACATGCGGGTGATCGGACTTGCCGGATGGAGCGGGGCCGGCAAGACCACCCTGCTCGCCGCCCTGATCCCCTGGCTGAAGGGCAGGGGCCTCTCCGTCTCCACGATCAAGCACGCCCACCACGCCTTCGACGTCGATAAGCCCGGCAAGGACAGCCACACCCACCGCCAGGCCGGCGCATCCCAGGTGCTGGTCGCTTCCGCCAACCGCTGGGCTCTGATGACGGAGCTGCGCGGCGCGCCGGAGCCGGGGCTGACCGAGCTGCTCGCCCATCTGGACCCGGTGGATCTGGTGATCGTGGAGGGCTTCAAGCGCGACCCGGTCCCGAAAATCGAGATCCATCGCGCCGCCAATGCCAAGCCCTGGCTGCACCTGGATGACCCGGCGATCCGCGCCGTGGCCGCGGATATCCCGCCCCCGGGCGGGCTGCCGCATGCTGCGCTGGACGACATCCCCGCCGTGGGCCGCCTGATTCTGGAACACGCTGCCGAGTGGCCTTTCCCAGCCGCGTGAGGCCCCTGGAATGCGGGCCTCCGCCGCGCACCTATCGGGGGAACGGTCTGAAAGGCCCCCGATGACCCAGCACTACGCCCCGCCCGGCCCGATCGGCTTCGGCGGCGCTCCTCTCGGCAACATGTTCGAGATCGTCTCCGACGCCGACGCCCGCGCGACGCTCGAGGCCGCCTGGGACGCCGGCATCCGCTACTTCGACACCGCGCCCGAGTACGGCCCCGGCATTTCCGAGCACCGCTTCGGCGAGGTGCTTCGGAACAAGACACGCGACGACTACGTCCTTTCCACCAAGGTCGGCCGCCTGCTGCGGGCGGACGCGACGAAGGGCGGGAAGCACGGCCCCTTCGTCGCCGGCCTGCCCTTCCGCGTGGACTACGACTACACCGCCGACGGCGTGCGCCGCTCCATCGAGGACAGCCTGCAACGGCTGGGGCTGGCGCGCATCGACGTGGCCTACATCCACGACTGCGCGGAGGACGCGCATGGGGACCGCTGGCTGGAGGTGTTCGACACGGCCATGAAGGGCGCGGCCGTGGCGCTGACGCGGCTGCGGGAGGAGGGCGTGATCCGCGCCTGGGGCCTGGGCGTGAACCGGGTGGAGCCCTGCGTCCTGGCGCTGGAGCGCGCGGATCCCGATGTGTTCCTCCTTGCCGGACGCTACTCCCTGCTGAACCAGCCGGCGCTGGAGACGCTCTTCCCGCGCTGCGAGGAGCGGGGCGTGCATGTCGTCGTCGGCGGGCCCTACAATTCCGGCCTCATCGCCGGCGGCAGCACCTTTGAGTACCAGCAGGCCTCCTCCGACAAGGTGCAGGCTCGGGACCGACTGGCCGAGATCGCCGCGCGCCACGGCGTCGACCTGCGCGCGGCAGCGCTGCAGTTCTGTGCGGCGCATCCCGTGGTGGCCTCCGTCATTCCCGGGACGAAGAAGCCGGAGCGCGTGCGCGAGAACCTGGCGCTGATGCGCCGGCCCATCCCCGGCGACTTCTGGGCCGAGCTGAAGCGCGAGAAGGTGCTGCCGGAGAACGCGCCGACGCCCGCGTGACCCGTATCGGCCCGGGAGCTCAGGCGCCCCGGGCCATCGCGGCTTCCAGGGCGGCCAGGTCCTCCGGCGCGTTGGCGTTCAGGAAGGGGTCGCCCGGCCATTCCACTGGCATGCAGCCGTGCCGCGCGGCCCAGCGGCTCACCTTGCCCTCGCCCGTTGCCATGGCGGCCCGCAGGTCGTCGCGCAGGCCCGCGGGCCAGAGCGCCACAGGTGGGTGCATCCGGCCGGCGGAGGCCGCGCAGGCGATCGGCGATGCCGCCGCATGCAGGCGGGCGGCCAAGTCCATGGGAACCAGCGGCGTGTCGCCCGGCACGGTCAGCACCATGTCCAGGCCGAGCGATGCGGCATGATCCATCCCCGCCAGCACGCCCGCCAGCGGGCCGGGGAAGCCGGGCAGGGGATCGGCGAGGACCGGCACCCCCGGGGCCACGGCGGCGAAGCGCGACGGATCGCCATTCGCGCTGATCGCGAACGCCGCGGCCTGCGGCCGCAGCCGTTCCATCAAAACGGACAGCATCGGCTGCCCACCCAGGGGCAGGAGAGTCTTGTCCCCGCCGCCCATGCGCCGTGCCAGCCCGCCGGCCAGCACGACAGCGAGAATGCCGGGCCTAGTCCCGCCCACGCAGCGCCAGGGGCCGCATGAGGAAGGCGCTGCCCCAGCCCCAGGCCGCGCCGATCAGCGGCAGCACCCAGGGCGGGGTGGCCGCCGGCAGGCGCTGCGGCAGCAGGTAGGCCGCCGCCACGCCCAGCACCGCGCCCGTCAGCAGGTCCGCGAAGGGCAGCAGCCGCAGCACCAGCCCGATGATGAAGCCGCCGAGCGCACCCCAGAGCACGAACCACCACACCCAGGGCACACCGTGCCAGCCGATGGTCTGCACATAGGCGGCCAGCGGCATCACCTTGAAGAGGTGGTGCAGCAGGAACAGCGTCGAATCGCGGAAGACGATGACGGAGAGCGCGCCGCAGGGCGCCCCGAACAGAAGCGCCCTGCGGATATCCTCAAGCATCGCGTCAGGCCTGCGCGCGCTCCGCCACGCACTCGCGCAGCGCCTCGGCCATCTTGTCCATGCCCTCGTTCACCAGCGCATCGGAGGTGGTGAGGGGGCAGAGGAAGCGGATCACGTTCGCCCGCACGCCGCAGGAGAGCAGGACCAGCCCCTTCTCCGCGGCGCGGGCCACCAGGGCGCGGGTCAGGTCGGGATCCGGCTTGTCCGCGTTCCCCTCCGCCACCAGCTCCATCGCGACCATGCCGCCCACCTGGCGGATGTCGCCGATGATGCCCTTCAGGGAGTTGCTGTTCTGCAGCTCCTTGATGCGCGCCACGATCAGGTCGCCGATGGTGTTGGCGCGCTCGATGAGGCCTTCCTCCTCGATCACGTCCAGCACCGCGTTCGCCGCCGCGCAGCCGAGCGGGGAGCCGCCATAGGTGCCGCCGAGGCCGCCCACGCCCGGCGCGTCCATGATGGAGGCGGTGCCGGAGACAGCGGAGAGCGGGAAGCCGCCGGCCAGCGACTTCGCCATCGTCACCAGGTCGGCCTTCACCCCCGTGTGCTCCATGGCGAACATCTTGCCCGTGCGCGCGAAGCCGGTCTGCACCTCGTCCGCGATCAGCAGGATGCCGTACTTGTCGGCGATGGAGCGCAGGCCCTGCATCAGCTCCGGCTGCGCCTGGTAGAACCCGCCTTCGCCCTGCACGGGCTCGATGATGAAGGCCGCGATCCGGTTCGGGTCGATGTCGGACTTGAAGAGGGTCTCGATCGCCTCCAGCGTGTCCGCCACCTCCTTGCCGTGATAGGCCACGGGGAAGGGCAGGTGGTAGATGTCCGCCGGCATGGGGCCGAAGCCCACCTTGTAGGGCACCACCTTGCCCGTCAGCGCCATGCCCAGCAGCGTGCGGCCGTGGAAGGCGCCGGAGAAGGCGATCACGCCCGGGCGGCCGGTATGGGCGCGGGCGATCTTCACCGCGTTCTCCACCGCCTCGGCACCCGTGGTCAGGAAGATGGTCTTGGCCGGGCCGCGCACGGGCGCGATCTCGTTCAGGCGTTCCGCAAGGCGGATGTAGCTCTCATACGGCGTCACCTGGATGCAGGTGTGGGAGAAGTTCTCCAGCTGCGCCTGCACGGCGGCCTTCACCTTCGGGTGCAGGTGGCCGGTGTTCAGCACGGCGATGCCGCCGCCGAAGTCGATGTAGCGCTTGCCCTCGACATCCGTGATCTCGGAGCCCTTCGCCTTCGCGGCGAAGACGGGGAGGGAGATGCCGAGGCCGCGCGGCACCGCCGCTTCGCGCCGCTTCTGCAGGGCGGCGTTGGTCGGGCCCTCCGGGATGTCGGCTGTGGTCTCGCCGGAAATCGTGGTGCCCATGGATCGGTTGTCCCTCGCGCGCGGAGGGCCGGAAATTGCGCCGGGGACGCGGCCGGGGCAAGGCTGAAGGCGCCCGGCGCGGCGGGATTTCGAGCGTATTCCCCACGAGAACGGGCGCCCTTTCGAACATCGCGTGTCACGCCCCGGCTTGCGGCGGCCGCCCGCCGCGCGCAACTTGCGCCCCGTCCAAAGGGGGAGTCGAAGCCGGTGAACGGTGCCCAGAGCCTTGTCCACACGCTGCTGAAGTCCGGGGTGGACACCTGCTTCGCCAATCCCGGCACCAGCGAGATGCACTTCGTTGCGGCGCTGGACACCATCCCCGGCATGCGCTGCGTGCTCGGCCTGCAGGAGAACGTCGTCACCGGCATGGCGGACGGCTACTTCCGCCTGGCCGGGAAGCCGGCCTGCACCCTGCTGCACTGCGGCCCGGGCCTGGCGAACGGGCTGGGGAACCTGCACAACGCCCGCCGGGCCCGCAGCGGCATCGTCAACATCGTGGGCGACCAGGCCACCTACCACCGGCCCCACGACGCCCAGCTGACGGCCGACACGGAGGGCTGGGCCCGCCCCGTCTCCGCCTGGGTCCGCACGACCGCGAAATCCGCCGATGTCGGCCGCGACGCCGCCGTGGCGGTGCAGGAGGCCCGGACGGCCCCCGGGGGAATCGCCACCCTCATCCTTCCCTCCGACGCCTCGTGGGATGAGGGCGGCGAGATCGCGGATGCGCTTCCTGTCCCGGCCGCGGTCGCGCCCGACCCGGCGACTGTGGGGAAGGTGGCGAAGGTCCTGCGGGAGAAGCGGGGGAGCGTTCTGATCCTTCTCGGCGGCCCCGCCCTGCGCGCGGAGAACCAGGCCCTGGCCTGGCGCATCGCCCAGGCGACGGGCGCCAAGCTGCTGGCCGAAGGGTCCAATGCCCGCATCGCCCGCGGCCGCGGGCGGGTGCAGCTGGAGCGCGTGCCCTATGTCGGGGAGCTCGCCCGCAAGACGCTGGCCCCCTACGACCACATCGTGCTGGTGAACGCGAAGCCGCCTGTCAGCTTCTTCGCCTATCCCGGGAAGCCTTCCTTCCACAATCGGGAGGATGCGGTGTTCCACGTGCTGACGCGGCTGGAGGGCGACGCCGGGGTCGCGCTGGCCGCCCTGGCCGACGAGCTGGGCGCGCCGGAAGCCGCCATCCCCGATCCCGGCCCCCGCCCGGAGGCCCCGCGCGGCGCCCCGAGCCCGGAGGGCGTTGCCGGCGTCGTCGCCGCCCTGATGCCGGAGGGCGCCATCGTCTCGGACGAGAGCGTTTCCTACGGCCGCGGCTTCTTCCCGCTGACCCATGTCGCCCCGCCGCATGACTGGCTGCAGCTGACGGGCGGCGCCATCGGGGACGGCATGCCGGTGGCCACCGGTGCCGCGATCGGGGCAGGGGGGCAGCGCCGGACCATCAGCCTCCAGGCGGACGGGTCCGCCATGTACACGCTGCAGTCCCTCTGGACCCAGGCGCGGGAAAGGCTGCCCGTGACCACGATCATCCTCTCCAACCGCAAGTACCAGATCCTCATCGGGGAATATGCGGGCGTTGGCGCCAATCCCGGGCCGACGGCGATGAACATGCTTGATCTGGGGAATCCGGACCTCAACTGGGTGAAGATCGCGGAGGGCATGGGGGTCGAGGCCGCCCAAGCCTCCACCCTCGAAACCCTGGCCGACCTTCTTTCCCAGAGTGTCAGCCGCCCCGGCCCCTTCCTCATCGAACTTCTGGTCTGACAAGGACATCCGCATGGCCGACTACCCGAACGTCCAGCTCCACGTCGACGGCGAGTGGCGCGACGCGCGCTCCGGCAAGGTGCTGGAGATCATCAATCCCGCGACGGAAGAGGTGATCGGCACCGTCGCCCATGCCGAGAAGGCGGACCTGGACGAGGCGCTGGAGGCCGCGCAGCGCGGCTTCGAGACCTGGCGCAAGGTCTCGGCCTTCGATCGCTACAAGCTGATGCGGAAGGCCGCGGATATCCTCCGCAGCCGCGCCGATTCCATCGCCGCCATGATGACGGCCGAGCAGGGCAAGCCCCTGGTCGAGGCGAAGATGGAGACGCTCGCCGCCGGCGACATCATCGAGTGGATGGCCGAGGAAGGGCGCCGCGCCTATGGCCGCGTGATCCCGGCCCGCGCCGAGGGCGTGTACCAGCTTGTGGTGAAGGAGCCGGTCGGCCCCGTCGCCGCCTTCACACCCTGGAACTTCCCGATCAACCAAGTGGTCCGCAAGCTCTCCGCCGCGCTCGCCACTGGCTGCTCCATCATCGTCAAGGCGCCGGAGGAAACCCCGGCTTCGCCCGCCGAGCTGATCCGCGCCTTCATCGACGCGGGTGTGCCGAAGGGCGTGGTGCAGCTGGTCTATGGCGTGCCGTCCGAGATCAGCTCCTACCTCATCGCCCATCCGGTGATCCGCAAGATCACCTTCACCGGCTCCACCCCGGTGGGCAAGCTTCTCGCCGGCCTCGCGGGCCAGCACATGAAGCGCGCCACGATGGAGCTGGGCGGCCACGCGCCGGCCATCGTCTTCGACGACGCCGATATCCAGAAGGCCGCGAAGACGCTCGCGGCGTCCAAGTTCCGCAATGCCGGTCAGGTCTGCGTCTCCCCCACGCGGTTCCTGGTGCAGGAGCGCAGCTTCGACGAGTTCCTGGAGACCTTCACCAAGGCCGCCGCCGCCATCAAGGTCGGCAACGGCACGGAGGAAGGGGTGCAGATGGGCCCGCTGGCGAATGAGCGCCGCATTCCCACCATCGAGACCCTGGTGCAGGACGCGGTGGGCCGCGGCGCCAAGCTGCAGACCGGCGGCAAGCGCATCGGCAACAAGGGCTACTTCTACGAGCCGACTGTCATCTCCGAGGTGCCGCTGGACGCGCGCGCGATGAACGAGGAGCCCTTCGGCCCGCTCGCCCTCGTCAACCGCTTCTCCGACTTCGACGAGGTGGTGGCGGAATCCAACCGCCTGCCCTTCGGCCTCGCCGCCTATGCCTTCACCGGATCGGCCACGACGGCCCAGCGCATCGCCGCCGGGGTGGAGACGGGCATGATGACCATCAACCACCTCGGCCTTGCGCTTCCCGAAGTGCCGTTCGGCGGCGTGAAGGACAGCGGCTACGGCAGCGAGGGCGGGTCCGAGGCGATCGAGCCCTATCTCGTCACGAAGTTCGTGACGCAGGCCGGTCTCTGATCGGAGAGGGGGCGCGCTGCGGCGCGCCCCTGCCTCACGCCGGCCAGTCCAGCGCCGGCTCGTACCGCACGGAAACGAAGCACAACCCTTCCGCCGGCGCCGTCTGCCCGGCGCGCCGCCGGTCCCGGTTGTCCAGAACCTGACGGGGCCAGTTCACCGGCCGCAACCCGCGCCCGACCTGCGCCAGCGTGCCGACCATGTTCCTGACCTGATGGTGAAGGAAGGAACGGGCTTCCACCCGCACCACGATCTCCTCGCCCTCCCGGCTCACGTCCAGCCGGTCCAGCGTGCGCAGCGCGTCCTTCGCCTGGCAGGCGGCGGCACGAAAGGCGGAGAAGTCGTGGTGGCCCAGCAGGCCCTGCGCGGCCTCGTGCATCGCCGCCGCGTCCAGCCGTTGCGGCACGTGCCACACCCGCCCCATGTCCAGCCCCGGCCGGGCCCGCCGGTTCAGGATGCGGTAGCGGTAGGCCCGGTGGACGGCGGAGAAGCGGGCGCTCCACTCCTCGGGGGGGCGCGCCACGGCGAGGACGGAGACGGGGTGCGGCCGCGAGCGGGTGTTCAGCGCCTCCCGCACCCGCTCCACCGGCAGGTCGGCGGAGAGGTCCACCTGGGCGACCTGCCCTTCCGCATGGACCCCGGCATCGGTGCGCCCGGCGGCGCCGATCACCGGCTCCACCCCGCCGTTCAGCGGTGCCGCGGCCTCCTCCAGCACCTGCTGGACGGAGAGGCCGTCCTTCTGGCGCTGCCAGCCGACGAAGGGGGTGCCGTCGTACTCGATCAGCAGGGCGTAGCGCGGCATCTCAGCCGAGGGCCGTGCCGGGTGGCACGGGCGTGCCGCGCAGGAAGGCCGAGGCCTCCATCGCCGCCTTGCCGGCGCGCTGAACCCGGGCCAGCCGCAGCGCACCCTCGCCGCAGGCCACCAGCAGCTCGTCATCCAGCACCGTGCCCGGTGCGCCGCTCCCCGCCGCCGGTTCGGCCGACAGGACCCGCAGCACCTCGCCGTTCCAGGCCGTGAAGGCGCCCGGCCAGGGGTTCATCGCCCGCACGCGGCGGTCCAGCGCCACCGCCGGCTCCGCCCAGTCCAGCCGCCCGTCCTCCTTGCCGAGCTTCGGCGCGTAGGTCGCACCCTCCTCCGGCTGCGGCACGGGGGAGGGATCCTCATGCAGCGCCCGCAGGATCAGCCGGGCGCCGATGTCGGAAAGCGCGTCGTGCACCTCCGGCGTCGTCGCGCGCGGGCCGAGGGGCAGGGCTTCCCGCAGCAGCATCGGGCCGGTGTCCAGCCCCTCGTCCATCCGCATGATGGTGATGCCCGTCTCCGCATCCCCCGCCAGCACGGCGGCCTGGATCGGCGCCGCGCCGCGCCAGCGCGGCAGCAGGCTGGCATGGATGTTCAGGCAGCCGCGCCGTGGCGCGTCCAGCATCGGCTTCGGCAGGATCAGGCCGTAGGCGACGACCACGGCCGCATCCAGGTCCAGCGCGGCGAAGGCCTCGTGCGCCGCCGTATCCTTCCGCACGCGCGCCGGCGTGCGCACGGGCAGGCCCAGATCCAGCGCGGCCTGGTGGACGGGGCAGGGGGTCTCCCGTTGTCCGCGCCCGGCCGGGCGGGGCGGCTGGGCGTAGACCATGGCGATCTCGTGCCCCGCCGCGTGCAGCGCCCGCAGCGCCGGCACGGAGAAGCCCGGGCTGCCCATGAAGGCGAGGCGAAGCGGCCTCACATCGCCTCGCGCGACTTGAGCTTCTGCTCCTTCAGGAACTTCTTGATCAGCATGTTCCGCTTCAGCGGGCTGAGGTGATCGGTGAACATCACCCCGTCCAGGTGGTCGATCTCGTGCTGCAGGCAGGTCGCCAGCAGCCCGTCCGCCTCCACCTCTCGCCGGGTGCCGTCCAGCTCGCGCCAGCGCGCCTTCACGCGGGCCGGGCGCTCCACGTCGGCGTACTGGCCGGGGAGGGAGAGGCAGCCCTCCTCGCGCAGCGCGCGGTCCTCGCTGGCGGCCACGATCTCGGGGTTCACCAGCACCATCGGCGCCGGCGGCTCACCCTCCCGCGCGACGTCGATCACCACCAGCCGCAGCCCCTCGCCCACCTGGGGGGCGGCCAGGCCGATGCCGGGGGCCTTGTACATCGTGGCCAACATGCGGGGCGCGAGGGCGCGCACCCGGTCCTCGTCGCCATCGGCCACGGCGCGGGCCTTGGCGCGCAGGATGGGCGCGGGGTGGAGGAAGATGGGGAGGAGGGAGACGTCGTCGGTCATGGCGTTCGGGTCATTTAGGGCCGATCCCGCCGGAGTGAAATCACCGGGGACATCGGAAGGTCTGGTGGGACTGCGAAGAGGACGGCCCCGGGATCACCTACGGGCCGGCGATCGGCCGTGGCAGCAACCCTGGTGAGGGGTAGGTCTGCGCGCCATACCTCGGGAGAAGGAGGATCTCGCATGGACTCGGTGGAGCGAAGCGGCGGGCCGGCCCTGAAGCCGAGGAGAGACGGCCTCCTCACGAACCGGAGGGCGAGACAGGCCGTAGTCTCGAAGCTCCGCGAACGGGGCTACGAGGTACCATCCTTCGCGACGGATACTGGGCGGATCGGTGCCTTCCCGGTTGTGAGCCCTGCCCGCAGGCTGACCTTCCTGTTGGAGGTGAGGGGCCTGTACCGCCTGAATCCATGGATCATTAAAACCAGGGCAGAGCGTGACGACCTGTTCTATGTCCTAGCCCTGGTGCCGGATGATGGTCCGACCCGCCTGTTCGTGCTGACACAGGCGCAGGTGTACGCTTTCCGTCGGGAGGAGTTAGAACGGCATAAGCGACCGGCCGATTATCACGCGCCGGGAGTGCTGCTACGCCAGGTCAAGGCCTACGAGGATGCTTGGGACGTCCTGCCAAGCTGACCCATCCGGCGGCGCAGCCCAGAAAAGCTGAAATTGCGAAACGTTCGCATGTGTGCGATGCAGCCCTCCATGCCCGGCCCGTCCCGCGGCGCGCCCGCCCGGCGCCGCATCATCTCCTTCACCGAACTCACCGCCGCGTCTCCCGAGGACCTTGCGGCCGCCTTTGCCGCCCCGCCCGCGGAGGCGGCGCCCTGGGTGGAGGCCGCGGCCCGCTACGGCATCGCCGGCGCCCAGACGCGCTGGGGCCAGATGCTGCTGGAGGGGCTGGGTGTCCCGAAGGACGAAAGGGCGGCCCTGGGCTGGTTCAAGGCCGCGGCGGGTGCCGGCGACGCGGCCGGGATCACCATGCTCGGGCGCTGCCACGAGCTTGGCTGGGGGACGCCAATCGACTACGCGGCGGCGGCCGAGTGCTTCCGCCGCGCGGCGGAGGCGGGGTTCGACTGGGGCCAGTACAACCTCGCGAACATGCTGATGCGCGGCGATGGCGTGGCGCAGGACCGGGGCGCCGCGCTGCGCTGGTACCGCGCCGCCGCCGCGCAGGGCCACGCCAAATCCATCAACGTGGTCGCGCGCGCCATGGAGGAGGGCTGGGACACGCCGCCAGACCCGGCCGGTGCCGCGCGGCTCTATCGGCTCTCCGCAGAGCGCGGCGACTTTCGCGGGCAGTTCAACCTCGGCACGTTGCTGACGGATGAGGGGCGCATCGCGGAGGCGGTGCACTGGTTCCGGGAATCGGCGCGCCTGGCCAACGCCACCTTCCGCCGGTCCATGCTCACCCGCCTCGGCGAACGGCGGGAACCGGAAATCCGGGCCGTCCTCGCGGAGGTCGAGGCGATGCTGGCCGGCGGCTGAGGCGACCGGCGGGCGGGTTACCGCCTTGCAACTCCCCCCGCGGTTGCCAATATGTGCACCCGCGGGTCGGCGCCTTCCTGGGCTGGCCCCCAGTGGCCTCGCTTCGTCAAGGATGCCGCCCCATGTCGCGTTCGCCGGTCTTCGGATCGCCGCTGTTCCTTGGCTTCGATCACCTCGAGCAGATGCTCGACCGCGTGCAGAAGTCGTCGGACGGCTATCCGCCCTACAACATCGAGCAAACGGCCGCGGACCGCCTGCGGATCACCCTCGCCGTCGCCGGCTTCGCCATGGACGACCTGCAGATCACGCAGGAGGACAACCAACTGGTGATCCGAGGCCGCCAGAAGGACGACTCCGAGGGCCGGATCTTCCTGCATCGCGGCATCGCCGCCCGCCAGTTCCAGCGGGCCTTCGTGATTGCTGAGGGCATCGAGATCGAGGGCGCTTGGCTCGACAACGGGCTGCTGCACGTCGAACTGCGGCGCCCACAGCCCGAGGTCCGCGTGCGGACCATACAGATCAACGGCCGTACCCGCCCGATGGTGGACGGCGAGGCCTAGGCCAGCCGGCCCAGGCCAACATTCCCCGCCGGGGACGCTTCGCTGAACCAGGATGCGAAACCGGCGTTACCAGCCTGCAGGCCATTCCGGCTGCGGGCGAGGAGCAGAGCGATGAACCCGACCCCGAGCACTACTCTCCGCAATCTGTCCGCCGTGGACTGGGCGCAGTTCGGCGCGCAGGAGATGGCCTATATCCGCCCGGTGACCGTCAACGGCACGCAGGCGGTCGCCATCCATGCCGCGGACGGCACCCCGATCGGCGCGGCGCCCACCGAGGCGCTGGCGATCGCCGCGATCCTCCAGCACGAGATGGCGCCGGTCCTCGTGCACTAGAGCGGGCCCGGCGGGGAACCGCCGGATCTCTGAAGGGGTATGCAGGGAGGGGAGCTGTGCTCCCCTTTCGCATTTCCGGAGGGCTGCGCGGTTCGGCGGCAGGTGGTGCGTCAAGCTGCCCGGCCCGCCCAGAGGACAGGCCGGTGCCTGGCGCTACTGGACTTCCCGCCGTTCAGCCTTTGCTCTCAGCCGGCGCGTCGGGTTCCGCCATGACCGCCTTGATGCGGCCGCCCCTGCCAACCTGATGCGACCAGCCCTGCGGAATGCGCACAAGCCGGCCGTCCTCTCCTTCCATCGTGGTGTCGTCCGGCATGTAGCCGGTCAATCGACCATCGCGCCCTTCGGCGGTGAGCGCGCGAGGGTGGAACGACACGAGACGCCCGTCGCTGCCTTGCCCCGTGCTGCGCCCGCGGCGGATCGGCACCATGCGTCCATCGCGCCCCTGCATGCCGTAGCACCCGTCGGGGATCCGAACCCAGACCCCATCCGTACCGGCCAGCATCAGTTCCATGACTCGCCTTCGTCCATGCCGGACCGGACTTTATCCGCGGGTGGGCTGCAGGCAATGGCAGCATCTCTGATGCCGTCCTCGGCCGGCGAGGCAGGCGCGGGGCACGAATGGCGTCCGCCTGGACCGGATCGCTGAAGCGGATTCCGTTCGCCCCCTCACCGCAACCGCCCCAGCGCGGCAGGTCCGCGCCGGCCTTCAACTTCCCTGAAAGGTCGCGCAGGTCCCGCGAAGGACGACCAGCACGCTCTCCTGACGGAAGCGGCGGCGATAGGCCTCAGCCACTGGTTTGGTCCGGGCATGGGCCTCCTCCAGCGAGGCGGCGGGCATGACGAGCCAGAGGAACTTGGCGGGCTCGCGCGCGATGCGGCCGTCGGGTCCGCGCCACTGGCCCGATGCATCGAAGCTGGTGAGGCCATCCGGGAAGCGCGGCGTGGCTTCCTCCGCCAGGAAGTCGGCCCAATCCGCGTCGGTGACGCGAAGGGTGCCGTCCGGGCCGTTGCGGCCGAAGGCCAGCTCCGCCACGGCGGCCGGGCCCGTGCCGTCCGGGCAGGCGGGCGGCGCGCCACCGGCCTGGCACGCGGCCAGGAGCAGCAGCAGCGCCACCGCCCTCATGCCGTGGCGAGTACCACGACGCCCGCGCTGATGAGCGCGATGGCGGCGATCTTCTGCGCCCCGAGCGGCTCCCCGAAGACGAAGTGGCCGATCACCACGGCGACGACGTAGGAGGCGGCGGTGCAGGGCAGCGCCACGGACATCGGGATCTTCCGCAGCGCGACGATGTAGAGCAGGGCCGCGCCGCCGTAGAGGCCGAGGCCGATGATCGTCTGCGGCCGGAAGAGCTGGGCGATGAAGCCGCCCTCCGCCACCGCCCCTGACTTCAGCAGGATCTGGCCGCCCAGCGAGGTGAGGATGGCGGCCGCCAGCATGAGCCAGTGCAGGGTCATGCCGCGTCCTCCACCCGGTTCCCGGCCGGCGGGCGGGCGCGGACCACCTCGCGCACCACGCCCTGCGGCGTGCCGTTGGCCGAGAGGAAGGCGCGCCCGACATACTCGCCGAGCACGCCGAGGATGAGGAACTGCACGCCGGAGATAAGCAGCGTGACCGTCATGGTGGAGGCCCAGCCGGAGGGCGGGCTGCCCGTCAGCGCCTCCGCGATGACGAAGAGCGAGGCGACGACGCCGAGGATGCCCATGGCCACGCCGGCGAAGACGGCGAGGCGGACGGGCAGGAGGGAGAAGTTGGTGGCGAGGTTCAGCCAGAGGCGCACGAGACGGCGCAGCGTGTAGTTGCTGTGCCCTTCGACGCGCTTGAGGTGGCGCACCTCGATGGAATCGATGCGCTGCGTCACCTGCATGATCAGGCCGTCGATGTACGGGTACGGGCCGGCGTAGCGTGTGATCTCCCGCACCACCAGCGCGGACATGCAGCGGAAGGAGGAGAGGTAGAGGCCCTTCGGCTTGTCGATCAGCAGGTCCGCCACCCCGTTGGCGAAGCGGCTGCCGAGGTTACGCCAGCCCTCGTGCTCCTTCACGGCGTAGCGGGTGTAGACCACGTCGTAGTTGCCGAGGCGGGCGTGGTCATAGAGCTTCAGCACCTCCTCCGGCGGGTTCTGCAGGTCGTCGTCCATAGTGATGACGTAAGCGCCGCGCGCGACGCGGAGGCCGGACATGACCGCGTTGTGCTCGCCGAAGTTGCGGGCGTGCTCGACATAGGTGAGGGGGACGGTGGCCGTCTCCGCGAGCTGGCGGCAGACCTCGCCGGAATTGTCGGGGGAGCCGTCGTTCACCAGCACGATCTCGATTCCGCCCGCGGGGCGGAGCTCGGAGAGGGCGGCGACAAGGATGCCGATCGTCGCCGCGCCCCGATAGACGGGAACGACGATGGAGAGGCCGACCGTCTCCGTGAAGGGGGCGAGGCTGGGCATGGGGCCTTCCTGGTTCCGCATGGTGGGCGGGTCCTCGGCGGGTATTGGCCGCTCAGATGGTGGGACGGATGCGTCGGAAGAATGGCGCATCAGGGGCGGGTTGCGGCCAGCAGCACGGAGCCGCCGGCGGGAAGCGTGAAGGGAAGGCGGCGCTCGGCCTCCGTCGCGCCGTGGAGCACGCGGTTCAGCCAGGGCGGGAACTCCGCCACATCGCTCGCATGGTCCTCGCTCCGGGCCAGCACCTTGCGCTGCAGGACCATGAGCGGGAGCAGGAGGCTGTTCCAGTACCAGGCCGAGACATCGGCGAAGCCGGCGCCGCGGAGCAGTTGCGCGGCGGAGGAGGCGGTGTAGCGGCGGGCGGTGTGCACGCGCCGGTCATGCGCCGAGTGCAGCCAGGCATAGGCGGGCAGGTTCAGCACCAGGGTGGCGCCGGGCGCGAGGACGCGGTGCAACTCCGCCAGGGCCGCGCCTTCCTCCACCCCCGCATGGCAGATCACGTCCACGGAGACGGCGGCGCCGAAGCTGGCATCGGGGAAGGGCAGGGCATTCACTGTCCCGCCCGTGGCGGGCAGGCCCGACTTGCCGGCGGCCCGCGCGGCGGCGCGGGCGTTGTAGTCCAGGCCGATGGCGGGGCGGGCGGTGACCTCGGCCAGGCGGCGCAGGAAGCCGCCCGTGCCGCAGCCGGCATCCAGCACGGGCAGGGCGGCCTGGCCGGGGCGGCGTTCCAGGACATCCAGCAGCCGGGCATGGACGGCGCGGTACCACCACATGCCGTCCTCCACGGCGTCCATCAGATCGTATTCGGCGTCTTCCAAGCGCGGCTCCAAGGGTGGCATCGGCGCGGCGGCGAGGCGGTGGGGCGGGCTGCCGCCGGGGAATGCCAGTGCGCCGCTTGTGGCAGCGGGCTGCGGCAGGGACAAGGCAGCCCCGCCCAGGCGCTGCCGCAATCCCTGTCCAATGTTAAGGGGCCGGGGGGTAAAACACCCGGCCCGGGCGGCCGGCGCCGATTGCGCCGCCTGCCCCGCCCACTCAGGATGCGACCGCAGATCCCTTCGGCATGAACGCTCCCGTCCCACCCTCCCTGTCCGGCCCTTCCCTGGCCAGCCCCTCGCTGGCCGGTCCTTCCCTGGCCGGCGAGGCGCCCGGCCTCTCGCTGGGGCGCCGGCCGCGTCTGGGGGCGCTGATCACGCCGGCCCTGGCCGCGAGGCTCTGGCGGGCGGCGGCGCTGCTGCCGGCGGCACTCTTCCTCGCCGTCGTGCTCTCCCCCCCACTGAACCACGACGTGGCGGCGGTGCTGAACTTCACCCAGCGCTGGATCGCGGGGGAGCGGCTGTATTCCGAGCTGATCGACGTCAACCCGCCGCTGATCTTCGTACTGAACCTCATCCCAGGCTACCTGGCGGAATGGACGCCGCTGGACGGGGTCAGCGCGCTCCTCCTCTGCCTCGTCTCCCTGGCCGGGCTGTGCTGGTGGCTGGTGGCGCGGATGGCGCGGGACATGCCCCTGGGCCCCGTGGAGCGGGCGGCGCTGGGGGCGCTGGTGCCCTTGGTCCTGCTGATGCCCGGCTATGATTTCGGCCAGCGGGAAGTGCTGATGGGCACCGCCGCCATCCCCTACGCCGTGCTGGCGGCGCGCCGGATGCAGGGGCTGCCCACCGGGCGGCGGATGACCTTCGGCGTGGCGGTCCTGGCGGCGCTGGGTTTTGCGCTGAAGCCGCATTTCCTCGGCGTACCGCTCCTGGTGGAGGCGGCGGTGCTGCTTCGGGCGGGGGTGGCCGGGGGCTGGCCGCGCGTGGTGCCCGCGCTGAAGGACCCGGTGCCCTGGACCATGGCCGGGATCTGGGTGCTCTATCTCGCCTCCATTCCCGTTTTCTTCCCGGACTTCTTCGGGCACGTCCTGCCGCTGGTCTGGGACTACTACGTGGACCTGGGCGGGCTTTCCGCCTTCAGCGCGCTGCTGACCCCGAACATGGGCGTGGCAACGCTGGCGCTGCTGCTGGTCTCCGCCGCGTGCCTTGTGCGGCGGGGCGGGCCGCTGGTGCTGGCGCTCTGGGCGGCCATGGCGGGGGCCTTCATCGCGGCCTGGGTCCAGCACAAGGGCTGGACCTACCACGTCGCGCCCACCTTCATGCTGGGCGGGCTGACCGGCGGGCTGATGGCTGCGCGCTGGCTGGATGGCGCCCTGCCGGCCGCGCGCGCCCGGCGGGCGGCGCCGGCGCTCTCCGCCCTGCTGGCGGCCGCGCTGTGCCTGGGCATGGTGCGCGGCGGCGAGGCGCCCTTCCGCGAACTGGAGTTCGAGAACGCCAAGGGCGGACGCCTGACGGCCTGGCTGAAGGAGCATGCCTGGAACGAGCGGCTGCTGATCCTGACGCCGGATATCTGGCCGATCTACCCGGCGCTGAACTACGCCCACAGCCAGTCCACCCTGCGCTTCATGAACCTGTGGCTGCTGCAGGGCGTGAACGGCCGCTGCCCTGAGAGCGGGGAGCGCTACCGCGAGCCGTGGGAGATGTCCCGCGCCGAGTTCTTTGTCTACCGCACCGTTGCCGAGGATTTCGCGGCCGCACCGCCCTCTGCCGTCCTCGTGACCCGGCATGTCGGCATCCCCTGGTGCGGGAAGGAGTTCGACTTCATCGAGTACTTCAGCCGCCATCCCCTCTTCGCCGAGGCCTTTCAGCACTACCGGCAGCAGGGGGAGATCGAGGGCTACAAGCTCTACGTGCGAGAGGACTGAGACCCGGGTTTGGAAAGCGTCACGATCGTCCTCGTCCTCCTGCTCGTCCTGGTGGTGAGCGGGTGGGTCAACCGGGCCCTGCCCATCCCCATCCCGCGGCCGCTGGTCCAGATCGCGCTCGGCGCGGTGGTGGGCCTGGCGGCGGATCTCCGGGTGGAGCTGAATCCGGAGCTCTTCTTCCTCCTCTTCCTGCCGCCGCTGCTGTTCCTGGACGGTTGGCGGATCCCGAAGGAGGAGATGCTGCGGGACGCTGGGACGATCCTGGAGCTGGCCCTGGGGCTGGTGGTCTTCACCGTGCTGGGGGTGGGGCTGTTCATCCACTGGCTGGTGCCGGCCATGCCGCTGCCGGTGGCCTTCGCGCTGGCCGCCGTGCTCTCCCCCACCGACCCGATTGCCGTCACCTCCATCGCGGCCCGGGTGCCGATCCCGAAGCGGCTGATGCACATCCTGGAGGGGGAATCCCTCCTCAACGACGCATCGGGCCTCGTCTGCCTGCGCTTCGCCGTGGCGGCGATGCTGACGGGGACCTTCTCCCTCTATGACGCGGCGCTGAGCTTCCTCTGGGTGGCGCTGGGCGGGATCGCCGTGGGCCTGCTCGTCACCCTCGCGGTGACGCGGGCCAAGACTTGGATTGCCCGGCGCATCGGGGAGGAGGCGGGGACGCAGATCGTCGTCAGCCTCCTCATTCCCTTCGGCTCCTACCTGCTGGCGGAACACCTGCACTGCTCCGGCATCCTGGCCGCGGTGGCGGCGGGGATCGCGATGAGCTTCGCCGAGGCGGCGGGGCCTGCCGCGGCCTCCACCCGGATGCAGCGCGCCACGGTCTGGGACACGATCCAGTTCGTCGCCAACGGCATCATCTTCGTCCTGCTGGGCGAGCAGCTGCCGGGCATTCTGGAGCGCGCGGCGGAGACCGTGGCGCTGACCGGGCACCACGAGCCGATCTGGCTGGTGATCTACGTGGTGGCCATCAACATGGCCCTGGGGGCGCTGCGCTTCGCCTGGGTGTGGGTATCGCTCCGCTTCTTCCTCTATCGGGCGAACCGGCGCGGCGTGGTTGTGCAGCGGCCGGGCTGGCGGCTGCTTGTCGCTACCTCCCTGGCCGGGGTGCGCGGCGCGATCACCCTGGCCGGCGTGCTGACCCTTCCGCTCTTCCTCAACGACGGAGAGCCCTTCCCTGCGCGGGATCTGGCGATCCTGCTGGCGATGGGCGTGATCATCCTCTCCCTCGTCGCGGCGAGCGTGGGGCTGCCGCTGCTGCTGCGCGGGCTGGAGATGCCCGAGGAGCACGGCCAGGCGGAGGAGGAGGACCGGGCACGCGTGGTGGCGGCCGAGGCGGCGATCCGCGCGGTCGAGCGAGCCGAGCACGGGCTGGCAGAGGGGCGGGCGGACGCCGACCTCTATGTGGAGGCGGCGGCGCGGGTGATGGAGTACTACCGCGCGCGCATCGACCGGCGGACCGGCGACGGCGCCGCGAAGGGACTGGCCCGGCGCAGCGAGGTGGCGGAGCGGGCGATGGTGCTGGCGGCGCTGCGGGCGGAGCGCCGGGCGATCCAGGACCTTCTCCGCCTGCGCCGGATCGGGACGGAGACGGCCGCGCGGCTGATGCGAGAGGTGGACCTGCTGGAACTGCGCTACGACGGCTGAGGCGGGCGCCCGGCCGTTTGGGCCGCCCCGCATGCCAGCCTCCGGTTCCGCTGCCCTACCGCCGTCATGAAAGCCCGTTAAGTTGCCGGCCAGCACGGGGGAGGGGTGAGCCATGGCGTTCGAGGAATATGTCGGGCGGCAGGAGGAGCGGGAGGACCGCGCGGATCCCCGCCTGGCCGAGGGCATGGCCGCGACGCTCGGGCGGGTGTCCGACGGTGCCGAATGGCCGGCGCTGTGGCACTGGACCCTGTTCCAGGACTGGCGGATGCCCGACGGGCTGGGCCCGGACGGCCACCCGCGCCGGGGCGGCTTCCTTCCCCCCGTCCATGACCTGCCGCGCCGCATGTGGGCGGGCGGGCGCGTGACCTTCCGCGCGTCCGTGCGAACGGGCGACGCCGTGCGGCGCGTCAGCACCATCCTTTCCGTGAAGGAGAAGGCCGGGGGATCGGGCCGGCTGGTCTTCGTCACCGTTGGGCATGTCCTGCACGGGCCGGGCGGCGTGCTGGTGGAGGAGGAGCAGGACATCGTCTATCGCGGCACGGAAGGAGCAGCGGTGAAGGCCGCGACCGCCGCCCCGGCCTGGGAGGGGGCGCTGGAGGCCTCCCTGGTGCCGGACCCGGTGATGCTGTTCCGCTACTCCGCGCTGACGGGGAACGGGCACCGCATCCACTACGACCACCCCTATGTGACGGGCGAGGAGGGCTATCCCGGGCTGGTGGTGCACGGCCCGCTGCAGGCGACGCTGCTGGCGCGGCACGCCCTGGACCTGGCAGGGCCCGGCGCTTCGCTGGCGCGCTTCGCCTATCGCGGCAAGCGCCCCTGCTTCGACGGACGACGCCTGTCCCTACTCGGGCGGCGGGACGCGGAGGGCGTGATCCGGCTGGAGACGCGGGACGAGGACGGCGCGACCTGCCAGGAGGCCGAGGCGACCCTTGCCTGAACTTCAGCCGGCGCGCCCGGACGAGGCGCTGCGGGGGATCGGCTGCGTCGCGGCGGGCTTTGCCATCGTCACAGTCTCGGACGCCGCGGTGAAATGGGTGCTGCCGGAGATCGGGGTGGCGATGGCCATGATCCTGCGCGGGATCATCGGCGCCTTCGCCATCCTGCTGCTCACGGGTGCCTGGCGGTCGCCGGGGATCGTCCGGCCGGTGAACCGTCCCCTCCTGTTCTGGCGCTGCCTGCTGCACTGCTTGGTGACGGTGACCTTCTACTTCGCCTGGGTGCGCGGCATGCCGCTGGGCGACAGCTACGCCGTGGCCGCCATGGCGCCGCTGGCGATGACGCTGCTGGCCATCCCGATCCTGGGCGAGGCGGTGGGGTGGCGCCGGTGGCTCTCCACCTTGGCGGGGTTCCTCGGCGTGCTCGTGATGGTGCGGCCGGGCGGCGATCTCTGGCGCTGGGAAGCGGGGGTGCTGCTGGCGGGCGTCGGGCTGATGGCGCTGACGCGGCTGTGGATGCGCGTGCTGGCGCGCACGGATCGGCCGGCGGGGATCACGTTCTGGCTGATGGTGGCGCACGTGCCGATGGGGATCGCGGTGCTGCCGCTGTTTCCGCCGCTGGGCTGGCCCTCCGCCGGGGGGATCGTGGCCATCCTGTTCCTGGGCTTCGGCAATGCCTGCGCGCACTTCCTCTTCGCCCGCGCCTTCGCGCTGGCGCCGGTGGGGCTGCTGGCGCCCTTCGAGTACTCCACGATCGTGATGGGCACCCTCGTCGGGCTGCTCGTCTGGGGCGACGTGCCGGCCTGGACCACGGTGCTGGGCGCCACCGTCGTCGTGGCAGCCGGGCTGTACAACCTTTACCGGGAGAGGGTGCGGGCGCGGCAGGCGCGGGCGGCGGAGCGCGTGGCCGGGCCGGCGCTGGCGGAAGCGCGCTGATGCCGCTTCGCCACGATGCGCGGCGCGGGGCGCTGATGATGCTCGGCGCCACCGCCTGCTTCGCGGTGATGGGCGCCCTCGTGAAGGGGCTGAGTCCGCGCTACGCCTTCCTGGAGCTGATGTTCTTCCGCAACCTCTTCTCCCTGCCCATCGTGCTGGCGGTGGGGCTGCGGGCGGGCGCGCTGCTCCGCACGCGGCGGCTGGCCGGGCATGCCGGGCGCGCCTTCACGGGCATGGTGGCGATGGCCTGCGCCTTCTTCTCCCTTACCCTCCTGCCGCTCGCCGAGCAGACGGCGCTGAACTACACGCAGCCGCTCTTCGTCATTCTTCTCGCCATTCCCTGGCTGGGGGAGCGGCCGGGGCCGGCGCGCTGGGCGGCGGTGATCATGGGCTTCATCGGCGTGCTGGCGATCGCGGCTGGCCAGGGGGCGAGCCATGGCGGAGAGGCCGCCGGGCCGGGGCCGGGCATCGCCCTCGGCGGGGCCGGGCTGCTGGTGGGCTACCTGGTCGCGGCGCTGGGCGGGTTCTTCGCCGCGCTCTCCACCATGCTGGTGCGCCAGCTCTCGGCAACGGAGGCGAGCGCCACGATCGTGCTCTGGCAGTCCCTGATGATGACGGCGATGACGGGGGTGGCGCTGCCCTTCTTCTGGACCACGCCGTCCTGGCCCGACCTGGGCCTGCTGGTGCTGATCGGGCTGATCGGCGGGATGGGGCAGGTGCTGAACACGGAGGCCTTCGCGAGCGCGCAGGTCTCCTCGCTCGGGCCCTATACCTATACGGGGCTGCTCTGGGCGGGGATTCTGGGCTGGCTCGTCTGGGGCGAGCTGCCGGGCGTGGCGATGCTGGCGGGAAGTGTGCTGATCGTGGGGGCGGGGTTCCTGATCCTGCGCAGCGAGTTCAGGAGGGCGCGATGAACCCTGTGTTCCGGCGTGACGATCCCCTGCCGCCCGGGGAGGTGGAGTGGATCGCCCCCGGGGTGCGGAGGGTGATCTGCAACAACCCCGGCCCCTTCACCTTCCGCGGCACCAACACCTACCTGATCGGGCGCGGCGAGGTGGCGGTGCTGGATCCCGGGCCGGTGGACGAGGCGCATCTGCGGGCGATCTTGGCGGCCGTGCGGGGGGAGCGGGTGACGCGCATCCTCGTCTCCCACACGCACCGGGACCATTCGCCGGGCGTGGCGCCGTTGAAGGCCGCGACGGGGGCAACGACGCTGGGCTTCGGGCCGCACATGACCCCGGCCTCGGAGGGGGAGGGCGGCGACCACGACTTCTCGCCCGACCTGCGGCTGGCGGATGGCGAGGTGGTGGAAGGGGATGGGTGGCGCCTGACGGCGCTGCACACGCCCGGGCACTGCGCCAACCATCTCTGCTTCGCGCTGGAGGCGGATGCTGCGCTGGCGCCGCCCGGCGTGCTGTTCAGCGCGGACCATGTGATGGCCTGGTCCACCAGCGTCGTCTCCCCGCCGGATGGGGACATGGCGGACTACATGCGGTCGCTGGATCGCGTGGCGGCGCGTGGGGACCGGCTGCTGCTGCCCGGGCACGGGCCGGCCCAGGACGATCCCGGCCCCTATATCCGCGCGCTGATCGCGCACCGGCAGGAGCGTGAGGCGGCGGTGCTGGCGGCGTTGCGCGCCTCGCCGGGGCCGGTATCCGCTGTGGAACTGGTGCGGGCCGTCTATGGGCCTGCGCTGGAGGAGCGGCTGGTGCCGGCGGCGGCGCGCAGCCTTCTGGCGCATCTGCTGAAGCTTGCGGCGGAGGGGCTGGCCGTGGCTTCGGAAGGGGGGCGGTTCCGCGCGGGCTGAAGGAGCCTGTTTCCTATCTGCCCGGCGCGGCGTTGGCGTGGGGAAAGGGCGTGTCCGGGACGGGGTGGCCGAGGAACCCGCACAGCCTGTCCCAGCCATGTCCTTCGAAAACGCTGAAGCGGAGCAGCCGCCCAGGGGAGTCCGCAAAGAGGGCGGAGACGCGCGCCTGGTGCGCGTCGTAAGCGGCGGGGAAGCTGGCGTGGCTGGTGTAGATCCGCTGCTGCAACCCACACCATTCGCGGCCGAAGGGCACCTGGTCCGGGTGCTCGCAGAGCCGGCGCAGGGCATCCAGGTCCGGCGTGCCCTGGTGCCGCTGGTAGTGTGAGACGACGGATCGGTGCCAGTCGTCGCGCGGACGGTCCGAGAGAATGAAGCGCGCCAGCGGGTAACGGGAGGCCAGGGCCTCCATCATGTCGGCCACTGGAATATCGGAGAGCGCGTCGAGGAGCGCCGCGTCCTCCAGGGCGAGGAGCTGGCCGGTGATGGGGTTCGCCCAGTGCGCGGCGCCGAGGCCGAGCCGCGACAGCGCCGCGTCCAGGGAGCTGGTCGCGGTCTTGGACAGGCCGATGACGAAGACCTTCCCCACGCCGCCGTCCTCCGGCGTGCCCGAAAGGCCTCGGGCGGCGGAGCGGAACGGGAGAGCGAGAGGGTGGGTCGGGTCCGCCCGCAGCAGGGCATCGACCTCGGCCCGGAAAAGGTCCGTCTCTCCCATGGCAAGGCGGAGCCGCGCTGAGAGGGTCGCGCGGAGGCCCTCCGTCGCAAACTCCCGCTCCGTGGCATCCAGAACCTGGCGAAGGCGGCGGAAGGCGCGCCCGGCCGGCTCGCCCCGGCCCAGCAGCCGGCCGACCATGGGGAACAGGCGCTGCACCGCCGCCGCCGTGCCGGCATGGGCGAGCGACGCGGCGAAGGCGGCGCGCGCCTCCTCGCCGCGCCGAAGGTCCAGGAGGAGGCTGGCCCGCGCGGGACCGGCCAGCGGGTCGCGTTCCACCTCCGCCGCCGGCGGCTCTTCCAGCACGCGCAGCGCCTCCTCGAGCTGCCCGGCCTGGCGGAAGTGGCGCGAAACGGCGACGCGGCAGCCCATGTTGGCGGGATCGAGCGCGAGTGCGGCCTGGAAGGCGGACCGCGCCTCGGTGGGGCGGTCCAGTGCCTCCAGAGCACGGGCGCGGAGGAGGACCCAGGCCGGGCGCGGCTGGGGGGAGCGGCTCTCGGCCGCCTCTATCTCCGGCAGCGCCTCCTCAGGCCGTCCGGCCGAGAGCGCCGTGCGCGCGAGGGCAACGCGCCAGCGCGGGCTGCCGGGCTGGGACGCGGCAAGCCGGCCGAACAGCGCGGCGGCCCTTGGATGATCGCCCTTGAGGAGGGCCGCCTCGGCTTCCCTGGCCATCCCCTCCCGGTCAGGGACGGGAGGGGCCATCAAGCGGCCCGTTCCAGCCGGCGCGTGTCACGGCCCTGGTACCAGACCAGGGGGCGGGTTTCCCGCTCCGCTTCCGGCAGGGCCATGAGGTCGCGGAACTCCAACAGGACCTTGGAGGTGATCGGGGCCATCTCGTGGGCCGGGGTGGCGTCCACGCGGTGGTACTCCAGGTGCTCCAGCTCGCCGGAGCCGGCGATCTCGCCGCTGACGGACTCGGCGGGGGCCATGAGGAAGCGAGCGTTGAAGCGCACCGGACTCATCGCCGGGGTCACGGCGCGGCAGAGATACCGCATCGGGGCGAGGTCGGCGTGCAGCCGGCCGTTTTCCATCCGGCCGAGGACGAGGCCTGTCTCCTCCAGCAGCTCCCGCGCGGCGGCCACGGCGATGGCGCGCGCCAGGCGGGGCGGGGCCTGGCGTTCCAGCGCGCGGCGGGTCTGCGGGTCGAGATCCGAGAGGACGGGGGCGGTGCGGTCCTCCAGGTCCACCCGGCCGCCGGGGAAGACGAGGCGGCTTGGCATGAAGCGGTGCTTCACGCTTCGCACGCCCATCAACACCTCCAGGTGGCCGCCGGACTCGCGCCAGAGGAGAAGGGTGGCCGCGTGCCTGGGGTGGACAGCCTTCGCGGGGGCGGCCTCGCCGGCGGCGGTGAAGTCGGTGGGGCGCATCGTTTCCGTCATGGGACCTTCCCGTCCGCGTCTGCCCTTCGTTTCTATGCTGTGGGCCGGGGCGGCGGAAGTCATGGCCCCCTTGCATGCCAGCCGCGAATCACTCGCAAGTCGTTGTTTTTGCCGGTCACGCCGGCGTGGGCGGCTTGACATGAAGGGGAGGCCAACGCATTTCCCAGCCATACCGGACCGCTGAGGTCTGGTATCTAGATCAATGGTCGGACATCACCGTGCTTCGCCTGTCCAAACTCGCGGATTACGCGGTCGTCCTCCTCGCCCGGCTGGGGCAGGAGGGCGGGCTGCACACCGCCCCCTCTCTATCCACCGCGACCGGCATTGCCGAGCCGACGGTGGCGAAGGTGCTGCGCATCCTCTCCCAGTCCGGGCTCGTCGAGGCCCAGCGCGGGGCGCGGGGCGGGCACCGGGCGGCGCGGCCCATCACCGCTATCAACCTGGCGGAGGTGATCGTGGCCATGGACGGCCCGATCGCCCTGACCGCCTGCGTGGATGGCGGTTCCGGCGGCTGCGAGGCGGAGGGGCACTGCCCCATCCACGGCCGCTGGACCCCCGTGAACGAGGCGGTTCGCGCCGCGCTCTCCGCCGTGACCATCGCCGACCTGGCCCGGCCTTCCTGCGCGGAGGCCCATCGCCGCGCTCCCGTTTCCCCCGCCGCTCATTTCGCGGCCGAGTAAGGGACAAGCCATGCCCGCCGTCGAAGAGACCCTCGATACCGTCCGGGACGCCACGCAGGGCGCCTACAAGTGGGGATTCGAGACCGACATCGAGATGGAGTTCGCCCCCAAGGGGCTGAACGAGGATATCGTCCGCTTCATCTCCGCGAAGAAGAACGAGCCGTCCTGGCTGCTCGACTGGCGCCTGCGCGCCTTCGAGGCCTGGAAGGGCATGGAGGAGCCGCGCTGGCCGGCGGTGACCTATCCGCCGATCGACTACCAGGACGCGTACTACTACGCCGCGCCGAAGCAGAAGGCCGCGCCGAAGTCGCTGGACGAGGTCGATCCCGAGCTGCTGAAGACCTATGCCAAGCTCGGCATCCCGCTGAAGGAGCAGGCCATCCTGGCCGGCGTGGAGGGCGCGGGCGAGAGCCCGGCCGATGGCCGCCTGCCGGTCGCGATCGATGCCGTGTTCGACAGCGTCTCCGTCGCCACCACCTACAAGGGCCGGCTGGAGAAGGAGGGAATCATCTTCTGCTCCATCTCCGAGGCGGTGCAGAACCACCCGGAGCTGGTGCGGAAGTACCTGGGCACCGTGGTGCCGCACACCGACAACTTCTTCGCGGCGCTGAACAGCGCGGTCTTCACGGATGGCAGCTTCGTCTACATCCCGAAGGGCGTGCGCTGCCCGATGGAGCTCTCCACCTATTTCCGCATCAACGCGAAGAGCACGGGGCAGTTCGAGCGCACCCTGATCATCGCGGATGAGGGCGCAACCGTCTCCTACCTGGAGGGCTGCACGGCCCCGCAGCGCGACGAGAACCAGCTGCACGCCGCGGTGGTGGAGCTGGTGGCGCTGGACGACGCCTCCATCAAGTACAGCACGGTGCAGAACTGGTACCCGGGCGACGAGAACGGGAAGGGCGGCATCTACAACTTCGTCACCAAGCGGGCGGCCTGCCGGGGCAAGCGCAGCAAGGTGAGCTGGACGCAGGTGGAGACCGGTTCCGCCATCACCTGGAAGTACCCATCCTGCATCCTGCAGGGCGAGGAGTCGGTGGGCGAGTTCTACTCCGTGGCCATCACCAACAACCACCAGCAGGCCGATACCGGGACCAAGATGATCCATCTTGGGAAGGGCACGCGCTCCACCATCGTCTCCAAGGGCATCTCGGCCGGTCGCGGGCAGAACACCTATCGCGGCCTGGTGCGGATCAGCCCGAAGGCGAAGGACGCGCGCAACTTCACCCAGTGCGACAGCCTGCTGATCGGCGATCTCTGCGGGGCGCACACCGTGCCCTACATCGAGAACCGCTGCCTGACGGCGAAGGTGGAGCACGAGGCGACGACGAGCCGCATCGCGGAGGACCAGCTCTTCTACTGCCGGCAGCGCGGGCTGTCGCAGGAGGACGCGGTGGGCCTGATCGTGAACGGCTTCTGCCGCGAGGTGCTGAAGGAGCTGCCGATGGAGTTCGCGGTCGAGGCGCAGAAGCTGCTGCAGATCAGCCTGGAAGGGAGCGTCGGGTAAGCCCGGCGCGGAGAGTAGAGACATGCTGCGTATCGAGAACCTGACCGCCGAGGTCGATGGCAAGCCGATCCTCAAGGGCGTGACCCTTGAGGTGCCGGATGGCGAGGTGCACGCCATCATGGGGCCGAACGGCGCGGGCAAGTCCACGCTGTCCTACGCGCTCTCGGGCCGAGAGGGCTACGAGATCACGGGCGGCTCCGTTCTGCTGAACGGGCAGGACCTGCTGGACATGGAACCCGAGGAGCGCGCGGCCGCCGGCCTGTTCCTGGCCTTCCAGTACCCGGTGGAGCTGCCCGGCGTGGGCAACGCCAACTTCCTCCGCACCGCCCTGAACGCCATCCGCCGCACGCGGGGCGAGCCGGAGGTGGATGCCATGCAGTTCCTGAAGCTGGCGCGCGCCCGCATGAAGGAGCTGTCCATGCCGGAGGACATGCTGAAGCGCGGCGTCAACGTCGGCTTCTCCGGCGGCGAGAAGAAGCGCAACGAGATCCTGCAGATGGCGCTGCTGCAGCCGAAGATCGCCATCCTGGACGAGACGGATAGCGGGCTGGACATCGACGCGCTGAAGATCGTGGCCGATGGCGTGAACGCCATGCGCGGGCCGAACTTCTCCGCCCTGGTGATCACCCACTACCAGCGCCTGCTGAACCACATTGTGCCGGACCGGGTGCATGTGCTGGCCGATGGCCGCATCGTCACCTCCGGCGGGCCCGAGCTGGCCCATCGCCTGGAGGCCGAGGGCTATGCCGGCGTCCTGGGCGAGGCCGCCTGAGGGGGATGCGATGAACAGCGTATCTCCGGCCGGCAACGCGGCCGCCTTCCTGCACCGCTACGCGGGGCTGGCCGAGCGCCTGCCCGGCGCTTCCGTTCCGGCGGTCCGCACGCTGCGCGATGCCGCGGCGGAAACGCTGATGGCCGCCGGGCTGCCCAGCCGCCGCGTGGAGGCCTGGCGCTACACGGATCTTTCCCCGATGCTCCGCGCGGAGTTCCGTGAGGCGCTGACGCCTGTGGACGGCGACGTGGAGCTGCCGACTGCGCGCGCGGAGCGGCGGGCCGTGTTCGTGGACGGGCGGTTCCGGGCTGATCTGTCCTCCCTGGACGGCCTTGTCGCGGGCTCGCTCGCCGAGGTGATTGAGACGGTGGCACCGCGGCTGAATACCGTGGCCTCGGCGTCCCAGCCGATGGTGACGCTGAACACGTTGCTGTTCGAGGACGGGCTGGTGCTGGAGGTGCCGGAGGGCACGGATGCCGGGCGGGTGGAGCTGCTCTCCCTCGTCTCCGGCGAGACGGCCGCGACGGTGCATCCGCGCCACCTGATTCGCCTGGCGCGTGGGGCGCGTCTGGTGCTGCTTGAGACGGCGGTGTCGCCCACCGGCTCCGCGCACCTGCACAACCCGGTCTTTGAGATCGAGGTGGCGGAAGACGCGGTGCTGACGCATGTGCGTGTGCAGCGGGAGGCGGAGAGCGCCTACCACCTCGCCCATCTCGGCGTGCGCGTGGCGGAGGGCGGCACCTATGACGGCTTCGTGCTGAACGCCGGCGGGAAGATCAGCCGCAGCGAGACGCATCTGGCGCTGCTGGGCCCCAAGGCGGCCGCGCACCTGAACGGCGCGCAGCTGGTGGCCGAGGGGCAGCTGGCCGACACGACCACAGCGCTGGACCACGCGGCGCCGAACTGCGCCAGCCGGCAGACGGTGAAGACGGTGCTGTCCGGCCGCTCCCGCGGCGTGTTCCAGGGCAAGATCCTGGTGCGGCGCGAGGCGCAGAAGACCGACGGCTACCAGATGAACCAGGCTCTCCTGCTGAGCGAGGAGGCCGAGATCGACAGCAAGCCACAGCTGGAGATCTACGCGGACGACGTGAAGTGCAGCCACGGCGCCACCGCCGGCGCGCTGGACGAGGACAGCCTGTTCTATCTCCGCTCCCGCGGCATTCCTGCCGATGCGGCCCGCGCGATGCTGGTGCGCGCCTTCCTGCAGGAGGCGGTGGAGATCGTGGCGGACGAGACGGCGCGCGAGGCGCTGGACGAGGCGGTGGCGGGCTGGTGGGCGCAGCACGGGGAGGCCGCGTGATGGATGGCAGCGTGCGGCCTCAGGCCGCGGAGGTCGGCTTCGACGTGCAGCTGATTCGGCAGGATTTCCCGATCCTGTCGAGCAAGGTGCACGGGAAGCCGCTGGTGTTCCTGGATTCCGGGGCCTCCGCGCAGAAGCCGCGCGCGGTGATCGACGCGATGCGCGCGATGTTCGAGACGAGCTACGCGAACGTCCATCGCGGCGCCTACCAGCTGAGCGAGGCCTCCACCGCCGCCTATGAGGCGGCGCGGGGGGCAGTGGCCCGCTTCCTGAATGCCGGCGATGCGCGGGAGGTGGTGTTCACCTCCAGTTCCACCGCCGCGATCAACCTTGTGGCCCATTCCTATGGGCGCGGGGTGCTGAAGCCCGGGCAGGCGGTGCTGGTCTCCGAGATGGAGCACCACGCCAACTTCGTGCCCTGGCAGATGCTGGCGCAGGATCACGGGATCGAGCTGCGGATCGCGGACGTGACCGATGCCGGGGAACTGGATCTCGCCGACCTGGAGGCCAAGCTGGCCGATGGCAAGGTCGGGCTGGTCGCCGTCACCCACATGTCGAACGTGCTGGGCACGGTCACGCCCGCCGCGCGCATCGCGGCGCTGGCCCATGCCCATGGCGCGAAGGTGCTGTTCGATGGATCGCAGGCCGCGGTGCACCGGCGCGTGGACGTGCGGGCGCTGGACGCGGACTTCTACGTCTTCACCGGGCACAAGCTCTATGGCCCGACCGGGATCGGCGTGCTCTGGGGCCGGATGGAGCTGCTGGACGCCATGCCGCCCTTCATGGGCGGCGGCGACATGATCTCCGAGGTGACGCGGGAGGGCTTCCGCCCCGCGCCCGTGCCGGCGAAGTTCGAGGCGGGCACGCCGCCCATCGTGGAGGCCATCGGGCTGCACGCGGCGATCGACTACGTGACCGCGATCGGGATGGAGGCCATCGAGGCGCATGAGCGCGCGCTGGTGGACCACGCCATGACGAAGCTCTCCGTCATCGAGGACCTGAAGGTGATCGGGCGCGCACAGGACCGGGGCGGGGTGTTCTCCTTCGCGCTCGGCAACGCGCACGCGCACGACCTCTCCACCCTGCTGGACCGCGTCGGCATCGCGGTGCGCGCCGGCCGGCACTGCGCGGAGCCGCTGCATGTCCGCATCGGGCACGACAGCACCTGCCGTGCCTCCTTCGGCATGTACACGACGCATGAAGAGATCGATTTCCTGGCGGAGGCGCTGACCTCCGCGCGGAGGTTCTTTTCCTGATGTTTGACGACCTGCGAGACCTCTACCAGGAGGTCATCCTGGACCACGGGCGGAAGCCCCGGAACTTCAAGCGGCTGGAGACACCCGATCTCTCCGCGCGCGGGGACAACCCGATGTGCGGCGACCGGATCGAGCTGTTCCTGGACATGGATGGCGACCGCATCGCGGACGCCGCCTTCCAGGGGCGCGGCTGCGCCATCTCTACCGCCAGCGCCTCGCTGATGACGGAGACGGTGAAGGGCAAGACGGCGGCCGAGGCGCGCGATCTGGCGGCGCATTTCCGTGAGATGGCGATGACCGGCACCTGCCCGGATTGTGGCGCGGCGCTGGAGGACGAGATGGATCGCCTCCAGGCCCTGTCCGGCGTTCATGAGTATCCGAGCCGCGTAAAGTGCGCGACGCTCGCCTGGCACACCCTCAACACCGCCCTCGATGGCGGGAAGGAGGCTTCAAGTGAGTGAATCCACGACGAACGGGGGCACGACTCACGAGGCCTGGTCGCCCGAAGGCCCGATCCCGGCCACCCGCGTGAGCGAGGTGGCCGTGCTGGACTCGCTGAAGACCGTGTTCGACCCCGAGATCCCCGTGGACATCTATGAACTCGGCCTCGTCTATGCCGTCGAGATCGGCGATGACGGAGCGGTGAAGGTGGACATGACCCTCACCACGCCTTCCTGCCCCTCGGCGCAGGAACTGCCGGGGATGGTGGAGGAAGCGGTTAAGACCGTGCCGAACGTCACCTCCGTGAAGGTGGAGGTGGTCTGGGATCCGCCCTGGGACCCGTCCCGCATGAGCGAGGACGCGAAGCTGGCCCTGAACGTTTATTGAGAGAGGAGGGCATCATGGGAACGACGACCACCGAGGCCCCGAAGGCGCGCCGGGCCTTGCCGCCGCTGATGACGCTGACCGATACCGCGGCTGAGCGGCTGCGCGCGATGTACGCGAAGGGTGACGGCAACAAGCTGCTGCGCGTCTCCGTCTCCACCAAGGGATGCTCCGGCATGTCCTACCAGATGGATTTCGTCGAGGCCGCAGGGCCGGGCGACGAGACCGTGACGGACAAGGGCGTGACGGTGCTGGTGGACCGCAAGGCGACCCTGTTCCTGATCGGGACGGTGATGGATTACGAGAAGAAGGCGATGTCCGCCGGCTTCACCTTCACCAACCCGAACGAGAAGGGTCGCTGCGGCTGCGGCGAGAGTTTCCACGTCTGATCTGGCGTAGCGCGACAGCGCCGGCCGCTTGATCTCTCAGGCCGGGACCAGGGTTTCGGCCAGGGTGCTCCAGGTTGCGTCGCGCAGGTCGCGGCGCATCGCCTCTTCGTCGGTCCAGCGGGTTGCAGTGGGCAGGCGGATCGTCTCGCAGCGCAGGGTCAAGGTGCTGTCGCGGAAGGGCCACGGATCGAGCGACCAGCGGGCCGTTCCTTGCCGGACGAGCTTCATCTTGCGGGTGCTGCCATCTTCCATCGGCGCCTCCCCGGCCTTCGACGGATCGGCGAAGCAGAGGGCGAGGGAGAGGGCGTCCGTCACCGCAACCAGGGCGGAGTTCCGGGCCACCTGATCGGGCAGGGCGCCGAGCTTGGCGGTCCAGTCCGCCTGGAGCGCCTCCTCCTTGGCGTTGTTGCGGTCGATCGCGGCATGGTCCTCCGGTGGCAGACGATCCGGGTCCATGTACTGCGTGTAGATCCGGGTCCCGTGCAGCGAGATGAGCAGCGCTGGCCAGAGGCCATAGGCAGCGCGGGCCGTCTCCACGCCCCGCGCCCACATGGGCGCATGGACCGCCGCGCCAAGTTGGGTGAAGGCGTGGGGCAGGCCCGTTTCCGGATCAAGGGTCGGAGCGACCTCCCAGGGTAGCCAAGCGATGTCATGCTGGCTGGCAGCGAGGATCACCTCGGGCGCCGGGTCTGGCCGGGCGAAACCAGGGGCGCCCCAGGCCGCCATCATCTGGCCGGCGAGAAGGGCGTGGGAGGGCTGGGGGATGAGGAGGCGGACGCCGTCCTCCGGGCTGCGCAGGATCATGCCGCGTCAACGCGCGAACAAGGCCTTCGGACGTGTTCTGCCCGCAGGGAGGTGGTCCCTGCTCTCCGCTCCCGTGCTTCCTGTCGGCGGCAGTCGGCGGTCCGGAACTGCCCTCGCGGGCCGAACCGGATGGCCGGCCGCCGCCTCATCCCGGGCGGCGGAACAGGGGCGACCGGCGGAAGCCCGCCGCCCCGCCCTCGTGTCAGATTACGCTGGACCAGTCGGCGGGCAGCAGCCGGTAGCCGTCTCCCTCCTTCGTGACGATTCCGCGCGCCGGGAAGGGCCAGTGATAGGCGACACAGGGGGTGCGGTCCGCCGCCACGCGGTCGAAGATCTTGCGCCGGGTCATCTCCGCGCCAGTCGGGTCCATGTCGAAGACCAGATGCCAACCGGGGTTGGTCAGGTTCAGCTCCGGGCGGTTGGTCAGGTCGCCCAGGATCATCAGCTGCGCGCTGCCGTCGGAGAGCTGGAAGGACATGTGGCCGGGCGTATGGCCGGGCGTTTCCACGCCCCGGATGCCGGGCAGCACCTCGGCATCGTCGCCGATCCGCTCGATCCGGGAATCGTAGGGCGCGAAGCGGCGGCGCACATTGGCGAAGGCCGGGCGCATGGCCTCGGGCGCGCGGCTGGCCTGGGCCTCGTCCATCCAGTAGGCCCACTCCTTCTCCGGCACCATCACCCTGGCGCGCGGGAAGGCGGCGTTGCCGGCGCCGTCCAGAAGGCCGCCGATGTGGTCGCCGTGGAAGTGGGTAAAGGCGATGATGTCGATGGAGGCCGGGTCGATCCCCGCGGCGGAGAGATTGGCCTGGAGCTGGCCGATGCGGCTGTCCGCGGCCGTCTGCGGGCCGTTGCCCGTGTCGAACATCACCGTGCCGCGCGGAGTGCGGACGACGGGGATGGTGAAGGGAATGGTGATCTGGGCGGGATCCAGGCCCTGGGCACGGAGGGAAGCCGTCACCGCCTCTGGCGAGGCGTTGCGGACGAAGCCCTGGGTGGGGTTGGGCCGGGCCCCCTGGCCGTCATGCACCATGGTGACGAGGGCCTGGCCCACGCGGAAGCGGTAGAAGCCTGGCGCCTGGGGTGGAAGGGGCGGGGCGGCGGGCGGGGCCGCCTGGGTCTGGGCCCGTGCTTCCTTGGCCAAGCCCCCGGCGATCAGGGCGGGGGCGGCGAGGCCGGCGGCGATGAGCGCGCGTCGATCCATGGGTCCGTTTCCTTCGGGCGGAGCCGAAGAGTTCTGGACTCCCGCGGCTTAATCAAGGGCCGCGTGCGAGGGTGACGACCGCTTCCACCTGGGCGGACCAGAGGAACTGGTCCACCGCCACCGCGCTCTCCACCCGCCAGCCCGGTGCGCGGGCGAAGGGCACCAGGTCCCGTGCCAGGGCAGCGGGGTTGCAGGAGACGTAGATCACGCGCGGCACGGTGCTGCGGGCGAGGATGGCGGCCTGCTCGGCCGCGCCCGAGAAAGGTGGGTCCAGCACCAGGGCGGCGGCGCCGTTCAGCTCCGGGGGCAGGAGGGGCTGGCGCGCCAGGTCGCGGCGCGTGGCCTTCACCTTGGCCCCGGCGCGGCCGGCCGCTGTGTGCAGGGCGGCGGCGGCCTCCGGCGCGCCCTCGAAGGCATCGACCCGGCCCTTCGAGGCGAGCGGGAAGGTGAGGGTGCCGAGCCCGGCATGCAACTCGATCAGGCGCGGCTTGCCGGGCATGCGCCGCGGCAGGCCGGCCAGCACGGCCGCGGCGATGGCGGCCTCCCCCTGCGGCGTGGCCTGCAGGAAGGCGCCGGGGGCGGGGACCACGGCCACGCCGGAGAGGCTGGCCTGCACCGGGCCCGACTGGGCGGCGATCTCCGGCGTGTCGCGCGTGCCCTCCCGGGACCAGGCGATGCGGGGGATTCCGTTCTCCGCGGCGAAGGCGGCCAGCCTCGTCCGATCCGTCGGGGTGAGCGGCGCATCGGTGCGGAGCCAGAGGTCCGGGCCGCTGTCCAGCAGGTTCACCATGGCCGAGCCGCTGCGCTTCAGCGCGGGCAGGCGTGCCAGCATCACCCGCAACGGGCCCACAAGGGCCAGCAGCCGCGGATCGATGACGAAGCAGACAGCCATGTCGAAGGGCTCGGCGCTACCGCGCGCGTGGAAGCCGATGACGATCCCGTCCTGCCGCCGGCGGATCGCGAAATCGGCGCGGCGGCGGCTGTTGGGCGGGCTGGGGACCGCGGGTTCCACCGCAATGCCGGGGAAGCCGCCGCGGGAGAGGGCCTCCGACACGCGCGCGGCCTTCCAGGCGGCGACGGCGGGCGGGGCCCAGTGCTGCACGGCGCAGCCGCCGCAGGTGCCGAAATGCGGGCAGGGCGGCTCGACGCGGTCGGGGGAGGGGGTCTCGACGGCGGCGAGGGATGCGGCGCGGCCCTCTCCGCGGACGGGGCCGGGTTCCGCCTGCACCGTCTCGCCGGGCAGGGCGAAGGGGATGAAGAGGGGGTGGCCCGCCTCATCGCGGGCAATGCCGTCGCCGGCAGCGCCGATGGCCTCGACTGTCACGCGCATGGTGGATTCCAAAAACAGGAAGGGGCGGCCCCGAGGGACCGCCCCTTCAACGCGAATGGCGGCGCGGATCAGCCGAAGGCGTTCAGCCCGGTCTGCGCGCGGCCGAGGATGAGGGCGTGCACGTCGTGCGTGCCCTCGTAGGTGTTCACCGTCTCCAGGTTCATGAGGTGGCGGATCACGTGGTACTCGTCCACGATCCCGTTGCCGCCGTGCATGTCGCGAGAGACGCGGGCGATGTCGAGCGCCTTGCCGCAGTTGTTGCGCTTCATCATGGAGATCATCTCCGGCGCCGCCTTGTGCTCGTCGAAGAGCCGGCCCAGCCGCAGCACGCCCTGCAGGCCAAGCGCGATCTCGGTCTGCATGTCCGCCAGCTTCTTCTGGATGAGCTGCGTCTGGGCGAGAGGCTTGCCGAACATCTTGCGGCCCAGCGTGTACTCGCGGGCGCGCATCCAGCAATCCTCAGCGGCACCCATCGCGCCCCAGGCGATGCCGTAGCGGGCGCGGTTGAGGCATGAGAAGGGGCCGGCCAGGGACTTCACGCCGGGGAGGCGGTTCTCCTCCGGCACGAAGACCTCGTCCATCATGATCATGCCGGTGACGGAGGCGCGCAGGGACAGCTTGCCCTCGATCTTCGGCGCGGTGAGGCCCTTCATGCCCTTCTCGAGGATGAAGCCGCGCAGCACGCCTTCATCGTCCTTCGCCCAGACCACGAAGACATCGGCGATCGGGGAGTTGGAGATCCAGGTCTTGGATCCGGAGACGAGGTAGCCGCCATCCACCTTCTTGGCGCGGGTGCGCATGGAATTGGGGTCGGAGCCGGCATCGGGCTCGGTCAGGCCGAAGCAGCCGACGAACTCGCCGGTGCGGAGCTTCGGCAGGAACTTGTCCTTCTGCGCCTCGGAGCCGAAGGCCCAGATCGGGTACATCACCAGGGAGGACTGCACGGAGAAGGCGGAACGGTAGCCGCTGTCCACCCGCTCAACCTCGCGAGAGATCAGGCCGTAGGAGACGTAGCCGACGCCAGCGCAGCCATGGCTGTCGAGCGTTGCGCCCAGGAAGCCCATCTCCCCGAACTCGTTCATGATCTCGCGGTCGAAGTGCTCGCGCCGGGTGGCCTCGATCACGCGGGGCAGGAGCTTGGACTGGCAGAAATCCCGCGCCGCGTCGCGGATCATGCGCTCGTCCTCCGTCAGCTGCTCCTCGAGCAGCAGCGGGTCCTCCCACACGAACTGACCCATCTTCTGCGGAACGCGGGCCTGCGGGGCCTCAGGCATTACCTGTGTGACGACGTTCATCTCTGCGTTCCTCTGATGGGTCATGCCAATGCGGGCGCATCCTGCCCCAGGAGGCGGGGGATCGCCAGCAATGGAGGCGGGGAGGGGCCGGAACCCCTCCCGCGGGTCAGGCCGCCTCGGCCTCGTCGTCCCGAACCCGGCGAGGGCGGGGAATGGGTATCAGCATGAAGGCAGGCACCGCGTCGCCGAAGCCAACCACGGAGGGGCCGAGATCGTCCTGGCGATAGCGCCGGTCGTCGCGGCGGCCCCGATCTTCCCGCGGGCGGTCGTCGCGGTAGCGGTCGTCGCGGCGGGCGCGGTCGTCGCGTGGGCGCTCGTCCCGGCCCCAGTCGCGGCCGCTCTCGCGGGCGGCATCGCGGTTCACCTCGTCCAGCACCCGGTCGGCGCTGCGGCTCTCACGGCCGCCCCGGCCCTCGCGCTCCTCGCGGCGGGGCTCGTCGCGCCGCTTCTCGTCGCGGCGCGGCTCGTCCCGGCGGGCCTCGTCGCGCCGACCCTCGTCACGCCGGCCATTCGCCTCCCGGCGGCCGCCCTCGCGGGCCTCGCCGCCGCGGTCGCGGCGCGCATCGCCGCGCCCGCCCCGGCCGCCGTCGCGCCCGCCGCGGCTCTCGCCGCCACGGCCCCGGCCGCGCCCGCGGCCCGTTGCCTTCAACGCGGCCTGGATGTCCTCCGGGTCAACGGGATCGATGCCCTCGATCGACATGGGCGGGATGGGCCGGCCCGTCAGGGTCTCCACCGCCGCCACGGCCTTCGCCTCGTCCGCGGTAGCAAGGGTATAGGCATGGCCTTCCCGCCCGGCGCGGCCGGTGCGGCCGATGCGGTGGACATAGTCCTCCGCGTGGAAGGGCACGTCGAAGTTGAAGACGTGGGAAAGGCCGCCGATGTCGATGCCGCGCGCCGCCACGTCCGAACAGACGAGAAGCTGCAGCTCGTTGTTCTTGAACTTTTCGAGCGTCGCGAAGCGGACCGACTGGGCAAGGTCGCCGTGCAGGGCGCCCACGCTGAAGCCGTGCTTCTTCAGGCTCTTGAACAGGATGTCCACGTCAACCTTGCGGTTGCAGAAGATCAGTGCGTTCTGCACCTGCTCGCGCCGGATCAGGCGGCGCAGCGCCTCACGCTTGTCGCGGTCGCCCACCCAGACCAGGCCGGCCGTGATGGTCGTGGCGACGGAGGCAGGGGCGGAGACGCTGATCTCGCGCGGGTTCTGCAGGAAGGCATCGGCCAGGCGCTTGATCTCCGGCGCCATGGTCGCGGAGAAGAACAGTGTCTGGCGCAACTGCGGAAGCAGGGAGACGATGCGCTCGACATCGGGGATGAACCCCATGTCCAGCATGCGGTCCGCCTCGTCGATCACCAGCACCTTGCAGTCGGCCAGCAGGATGCGGCCGCGGTCGAACAGGTCCAGCAGCCGGCCGGGGGTGGCAATCAGCACGTCCACGCCCTTCTCGAGCACGGCCTTCTGCTCATCCATGCTCTCGCCGCCGATGAGCAGCGCGTGGTTGAGGCTCAGGTGCTTGCCGTACTTCACGAAGTTCTCGGCGACCTGAAGGGCCAGCTCGCGGGTCGGCTCCAGGATCAGGCTGCGCGGCATGCGGGCCTTGGCGCGGGACCCGGCCAGGATGTCCATCATCGGCAGGACGAAGCTGGCGGTCTTGCCCGTGCCGGTCTGGGCGCAGCCCAGCACGTCGCGCCCCATCAGCACCACGGGAATGGCGGCTTCCTGGATCGGGGTGGGGTGGACATAGCCCGTCTCGGCCACGGCCTGCAGGATGGGCTCGGAGAGGCCGAGGTCGGCGAAGGTGGCGCGGGAGGCGGCGGCCACCTCGTCCTCGTCTTCCTCGTCGTCCTCATCATCCTCGTCCGAGGACTCGTCATCCTCATCGGAGGACTCGTCCGAGGACTCGTCCAGGTCCGCCCCCGCGTCGCCGACCTCGTCCCCGTCCGGGCCGGTCTCGCCCGGGTCCTCGTCCTCGTCCGCGCCGGTCTCGCCCGCATCGGGGGCGTCGGAGGCGAGGGCCGCGACAGGCTCCGCTTCCTCAAAGGCGGCCGGGCGCTCGGGAAAGCCGGGGGAGCTACCCTCGCCCACGGGGTCGCCGTCCGCGGCGCCCTCGATGCTGCCGGTCGCGCCCGCCTCGGGCAGGCCCTCGCGAATCTCCTCCGGACGCTCCTCGGGGGAGAGGCTGTCGGCGGGGCGGGGCTGGTCGTGTTCGCTCAAGCGTGTGTTCCTGTGCCGCCGCCCGGCCGGCTCTGGCAAAGGGCGGCGAAAACTCGGCTGCGTGGTCAATATGGGGTCGGGCGCCGTGCGGCATGGCCGGAGCGCCCGGCCAGTGGTCCGGCGTGGCGCGGCCGCGCCCGAGCCAGCGGGAATCGCGTCCGCGCGGCACGCAGCCGCGTGCGCGCGATATGCGCCCGCTGCGCCCGCGATGCAAGGTTGCAAGCCAAATCCGGCGCTTCCCGGGGCCTCAGCGGCGGGTTGCCCGGGCCTGCGTGGCGTGATTGACACGCCGGATGCCCCGCACGCCCCTGCTGCTCCTTCCTGGCTTGCTCTGTGACGAGCGGCTCTGGCGCGATCAGCTCGCGGGCCTGGCGGACCTGGCCGAGCCGGTGGTGGCGGACGTGACCCTGGACGACAGCCTGGGCGCGATGGCCGAGCGGGCGCTGGCGGCGATGGACGCGGCCGGCGCGCCACGCTTCGCCATGGCCGGGCTCTCCATGGGCGGCTACGCGGCGTTCGAGGTCATGCGGCGGGCACCCGGGCGGGTGGAGCGGCTGGCCTTGCTCGACACCTCCGCGCGGCCCGATACGCCGGATCAGGCGCGGCAGAGGCGGGGGCTCATCTCGCTCACCCGCTCCGGCCGGTTCCGGGGCGTCACACCGCGGCTCCTGCCCAGGCTCCTGCATCCAGCGAACCTCGGCGGTCCTCTGGCAGAGGAGGTGATGGCCATGGCGGAGCGGGTGGGGCGGGATGCGTTCCTGCGGCAGCAGGCGGCCATCCTTGGGCGGCCGGATTCGCGCGCGGATCTGGGCGCGATCGCCGTGCCCGCCCTGGTGGCGGTGGGGGAGGCGGACGCGATGACGTCGCCGGAGCTCGCGCGGGAGATCGCGGCGGGGATTCCCGGCGCGGTGCTGCGGGAGGTTCCGGGCTGCGGGCACCTGCCGCCGATGGAGGCGCCGGAGGCCGTGACGGCGATGCTGCGGGACTGGTTGGGCTGGCCGGCCCGCGCCTGAAGTCACCCTCCTGAAACCGCAGGCGTGGCGGGCCGCTTCCTTGCGGCGGAAGGAACGACGCCATGCCACGTGACACCACCAGCGCCCCGGATACGGAGGAGGGCCTCATCGTCGATCCGCGCGAGGCGGCGCGGGCGGCGGGGCTGCGCTACGTCAGCGACGCGAAGCCGGGGATCACGCGGGAGGCGAAGGGCGAGGGATTCGTCTACCGGGACACCTCGGGCAACCTCGTCGAGGACGAGGCGCTGCTGGAGCGGATCCGTTCCCTCGCCATCCCGCCGGCCTATACCGATGTCTGGATCTGCCCCCACGCCAACGGCCACATCCAGGCCACGGGGCGGGACGCGCGCGGGCGCAAGCAGTACCGCTACCACCCGCGCTGGCGGGAGACGCGGGACGCGACGAAGTACGAGCACATGGCGGAGTTCGCCCAGGCCCTGCCGGCGATCCGCGCGCGGGTGGCCGCCGACTTGGCACGGAAGGAACTGTGCCGCGAGAAGGTGCTGGCCACCGTGGTCCGCTTGCTGGAGACGACGCTGATCCGCGTGGGCAACGACGACTACGCGAAGGAGAACGGCTCCTTCGGCCTCACCACCCTGCGGAACCGACACGTGAAGGTGGAAGGCGGGAGCATGCGCTTCGCCTTCAAGGGCAAGAGCGGGAAGACCTGGAAGCTGGGCGTGCAGGACCGGCGCATCGCGAAGGTTGTGAAGGCCTGCCAGGACCTGCCGGGGCAGGAGCTCTTCGCCTGGCCGGCGGAGGACGGGACGATGCACGACGTCTCCTCCGGCGACGTGAACGACTACCTGAAGGAGATCACGGGGCGCGACATTACCGCCAAGGACTTCCGCACCTGGGCGGGCACGGTGATGGCCGCCCTGGCGCTGCGCGAGTTCGAGACCTTCGACACCCAGGCCGCCGCGAAGCGCAACGTGCGGGCGGCGATCGAGCAGGTTTCCGCCCGGCTGGGGAACACGCCCACGGTCTGCCGCAAGTGCTACGTCCACCCCGATCTGCTGGAAGGCTACATGGCCGGGCAGCTCGCGCTGGAGATCGCCGAGGCGGCGGACGAGGAGCTGCGCGAGGAGATGGAGCGGCTGAAGCCGGAGGAGGCCGCGGTACTGGCGCTGCTCGCCCGGCTGAAATCGGAGAAGGCGGCGCCCGCAGCGAAGCGCGGGGCCGCGAAGCGGACGGCCCGGAAGGCCGCGAAGGCGCTGCAGGCCGCCGCGGCCTGACGGCACCGGGCCGGGGGAGCGGCCCGGCCCTTTCAGCGTTGCGGGCCTGGGTGGACTTCCCAGGTGGCGCCCGGCTGGGTCAGACGTCCACCTCGGCCTCGTCCAGCTTGGACGCGTTCTCCTGAATGAAGCGGAAGCGCAGCTCCGGCTTGCGGCCCATCAGCGCCTCGATCAACTCCGCCGTCTCCGCGCGGGCATCCTGGGGCAGGACCACGCGCAGCAGGGTGCGCTTGGCCGGATCCATCGTCGTCTCCTTCAGCGAGGCGGGCGGCATCTCGCCCAGGCCCTTGAAGCGGGAGACCTCGACCTTCTGGTTCGCCTTGAACTCGCGCTTCAGGATGCGCTCCCGGTCCGCGTCGTCCCGCGCGTAGATCGACTTCGCGCCGTGCTGCAGGCGGTAGAGGGGCGGCTGGGCGAGGAAGACCTTGCCCTCCCGTACCAGGGCCGGCAGTTCCTTGTAAAAGAAGGTCATCAGCAGGGCCGCGATATGGGCGCCGTCCACGTCCGCATCTGTCATGACGATGACGCGGCCGTAGCGCAGCTTCGCCATGTCGAAGCGCTCGCCCACGCCGCAGCCCAGCGCCTCCACCAGATCGCGCAGCTCCTGGTTCGCGCGCAGCTTCTCCGTGGAGGCGGAGGCGACGTTCAGGATCTTGCCGCGCAGCGGAAGCACGGCCTGTGTCGCGCGGTCCCGCGCCTGCTTCGCGGAGCCGCCCGCTGAGTCGCCCTCCACCAGGAAAAGCTCGGTGCTGGCGGCGTTCTCGCTGCTGCAATCCGCCAGCTTGCCCGGCAGGCGCAGCTTGCGGGTCGCGGTCTTGCGCGGCGTGTCCTTCTGCTCGCGCCGGCGGATGCGGTCCTCGGCGCGCTCGATGGCCCAGGCCAGCAGGTTGTCTGCGGTGCGGGTATCGCCGGTCAGCCAGTGGTCGAAGTGGTCGCGCAGCGCGTTCTCCACCAGGCGCGCGGCCTCGGGGGAGGTGAGCTTGTCTTTCGTCTGCCCCTGGAACTGCGGGTCGCGGATGAAGACGGAGACGGTGGCGGCCAAGCCGCCGAACAGGTCCTCCGCCGTCACGTTCGCGGCGCGCTTCTCCTTCTTCAGCTCGCCATAGGCGCGCAGGCCCTTCACCAGGGCGTTGCGGAAGCCGGTCTCGTGCGTGCCGCCCTGGGGGGTGGGGATGGTGTTGGCGTAGGTGTTGAGGAAGGCGTCGCCCCCCTCCAGCCAGGTGGCAGCCCACTCGGCGCGGCCGGCATTGCCGGGGAAGGTCACCTCGCCGGTCCAGGGGGAAGGGACTACGGTGGGGCGGCCCTCGATGGCCGCGGCCAGGTAGTCCGCCAGCCCGCCCGGGAAGTGCAGCACCGCCTGGGACGGTGTCTCCTCCTTCACCAGGGAGGGATCGCAGGACCAGCGGATCTCCACGCCCTTGTAGAGGTACGCCTTGGACCGGCAGAACCGGTACAGCCGCGCCGGCAGGAAGTGCAGCTTGCCGAAGATCTCGGGGTCCGGCTTGAAGCGGATGGTGGTGCCCCGCCGGTTATGGACCGGGCCGGCATTCTTCAGCTTCGCCAGCGGCTTCCCGCGCGAATAGGCCTGGGTGAACAGGGTGCGGTCGCGGGCGACCTCCACCTCCATCCGCTCGGACAGGGCGTTCACCACGGAGGAGCCGACGCCGTGCAGGCCGCCCGAGGTGTCGTAGGCCTTGCCGGAGAACTTGCCGCCTGAGTGGAGGGTGGTGAGGATCACCTCCAGGGCCGAAAGCTTCGGGAACTTGGGATGCGGGTCCACGGGGATGCCGCGGCCATTGTCCCGCACGGTCAGCCAGTTATCGGCCTCCAGCGTCACCTCGATGCGGTCGGCATGGCCGGCCACCGCCTCGTCCATGGCGTTGTCGATCACCTCGGACGCCAAGTGGTGCAGGGCGTTCTCGTCCGTGCCGCCGATATACATGCCGGGCCGGCGGCGGACGGGCTCAAGCCCCTCCAGCACCTCGATGTCAGCCGCGGAATAGCTCTGCTGGGCCGGCCCCTTCGGGGGGCGACCGCCGAATAGATCGTTCATGTCTTGTTCTGGTCCCCTGGCCCAAACTAGCCCGGCGGGGGGCCAAAAAGCAACCGCCCCGGGCCTCTCGGCTCCAGGGCGGCAGTCAACAGGCCTTCAGATGGCCGAGGAAGGATCAATCCTTGCCCTGCAGGTGGGCCTCGATCATCCACAACATCTTGTCCACCTCGCGGGAGACCTGGGTCAGCAGGTCGGAGGTGTCGGCGTCGCCGGCCTCGTCCGTCTGGTCGATGCCCTCGCGCAGCTCCTTGGCCATCTGGGCGTAGCGGTCGGCGAGCGCGGCGCAGTGCTCCAGCCCGTCGAGCAGCTTATTGTCGTAGCGCTCGATGCGCTTGGTGGCCCCGATCGTCTCCGTCGTGCCGTCCGGGATGCCGCCGAGCTGGACCGCGCGCTCCGCGATCTCGTCGGTCTGCTCGTTGAGGATCGTGTAGAACTCCTCGAACATCTTGTGCAGGCCGTAGAAGTGGCTGCCCTTGACGTTCCAGTGCGCCTGCTTGGTGGAGTTGGTCAGGTCCGCCATGTCCACCAGGCAAGCCTGGAGAACACCGATGGAGACGGCCTTGCCGTTATTCGGGGTGTCGTTGCGGGTAGGGATCTTGCCGGGAACCTTGCCGGCTTCGGTCTTGGTCGCCACGGGGGGCTCCTTCGTGCTCGAGTCCGATGGACGGTCCGATGATGGGGTGGATGCCGTCCTCGGCAACCCGAATGCACGGCGCCGGGGAAGGTTTCTAGGACGAAGCTGCTGCCATCACAGAGCATGGCCGGGTCCTGTCGGCGTGCTAGCCTTCACGTTGAAGTCCCGGAACGGGGCGGGGCGGAGGAGATGAGCATGAGAACAAACCGCAGGACGATGCTGGGCGCCGCGCTTCCGCTCGGCGCGGCGGGGCTGGTGGGGGCCACGGCGGCCGCGGAAGCGCAGGTCGCGCCCGGCCCGCGCACCCTCTTCGAGGTTCCGCAAATGACGGTGCCGGTGGTGGGGAGCGACGCGGCCTTCCCCGTGCGGCGGATCTACTGCATCGGCCGCAACTACGCCGCCCATGCGCGGGAGATGGGGAGCGATCCGACGCGCGAGCCGCCCTTCTTCTTCCAGAAGCCGACCGACGCCATCCAGTTCGTGGCGCCCGGCACGGTGGGCGACCATCCCTACCCGTCGTTGACGAAGAACTATCACTACGAGGTGGAGCTGGTGGCCGCGCTGAAGTCCGGCGGGCGGAACATCGCCGCGGACCGCGCGCTTGAGCACGTCTACGGCTACGCGCTGGGCCTGGACATGACGCGGCGCGACCTGCAGCGCGGCATGGGCGACCAGAAGAAGCCCTGGGAGATCGGCAAGGCCTTCGACCGCTCCGCGCCCATCGGCCCGATCCATCCGGTGGCGGGGACCGGGCACTTCACCAAGGGCGCCATCTCGCTCGCGGTGAACGGGCAGGTGAAGCAGAACGCCGACCTCTCCATGATGATCTGGAGCGTGGCGGAGCAGATCGCCAACCTGTCCCAGGCCTTCGAGCTGAAGGCGGGGGACATCATCTATTCCGGCACCCCTGAGAATGTGGGGCCGGTGGTGCCGGGCGACGTGATCCTCTGCAAGATCGAGGGGCTGCCCGACCTCTCCGTGCGGATCACGCCCGCGCAGGCCTGACGAAAGGGCGAGATCGGGCCGGGGCCATCGCGCCCCGGCCCGACAATCAGACGGGAAGCTGGACGAAGCGCTCCGCCTCCGGCGCCGATCCCGCTTCCTGGAAGGCGGCGGCGGCGGCGAGGGTGGCGTGGTCCTGCTCGGACAGGCGCGACTGCTCCCGCAGGTGGTCCGTCCAGGAGCGGACGGCCCATAGCTCCACGTAGCGCTCGGGGTGGGCCACATCCTCGTAGAGGCGCCATACGATCGCGCCCGCGCGCAGGCGCACCCCGCGCACCTCCGCCATCGCGGCGAGGAAGGCGGCCCGGGAGGCGGCGGGGACGGTGTAGCGCACGGATTCCAGCAGCCGCGCCTCCTCCGCGGCGAGGCTGGGGAGGATTTCCGGAGAGGGGGCTTCCGGCACCGGCTCGGCGTGCAGGGTGGCGGTGGGGGGCGGGGGCGCCGCCTCCATGGGCAGGCGCCGCGTGGCGAAGGCGAGGCCGATGCCGATGAGGCCGGAGGCGATGAGGGTGGCGGGAACGCCGATCAGCGCCGCGCCGACGCCGCCGCAGACGGAGCCGAGGGCCATCGCCCCGAAGGTCGCGACCTGGAAGAGGCCGATGGCCCGGGCCCGCACCCAGGGCCGGGCGCCGAGCTGGGCGGCGGCGCTGAGGGTGGAGGTCATGCCCAGCCAGGACGCGCCGTAAAAGAGCATGGCGAGCCCGGCGGGCAGCCAGTGGCCGGAGAGGCCGAGGCCGATCATCGCGAGGCCGACGCAGGAGGCGCAGACGACGACGGTGTTGGAGAGCGAGAGCCGGCGGCGGAGCGCCGGCAGGAAGAAGCCGGCCATGACCGCGCCAGCGCCCATGGCGCCGAGCAGGAGGCCGAAGGCACCGGGGCCGAGGCCCAGGCGGTAGCGCACCAGCAGGGGCATCAGGCCCCAGACGGCCGTGCCCGCGAAGAAGCAGGCGGTGGCGCGCAGGATCACGCCCCGCATGACCGGGCTGGCGACGACGTAGCGCAGCCCGCTGCCGATGGCGTCCGCCAGGCCCTCGCGAGGTGCCTCGCTCCGCTCCGGCACGCGGCGCCAGAGGAGGAGGGCGACGGTGAGGTAGAGGAAGCAGGTGGCGTTGAGGGCGAAGGCGATCTCCGCCCCGGCCCAGCCGAGGACCAGGCCGCCCAGCGCCGGGCCGAGGGCGCGGGCGAGGTTGAAACCCATGGAGTTGAGGACGATGGCCTGGACCAGGTCCTCGCGCCGGACGAGCTCCGGCGTGGTTGCGCCGAAGGCCGGGAAGTTCGCCGCGGCGCCGATTCCGATGCAGAAGGTCAGCGCCAGCAGCCCCCAGGGCCCGAGCAGGCCGGTGGCGGTGAGGGCGCAGAGGATCAGCGCGGTGGTCAGGATCCAGATCTGGGTGAGGATCAGGAAGCGCCGGCGGTCCATGATGTCCGCCAGCGCCCCAGCCGGCAGGGCCAGCAGGAAGACCGGCAGCATGGAGGCCACCTGCACGAGGCTGACCATGAGGGGCGAGGGGTCGAGGGAGGTCATCAGCCACCCGGCCCCCGTGCTCTGCACCCAGCCGCCGATGTTGCTGATGGTGGTCGCGATCCAGAGCATCCGGAAGGCGGGGTTCCGGAAGGGGGTGAAGGCAGCGGGGGCGGGCATGAACACCTGACGGAACGGCGCCTGATTTCCTGCCCGTCATGGATCGGCAAGGCAAGGCCGGGTTGCGCGCTTGTGCGGTGTGGCAGGACGGGCCGGGTGGTATGGGGCGGCCATGCTGAAGCGCTTCTTCGCCTACTACCGCCCGCACCGGCGGCTGTTCCTGTTGGACTTCGGCTGCGCCGTTCTCTCGGGCGTGCTGGAACTGGGCTTCCCCATTGCCGTGAAGGCTTTCGTGGACCGGCTTCTACCCGGGCAGGATTGGGCGCTGATCGGGCTGGCCTCGGCGGGGCTGCTGGCGGTGTACCTGCTGAATGCCGGGCTGATGGCCGTGGTGACCTACTGGGGCCACATGCTTGGCATCAACATCGAGACGGAGATGCGGCGCCGCGCCTTCGCGCACCTGCAGAAGCTCTCCTTCTCCTACTTCGACAACAACAAGACCGGGCACATCGTGGCCCGGCGGACAAAGGACCTGGAGGAGATCGGGGAGGTGGCCCATCACGGGCCGGAGGACCTGTTCATCGCCGTGATGACCTTCCTCGGCGCCTTCGCCCTGATGTTCACCGTGAACCCGCAGCTCGCGCTGATCACGGCGGCGGTGGTGCCCGTCACAGGGTGGCTCACTGCGCGGTTTGGCGGGCGGATGACGCGGAACTGGCACGCCATCTACGGGCGAGTGGGGGGCTTCAACGCCCGGATCGAGGAGAATGTGGGCGGTATCCGCGTGGTGCAGGCCTTCGCCAACGAGGAGCACGAGAAGCGGCTCTTCGCGCGGGACAATGCGGCCTACCGGGCCACGAAGCTGGAGGCCTACCGGTTGATGGCCGCCAGCGGCTCGCTCTCCTACATGTCCATGCGGCTCACGCAACTTGTGGTGATGGTGGCCGGCAGCTTCTTCGTGATGCGCGGGGAGCTCTCCGCGGGCGGGTTCGTCGGCTTCCTGCTGCTGGTGGGGGTGTTCTTCCGGCCGGTGGAGAAGATCAACTCCGTCATCGAGACCTATCCCAAGGGCATCGCGGGCTTCCGCCGCTACACGGAGCTGCTGGACACGGAGCCGGACATCGTGGACCGGCCCGGCGCGCGAGAGGTTTCGGGGCTCTCCGGCGAGATTCGGTACGAGGGGGTGCGCTTCGGCTACGCCGATGGCCGGCCGGTGCTGGACGGGATCGACCTGCACATCCGGCCCGGGGAGACGGTGGCCTTCGTCGGTCCATCCGGCGCGGGGAAGACGACCCTCTGCTCCCTGCTGCCGCGCTTCTACGAGGTGGCGGGCGGGCGGATCACCATCGACGGGATCGACGTGCGGGACATGACCCTCGCCTCCCTGCGCGGGCAGATCGGGATCGTCCAGCAGGACGTATTCCTGTTCGGCGGCACGATCCGCGAGAACATCGCCTATGGCCGGCTGGAAGCGAGCGAGGCGGAGATCCTGGAGGCGGCGCGGCGGGCCCGGCTGGACGGGGTGATTGCCGCCCTGCCGGAAGGGCTGGATACGGTGATCGGGGAGCGGGGAGTGAAGCTCTCCGGCGGGCAGAAGCAGCGGCTGGCGATCGCGCGCATCTTCCTGAAGAACCCGCCGATCCTGATCCTGGACGAGGCGACTTCCGCGCTGGACACGGAGACGGAGCGGGCGATCCAGGAATCCCTGCGGGAGCTGTCCGAGGGGCGGACCAGCCTGGTGATCGCCCACCGGCTGGCGACGATCCGGGATGCGGACCGCATCGTGGTGGTGGATGCCGGGCGCGTGGTGGAGCAGGGGCGGCACGGGGAGCTGCTGGGGCAGGGCGGGGTCTATTCCCGGCTGGCGGCGGTGCAGCGGGCCGGGTGATGTACGGTTCCACGGTGCGGATCATGTCGGAAATCGACAAGCTTCCGGCCTGATCGTTGGGATAGGGTAACGTCCTCCCTCCGGAGGACAGGGCGATGTTCGATCCGACGACCTTCACCGGGTTCCACACTTGGCTCAGCCTGCTCGCGCTGGCCAGCGGGGCCGTGACCCTGGCGGGGCTGCTCTCCCGCCGCGTGCCGCGCGGCTGGACCGGTGCCTTCCTGGCGTTCGCGATCGCGACCAGCGTCACGGGCTACGGCTTCCCCATGACGGGCGTGATCACGCCGGCGCAGGTCGTCGGTGCCCTGGCGCTGGCGATCCTCGCCGCTGCGCTGCTCGCGCGCCATGGCCGGCGGCCGGCCACCTATGCCGCCTGCCTCGTGGCGAGCGAGTACCTGCTCGCCTTCGTGGCGGTGGCGCAGGCCTTCCAGAAGGTGCCCGCGCTTGCGGCGCTGGGGCAGGGGGGCTTCGGCGCCGCGCAGCTAATCGTCCTGGCCGGCTTCCTGGTCCTCGGCGTGGCCGTAGTGCGGCGCTTCCGCGGGCGGGCCCTGCGGCCCTTCAGGCAGGTGGCATGATCCCTGGTGCGGGCGGGCGCGGAGGGAGCTAGCATCGCCGGATGCAGGCCCGCTTCACCCGCTACGCCGATTTCTGGCCGTACTACCTGCGGGAGCACGCCGATCCGCGAACGCGACGGATCCACGTGCTCGGCACGGTGCTGGGCGTCGGGCTGGTCCTGGTCGGGCTGCTAGCGGGGCTGTGGTGGCTGGTGCTGGCCGGGGTGGTCAGCGGCTATCTCTTTGCCTGGGTCAGCCACATGGTGATCGAGCGGAACCGGCCGGCCACCTTCACCTATCCCTTCTGGTCCCTGGGGTCTGACCTGCGAATGGCCTGGCTGTTCCTGACCGGGCGGCTGGAGGCGGAACTGCGCCGGGCCGGGATCCACTAGCGGCAACATCGGCCCGGCCCCGGCGTTGAACCCGGTCTCCACGGATCGGGAAAGCGAGGTCGCAGATGGACGAGCCGCGAATGGTCACCGTCGAGGTCGGCGGGAAGGAGCATGCGGGGGAGTACCGGGTCGAGGGCGACCTGGTGACCGTCCGCTCGGAGGATTATGCGGCGGAGGAGAGCGGCCATGCCGGCGAGGGCGACCCGCACGACGTGGCGAAGCTGCTGCTGACGGAGATCGTTCGCCGGAAGGAGGACCTGTAGGGGCGGTCAGCCCCCCAGCAGGAACTGCAGTACGGCTCGGTTGAAGGGCTCCGGCTGCTCCACGGTGTATGCGTGGCCGCCGGTTTCAGTCAGCCAGAGCCGGGCATCCGGCAGGCCATCCGCCAGCTTCTGCGAGGCGGTCCAGGGCACCAGCAAATCGTCCTTCGCCGCGACCACGAGGGTGGGTGCCGTGATGGAGGCGAGGTCCGCCCGCGCGTCGAAGGCGCGGAGTGCGCCGATGCGGCGCAGCAGGTTCTCCTCTCCCTGGAAGTGCGCCGTGCCGTGGGCGATCTCGGCGTCCAGCTTCTCGTCGTGCTCCGCCATGTAGGGTGCGGTGTGCAGGAAGAGCGGCTGGGCGGCGACGTAGGCGGCCGGGCCCTGGGATTTCAGGATGCCGATGCGGATGTCGAAGCACCGCTCGGAGTGGCGCTCCACCTTCGCCCAGGCGTTCACCGGCACGAGGCGGCCGAGGCGCGCGGGATGACGGCGGGCCAGTTCCAGGCCGACGAGGCCGCCCAGCGCGTGGCCGATGAAGTGGGCACGGCCGATCCCGGCATCATCCAGCACCTCCACCACGTCATCGGCCATGTGGGCGATGGTGTAGCCCTCCGGCAATGGTTCCGCGTTGCGACCGGTGCCGCGCTGGTCGAAGGCGACGACGCGGAAATGCTCCCCCAGCGCCGCCATCTGCGGCTTCCAGAAGGCGGCCGCGCCGCCGAGCCCGGCGGAGAGGACGACCGCCTCCGCGCCGGGCTTTCCCGTGATCTCGTACTTCACTTGCCGATGTGCGCCACGGTCGCGATCTCGACGAGGGCGTCCGGCTTCACCAGCCCGCACTGGATGCAGTAGCGGGCCGGCTTGTCGCCCGGGAAGTACTCGGCATAGACGGCGTTGACGGCGCCGTAATTGGCCCAGTCCGTGACGAAGATGTGGTTCATCGTCACGTCGGCCATGGTGCCGCCGGCGGCTTCCACCACGCCCTTGATCAGTTCCAGCACGTGGCGCGTCTGGGCCGCGGCGTCGCCGACATGGACGACGTTGTTGTCCTTGTCGAAGGGCAGGGTGCCGGAGACGTAGAGCACGCCGTCCGCCATGGCACCGGGGGAGAAGGGCGCGATCGGCTTGCCGGAACTAGCGGGGATCACGGGGGTCATGGGCATGGTGCGGGGTTCCCGGTGCTTCGGTGGGGTGTCAGTCGGCGCGGATGCCGGCGGCGCGGATGGTGGCGCCCATGCGCGCGGATTCCCCGGCGATGAAGCGGGCGAACCCGGCGCCGGGCAGGGGGCGGGGCAGGCTGCCCGTCTCCAGGATGCGGGCGTTCACGGCCGGGTCGTTCACGGCGGCGATCGTGGCCGCCTCGAGCCTGGTCACACGGTCCTCCGGCACGCCGCGCGGCGCGAAGAGGCCGAACCAGCCGACGGAGACGAGGTCCATGCCCGCCTCCCGCAGCGTCGGCACCTCGGGGAAGGCGGGCACGCGCTCGGCGCTCGTCACGGCGAGGGCCTTCATGCGGCCGCCCTTCACCAGCCCGGCGGCGGCGGAGATGGTCTGGAACATCACCTCCACCCGGCCGGACATGACGTCCGAGTTGGCGGCGGCCGTCTCGCGATAGGGCACGTGGGTCATGTCCAGGCCGGCGGCGAGGGTGAACTGCGCGCCGGCGAGGTGCAGGGAGGTGCCGTTGCCGATGGAGGCGTAGTGCGCGCCCTTCGCTTTAGCCAAGGCGACGAACTCCGCCACGTTCCGCACGGGCAGGTCCTTGGACACGACCATGATGTTCGGCACCACGGCGAGCATGGCGAGTGGCGTGAAGTCCTGGTCCGGGTCGTAGGGAAGGCTGGCGTAGAGGAAGCGGTTCGCCGCGTAGGGCAGGCCGTTGAGGAGAATGGAGTGGCCGTCCTTCTCCGCCTGGGCCGCAACGGCGGTGCCGATGTTGCCGCCGGCCCCCGTGCGGTTCTCCACCGCGATGGGCTGGCCGAGGGTCTTCGCCATGGGCTCAGCCGCCACGCGGCCGAGGAAGTCCGCCGCGCCGCCCGGCGGGAAGGGGACGATCATCCGCATGGGGCGGTCGGGGAAAGGCTGGGCCCGCGCGACCGCCGGCAGGAGGAGGGCGGGGCTGGCGAGAAGAGCGCGCCGGGTCGGCTGCGGCAATGGGCGGGTCCTTGCATGGGGATTGCGGCCGGGTTGCGGCGCAGCAATCCCCATGCCAGCCCCGCCGCTCAGCTGAGCGCGAACTTGGCCGCCGAGAGCGCGGCGATGAGCCACACCGCGCCGTGCACCTCGCCTGGGCGCCCGGCGATGGTCTTGATCGCGACATAGGCGATGAACCCGATGCCGATGCCCGTGGCGATGGAGAAGGTGAAGGGCATGGCGATCGCGCCGAGGACCGCGGGCAGGTACTCCGTCATGTCGTCCCAGGCCAGGTCGCGCAGGGAATGGGCCATGAGGCAGGAGACGAAGATCAGCGCCGGCGCCGTCGCGAAGGCCGGGATGGAGGTGGCGAGTGGGGCAAGGAAGAGGGCGAGGAGGAAGAGCGCGCCGACGGTGAGCGCCGTCAGCCCCGTGCGCCCGCCCGCCTGGATGCCCGACGCGCTCTCGATGTAGGAAGTGGTGGTGGAGGTGCCGAGCGCGGCCCCGAGGATGGCCCCGCCCGAATCCGCCAGCAGCGCCCGGCCGAGCCGCGGCACCGTGCCGTCCGGCCGCATGAAGCCGGCGCGGTGGGTGGTGGCGATCAGCGTGCCCGCGTTGTCCAGCAGGTCCACGAGGAAGAAGGTGAAGACGATGCCGGCGACCCCAAGGGAGAGGGCGCCGGCGATGTCCATCTGCAGGAAGGTCGGCGCGAGGGAGGGCGGCATGGCGACGATGCCGTTGAGCTTCGTCAGCCCGAAGGGGATGCCCAGGGCCGCGGTGATGAGAATGCCGATGACGATTCCGCCTGGCACATTGCGAGCTGCCATGCCCGCGATGATGACGAAGCCCAGGCAGCCCAGCAGCACCGGCGTGGCGCGAACACTGCCCATTCCAACCAGCGTCGCCGGGTTATCCACCACCAGCCCGAGGTTCTCCAGCCCGATCAGCCCGAGGAAGAACCCGATCCCCGCGGCGATGCCAAGCTTGAGGGAGATGGGGATGCCGTTGATCAGCCATTCCCGGAAGCCGACCAGGGAGACGATCAGGAAGATGATGCCGGAGAGGAACACCGCCCCCAGCGCCACCTGCCAGGGGATGTGCATCCCGCCCACCACGGAGAAGGCGAAATAGGCGTTCAGGCCCATCCCCGGCGCGAGGGCGATGGGATAGTTCGCCAGGAAGGCCATCAGCGCGCAGCCGATGGCCGCGGCCAGGCAGGTGGCGACGAAGGCCGCGCCTGGGTCGATGCCCGCGGCCGTAAGGATCTGCGGGTTGACCACGATGATGTAGGCCATGGTGAGGAAGGTGGTCAGCCCCGCCACCACCTCCCGCCCTGGCGTGGTGCCGTTCTCCGAGAGCCGGAAAAGCCTCTCCATTTGCGCCTGTCCCCCTGCGAGTTCAGCATCAAGGGAAACAGGCATTGTGCGCCGCCGCAACGGGACGCCGCGCATTCCCGGCCTCTGGCGTCGGGCGATGAATCTGCTATGTCAGTCTGAACGCCGTCCGGGAGAGCACCATGTCCGATCCGAACCTGCCGCCCGAATCCCTCGAGCCCGGGCCGACCGAGGGTGGGCCGAAGCGCAAGTCCGTCGAGGAGCTGCGCTCCCGCCGCTGGTTCGGCCCGGCCGACCTCCGGAGCTTCGGGCACCGGTCCCGCGCCATGCAGATGGGCTACGCGCCGGAGGAGTGGACGGGCAAGCCGGTCATCGCGATCGTCAACACCTGGTCCGACCTGCAGCCCTGCCACTCCCACTTCAAGACGCGCGTGGACGACGTGAAGCGCGGCATCCTGATGGCGGGCGGCTTCCCGGTTGAGCTGCCGGCGCTCTCCGTCTCCGAGAGCTTCGTCAAGCCGACCACCATGATGTACCGCAACATGCTGGCGATGGAGACGGAGGAGCTTCTGCGCTCCCACCCCGTGGACGGCGTGGTGCTGATGGGCGGCTGCGACAAGACGACGCCGGGGCTGCTGCTGGGCGCCACCAGCATGAACATCCCCGCCATCTACTTCCCGGCCGGGCCGATGCTGCGCGGCAACTGGCAGGGCAAGGTGCTCGGCTCGGGCTCCGACAGCTGGAAGTACTGGGACGAGCTGCGCGCCGGGAAGATCACGGACCAGGACTGGCTGGGGGTGGAGGGCGGCATCGCCCGTTCCTACGGCACCTGCATGACCATGGGCACGGCAAGCACGATGACGGCCATCGCGGAGGCGGTGGGTATGGTGCTGCCGGGCGGCTCCTCCATCCCGGCCCCCGATGCCGGCCACATCCGGCTGGCGAGCGAGAGCGGGCGGCGGATCGTGGAGATGGTGTGGGAGGATCTGACGCCGCAGAAGATCCAGACCAAGGCCGCCTTCGGCAATGCGATCGCGGTGGCCATGGCCATGGGCTGCTCCACCAACGCCATCATCCACCTGATCGCCATGGCGCGCCGCGCGGGGCAGGATGTCGGGCTGGACGACTTCGAGCGCTACTCCCGCCGCGTGCCGGTCATCGGCAACGTCCGTCCCTCGGGCGACAAGTACCTGATGGAGGACTTCTTCTACGCCGGCGGCATCCGCGCGCTGATGGGCAACATCCGCGAGCACCTGGACCTGTCCTGCGTCACCGTGACCGGCAAGACGCTGGGCGAGAACATCGAGGGCGCGCGGGTCTACAACGACGACGTGATCCGCAGCACCGCGAACCCGATCTACGGGGAGGGATCGCTGGCCGTGCTGAAGGGGAACCTTGCGCCCGATGGCTGCGTCATCAAGCCGGCGGCGATGGACCAGCGCTTCCTGAAGCACTCCGGCCCGGCGGTCGTGTTCGACGACTACCCCTCGATGAAGAAGGCGGTGGACGACGAGAGCTATCCCTTCACGCCGGACACGGTGATGGTGCTCCGCAACGCGGGGCCGCAGGGCGGCCCGGGCATGCCGGAATGGGGCATGCTGCCAATGCCGAAGAAGCTGCTGAAGATGGGGCTGCGCGACATGATGCGCATGTCCGATGCGCGGATGTCCGGCACTTCCTACGGCGCCTGCGTGCTGCACGTCTCCCCGGAATCCTACATCGGCGGGCCGCTGGCGCTGCTTAAGACCGGCGACATCGTCACGGTGGACGTGGATGCGCGGACCATCAACATGGAAGTCTCCGAGGAGGAGCTGGCCGCCCGCCGCGCCGCCTGGAAGGCGCCGGAGCCGCGCTTCGAGCGGGGCTACGGCTACATGTTCACCAAGCACATCCAGCAGGCGAACGAGGGCTGCGACTTCGACTTCCTGCGGACAGAGTTCGGCGCGCCCGTGCCCGAGCCCGTGATCTACTGAGAAGCAACCCGGGGGAACGATCCAGATGCCGCTTTCCGACGCGACGCGCCAGAAGCTGAAGGGCGTCAGCACCGCCACGCTCGCCACCGCGCTCTACAAGCGCGGCCTGCGCCAGCAGTTCATCCAGGACGTGCGGCCGCTGCGCCAGCCGACCGAGAGCATGGTCGGCGAGGCCTATACGCTCCGCTACATCCCCGCCCGCGAGGACCTGAACGGGCTTGAGGTGTTCCGCGACCCCGAGCACCCGCAGCGCAAGGGCGTGGAATCCTGCCCGCCCGGCGCCGTGCTGGTGATGGACAGCCGCAAGGACGCGCGCGCGGCCTCCGCCGGCTCCATCCTCGTCACGCGGCTGATGGTGCGCGGCGTGGCTGGCGTTGTGACGGATGGCGGCTTCCGCGATGCGGCGGAGATCGCGGGGATGGACATCCCGGCCTATCACTCCCGCCCTTCCGCGCCGACGAACCTGACGCTGAACCAGGCGGTCGACCTGAACGTGCCGATCGGCTGCGGCGACGCGCCGGTCTTCCCGGGCGATGTGATCGTGGGCGATGGGGACGGGGTGATCGTCATCCCCGCCGGGATCGCGGACGAGATCGCGAATGAGGCCGTGGAGATGACGGCCTACGAGGACTTCGTGACGGAGCGCGTGCGCGCCGGGCACACGATCCGCGGCCTGTATCCCGCCACCGACCCGAAGAACCTGGAGATCTTCGCGGAGTGGCGGAAGGAGAAGGGACGCTAGGCCGATCGCCTAAACCTATGTGAACGCGGGGGATTTCAGGTAACCACCCCGCGTATCCTCCGGCCATTTCCTGCGTTCCTGGCGACGGAACCAAGGGGAGGGCCGGGAATGCCGGACGAAAAGGAAGGGCTGCAATTCGGCCCGCTCGGGCCGAATTGCGTGCATCTCTGCGTGGACATGCAGAACCTCTTCGCGGAGGGCACGGAATGGCACACGCCCTGGATGAAACGCGTGCTGCCCGTGGTGGAGCGGATCACCGAAGCCCACCCGGCGGAGACGATCTTCACCCGCTTCATACCCGCCGCTCGCCCTGGTGAGGGGACGGGCACCTGGAACCGCTACTGGAAGCGCTGGTCCGGCATGACGCTGGAGGCCCTGCCGGAATCCATGGTGGAAATGCTCCCGAGCCTCGCCCGCTTCGTGCCGCCCGCTACCGTCATCGACAAGCCCGTCTATTCCCCCTGGCTCCAGCCGGAACTGGACGCGCTGCTGCGGGAACGGGGGACGGACACGGTCGTCGTCACGGGGGCGGAGACGGATGTCTGCGTGCTGGCGGCGGTGCTGGGGGCGGTGGACCGGGGCTACCGCGTGATCATCCCCACGGACGCGCTCTGCTCCTCCTCCGACCGCACCCATGACGCGCTGCTGACCCTCTACCGCGAACGCTACGGCCAGCAGGTGGAAGCGGTGGACACAGAGACGCTGCTGTCGGCCTGGCGCTGACGGGCGGCGCTACGCCGCCGGTGCCGGCTCGTGCAGGGCGCGCAGCACGGCCTCGGCGGCCTCGTCCCAGGAAACCGGGCGGAACTCCCGCGCGACACGGGACTGCCAGCGGCGCAGCCCCTCCGGGTCCTCCACCACCTGCCGCACCACGCTGTAGGCCTCGGCCGTGTTCTCCGGGTCGAAGTATCGGGCGAGCGTGCCGCCCGCCTCCGGCAGGGAGGTGCTGCTGGAGATGATGGCGGGCTTGCCGAAGGCCAGGCTCTCCGTCACCGGCAGGCCCCAGCCCTCGTAGAAGGAAGGGAAGAGGGTGAAGAGCGCGCCCTGGTAGAGGGTGCTCAGCTCGCCGTCCGTGGGGTCCCGGAAGAGCACCAGCTTGCCGTCCAGGTAGTTGGCGTTCTTCAGCTGCTGCATCAGGTCGGAGACCATCCAGCCCACGCGCCCGGCGAAGACGAGGGTGGGCACCTTCTCCCGCGGCATCTCCTCCAGCATCCGGCGCCACACGCGGAAGAGCAGGATGTGGTTCTTCCGCGCCTCGATCGTGGAGACGATGAGGGCGTAGCTGCCCTCCTCCGGGTAATCGCGCCCAGGCAGGCGCGCGGCGGGGGCGGGGGTGCCGAAGCCCGTGCCCATGGGGATGCTGACCGGCCGGGCCTTCAGGTTCCAGCCCTTCTCCTTACCGTAGGCGTCGATGTCGTCGGCGCTGGCCTTGGAGATGGCCATCAGCACGTCGGCGTGGGGCAGGACGGTGCTCAGCCAGTGCTCGAAGATCCGCACCAGCCCCTGGTCGCAGAACTCCGGCCGCCGCAGCGGGATGATGTCGTAGAGGAGCACGCCGAAACGGATGCCCCTCGTCGCCTTCATACGCTCGATCAGCGCGCCGTAGTCCGCGTGGAACCAGGGGGAGCCGAGGACGAGCAGGGTGTCGCCCGGCTCGGCGGACTGGAAGGGGTCGGCGGCGCCCGCCTGCGGCAAGGCAACGGGGGATCCGGCCGCGGTGGCGGGCGCCGGCATCGGCGCTGGCAGGGCCGCGGGGCGCGGCCGCGGGCGGATGGAAGAGGCGGCGATGCGCCCGGCCTGGGCCGCGCTCCGCAACGCCCCGATCTGCTGGATGACGGCATCGCCCAGCGGGGCCCGCAGCGGGGCAGGGGTGCGGCGGGCCAGCCAGCTGAGGATCCGGCGGCGCAGGCGGCGCGGCGGGGGCGGGGCATCCGGCACGGCCGGGGTCAGCTCGCCGACGGCAGGGGCGGGGGCCGCGTCGGCCCCGCCATCATCATCCTTCGGCTTAGTGAGGCCGGCGAAGAGCGCCTCCACCGCCGACCAGGGAACGGTACGGAAATCACGGCCGCCGTCGGTGTGACGCAGGAAGCGGACGGCGCCTTCTCCCTGCGCGGTCACGAGGCAGCGGCAGATCTCGTACTCGACGCGCTGGATGCCGCTCGGCCGGGGGTTCGCCACGGCGTAGTCGAACAGGTCCTCCACATCGATCCAGATCGTCGTCATGCGTCGTTCGCTCCGGCGGGGAGGAGAGGTGGCGGGCATCGGCCGGGGATGCCCCCGCGGACGGGGCCGCGGAACGGCTGGTCGCTGAAAACCGGGGCTGGATCAAGCCACCGCGGGATCAAACCGTACTAGGACGGACGCAACGAGCGGAAAGAAAGAGGGGGAGATGGCGGACAGGGTGGGATTCGAACCCACGATAGGCTTTTGACCTATACGCACTTTCCAGGCGCGCGCCTTCGACCACTCGGCCACCTGTCCAACGGCGGCGGGGTATAGGGGGGCTGCGGCGGCGGGGCAAGCCGCTGCGGCGCGAATTCTGCTCAGCGGGCCCGCAGGAGGAGACGCAGGGCCTCCTCGAAGGCGGCCAGGTCGCGCCAGCGCCCTTCCTCCGGCACGGCGCGGGTGACGAGGGGGCCGCCGGAGGCGCGGATCCCGCCGTCGATCATCAGGTTGTCGTGCCGGCCGAAGGCCTCCAGCTGCATGCCCTCCGAATCCTCCCAGCCGCCCTCCGGGCGCGGCCGCCCTGCGGGGCCCAGGAAGGCGCGGGTGCGCTCCTCGAAGGGGAGGACGGTGTTGGCGTAGGCGGCGATAGGGCGGCCAAGGCCGCGCATGAAGCCCAACTCGTACACCGTTCCCGCATCGGCGGAGGGGCCGCGGAACGGGGTGAGGTTGGCGATCAGCGCGTCCGCCCCGCGAATATGGGCCTCGTTGCGGAGGTAGATGGCCAGCCACTCCTCCTCGGCCGCATCCGCCTCAGGGCAGTGGATGTGGTCCGTGGGGAAGATGCCGGTGGCGCCGTGGCGCGCGCAGAGTGCGCGCTTGGCGTCGGCCAGCGCGCCGGCATCCGGCAGGAAGACCTCCGGGCCCGCAAGATAGATCCGCATGGAACAAAACTAGCACAATCGGGCCCGCTGGGCCAGTTTCCCGGGCCGGGCGGGCCGGCGAGCCTGCTGGGGGGCTGCCGGGGTCCTTCGGCGGCGCCTCAGCCCTTGCGGCGGGTCTCCACCTGCTCCGGCGTGACGCGCGGCATGTCGAAGCGGTCCGTGGTGCGTGCGTACCAGCCCCCACCATGCATGCGGCCCACGAGGTTCAGCTTCGGGGTGTCCACGTAGAGGCGGTCCACGTCCAGCATGCACTCGTCCCGCACATGGACGGCCAGAACCTCCCCCAGCACCAGGTTGTGCGTTCCGATCGGGATGGCCTGCCAGAGCCGGCATTCCAGCGCCACCGGGCTCTCCGCGATGCGGGGCGGGCGGATCTTCGCCGATGGGGCGGTGGTGAGGCCTGCCATGGCGATCTCGTCCACCCCCGTAGGGTAATCGGCGCCGGTGACGTTCATGGCCTCGGCCAGCTCCTCGCTGACGAGGCAGACGGTGAACTCCCCGATGGCGCGGATGTTGTCCATCGTGTCCTTCATGTCCGCCACCTCCTCACCGCCCATGCCGCGGGCACCGACGCCGATGCCGACAACGACGGGATCGTTGCTGAAGACGTTGAAGAAGGAGAAGGGGGCGGCGTTGGTCCGGCCCTGTGCGTCCTGCGTGACCATCCAGGCAATGGGGCGGGGGACGATAGTGGAGACCACCAGCTTGTAGCGGTCCTTCTTCTGCAGGGCCGCGAAGTCGAAGAGCATGGCGCGGTGTTTCCTTTGCCGGGCCCGGCTCGTCGGCCCCGGCGATGGATGTGGAAAATCGCCGGGGTCAGGCGACGCGGTGCGGCGGTTCGGCGCCGCGCAGCAGCACGGCGTCCAGGTTGTCGAGGCAGCGGAAGCCCATCGCGTCCCGCGTCTCCACGGTCGCACTGCCGAGATGGGGCAGGAGGGTGACGTTGGGGGCGCTATGGTAGCCCTCGTAGATCGCGGGTTCCCCGGCGAACACGTCCAGCCCCGCGGCGCGCAGGTGGCCGGCCCTCAGCGCCTCGCAGAGCGCCTCGTCGTCCACCGTGGTGCCGCGCCCCGTGTTCACCACGATGGCGCCCCTGGGCAGGGCGGCAATCCGGGCGGCGTTCAGCCAGCCGCTGGTCGCCGCGCCGCCGGGAATGTGCATGGAGAGCACGTCGCAGGCCGCGAGGAAGCTCTCGTCCTCTGCGTGGAAGGTCGCGCCCTCCTCCTCGGCGGGCGCCAGGCGGGCGCGGTTGCGGTAGTGGATCCTCATGCCCATGCCGCGGGCCATGCGGGCCAGTTCCCGCCCGATGCGGCCCATGCCGAGGATGCCCAGGCGCTTGCCTTCCAGCGTCACGCCCATGAGCTGGGTGGGGGCCCAGCCCGTCCATTCCCGCGCGCGCAGCAGGCGCTCCGCCTCGCCCGCGCGGCGGGCACACATGAGGATCAGCAGCATGGCGATCTCGGCCGTGGCCACGCTCAGTACATCCGGCGTGTTCGTCACGGCGATGCCGCGCGCCCTCGCCGCGTCCAGCGCGATGTGGTCCGTGCCGACGGAGAAGGTGGCGATGACCCGTACACCCCCGGGCAGGGCTGCGATGGTTCCCGCGTCGAGCGTATCGCCCGCGGCGCAGAGGATGCCGTCGCATCCCGCGGCGGCGGCGAGCAGGGCCGCGGAATCAAGGGAGCGGTCCGGCCCTTCCGGGCGTCGGACATCGTAGTCCCTGGCGGCCCGGGCCTCCACGGCGGCGGGCAGGGCACGGGTCTGGAGCAGGGTCGGGCGGGGCATGGGCGCAGGATGCCCGCGCGGGCCGGGCTTGCCAAACCTGTTGCGCCCGGGGGCGCGTGAGCGGCCCCTTTCTTGCCGGCCACCTTGCCAGCCAGAGGGGGCCGGTCCAGGGTCCCGGCCCTGAATCGGTTGGAGGTTTCTATGGAACTCGGTCTTCGCGGCAAGCGGGCGCTGGTGATGGGCGCGTCCAAGGGCCTGGGCCGGGCGATCGCCGAGGCCCTGGCGGCCGACGGCGCGGCGCTCGCCATCTCCGGCCGCGACGCGGAGCGGCTGGCGCCGGTCTGCGAGGGGCTGAAGGGCATGGGTGCGCCATCGGCGCAGGCCTTCGCGGCCGATGTCGCCAAGGGCGAGGACATGGACGCCCTCTACGCCGGCGCGCTGAAGGCGCTGGGCGGCGTGGACATCCTCGTGCTGAACCATGGCGGCCCGCCCGCCGGTACGGCGTCCGACCTGACGGAGGAGGCGCTGGAGACCTGGTTCCGGCGCATCGTGCTCTCCCCGATCCGGCTGGCGAACCTGGCCCTGCCGGGGATGCGGGAGCGCAAGTTCGGGCGGATCATCGCGGTCGGCAGCTCCGGCATGATCCAGCCGCTGCCGAACCTCGCTCTGTCGAATGTCCTTCGCGCCAACATCGTGGGCTGGGCGAAGACGCTGGCGGACGAGGTGGGGCCGGACGGGGTGACGGTGAACATCGTCGCGCCCGGCGCCATCCGCACCGACCGCACCTATGAGCTGGCCCAGGCCAATGCGGCCAAGGCGGGCAAGACCGCGGAGCAGGTGATCGAGGAGCGGGAGAAGACCATCCCGATGCGCCGCTACGGCACGCCGGAGGAGTTCGGGCGCACCGCCGCCTTCCTGGCCTCCGAGCCCGGCGGCTACATCACCGGCAGCATCATCAAGATCGATGGCGGCGTGGTGCGGAGCATCTGATCGGTGGCGGACGTGCGGCTGGCCTCCGACATCGGCGGCACTTTCACGGACCTGGCGCTGGAGCGCGCGGACGGGAAGGGCGGTTACGAGCGTTGGACGGCGAAGGTGCTGACCACCCCCGCGGCGCCGGAGAAAGGCGTGCTAGAGGGCATCCGCGCGGTGCTCGCCAAAGCGGGGATGGGGCCGGCCGACGTCTCACTGTTCATCCACGGCACGACGCTGGCGACGAACGCCGTGATCGAGCGCAAGGGCGCGCGGACCGCGCTGCTGACGACGGAGGGGTTCCGCGACGTCCTCGCGCTCGGGAATGAGAGCCGATACGACCAGTACGACCTGAACATCACCCTGCCGCAGCCGCTGGTGCCGCGGCGCTGGCGCCTGCCGGTGCCGGAGCGGCTGGACAATGAGGGGAAGGTCCTGCTGCCGCTGGACACGGGCGCAGTGCGGGAGGCCGTGTCCTTCATGAAGGGCGAGGGCATCGAGAGCCTGGCGATCGGCTTCCTGCACGCCTTCGTCAATCCCGCGCATGAGCGGCAGGCGGCGGAGATCGTGCGGGACCTCTGGCCGGAGCTTCCCGTCTCCCTGTCGAGCGAGGTCTCGCCGGAGATGCGGGAGTGGGAGCGCTTCTCCACGACTGCCGCCAACGCCTACGTCCAGCCGCTGATGATGGGTTACCTGCACCGCCTGCGCGCGGGCGTGGAGGAGGCGGGCTTCACCTGCCCGCTCTACCTCATGCTCTCCGGCGGCGGGCTGACGACGCTGGAGACGGCGGCGCGCTTCCCCATCCGGCTGGTGGAGAGCGGACCGGCGGGCGGTGCCATCTTCTCCGCCTTCGTGGCCCGGCAGAAGGGATGGGACCGGGTGCTGTCCTTCGACATGGGCGGCACCACCGCGAAGGTCTGCCTGATCGACGACTTCGCGCCGCAAACGGCCCGCACCTTCGAGGTGGCGCGGATCGGGCGGTTCAAGAAGGGATCGGGCCTGCCGCTGCGGATACCCGTGATCGAGATGGTGGAGATCGGGGCGGGCGGCGGCTCCATCGCAGCCGTGGACGCGCTCGGCCGCATCCAGGTGGGGCCGGAGAGCGCGGGCGCCGATCCCGGCCCGGCCTGCTACGGGCGCGGCGGGGCTAAGCCGGCGGTGACGGACGCGAACCTGTTGCTGGGGCGCTACGACCCCGCGACATTCGCCGGCGGGGCGATGACGCTGCATCCCGATGCTTCCGCAGCGGCGATGGATTCCGCGCTCGGCACTCTGGGGCTGGAGCCGGCGATGGCGGCGCTGGGCGTGGTGGAGGTGGTGGACGAGAACATGGCCAATGCCGCCCGGGTCCATGCGATCGAGAGCGGCAAGGGCTATGACGGCCGCGCGGTGATCGCCTTCGGGGGCGGCGGGCCGGTGCATGGCTACCGCGTGGCGGAGAAGATTGGGGTGAACAGGCTTCTCGTGCCCTCCGGCGCGGGCGTGGGATCGGCGATCGGCTTCCTGCGCGCGCCGGTGGGCTACGAGGTGGTGCGCAGCCTGTACCAGCGCTTCCGGACCTTTGACGCGGCGGCGGTGAACGCGCTGCTGGAGGAGATGTCGGCCGAGGCGCGGCGCGTGGTGGCGGCCGCGGCCTTCGGTGCGGAACTGGTGGAGCGGCGCATTGCCTACATGCGCTATGTCGGCCAGGGGCACGAGATCGCGGTGGAATTGCCGGTAAAGGCGCTCGCCGCGGCCGACGTGGCCGAGGTGCGCGCGGCCTATGACCGGGAATACGCGGCCTTCTACGACCGGCCCGTGCCGGGGAGCGACGTGGAAATCCTCTCCTTCGCCGTGACGGTGGCGACGGTGGTGGACGCGCCGCCGCCGGTGGCGGAAGTTGATGCGGCGCCCGCGCCGGCGCCGGTCCGCAGCCTGGCGGTGCGTGACACCGCGAAGGGCGAGGTCTCGGACTGGCCGGTCTATGAGCGCGACACCTTCGCGCCGGGGGCGGCGGTGCCCGGGCCCTGTATCGTGGCCGAGGCGGAGACGAGCACGCTGGTGGGGCCGAGCTGGACCTGCCGGATGGATGGCCTCGGATACCTGGAGCTGACGCGATGAACGCTTCGCCCGACGCGCCTCCGCGCGATGCCCTCGCCGCTATCCAGCGGCAGATCCAATGGAACCGCCTGATCGCCGTGGTGGAGGAGCAGGCGCAGATCATGATCCGCACCGCCTTCAGCACCACAGTGCGGGAGGCGGGCGATCTCTCGGCCGGCATCTTCGACCTGCGCGGGCGGATGCTGGCGCAGGCCGTCACGGGCACGCCAGGGCACGTGAACTCCATGATGGAGAGCGTGGGCCACTTCCTCGCGAAGTTCCCGGCGGAGACGATGAAGGCCGGGGACCACTACATCACCAACGATCCCTGGCTGGGCACCGGCCACCTGCACGACCTTACCGTCGTCACGCCCGCCTTCCGCAACGGCATCATCGTCGGCCTTTTCGCCAACACGGCGCATGTCATCGACGTGGGCGGGCTGGGCATGGGGCCAGAGGGGCGTTCCGTGTTCGAGGAGGGGCTCTACATCCCCATCGTGAAGTGCTTCGACCAGGGGCGGGCGAACGAGACCTTCTTCGACATCCTGCGGGCCGGCACCCGCACCCCGGCGGAGCTGGAGGGCGATGTCTATTCCCTCTGCGCCTGCAACGATGCGGGCGCGCGCCGGCTGGTGGAGATGATGGACGAGTTCGGCATGAACTCGCTGGACGAGCTGGCCGAGTCCATCTTCGAGGCCTCCTCCCGCGCCACCCTCGCCGAGATCGCGAAGCTGCCGCGCGGCGAGTTCTCCGCGCAGATCAGCTCGGACGGCTACGAGGCGCCGGTCACGCTCCGGGCGCGCATGACGGTGTCGGAGGACAACATCATCGTCGACTACGCCGGCACCTCCGGCCTGTCCGGGCGCGGCATCAACGTGCCGGCGGCCTACACGCGGGCTTATGCCTGCTTCGGCATCAAGTGCGTGGTGGCGCCGGAGGTTCCGAACAACTGGGCCTCGCTGCTGCCCTTCCGCATGGAGATTCCGGAGGGCTGCATCCTGAACGCGCCGCGGCCCTATCCCGTGGCGGTGCGGCACGTCGTCGGTCAGCTGCTGCCGGACCTGATGATGGGCTGCCTGCACCAGGCGGTGCCGGACCGGGTGACGGCGGAGGGCTCCTCCTGCCTCTGGAACCCGCCCCTCCGCGGCGGCGGGCAGGTCAGCGGCGCGGATGCCGAGTTGCCGGATTTCGAGGTCATTACCTTCAACTCTGGCGGCACCGGGGCCCGCCCGGCGCAGGATGGGCTGGACGGCACCGCCTTCCCCTCCGGCGTGCGGACCATGCCGGTGGAGGCGACCGAGAACGTCGCCCCCGTGATCTTCTGGAAGAAGGAGCTGCGGCCCGGCTCCGGCGGCGCTGGGCGCACGCGCGGCGGGCTCGGGCAGGTCATGGAGATCGGCGGCAAGAACGACGCCGAGTTCGCCGTGAACGCCATCTTCGACCGCGTGGCGAACCCGCCCCGCGGGCGTGACGGCGGCGGAGACGGCGCACCGGGCTGGGTCGGACTGACCGACGGCACGCTGCTGCGGACGAAGGGTTTCCAGGTGGTTCCCAAGGGCAAGCGCCTGCGACTGCTGCTGCCCGGCGGCGGCGGGATGGGGAACCCGGCGGAACGCGATCCTGCGCTTGTGGCGCGGGACGAAGCGGACGGCCTGGTCTGAGCGCGCCCCATATCTTCGTGGACGGGGATGCCTGCCCCGTCCGCGACGAGGTCTTCCGCGTGGCGGGCCGATTGTCCCTGCCCGTCACCGTCGTCTCCAACGGGTCGCGCGGGGTGCGGCTGCCCGAGGGTGTCCGCCGCGTGATCGTGGAGGAGGGCGCGGATGCGGCCGACGACTGGATCGTGGAGGCGATCGGCCCGAACGACATCTGCGTGACGGCCGATATTCCCCTGGCCTCGCGCTGCCTCGCGAAGGGCGCCCTGGCCGTGGCGCCCGCCGGACGCGTGTGGGATTCGGAGAACATCGGCAGCGCGATGGCCGGGCGGGAGATTTCCCGCCACCTGCGCGAGACGGGGATGGAGACGCGGCACGCCGGCTTCACCAACCGGAACCGCTCCCTCTTCCTGGAGGCTCTGGAGCGGACGGTGCAGCAGGCCCGCCGCCCGGCCTCGGCGCAGCCCAGGCCGTTGCCGGACTTCTTCTCGGACTGAGGCGAAGCGGTCAGCGCACCTGCCGCTTCGGGCTTTTCGATCCCGGGGCAACCTGCGCGCGGCGCCTCGTCAGGCCGGCGAGGCCTGCTCCTAAATTCGTGATGTGAATGACGAGAGCCGATCCCAGTTACGCGATGCCGCATCCCGATACATGGCGGATACTCGGTTCAGCATCCCGCATGCGCGTGAAGTAGTCAGGAAGCTGAATGGTATAGCCCCGCCACCGCCCCTTCTGTGACACTTGGATTCAAAGCGCGCGGCGTTCGGCGTAACCGCCGTTACCTATTCAGGTTCGCTATCGGCGTAATGAAATTTTGTCCATCTGGCGGAAATGTGGCGGCCACCTCAATTCGCGGGCGGCGGCGCCATTCCGGCACTGCCAGATACCAGGAGAGATTCATGACTTCCAAGGCCGTCACCCGCGTCCGCCTCATCGCTGCCGCAGCCCTCGTGGCGCCGTTACTGGCTTCCGCCGCTCACGCCATGCAGTCGCAGATGCAGGGGGCGGCTGGTGCCGAGCCCAACCCGGCCTTCACCAGCGTCCTGCCCGGCACCACTGCCGTGGAGCGCAGCACCGGCCCCGCAGTCCTTCAGGGCGGCAGCTCCGGCGGGATGACGCTGCTGGAGCGCAGCGGCGCGACGGGTGGCGGCGGCCAGGGCGCCTGATCGGCTCCGGGGTTCATCCTCTATCCACGCCATGGGGCCTGCCGGGAGATGCCGTTCCCGCAGCTCCCGCCTGGCTGCCGTGAGCGCAGCAAGGATCGCACCCCCTCCCTTCCAGTTACTGAGACACGTCGGCCAGTGACGGTGACACTGGACGGAAGGCGTCAGGGGACGGGGAGTTGGTGGGGATGAGCGGTCTAGGAAGGGAAGCAGGGCTTCCCCTCCCTGGAATGCCCCAAACGGGCGCACGGCCGGCACATTGCCGGCCGCGCGCCGCGGCGGCTCGGAGATCAACCCGGCAGAGTTCAGCCCGGCGGGAAATCCAGGCGGCGCAGGAAGTCCGCCCAGGCCTCGGGCGGCAGCATCCCGCCGGTGGCGCGGGCATGGCCCTGGGCGAAGTTCTCGCCGGCGTTCTCCGGCGCGCGCTCCCGCAGGAAGGCGATCAGGTCGCGGCCATCCGACGAACGGGCGGCGAAGTGGACCCAGCCCTCGCGGTAGCCGGTGTTGGCGCAGATCACGACCTTCCCGCGCAGCCTGGAAACCCAGGACTGCGCGACCAGGGGATGCACCTGGCAGGGCGTGTGGATGCGGATCAGCGCGACCTCGCCCACCACTTTCGGCGGCGTGCGCCGGGCAGCGTCCAGCGCCGCGCGAACCTCCTCCCGCGCCGCGGCCAGGATCGCGGTTTCCGGCTGGGAACCGTCGATCACCTCGCGCGGACTGGCCGCGCGCAGCAGCAGGGCGAGGGCGGGGGAGGCGTCGCCCGATGCTGCACGGCGCGGCGCGTTCAGCAGGGCCACGGCTTCCTTCAGCACGCCAATCCCGTGGCGCTTGCGGGCATCCGCCAGCTCTGGGAAGGGAGCCTTGTCGCCGAAATCGCCGAGGATGCCGATGGCGGCCAGCCAGGGATCCTCCCCGCCCACGCACCAGTGGGCGATGAGGGCGGAGGAGGGCTGCGGCTCCGTATCGTGGCCGGCGATGACGGTTACGTCTTCGGCGGCCCCGGTCGTGCCCGAGATGGGCACGTGGTGATCCAGCACGGCGGTCGGCAGGCCGGGCAGCACCGCTTCCGCCCGCGTGCCGAGGTCGGCGACGAGGAGGCCGCCCGGGTCGCGGGCCCGGACCTCCGCCGCCGTCTCCTCCGTCCAGGCACCCTCTCCCCGGCCGATCACGCGCGCCGCGGCGCCGGGCAGGGCACGGGCCAGGATGGCCCCGGCCGCCAGCCCGTCCGCGTCGTGGTGGCAGAGGACCAGGGGCGGGCGGGCGGGATCGAAGCGGCGCAGGGCGGCTTCGAAGGCGGCCCGTGCCTCGGCGGGCGTCATGCGGTGGCGCCTGGGCGGGGGAGGGGCATGGGCGGGTCCTGACCGGGTGTGCCGGCGGGAACGGCCCTCGGCGGCGCGGGGTTGCCGCGCCCGGTTCAGCGCTTCTCCAGCCGGGTCGCCGCCCAGGCCAGTGTCACCCCGACCAGCGCGCCCCAGCCCACCTCGGTGACGCGGGAGAAGAGCATGTGCGCCGGCGTGCCGGTGTGCGGCACCAGCAGGATGATGGTGGCCGTGATGGCCGACAGCCGGCTGGCCGAGGCGACGTTGGCCAGCCAGCAGACGATCACTGCCAGCACGACGGCCAGCAGGTAGCTCACGAATTCCTGCCCGACCGTCAGCACCACGGCCACGCCTACCACGCCGCCGATGCTGGCGCCCAGGAACTGGTCCCGTCCGGCGCCCCGCGCCGCGCCCCACTCGTTCTGCACCACCGCGATGGCGGTGATGGCGCCCCAGAAGCCCTCCCGCAGGCTCAGGGCCTGGGTGGGCAGGTAGGCGATCGCCGCACCCGCTGCGGAAAGTGCCGCCTGGCGCAGCCCGCCACGCAGGCGGTCCGTGGCCGGCAGGGTCTTGCTCAGCCGTGCCAGCCGGTCGCCCAGGCGGTCGATGCGCCCGGGAAGCGCGGCGGCCTGCCTTTCCTCCTTGCCTGTCATGCGGGCAGGCTGCGCCACCGGCCCGGCAGGGTCCAGCGGCTCTGGATAAAGCTTTCGCGGGGGATCATGATCGCCCCCATTCCACCCGACAGGACACGGTGCCCGCATGGCCCTGCGCTGCGACACGATCATCCGCGACGCCACCCTCTTTGACGGCACGGGCGCGCCGCGGCGTGTGGGGGATGTCGGTTTGCGGGGCGACCGCATCGTGGGCCTGGGCGACCTCGGCGGCGCCACGGCGGACCGGGAGGTGATCGCCACGGGCAAGGCCGTGGCGCCGGGCTTCATCGACAGCCACACGCATGACGACCGCGCCGTGCTCTGCGGCCCGGAGTGCACGACCTGCAAGACCAGCCAGGGCGTGACGACGGTCGTCGTCGGGAACTGCGGCGTCAGCCTCGCGCCCGCGCGCTTCACCACGCGCCCCGTGCCCCCGCTGGACCTGCTGGGCGAGGAGAGCTGGTACACCTTCGAGAGCTTCGGCGACTACGCGCACGCCCTGAAGACGCAGGGCAGCGAGGTGAACACCTACGCCTTCGTCGGCCACCAGACGCTGCGCGCCCGCACCATGAACAACGACGTGTACCGCCAGGCGAAGGACGCCGAGATCGCGCGGATGCACGACTTGGTGAAGCAATCCATGGGAGAGGGGGCGAGCGGCTTCTCCACCGGCCTCTACTACCCGCCCAACGCGCAGGCGACGACAGAGGAGGTGATCGCGGTGGCGGAGGCGATCCGGCCCTTCGGCGGCCTCTACTGCACCCACATGCGCGACGAGGCGGACCGCATCCTCGGCTCCATCGAGGAGACGGCGAAGATCGGCAAGCGCGCCGGCATCTCCGTCCATATCAGCCACCACAAGTGCTCCATGCCCGAGAACTACGGGCGCTCCACTCAGACGCTGCCGCTGATCGCGGAGTTCGCGCGCACGCAGGCCGTGAGCTACGACGTCTATCCTTATCCCGCCGGCTCCACGGTGCTGATGCCGGACAAGCTGCGGGACGACGTGGAGACGATGGTCACCTGGTCGATCCCGCACCCGGAGATGGCGGGGAAGTACATCAAGGACATCGCGCGCGGCTGGAACACGGACATCAGGTCCGCCGCCGCGCGGCTGCTGCCGGCGGGGCAGGTGACCTGGCAGATGGACGAGGAGGATGTGCGCCGGATCATGGCGCACCCCATGTCCATCATCGGCTCGGACGGCATCCCGCACGACGCGCACCCGCATCCCCGCCTCTGGGGCACCTTCCCGCGCGTACTCGGCCACTACGTGCGCGACGTACGCCTGTTCAGCCTGGAGACCGCCGTCCACAAGATGACGGGCAAGGCGGCCGAGACCTTCGGCATGGTGGATCGCGGCGTGCTGCGAGAGGGCGCCTACGCCGATATCGTCCTCTTCGATCCGCACACCGTGCGCGACCGCGCCACCTTCGAGAACCCCAAGCAGCTCAGCGAGGGGATCGAGGAGGTGTGGTGCAACGGCCTTCCCACCTACGTCGCCGCGATAGGCGCGACGGGGGAGAAGCCGGGGCGGCTGGTGACGCGGAATCGCTGATCACCTCGGGCTGAAGCGCAGCCCGTAGGCGCTCAGCGTTGCGGGCAGGGGCTGATCGGGGCCAACGCCTTCCAGGTCCTTCGGCGCGAAGCCCCGCCGCAGCAGCGCCGCCAGGAGGGCGCTGGAAAGGGTCAGCGCGAGGTGGCGGCCAGGGCAGCGGGCCGGGCCGTCGCTGAAGGGGACCAGCCCGGCCCGCTCCGGCGTGCCCTCCAGCCAGGGTTCGGGCGCGAAGCGGTCGGCCTGGGGCAGGCGCGCGGCGTCGCGGTGCAGGAAGGGGGCGTAGATGATGACTCCCGTGCCCCTGGCGATGGTGCCGCCCTCACAGGCAACGTCCTCCGTCGCCTGGCGCAGGATCACGGGCGTGGTGGGCCAGAGGCGCAGCGTGTCGAGGATGCAGGCCCGCAGGTAGGGCAAGTCCGGCTTTCCGTCCGCGATCTCCTGCATCGCCCGATCCCGCGCCACCGGATGCGTGCCGAGCACCGCGAGGGTGCGGAAGGTGGCTCGGGCCGGGCCGTCCAGCGCGAAGAGCCATTGCGGCACCTGATGCAGCGGGTCCGTGCCCGGTTGAGCCGGCATGCGCGCGATCACCTCGGCGATGCTGCCCGGCTCCGCCCGGTCGAGATGCGTGGCCAGCCGCTCCTCGAACCGCGCGCGCAGGCGCCGGCGGCGGGGGAACAGGAAGGCCCAGTTCGCGTCAGCCCGCAGACGGGCCAGCATGTCCGTAAGCGCGTGGTCCTCCCGCGCCTCGTCCCCGAACATGACGCGCCGACCCATGCGCCACCAGGCGGCGGCGAAGCGAGGCCAGTCCAGCTCGCCGGCCGCCTTCGCCTCATCGGCCAGGGCAGCGGCCTCCTCCTCCACCACGGCGATGAAGCGCGGCGCGAGGTGGTGCAGCGGGCAGGGCGTCTCCAGGACCGCCTCGTTGAAGGGGCGCCGCAGGGCGCGCCCGCGCTCGCCGGAGATGAGCAGGCCGTGCGGCTCGAAATGGTTGAGGGCGGAGCGCTTCTCGTCGCTCGCCGGGGTGAAGGGCGTGGGGGCGGCCGCGAGGATGCGGCTGGCATGATCCGCCGAGAGGACCAGCGCGTAGGGATGCAGGGGCACGGGCAGCAGCAGGGGGCCCGGGCCGTGGCGGTCCCGCAGGCGTTGCACGATGCCGACGGCGCGCTTGTCCAACTTCAGCCGCTGCGCCAGGTCCACCGCCGGAGGGCGGCGCAGGATCACGCCCTTGCCGAGCAGCGGCAGCACCACGCCGGAGAGGAAGGTGAGCGTCTCCCGCAAGCTGGCCCGGGGGAGGGACGAAGAACGCGTGGTGGCGTGGGCTGGCATGGTTCGTCCGCGCTGTTCCGATCCCCGGCCAGCGCATCAGGATAGGAGGGGTTTCGCCGTCTTAACCCCGGTTAGGCCGGCATGGAGACAGGTTCAGCCCGACGGGTCCTCCCGCCGCGCGGCAGTTACGGCAGGCATCCGGAACGACTGGGTTTGCCGTCGCGCGGGCCTCAACCTCGGGAAGGGCATCGCGAAGGGCGAGGTCAGCCCTCCGTCCGGCGTGCCGCGACGAGCTGGATCAGCAATCGAAGCGCCGCGCGGCCGGCCGGGGTCATCGCCTTGCGCCGACGTCCGGTGTTCCGCCGCGTTGGCGCCGCGTGTCCTTCGTCGATGTCCTTACGCACGGTGATCTCCCTTCTTGCCGGCTGGCCACGGCGCGAAGATCACGCATGAGGGAGATAATGACCAATATAGTTCTATTCCAGAATTCATAGGAATCGCTTATGCCTACCTCATGTCCCTGGCTGGCCTTTCCCTTCGCGATCTCGAATACCTCCTGGCCGTTGCCGACCACCGCCACTTTGGCCGCGCGGCAGAGAGCTGCGGCGTGTCCCAGCCCGCCCTCTCGGCCCAGATCCGCAAGTTGGAAGGCCTGCTCGGCCTTTCCGTCTTCGAGCGGCTGCCCGGCCGCGTGCTGGTGACCGCGCGCGGGGAGGTCGTACTGGCCCGTGCCGCCGTGGTGGTGCGGGAAGCCCGGGCGCTGCTGCTGGCCGCGCGGGCCGAGGAGGCGCCACTGGCCGGGCCCTTCCGCCTGGGCGCCATCCCCACTCTCGGCCCCTACCTGCTTCCCCGGGTGCTGCGGCCGTTGCGGGAGGCCTTTCCCGCCACGCGCCCCGTCCTGAGCGAGGTGCGCACCGCCGAGCTGCGCGAATCGCTGAAGGCGGGCCTGCTGGACGCGGCACTTTGCTGTGCCGGGCCGCCCGACCCGGCGCTGCGGGCCCTGCCGCTCTTCCTGGAGCCCTTCCTGCTGATGCAGCCCCCGGGGTGGGCATCCGGCGCCCCGTCCGGAATGCCGGAGGAGGGCGAGTTGCTGCTGCTGGAGGAGGGCCACTGCCTGCGGGACCAGGCGCTGGCGGCCTGCGGCATCGGAACCCCGCCGGGCGCGCGGCACGCGACAGGGCTGGAGATGCTGCGTCACATGGTGGCGGCGGGAGAGGGGGCCTCCCTCATGCCGGCGATGGCAGCCGCGGCGCTCGGGCCGATGGAGGGCCTGGTGGAGTACGCGCCCCTGCCGGCCGGGGTTGGGCGCGAGGTCGTCCTGCTCGTCCGCGCCTCCGACCCGCGCACGGAGGTCCTGGACGAGTTGGCGGGGGTGATCCGCGGCGCGGTGCCGCTGATGGAGGCGCCCGCCACCCCGTGATTCAGCCCCGCACCCCCGGCAGGCCGCGCAGCGGCATCGGCGCGATGCGGCTGGCCAGCGGGATGGCCATGGCGCGATAGGCGTCCAGCCCGCGCCCCCGCTCGCCGCCGTCGGTGCCGACGCTGCGGAGGACCGTTGGCGGCGGGGCGCTGCGAATGCTCATGCCGGGAGTGGCGGCCGAGGCCACGGGAAAGCGGGCCGCGCCGGGCTGGTTCGACCAGCCGGGCTGGTGTGACCAGCCGGGCTGCCAGGCCGGGGCGGTGCCGGCCTGCCGCTGCTCCTCCGGCCAGCGCAGCGCCACCTGGGCGCGGTAGGCCTCCGCCCGGCCAGGGGTCTGGCTGTGATAGTGGCCCGCCGCCACCATCCAGTCGCCGCTGGCCGCCTGCAGTCTCTGGAGGAAGCGTGCGGCGTAGCGGGCATTGGTCAGGGGATCGAAGCCATCCTCGATGGAAGCGAAGGCGTCAAGGTGGTGGTGCAGGTTGATCTGCATGCAGCCGATGTCGATCAGCCGCATGCCCCCGGCACGAAGCTGCCGGACCTCGGCAACCGCTTCCGCCTTGGAGGAGAAGAATTTGCCGGTCCCCTCCGCGTTCATGGTCCACGGCCAGGGGCCGCTCTCGCCCGTGGCAGGGTCGCGGCGCCCGGATTCCACGCGGCCGATAGCCGCCAGGAGGCCGGCCGGAAGCCCATATTCCCGCTCCGCCGCAGCGATGGCGGCACGGCAGAGCGCCGTGGGAGAGGGCTGGGCCACGGCCAGCCCGGGAAGCAGGACGAGGATCAGGGCGAGGAGGCGCATGGCCCTGCCTGCTCAAGCCTCGTGCCACCTCCATCCAGAGGCGGCTATCTCATTTCCGTGATGCTGCGATGCAAAATAGGACTTGCGCAACCAGTGGTGCACCACTACGTTGTGCATCGCAGCAACGCGATGTTGTCGCGTTGTTGTCTTTCTTGGACGTTTCCTCCCTAAACTCGGCGGTGCCTCTGGCACCGCCTTTTTTTTGCCCGCGCGCTGGCCCCGGCCCGGGCGGTGCGTCAGGGGCGCAGGAAGGACCAGTCCTCGGCCACCAACCGGGCCAGCAGCCGTTCCATGTCGGCGCTCAGCAGGGCGAGGCCGGGGAGGCGCTGGATCCGCCGCTCGTCCATGTAGAGGCTGCGGGCGATCTCCAGCTGGATCACGTGCACGCCCTCTCGCGGGCGGCCGTAGTGGCGGGTGACGTATCCGCCGGCATAAGGGTCGTTCCGCCGGTGCCGGTAGCCCATGGCCGAGAGCGCCTCCTCCATCATCCGCGTCGCGCGCGGGGCGGCGGCGGTGCCGTGCGCATCCCCGAGAATCATGTCCGCCGAGCGCCCTCCCTCCCCGGGGATGGTGGGCATGGAGTGGCAGTCGATCAGGAGGCAGGTGCCGAAGCGCCGCACCGTCTCCGCGATCAGCCCGTTCAGCGCGGCGTGGTAGGGCTCCCACAGGGCGCGGATGCGGTCCGCCGCCTCGTCGAAGGAGAGGCGGCGGCGGTACACGGGCTCGCCGCTCGCCACCACCCGGGCGATCGTGCCCAGCCCGGCGCCGACGCGCGGCGAGGCGCTGTTGACGAAGTCCGGCAGCGGCCCGTCGAACATGCCGGGGTCCAGTTCCCACGGCTCGCGGTTCGCGTCGCAGTAGACGCGCGGGAAGGTGGCGGCGAGGAGCGGGATACCGAGCGCCGGGGCACCGGCGAAGATCTCCTCCACGAAGCCGTCCTCGGAGCGGCGGAGGGCGACCGAATCCAGCCGGCTCTCCGCAAGGAAGGCGGCGGGGTAGTGCCGGCCCGAGTGCGGGGAGGCGAGGACGATCGGCGCGGCCTGGGTCTCCGGCCGGCTGAGCTGGAAGGGAGGGGGGGCGTCGGCCTCGAGCGCGGCCTGGATCGGTAGGTCCATCTGCACCTGAATCACCACAGCCGGAGGCGGCTGTCACGCGCGATGCTGCGCGGCGGCCTATTCTGCCGCCCCTTCGGGCTTGCCGTGCGGCGGGGGCCACGCTAAACGGGCCGCCACGCCGCGCCCGTTCGGGGGCGGCAGACCCGGCGGATGGGCGCATAGCTCAGCGGGAGAGCACCACCTTGACACGGTGGGGGTCACAGGTTCAATCCCTGTTGCGCCCACCATCCGCCTCCTAACCCATGTAATCGTTGCTGATTTTTGGTCTTGCCGGTTGCGCCGGCGGCTTGCGGCCATGGGTTTTTCATCTCTTTCGGGTTACATCCTGTCCAGCCCCATCCAGGCTAGGCCAGTGCTGACGACAGACCCGATTCCCTACGCCGCCTTCATCGTGCGCCATCTCCTGCACCCCGTCGGGCCCCGCTTCGGGAACCGTCATGCCGTGGCGGAAACCGAGGAGATGATGGACGGGGACCGCTGGTTCTGGTCCGACGACAACGCGAAGGTCCTGGAGTTCCTCTCCCTCCCGCCGGTCTGGTGGGCCTTCCCTGAGGCGGTGGACGCGACCTTCGGATTCCTGCGGGACCTCTGCCGCGGCCCCTACGTGTACCGCCGCCTCGGCCAGGCCCGGCTGGACGCGGTGGAGAACGATGGCGCGCGGGCCCGCTTCGTCCACAGCCTCATGGACATCACCTGCGACCTGCCGGCGGGCGTGGTCACGGTCGGCGTCCGCTTCCACGACGGGCGGACGGCACGCAACGTCATGCTGACGGGCAACTACGTGCGGTTCGACTACGGCGGTGTGGGCTACACGCTGGACGTGGAGGACGCCATCGATGCCTGGGAGATCCGGCACCGCGGCGATTCGCTGGAGCTAACCCACGCGAGCGAGCTGCGCTTCGTCCATGAGGGGCGGAACCTACGCCTCGGGCGTCTCGCCTACACCTACCGCTTCGATGCGCGCACAACCGTCTTCCGGGCGGAGGCGGCGCTCGACCTCGATCCCGGCGTGACCGTCTCCGACCTCGTGCTGACGATCTCGGCGGACCAGCTGACCCATGGCGAGCTGGGCATGACCTACAACGCCGTGCGCGCCCGGCGCCCGGGCGCTGCGCCGTTGACGGTGAGCGTCTCGGAACCCGCCCAGGGGCTGCTGCCCCTCTCCGGCGCGCCCTACTGGTCCCTCTCGCGGGACCGGTTCATGCGCGGCTTCTCACCCGCCATCCACTCCATGCCCCGCGAGCCCGGGCGGTTCTCCGCACTGAACATCGTCGCGCAGGAGGAAGGGAACCTGCACTGGGTGGCCGCCGAGCACGCCTTCCCCGGCGATCGCTGCGGCGAACGGGTTTCTGTGGAGGAGACGAAGCTTCTCACCTCCGGCGGCTTCTACGACCGGGTGGACGACATGGCCGCCATCATGGCGGCCGAGGCTGCGGGCCCGCCGAGCCAGCCCATCGACCTCTCCCTCTCCTACGACTACGGCGTGGAGCTCGCCGCCTTCGCGCGGCGAGCCCGCATGCTGGCCCGCGCGGGGGAAGGGGCGAAGCCGATGGTCGAGGAGGCGCTGGGGATGCACGACCAGCTTCTCGCCGCCTATGAGGAGAACATGCTCCGCCCGGCGGAGACGGACCCGCGTGCGATCTTCTCCCGCCCGCTCTCCTTCGTGGTGATGGGACTGGTGGACGCGCTGGCCGTCACGGGCTCGCCCCGCCACCGGGAGGCACTGCGGCGGGCGGTGGACGTGCTGCTTACGTTCGAGCAGCCCGCGAAGGACATGATCGGCAAGCCCGTTTCCGTCTTCCCCATGGGGAAGGGCGAGCCGGCCTACCTGGACTGCCACGCGGCCGCGGTGCTGGCCCTGGCCCGCGCCGCCTCGGCCATCGACGACCCGCGCATCGCGCCCGCGCTGGATCACGCGCTCAGCGCCTTCGCCATCGGCACCCACGCCGTCGATCTCGGCGGCCCGGTGAAGCAGGACGGGGTGGTCGTGGACGTGGCGGACGAGAAGGGGAACCGCCACACCCATGGCAGCTTCTGGAACTACTCCGCCGGCCTGTCCCTGCGCGGCTTCGCGGTGCTGCGCCGCTCCCCGAAGCCTGAGATAAGGGAGGTGCTGGCGCGCCACGGGGACCGGATAGAACTTTTCGAGACCCTGATGCGCCGCCAGGTCGCCCGCTCCATCCGCCCGCGCGAGGAGGCGCTGGAGATCCGCACCTCCGTCCCGTCCGGCGAATCGAATTCCGAGACGCAGCCCTGGGTGGCCATGGGCATCATCGACGACCCCTGCGACGACGGGCCGGAGAACCTCTGATGCGCGTGCTGCGGAGTCTGGAGGAGCTGGACGAGGCGCTCGCGGAGTGCGACCGGGCGGAGAGGATCTCCGACGACGCCATGCGCGTCGTCTTCGGCACCTTCCGGATCGACCCGCCCGCCGGAATGCCAGAGGACCCCTTCTCGGACGCCTATCGCGAGGCGCAGATGGGCATCTACGCCACCATCGCCGGGCGCGGCTACGCGCTGGAGAACGAGGCGACGCCGCTGGACGTGGATGCCGCGCTGCGCCGGCCCTTCCCCTACTCGACGGGCAGCGGCACCACGGCGGGCGAGCACCTGATGGGCATCGGCTTCGCCCTGCGCGCCATGGCCCTGCCGCCCGGGTCCCGCGTGCTGGAATTCGGCCCGGGCTGGGGCAACACCACGCTGGAGCTGGCCCGGCTGGGCCACCACGTCACCTGCGTGGATGTGGAGCCGCGCTTCTGCGAGCTGATTCGTCGCCGTGCCGAGCGCGAGGGCCTCTCCATCGAAGTGGTCCACGACGACTTCTTCTGGGCCGAGCGCAGCGGCGCGACCTTCGACGCCGTGCTCTTCTTCGAGTGCTTCCACCACTGCGCCGACCACCTGCGCCTGCTGAGGGCGCTGCAGGCGCGCGTGGCGGAAGGGGGACGGCTCTTCTTCGGCGGGGAGCCCATCACCGCCGACTTTCCCCAGCCCTGGGGTGTCCGGCTGGACGGCAACTCGCTCTGGGCAATCCGAAAGAACGGCTGGCTGGAGCTGGGCTTCCACGAGGACTACTTCCAGCGCGCCCTGGCCCGTGCGGGCTGGTCCGGCCGCCGCATCCCCTGCGCCGACCCGTCCTGGGCCACGGTGTGGGAAGCCCGCCGCCTGACGAGGACGGCCCTGCACCTCCCCGCCACCGACGAGCGGGTGCACACAGCGGTCGGCCGGCGGGAGAACGGGGCGATCGTGCTGGATGGGAGGGCCGGGACAGGCCTTTTCGGCCCCTACCTGCCCCTCGCGCGCGGGGGCTGGACGGCGCGGCTGCGCTTCCGGCCAGGCGCGCCCGCCATGGGGGGCGCGGTCATGGACATTTCAACCGGGAATGGCGCTTCCCGCATCGCCGCGCGCGCGGTGCAGGGCGAGGCCCTGATCGCCGAGGGCTGGACCGCCTCGCTGCCCTTCACCGCGGCCGAAGACCTGATCGGCGTGGAGGTGCGGCTGTTCTGCGAGGCGGGGTTCGCGGCGGTGCTGGACGGGGTGGAACTGGTGCCGGAGGAGGGGGGCTGACGCAGCCCCCACCCGCGTTCAGTGGTAGCGGCGCACCAGCCCGATAAGCCGGCCCTGCACCTTCACGCGGTCCGGCCCGAAGATCCGGGTCTCGAAGCGCGGGTTCGCGGCCTCGAGCGCGATGGAGTTGCCGCGACGGCGCAGCCGCTTCAGCGTCACCTCGTTCTCGTCCACTAGGGCCACCACGATGGAGCCGTTATCGGCCGTGTCGCCGCGGCGGATAATGACCGTGTCGCCGTCCAGGATGCCGGCCTCGATCATCGAATCGCCGGAAACCTCCAGCGCGTAGTGCTCGCCGCCGCCAAGCATCGCGGCGGGAACCTCAACGCTCTCGCCCATGTCCCGTAGCGCCTCGATGGGCAGGCCGGCGGCGATGCGGCCATAGAGGGGAAGGTGGACGGCGGCGGCATCGTTGGCGGTGCGAACCGCGCCCGGCAGGTTGGGCGCGAAGTTGCCGCGGATGACGTTCGGTGCGAAGGACGGGGCCGCGGCCAGGGCGGGCTGGGGCACCGCCTGCGCGGGCTGGGCGGCACGGGGCGAGAGGCTCTCCGGCACGCGCAGCACCTCCAGGGCGCGGGCGCGGTGGGCGCGGCGCTTCAGGAAGCCGCGCTCCTCCAGCGCCGTGATCAGGCGGTGGATGCCAGACTTCGACTTCAGGTTCAGCGCCTCCTTCATCTCTTCGAAGGAGGGTGAGAAGCCGGTATCCCGCAGGTGCTTGTCGATGAAGGTGAGCAGCTCATGCTGCTTGCGGGTGAGCATGGTCCGGGCGTCTCCCTGGGGGCGAGGGCTTGGGTTGTCCGCACGAACAAACGGGCAACCCCGCCGGAAGTTCTATGAAAGTTCTCCCGCGTCGGTCAATGCCGCTCCTCAGACGCCGAGCGAGGAAAGCTCCACAATTTCCACTGCCGTGCCGGCCGGGGCGGCCGGGGCATGGGGCGGGCGGATCACCAGCGCCCCGGCCCGGGCGAGAGCCGCGAGCATGGAACTGTCCTGCAGGGGGAGGGGGCTCACGGTGAGGGCACCGTCGGGACCACGGGTGATTTCGGCGCGCACATAGTCCTGGCGTCGGTCGTTCGCGCCCATCTCGCGGCCCAACAGAGCGGTGCGGGTCTCCACCGGGCCGGCGGGCAGGCCCGAAAGCCGCCGCAGGGCCGGGATCAGGAAGATCACCGCACAGACCAGGGCCGAGACGGGATTGCCCGGCAGGCCGAGCATCGGGGTGCCGCGCAGGTCGCCCCAGATCAGCGGCTTGCCCGGCCGCATGGCGATCTTCCAGAAATCCAGCGAGAAGCCTTGGGGCCCGAGGGCGGACTGAACGAGATCATGCTCGCCCACGCTGGCGCCGCCCGTGGTCAGCAGAAGGTCGCATCGGGCCGCCGCGGCCGCGGCCTCGGCGATCGCGTCCCGGTCGTCGGCGGCGATCGGCAGCACCACCGGCTCCCCGCCGGAGGCGCGGACCAGCGCCGCCAGGGCATGGGCGTTGGAGGAGACGATTCCGCCCGGCGGGATCGGCTCGCCGGGCAGGGCGATCTCATCCCCGGTGGCGAGGATGCCGATCCGGGGGCGGCGATGGACGTGCAGCCAGGGGTGGTTCGCCGCGGCGGCCAGGCCAATGTCGCGGGCGGTCAGCCGGCGGCCCGCCTCCAGCACCGTCCCGCCAGCGGCGAAGTCCAGCCCGGCGCGGCGGATGTGGCGGCCCTCCCGCACGGCCTCGGTCGGGGTCACGAAGCCGTCCCCGGCCGTCGCGTCCTCCTGCAGCAGGATGGAATCCGCACCCGGGGGCACGGCGCCGCCGGTGAAGATCCGCACGGCCTCACCGGGGCCGACCGTGCCGCCGAAGGGGTGCCCGGCCGGGGCGCTGCCGATCACGCGCAGCCTGCCCCCCACCGCGCCATCCGCCGCCCGCAGCGCGTAGCCGTCCATGGCGGAGACGTCCGCGGGCGGCTGGGTCACGCGGGCGAGGACGGGGCGCGCGAGGACCCGCCCCCAGCCCTCGGGCAGGGAGACGGTCTCGGCGGGGGTGGGAGAGAGGGCGGAAAGGATGCGCTCCAGCGCCTCGGCGACGGGGATCACCCTATTCGGCCTCGTAGAACCCGGACTTTCCGCCGGATTTGCGCGTCAGCCTTACCGCCTCGATCCGCATGGCCCGGTCCACCGCCTTCACCATGTCGTAAACTGTCAGCGCCGCGACGGTCACGGCCGTCATCGCCTCCATCTCCACCCCCGTCCGGCCAGCGGTACGAACGGTTGCGGTGATCTCCACCGCGTCCGGTTCCGCCAGCTCCAGCTCCACGCTGGCGGAGGAGAGGGGGAGGGGGTGGCAGAGGGGGATCAACTCGGCGGTTCGCTTGGCGGCCATGATCCCGGCCAGCCGGGCCACGCCGAGCACGTCGCCCTTGCCCGCGCGGCCCTCGGCGATAAGGGCCAGGGTCTCCGGGCGCATGGTGATCCGGCCCTTGGCCGTTGCCTCCCGCACCGTCTCGGCCTTCGCCGAGACATCCACCATCGCCGCCCGGCCGGCGGCATCGAAATGGGTGAGGGGGCCGCTCAAGCGGCCTCCACCAGCGCGCGGGCGGCGGCGCCGGGGTCGGGCTGGCGCAGCAGGTGCTCGCCCACCAGCAGGCAGCGGGCGCCGGCATGGGCCATGCGGCGCACGTCCTCGGGGGTGCGGATGCCGCTCTCGGCGACGGGGATGCGGTCGGCGGGGACCAGCGGCGCCAGGCGCTCCGTCACGGCGATGTCGGTCTTGAGGCTGCGCAGGTCGCGGTTGTTCACGCCGATCAGGCGCGTCTCCAACCCCAGGGCGCGCTGAAGCTCCGCCTCGTCATGGATCTCTACCAGCACGCCCATGTCCAGGCCGCGGGCCGTGTCCTCCAGCCGCTCGGCCATCTCGTCGGTCACCGCGGCCATGATGATGAGGATAGCGTCCGCCCCCATGGCCCGGGCCTCGAAGACCTGCCAGGGATCCACCATGAAATCCTTCCGCAGCACGGGCAGGTTCGTCGCCTCCCGCGCCAGGCGCAGGTGCTCCGGGGTGCCCTGGAACCAGGGCTCGTCCGTCAGCACGGAGAGGCAGGTGGCGCCCGCCTCCTCATAGGCGCGGGCAATGCCGGCAGGGTCGAAGGGCTCGCGGATCAGCCCGCCGGAGGGGGAGGCGCGCTTCACCTCGGCGATCAGGCCTACCCGAAGATCCGCCACGGCGTTGCAGAGGGCCGCCGTGAAGGGCCGGGGCCGCCCGGCATCGCGGGCGCGCCGCTCCATCTCCGCCAGGGGGGTTTCCTGCTGCCGCGCCTGCACCTCCACGTACTTGGCGGCCAGTATCTGCCGGAGCGTGTCCGACAGGTCCGCGCTGCGCTTGGTGTCGGGAAGGGGCGCGTCGGTCACCGGGAGGGTCTGATCCATGGTGGACGGTTCCTCGCGCTGTTGCGCGGGTGCCGTCAAGCGGCACCCGCGCGGGGCAGGGCGTCGCGCCCGTCTGGCCGGGCCGGGCCCCCGGTGCAACGCGCGCGGGACGTTCCGGATGCGGATCGGGCGCCCGGGCCCAGGAGCGCCCAAGCGCCGGCCGGCCGGGGCTGGCGCGTTCGAGGTGAGCGCAAGGGAGCCGGGCGCCGCGTCAGGCGGCCGTCAGCGCCCGCAGCCTCTCCAGCGCCGCCAGGGCGCGGCCGGAGGCGACGGACTCGGCGGCCAGCGCCGCGCCTTCCTTCAGCGTCTCCACCCGGCCCGCGACGATGAGGGCGGCGGCGGCGTTGAGCAGCACGCAGTCCCGATAGCCGCCGGCCTCACCCTTCAGCAGCGCGACCACGGCCTCCGCGTTCTCCGCCGGCTCGCCGCCCTTCAGGGACTCGGCGGGGTGGCGGGGTAGGCCCGCATCCTCCGGCGCCACCTCGAACTCCCGGATGTGGCCGCCTTTCAGCTCCACCACCTGGGAGGGGCCGGACACCGTCAGTTCGTCCAGGCCCTGCCCGTGGACGAGCCAGGCGTGCTCCGTCCCGATGCGGCCGAGCGTCTCCGCCATGGGGCGCAGCCATTGCGGGGCGAAGGCGCCGGTCATCTGGCGGCGGACGCGGGCCGGGTTGGTCAGCGGGCCCAGCAGGTTGAAGATGGTGCGGGTGCCCAGCTCCACGCGCGGGCCGGCCGCGTGGCGCAAGGCGGCGTGGTGGCGCGGGGCGGCGAGGAAGCAGATCCCGGCCTCCCGCAGCACCTCGGGGATGCGTTCCATGGGAACATCGGTGTTCACGCCCAGCGCGCTGAGCACGTCGGAGGCGCCGGAGCGGGAGGAGAGGGCGCGGTTCCCGTGCTTAGCCACCGGCACGCCGCAGCCGGCGACGACCAGCGCGGCGGCGGTGGAGATGTTGAGGGTACCGGCGGCATCCCCCCCGGTTCCGACAAGGTCGATCGCGCCCTCAGGCGCCTCGACCGCCAGCATGCGGGCGCGCATGGCCCGCACGGCGCCGGTCATCTCCGCCACCGTCTCCCCGCGCACGCGCATGGCCATCAGCAGGCCGGCGATCTGGGCGGGCGTGGCCTCGCCGGCCATTACCGTGCCGAAGGCGGCCTCGGCCTCGCTCTCGGCAAGGCGCTCCCCGGCGGCGAGCCGGGCCAGGACAGGCTTGAGGGACATGGCTCAGGCGGCCTGGGGAAGAGGTTCGCCCAGCGGATTGCCCCTGGGCGGCAGGTTGATTCCGGCCAGGCGCAGCAGGTTGGCCAGCATGTCGTGGCCGTGCTGCGAGGCGATGCTCTCCGGGTGGAACTGCACGCCCCAGACCGGCAGGTCGCGGTGCGCGAGCCCCATGACGAGCCCGTCCTCAGTCTCCGCCGTGACCTTCAGGGTCTCCGGCAGGTCGTCCCGCCGCACGACGAGGGAGTGATAGCGCGTGGCCTTGAAGGGGGAGGGGAGGCCGGCGAAGACATCGCTGCCGCCATGGTGCATGTCGTGCACCTTGCCGTGCACGGGCTGGGGGGCGCGCACCACAGCGCCGCCGAAAGCCTGCCCGATGGACTGGTGGCCGAGGCAGACGCCGAACACGGGCACGCCCTTCCCCGCGGCCGCGCCGATCAGGTCCAGGCAGATCCCCGCCTCGTTCGGCGTGCAGGGGCCGGGGGAGAGGATGACTGCTTGCGGCTTCATCTCGATCGCCTGGTCCACCGAGAGCGCGTCGTTGCGCCAGACGGCCACCTCCGCGCCCAGCTCCCCGAGGAAGTGGACGAGGTTGAAGGTGAAGCTGTCGTAATTGTCGATGAGCAGGATCATGGCCGCCCCACTTCGGCCCAGGGGCCACCGCCGGTCAAGACGGAGCTCCGGGCCGGGACTAGAAGGCGCCCTGGAGATCCGCCTCGTGGCCCTCGCGGTAGAGGTGGAGCGTTTCGGACCCGGAGCTGCGCAGGTTGATCCGGAAGCCGCGGTCGTAGAGGCGCTTCATCATGGCGTCCGTCGGGGCCACCCCGGCCTTCCGGTAATGCGTCTCCAGGATAATGCCGGTGATCGGGTCCAGGTCGGCCGTGCCGAGCAGGTCCACCTCGCCACCCTCGATGTCCATGATGAGGAAGTTGGCCCCGTGGCGCGCCACCTCCTCCTCGAACACCGCGACCGGGACATCCACCGTGCCCCGGCGGGGGATGGGGATGAGGGAGGAGGAGACGAGGGAGGGGGAGACGAAGAATGGCACCGTGGCGGGATGCGTCGCCGCGGAGCGGCGGGACAGCAGCACGGTGTTGTAGAGCTCAACCGGCAGCCCGTTCGCGGCGAAGTGGTGCGCGGCCAGCGCCGCGTTCTCCGGGTTCGCCTCATAGGAGCGGATGTTGGCGGGGCCGACGATCCGCGCCGCGATCATGGCGATGAAGCCCGTGCAGGTGCCGAGCTCCAGGATGCGATGATGGGGCCGCACGACGCGGCGGGTGATCTTCGCCTCGCTCGCCTCGAAGGCACCGCGGCGGAACTCGTCCGCCACGGGCTGGATCCGGGGATGCGCCAGGTCGATGCGGACGCCATTCGTCTCGAACAGCTCCATGGCGCCATCCATCGGCTCAGCCCTCCGCCCTGCGGGGCGCGGCTGCGGCGAAGCGCACGGCCTCCTCCGCCGCGCGGAACAGGGCGCGGGCCTTCTGCCGGGTCTCCTCCTCCTCGGAGGCCGGATCGCTGTCCGCCACCACCCCGGCCCCGGCTTGGACGTACATGGTGCCGTCCTTCACCACGGCCATACGGAGGCCGATGCAGGTGTCCATGCCGCCATCCCCGCCGAAATAGCCGAAGCAGCCCGCGTAGACGCCGCGGCGGGAGGGCTCCAGCTCCTCGATGATCTGCATGGCCCGCACCTTCGGCGCCCCGGAGAGCGTGCCGGCGGGGAAGCCGGCCATCAGCGCGTCCAGCGCCGTCAGGCCCGGGCGCAGCCGGCCCTGCACCTCGGAGCTGATGTGCATCACCTGGGAGTAGCGCTCGATCCCGAACTGGGCGGTGACGCGGACGCTGCCCGTTTCGGCCACCCGGCCCACGTCGTTACGGCCGAGATCCACCAGCATCAGGTGCTCCGCCCGCTCCTTCGGATCGGCCAGAAGCTCCCTCTCCAGCGCCTTGTCCTCCTCCGGCGTCGCGCCGCGGCGGCGCGTGCCGGCGAGGGGGCGGACCGTCACCACCCCGTCCCGCAGCCGAACCAGGATCTCCGGGCTGGCGCCGGTGGCCGCGAAACCGCCGAAGTCGAAGTGGAACAGGAACGGTGCGGGGTTGAGGCGCCGCAGCGCGCGGTAGAGCGCGAAGGGCGGCAGGGCGAAGGGCGCCTGGAAGCGCTGGCTGGGGACGATCTGGAAGGCGTCTCCGGCGGCGATGAACTCCTTCGCCCGCTCCACCGCGGCCATGAAGCCTTCCCGCGTGAAGTTGGAGGAAGGCGTGCCCGGCGGGGGCAGGGCGGCGGGCGGGGCAGGGCGAGGGACCGGGCGGTCCAGCGCGACCTCGGCCTCGTCCAGCCGGGCCTGGGCGGCCTCGTAGGCCTCGCGCGCCGTCTCTCCCCTATCGGCATAGACGGGCGCGCAGAGGGTCAGGATGTCCCGCACGTGGTCGAAGACGGCGAGCAGGGTGGGGCGGCTGAGGATCGCCTCGGGAATGCCCAGCAGGTCCGGGTTCTCCGCCGGCAGGCGCTCTATCTGCCGGACCATGTCGTAGCCGAGATAGCCGAACAGGCCGGCGGCGCAGGGCGGCAGCCCGGCCGGCAGGTCCATGCGGCAGGACTGGATCAGGGCGCGCAGGCCCTCCAGCGGCGGCGCCTCCTCCGGCACGAAGGCGTGGGGGGCGGAAAGGGCGTGGCGGTTCACCTCCGCCCGCCCGTCCCGGCAGCGCCAGATCAGGTCGGGGGCGAGGCCGATGGCGGAGTAGCGGCCCCGGCTCTGCCCGCCCTCCACGCTCTCCAGCAGGAAGGTGTTGGGGCGGCCCTCGGCGAGCTTGAGAAAGGCGCCGACGGGGGTGTCGAGGTCCGCGACGCGCTCCCGGAACACCACTTGCCCGCGCCCGGCCGCGTGGGCGGTGGCGAAGGCGGCGTAGCTGTCGGGGGCGGTCATCTCGCGGCCACCTGGTCCATTAGGCCCTCGTTGATCGTCACCTTGGCGCGGGCGCGGAGCGCGGCGGCGAACTGGGCCTCCAGGTCGTCCTGCATGGCCTGCTCCACCTCGGTTTTGGCGCGCGCCTGGGCGTCCGGGGCGGCCGCGGTGTCGGCGGGGATGATCTCCACCAGCTTCGCCACGGCGAAGCCGGCGGCGGTGGTGGCCATGGTCACCTCCCCGGGCTTCAGGGTGAAGAGGCCGGGCAGCAGCTCGGCCGGGATGCCGCCCGCGGCTGGGCCCTGGGCGTCGCGCGCGGCCGGGCCCATGCGGGCGGGCTCGACCCCGGCCTCCTTCGCGGCCTCCGCAAAGTCCTTCCCGCCCTGGACGGCCGTCATCAGCGCCGTGGCGCGCTCCTCCTGGGCGCGGCGGCGGGCGTCCAGCGTCCAGGCGCGGCGCACCTCAGCCTCCACCTCCGCGAAGGGCTTCAGCGCGGCGGGGATGGCGGTGGGCACGTCCAACGCCGCGAAGGCCTGGCCCACCTCCGCCACGCGCGGGCCGGAGCCGGCGGGGTTGGCGAAGATCGCCTCGATCAGCGCGGCGCGCGCGGCGGGGCCGCCGGGCAGGGTCACGGGGCGGCCATCACGGCCATTGCCCTGGCGATCCAGCGTCACGCGGGTGGCCTGCAGGCCGAAGCGCTGCGCCGCCTCCTCCACGGTGGAGCCGCCGGAGAGGGCGTCCTCCAGCTTGTTCGCCTCCTCAAAGGAGAGGTCAGCGGCCTTTTCCCGCGCCAGCGTCTCGCGGGTCTGGGCGCGCAGGGTTTCCATCGGGATTTCGGTGGCGGGCTGGATCGCCGTCACCTTCATCACGTGCCAGCCAAAGGGGCTCTGGATCGGCTCGCTCACACCGCCATCCGGCAGGGCGAAGACAGCGTTCGCGATGTTCTCCACGGGCATCTCGGAGCGGGTCACCTGGCCCATCTCCAGCGCGGCGCCGCCAGCAGCCTGCGCCTGGGTCGTGATCGCCTGGAGGTCGGCGCCACCGGTCCAGGCGGTGCGGATCGCGTCCGCAGCCTCCTTCGTGGAGACCAGGGCCTGCTCCACCGTGCGGCGCTCCGGCGTGCCGCTGCGCTCGCGCTGCGCCTCCAGCCCGGCGTCGATCTCGGCATCCGTCACCTGCACCTTCGGCAGCAGGATCTCGGCAGAGAGGAGGGCGAGGGCGGCCTCGCGGTACTCGGGGGAGGAGAACTCGGCGGGGTTGTTCTCGTGGAAGCGCTCCAGCTGCGCCTGGGTCGGCTCCGGCACCTCGGGGGCGCTGAGCAGGGGGAATTCCGCCACTTCGGCCACCCGCTTCTCCCCGGCGAAGGCGGCGAGGAGCTTCGTCAGTGTCTCGGGCGCCCGGGCGCCGGCGCGGACGGCGCCCACCAGCTGCTGCCGCTGCAGGTCGGAGATGACGAGGCGGGTGAAGTCGCCCTCCGTCAGGTCGTTCTGGCGCAGGAACTGCTGCAGGATGAAGGGGCTGAACTGGCCGGCCGCGTCGCGGAAGGCGGGAATGGCGAAGGTATAGGCCCGGACCGCGTCCACCGAGGCGGAGACGCCGAGGCTCCGCGCCTCCTGGTCCTGGGCGCGGGAGGCGATGAGGTTCTCCAGCGCTTGGCGGGCCACGGCCTGGCGGAAGGCCTCGTTCGGCTCGAAGCGCGGGCCGAGCTGGCGCTGCAGGCGCTGCGTCTCCCGCCGGGCGGCGTTCTGGGCCTCCGCCAGCTCGATCGGCTGCCCGCCAACGCGCGCCACGGCATTGTCTCGGCCGAAGTTGCGGATGGTGTCCTCGATCCCCCAGACCGCGAAGGAGAGCACCAGCAGGACGAAGAGGCCCCTGGCGAACCAGGTGCCGGCGAGACGGCGGAACGCGGTGATCATGGCGGCGGCGGGCCCTGCTGGGGGAAGTTCGGAGAAGGGGCGGTAGCCTATCCGGATACGGTTGCCAAACCTCCATCCTCCCGATAGGCGGCGCTGATACGCGCCGTCACGCCAGGAGAGCCCATGACCCCCGGAGTCCGCCCCCTCATTGCCGGCAACTGGAAGATGAACGGCACGCTGCGGGACGCCGCGGCCCTGGCCGAGGGGGTGCGGGCCGGGCTGGACCGGGCGCCGGGCGCGGACCTGCTGATCTGCCCGCCCTTCCTGCACCTGCACGTCGCCGCCGCCTCCATGGGCTGGAAGCCGGTGGCGATCGGCGGGCAGGACTGCTCGGCGGAGGCGAACGGGGCCCATACGGGCGATGTCTCGGCCGCCATGCTGGCCGATGCCGGATGCGGCTTCGTCATTCTTGGCCACTCCGAACGCCGGGCGGACCACGGGGAGACGGATGCCCAGGTGCAGGCCAAGGCCCAGGCGGCGATCGAGGCGGGGCTGATCCCCGTGGTCTGCGTGGGCGAGACGGAGGCCCAGCGCGACGCCGGGGAGGCGGAGGCGGTGGTGGCCGCGCAGATCGCCGGTTCCCTGCCGCCGGACTTCGCCGCGGCCAAGGGCGTGGTGGCCTACGAGCCGGTCTGGGCCATCGGCACGGGCCGCACGCCGACGGAGGCGGACATCTCCGCCATGCACAACCGGATGCGGGCCGAGGTGGCGGCGCGCTTCCCCGGGCTGGGGGAGACGACCCGCCTTCTTTACGGCGGCTCGGTGAAGCCCTCCAACGCCGCGGCCATCCTGGCCCTGCCGAACGTGGACGGGGCGCTGGTGGGGGGCGCGAGCCTGAAGGCGGAGGATTTCCTGGCCATCGCCGCGGCCGTTCCGGCCTGAAACCCTTCCCCCCGCACCCGTTACAGGGCTAGAAGCCGGGAATCATGACCACCGTCCTCCTCGTCCTGCACTTCTTCGTCGCCGCCGCCCTGATCGGGGTGGTGCTGCTGCAGCGCAGCGAGGGCGGCGGGCTGGGCATCGGCTCCTCCCAGGGCATGGGCAACTTCATGTCCGGGCGTGGAACGGCCAACCTGCTGACCCGTGCCACGGCGGTACTGGCCACAATCTTCATGGCGCTGGCGCTGGCGCTGGGCCTGCTGAACCAGGGAACGGGGCGGCAGCGCTCCCTCTTCGATTCGCCGCCCGCCGCGACCGCGCCAGCCCTCCCGGCCGCGCCCGCTGCCCCGGCTGCGCCGAGCGTCCCGACCAACTAAGCCACTGTTCCGGTGGCGGCCCCGTTCAAGCCGGGGCCGCGCATGGCACTCCCGCGTCCGCGGCCCCTGGCCGCGGCGCCCTATCGCTCGTTATAAGGGCCTCCCATGACGCGGTACGTATTCATCACCGGCGGCGTGGTCTCTTCCCTCGGAAAAGGCATCGCCGCGGCATCCCTGGCTGCGCTGCTACAGGCGCGCGGCCACAAGGTCCGCATGCGGAAGCTGGACCCCTACCTCAACGTCGATCCGGGCACGATGAGCCCGTATCAGCACGGCGAGGTCTTCGTGACCGATGACGGGGCGGAGACCGACCTCGACCTCGGCCACTACGAGCGCTTCACAGGGGTGCACGCCAACCAGGCCGATGCCTGGACGTCCGGGCGCATCTACTCCGAGGTGATCGCGAAGGAGCGGCGGGGCGAGTATCTGGGCGGCACCGTCCAGGTGATCCCGCACATCACGGACGCCATCAAGGAAGGCATCACCAGCGGGGTCGAGGACTACGACTTCGTTCTGGTGGAGGTCGGCGGCACGGTGGGCGACATCGAGAGCCTGCCCTTCCTGGAGGCCCTGCGGCAGCTCGCGAACGAGCTGGGGCCGCGCAACTCCCTCTTCGTCCACCTGACGCTGGTGCCCTGGATCGCCTCCGCCGGCGAGCTGAAGACGAAGCCGACGCAGCACTCCGTGAAGGAGCTGCTGGGCCTGGGCATCCAGCCGCAGATCCTGCTCTGCCGCTGCGACCGCCCGATTCCGGAGAACGAGCGGCGCAAGATCGCCAGCTTCTGCAACGTGCGGCCGGAGAGCGTGATCCCCGCGCTGGACGCAAGCAGCATCTACGCGGTGCCGTTGCAGTACCACGCGGAGGGGCTGGACGTTGAGGTGCTGCGCCACTTCGACATGTCGGTCTATGGCGAGCCGGACCTGTCCCGCTGGCAGAAGATCGTCAACGCGCTCCAGCACCCCGAGGGCGAGGTGACGGTCGCCGTCGTCGGCAAGTACATGTCGCTGCTGGATGCCTACAAGTCGCTCGGCGAGGCGCTGACCCATGGCGGCATCGCGCACAACGTGAAGGTGAAGCTGGACTGGGTGGACAGTTCCATTTTCGAGGGCGAGGGCGCGATCAAGCGGCTGGAAGGTGCCCATGCCATCCTCGTGCCCGGCGGCTTCGGGGAGCGAGGGAGCGAGGGCAAGATCCGCGCCGTGCAGTTCGCGCGGGAGCGGAGCGTCCCCTTCCTCGGCATCTGCTTCGGCATGCAGATGGCGGTGGTGGAGGCGGCGCGGAACCAGGCCGGGCTGCCCCACGCTTCGTCCACCGAGTTCGGGCCCTGCGAGGACCCCGTGGTCGGCCTGCTGACGGAGTGGAAGCGGGGCAACCAGGTGGAGAAGCGCGAGGCAGGCGGCGACCTGGGCGGCACGATGCGGCTCGGCTCCTACCCCTCGCTGCTGGCCGAGGATTCGCTGGTGCGCGGGATCTACGACGGCAAGCCGGAGATCATGGAGCGGCACCGCCACCGCTACGAGGTGAACGTGAATTACCGGGAGAAGCTGGAGGCCACGGGCCTGCGCTTCTCCGGCATGTCGCCGGACGGCGTTCTGCCGGAGATCGTGGAGCGGCCGGACCATCCCTGGTTCCTCGGCGTTCAGTACCACCCGGAACTGAAGTCCAAGCCCTTCGATCCGCACCCCATCTTCGCCGGCTTCATCGGTGCGGCGGTGCGGCAGGCCCGCCTCGTCTGAGGCGTGCCGATCGCTTGGCGTGCCTATCGCTTGGCGTGAATGACGGTCATTTCCGCCAAGCGTTTTCCGGCGCCGTCGCGTTCACCTAACTCCGCGGCAGGCCCGCCACCCCGGCGGGCCGCTAACAAGGGTTAAGCGCGATGGCGAAGGTCCTGGTCCTCTACTACTCCAGCTACGGCCATATCGAGGCGATGGCGCAGGCCGTGGCCGAGGGTGCCCGTGCCGTGCCCGGCGTGACGGCGGACGTTAAGCGCGTGCCGGAGCTTGTGCCGGAAGAGGTGGCGCGGAACTCCCACTACAAGATGGACCAGGCGGCCCCGGTGGCCACCGTGAACGAACTGACCGAGTACGACGCCATCATCATTGGCACGCCCACCCGCTACGGGAACATGGCGTCCCAGATGAAGAACTTCCTGGACCAAACGGGCGGCCTCTGGGCCCGAGGCGCCTTCAACGGGAAGGTCGGGTCCTGCTTCACCTCCACGGCCAGCCTCCATGGCGGGCAGGAGAGCACGATCCTGGCGACCAACAACGTGCTCTACCACCTCGGCATGGTCATCGTCGGCTTGCCCTATTCCTATGCCCCGCTGCAGGACGTAACGAAGGTGCAGGGCGGCACGCCCTACGGCGCCAGCACCGTGGCGGGCGGGGACGGCAGCCTGAAGCCGACGCCGGACGACCTGGGAGCCGCCCACTTCCAGGGCGAGCACGTGGCGCGCATCGCGGCCAAGCTGGCCGCCTGACCATGCGCCGGGGGGGGCGGTCCGCTCCCCCTGCTGCCCTCCGGAGCGACGCGATCTTCCCGCGCGATTTTCGCGTGATGGTTGCAACGTTTTTTTGCGGCTTGCTTGAGAACGGCCGGAATCAGTGCTTCAACCGGGTTGAGTTGAAGTGGGCCAGACCTCGATCAGTGTTCCTATGAGCCGATCAAAGCCGTCTCTCGCAGCGGATTCCTATGAGTTGCTGGTGCAGGGGGTGGTCGACTACGCCATCTACATGCTGGACCCGACCGGGATCGTGGTGAGCTGGAACCCGGGCGCGGAGCGCATCAAGGGCTACACCGCCGACGAGGTGATCGGCACCAGCTTCTCCCGCTTCTACGTCGAGGAGGACCGGCGCCGCGGCATGCCCGAGCGGGCGCTGCGGACCGCCGCCGAGGAGGGGCGCTTCACCGCCGAGGCCTGGCGCATCCGCAAGGACGGCACCCGCTTCTGGGCCATGGTGGTGATCGACCCGATCCGGCGCGGAGACGTGCTGATCGGCTTCGCCAAGGTCACGCGGGACATGACGGAACAGCGCGCGGCCCAGCTGGCCGCGCTGGAGACCGAGCGGCGCTTCCGCCTGCTGGTGCAAGGCGTGCACGACTACGCCATCTACATGCTGGGCCCGGACGGCCAGGTCACGAACTGGAACACCGGGGCCGAGCGCATCAAGGGTTACACCGCCGACGAGATCGTGGGCGAGCACTTCTCCCGCTTCTATACGGAGGAGGACCGCGAGTCCGGGCTGCCCTACCGGGCGCTGGAGACCGCCCGGCGCGAGGGGCGCTACGAGGCCGAGGGATGGCGGCGCCGCAAGGACGGCACCCGCTTCTGGGCCGGGGTGGTGATCGACGCCATCCGCGACGAGGCCGGCGCGCTCATCGGCTTTGCCAAGGTCACGCGCGACCTGACCGAGCGGCGGGAGACACAGCTGCAGCTGGAGCAATCCCGCGAGCAGCTCTTTCAGGCGCAGAAGATGGAGGCCCTGGGGCAGCTCACGGGCGGGCTGGCGCACGACTTCAACAACATGCTGGCGGGAATCTCCGGCAGCCTGGATCTCCTGAAGACCCGCATCGCCCAGGGGCGGACGGGGGAACTGGACCGCTACATCAGCGCCGCCCAGGGCGCGGCCGGGCGCGCGGCGGCGCTGACCCACCGGCTGCTGGCCTTCGCGCGCCGGCAAACCCTGGATCCCAAGCCGACGGACGCAAACCGGCTGATCACTGGCATGGGCGAGCTGGTGCAGCGGACGGTCGGGCCCGCGATCGAGGTGAGAACCCATCTCCACCCCGAGCTCTGGCCGACGCTCTGCGACCCGAACCAGCTGGAGAACGCGCTCCTCAACCTCTGCATCAATGCCCGGGATGCCATGCCCGGGGGCGGCGTGCTGACGGTTGGGACCGCGAACCTTTCCCTCTCCGGCGAGGAGGCACGCAGGAGGGGGCTGACGCCTGGGGACTACGTGACGGTGCGCGTCACCGACACGGGTGTGGGCATGACCGCGGAGGTGCTGGAGCGGGCCTTCGACCCCTTCTTCACCACCAAGCCGCTGGGGCAGGGGACCGGACTCGGCCTTTCCATGGTCTACGGCTTCGCCCGGCAGTCGGGCGGGCAGGTGCGGATCCGGTCCGCGCCGGACGAGGGGACGGCCATCATCGTCTACCTGCCCCGGCACCTCGCGGCCGCTGCGGAGGAGGAGGCGCCCGCGGCGCCCGTTGAGACCCCCCGCGCACGGGCCGGTGAGACGGTGCTGGTCGTGGACGACGAGGAGACCGTCCGCATGCTGGTGGCGGAGGTCCTGCAGGACCTGGGCTACACGGCTCTGCAGGCGGCGGACGGCCCTTCCGGCCTGGAAACCCTCCGCGGCGCGCGGCGGATCGACCTGCTGGTCACGGATGTCGGCCTGCCCGGCGGACTGAACGGGCGGCAGCTGGCCGATGCTGCCCGGGCGATCCGGCCCGGGCTTCCGGTGCTGTTCATCACGGGCTACGCCGAGACGGCGGCAACCGGCGACCGGCTTGAGCCGGGGCTGCACGTGATGACCAAGCCCTTCGCCATGGATGCCCTTGGCGCCCGCATCAAGGCAATCATCGAGTCCGGCTGAAGGGGCACGCCTTCCCTCTTGCGGCGCTGGGCGCGCCGCCCTATCGCCCCGGCAACGTCCCCGCAAAGCCGGAGTCAACCATGTCCGCCATTTCCGACATCATCGCCCGCGAGGTCCTCGACAGCCGCGGCAACCCGACGGTGGAAGTGGAGGTGGTGCTGGACAGCGGGGCCATCGGCCGCGCGATCGTCCCCTCCGGCGCCTCGACCGGCGCGCATGAGGCGGTGGAGCTGCGCGACGGCGACAAGTCCCGCTACGGCGGCAAGGGCGTGCTGAAGGCCGTGGCGAACGTGGAGGGCGAGATCTTCGACGCCCTTTCCGGCCTCGACGCCACGGACCAGGTGAAGATCGACGAGACGATGATCGAGCTGGACGGCACGCCGAACAAGGCGCGGCTGGGCGCGAACGCGATCCTCGCCGTCTCGCTCGCCAACGCGAAGGCGGCGGCGGAGCACTACGGGCTGCCGCTGTACCGCTATGTCGGCGGCACCTTCGCGCGCACGCTGCCCGTGCCCATGATGAACATCATCAACGGCGGCCAGCACGCGGACAATCCGATCGACATCCAGGAGTTCATGATCATGCCCGTGGCCGCCGGCACGATGGCGGACGCGGTGCGGATCGGCTCCGAGGTGTTCCAGGCGCTGAAGAAGAAGCTGCACGACGCCGGCCACGCGACGAATGTGGGCGACGAGGGCGGCTTCGCGCCGAACCTGAAGAGCGCGGAGGAGGCGCTGGACTTCATCGCCGCCGCCTGTGAGGCCGCCGGCCACCGCGTGGGCGAGGACATTATGTTCGCCCTCGACTGCGCCTCCACCGAGTTCTTCAAGAACGGCACCTACGACATGGAGGGCGAGGGCAAGAAGCTCGACGCCGCCGGGATGGTGGACTACCTGGCCGCGCTCTGCGGCAAGTACCCCATCGTCTCCATCGAGGACGGCATGTCCGAGGATGACTGGGCCGGCTGGAAGCTGCTGACGGAGCGGCTGGGCGACAAGGTGAACCTCGTTGGCGACGACCTCTTCGTGACCAACCCGGAGCGGCTGCGCCAGGGCATCGAGAAGGGCGTGGGCAACGCGATCCTGGTGAAGGTGAACCAGATCGGCTCGCTGACGGAGACGCTGGAGGCGGTGGAGACCGCGCACCGCGCCGGCTACAAGGCGGTGATGTCGCACCGCTCCGGCGAGACGGAGGACGCGACGATCGCCGACCTCGCGGTGGCGACGAATTGTGGCCAGATCAAGACCGGCTCGCTGTCCCGCTCCGACCGACTCGCGAAGTACAACCAGCTCATCCGAATCGAGCAGGGCCTGGGTGCGGCGGCGCGCTACGCGGGCCGCACCGTGCTGCCGAAGGGGCGCTGAACGCGGCTGCGCGCGCCGCAAAGCGCGGCGCGCGCGCAACGTCCACAGCTATTTCCGCAACCCTGGGCTGAATGGTCTTGCGCCGCAGCGTGGCGGCGATTTTACTCCCGGACAGGGGATCATTCCGATCGGCCTAAGCTCTTCGGGGGAGGGGCAGTTGGCTTTTTTAAGGGGGGTGAAGCGCCGGGCTCAGGCCTTGGTGCTTCCAACCATTTTCTTCGCGCTGTGCGGCTACTTCGCCCACCACGCCATCCACGGGACGCGCGGGCTGATCGCGCGCGATGCCCGCAACGCCGAGATCGCGGCCGCCCGTATCGTGCTGGCCGAGGCCGAGGCCGAGCGGGATGCGATGGAGCGCAAGGTCGCCGGCCTGAGAGCCGAGCACCTGGACCGCGACATGCTGGAGGAGCGCGCCCGCGCGCTGCTCAACGTGGTCGCCAAGGACGAGATCATCGTTCCCTACGCGCCGAACCGCCGCCTCTTTTAAGGGGCCGGCACGGCAGGCTTGTGGGCGGCGCGGCGGGGGTTCCTGCCGCGCCGTTCGGCGTCCCGGACCTCATTATTACGAAAGCGGACCTGATATTCGCGATGTTGCAATGCAACATCAATGACTTAGCTGAGTCTTGTAGCTTGCTGAAGCCCGGCGCCAACCGTATCTGCGCATGAAAGACGGCCACTTGGCCGACTTTTAACGCAGGAGAACCTCATGGCCCTCGGGACCGACAGCGCGGCGAAGCGCCGCGGGAACGGCAAGGAATCTCCGCCTTCCGCCGGCCACAACCAGGACCTTCTGGCCAAGGCCTACCGCGAGATGCTGCTGATCCGGCGCTTCGAGGAGAAGGCGGGCCAGCTCTACGGGATGGGCCTGATCGGCGGCTTCTGCCACCTCTACATCGGTCAGGAGGCCGTGGTGGTGGGCATGCAGATGACCCTGAAGGAGGGCGACCAGGTCATCACCTCCTACCGCGACCACGGCCACATGCTGGCCACGGGCATGGAGGCCCGCGGCGTGATGGCGGAGCTGACCGGGCGCATCGGCGGCTACTCCAAGGGCAAGGGCGGGAGCATGCACATGTTCTCCCGCGAGAAGGGCTTCTACGGCGGCCACGGCATCGTGGCGGCGCAGGTTCCGCTGGGCCTCGGGCTCGCCTTCCACAACTGGTACAAGGAGAATGGGCAGGTCGCGCTCGCCTATTTCGGCGAGGGTGCCTCCAACCAGGGCCAGGTGTTCGAGAGCTTCAACCTCGCCGCCCTGCTCAAGCTGCCCTGCATCTTCATTATCGAGAACAACCGCTACGGCATGGGCACGAGCGTGGAGCGCGCCTCCGCCTCCAAGGACCTGTCGCAGAACGGCGCGCCTTGGGGCATCCCGGGCGAGAAGGTGAACGGCATGGACGTGCTGGCGGTGAAGGAGGCCGGCGAGCGCGCCGTGGCCCACTGCCGCGAGGGCAAGGGACCGTACCTGCTGGAGATGCAGACCTACCGCTACCGCGGCCACTCGATGTCAGACCCCGCGAAGTACCGCACCCGCGAGGAGGTACAGGGGATGCGCGAGAACAGCGACCCGATCGAGCAGGTGCGGAAGCTGCTGCTGGAGCAGGGCCGCAGCGAGGCCGAGCTGAAGGCGGTGGACGACGAGGTGAAGGCGATCGTGCAGGACAGCGCGGAGTTCGCGCAGTCCAGCCCCGAGCCCGACGAATCCGAACTGTGGACCGACGTGGTGCTGCCCAGCCCGGTCGACGCCCAGTCCATGAAGATGGAGACCCGCTGAGATGGGCGCGACGATCCTGATGCCCGCCCTCTCCCCGACGATGACGGAGGGCAAGCTCAGCCGCTGGCTGAAGAAGGAAGGCGATGCGGTGAAGTCCGGCGACGTGCTCGCCGAGATCGAGACCGACAAGGCCACCATGGAGGTGGAGGCCGTGGACGAGGGGACGATCACCAAGATCCTCGTCGCCGAAGGCACGGAGGGCGTGCAGGTGAACGCCGCCATCGCCGAGCTGGACGGCGGCGATGGCAGCGCGGCCCCGGCCGGCGACACCTCCACCCCGGCGAACGCGCAGGGCAGCAAGCCCGCCACCCCGCAGCAGCCCGAATCCAACGCCACGCAGCAGGGCGGTTCGGTGGGTCAGGTGGCCAAGGCCGCCGAGGACCACGCGCAGGTGGCCGCCAAGGGCGCGCAGGAGCGCGAGGGCGTGGACGCGCAGCCCAAGGCGCCCTCCTCCGAGCCCGAGAAGGACTGGGGCCCGACCAAGGCGATCACGGTGCGCGAGGCGCTGCGCGACGCGATGGCGCTGGAGATGCGCGCCGACAAGGACGTGTTCCTGATGGGTGAGGAGGTCGCCCAGTACCAGGGTGCCTACAAGATCTCCCAGGGCCTGCTGGACGAGTTCGGCCCGAAGCGCGTGCTGGACATGCCGATCACCGAGTACGGCTTCACCGGCATGGCGGTCGGCGCGGCGCTGGCTGGGCTGAAGCCGATCGTCGAGTTCATGACCTTCAACTTCTCCATGCAGGCCATCGACCACATCATCAACTCCGCGGCGAAGACGCTGTACATGTCCGGCGGCCAGCTCGGCTCGCCGATCGTGTTCCGCGGCCCGAACGGCGCCGCGGCCCGCGTGGCGGCGCAGCACAGCCAGGACTACACCTCCTGGTACGCGCACGTCCCCGGGCTGAAGGTGATCGCGCCCTGGTCTTCGGCGGACGCGAAGGGGCTGCTGCGGGCCGCGATCCGCGACCCGAACCCCGTCGTGTTCCTCGAGAACGAGATCCTCTACGGCCAGACCTTCGAGTGCCCCACGGCGGAGGACTTCATCCTGCCGATCGGCAAGGCGAAGGTGGAGCGCGAGGGCAAAGACGTCACGATCGTCGCCTACTCCATCATGGTGGGGCTGGCGATGCAGGCGGCGGAGGAGATGGCGAAGGCCGGGATCGAGGCCGAGGTGATCAACCTCCGCACCATCCGCCCGCTGGACATCGAGACCGTGCTGAACTCGGTGAAGAAGACCAATCGCCTTGTCACGGTCGAGGAGGGCTGGGCCTTCGCCAATGTCGGCGGCGAGGTGGCGATGCAGGTGATCGAGGGAGCCTTCGACTACCTGGACGCGCCCCCGGTCCGCGTCGCCGGCCTGGACGTGCCGATGCCTTACGCCGCGAACCTCGAGAAGCTGGCGCTGCCCACGGTGGCGCAGGTGGTCGAGGCGGCGCGCAAAGTCACCTACAAGTAAGGGGCGCGGCACATGGCCACCAACATCCTGATGCCCGCCCTTTCGCCGACGATGACGGAAGGGACGCTTGCCCGCTGGCTCAAGAAGGAGGGCGAGGCGATCAAGTCCGGCGACATCATCGCCGAGATCGAGACCGACAAGGCCACGATGGAGTTCGAGGCCGTGGATGAGGGCATCCTCGGCAAGATCCTCGTTCCCGACGGGACCGAGGGCGTGAAGGTCAACCAGCCCATCGGCGTGATGGTGGAGGAAGGGGAGGCGGTTCCGGCGGATGCCGGCACCGCGGCCCCGGCCGCCAAGTCGGGTGGCGATGCTGGCCCGAACCCCTCTCCCTCCGGCAGCCCGGCGCTGGAGGCGGTGCAGGCCGCCGGCGGCAAGGTGGCGGGGGCGGCGGAGCAGCCGGTTTCCGCGCCGGTGCCCTCGGGGCAGAACCAGCCCGCCCCGGCCTCCACGCCGTCGGGCGGGCAGGGGGGGCGGGTCTTCGCCTCGCCGCTCGCACGCCGCATGGCGCAGCAGGCCGGGATCGACCTGGGTTCCGTGAAGGGCTCCGGCCCGAACGGGCGGATCGTGAAGTCGGACATCGAGGCCGCCCAGGCTGCCCCGAAGCCGGCCGCGGCCCCGCAGGCCCAGCCCGCCGCCGCTGCGCCGGCTGCCGCCGAGGCGCCGAAGCCCGCGCCCAAGCCCGCCGCGCCCGCCATCACGGCGCCGCACAAGGTGGTGCCGCACTCCTCGATGCGGAAGGTCATCGCGCGCCGCCTGTCGGAGTCCAAGCAGACCGTCCCGCACTTCTACGTCTCCATCGACGTGGAGCTGGACGCCCTGCTGAAGCTGCGCGCGGACCTGAACGCACGTTCCCCGAAGGATGGCGCCGGGGCCTATAAGCTCTCTGTGAACGACCTGGTGATCAAGGCGGCCGCCGCCACGCTGCGGAAGCTGCCGAGCACCAACGCCACCTGGACCGACGAGGGGATGGTCCTCTACGACGACGTGGACATCAGCATCGCCGTCTCCATCCCCGACGGGCTGATCACGCCGATCATCCGCAAGGCCGACCAGAAGGGCCTGGCCACCATCTCCAACGAGATGAAGGACCTCGCCTCCCGCGCCAAGTCCGGCAAGCTGAAGCCGGAGGAGTTCCAGGGCGGCGGCTTCTCCATCTCGAACATGGGCATGTTCGGGGTGTCCAATTTCTCCGCCATCATCAACCCGCCGCAGGCCGGCATCCTCGCGGTCTCGGCCGGCGAGAAGCGGCCGGTGGTGAAGGGCGACCAGGTTGTGGTCGCGACGGTGATGACGGTGACGCTCTCGGTCGATCATCGCGCCATCGACGGCGCGCTGGCGGCCGAGTGGGTCTCGACCTTCAAGTCGATCGTCGAGGACCCGCTGAGCCTGATGCTGTGAGTGGGGAGCAGCGCTTCATCCTGAGGGACGCCACCCCGGCCGACGTGCCGGAGGTGGTGCGCCTCGTCCGCGAGCTGGCCGACTACGAGCGCCTGCTGGACGAAGCGGTGGGCACGGAGGAGGACTTCCGGACCCTGCTCTTCGGGGAGGGGCCGCTGCTGCACGCCGTGCTGGCGGAGGTGGACGGCCGCGTGGTCGGGCAGGCGCTGTGGTTCAACAACGTCAGCACCTTCACCGGCAAGCCAGGCATCTACCTGGAGGACATCTTCGTCGAGCCCGGCCATCGCGGCCTGGGTATCGGCAAGGCCTTCTTCCGCTACCTCGCCCGGCGCGCGGTGGCGGAGGGGTGGACGCGGCTGGATTGGCAGGTGCTGGACTGGAACAAGCCGTCCATCGACTTCTACCGCGGCCTGGGCGCCGACACGAAGGATGAGTGGATGGGCCAGCGCCTGAGCGGTGACGCTCTCAGGGCCCTGGCCGCGTGACTTTGGCGGGGCGACCCGCCGGCTGAGACGCAATCTGCGCGAGAGCGCCACGGAGGAGGCCCGCATGGCCGACCAATTCGACCTGGTGGTGGTGGGCGGTGGGCCCGGCGGCTACGTGGCCGCGATCCGCGCCGCGCAGCTGAAGATGAAGGTCGCGCTGGTGGAGCGCGAGAATCTCGGCGGCATCTGCCTCAACTGGGGCTGCATCCCGACCAAGGCCCTGCTGCGCGCCAGCGAGATCAACCACCTGCTGCACACGCTGGATGCCTACGGCTTCGCCGCGGACAACATCCGCTTCGACTTCGCCAAGGTGATCAAGCGGTCCCGCGCGGTCGCCGGACAGCTCTCCGGCGGCGTGAAGGGGCTGATGAAGAAGAACAAGATCACCGTTTATGACGGCCACGCGAAGCTGGCCGGCCCGGGCAAGCTCTCCGTTTCCAAGGACGGCAAGCCGGTGGCGGAGCTGGCCGCGAAGAACATCATCCTCGCCACCGGCGCCCGCGCCCGCGTGCTGCCGGGGATGGAGCCGGACGGGAAGCTGATCTGGTCCTACCGCGAGGCGCTGGTGCCGGACACCATGCCGAAGAGCCTCATCGTGATCGGATCGGGTGCGATCGGTAGCGAGTTCGCCAGCTTCTACCTCAACATGGGCGCCCAGGTGACGCTCATCGAGGTGTTGGACCGCATCCTGCCGGTGGAGGACGCGGAGATCAGCACCTTCGTGCAGAAGTCCTTCACGAAGCAGAAGATGAATGTCCTCACCTCGGCCAAGATCGGCAAGATCACGAAGAACGGGAACTCTGTGACCGTTTCCGTCGAGGCAGGCGGCAAGATGCAGGAAATCACGGCGGACCGGCTGATCTCCGCCGTCGGCATCGTCGGCAACGTCGAGGATATCGGCCTCGAGGGCACGAAGGTGAAGGTCGAGCGCACCCATGTGCTGATCGACGAGATGTGCCGGACCGGCGAGCCGGGGGTCTACGCCATCGGCGACCTGGCGGGCGCCCCCTGGCTGGCCCACAAGGCGAGCCACGAGGCGATTATCGCCGTGGAGCACATCGCGGGGATGCACCCGCACCCGCTGGAGGCGATGAACGTCCCGGGCTGCACCTATTGCCGCCCGCAGGTGGCGAGCGTGGGGCTGACCGAGGCGAAGGCCAAGGAGGCCGGGCACGAGGTGCGGGTGGGGCGCTTCCCCTTCATCGGCAACGGCAAGGCCATCGCCATGGGCGAGCCGGAAGGGCTGATCAAGACCGTGTTCGACGCCAAGACCGGGGAGCTGCTGGGCGCCCACATGGTCGGCCCGGAGGTGACGGAGATGATCCAGGGCTACACCATCGCCCGGACCCTCGAGACCACCGAGGCCGAGCTGATGCACACGATCTTCCCGCATCCCACCGTCTCCGAGGCGATGCACGAGGCCGTCCTTGATGCCTACGGCCGGGTGATCCACATCTAGGGGCAAGACCCCGCACCCCTATCGCCGCGCCCCCGCCAAGGGGCGCGGCCGAAGGACAGAATCCATATGGCCACCCGCATCCTGGTGGATCACCGCGCCGGCGGCGCCCAAGGAGGCCCCCAGGGAGGCATCCAGGGAGGCATTCAGGGCGCCAGCCTGGCGGCCCCCGCGTCTGAAGCCGTCCTGCCCGCCCACATCGCCCGGATCGTACCCAGCGCGGCCCCGGCGCCGCTACGGCATCCCGAGAAGGCAAACCGGCCGGACAACCCCATCAAGCGCAAGCCGGACTGGATCCGGGTGAAGGCGCCGAACCACCCGATTTACCACGAGACCCGCAACCTGATGCGGGAGCAGAAGCTCGTCACGGTCTGCGAGGAGGCGGCCTGCCCGAATATCGGGGAGTGCTGGTCCCAGCGCCACGCCACCATGATGATCATGGGCGAGATCTGCACGCGCGCCTGCTCCTTCTGCAACATCACCACGGGCATGCCCAAGTCCCTGGACGCGGACGAGCCGCGCCGGGTGGGCGAGGCGGTGGCGGCGCTCGGCCTGCGCCACGTCGTCATCACCTCCGTGGACCGGGACGACTTGAAGGATGGCGGCGCGCAGCACTTCGCGCAGACCATCGCCGCCATCCGCGCCGCGGCGCCGGAGACCACAATCGAGATCCTGACTCCGGACTTCCTGCGAAAGGACGGGGCGCTGGAGGTCGTGGTGGCCGCCCGGCCGGACGTGTTCAACCACAATCTCGAGACAGTGCCGCGCCTCTACCCGACCATCCGGCCCGGCGCGCGTTACTTCCATTCCCTGCGCCTGCTGGACGAGGTGAAGCGGCTGGATCCCGGCATCTTCACCAAGTCCGGCGTGATGGTCGGGCTGGGCGAGGCGCGGGGCGAGGTGCTGCAGGTGATGGACGACATGCGGTCCGCCGAGATCGATTTCCTGACGATCGGGCAGTACCTGCAGCCCACGGTGAAGCACGCGGCGGTGGACCGCTTCGTGGAGCCGGTCGAGTTCGAGGACTACGCGCGGCTGGCCCGGGCGAAGGGCTTCCTGCTCGTCTCCGCCACGCCGCTCACCCGCTCCTCCTACCACGCGGACAAGGACTTCGCGGAGTTGCGGGCGGCGCGCGAAGCCAGGCTGGGCCGCGCCGCCTGAGATGCCCACCCATGCCGAGACCAAGCGTCTGCCCTACACGCCGGAGCAGATGTTCGACCTTGTGGCCGATGTGCGCCGCTACCCGGAGTTCCTGCCCTGGTGCGTCGGCGCCCAGGTTGTGTCCAAGACGGAGAATGAGCTGATCGCGGACCTCACGATCGGCTTCAAGATGTTCCGCGAGACCTTCCGCAGCCGGGTGACGCTGGACCGGCCGCGCCACGTGCACGTGGAGTACCTGACCGGCCCCTTCCGCTACCTGAACAATCACTGGAACTTCTCCCCCGTCGAGGGCGGCTGCGAGGTGAAGTTCTTCGTGGACTTCGAGTTCAAGTCCCGCCTTCTTCAGGCGGTGATCGGCACCGTGTTCAACGAGGCGGTGCGGCTGATGGTCCGCGCCTTCGAACGGCGGGCGATGATGCTCTACCGGCGGGAGAGGCCGGGCGGGCGCCCGGCGAACGCCACCTCCTGAAGGCTCGCTACGGCGTCGCGCGCCGGGCGGCCATCTCCTCGTCGTGGCGGCGCATCACCTCCGGGTCGCCCATCTGCTCCGACTCCGCGGTCAGGACGCAGCGCAGGCTTCGGGGCAGGTTGAAGCTGGAGGCGGGGGGCAGGCTGGCGCTGCCCGTCCGCTCCACCCAACTCCCCGCGCCCGTCAACAGCAGGGCCAGGGCCGCGATGGCGCCCCAGCGGCCCCAGCCCCAGCGCAGGTGCCCCTCGTGGAGCGCCAGCAATGCCTCCGCCGCGACCACCATCGCCACGGCGAGCGGGATGGCGTTGAACCGGGTCTCGATCGCCGAGATCGCGTTGATCGCCAGGATGGCCCCGCAGGCCATAGACAGGAAGGCTGGCGTGACGGACCACCGCCTCTCCCGGATGGCGTGGCCCGCCAAGCCTGCGATGCGGAACGCGGCCAGCACGGTCGCGGCCCAGTAGAGGGGGCGAACCAGGGGCCCGTACCAGGGCAGCCGGTCGTAGAGGTACACGAAGGGGCTCCGAACATCGAAGGAGAGGAACAGGTGTGCCAGCATCGTCGCCGCTGCCCTGAAGGGGTGGGCGAAGTACCAGGCCCAGCCCTCTCCCGCTTCCAGATGCCCGGAGAAGAGCGGGTTCGGCGTGTACCAACCGCCCGCGGCCGCACCCAGCCCCATGACCGTATCGTACTTCCAGACGAGCGCGCCGAAGGTCACCTGAAAGCCGCCGAGCCGGCAGGCTGGCAGTACGCCCGGCTCCCCCAGCACATGCCAGTTGTAAAGGAACTGCGGTAGCCAGCTCGCGGCGCCGAAAAGCCCGCCGCTGATGGTGGCCGCGAGCAGCCGCCCGCGATGGGCCGCCCAGCCGGGAGCGAGAAGCAGCCCCAGCCCGACCGCGCCGTTCCACGCGAGGAGAAGCGGCAGGTTCGCCGGGCGCACCATCAGGGCGAAGCCCGCCAGCGCGCCCCCGATCACAAGGGCCGCCTCTGTCCGCCCCGCGGCGTAGGGGCCGTCCAGGCGCACCGCTAACCCGGCGAGCAGCACGGTGACGATGAGGGAAGGCGCCTCCGTCAGGACATCGGTAACGAGCGCCAGCCCGAGCGGCCCGAGCAGCAGTGCAAGGGCGGTGGCCAGCGCCCATCGCGGCGAGGTGCGGCGGAGCCCCGCGGCAAGCCAGAGGCAGGCGGCCACGTAGAGCGCGTACTGCACGCTTCCCGCGATGGCGGCGAGCCGCGCGGGCTCGTAGCCCGAGAGGAAGGTGAGGGGCAGCAGGAGCAGCGGATAGCCGTAAGTCCGCACGGTACCGAAGTCGTGGAGCGGCCCGTGCATGCGGAACCGGAAGGCGTAGAAGCCGTAGGACCAGGAATCGGCGGCTGAAGGGTAGTGGCCGTAGCGGAAGACCAGCGCGGCCGCTGCCAGCACGGAGAGGCCGAGCGCGATGGGCAGGACGAGCCGGAGACGCGCCGAGGCATCCGCATTCCCGGCCAAGTCCGATCCCCCGTCAGTACAGGGCCCGTCCTGGCCATATCGCGCGCGCGCTGGCAAGCTCTGCCCCATGGTTCAGATCCCTGAGCGCCCGGCCCCTGGCGCGCCGCCCGTCCGCATCAACCTCTACTCCGACACGCAGACCCGCCCATCCACCGCCATGAAGGCGGCGATGATGGAGGCCGAGGTTGGCGACGAGCAGCACGGGGACGACCCCACCGTCCACGCGCTCTGCGACCGCATGGCGGCGCTGCTGGGGAAGGAGGCGGCGGTCTACCTGCCTTCCGGCACCATGGCCAACGTGATCGCCGTCAACGTGCACTGCCGTAACGGCGACGAGGTGCTGGCGCACGAGACGGCGCATATCCTGACGAGCGAGGCGGGCACCCACGCCGCCATCGCCGGGGTGCAGATCCAGCCGCTGCGCGGCCCGCGCGGCATGTTCGACGCCGACACGCTGCGCGCCGCCATCCGGCCGCGCACGCGGCACGCGCCGGAGCAGACCCTGCTGGAGATCGAGCAGACCGCCAACATCGGCGGCGGCGCCGTCTGGCCGCTGGCGACGCTGACGGAGTTGACGGGCATCGCGCGGGAGCAGGGCTGGTCCACCCACATGGACGGGGCGCGGCTGATGAATGCCTGCGTGGCCTCCGGCATCCCCGCCGCCGAGATGTGCGCGGGCTTCGACAGCGTGTGGCTGGACTTCACCAAGGGCCTGGGCGCGCCGCTCGGTGCCGTGCTCGCCGGATCCCACGAGTTCATCGAGCGCGCCTGGCGCTGGAAGCAGCGCCTGGGCGGCTCCATGCGCCAGGCCGGCATCTGCGCGGCCGCCTGCCTCTACGCCCTCAATCACAACGTGGACCGGCTGGCGGAGGACCACGCCAATGCGAAGGCACTCGCCGCCGGGCTGCGCGGGATCGATGGCGTGGTGGTGGAGGAGCCGGACACCAACCTCGTCTTCTTCGATCCCACCGGCGCCGGCATGGCCCCGGCCGCGCTACAGGCGGCGCTGCGCGGCGAGGGGATCGCGGTCAGCGGCCTGGGCGGGCGCCTGCGCGCCTGCACCCACTTGGACGTGGCCGCGCCGATGATCGACGAGGCGCTGGGGGCTATCCGCCGCCTGCTGCGCGGCTGAGGGCGAGGATCTCCTCGTCCAGCAGCGTGCCCAGCGCGTTGTGCTCGATCCGGTAGTAGGTGCGGCCGAGCACCCGGCCGCCGGCCCTGTCGTAGAGGCGGCGGGCCGGCAGGTTCTGCGAGTCCGTGGTCCAGTCCAGGGCGCAGAAGCCGCCCTCCCGCACCAGCCGGGCCGCGCCCGCGACGAGGGCGCGCCCGACACCCCGGCGGCGCGACCTGGCGGAGACGAAGAGGTCCCGGATGTAGAGGGAGCGGCGCAGCTCCGCCGCTGGCAGCATCACGTTCAGCACGCAGGAGCCAATCGCCGTCTCCCCGTCCATCGCCAGGATGGTGCGGGGATTGAAACCCTCCGGCGGCAGGGTGCAGAGCTGGCCCGCGGCCTCCAGCGCGTCATCCATCGGAACGGGGGCGCCGTAATAAGCCTGCATCTCGGAAAGCAGAGCGGCGAGCCCCTGGACATCTGAAGGGCCGACGGCACGGACAGTCAGAGTCATGCGCGTGGCGCTCGATGTCCCGTGACGGGACCCGGACCTGTCGCGTGCTGCCTCATCACCTTCCCCCTTACATTGTCCGCGGCCACTCGCGTGTGGCGGGCGTAGCTACCAAGCGGTGCCACCATACCGAGTTTGTAGTGCGACGGATGCAACAGTGACATTAATGTTGTCCGGTTTCGCCGGTTTTTGCACGCCGATCCCCGCTCGTCACGCTCAGCGCCATCTGCAAAGCCACCTCCACCGTCGCGGCCCGCACGGCGTCGCGGTCTCCAGGGAAGAGGCAGCGGCGCACCGCCACGTCGCCGCCGCCCGATGCAACGGCGATGAAGACGAGGCCCACGGGCTTCTCCGCGCTGCCGCCGCCCGGGCCCGCGATGCCCGTGGTGGCGATGGCGAGCCCCGCCTCCGCGGCGCGCAGCGCGCCCTCGGCCATCGCGCGCGCGCACTCCGCGGAGACGGCGCCATGGCGGGTGATGACCCCTTCCGGCACGCCGAGAAGCCGCATCTTCATCGCGTTGGAATAGGTGACGAGGCCGCCCTGCACTGCGTCGGAGGAGCCGGGCACGGCCGTGAGCGCGGCCGCGACGAGGCCGCCGGTGCAGGATTCGGCCGTCGCGGCGACCATGCCCCGCTCGCGCAGGGCGGAGAGCAGGGTGGCGGCGAGGGCGATGGTGGTGGCGGGCAGCATCAGGCGAATCCCCCGAGCGAGCGAAGCAGACCCAGCACCGCCGCGGCCAGGATCCCGGCCAGCACGTCGTCCAGCATCACGCCGAGCACCCCCCCGCGGCGATCGGCCCAGCCGACCGGGCCGGGCTTCACGATATCGGCGGCCCGGAACAGCGCAAAGGCCAGCAGCACCCACCAGAGCGAGGCGCCGGCCGGCAGCGCCGCGAGCGCCAGGCACTGCCCGGCCGCCTCGTCCGCCACTACCCAGCCCGGGTCTTCCCGCGCTTCCGGCAGGCGGGAGACGGCCCAGAGGCCGGCGAGGGAGAAGGCGATCCCCAGCGCCAGGCACGGGCCCGGCCCCAGCAGCGCGGCGGGAAGCACCACGGCCGAGCCCCAGGTGCCCGGCGCCGGCCGCAGTCGCCCGATGCCGCACAGGCTGGCCACCATCATCGCGGGAGACATCAGGGGATGCGGTCCAGGAACTCGTCGACCGGGCCCACCAGCTCCGGCTCCTCCAACGTCGGGGCGTGGCCGGCGCCGGGCAGGGTGATGAGCTCGAGGTCCGGCTTCTCCCGCACCATGGCGCGCACCGTGTCGGCGGCCAGGAACTCGCTCCTCTCGCCCCAGACGAGCATCGCGGGGATGGGGCGGAGGCCGCGGAAGACGGGGCCGAGATCCGGCGGGGCGGCGCCGGCCTCCATCGCCTCCGCGATCCGCGTGTCCCAGCGGGGATGCAGCAGCCCGTCCTCGCCGCGGGCATAGGTGAGGCCGGCGAAGTGACGCCACGCCTCGTCATCGGCCAGGGGCAGGCGGGGCATGATGGTGCGGAGATAGGCCACCGCGTCGTCGATCCCGGGGAGGCCGGGGTCGTGCCCGGCGAAGTTGCCCGCCAGCGCGAGGCCGAGCGGATCGATCACCGGCCCGATGTCGTTCAGCACCACGCCGCGAAGCAGGGTGGGGCGAAGCACGGAGAGGATCATGGCCATGATCCCGCCGAAGGAGGTGCCGACCACCACGGCGCGGGGCAGGTGCAGCGCGGCGCAGGCATCCAGCACGTCGTTCACCGCCCGCTCCGGCCGGTAGCGGCCGATATCCCCGGCGCGGGCGCTCTCGCCATGGCCCATGTAGTCCAGGGCCACCACGCGGCGCCGGCCGGCATGGCGCGCGGCGAAGCGGTCGTAGTCGTGGGCGGTGCGGAGGATGCCGCTGAGGCAGAGCAGGGGCGTGCGGCCCTCATCCCCCGGCCAGTCCAGCGCGTGCAGCAACAATCCGTCGCGCGCGGCGACCCTGCGCTCCCTTGGTGCCATCACCGCGCTCATGGCCCGGTCATCCAGGGCTTGAGCGGGTGGGGCAGCGAAGAGGCCGCCGAATCCTGCGCCCGATAGACCACCGCGTTCTCCACCACCCGCTGCACGTAGTTCCGCGTCTCGGCGAAGGGGATCAGCTCGATCCAGTCGATCACGTCGGTCCCACCCTCGCCCGGGGTGCCGTAGGTGCCCAGCCATTCCTGCACCCGCCCCGGGCCCGCATTGTAGGCCGCGGCCGCCAAGGCCAGGTTGCCGCCGAACCGCGCCAGCTGGTCCGACAGGTACTGGGACCCCAGCCGGATATTGTGGGCGGGATCGGAGGTGAGCCACCCGACCTGATGAGGGATCCCGAGCTTGCGGGCCACCCCGGCCGCGGTGGCGGGCAGGAGCTGCATCAGCCCGCGCGCATTGGCGCCGGAGACGGCCTCCGTATCGAAGTTGCTTTCCTGCCGGGCGATGGCGTTGGCGATCGCGGGCTCCAGCCCGCCGGGAGGGGCGGGGTAGGGGGAGGGCCAGCCCTCCGGCAGCAGCATCACGCCGTCGGCTCCGGCCCGGCGGGCGATCCAGACGGCGAAGTCCGGCCGCCCCATCGCCATGCCGTGGCGCGCGATCAGCACCCGGTCAGCGGCATCCGGGGAGAGTTCCTCCATCCGCAGCAGGAAAATGCGGGCGCGGCGGTAATCCCCGAGATCGGCCAGGGCCGAGGCCGCCGCCGCCAGCTCCCGGCCCTGGAACAGGCGGCGCGCCTCCTCGCTGGGCTGCGGCGGAACGATGGCGCGGATGCGGGCGGCGATGCGCGGCTCGTCCTCGCCCAGCGCCAGCGCGGCGAGCTGCCCGTAGAAGGCGGTGCCGAGGGTCGCCGCCTCCCCATATCGCGCGCGGGACCGGGCGGCATCCTTGCCGTCCAGCGCGCGTCCCTCCCAGTAGGCGGAGCGGGCGCGGGTGATAATGCTGGCGCTGTTATCGCCCAGCAGGGCGAAGTGGCGGGCGGCCCCCAGCGGATCGTTCAGCCGGCGCAGGAGGATCCAGCCGGCCAGGAACTCCGCCTCGGACCGCGGTTCGCCCTCCGTCTGGCCGTGCCGGGCGGCGACCTCGTAGGCCAGCCGGTCCTGCCCCAGCCGCACGAGCTTGCGCGCGAGGACCTGGCGCTCCGTCCAGATCCCCTTCGCCGCACCCGGCGGCAGGTCGCGCTGGAGCGGGGCGGCGGCGGCCCAGGCGGCGGCGGCCTCCGCGTCGCGGTCCGCCCGGCGCAGCGCGCGGGCGCTGGCGGCGAGGATGCCGAGATCGTCCCCGGTGGTCACGGGCTGGGCCGTGCCGGCGGCCACGGCCAAGCGCGCATCGGCCACACCCCGGCGGGACGGGTCCAGCCAGGCCGCGGCCCGGGCGGCGTCGCCGGTGTCGAGAGAGAGGAAGGCACGGTCGAAGCGCCGCCAGCGGTCCTCCGCCGTCAGCAGGGCGGCGTTGCGCTCGGCGAAGCCGCTCTCGGCGGCCGCGTCCCCGAGGCCGGAGGTCCAGGCGCCGCGGATTACGGTGGCCGCCCCCGCCGTGTCTCCGGCGCGGGTCAGGGCGTCGGCGTGGCGCTGGGCGCCGTCCAGCGTCGTGGCGGGAAAGCGGGAGAAGTGGGCCAGGGCGCGGGAATCGTCCGGATCGGCGGCCAGCGCCTCCTCCGCCCGGCGATTCATGGTGTTGGGAAGGGGCCAGTCCGGGTTGGCGGCCATCCATTCCACCAGCTCGGCCGAGCTGCCCTGGCCCCGCGCCTGCAGTCGCAGCCAGAGGGCGATCTTCCGCACCAGCGGGTCGGCCTGGGCGGCGGCGGCTTCGGCCGCCGCGTAGCGCCCGCCATTGGCGAGGCCCAGCGCGGCGCGGCCGGCGGTTCTCTGCGCTTCGGTCGCCCAGGGCTGGGCGGCGGCGGAGCCCGCCGTGACGGCGAGGGCGAGGAGGGCGGCGACCGCCGGGCGGACCGGAATGCGCATCGGCGTCGCTTCTAACCTGTCCGGCGGCCCCTGTCGCGCCCAGCGGGTGGGGCTTTGGGCAGGCCTTGTTCCCGGCGGGGGCGCCCTGTATCGGAAGGGAATGCTGGCGCGCGGGGCGCCGGCACCCCACATCAAGCCTTCCCCGCCGCCCCGCCAGCCAGGAAACGCCCCATGTTCAAGGGATCGCTCGTCGCCCTCATCACGCCCATGACGCCCGAGGGGAAGATCGACGAGCGCGCTTTCCAGGACCTCGTTGCCTGGCAGGTGGCCGAGGGAACGCAGGGGCTGGTGCCTGTGGGCACCACCGGCGAGAGCCCGACCCTCTCCCATGAGGAGCACCACCGCGTGGTGGAGCTGTGCATCGAGGCGGCGGGTGGGAAGGTGCCGGTGATCGCCGGCGCCGGTTCCAACTCCACGGCGGAGGCGGTGGCGCTGACGAAGCACGCGAAGAAGGCGGGGGCCGACGGCGTGCTGGTGGTGACGCCCTACTACAACAAGCCGACGCAGGAGGGGATGTACCTGCACTTCAAGGCGGTGGCTGACGCCGCCGACATCCCCGTGATCATCTACAACATTCCCCCGCGCAGCGTGATCGACATGAGCGTGGAGACGATGGCGCGGCTGGCGCAGCACCCGAACATCGTGGGCGTGAAGGACGCGACGGCGAACCTGACTCGTCCGCTGCACACGCGCATCGCCTGCGGCGAGGACTTCTGCCAGCTCTCCGGCGAGGACCACACGGCCTTGGCCTTCAACGCCGCCGGCGGCGTGGGCTGCATCAGCGTGACGGCGAATGTCGCCCCGCGGCTGCTGCGGGAGATGCACGACGCCTGGGCCGATGGCCGGGTGAAGGAGGCGCAGGCCATCCAGACCCGCCTGACGCCGCTGCACGACGCCATGTTCTGCGAGACCTCGCCCGGCCCGGTGAAGTACGCCGCGAGCCTGTTGGGCCGGGGCACCGAGTTCTGCCGCCTGCCCATGGCGCCGATCGCCGAGGCCTCGAAGGCACGCGTCCGGGCGGCCATGACCGGCGTGGGGCTGCTCAACTGATGGCGGAACCCCGCAAGAAGGCACTGATCAGCCACGGCGTCGCCGCGCAGAACCGCAAGGCGCGCTTCGACTACAAGATCCTCGACACCTACGAGGCAGGGCTGGTCCTCGTCGGGCCCGAGGTGAAGAGCCTGCGCGCCGGGCGCGCCACGCTGAGCGAAGCCTGGGCGGGCGAGCGCGACGGCGAGATGTGGATCTTCAACCTCTACATCCCGGAATGGCAGGCGGGATCGGTGGTGGCGAAGTTCGAGCCGCGCCGCCCCCGCAAGCTGCTGCTGCACAAGAAGCAGGCCGAGGCCCTGGCCGGCGCCGTGACGCGTGAGGGCGCGACGCTTGTGCCGTTGGACATCCACTTCAACGACCGCGGCGTTGCCAAGCTCACCCTCGGCCTGGCCGAGGGCAAGACGAAGGCCGACAAGCGTCAGGCCATCGCGGAGCGCGACTGGAAGCGGGACAAGGCCCGGGTGATGCGCGACCGGGGCTAGCCCGGCCGCGCCACTCCCTCAGCCGCCGGTCGCGCGCTCCAGGGCGTCACCCGCCTCCGCCGCCTGGCCGGCCCAGGCGACGAACTGGTCAGGGCGGACGAGAACCGCCTCCGCCCCATAGGCCTCGCGCGCCTCCGGCCCGATGGTGACGACATTCAGAGGAATGCCCCGGCGCACCGCATCTGCACTCATGGCGGCCACGGCGCCGTCCTGTGGGGCGGCGGTGAGGAGCGTGAAGCCCGGCCCCAACGCCTCGAAGACGTTCCGGCCGTCCGGCAGGGGCTGCGGCGCTAGGTGGTGGCCCGGCCGTGCGGCTAGGGTGTGGGAGCCAAGGGCGCTCGGCCCGCGCCCGGGCGGGCCGGGAATGATCGGCGATCCCTCGTAGTTCGGCTCGAAGGACGCCACCTCGGATTTCGCGCCGCCCTGGCGCGCGCTCCACTCGGCCTCGAAGCCCGCCCTGTCGCGCGCCGGGTCGTAGGCGGCGAGGAATTCGCGATCCACCTCGATTGACTTGCCGATGAAGTCCCCGGCGGTGGAGGCGAAGACGGGGCGGCGCTCGGCGTCGTAGCTGTCCAGCAGGCCGGGCCCGGCCCAGCCCTGCAACTCCGCCGCCAGCTTCCAAGCGAGGTTCGCCGCGTCCTCCAGCCCCGTGTTGATGCCGTAGCCGCCATAGGGCGGGTGGCTGTGCGCGGCGTCCCCTGCAACGAAGGCGCGCCCCGTGCGGTAGCTGTCCGCGATGGCGAAGCGCAGGTCCCAGAAGCCGATGTGCTGGAACTCTACGTCGAACTCCGCGCCCGCTGCGCGATGCAGGTAGGCGGCGAAGTCCATGCTGTCCTTTGTGGTGCCGGCAGGGACAGGGGCGTGGAAGAAGAAGCCGCCCTCCAGGTCCACGCGGCCGAAGAACTGCCAGTACCCCTCCAGGTCCGGGTGCAGCACGTTGTAGTAGGACTTGCCGGGATAGCGCCGCAGAAGCTCGTTCAGGCCCCGGGAGCGGAACACCAGCAGCACCATCAGCCGGTCGTGGTCGGACCGGGTCTGGGTGATCCCCGCCGCCTCGCGCACCGTGGAGCGGCTGCCGTCGCAGCCCACGACGTAGTCGGCGGAGAGCACGCGCCGCGCCTCGCCGCCCCGCTCCGCGACCGTGACGCGCACGCCGGCCTCGTCCTGCTCCACCGCCTCGGCCGACCAGCCGTACAGAGGCTGTGCCGCCGGCAGCTCCGCCAGGCGGGCGCGCAGCACGGCCTCCGTGGCGTACTGGGGCAGGCGCTCGTTGTCGGTGAAGTAGTAGGGGCGCACCAGCTCCCGCTGGAGCCAGTCGTAGTGATACTCGCTGAGCAGGGTGCCGTAGGCGGTCATCCCGCCGATCCCGTACTCCCGGGGGATGGTGCGCGCGGAGCGCAGCGCCTTCTCCGCGCCCCAGAAATGGAAGTGCTCCATCGTCCGCTGGGTCAGGTTCTGGCCCTTGGGGATGGGCTGCGGGCTGCGGTACCGCTCGACGAGGACCGACTCGACGCCCCGCTGCGCCAGGGCGATGGCCAGCCCCGTCCCGACCGGGCCGCCGCCGACGATCACGACCCCTGTCCTGTCCCCGTGCTGTGTCATGGCATGTCCTCCCGGCCCCGGCGGACTGGTGGGGGCTCGTTTCGGCGTGAGGCTTCCCACGCCGCCAACCCCCTGTCCAGATCATCAGACGTCTCATTGAATCGTCCGCCACGGATTGACGGACGCCTCCGGGGTGCCTCAGCTTGGCGCCGATCACCCAAGCCAGGAAACGTTTCGTGTCCCATGCCATCGCCCGGCGCCGGCTGGCCGTGCTCGCCGCCCTGCCACTCCTCCCCCATGCCGCGCGCGCCCAAGGGAGCGCCCAAGGGAGCGCCCAGGGGAGCGCCCAGGGGATCGCGCCGGGGAGCCAGCCGGACGGGCCCGTCACCATCATCGTGCCCTACACGGCAGGGACAGGGCCGGACATCCTGGCGCGCCTGGCCTCGCCCTACCTCCAGCCGCGCCTCGGGCAGCCAGTGGTGGTGGACAACCGCGCCGGCGCCAGCGGGCTGATCGGCACCCAGGCCGTGGCCCGCGCCGCGCCGGACGGGCGCACGCTGATGATGCAGCCCAATACCTTCGTCATGAACGCCAGCCTCTTTCCCACCGTGCCATACGATCCGGTGAAGGGCTTCACGCCCATCGCCCTGCTGACCCGCGGCGAACTGGCGCTGGTGGTGAACCCGGACGTGCCGGCGCGGGACGCGCGGGCCTTCGCGGATCTGGCGAAGCGCCGGCCCGGGGAGATCGACTACGCCTCGCCCGGCAATGGAACGCCGCAGCACCTGGGCATGGCGCTCTTCTCGCTGAAGGCGGGGGTGGAGATGACGCACATCCCCTATCGCGGCTCCGCCCCGGCCATCCAGGACCTACTGGGCAAGCGCGTGGCCGCCATGGTGCTGCCCGTGCACACGGCGCTGCCGCTGGTGCAGGCCGGGCAGATCCGCATGCTTGCCGTGGCGAGCGAGGCGCGCAGCCCTTCCGCCCCCGAGGTGCCGACCCTGGCCGAGGCCGGGTTCGGCGGCGCGCAGGCCGACCTCTGGTACGGATTGCTGGGACCGGCGGGCATGCCGGAACCGATGGTGCGCGCCCTGAACGCCGCGCTGAACGCCTGGGCGACCGAGCCCGCCACGGCGGAGGCGCTGAAGGCCCAGGGCATGATCCCCAGCCCGGCCACGCCGGAGGCCTTCGGCGCGCTCGTGGAGCGCGACTACCGCCGCTGGGCGGAGGTGATCCGCGAGGCGAAGATCACCGCGGGCTGAGAGTCCGGAGTGGCGCCGGGCAGGCCTTTCCGGCAAACCTGCCCGGGCCCGAGGAGAGCGGACCCTTGACCACCGCGGCCGAAGCCGACCCGCCTGCCGCGCCGGAGACGGCGCTCGCCGCCCTCTATGCCCGGCCGGGCTTCCGGCTGCGCCGCGCGCACCAGATCGCGCTCTCCGTCTTCGCCGGGGAGTGCCGGGCGATGGAGGTGACGACGACGCAGTACGGCATCCTTGTCGCCCTGCGCGCGCGGCCGGGGGTGGACCAGATCGGCGTGGCGCAGCTGCTGGGGCTGGACCGCTCCACCACCGGCATGGTCGTCCGCCTGCTGGAGGAGCGCGGGCTGCTCGTCCGCAGCGCGGACCGTCAGGACCGGCGGCGCCGCATCCTCAATCTCACCCCGCGCGGCGCGGCGCTGCTGGAAGAGATCGAGCCAGCGGCCGAGCGCTCCGTACGCGCCCTCCTCGCGCCGCTGACGGAGCGGGAGGCGGCCCTGCTGGGCCGCCTGCTGGATAAGCTGCTGGCGCACCACGACCTCCTAGCCCGGGTGCCCCTGATGCGCGGGGCGGAAGGGGCCGGGAAAGGCGGCAGCGCCGATCAGGAGACGCCGGCCACCGTGCAGCGAAGCGCCTCCAACCCCTCGATCTCGCCGAAGTAGCTCGCGCCCGAGGCGGGGATGGGCGGCATTCCGCTCAGGCTGCCGAGGGTCACGACCTCGCCCATGGCGATGCCCCGGCCTTCCCGGCGCAGGCGCTCGATCCAGGCCTCCAGCAGCGGGCCGAGGGGCGCTGCGACATGCGCGCCGGCCTCGCGCTTCGAGAGGACGGCGCCGTCCTGGAGAAGGGTGACGGTGGGCGGCATGTCGATGGTGGTGAGCGTCCAGGGCACCAGCGTGGCGCGGACGAGCGCGCCGTCATTGCCCATGGCATCGGCGATCCGGTCGAACGGCGTCACGTCGCCGGAGGTCGGGATGCGCGGCCTGACGAACTCGAACAGCGTGGCGAGGGTGGCGAGGCCGGTCAGGTCGCCGGGGATCAGCGTCATCACCTCGGCCGGGGTGACGGCCACGCGGAACCGGATGGCCAACTCCATCTCAATGTAGCGCTCCACCGGCAGGGTGATCGGGCCGGGCAGGGGATCGGTGAGGAGGCGGGAGGCGGGGATGGGGGCGGAGAAGGGCATCCCTTCCAGCCGGCCGATCTTCCAGCCGCCCACGCGCTCCCGCATCGCCTCCAGCGTGGCGTGCTGGATGGCCTCGGCCGCCTCCATGGTCACCGGGCGCAGATCTGCCGGCAGGCCGGGCAGGGCGGCACCGGCGCGGGCGCGCGCGAGAAGGTCGGCCGCGGCCTGGATGGCGTTCATCGAAGGGCTCCCGTGTTGCGGCGCGCAGGAGGCCCGCTCCTGCGCCGCGCCGCAAGCCCCCGCCTACTCGGCAGGGGCGGGAATGGCGCGCGGGTGCTCCCGCCGGCGCAGGCGGTCCAGCGCCAGGTACACCACGGGCGTGGTGTAGAGCGTCAGCACCTGGGAGACGATCAGCCCGCCGATGATGGCGATGCCGAGCGGCGCCCGGATCTCCGACCCCGTGCCGGTGCCGAGCGCCAGGGGCACGGCCCCGAGCAGGGCGGCGAGCGTCGTCATCAGGATGGGGCGGAAGCGCTCCCGGCAGGCGGCGAGGATGGCCTCCTCGCTGCTCGCACCGTGGTTGCGCTCGTGCTCCAGCGCGAAGTCCACCATCATGATCGCGTTCTTCTTCACGATGCCCAGCAGCAGGATCACGCCGATCAGCGCGATGACCGTCAGCGGCGTGTCCGTGACCAGCAGGGCCAGCAGCGCGCCCAGGCCGGCCGTGGGCAGGGTGGAGATGATGGTGATGGGGTGGACGAAGCTCTCGTAGAGCACGCCCAGCACGACGTAGATCGCGAGGAAGGCGCCGAGGATGAGCAGCGGCATGTCCTGGGTGAAGGACTGCGCCGCCTGCGCGTTGCCGCCGAACTGGGCGCGGATCGAGGGAGGCAGGCCGACCTGGCGCTGCACCTCCTCGATCCTTGCCTGGATCTCGGCGACCTGCAGGCTCTCATCGGGGTTGAAGGATATGGCGGCGGAGGGGAAGCCGCCCTGGTGCGCAACCGAGAGCGGGGCGGCGGCCGCGACCACCCTGGCCACGGCAGAAAGCGGAACCTGTGTATCCCCCGCGCCGGGCACGAAGACGCGGGAGATGTCGGGCGGGCCCTGCTGCAGCCCCGGGTCGATCTCCAGCACCACGCGGTACTGGTTGCGGGTGCGGTAGATGGTGGAGACCTGGCGCTGGGCGAAGGCGTTGTTCAGCGCGGCGTTGATCTCGGTCTGCGTCACCCCCAGCCGCGCGGCGGCCGCCCGGTCCACCTCGACGCGGGTGACGAGGCCGGCGCGGTCCTGGTCGCTCGTCACGTCGTTGATGCCGGGCACGCCGCGCAGCGCCGTGACCATGGTCTGGGTCCACTCCCGCAGCTCCTCGATCTCGTTGCCGAGCAGCACGTAGGAGAAGCGGCCGCTGTCCTGGCGCCCGCCGATGCGAATGTCCTCGTTGGGGCGCAGGAAGACGCCGGCGCCGGGGATGCGGCTCAACGGCCCGCGCAGCCGCGCGATCACCCCCTCCGCCGTCACGTCCCGCTCCTCCCGCGGTTTGAGGGTGACGTACATGTTGCCGCGGTTGGAGGAGCCCTGGCCGCCATTGCTGCCGACATTCCCGCCCACGCTCTCCACCGCCGGGTCAGCGGCCACGATCTCGATCGCGCGGCGCTGCAACTCCTCCATGCGGGCGAAGGAGGTGTCGGGCGCGGCCTGGGTGCTGCCCTGCAGCAACCCCGTGTCCTGGGTGGGGATGAACCCCTTCGGCACGAGGATGTAGAGCCACACCGTCAGCCCCATCAGCCCGAAGGTGGCCAGCAGCATCAGCCAGCGGAAGCGCAGGAGGTAGGAGAGGCTGGCGACGTAGCCGCGGGCGATGGCGGCCAGGCCGCCCTCGAAGGCGCGGGAGAGGCGGCCGGGCGGCTTCTCCGGCCGGTCGCGCTCCATCCAGCCCGCCATCATGGGGGTGAGGGTGAGGGAGACGATGCCGGAGATGCCCACCGCGACCGCCAGCGTGACAGAGAACTCCCGGAAGATGCGCCCGATGATCCCGCCCATGGCCAGCAACGGGATGAAGACGGCGATGAGGGAGATGGTGATGGAGAGGACGGTGAAGCCGATCTCCCGCGCGCCCGTCAGGGCCGCCTGGATCGGCGGCATCCCGCGCTCCCGGTGGCGGGCCATGTTCTCGATCATGACGATGGCGTCGTCCACCACGAAGCCGACGCAGATGGTGAGCGCCATGAGCGAGAGGTTGTTCAGCGAGTAGCCGATCCACCACATCACCCCGACCGTGCCGAGGAGGGAGAGCGGCACGGAGGCGCTGGCGGCCAGGATCGGCGCCCAGCGCCGCAGGAAGACGGCGACGACGGCGACGACGAGGCCGATGGTGATGGCGAGCGTGGTCCGCACCTCCTCCACCGAGGCGCGGATGGTGGTGGAGCGGTCACTCACCACCTCGATGCGGACACCGGCGGGAACCCAGTTCTCCACCTGGGGCAGCATGGCCTGGATGCCGTCCAGCACGTCGATGATGTTGGCGTCGGCCTGCTTGCGGACCATCAGCAGGATGGCCGGGCGGCCGTTGAACCAGCCGGCCTGTCTGCGGCTGCGGACGCTGTCCTCCACTCTCGCCACGTCCGAGAGGCGGACGATGGCGCCGCCGGAAGCCTTCAGCACGATCTCCCGGTAGGCATCGGCGCGGTCGATCCGGTCGTTGGTGCGGATGGAGGCGGACTGCTCCGGCCCCTCGATGAAGCCGGTGGCGGCGGTGACGTTGGCGCGGGTGATGGCGAGGCGGATGTCCTCCAGCGAGACCTGGGCGGCTGCGGCGGCGGCCGGGTCCACCGCCACGCGCACCGCGGGCTGGTCCCCGCCGCTCACCTCCACCTGCGCCACGCCCGGCACCTGCGCCAGGCGCTGCGCCACCAGGCTGTCGGCCGCGTCGTAGACAGCCGGGCCGGCGAGGGTCTCCGAGGTCATCGCCAGGATCATGATCGGCGCGTCGGCCGGGTTGATCTTGCGGATGGTCGGCGGATTGGGCAGGCCCGACGGCAGGTCCTGGCGCGCCGCGTTCACCGCCGCCTGCACGTCCTGCGCCGCCTCCCGCTGGGTGCGGGCCAGGTCGAACTGGATGATGATGGTCGCGCTGCCAAGGGAGGAGAAGGAGGTCATCTCCGTCACCCCGGGAATGGTGCCGATACGCCGCTCCAGCGGGGCGGCGACCGTGCTCGCCATCGTCTCCGGCGCGGCGCCGGGCTGGCTGGTGGTGACGACGATGGTCGGGATGTCCACCCGCGGCATGGAGGCGACGGGCAGGCGGAACAGCGCCACCAGCCCGAACAGCGCCACCCCGATCGCCAGCAGCGCCGTGGCGATGGGCCGCGCGATGAAGGGGGCGGAGATGTTCATCCGGCCCGTCTCACTCGGCGGGCGCCGGGGCCGGCGCCACGTCCGGCCGGCCGCCGAGTTTCAGCCGCACCCATTCCAGCGCGAGATAGACGGAGGGCGTGGTGAAGAGGGTAACGAACTGGGAGAGCACCAGCCCGCCCACGATGGAGACGCCGAGCGGCAGGCGCAGCTCCGACCCCGCGCCATGGCCGAGAACCAGCGGCAGGGCGCCCAGCAGGGCGGCCAGGGTGGTCATGGTGATCGGGCGGAACCGGAGAAGGGCGGCCTGCACGATCGCCTCGCGCGGCGGAACGCCCCGCTCCCGCTGCGCCTCCAGCGCGAAGTCGATCATCATGATCGCGTTCTTCTTCACGATACCCATCAGCAGCAGGATGCCGATGATCCCCACCACCGAGAGATCCAGCCCGAACAGCTCCAGCGCCAGCAGAGCCCCGATGCCGGCGGAGGGCAGGGTGGAAAGGATGGTCAGCGGGTGGACGAGGCTTTCATAGAGCACGCCGAGGGTGATGTAGATCACGACAACCGCCGCCAGGATGAGCCAGGGCTGGCTTTTCAGGGAGGCGTTGAACTCCGCCGCATCGCCCGCGAAGCGGCCGGAGATGGTGGAGGGTACGCCGAGATCGCGCATCGCGTTCCCGATCGCCTCAACCGCATCGCCGAGGGAGACATCGTCCGCCAGGTTGAAGGAGTAGGTCACGGCGGAGAACTGGTTCTCCCGCGTCACCTGCAGCGGCCCGTTCACCCGCCCGACGCGCGCCACCTCCGCCAGTGGCACCACGGTCGCGGTGCCGTCCGTGCTGCCGGCCACGCGGATCATGCCGAGCTTCGTGGGATCGGCCAGGAAGTCCTCGGCCGCCTCCAGGATCACGCGGTACTGGTTGTTCTGGGCGTAGATGGTGGAGATCTGCCGCTGGCCGAAAGCGTCGTAGAGCGCGTCGTCGATCGCCTGCATCGTCACGCCCAGCCGCCCGGCGCGGGCGCGGTCCACCTCCACGCTGATCTGGAGCCCCTGCTGCTGCTGGTCGCTGGACAGGTCCAGGAGCTGCGGCAAGTTTCGCAGCGCGGCCAGGATGCGCGGTGACCAGGCCGCCAGTTCCGCCGCGTCCGCGTCCACGATGGTGAACTGGTACTGGGTGGTGCTGGCGCGCGCGCCGATCTGGATGTCCTGCACCGCCAGAGGGTAGGAGACGATGCCCGCCACCCCCGCGAGCCGGGGGGCGAGGCGGGCGATGATCTCCTGCGCCGTCTCGTCCCGCTCCTCCCGCGGGCGCAGCACGGCCGTCACCCGGCCGCCGTTCAGCGTGGCGTTCACCGTGCCGGCGCCGACGACGGAGGTTACGGCCTCCACCGCCGGATCCGCGCGCACGATGTCCGCCACCTGGCTCTGCAGGGCGGACATGCGGGCAAAGGAGACGTCGCCCGGTGCCTCGGTGGCGACCTGGATCAGGCCCGTGTCCTGGGCGGGCAGGAAGCCCTTGGGAATGATCACGTAGAACCAGGCGGTCAGCGCCACGGTGCCAAGCGCGACCAGCAGCGTGACCGCCTCGAAGCGCAGGGTCACCCGCAGGGCCCGGTCATAGACGTGGAGCAGGCCGTCGAAGACCCTGTCGGCGGCGCGGGACAACCAGCCCTTCTCCCCATGTGCCGGGCGCAGCAACAGGGCGCACATCATCGGCGTGAGAGTGAGGGAGACGACCATGGAGACGAGAACGGTGGCCGTCAGTGTCTGCGCGAACTCCCGGAACAGCCGCCCGACCACGCCCTCCATGAAGAGAAGGGGAATAAAGACGGCGATCAGGGAGACGGTGAGGGAGACGATGGTGAAGGCGATGGTTCGCGCGCCCTCATAGGCGGCGGCGAGCGGCGCCATCCCGTCCTCGATGTGGCGGACGATGTTCTCGATCATCACGATGGCGTCGTCCACGACAAAGCCGGTGGCGATGACCAGCGCCATGAGGGAGAGGTTGTCGAGCGAGAAGCCCAGCCAGTCCATGACCGCGAAAGTGCCGATGATGGAGAGCGGCAGGGAGACGGCCGGCACGATCATGGCGCGGCCGGAGTGCAGGAAGAAGTAGATCACCGCCACCACGAGGAAGGTGGAGAGAACCAGCGTCAGCTCAACCTCCCGCACGGAGGCCTTGATCGTCTCCGTCCGGTCGGAGACCACGGCCATGCGGATGCCGGCGGGCAAGCCGCGTTCCAGCACTGGCAACTGGGCGCGGACGCGGGCCACGGTGTCCACGATGTTGGCGCCGGGCTGGCGCTGCACGTCCAGGATCACGGCGGGGCGGCCGTTGAACCAGGCGGCGTTGCGGTCGTTCTCCAGCCCCTCCTGCGCGGTGCCGAGGTCGCGGAGGAAGATCGGCGCCTGGTCGCGCCAGGTGACGATGATGTCGGCGAACTGGGATGGCGCCGTGATCTGGTCGTTCGCCATGATGGTGGAGGCCTGCCGCGCCCCGTCCAGCGAGCCCTTGGGGGTATTGGCGTTGGCCGTGGTCACCGCCGTGCGGACATCGGCCATGGAGAGCCCGTAGGCGGCCAGCCGCGCCGGATCGATCCGCAGCCGCACGGCCGGGCGCATGTTGCCCTGCACGGTCACGCGCCCCACGCCCGCGGATTGGGATAGCTTCTGCGCCAGCAGCGTATCCGCCGTGTCGGACAGGCGGGCGATGGGCAGGGTGTCGCTCGTCAGCGCCAGGGTGATAATGGGCGGGTCCGCCGGGTTCACCTTCGCGTAGACCGGCGGGTAGGGCAGGGTGCTGGGCAGGGTGCCGCGGGCCGCGTCCAGCGCCGATTGCGTGTCCTGCGCCGCCTCGTCGATGTTCTTATCCAGCGCGAACTGCATCGCGATCCGGCTGGTGCCCGGGCCGGAGGTGGAGGTCATCACCGACACGCCCGCGATCTGCCCGAGCTGCCGCTCCAGCGGTGCCGTGACCAGCAGCGCAACCGTGTCCGGGGAGGCGCCGGGGAGCTGGGTGGAGACCTCGATGGTCGGGAACTCGACCTCCGGCAGGGAGGAGACCGGCAGCTTCCAGTATCCCCACAGCCCCACCAGCAGCACGGCGACGGAGAGCAGCGTCGTCGCCACCGGCCGCGAGATGAAGGGGGCGGAGATGTTCAATTCGCCGTCTCCCGCGCGTCGGCGGTGCGCCGGGGGCGGTTGCCGGGTTGGCGGGCGGGTGCGTTCTCCTCCTGCAGGGCCACCGCCGCGCCGTTGGAGAGGCGGAGCCCGCCGGAAGTGACCACCCGTTCCCCGGGCTGGATGCCGGACTGCACCACGGCATCCGTCATCGTCATCTGGCCGATCGTCACGGGGCGCTGCTCCACCGTGCGGTCGTCCTTTACCACGAAGGCGTAGCTACCCTCAGGCCCGCGCTGGACGGAAACCAGGGGCACCACCACGGCCTGGGGCACCACTTCGATCCGCAGGCGCAGATTCACGAAGGCGCCGGGCCAGAGGGAGCGGTCGTCATTGGGAAAGACCGCCTTGGCCTTGATGGTGCCCGTGGTGGAATCCACGGTGTTGTCGATGGTCAGCAGCGTGCCGCGCGCCACCGGCTGGGTCGTCCCGGAGGAGGAGCTGGGCCCCGGCAGCGTCTCAACCGGCACGGCGCCGGCGGCCAGCGCCCGGTTCAGGCGGGGCAGCTCCTGCTGCGGCAGGGTGAAGGTGACGCTGATCGGCGCCATCTGCGTCACGCTGACGATGCCGTTCGTGTCGGAGGAGCGGACGAGGTTGCCCGGATCCACCTGCCGGATGCCCACCCGCCCGGCGAAGGGCGCGCGGATGGTGGCGAAGCCGAGCTGGGTGCGGGACTGGGCGATGGCGGCCTCGTCCTGCTGCACCTGGGCCTCCAGCATCGCCACCTGGGCGCGCTGCGTGTCCAGCTGCTGCTGCGTGGCGCCGGATGCGCGCACCAGCCCCTGGTAGCGGGTCAGGTCCACGCGGGCATTCGCCAGCTGCGCCTGGTCGTAGGCCTTCTTGCCCTCGGCCTGCTGCAGGGCCGCCTTCGCCGTGCGGTCGTCCACCCGGGCCAGCACGTCGCCTTCCGCGACCTCCTGGCCCTCGCGGAAGTTCACCTCCATCAGCTGGCCATCCAGCTGGGTGCGGACCACCACGGCCTGCAGCGGCACCACCGTGCCCAGAGCGTCCACGGTCAGCGCCACGTCGCGCCGTGCGGCCTCCGCCACCGTCACGGGAACGGCGCTGCCGCCCGCGCCACCCGGGCCCCCCGGGCGGCGCGGTCGGTTGCCGCCGCCCTCCCGCCGCGCGCCCGGCCCTTGCGGATTGGCGCCGCCCTGCGGGCCCTGCGCCTGCATCTGGTCGCGCGCGGCGGAGGGATCCTGCGCGCCGTGCCGCTCCTGCCACCACCGCCACCCGTACCAGCCGCCCCCCGCGAGGAGGACGAGGACGAGGAGCCAACCGAAAGCGCGCCTCATCGGGCTTCCTCCACATGGGCGGGGGGCAGCGCATCGGCGGCGCCCGCGCCCCAGCCGCCGCCCAGGGCTCGGAACAGGCCCACCGCCGCCTGGAGCCGGTTCAGCCGGCCCGCGGAAAGGTTACGCCGCGCGGAGAACAGCGTTGCCTGCGTGGACAGAAGGGTGATCAGGTTGATGACCCCGCCCCGCAACTGCCCCTCGGCGATGGTGTAAGCCCGGGCGGCGCGGCGCTCCGCCTCGGCCAGCAGGGCCTCCTGCGCCGTCGTCTCGCGCAGCGCGGCCAGCGCGCTCTCCACATCCGCGAGAGCATTGAGAATGGTCTGGCGATAGATAACCACCAGTTCCTCCTGCTGGGCGCGGGCGAGGCCCACCCGGCCGCGTAGCCCGCCATTGTCGAAGATCGTCTGCGCCACGCTGGCGGCCAGGGTGTAGAACTGCGCCTCCGGCCGCAGCAGCGTGCCGATCAGCGCCGCCGTGAACCCGCCCTGGGCCGAGAGGGTGATGGAGGGCAGCAGCGCCGCCCGAGCCGCCGCGGTATTGGCGTTCGCGCCCGCGAGGCTCGCCTCGGCCTGCAGCACGTCCGGCCGGCGCGCCAGCAGGGAGGAGGGCAGGCCTGGGGAGGCGGAGGGCACGTCCAGCCCGTCGAAGCCCTCGGCCTGGATCTCCAGCTGCACCGGCGCCAGCCCCACCAGCACCGCCAGGGTGGCGATGTTCTGGGAAAAGGTTTGCCGCAGCGGCGGCACGGCTGCCTCCTGCTGGGCCACCACCGTCTCCTGCTGGGCCAGGTCCAACCCAGTGGCCGTGCCGGCGGCCACCTGTTGCCGGATCACGTTCAGCACGCGCCGGGCCGCGTCCAGGTTCGCCTCCTGGATCTGCAGGGCGTTCCGCGCCTCCAGAATGGTGAAATAGGTGTTGGCGACCGAGGCCTCGGCCGTGATCAGCGTCGTGCCCAGGGCGTAGCGGGCGGCCACGGCCGAGAGACGCGAGGACTCGTAGGTGTTCCGGTTCAGGCCCCAGACATCCAACTCGTAGGAGGCGGCGAGGCTGAGGTCGTAGGCGGTGGCGGAGGGACTGCCCGAGCCGGTCTGGCTGCGCCGCGCATTCCCGCCCGAGGTGACCGTGGGCAGCAGGGTGGAGCCGGCGATGCGGGCCGTGGCGTCCGCCTGCCGCACGCGGGCCGCGGCGGCGGCCAGGTCCAGGTTCTCGGACGCGATGCGCCGCATCAGCCGGTCCAGCTCCGGGGAGCCGAAGCCGCGCCACCAGTTCGGATCAGGCCAGGTCGCCTTCGCCTCCGCCTCGCGGAACCGGTCCGGGCCGCGGTCGATCGGAGGTATGGCGTCCGGGCGCAGGGCGCAGCCCGCCGGTACGGCCCCGAGCAGGGCGCTCAGCACAAGCCGGCCGGTGTCCCGCCGCGTCGCCGCGGTGGGGTTCTTCATGGGAATCGCATCTCGCACGGTATCCTTCTAGGGGCGATACTTCCTGGGTCCCATGCCCTGTTACGCTTCGCCACCGCCTGCCCGGCAACGACATAGGCCCATCGCGCGGCAGGAAAATGGCCTTCATCAGCCCCTTGTTCTGGCCCTTGTCGTGCTGCTGCTTTTCGCCGGTTGCGCCGGGCCGGGCGGGCCGTGGGAGGAGGTCCTCACGGTGCCCGTGACGGCGGCGGATGGCGCGCCGCGCCGCATCGCCGCCCGGCTCTGCCGCCCGGAGGGGGCCTCGCCGGCCCGGCTGGTCGTGATCAACCACGGATCCCCCGGGGAAGGGGCGTCGCCACGGGCGCGCTACGGCCTCCTGCCCTGCGATTCCGGGATCGCCCGCCACTTCCTGGCGCGGGGCGAGGCGGTGCTGGCGCCGCTGCGGCGGGGCTACGGTCCCGGCGGCGGCGCCTGGGCGGAGGGCTACGGAAGCTGCGACGCTCCGGACTACGCGATGGCGGCGGCGGAGACGGGCCGGGACATCCGCGCCGCCATCGCCCTCGCGCGCGGCCTGCCGGGCATCCGGCCGGACGGGATCGCGGTGATCGGGCAGTCCGCCGGGGGCTGGGGCGTGCTGGGTTTGGCCGCCGATCCGCCCCCTGGCGTCACCGCCCTCGTCGCCGTCGCGCCCGGGCGGGGCGGGTGGCGGGGAGGGCGGCCGAACGAGAACTGCGCCCCGGACCGGCTGGTGGCGGATGCCGGGCTACTGGCTGGGCGCGGCGCCGGCCTGCCGGTCCTCTGGCTGCACACGCCGAACGACAGCTTCTTCGCGCCCGGCCTCGTCCGCGCCATGCACCGCGCCTTCGCGGCGGGCGGGGGGCAGGCAATCCTGGCGGGGCTGCCGGCCTGGGGCGAGGACGGGCACGGGATGTTCTACGGGCCGGGCGGGGCGGCGGCCTGGGGGCCGCCGATCGACGCCTGGATCTCGGCCCACCCCTGAATCCGCCGTTGCATCCGGCGCCCGCCGCGGGCACCTGTTGCGGCATGACCGACGAACCCCTGCCCGAAGGCGCCAAGGAAAAGCTCGTCCGCACGAAGGAGCGGTGGGCGGAGGAAGGGCGCCTCCTCACCGGCACCACCTCGGACCCGATCAGGGACCGGCTGCCGCCCGGACAGCGGCTGGTGACGGACTGGCCGGTGCTGGACCTGGGTATCCAGCCCGCGGTGGCCGAGGCGCAGGCGCGGCTGGACATCGACGGGCTGGTGGAGAACCCGCTTTCCCTCTCCTGGGCGGATCTGATGGCACTGCCGCAGCGGGAGTGGCGAAACGACATCCACTGCGTCACCCAGTGGTCCCGCTACGACAATGACTGGCGGGGCATCTCCATCTCCGACCTGCTCGCCCTGGCGCGGCCGAAGGCCGAGGCAGCCTTCGTGACCATGGAATCCCACGACGGCTACACGACGAACCTGCCGCTTCCGGACCTGGACCGGCCAGAGAACCTGCTGGCTACCCACTGGGACGGTAAGCCGCTGACCCGCCAGCACGGCGGTCCGCTGCGGCTCGTGGTGCCGCACCTGTATTTCTGGAAGAGCCCGAAGTGGATCCGGCGCATCAGCCTGATCCCGCACGACAAGCTCGGCTTCTGGGAGGTGCGCGGCTACCACGAGCGCGGCGACCCCTGGCTGGAGGAGCGGTACGCCTGAGTTGGGCGAAGGGGACGACACCCTCGTCGCCATCGGCGCGAACCTGCCGGGGGCGGACGGTTCCGCCCCCCTGGCGACCTGCCGCGCGGCCGCGGCGGCGCTGGACGGGATCTGCGGCCTTTCCCTCCTTGCCGTTTCCGGCTGGTGGGAGACGGCGCCGGAACCGCCACTGCCCGGCAGCCCCTGGTACGTGAACGGGGTGGCGCGGCTGCGCGGGGCGGCCGAGCCGGCCGCGCTGCTGGCGGCGCTGCAGGCCATCGAGGCGGCGCATGGACGGGTGCGGCCCTATCCGAATGCCCCCCGGACCCTGGACCTGGACATCATTGCCATGGGGCCGCTGCGGCGGGACGCGCCGGACCCGGTGATCCCGCATCCCCGTGCCCATCTCCGCCGCTTCGTGCTGGAACCGCTGGCGCAGGTCTGGCCGGGCTGGACGCATCCCATGAGCGGCCTTAGCGTCTCCGAACTTCTATCGGGTTTGCCCCCCGCCCCCATGCGACCGCTGGGGTAGGGAAGGGCAGGCTCGCCCCTGCGAGGCTTGCCTTTGCACGGGCGGGGGCCTATCTGGACCGTTCGCCCGCCCACAGATTCCGAGGTTCGCCATGGCCCGCGTCACGGTCGAGGACTGCATCCTCCAGGTTCCCAACCGCTTCGACCTGGTCCTTCTCGCTGCCCAGCGCGCCCGCGCCATCTCGCGCGGGGACGAGCTGACGGTGGACCGGGACAACGACAAGAACCCCGTCATCGCCCTGCGCGAGATCGCCGAGCAGACCGTCGAGCTGGACGGGCTGGAGCAGGACATCGTGAAGTCCCTGCTGCGCGCGCCGGAGCCGGAGCCCGTGGAGGAGGAGGTGATCGACCTGATCGCCACCGACGAGAACATCTTCGGCGTGATGGACGTGAACGAGGAGACCGCGGCCGAGGCTGGCATGCAGGTCGAGGACATGTCCGGCGACGACCTCGAGGCCGCGATCGCGGCCGAGCTGGGCGGCCGCCGCTGACCCTGACGCAGGATCGAACCACCGCATGACCGACGGCACCGGGATCCCCAGACCTCCCGGTGCTGTCATGAGGCCCCTCCTCGCGCCCGAGGGGGTGGCCGGCACCGCCCCTGTCCAGGCCGGCCCGCCGGAGAGCGATGCGCTGGGGGATGCTGGGCTCGGCCCCGATCCCGGCAAGGCCCTCGCCGATCTCGTCACCGGCTATGACCCCCGCGCCGACGGGGCGATGATCGAGCGGGCCTACCGCGTCGCGGAGCGGGCCCACCGCGAGCAGAAGCGCGACAACGGCGATCCCTATATCGGCCATCCCGTGGCCGTCGCGGGGATCCTGGCCGGCTACCGGCTGGATGCCGCCACGATCGCCACCGCCCTCCTGCACGACACGGTGGAGGACACCGGCCTGACACTGGCCGACCTCACCCGCGACTTCGGGGCCGAGATTTCCAAGCTGGTGGACGGCGTCACGAAGCTGACCCGGCTGGAGCTGCAGTCCGAGCGCACGAAGCAGGCCGAGAACTTCCGCAAGCTGGTCCTGGCGATGAGCGAGGACATCCGCGTGCTGCTGGTGAAGCTGGCGGACCGCACGCACAACATGCGGACCCTGTACTTCGTGCCGCAGCAGCACCGCCGCATGAAGACCGCGCGCGAGACGATGGAGATCTACGCGCCACTGGCCGAGCGCATCGGCATGCAGGCCGTGAAGGACGAGCTGGAGGACCGCGCCTTCCGCGAGCTCCAGCCCGACGCCTCCCAGACCATCCATGCGCGGCTGGCCTTCCTGCGCGGGCAGGGGGCGGACCTGATCGAGGAGATCAAGGCCGACATCCACCGCCGGCTGCGCGACGCCGAGGTGCCGGTGATCGACATCCAGGGCCGGGAGAAGTCGGCCTACGGCATCTGGCTGAAGATGCACTCCAAGAAGGTGGAGTTCGAGCAGCTCTCGGACATCATGGCCTTCCGCATCATCACGGACGACAAGGCGAACTGCTACGCCGCGCTCGGCGCCGTCCACTCCGCCTATCGCGTGGTGCCCGGCCGCTTCAAGGACTACATCTCCACCCCCAAGCCCAACGGCTACCAGTCCCTCCACACCGGGGTCACGGTGCCGGAGCGGCGCAACGCCAAGATCGAGGTGCAGATCCGCACGCCGGAGATGCACGAGGTGGCGGAGTTCGGCGTCGCCGCCCACTGGATCTACAAGCAGGGCCCGGACGGGGTGGTGAACGCGGCGCGGGACCGCAAGCGCTTCCCCTGGGTGAAGGACCTGCTGGAAATCCTGGAGAACGCCGGCGAGGCGCAGGACTTCCTGGAGAACACGAAGCTCGCCCTCCACCAGGACCAGGTCTTCTGCTTCACGCCGAAGGGCGACCTGATCGCCCTGCCGCGCGGCGCGACGCCGGTGGACTTCGCCTACCAGGTCCACTCCCAGGTGGGCGATTCCACGGTGGGCGCGAAGATCAACGGCCGCATCGTGCCGCTGCGCTACCAGCTGGAGAATGGCGACCAGGTCGAGATCATCACGGCCCGGGGCGGCACGCCGAACCCGGCCTGGGAACGCTTCGTCGTCACCGGCAAGGCACGGGCGCGCATCCGCCGCACCGTCCTGGCCCGCCAGCGCGAGGAGAGCCGCGAGAACGGCCGCCAGGCCATCGCCCGCGCCTTCCGCCAGGAAGGGCTGGAGTTCTCCGAGAAGATCGCCGAGCCCGCGGTGAAGGCCCTGAAGCAGCCGGGCTTCGAGGAACTCTGCATCGCGGTCGGTAACGGCAACATCACGGCGCGCGACGTGCTGCACGCCGCCGTGCCGGAGCTGCGCGGGCCGCCCCGCCCTGCCGTCACCGGCATCGAGGCGCTGGCGCTGACCCGTGCCCGCGGCAAGCCCGGCTCCACCGTGCCCTATGCCCGCGGAGCCGGCGGGCGGGAGGTCGCGCACGGCATCACCGGCCTCGTCTCCGGTATGGAGGTGCACTTCGCCAATTGCTGCCACCCCGTGCCGGGGGACCGGATCGTCGGCATCATCTCCACCGGGCGCGGCGTGACCGTGCACAAGCAGGGCTGCCACACGCTGGAAGCCTTCGCGGGGACGCCGGAGCGCTTCATCGACGTGGACTGGGACAGCGGGCCCGGCGTCGCCGGGGAGCATGTGGCCCGGCTCTCCATCATTACCTCCAACGAGGGGCCGGCCATCGCGGGCATGACGACGGCCATCGCGAAGCAGGAGGCACGCATCCAGTCCCTGCGCTTCCTGCACCGGGCGGCGGACTTTGCGGAGTTGAACGTGGACCTGGAGGTGAAGGACTTGCGCCACCTCTCCAGCGTCATCGCGGCGCTGCGGGCGCTGCCGGGAATCGAGCAGGTGGAGCGGGCGAAGGCGTGATCCTCGGTCTTGGAAACGACATGGTGGACATCCGCCGGATCGAGCGGACCATCGAGCGGCACGGGGACCGGTTCCTCTCCCGCATCTTCACCGATGTCGAGCGGGCGAAGGCAGAGCGGCGGGGCCTGACCCGCATCCCGACCTACGCCAAGCGCTTCGCGGCGAAGGAAGCGGCCTCGAAGGCGCTGGGCACGGGGTTCCGGGCCGGGGTGTTCTGGCGCGACCTGGGCGTGGTCAACCTGCCGTCCGGTCAGCCGACGCTGCGGATGACCGGCGGCGCGGCGGAGCGGCTGGCGGCGATGACGCCCCCTGGCCACTTGGCCCAGGTCTCGCTGACGATGACGGACGAGTACCCGTACGCGGAGGCGGTCGTGATCATTTCCGCCGTCCCGATCCCGCCCGTGCCGGGCGGATCGCCGTAGGGCGATCCCGCCGGAAAGCGCGGCGACCGCCCTTCGGCAGGGCGCCGCGGTGCGACCTGCCTGTCCTAGTTTTCCTTGGCGACCCCGCGCTTGGCCAGCATGGCGGCCACGAAGGCCAAATCGCCGGCGCCGGTTGCTGCCGGCTGCGCCCGCGCGGCGCGTTCCACCGCCTCCTGCGGCGTCTCTTTCCGGAAGGGCCGGGTCAGGCTCGGCGGCAGGTCGGCCGGTGCCGGCACGGCGGCGGGCGCTTGGCGGCGCGAGGGATTGCTACGCATCGGGTCGCGGAAGGTCATTGGGATACGCTCCATCCGATCTACCTTAATCCTATCGGCGTTATAGGGATTAGTCCAACTCACTTTTCCGTGCCACCCGGGCGACGAGCGCCACCATTCCGGAGGGCCTGGAAAGAGGCCGCTTCCTTGACAGGAGCCCGCATCTGTCGCACCCACCCGCGACGCGGTGGCACGACCCGAACCCTGGGACGCACGGCCAACCGGGTAGGCCCGCGAGCAAGCGCACGATGAGCAAGAAGTCCTCCGGCGGCTGGCTGGAGAGCCTGAAGACGATCCTCTACGCGGGCCTGATCGCCATCGGCATCCGCACCATCGCCTTCGAGCCGTTCAACATCCCCTCCGGCAGCATGATCCCCACCCTGCTGGTGGGCGATTACCTCTTCGTCTCCAAGTACTCCTACGGTTATTCCCGCGCCTCGCTGCCCTTCAGCCCGAACCTGTTCAGCGGCCGCATCCTCGGCAGCCTGCCGGCGCGCGGGGACGTGGCCGTGTTCAAGCTGCCGCGGGACGGCGTGACGGACTACATCAAGCGCATCGTCGGCCTGCCCGGCGACCGCATCCAGGTCCGCGGCGGCGTGCTGCGGATCAACGGCCAGCCCGTCACGCGCAACCGCGTCGGCCCCTACACGGTGGAGGGCGACGGCCCGCGCCTGACGGTGAACCTGTACCGCGAAACGCTGCCGCCGAGCGCGGACGCGCCCGGGCGCACGCACGACATCCTCGAGCAGACCGACGACGGTCCCTACGACAACACCCAGGAATTCGTGGTCCCGCCCAACCATGTCTTCGCCATGGGCGACAACCGCGACAACTCGCTGGACAGCCGCGCCACCAACTATGTGGGCTTCGTGCCGGTGGAGAACCTTGTCGGCCGCGCGGAGTTCATCTTCTTCTCCTGGGACGGCTCGGCGAACTGGTGGGAGGTCTGGGCCTGGCCCTTCGCCGTCCGCTGGTCCCGCATCTTCTCGGGCGTCCGCTGATGAAGGTCCTGTCCCCGTGAAAGCCCCCGTCGCCGCCCTCGCCGGCCGGCTGGGCCACGAGTTCCGCGACGCCGCGCTGCTGGAACAGGCCCTCACGCATCGGTCCGCCGCCGACCCCAAGCGCCGCCAGCTCGATTCGAACGAGCGGCTGGAGTTCCTGGGCGACCGCGTCCTGGCCCTCTGCATGGCGGAATGGCTGAGCGAGCGCTTCCCGCAGGAGCGGGAAGGGGAGCTGGGCAAGCGCCTCGCCGTGCTGGTGGCTGCCGATACGCTGGCGAAGGTCGGCGACGCCATCGGCCTGCCCGCCGCGCTCCGCATCCCGCCAGCCGAGGGCCGCACGGGGCTGCGCCAGCGCGCCAACGTGGTGGCCGACGCGACGGAGGCGCTGATCGGCGCCCTCTATCTCGATGCCGGGCTGCAAGCGGCGCGGGACTTCATCCGCCGCGAATGGGGCGAGGCCATGGAGGCCGACGCCACCCCGCCCATGTCGGCGAAGAGCCGGCTGCAGGAATTCTCGCTCGGCCGGGGCCAGGGCCTGCCGGAATACGCGCTAATCGGCACGGAGGGACCCTCCCACGCGCCGCTCTTCACCGTTTCCGTCACGGCCTGCGGCAAGGTCGCGGAGGCCACCGGCGACAGCAAGCGCGCCGCCGAGCAATCGGCCGCCGAGGCGCTGCTGACGGAGTTGGGCCGTGGCTGACGAACCTGCCGAGACGCCGCCCGAGGACGCCCCGCACGAGGATGGCCCCGCCCTGCCGGACGGACCGCCCCGCGCGGGCATCGCCGCCGTGCTCGGCGCGCCGAATGCCGGCAAGTCCACGCTGGTGAACCGGCTGACGGGGGCGAAGGTCTCGATCGTCTCCAACAAGCCGCAGACCACGCGCTTCCGCATCCGTGCCATCATCACCGAGGGCCGGTCCCAGGTGGTGCTGACGGACACGCCGGGGATCTTCGCGCCCAAGCGGCGCCTGGACCGCGCCATGGTCGCCGCCGCCTGGGGCGGGGCGCAGGACGCGGACATGGCGATGCTGGTGGTGGATGCGCGGGCGGGCGTGACAGACCCGCTGCGGGCCATCGTGAAGAAGCTGGCCAAGGGGGCGCCGCCGCTCTGGCTGGTGCTGAACAAGACCGACCTGTTCGACACCAAGCGCCTGCTGCCGCTGACAGCCGAGCTGAACGAGATGCTGTCCTTCCAGGAGACCTTCATGGTCTCCGCCGAAACGGGCGATGGGGTGGACCGGCTGCGCACCCAGCTCTGCGAGGCCATGCCACAGGGGCCGTGGCTCTTCCCTGAGGATGAGCTTTCGGACGTGCCGGACCGGATGCTGGCCGCCGAGATCGTGCGCGAGCAGATCCTGCGGCAGACGCATGAGGAGGTACCCCATCACGCGACGGTGGAGACCGAATCCTGGCAGGAGCGGAAGGACGGCTCCGTCCGGATCGATTGCACGATCTACGTCGGCCGCGCCTCCCAGAAGGCCATCCTGATCGGCGACAAGGGCAGCCGCATCCGCGAGATCGGCCAGAGGGCGCGCACCGAGCTGACGAAGCTGCTGGAGCGGCCGGTGCACCTGTTCCTCAACGTGAAGGACCGGCCGGGCTGGGACGAGGAGCGGGGCCGGCTGCGCGCCCTCGGCCTCGAGGACCTGGAGTAGCGGCGAAGCCGGGAACGCCCCATCTTCCCGGCATGGAATGGACCGCCCCCGCGATCGTGCTGGATTCGCGCCCCCTCGGCGAGGGAGGCGCGGTGGTCACCCTGCTGACCGAGGAGCACGGGCGCCACGCCGGGCTGGTGAAGGGCGGCGCTTCCCGCGGGCAGGTGGCGACCTGGCTGCCCGGCAACCTGGTGGAGGCGCGCTGGGTCGCGCGGCTGTCCGACCAGCTCGGCCACCTCTCCGGTGAACTCGTGCACCCCACCGCGGCCCTCGCGATGGAGGACCCGCTCGCCCTTGCCCTGCTGTCCTCCGCCTGCGCCGTGGCGATGGAGGCGCTGCCGGAGCGGGAGGCGCACCCCGCGGCCTTCCGCGCCCTGCTGCCGATCATCGCCCACCTGCAGACCGGCGCGGTGGAGGTCATCCCGGATTATGCGCAGTGGGAAATGCTGCTGCTGGCGGAGTTGGGCTACGGCCTGGACCTCTCCCGCTGCGCGATGACGGGGGACACGCAAGGCCTCACCCACGTCTCTCCGAAATCCGGCCGCGCCGTGCGCTCGGACATCGCCGCGCCCTATGGCGACCGGATGCTGGTCCTGCCGCCCTTCCTGAGGAAGGCCACCCTGCCCAGCGGGCCCAAGGACTGGTCCGACGCGCTGCGCCTGACCGGCCATTTCCTGGCCCGCGACGCCTTCGGCGTGCACCACCGCCCCGTGCCGGCCGCCCGGCAGGCGCTGGCCGACCGGGTGGACGCCCTGGCCCAGGCCGCGGCACCGGCGGAAGCGCCGCCCGCAGCCTGACCGGCCCGCGCCTCAGGGCGCCGGGCGCACCAGGACGAGGCTGAACGAGCCGGCCTTCTCATCCACCATCTTCACCCGCAGGAAGGCGGGGCGCGGCGTGGGCGGCACGTCCACGCGGGATGCCAGGCCGTCCGCGTCGTCGTTCTCCGCCAGCACCGCGCCGTTCTCGTCCACCAGGGCCAGTTCCGTGTCCACTTCGGCCTCCAGGTCGAAGGTCAGGGCCTGGGCCGGGCGGCCGTCATGCGGCAGGGCGATGAAGGCCTCCCCACCGGCCTCCAGACGCACCCGCACGGCCTCGCCCAGCACCAGGGTCGGGCGGCGCGCCGCGTCGGCCAGGCTCGTGGAAGCACCGCCCGGGGTGGCCTCCGCCGCGCCCTGCGCCACCAGCTCGAACCTGCCGCGCGCGCCGTTCAGCAGCGTGGCGCGCACGAAGGCGGCCGGGCGGGAAGCGGCCGAGGTGGCAATGCGGGAGGCAACGCCGCCGCCTCCGTCATCGTCCTCCGCCACCTGCTCGCCGGCTGCGTCCAGCAGGGCCAGCACCGTGTCGGCGTTCTCGCTGAGGTCGCGGGTGAGGAGGGTGAGGCTCTGGCCCTCGGGCAGGGCGAAGATCGCCTGCCCCTCGCGCGCCAGCTCAATCCGCACGGCCTGCCCGGGCGAGAGCGGACCGCGGGCGCGCGCCGCCTCCAGGGTGGCGGGGTAGTCGGGCGGGGGCAGGGGGGCCTCCCGCTCCAGCATCACCTCGAAGCTTCCCGTGCCTTCGTTCACGAGGCTCGCCCGCAGGAGCAGCGGCCCCTCCGCCGCGCGGGAGACCGTGAGGACGGAGGCCAGGCCGCGCTCGGAATCGTCGTTCTCCGCCAGGACCCGACCTGTGGAGTCGAGCAGTGCCAGGGCGGTGTCCGTGTTCTGGGACAGATCGCGCGTGACGGCGATCAGGTCCGTGCGGTCGTCCGGCAGGCGGAAGAAGGCCTGCTGGTTGCGCCGCAGCCGCACCCGCACGGCCTGCCCGGCCGCCAGGGGCGGGCGGTTGGCCGCGTCCTCGCGCGTGGTGGCGAAGTCCGGCGGGGGCAGCACCGCCTCGCGCGTCAGCACCACCTCGAAGCGTCCGCCGGAATCGTCCAGCACGCCGGCGCGGATCAGCCGCGCGCCGTCGCCGGGCTGGATCTCCAGGCGGGAGGCAAGGCTCTCCTGCCCGCCATCATCGTCCTCGGCCACCACCTCGCCGCCCTCGTTCAGCGCGGCCAGCACCGTGTCCGTGCTGCGGGCGAGGCGGCGCGTGGTCACGGCCCAGGCCTGGCCCGCCTCCGGCGCCACGCGGAAGAAAGCCTGCTGCCCGCGGCGGAGGTTCACCTGCACGGGGCGGTCCGGCTGCAGCGGCGGGGTGCGGGCGGCGTCGGCGGCGTTAAGCGCATAGGCCGGCGCCGGCGCCGGCGCGGCGGCTTGGCCAGGGCGCGAAGGGGAGGGGGTGGCGGGCCCCTTGGCCGGGCCTTCCGGTGCTGGCCGGGCGGGCGACTGCGCGCCGGCCCCGCCCGCCGCCAGCATCGCCGCGACACCCATCATGGCCCCTGCCACCGTGCCGATCGTCCTGCTCGATCCGCGCTGCGCCATGCGGAATCCTCCTCGTCGCTTCGCCCCCTGCTAACCTCTGCCCGCCCGGTGGTCCATCAACATGGCCGTGCCCTGGCGCCGCGGCGCCCGGCCTGCTAGAACGGAACCACCTGAACGAATTGAGAACAGAGGGCCTGGGCCGCCATGCCAGACGACCTCAAGGCGCTCCCCGAGGGGGGGCGCATCCACGAGACCCCGCTCGCCGGGGCCCTGTCCGAGCGCTACCTCGCCTACGCCATGTCCACCATCATGGCGCGTTCCCTGCCGGATGTGCGGGACGGGCTGAAGCCCGTGCACCGGCGCCTGCTCTGGGCCATGCAGCAGCTGCGGCTGGATCCGGCGGGCGGGTTCAAGAAGTGCGCGCGCGTCGTGGGCGACGTGATCGGCAAGTATCACCCGCACGGCGACGCCAGCGTGTACGAGGCGCTGGTGCGGCTCGCGCAGGACTTCGCCGCGCGCTACCCGCTGGTGGAGGGCCAGGGCAACTTCGGCAACATCGACGGCGATAACGCCGCGGCCATGCGCTACACCGAGGCCAAGCTGACCGAGGTGGCGAAGGCCCTGCTGGAGGGGATCGACGAGGACGCCGTCGATTTCCGCCCGACCTATGACGGGGAGGAGCAGGAGCCGGTGGTTCTGCCGGCCGCCTTCCCGAACCTGCTGGCGAACGGCGCGAACGGTATCGCGGTGGGCATGGCGACCAGCATCCCGCCGCACAATGCCGGCGAGTGCTGCGCCGCCGCACTGGAGCTGATCCGCAACCCGGAGGTCACCACCGCCGGCCTCCTCGCCCACATGCCCGGCCCGGACTTCCCCACGGGCGGCATCATGGTGGAGCCGGCGGACAGCGTGCTGAACGCCTACGAAACCGGCCGCGGCGGCTTCCGCCTGCGCGCGCGCTGGGAGAAGGAGGCGCTGAAGAACGGCACCTGGCACGTCGTCGTCACGGAAATCCCGTACCAGGTCCAGAAGTCCCGCCTGATCGAGCAGATCGCGGAGCTGCTGGAGGCGAAGAAGCTTCCGCTGCTGGCGGATGTGCGGGACGAGAGCACGGACAAGGTGCGGCTGGTGCTGGAGCCTAAGTCCCGCACCGTGGACCCGGCCGTGCTGATGGAGAGCCTGTTCCGCGCGACGCCGCTGGAGAGCCGCATCTCCCTGAACATGAACGTGCTGGATGCGGACCGCACGCCGCGCGTCATGGGGCTGAAGGAGGTGCTGCGGTCCTGGCTGGACCACCGGCAGGTGGTGCTGGTCCGCCGCTCGAAGCACCGCCTCGCCGCGATCGAGCGCCGGCTGGAGATCCTGGACGGCTACCTCATCGTCTACCTGAACCTGGACGAGGTGATCCGGATCGTCCGCGAGGAGGACCACCCGAAGGAGGTCCTGATGCGGACCTTCGGCCTAACGGACAACCAGGCCGAGGCCATCCTCAACATGCGCCTGCGCGCCCTGCGCAAGCTGGAAGAGATGGAGATCCGCAAGGAGCACACGCGCCTGACGAAGGAGCTGAAGGGGCTGCAAAAGCTGCTCTCCAGCGAGAAGGCGCAGTGGGACCGCATCGCGGACGAGATCGAGGCGGCGCGGCAGAAGTTCGGCTCCGGCGCGCTTGGGGACCGGCGGACGGTGCAGAAGGAGGCCGTGGCGGTCGTCTTCGACGAGAGCCACTTCGTGGAGAAGGAGCCGATCACCGTTATCCTCTCCGAGAAGGGATGGCTGCGCGCGCAGAAGGGGCATCTGGAAGACCCCTCCGGCCTGCGCTTCAAGGAGGGCGACAGCCTCGCCCTGCTCCTGCACGCCGAGACGACGGACCGGATCGGGCTCCTGGCCTCCAACGGCCGCGCCTACACGATCAAGGCCGATGCCATCCCGCGCGGCCGCGGCGACGGGCAGCCGGTGCGGCTGATGGTGGAGCTGGGGAACGAGGACGACGTCCTCTCCGCCTTTGTCTGGAGGGAGGGGATGAAGTTCCTGCTCGCCTCCGCCTCCGGCCGCGGCTTCGTGGCGAAGAGCGAGGACCTGCTGGCGGAGAAGCGCACGGGCAAGCAGGTGCTGGTGGTGGACGCGCCCGACACGCTGGCCGCCGCCGTGCCTGCGCAGGGCGACACGGTCGCGGTGGTCGGCGAGAACCGCAAGCTGCTGGTCTTCCCGCTGGAACAGGTGCCGGAGCTGGCGCGCGGGCGCGGCGTGGCCCTGCAGGGCTACCGCGACGGCGGCCTCTCCGACGTGAAGGTCTTCGACGCGCGGCGCGAGGGCCTCACCTGGCAGCTCGGCGACCGCACGCGCACGGAGACGGCGCTGGCCCCCTGGCGCGGCAACCGCGGCGGTGCGGGCAAGATGCCGCCCACCGGCTTCCCGAAGTCCAACCGCTTCGACGGCTGAGCCGCGCCGGGCACGACGCCCGGCGCCCCGCTCAGGTCACGCGGATGTTGCGGGACCGGATGAGGGGTCCCCACTTGGCGCTCTCCTCGGCCTTGTTCCGCTCGAACGCCGCCGCGTCGCCCGCCACCGGCAGGAAGCCCGCCTGGATCAGCCGCGCGCGTTCCTCGGCAGAGGCGACGTGGCGCAGGCAGGCGGCCCGCAGCCTCTCCAGCACCGGCGTGGGCACGCCGGCGGGCGCGACCAGCCCCCAGTAGGTGGCGGTCTCGAAGCCGGGGATGCCGGCCTCCCCGACGGTCGGCACGTCGGGGAAAAGCGGGTGCCGCTCCCGGCTCGTGACCGCCAGCGCCCGGATCTGGCCGCCCGGGAGTTGTCCAGCCAGGAAGGCGGCCTCCATGAAGTTCATCTGCACCTCACCGCTCACCACCGCCTGGGTGGCTGCGGAGGCCCCGCGATAGGGAACGTGCAGCATGGAGACGCCCGCCCGCTCCATCAGCAGCTCCGTCGCGAGATGGCTGGTGAAGCCCACGCCCGCGGTGGCGAAGCTCAGCCCGTCCGGCTTGCCCTTCGCCAGCGCGATCAGCTCCGCCAGCGTGCTGGCGGGAACGGAACGGTGCACCACCACGAAGCTCGGCGCCTGCGCGACGAGGATCACCGGAAGGTAGGCCCGGTCATTGTCGTAGGGCATGGGGAATAGGAACGGCGCGATCGCGTACTGGCTGTTGCTGGCGATCGCCAGGGTATGGCCATCGGGGCGGGAGCGGATGGCATAGTCCATCGCCACGGTGCCGCCGGCGCCCGGCCGGTAGTCCATGACCACGGGTTGCCCAAGCTCCGCCTGCAGCGCATTGCCGAGGGGGCGGAAGATAACGTCGGCGGGGCCGCCGGCCGTGAGCGGCACGACGAAGCTGACCGGCCGGCTCGGGAAGCTCTCCTGCGCGAGGGCGGACTTGGCGAGCAGCGGGCTCAGGAGAAGACTACGGCGATCCAGCACGATCCGGCGCTCCGATGGGTGCGGTCCGACAGCCCCGGCACAGGCCGGGCAGACACCGGTTCCACTCACGCAAGGATCAGGCCGAAACCGCGCGGGACGCTAGCCCACGCTCTCCGGCACGAAGGAGGCCACTGGCGGCGCCGCGTCGCGCAGCGGCACCCAGGCGCCGTTCACCAGGATCTCGCTGGGCCTGAAAGCGGCCTTGTAGGCCATCTTCGCGCTCTGCGGCACCCAATAGCCCAGGTACACGTAGGGCAGGCCGAGCTGCCGGGCGCGCTCCACCAGGTGCAGGATGGAAAGGGTGCCGAGGGAGCGGCTCGCGTAGTCCGGCTCGAAGAAGGAGTAGACGGCGGAGAGCCCGTCCTTCAGCCAGTCCGTCAGGCAGGCGCCGACCAGCCGGTCCGGGGCCTCCCGGAACTCGATCAGCATGGTGGTGATCGGCGTGTCCTCCACCATGGCGCGGTAGTCGTAGAAGCCCATGGCGGCCATGTCGCCGTCCCGGTGGCGGGCGCGCTGGTAGCGCTGGAACAGGGCGAACTGCTCCGCGGTGGCGCGGGCCGGAACCTCCTGCGCCGTCACGCCGGCATTGGCCTTCAGCAGACGGCGATGCGTCCGCCCCGGCTGGAAATCCGCCACCACGATCCGGATGGGAATGCAGGACTGGCAGCCCGGGCAGACCGGCGCGTAGGCGATGTTGTGGCTGCGGCGGAACCCAGCGCGGGAAAGGCGGTCGTGCAGGGCCTCGCCCTCCGGCCCGGAGAGCTCGGTGACGACCTTCCGCTCCGTCCGCCCGGCCAGGTAGGGGCAGGGCAGGGGCGCGGTGGTGTAGAAGAACTGCGGTCGGCGGCCGGCGCGGTGCAGCATGAGAACCCCAGTGTCCGCGGAAAGGCCGTCGCCGTCCATGGCTTCGTTGAACCTCAATCGCATGGCTGGGCCGCAGGGTTTCAATTTCGTGGCGGCTTGAAACGTCAGGGCTCCAGGCGAAGACGCTCCGCCGTCTCGGCCAGGGCGGGGATCGGCTCCAGCCGGCCCGCCGCCCAGCCGCCGTTCATGTCCCGCCAGTGGCGGGAGAAGGGGTTGCCCGACTGCCCGGTGGCGATCGCCGCCGCCACGCCGTCTCGGGAGGCGAGGTCCATCACGATCCGCAGCCCAGGCCCGTGGACATGGGAGAAGTCCCGCGCCAGCCCGCCCCGGTTCACCGTCTGCCCGTCGCCGGGCGTGGCCGCCTCGATCCGCAGCATGTCGCCCAGCAGGGGAACGAAGCGCAGCAACGGGTGCTCCAGCCGCACGCGGTGCGCCTCGCCCCAGCGCCAAGCGGCAGGATCCGGGCCGAAGCGGGGAACGAGGCCGGCCACCGCCGCCTCCAGCGCGCGCGTCGACAGGGCCGCGCAGCCGGCGCCGCCGCACCACTCCGCGCCCTGCGGCGTCGCCAGCAGGCGCAGGAACTCCGGCGTGGCGGAGAAGGCGTCCTCCGGCACCTGCGCCATGCCGAGAGCCAGCCGGCCGAACTCTCGCATCCAGGCGTTGAAGACCAGGGGCTGCGGCATGTCCGGCCCCATCGTGCCATCCCAGCCCAGCAGCAGGTCGCGCGCCGTGCCGGCCGCGCCCGCCGGGCGCGCCGGGGAGAGAAGGAGGGGCAGCATCTCCCGCGCAAGCAGGCTCACGGGATCAGCCTGGATGGCCGCAAGGTCGCCGGGCGACTGGCGTTCCCGCTGGCGCAGCAGCTCCCCGATCCGACGGAAGCGCCAGTCGCCGTACCAGTCCCGGCCGAGGAAGGGTTCCTGCCCGGGCGGCTGCACGCGGTTGTTGGCGTTCACCAGTACGCCGCTGGCCGGGCGCTCCGCGTGCGGCATGGAATCGAACGGCACCCAGCCCGTCCAGTCATGCGCCCCGTCCCAGCCCGGCACGGGCATGGAGCCGTCGCCGGAGGCGCGCACCGGGGTGCGGCCGGTGAGATACATCGCGATGCCGCCCGCCGCATCGGCCACCATCAGGTTCTGCGCGGGCGAGGCGATGAGCGCCGCCGCCGACCGCGCCTCCGCGACGGAGCGCGCGCGGTTCAGCGCCAGCAGCCCCGCGGCCTGGCTGTCGGCCGGGGCGAGCGAGGCCATGGAGACGGCCAGCACCTCGTTCCCCGGCGGCTGCTCGTCCAGGTCGGAGGTGACGGGGCCGTGCCGCGTCTCCCGCACCCGCAGCACCTCCTCGGCGCGGCCGCGCACGGCTATGCGCTCCTCCCGCGTGGTGAAGGGGCGGGGGCCTTCCGGCGTCTCGTAGGCGTCGGGCCCGGAAAGGCGCTCGACGAAGACGTCCTGGGTGTCGGAATGGGTGGTGGTGAATCCCCAGGCCAGCCGCTCGTTCCTGCCAATCACAACCATCGGCACGCCCGGTGCGGTGGCCCCGGCCAGGAAGCGCCCGCCCGGCAGTTCGATCCGCGCGAGGTACCACAGCACCGGCGCCTGCAGCGCCAGATGCGGGTCCGAGGCGAGCAGGGCGCCGCCGGTCGCGGAGCGATGTGGCGCCAGGGCCCAGGCGTTGGAGGCGGATTCCGGCAGCGGCGCGCCCCGGCCCCAGCTCGGCGTCGCCTCCAGCAGCCCCGCCAGGCGCTCGGGCGCTGGCAGAGCCGCCAGGTCGGGCCGGCCGGGGCTGTCGTCCGAGGGCCAGAGCTGCCAGAGCTTCTCCTGCGGCAGGATGCCCGCCAGCCGGGCCCGCTCCGTCTCAAGCCGCCAGTTGCCGGAGAGCCAGAGGCCCATCACCTTGCCCCAGAGAAGGCTATCCGAGGGCTTCCAGGGCTCCGGCGCGCCGAGGGCAATCAATTCCGGCGCGGCGAAGCGGCCGCGCGCGGCGATCCAGGCGTTCACCCCCGCCGCATAGGCTTCCAGCATCTCGCGCGCATCGGCGGGCAGGGCGGCGAGATCGGATTCCGCCTTCTGCCGCAGGCCGAGGGTGCGAACGAAGCGGTCCAGCCGCAGGGTGGATGGGCCGGCGATCTCGCTCAGCCGCCCGGCGCCGCCCCGGCGCGTCATCTCCATCTGGAAAAGCCGGTCGCGCGCGTGCAGCACGCCCATCGCCATGGCGGCGTCGCGCTCGCTGGAGGCGCGGATGCGCGGGATGCCGTTGGGGTCGAAGCCGATCTCCACCGGGGCGGAGAGGCCGGCGACGCGCAGCGCGTCATCCGCGCCGGGCAGGCTCCACCAGACCAGCCCCGCCACGCCCGCGATCAGCAGCAGCGGCAGTGCCACCAGCAGAAGCAGCGCGCGGCGCAGCCAGCGCCAGGCGAACCGGGCAGGGGAGGGGCGGGCGCGCCGGGGTGCAAGGGGCATGAGCACCAATCAACCAGCCCGCCGGTCGCCGGCCAAGGCCGGGGCGCGTGAAACCTTCGCGGGCTCTCAGCCGGGCTTCCGGACATCCGCCGCGGCCGCCAGGGCCTCCCGCAGCGCGCCCAAGGTATAGGGTTTGCGGAGGAGCGGCAGGCCCGCCGCCGCCACCCGCGCGGGGGCGCCGCCATAGCCGCTGGTCAGGAGCACGGGCAGCCCCGGCCGCAGCGCCTTCAGGCGGGCCGCGAGGTCCAGCCCGTCCATCCCGCCGGGCATCAGAACGTCCGTAAAGACGAGGTCCGGCTCCAGCCCGCGCTCCAGCATCTCCAGCGCCAGGGCCGGGCTGGCGGCGCGAATGGGGGCGTGGCCGAGGTGGCGCATCATGTCCAGCACCAGGCCGGCCACCGCCTCCTCGTCCTCCACCACCAGCACGCGGAGCGGCCGCTCCTCTGCCGCGGGCTCGGCCTGGGCAGGGGCAGAGGCCTCCTCGGCGGCGCGCGGGAGCAGGAGGGTCACGCAGGTGCCCTGGCCCTCCCGGCTGCGGACCCGCGCCCCGCCTCCGCTCTGCCGCGCGAAGCCGTAGGCGTGGGCCAGTCCCAGCCCGCTGCCGCTGCCGGGCTTGGTGGTGAAGAAGGGCTCGAAGGCGCGGGCCAGCACCTCCGGCGCCATGCCCGTGCCGGTGTCGGAGACCTCGAGGCGCAGGAAGTCGCCTTGCAGCCCATCGGGCTCCTCCGTTCCGTCCAGCGTCGTGTTCCCCGCCGAGATCCGCAGCGTTCCGCCGCGCGGCATCGCATCCCGCGCGTTGAGGGCGAGGTTGGTCAGCGCAAGTTCCAGCTCGGAAGGGTCGGCGTGGACGGGCCAGACATCCTCGGGCGTCGCGATCTCCACGGCGATGTCCGCCTGCAGCGAGCGGGAGAGCATGCCGCCGAGATCGGCAAGCCAGGGGCCGAGCGCGATCGGCTCCGGCCGCAGCGCCTGGCGCCGGGCGAAGGTGAGAAGGCGGCGGGTCAGGTCCGCGCCGCGCTGGGCGGCGCTGGCGATGCTGGATGTCAGCCTTTCCCGCCGCGCCGGATCCTCCGTGCGGGCTAGGAGGGAAATCCCGGCGCTGACCACGGCCAGGAGATTGTTGAAGTCGTGCGCGACGCCGCCCGTGAGGCGGCCCAGCGCCTCCAGCTTCAGCGTCTGGGTCACGCCGGCCTGCGCGGCCTCCCGGGCCGCAACCTCCTTCTCCACCTCCCGCCGCAGGTTCTCGTTGGCGTCGCGCAGCGCGATCTCCGCCCGCTTCCGGGCCGTGATGTCGATGCTCAGCCCCGTGAGGCGCCAGGGGCGGCCCGCCGCGTCGCGCTGCAGCCGCCCACGCCCCGCGAGCCACAGGATGCCCTTTCCGGGGTGCCGCGCGCGGTACTCCACCTCGAACTCCGGCGTGCCCGGTTCGTCGAGCAGGCGGAGCGCGGCCCGCTCCGCAGAGGCGCGGTCTTCCGGCAGGATGCTCTGCAGCCAGTCTTCCTTCGTGCCGCAGGCATCGGGATCCAGCCCGAGAAGGTCGCGGTACTCGGCCGAGCAGGTCATGGTCCCGGACTGCACGTCCCACTCCCAGGCCCCGGCCCCGGCGTAGCGGTGGGCCAGGCGCACGCGGTCCTCGCTCTCGCGCAACGCGGAGTCCACCGCAGCCAGCTCCGCCCGGCGCTCCGCCGTCTCGCGCGCCAGCTGGGAATTCGCCTCCTCCAACTCGGTGGTGAGGGACCAGAGGTCCTCGAGCGCCTCGCCGAGGACGGCGTCCTCCTCGCCGGCCGCGCGCCGGGCGGAAACGAGGGCGCGGCCAGCCATCAGCTGGCGCTCCGCCGCCTCGAGCCGCGCGGCAAGCCGGGCCGATTCGACGCGCGCGGCCGCGAGGGCGGATCTCAGCGCCCGGGTCTCGGCATTGCCCCTGCCCGGATTGCCTCCGGGCACGCTGCCGGCGATGGGGACCCGCTGCTGCACCTCTCCTCCGCCTCTTCGCCTGGGTTAAGAACGATCCGGGACGCGGGCGGTTGGTGCGCGGTTCAGACAACCTGCGATTACGGTTCCGCTGTGTTCTTCTTCAACGAGGGCAGGAAAGTTCCGGGAGCCTTGCCGGGGGCGCCGGCGGGCCGGGCGATGCGCCCGGCCGGCACCGCGCCCCTGGCACTCAGGCCATGTTGATCATGATCGTCTTCTTGTGGGTGAAGTGCTCCAGCATCGCCTCCAGCGAGGCTTCCTTGCCGAGGCCGGAGGACTTCACGCCGCCATAGGAGAGGTTGGCCTGCACGACGAGGTTCTGGTTGATCTGCACCAGCCCCGCTTCCAGCTTGTGCGCCAGGTTCAGCCCGACCTTCAGGTTGTTCGTCCAGAGACTGGCGGCCAGCCCGTACTCGCTGTCATTCGCCTCGGCCAGAACCTCCTCCGGATCGTCGAAGGGGAAGATGCAGGTCACTGGGCCGAAGATCTCCTCCCGCACCAGCCGGCTCTCCTTCGTCAGGCCGGTAAAGATGTGCGGCTGGATGAAGAGCCCCTTCTTCAGCGCGGGATCGTCGGGCATGGCGGAGCAGGCGCGCCCATTGGCGCCCGCCGTCGCCTTCCCCTCGTCGATGAAGGTCTTCACCTTCTCGAACTGCCCGTCGGAGATGATGGTGCCGATATCCGTCTTCTCATCCAGCGGATCGCCCATCACCATCTTGTCCACCTTCTCCGCCATGGCATCGACGAAGCGCTGGAAGATCGGCCGTTCCACGTAGATGCGGCTGGCGGCCGTGCAGCTCTGCCCCTGGCGGGTGAAGCGCATGGAGGTGAGGGCGCCGGCGAGCGTCTTGTCGAAGTCGCAGTCCTCGAAGACGATCATGGGCGACTTGCCGCCCAGCTCCAGCGTCACCGGGATCAGCTTCTCGGCGGCGGTCTTGTAGACGATCTTCCCGGTCTCGACGGAGCCGGTGAAGGTCACCTTCCGCACCTTCGGGTGCGAGACGAGAGGGGCGCCGCATTCCGGCCCGAAGCCGGAAACCATGTTGAACACGCCGGCAGGCAGCACGCGATTCATCAGCTCGCAGATGCGCAGCACCGCCAGCGGCGCCTCCTCCGCGCTCTTCACCACCACGGAATTCCCGGCCACCAGCGCGGGCGCCACCTTCAGCGCCATCAGCAGCATGGGCACGTTCCAGGGGATGATGGCGCCCACCACGCCCAGGGGCTCGCGCACCGTCATGGAAAGGACTTCCGGCGCGAAGGGAACGGTCTCTCCCTTGATCTCACCGCCCAGCCCACCGAAGAACTCCAGGATATCGGCGACGGTATTGGCCTCCACCCGGCTCTCGGTCCGCAGCGCCTTGCCCGTCTCCAGCGCGATCAGGCGCCCCAGCTCCTCCACGTGCAGCCGGATTACGGCGGCGCACTGCGCCACCAGGGCGCCGCGCTTGCGGGCGGCGGTCTTGGCCCATTCCTTCTGGGCGCGGCCGGCATCCTCGACCGCCGCGTCCACGTCGGCGGCGTCGCCGTCCGCGGCAGTGGCAACCTCCTCACCGGTCGCGGGGTTCACCACCGGGAAGGTCTTGCCGGAACGGGCGGGAACGTAGCGCCCGCCGATGAAGTGCCGGCCGGACAGGCCCTTGGCCAGAACGAAGGGGTCCAGCGTCGGGGCCTCGGGCGTCGGGTGCGGGGTGTCGAGCACGGACTTTTCCTCCTTGCGGCCAGTATGGGGCGGGCGAGGGTGCCCCTGCCGGCGCGGCGCCGCAAGCATCGCTGTCCTGGCGCAACCGTGCCTTGCCCGCGCGCCCCCGCGCGGCCAATCTGGCCACGTCGCCCGCCCTCCCGAAGGCTCCGGGGCGACGCAGAGGAGGAGACTCATGTCCGACGCGCCCAGCATCGACCAGGACGCGCCGTCCGAGTCCGTTCCAGCCAACAGCCGGTCCTGGATCGAGCGGCTCTGGTCCTCCATCGCGGACCGGGGTCGCCTCTTCGCGACCGTCCCGAATGACTCCGCGCCGCCGCTGGAGCGGGCCAAGGAGCTGGCCCAGGCCCTACTGACCGAGCGCGGCGAGGCCTCGGGCGCCGCCGTCGCGCGGGAGGTGATGCACGCGCTGCGCGACCTCTCGCCGGAGGACCGCAGCGCCTTCCGCCTCTACCTCGCCACGAACTTCACGCCGAGGCCGGAGCCACTGCGCGCGGCCGCCGAGGCCTACCTCGCCGATCCCAGCCCGGAGAACGCGGCCCACCTGACAATCTGCGCTGAGCCGCCGCGGCAGGAGCTGCTGCGCCGCATGAACATGTCCCCCGGCGCTACCGGCACGCTGGTTGAGTGGCGGCGGCAGCTGCTGCAGGAGGTGCGGGGCGAGCCGGCGCTGAAGCCGCTGGACGCGGACCTGCACCACCTTTTCACCTCGTGGTTCAACCGCGGCTTCCTGCAGCTGCGCCGGATCGACTGGCAGACCCCCGCCGCGATCCTGGAGAAGATCATCCACTACGAGGCGGTGCACGAGATCGCCGGCTGGCACGACCTGCGTCGCCGCCTTGCCGCCGACCGCCGCTGCTACGGCTTCTTCCACCCCTCGCTCCCGAACGAGCCGCTAATCTTCGTGGAGGTGGCGCTGGTCCAGGGCCTCGCCGCCTCCATCCAGCCGCTGCTGGACACGGAGCACGAGGCGGGAGCGGAGGCGCGGGCGGAGGCGGCGGACACCGCCATCTTCTACTCCATTTCCAACTGCCAGGACGGGCTGCGCGGCATTTCCTTCGGCAACTTCCTCATCAAGCAGGTCGTGGAGGACCTGAAGGCGGAGCTGCCGCAGCTCACGCGCTTCTCCACCCTCTCCCCCGTGCCGGGATTCCGGCGCTGGCTGGAGAAGCGGCTGGCCGATGGCCGCGCGGACCCGGAACTGGCGCTGCCGCTGGCGGATTCCGATTGGTGGCAGGATCCGGCGCGGGCGGAGGCGCTGCGCGGGCCGCTACTGAAGCTCTGTGCGGAGTTTCTCACCGATCCGGACGACAAGATGGACCCTGTGGCGCGCTTCCACCTCGGCAACGGCGCGCGGCTGGAGCGGATCAACTGGCTGGGCAACACCGCGCCCCGCGGCATGAAGGAATCCTACGGGCTGATGGTGAACTACCTCTACGAGCGCGACGAGATCGAGCGGAACCACGAGGCCTTCGCGCGCGGCGGCACGGTTGTGCGCTCCGGCGCCGTGGACGCGCTGCTCGCGCCGGGCAAGCCGGCGGCCTCCAAGAAGTCCCGCTCCTCCACGAAGGCGTCCTGAGAATGTCCGCGATCGCTCCCGGCGCGCTGAACGGCCTGAAGGTTCTCGACCTCACCCGCGTGCTGGCCGGGCCCACCTGCACGCAGATGCTCGGCGACCTCGGCGCCGAGGTGATCAAGATCGAGCGCCCCGGTGCGGGGGACGACACGCGCGGCTTCGCCCCGCCCTACGTCCCCAACACGAGGGAGAGCGCCTATTTCGTCGGCGTGAACCGAAACAAGAAGTCGGTCACGCTCGACATCGCCAAGCCTGAGGGGCAGGCGATCATCCACAAGCTGCTCGGCGAGTGCGACATCCTCGTGGAGAATTTCAAGGTCGGGGCGCTGGCCAAGTACGGGCTGGGCTGGGACGAGCTGAAGGACCGGTATCCCCGCCTGATCTACTGCTCCATCACTGGCTTCGGGCAGACCGGCCCCTATGCCCCCCGCCCGGGCTACGACGCGCTGATCCAGGCCATGGGCGGCGTCATGTCCATCACCGGCGATATCGAGGGCGAGCCGCAGAAGGTGGGCGTGCCGGTGGCCGACCTCTTCTCCGGCCTCTATGGCTGCATCGGCATCCTGGCGGCGGTGAACCACCGCCACGCGACGGGGCAGGGGCAGCGCATCGACATCGGCATGCTGGACACCAGCGTGGCGTGGCTCGCGAATCAGGCCTCCAACTTCCTCGCCACCGGCGAGAACCCGAAGCGCCTGGGCAACCAGCACCCGAACATCGTGCCCTACCAGGTCTTCCCGACAGAGGACGGGTACATCGTCCTCTCCGTCGGCAACGACCCGACCTTCGAGCGCTTCTGCAAGCTGACGGGGCAGGAGGCGCTGCTGGCCGACGAGCGCTTCGCCACCAATGCTGCCCGCGTGAGCAACCGCCAGCTCGTGACGGACACGCTAACGCCTGTCATGCAGACCCGCACCACGAAGGACTGGGTGGCGGCGCTGGAGGCGGCGAAGATCGGCTGCGGCCCGATCAACACGCTGAAGGACGTGTTCGAGGACCCGCAGGTGCAGGCGCGCGGCGTGATCGTGGAGATGGACCATGCCTCGGGCGAGCGCGTGCAGGTCATCGCCAACCCCGTGCGCCTCTCCGCCACCCCGCCAGGCTACCGCAGCGCCGCCCCGGTGCTGGGGCAGCACACGGAGGTGGTGCTGAAAGGCCTGGGAATGGGCGCGGAGGAGATCGCGAAGCTGCGGGCCGATGGCATCGCCTGACGGACCTCGTCCCGGCCAGTTCCGCTGCGGCGTCGGCCACTTCAGGGCGATGCTGCGCTGGGTGGAGTGGGGCCCGCCGGACGGGATGCCCGTGGTCTGCGTGCACGGGCTGACGCGCAACGGCCGGGATTTCGATGCCCTGGCCATGCGCCTCGCCGCGCAGGGCCGGCGGGTGATCTGCCCGGACGTCTTCGGCCGCGGAGACAGCGACTGGCTGCCGGACGGCAAGCTCTACGCCGTGCCGAACTACGCGCTGGCTTTCCAGCAGTTCCTGGCACAGCTGCCCAAGCCCTATGACTGGGTGGGCACCTCCATGGGCGGGCTGATCGGGATGGCGATCGGCGCCACGCCCGGTCTCTCGCCGCGCCGCATGGTGCTGAACGATGTCGGCCCGTTCCTGCCCGCCCGCGCGCTTGGCCGTATCGCCGCGTACCTCGCCGTACGGCACGATTTTATGAGCATCGAGGAGGTGGAGACCCATCTCCGCCTCGTCCACGCCGGCTTCGGTGAGCTACCCGACGCCGCCTGGCGCCACATGGCCGAGACGAGCAGCCGCCGCACTCCGGAAGGGCGGCTGGTGATGCACTACGACCCTGCCATCGCCGATCCGGTGGTCAACGCGCCCGTGGTGGATGTGGAGCTCGGGCCGCTCTGGAAAGCGCTTGCCCAGCCGATCCTCGTCATCCGCGGTGCCGAGAGCGACCTGCTGGACGAGGCCACCGCCGCCGCCATGGTGGCGCGCCCGGCCACGCGGCTCGTCACCTTCCCGCGTTGCGGCCATGCGCCTGCGCTGATCGACGCCGATCAAACCGGCGCGATTGCCGATTTCCTTTCGTAACCTAAGACAGCAACCGCCCAGGGAACTTAGCGTTCCAGCCGGCATGCCGAACCGGCATCGCTGGAGATCCCTTATGAACAATCTGTCCCGTCGTGGGGCCCTCATGCTGCCGCTGGGCCTGGCCGCGTTCACCTCGGCCTGCGTGCAGCCCCCTGCCGGGACGCTGATGCCCGCCGATCCCTCAGGCCGTGCCGATCCGGAGATGCGCGCCCTCCTCGAGACCTTCGCCCGCCTGAACCCGCGCCCGATCGAGACGCTGAGTGCCGTCGAGGCCCGCCGCCAGCCCTCCATGGCCGATGCAGTCCGCGCCCGGGCGCTGGAGCTGGCGAACACGAACCCGATGCGGGTGATCGGCAGCCAGGAGGATATGACCCTCAACACCGTGCCGAACCCGCTGATCGCGCGGCTCTACCGCCCGGTGGTGAACTATGCCGGCCCGGTGCCCCTGATCGTGTACTTCCACGGCGGCGGCTGGGTGATCGCGAACATCGACACCTACGACGAGTCCGCGCGCGCCCTTTGCGTGGAGTCCGGCGCGATGGTGCTCTCCATCAACTACCGCCAGGGCCCCGAGGTCCGCTTCCCCGGCGCGCATGATGACGCGAACGTCGCCTATGCCTGGGCCGTTCGGAACGCGGCCTCCATCAACGCCGACCCGAACGAGATCGCCATCGCCGGCGAGAGCGCGGGCGGCAACCTCGCGATCAACGCCGCCATCTACGCGCGCGAGGCCGGGCTGCCGGCGCCAAAGGCCGTCGCTGCCATCTATCCGGTCGGCGGCGTGGACCTGAACACGCCCTCCTACCAGCAGTTCGCCAACGCGAAGCCGCTGAACAAGCCGATGATCCAGTGGTTCGTGCAGAACTACACGCGCGGCCCGCAGGACCTGCAGGACCCGCGGCTGGACCTGATCGGGAAGGCCGACCTTTCCCGCCTGCCGCCGGTGATCCTGGTGAATGCGGAGATCGACCCGCTGGCCGATGACGGCGCGCGGCTGGAGCAGAAGTTCCGCTCCTCCGGCACGCCGGTGATCCGGCGCGCCTATGCCGGTGTCACGCACGAGTTCTTCGGCGCCGACCCCGTGCTGACGAAGGCGAAGGAGGCCCAGAGCTTCGTGGGCGCCGAGATGCGCCGTGCCTTCGACGCGCCGCCGATGCCCGCGGCCCCGCCGCGTGGCCGCCGGCCGGTGCGGCGCCCGGCCCCCGCGATGTGAGAAACGGGCTGTGCGCCGGCCTCAGCCGGCGCGCAGCCGCCTCGCGGCCTCAACCGCGAAATAGGTGAGCACGCCGTCCGCCCCCGCGCGGCGGAAGGCCATCAGGCTCTCCATCATCGCCTTCTCGCCGTCCAGCCAGCCATTGCGCGCCGCGGCCTGGATCATCGCGTACTCTCCGCTCACCTGATACGCGAAGGTGGGCACGCGGAACTCGTCCTTCACGCGGCGGATGATGTCCAGATACGGCATCCCCGGCTTCACCATCACCATGTCCGCGCCCTCGGCCAGGTCGCCCGCCACCTCGCGCAGCGCCTCGTCGGAATTGGCGGGGTTCATCTGGTAGGTCTTCTTGTCGCCCTTCAGCGCGCCGCCAGATCCCACCGCGTCCCGGAACGGGCCGTAGAAGGCCGAGGCGTATTTGGCGGAATAGGACATGATCCGCGTGTGGATCAGGTGCCGCTCGTCCAGCGCGCCGCGGATGCGGCCCACGCGGCCATCCATCATGTCGGAGGGCGCGATGATGCCGATCCCCGCCTCCGCCTGCACCACGGCCTGGGCGACCAGCACCTCCAGGCTCTCGTCGTTGTGGACGTAGCCGTCGCGTATCACGCCGTCATGCCCATGGTCGGTGTAGGGATCCAGCGCCACGTCGCCGACCAGCGCCAGGCCCGGAAAATCCCGCGTCAGGATGCGCGCGGCCCGGCACATCAGGTTCTCCGGGTTTTTCGCCTCCGTCCCCTCAGCGTTCTTCTTCTCAGGCGGCGTGACGGGGAACAGGGCGATGGCCGGGATGCCCAGCTCCGCCGCCGGGCCGACATGGTCCGCCAGCAGGTCCAGCGAGACGCGCTCCACGCCGGGCATGGACGCCACGGACTGCCGCTGGTTCTGCCCTTCCGTGATGAAGATCGGCCAGATCAGGTCATCCACCGAGAGCCGGTTCTCCGCCACCAGGCGGCGGGTGGAATCGTCCAGGCGGTTGCGGCGGGGGCGGCCGGAGGGGAAGGGGGCGTGGTGCATGGCGTCTTGTCGCGCCAAGTTCCGGGGCCGCCAAGCCGAAACCGTGGCGGGGGAGGGGCGCTGGATCGGCATGAAATGGCTCCTCCCGGCCGCGCTCCTCGCCGCCCTGCCCGCCGCGGCGGCCGAGCCCGTCACCATCCCCGGCCCGAGCGGCGTGGCGCTGCGCGGGCTGCTGGTGCGCCCGGCCGGGCATGCCCGGGGCATACCGATCGTCGCCCTGCACGGTTGCGGCGGGCTCGGCGGCCCGGGCACGCCCCTGTCGCTGCCGTCGCGGGAGGCCGACTGGGCCGCTCGGCTGGCCGCGCTCGGCCACCCCCTGGTCTTCCCCGACAGCTTCGGCAGCCGGGGCGTGACCCAGGTCTGCTCGGGCGGTGAGCACGGGATCATGCCCGAGACGATCCGCCGGGCCGATGCCCAGGCGGCCGCCGCCTGGGCCGCCGCCCAGCCCTGGTCCGTCCCCGGCGGCGCCTTCCTCATGGGCTGGTCTCATGGCGGCAGCACGGCCCTGGCCGCCATCGGGCAGCCCGTGCCGCCCGGCCTGCTGCGCGGGGCCGTAGCTCTCTACCCCGGCTGCGCCCGCCCGGGTCAGCCGCCCCCGCCCTGGAAGCCCGCCGCCCCCGTGCTGATGCTGCTGGGCGGCGCCGACGACTGGACCCCGCCCGGCCCCTGCCGGCTGGCCGCGGAGCGCGCCCGCCCGGCGTCGGTGGAGGTTGTGGAGTACCCCGGCGCCGTGCACGGCTTCGACCAGCCCGCCATGCCCCCGCGCAGCCTGTCCGGACTGGACATGACAGCCCGCGGCGACGGCACGGCCCGCATGGGCACGGACGAGGCGGCACGGGCCGACGCGCTGCGCCGCGTGCCGGCCTTCCTGGCCGCGCATGGCGGACCCGACCGCAAGGACTAGCCCTGCCGTTTCAACCCCGGCGCCACCCGTGGTAAGGCGCCGCAATGACTGCCCCCCTCACCATCGCCGTCGGCGCCGATCACGCCGGCCTGGCGCTCAAGGCCACCCTCCGCCAGGCGCTGGAGGAAGCGGGCCACTCCGTGCTCGACATGGGCACCCACGGCACGGAAAGCGTGGATTATCCCGATTTCGGCATGGCCGTGGCCGAGGCCGTGAACGCGGGCCGGGCCCGCTACGGCGTGCTCGTCTGCGGCACGGGAATCGGCATTTCCATCGCGGCCAACCGCACCCCCGGCATCCGCTGCGCCCTGGTGCATGACGTGACGGGCGCCCGCCTGTCCCGCGAGCACAACGACGCCAACGTCATCGCCTTCGGTGCCCGCATGACCGGCCCGGAACCCGCGCTGGAGGCCCTGAAGGCCTTCCTCGCCACCCCCTATGCCGGCGGCCGCCATGACCGCCGGGTCCTGAAGCTCTCCCCGGACTGGACCCGCACCCCATGAACGAGCAGACCCCGGCCGCCAGCACGGACCGCTTCTTCAACGCCCCCCTGGCCGATATTGACCCGGAGATCGCGGACATCATCTCCCGCGAGCTGGTGCGCCAGCAGGACGGGATCGAGCTGATCGCCTCCGAGAACATCGTCTCCCGCGCCGTGCTGGAGGCCCAGGGCTCGGTCCTGACGAACAAGTATGCCGAGGGCCTGCCGGGCAAGCGCTACTACGGCGGCTGCGAGGTGGTGGACCTCGCCGAGACGCTGGCCATCGAGCGGGCCAAGAAGCTCTTCGGCTGCGGCTACGCCAATGTGCAGCCCCATTCCGGCGCCTCCGCCAATGCGGCGGTGTTCTTCGCCCTGCTCCAGCCCGGCGACACCTTCATGGGCCTGGACCTGGCCGCCGGCGGGCACCTCTCCCACGGCTCCCCGGTCAACCTCTCCGGCAAGTGGTTCAAGGTCGCCCCCTACACGGTGCGGCGCGAGGACCAGCGGATCGACATGGAGGAAGTGGCCCGCATCGCGCGGGAGAGCCGCCCGAAGCTGATCATCGCCGGCGGCTCCGCCTATGCCCGCGAGTGGGATTTCCCGCGCTTCCGCGAGATCGCCGACGAGGTGGGCGCCCTGTTCCTGGTGGACATGGCCCATTTTGCCGGCCTTGTGGCGGGCGGCGTCCACTCCTCGCCCTTCCCGCACGCGCATGTGGTGACCACCACCACCCACAAGACCCTGCGCGGCCCCCGCGGCGGCCTCATCCTCACGAATGACGAGGCGATCGCGAAGAAGCTGAACTCGGCCGTCTTCCCGGGCACCCAGGGCGGGCCGCTGATGCATGTCATCGCCGGCAAGGCCGTGGCGCTGGGTGAGGCGCTGCGCCCGGAGTTCCGTACCTATGCCCGCGCCGTCGCGGACAACGCCAAGGCCCTGGCGGCGGAGCTGCTGGAGCAGGGCTTCGGCCTCGTCACGGGCGGCACGGACAACCACCTGGTGCTGGTGGACCTGCGGCCGAAGAACCTGACGGGCAAGGCCGCCGAGGCCGCGCTGGGCCGCGCCCACCTGACGGTGAACAAGAACGCCATTCCCTTCGACCCGGAGAAGCCCTTCGTCACCTCCGGCGTGCGTCTGGGCTCCCCCGCCGCCACCTCCCGCGGCTTCGGCGAGGCGGAGTTCCGCGAGGTGGGGCGCCTGATCGGGCAGGTGCTGGATGGGCTCTCCCGCTCCAACTCCCCCGAGGGGAACGAGGCCGTGGAGCGGGCGGCCGGGGAGGCGGTGCAGGCTCTCTGCGCCCGCTTCCCGATCTACCGCGGCTGAGTTAGCCCAGCCGGATGCGCTGCCCCTTCTGCCAGTCCGAGGACACGCAGGTGAAGGACAGCCGTCCGGCGGAGGACGGCTCGGCCATACGCCGCCGCCGTTCCTGCAACGCCTGCGGCGCCCGCTTCACGACCTTCGAGCGGGTGCAGCTGCGCGACCTGATCGTGCTGAAGACGGACGGGCGGCGCGTGCCCTTCGACCGGGAGAAGCTGGCCCGCTCCATCCGCGTCGCGCTCCGCAAGCGGCCGGTGGATGCGGAGAAGGTGGAGCGCATCGTCTCCTCCATCCAGCGCCGGCTGGAGTCGGAGGGGGCGGAGGAGATCACCTCCAAGGCTATCGGCCAGCGGGTGATGGAGGTGCTTCGGGAGCTGGATCCCGTGGCCTATGTGCGCTTCGCCAGCGTGTACCAGAACTTCCGGGATGCGGAGGACTTTCACGCCTTCCTCGGCTCCCTGGACAATGCCGGGTGAGGCGAGCAAAGGGCTCGCGTGTCTGATCGCGCGCATATGAGTGCGGCCCTGGCGCTGGCGGCGCGGGGCCTTGGAAATACCTGGCCCAACCCGTCCGTCGGCTGCGTCATCGTGCGGGACGGGATGGTGGTCGGGCGCGGCCACACGCGCCCTGGCGGCCGGCCCCATGCGGAGACGGAGGCCCTCCGCGCCGCCGGCGAGGCCGCGCGCGGCGCCACCGCCTATGTCACGCTGGAACCCTGCTGCCACTGGGGCCGCACCCCGCCCTGCACGGACGCGCTGATCGCGGCCGGCGTCTCCCGCGTTGTGGTCGCCCTGCGCGACCCGGACCCGCGGGTGGACGGCGTCGGGCTGCAGCGCCTGCGCGATGCCGGGATCGCGGCGGAGGTCGGGCTGCTGGAGGAGGAGGCGCGGCGCGTGAACGCCGGCTTCCTCAAGCGCTTCGAGCGCGGCCTCCCGATGGTCACGGTGAAGCTGGCCACCACGCTGGACGGCCGCATCGCCACCCGCACCGGCGAGAGCCAGTGGATCACCGGCCCGGAGGCGCGGCGGCTGGCCCATGCGCTGCGCGGCAGCCACGATGCGGTGATGGCCGGCAGCGGTACCCTCCTGGCGGACGATCCGGAGCTGACCTGCCGCCTGCCCGGCTACGCCCCCGTGCGGACGGTGCGGGTGGTGGCCGATGCGCGGCTCCGCACGCCGCTCGGTGCGCGCCTTTTCTCGTCCGAGGCCCCGGCCTGGATCGCCACCGTGTCCGGCCACGACCCGGCGGCCCTGGCGGCGCTGGAGCAGCGCGGGGCGGAGTTCATCGACATCCCTGCCGCGCCCGGGGGCGGGCTGGAGCCGGAGGCGCTGCTGCGCGCCCTGGCCCGGAAAGGCATCACAAGGTTGCTGGTAGAGGGTGGGGCGGCCCTGGCCGCCTCCCTGATCCGGGCGGGGCTGGTGGACCGGCTGGCCTGGTTCACCGCGCCATCGCTGATCGGCGGCGATGGCCGGGCGGGGCTGGACTCCCTCGGCGTGGAGCGCCTGGCCACCATGCCCCGGCTCCGTATCACCGGGCGGCGCCCGGCGGGGGACTGCTGGCTGGTTGAAGCCGATCTCATGCCGGGAGACACGACGCCGGGCTGACCCGCGCCGTCTCCCTCTTGTCATGGGGCGCCCCGCGCGCCATCCCCTGCCTCGCGTTCTCAACCGTTCCTGGAACCGCCCCCTTGTTCACCGGCATCGTCACCGCGATCGGCGAGATCCGCCGCCTTTCCCCGATCGGGGCGGGGCAGGACATGCGCGTCGGCATCGCCACCCCGGCAGGCTGGCTGGATGGCGTGGCCATCGGCGCCTCCATCTGCTGCTCGGGCTGCTGCCTGACCGTGGTGACGCTGGAGGAAGGCCTGTTCGAGGTGGACATCTCCGCCGAGAGCCTCTCCCGCACCACCCTCGGCAACTGGCGGGAGGGGGCGCGGATCAACCTGGAGCGTTCCCTGAAGATGGGCGACGAGATGGGCGGCCACGTCGTCTCCGGCCATGTGGACGGGGTGGCGGAGGTGCTCTCCGTCGTGCCGGAGAACGGGTCGCACCGCTGGACCTTCCGCCTGCCGGAGAAGCTCGCCCGCTTCGTGGCGGAGAAGGGCAGCATCGCCATCGACGGTGTCTCCCTTACCGTGAACGCGGTGGAAGGCACCGATTTCGGCGTCAACCTCATCCCCCACACGACGGAGGTCACCGCCCTCGGCGCCCTCGCGCCGGGCGCGCGGGTCAACATCGAGATCGACATGCTCGCGCGCTACGTCGCGCGGCTTCGCCAGTTTGAAGGACGGGAGTCCGGGGCATGAACGTGCAGGCCGTGAAGACGAGCTTCTCCGACTTCATCAGCCCCACTGAGGAGCTGCTGGAGGAAGCGCGGCGTGGCCGCATGTTCATCCTGGTGGACGACGAGGACCGGGAGAACGAGGGCGACCTGGTGATCCCCGCCCAGTTCGCGACGCCGGACGCGGTGAACTTCATGGCCCGCCACGCGCGGGGCCTGATCTGCCTGGCGATGACGCGGCACCGGGTGGAGCAGCTCGGCCTGCCGCTGATGGCGCAGAGCAACGGCACCCGGCACCAGACCGCCTTTACCGTCTCCATCGAGGCGCGGGACGGGGTGACGACGGGCATCTCCGCCGCCGACCGCGCCCGCACGGTGGCGGTGGCGGTGAACCCGGAGCTGGGGCGCGAGCACATCGTGACACCGGGCCATGTCTTCCCGCTGGTCGCGCGGGAGGGCGGGACGCTGGTCCGGGCCGGCCATACCGAGGCGGCGGTGGACTTCGCCCGGCTCGCCGGGCTGAACCCCGCGGGCGTGATCTGCGAGATCATGAACGAGGACGGCTCCATGGCCCGGATGCCGGACCTGGTGGCCTTCGCCCAGCACCACGGCCTGAAGCTCGGCACCATCGCCGACCTTATCGCCCACCGCCGCCGCACGGAGCGGCTGGTGCGCCGGGTGGAGGAGGGCACGCTGGAGGACGCCCCCGGCGGCCCCTGGCGCGTGACGATCTACGCCAACACCCTGGAGTACGGGGAGCATGTGGCCCTTGTGAAGGGCGACCTGACCCGCCCCGGCCCGGTGCCCGTGCGGGTGCACGCGGTGAACCTTCTCTCCGACATCACCGGCCGCAACGGGCCGAAGGACCTGCACGACGCGATGGAGGAGATCGCGCGCATCGGGCGTGGCGTGGTGGTCCTGATCCGGGACGTGAAGGCCGATGCGCTCTCCAGCCGCGTGCGGGCCGGGCGCGAGAAGGCGGCGCCGGAGCTGCGCGACTACGGCATCGGCGCCCAGATCCTGGCCGACCTCGGGGTGCGGGAGATGGTCCTCCTCTCCAACCATCCCCGCCCCGTGGTGGGGCTGGAGGGCTATGGCCTGACCATCACCGAGATCCGCCCCATCGGAGACGCCTCTTGAGCACTGCCGACGCCCCCCTCCGCGCTGCCCCCGAGCTCTCCGGCCCGCCGCCGCGCGTGCTGGTGATCCAGGCGCCCTACTACGCCGACGTGGTGGGCGGCATGGTGGACGGGGCGCTGGCGGTCCTCGCCGGCATCGGCGCCGAGGCCGAGGTGGTGGACGTGGCCGGCGCCTTCGAGCTGCCCGCCGCCCTCCGCATGGCGATCCGCGCCGGGCGCTGGGACGGGTTCCTGGTCTTCGGCTGCGTGGTGAAGGGCGAGACCGACCATTACGACCACATCTGCCGCGAGGCCTGCCGCGGCGTGATGGACATCTCGGTGGAGACGATGGCCCCGATCGGCTTCGGTCTCCTTACCGTGCACACGATCCAGCAGGCGATCGCGCGTTCCTCTGCTGACCGCCACAACAAGGGCGTGGAGGCGGCGAACGCCATGATCGGCCAGATCGCCCTCGTCCGGCGGCTGGCGGAGACCACCGAATGAACCAGACCACGGGCCCGGCCCCGAAGCGCAACCCCAAGCCGGCCAAGGCCGGCCGCCCCCGCACGGGCGCCCGCGTCGCCGCCGTGCAGGCCCTGTTCCAGTCCGAGGCGGGCGGGGAGAGCGCGGAGACGGTGATCGACCAGTTTGTCCGCCACCGCATCGGCACGCTGAACAGCGACGCCGGCTTCGAGGACGGGCGCGTGCCCCAGGCGGACGTGCCCCTGTTCAGCCGGATCGTCCGCGGCGCCGCCAAGGACGCGGAGACGATCGACGCCGCCATCGCCTCCCACCTCTCCGGCAACTGGACGCTGGACCGGCTGGACCCGGTGCTGCGCGCCCTGCTGCGCGCCGCCGCCACCGAGTTCTGGGGCGCGGCGGACACCCCCGCCCGGGTGGTGATCAACGAGTACATGGACATCGCCCACGGCTTCTTCGACGGCGAGGAGCCCCGCTTCGCCAACGGCGTGCTGGACGCACTCGCGCGGCAGATGCGTGGGGACGAGTTCCAGGCGAAGCCCGCCTCCGGGGCCTGATCCCGTGTCCCTGCCCCCGGAATTCGCCCTCATAGCCCGCCACTTCCGCGGGCTGGCGGGGGAGGGGGCGCTGGACCTCCAGGACGACGCCGCCCTCCTCGCCCCTCCGCCGGGGCTGGAGCTGGTGCTGGCGGCCGACGCGATGGTGGAGGGCGTGCACTACCTGCCAGACGACCCGCCGGAGACGGTCGGGCGCAAGCTGCTGCGGGTGAACCTCTCCGACCTCGCAGCCATGGGAGCGGAGCCGCTGGCCTATCTCATGACCACGGCCCTGCCACGCGGCACGCCGCCGGACTGGCTAGCCGCCTTCGCAGCCGGGCTGGCGGATGACCAGCGGAGGTTCGGGCTGCACGTGCTCGGGGGCGACACCGTCTCCATCCCTGGCCCGGCCTGCCTTTCCCTCACCATCCTCGGCACCGTGCCGCCCGGGCAGGCTCTCCGGCGTGCCGGCGCTCGCCCGGGCGACGATCTCTGGGTTTCCGGCACGATCGGGGATGGGATGCTGGGGCTGGGCGTGCTGCAGGGGCGGATTCCGGCCGACCCCGAGGGGCACCTGACCCGCCGCTACCGCCTGCCGGAGCCGCGCCTGGCGCTGGGGAAGGCTCTGCGGGGCGTGGCGCGGGCCGCGATGGACGTCTCGGACGGGCTGGCGCAGGACCTTGGCCATCTCTGCCGCGCAGGCGGGGTGGGGGCGGTGCTGGACCTGGCCGCGATCCCGCTATCCCCGCCGGCCGCCGCTCTGGCGTTGGAGGACCCGTGCTGGCGGGCCCGCCTGGCCGCGGGCGGGGACGACTACGAGCTGCTCTTCGCGGCCGACCCGGCCGATGCCGGGCGGGTGGAGGCGGCCGCCCGGGCTGCGGGCACACCTGTCGCGCGCATAGGAGGTTTTACGGACGGCCATGTGGAGGTCACGGTGCTAGGACCGGAGGGGGATGCCGTGAGCCTTCCACAAGGGGGCTGGAGCCACTTCTGAGATGAGCGGCCCTGGCCGGCCTGCCAGGCAACGCGGGAATAAGGCCGGGCAGGGCGGGCCGGCGCGGTCGTCCGCTCCCCGGCGGAGAATCCGGGCAGGTCTATCGGCGGGCCGCCTGGATCCCCCGCCAGCAGCGGGGGGCGGCGCCGATCAGGGCGCCCCGGGTCCGGCGCCCGGACCCACCGGCGTGGTCGCGGAGGGGCCGAAGCGGCCGATATTGCCGAACAGGGCCTGCAGCAAGGAACGGTCATTGCCCGGAACGGGAGTGGTGCGCTCGGACATGGCGATGTTCCGCATGTCGTCCTCGCCCTTCTGTTCAACGCCCCGGACGATATCGCGCTCGTCGAAGCGCACGATCACCACGCGCTGGTTGTCGATGCCGGGGGTGCGGGCCGGGCGAATGTGGGTGGTGGAGCTGATGTAGTACCACTCGCGCCCGTCGAAGGTGGAGGTGGCGGTGGGCGAGCCGAGCAGTGCGGTGACGTCCGCCTTGCTGGAGACGCCGGGGGTGATGTCCCGCAGCAGTTCGGCATCCGCCCGGTTGCCGCGCAGCTCCTCCGGCGCGCCGAAGACGGAGCATCCGCCAAGGGGCGCCGCGAGGAGCGCGAGCAGGACGAGCGCGGCAGGGCCGGCGCGGCGCCGTGCCGGCGGCCCGGAGAGCGGATTGACGGGGGCGGTCATGGAGGCCATCTCGGGGGTTCGATTGCCACCGCCCCGCGGCCCGGTCAACAGATCGTCGCGCCCGTTCCGGGCCAGGGGGTGGGTTGCTGGAACGGAACCTCTGAAGCCATGGCCTTCTTCGGCCTTTTTCGCCGCCGCACGCATGAGCGGGCCGGCTTCGCCCTTTACACGGCGGCCGTGACCGCGGCCCGCGATCCCCTCCTCTTTGAGGAAGGGGGGGTGCCGGACACGCTGGAGGGCCGCTTCGACCTGGTGGCGCTCCACGCGGCCCTCCTGGTGCGCCGCCTCCGGCGGGACCCGGACCCGCGCGGCCCGGCCCTGGCTCAGGCCGTGTTCGACGCGATGTTCGCCGACATGGACCTGAATCTGCGGGAGATGGGGGTGGGCGACATGTCCATCGGCAAGCGCGTCCGGCGCATGTGGGAGGCCTTCCATGGCCGCGCCCTCGCCTACGAGGCCGCGCTGGAGGGCGGGGATGCCGCCGGGCTGGAGGCGGCCCTGGCCCGCAATGTCTGGGGCGGGGAACCGCCGCAAGGGGCGGCCGCGCGGCTGGCGGCGCATGCCGCGGCGCTGGATGGGCGGCTGGCGGCCCAGCCTTTCGCTGGTTTCGCTGCCGGCGAGGTCGATTTCGGGAAGGTGGCCGCATGAAGCGGGAATTCAGCAGGACCCTTCGCCCGGCCGCCCTGGCGCAGGGCGGGCGGGCGGAGCACCTGGAGGCGACGCCGGAGGAGCGCGCGGCACTTGCGGCGCGTATGGGGCTGCTGTCGCTCGCTTCCCTCTCCGCCGACCTGGACCTGGTGCCCGGCCCTGGCAGCACGGCGCGGGCGCGCGGGATGTTGCGCGCGGCGGTGGTGCAGGCCTGCGTGGTGACGCTTGAGCCGGTGCCGCAGACCATCGAGGAGCCTCTGGACTGGCGTATCCTGCCGCCGGGGGAGGAGCCTTCCGACGAGTTGGACGATGGGCCGGACGAGATCGAATCGGAGCCCGACGGCACGGTGGACCTCGGCGAGGCCCTCGCGCAGAGTCTTTCCCTGGCCCTGGACCCTTATCCGCGCGCCCCGGACGCTGAATTGCCGGATGGTGCGCGGGATGCGGCGGCCTCGCCCTTCGCCGCCTTGCGCGGGCTGAAGCCCAGCTAGGCACCAGAAGCCTTGCCCCGCGAGAGCGTGAGTGGTAAGGCGCGCGCCTCCCGAGCATCCCGTCCGTCCGCGTGACGTGTCATAACTATAGAAAGGCCCGGCACCGATGGCCGTTCCGAAGCGAAAGACCTCGCCCTCCCGCCGCGGCATGCGCCGCAGCCATGAGGCCCTGAACCGCGAGGCGCACGCCGAGTGCCCGAACTGCGGTGAGCTGCGCCGCCCGCACAACATCTGCGTCTCCTGCGGCTTCTACGATGGCCGCGAGGTCGTGGCCGCCGGCAAGCCGCTGAAGGCCGCTGTCCGCGCCTGATCCGGCGCGGCTTCCTTCCCGTCCAGGCAAGCTGAGGAGCGCGGAATTGGCCGCACCCGGGGCCACCGGACCCGCGGAGCGTTTCGCGCTCGCGGTCGATGCCATGGGGGGCGACCACGCCCCTGATGCCGTGCTGGACGGGCTGGAGCAGGCCGCGGAGCGCCACAAGGGCGCCCGCTTCCTGCTGGTGGGTGACGAGGTGCGGCTGACGGCCGGCCTCGCGACCCGTCCGCGCGCGGCCGCTCTCTGCACGATCCGGCACGCGCCCGACGCCATCCCCGGCGACATGAAGCCCACGGCGGCGCTGCGCGTCCGCCGCGCCTCCATGCGGCTCGCCATCGATGCGGTGGCGGCGGGGGAGGCTGAGGGCGTGGTCTCTGCCGGCAACACCGGCGCGCTGATGGCGCTGGCCAAGATCGTGCTGCGGACCATGCCGGAGATCGACCGCCCGGCGCTCGCTGCCATCGGCCCCTCCGCGCGCGGCGACGTGGTGCTGCTCGATCTCGGCGCCAACATCACCTACGAGGCGCGCAACCTCGTGGAGTTCGCGGTGATGGGCGACGCCTTCGCCAGGGCCGTGCTCGGCCTCACCGACCCTACCATCGGCCTGCTCAACGTCGGCTCCGAGGAGCTGAAGGGCGATGAGCGGATCCGTCAGGCGGCGGAGATGCTGCGCGACAGCCATATCGGCGCGAATTTTCACGGCTTCGTTGAAGGGCACGACATCACGGCCGGCACGGTGGACGTGGTGGTGACGGACGGCTTCACGGGCAATGTGGCACTCAAGACCGGGGAGGGGGCGCTGAAGCTCGTCGGCAGCCTCCTGCGGCAGGTCTTCAACTCCTCCATCCCCGCGCGCCTGGGCTACCTGCTGGCACGCCCGGCGCTGGACCGGCTGCGGCAGTGGATGGACCCCCGCCGCTACAACGGCGCGGTGCTGATCGGACTGAACGGCGTGGTGGTGAAGAGCCATGGCGGCACGGACGCGCTCGGCTTCGCCCATGCGGTGGACGTTGCGATGGACATGGTGACGCACGGCTTCAACGAGCGCATCCGCACGGGCGTGGCCCAGCTGGGCGGGGCCCAACTGGGTATCCCGCAGAAGCAGCGGGCTGCGGCCGGCTGATGATCCGTTCCGTCATCGCCGGCACCGGCGGCTACCTGCCGGCGCGTGCCCTGACCAATGACGAGCTGGCCGAGGCCTATAGCCTCGACACCTCCGACGCCTGGATCACCGAGCGGACGGGCATCCGCCGCCGCCACATGGCCGCCCCGGGCGAGACCACCGCGGACATGGCCGCCGCCGCCGCGCGCGAGGCCCTGGCCCAGGCCGGTGCCGAGGCCTCCGAGGTGGACGCCATCATCCTGGCCACCGCCACGCCCGACTCCGCCTTTCCCTCCACCGCGACCCGCGTGCAGGAGAAGCTGGGCATCCACCAGGGCTTCTCCTTCGACATCTCGGCCGCCTGCACGGGCTTCATTTATGCCCTGGGCGTCGCCGACTCGATGATCCGCACGGGGCAGTGCCGCAGCGCCCTGGTGATCGGGGCCGAGGCCTTCAGCCGCATCCTCGACTGGACGGACCGCAGCACCTGCGTGCTCTTCGGCGACGGTGCCGGCGCCGTGCTGCTGCGCGCCGAGGACGGGGAGGGGGAGCGCGGCATCCTCTCCAGCCACCTGCACTCGGACGGCCGCCACGGCGACATCCTGCAGGTGGAGGGCGGCCTCGTCCGCATGGCCGGGCGGGAGGTGTTCCGCCACGCCGTTGCCAAGCTCGCCTCCGCCGTGGACGAGGCGCTGGCCGCCAACAACCTGGCCCAGGCGGACGTGCAGTGGCTGGTGCCGCACCAGGCGAATCGGCGGATCATCGATGCGATGGGCCGCAAGCTCGGCCTGCCGCCGGAGCGCGTGGTGGTGACGGTGGACCGCCACGCCAACACCTCCGCCGCCTCCATCCCCCTCGCCCTCGCCGAGGCGACGCGGGACGGGCGCGTGGCGCGCGGAGACCTCGTGCTGATGGAAGCCATCGGCGGCGGCCTGACCTGGGGCGCGGCGCTGGCGCGGTTCTAGGCCGCGCTCCGACTCACCTCGGCAAATCGGCAACACTGCGTGCCGGAAACCACATCTTTCCCGTGAGTCGATTGACGGGGGTGGGGTAGCGGCGGTCCAATCGCCCCAGGCGGGACATTCCCGCAGGGGCGAGAGGGGGCATGGCCGCGTGAACACCATTACCCGCGCTCAGCTGGCTGAGGCGATCTACATGCAGGTCGGTCTCTCCCGGAACGAGAGCGCGGCACTTCTTGAGGATGTGCTGAACCGCATCTCCGCCACGCTGCAGGCGGGGGAGGCGGTGAAGCTCTCGGCCTTCGGGACCTTCTCGGTCCGGCAGAAGGCGCAGCGGATCGGGCGTAACCCCAAAACCGGCGTCGAGGTGCCCATCACCCCGCGCCGCGTCCTCTCCTTCCGCGCCAGCCAGGTGCTGAAGGCCCGGATCAACGGCGAGACGCCGCCCCGGACCGACGATTGAGTGGGCGAGGACTGAGCAGGAGCGCGATGAGCGGCATGAGCGTCCTTGGCGATATCACTCCCACCCCGCCCTCAGGGATCAGCGAGGGCGGCGAATCCGCCGCCCGGGCCCGCAAGTCCCCCAATGCCTTCCGCACCATCAGCGAGGTGGCGGAGGACCTGCACATCCCGCAGCACGTGCTGCGCTTCTGGGAGACGAAGTTCCCGCAGTTGAAGCCGCTGAAGCGCGGTGGCGGCCGCCGCTACTACCGGCCGGAGGACATCAACCTCCTCCGCCGCATCGGCGACCTCCTCTATACCCAGGGCTACACCATCAAGGGCGTGCAACGCCTGCTGCGCGAGGGCGGGCTGGAGGCCGTTGAGGCCGCCGGCGAGTCCGGGGAGGCCGCCCTGGCCGACTCGCCCGAGGTCGCCGAGGGGATGGAGCTGCGCGCCTGCCTGGACGAGCTGGAGGCGATCGCCGGCGCTCTCAGGGCCCTGACCGCCCGCTGAAACCTGCGGAAAGCCGTGCCGCCGGGGTTGAGGGCGGTGCGGGCGGGTGCTAGACCCCGCCGCGTCGGAGCGTAGCGCAGCCTGGTAGCGCATCAGTCTGGGGGACTGGGGGTCGTGGGTTCGAATCCCGCCGCTCCGACCATCCTTCCCCCTTCCTATCCTTCTTACCTCAATCCGCTTGCGTGGCCCTGACGGCCCGTCCATGCTTCCCCGCAGCCGCGAAGACGGCGCTTTGGGGAATGGGACGGTCTGGGTGCAGGAATACATCCTGGAGACGGACGGGCTGACGAAAGAGTTCCGCGGCTTCGTCGCGGTCTCCGACGTCTCGCTGCGTATCAGGCGGGGCACGATCCACGGGCTGATCGGCCCGAACGGGGCGGGCAAGACCACCTGCTTCAATCTGCTGACGAAGTTCATGCAGCCCTCCCGCGGGAGCATCCGCTACGACGGGCAGGACATCACGCGCACGCCCCCGGCGGAGGTGGCGCGGATGGGGCTGGTGCGCTCCTTCCAGATCTCGGCCGTGTTCCCGCACCTGACGGTTCTGGAGAATGTGCGGGTCGCGCTGCAGCGCCAGCGTGGCGGCAGCTTCGATTTCTGGCGCAGCGATTCAGTGCTGCGCCAGTACGACGACCGCGCCATGGCCTTGCTCGCCGATGTCGGGCTCACCTCCTATGCCGGCGCGCCCGCGGGCACGCTGCCCTATGGCCGCAAGCGCGCGCTGGAGATCGCGACGACGCTCGCGCTCGAGCCCACCCTGATGCTGCTGGATGAACCCACGGCGGGCATGACGCATGAGGACGTGGACCGGATCGTGGCGCTGGTGCGCCGCGTGGCGCAGGGCCGCACCGTGCTGATGGTGGAGCACAACCTGAAGGTCGTGGAGGGGCTCTGCGACGCCATCACCGTGCTGACGCGCGGCAAGGTGCTGGCGGAGGGCCCCTATGCCGAGGTCTCACGCAACCCGGCGGTGATCGCGGCCTATCTCGGCAGCGATCCCGGCGTTTCCGGCGCGAGCCAGGAGGCGGCCCATGCTTGATGCCGCCGTCTCCACCGACACGATGCTGGCGGTGCGCGGACTCAACGCCTGGTACGGCGAGAGCCATGTGCTGCACGGCGTGGACATCGACATCCGCCCGGGCGAGGTGGTCACGCTGCTCGGCCGCAACGGCGCGGGAAAGACGAGCACGCTGCGCGCCATCATGGGGCTGACCGGCCGCCGCACGGGTTCCGTGATCTTCGAGGGGCGCGAGACGATCCGCATGAGCCCGGACGCGATCGGCCGCGCCGGTATCGGCTACTGCCCGGAAGAGCGCGGGATCTTCGCCAGCCTCGACGTGACGGAGAACCTGATGCTCCC
>NZ_JANJOU010000023.1 GCF_024594815.1 Roseomonas populi | reverse complement strand
CGGCGGGCCGGGCGGCGGGGGCGGCCGCCGCGGTCGGGCGCGGCGCGGCGCGGCCGGGCTGCAGCGGAATGGTGATGGCCTGCACGATCGCCGGGTCCTGCGGGTTCTCCGGCACCATCCCCAGCACCGGCGCGATGCGGGAGATCACCGTGCCCGCCGCCGGCGCGGCCACCCAGCCCGCCGTCGCGTAGCCGTGGGAGCGCGCGTTGGGGTTCGGCTCGTCCACCATGACGTAGATGGCGTAGCGCGGCGCGTTCATCGGGAAGGCGCCGACAAAGGCCGCGATGCGCTTGTTCGGCAGGTAGCCGCCGCGCGGCCCGGTCTTTTGCGCCGTGCCCGTCTTGCCGCCCACGAAGTAGCCCGGCACGTCCGCGCCCTTGCCGGAACCGTCCGTCACCACCAGCCGCATCAGCCGCCGCATGGTCTCCGAAGTGCGCTCGCTGAGCACGCGCGTGCCCTCGCGCGGCACGCCCGGCGGCTGCGCCAGCAGGGTGGGCGTGCGCAGGACGCCACCATTCGCCACCGCCGCGATGCCGTTGACGACGTGCAGCGGCGTCACCGCGATGCCGTGGCCGTAGGAGATCGTCAGCATGTTGATCTCCTTCCAGCCGCTGGCCGGCGGCACCATCGGCAGCGCCGTCTCCGTCAGCTCGATCCCTTGGCGGGAGAGCATGCCCATGCGGCCCAGGAACTCGCGCTGCCGCTGCGGCCCGAAGGTCTGCGCCATGTGCGCCGCGCCGAGGTTGGAGGAGTAGGCCAGCACCTCGGGGAAGGTGATGACGCGGTTCTTGCCCTTATAGTCCGTGATGGTGAAGCGCCCGAAGCGGATCGGGTGCGCCGCGTCGAAGCTGCTCGAGTAGACGTTCGCCGTGCCGTACTCCAGCGCGGCGGAGGCCGTGAGGAGCTTGAAGGTCGAGCCCGGCTCGTAGGTGCCCACCGTCACGCGGTTGAAGCGCTGGTCCTGGCTCGCCGCACCGATGTCGCCCGCGTCGTAGTCGGGCAGGGACACCATGGCCAGCACCTCGGCCGTGTTGATGTCCAGCACCACGCCGGCGCCGCCGATGCCGGAGAAGTCCTCGATCGCCTTCGCCACGCCGTCCCGCAGCGCCAGCTGCACGCGGATGTCGATGGCGGTGCGCAGCGGATCGTTCGGCCGCGCCCGCAGCCGCTCGTCGTGGTAGCGCTCCATGCCGGAGAGCCCGGCGCCGTCCACGTCCACGTTGCCCAGCACGTGCACCGCCGCCCGGCCCTGCGGGTAGTAGCGGCGCTCACCCTCCTCGAAGTGCAGCCCGGCAATGCCGAGGTCGTTCACCGCCTGCTTCTCGCGCGGGGTCAGCGCGCGGGCGAGGTAGGAGAACTGCCGATCGCCCATGAGGCGTGGGACGAGGCGATTGGCGTCCAGCTGCGGCAGCACCCGCGCCAGCCGGCGCGCCACGTCCGGCGCCTCGGCCGGCGGGATCTGCGTCGGGTTGGCGTAGAGCGCCGTGACGGGCAGCGAGACCGCGAGGATCTCCCCGTTGCGGTCCGTGATCGGGGCGCGTGCCGTCGCCGGCTCCGGCCGTGGGGCCGCGGCGGCCACGCCGCCCGCAGGGCGCCGCGGCTCGCGCGGGTCGATCACGGTCGCGATCGTCGCCTTCAGCGCTACGGCGCCGTAGAGCAGCCCGAAGCCGGCTGCGGCCATCACCAGCCGCCCGCGGCTCCTTTCCAGCACCGCGCGGCGGGCCAGGTCCGGCTGGCCCAGCCGCGCGGCCGTGCGGTGGTCCGCCACCCGCGCGGCCTGGACGGGCTCGCGCAGCTGGTAGGCGATGGTGGCGTTCGGGTCGGGGGCGGCGGGGTCGTTCACCGCACCGCGCCCAGCGTACCGGCGTTGGCGCTGGCCACCGGCACCGGCGGCGCCAGCATCGGCCGGGCCGCGGCGCCAAGCATGGAGCCCATCCCGGCGGCCATCGGCGGCGCAACCGGCGCGGGGGGCGGGGGCGCGCTCGGGCGCATGTGCAGCGCGGTCCGCAGCAGGGCCGGCCGCTGCGGCGGCTCTGCCAGGTTCATCCCGCGGTCAACCTCGCGCTCGGCCAGGCGCGGCTCCGCCGGGCGGGGCGGGCGGGGCGCGCGCGACGTCTCCGCCCGGGCCATCTCGGAGGAGCGCGGCGCGGCCTCGCGCGGCTCCGGCACGCGCGCCGAGGCCACCTGGGGCAGGTGCGGCGGCGCTACGCGCGCGGGCCGCTCCGCCACGCTGCGCTCAGGGGCGCTGCGCTCCACGGGCGCGCGCTCGGCCACCACCGCCGGGGCGGCCGGCCGCTCGGGGGCGGCCAGGGCGGCGGGGGCGGGACGGGCGGGCGGCGCCGGCGGCGGGGCGTCGGGCGGCAGCGGCAGGGCAGCGAGAAGGTCCCCGCCGGCGGCCGGTGCCGCCGCCATCGCTGCGGGCGCGGCCAGTGCGGCCGAAGCCACGGCGGCCGAAGCCACGGCGGCCGAAGCCACGGCCATTGAAGCCTGGGCCGCGATGGCCGGAACGCCCACGGCCGAGGCCACCGCCACGTTGCCGGCGGCCCCGCCGCGCTCACCCGGCGCGGGAGCGAAGAGGCTCGGCGCGCCGGCGAAGGCCACCGCCGCCGGCAGGCGCCGGTCCATCTCGGTGGGGCGCACGAACTGGGCGGTCTGCATCACCTCCAGCGGCAGCACCCGGGTGGCGGCGGCGCGCAGGCGCTCCGGCTCGTTCAGCATGGCCCACTCGGCCCGCAGCACCGCCGTGCGCTCCCGCGCCGCCTCGGTCTGCTTCACCGTCTCGCGCAGCACCTTCTCCAGCTGCGAGACATCGTGCTTCACCGAGTAGAGGTGCAGCCCGGCCCCCGCGGCCGCCACCAGCGAGAGGAAAGTGAGGGGTCGAATCATGCGGCCAGCCTCTCGATGGCGCGGAGCCTTGCGGATCGCGCTCGTGGATTCGTGTCTGTCTCTGCGGTTGATGGCCGCAGGGCGGTGTTGGTGAGCAGGCGGAATTCCGCCGGCTTTTGGGCATGCACGAGGGATGCCGGATCGAAGCGGGACGCGCCCGGCGTCCGCCCCGCCGCGTCGCGCATGAAGCGCTTCACGATCCGGTCCTCGAGCGAGTGGAAGGAGACGACAACGAGGCGCCCGCCGGGGGCCAGCAGCTTCACTGCCGCCTCCAGCCCGCGCTCCACCTCGCCCAGCTCGTCGTTCACGCGCAGGCGCAGGGCCTGGAAGGAACGCGTCGCGCTGTCCATGCCCGAGGGGTCGCGGGGCATGACCATGTGGATGGCCTCGGCCAGCTGCAGCGTCGTCTCGAAGGGGGCGTCGCCGCGGGCTGCCACGATCTTGCGGGCGATCCGGCGGGAATGGCGCTCCTCGCCCAGCTCCCACAGCAGGTCGGCCAGCTCGCGCTCCGGCAGCGTGTTCACCAGGTCCGCCGCGCTGGGGCCGGACTTCTCCATGCGCATGTCCAGCGGGCCGTCGGTGCGGAGGGAGAAGCCGCGATCCGCCTCGTCGATCTGGTAGGAGGAGACGCCAAGGTCGAGCACCACCCCGTCCAGCGCCGCCACGCCGCGATCCGCCATGAGGGAGAGCATGTCGCCGAAGCGCCCCTCCACCAGGTGCAGCCGGCCGGGGAAGCGGGCCACGAGGGAGGCGCCGCGGGCGATCGCGTCGGGGTCGCGGTCCACGGCGTAGAGGGTGCAGTCGGCGGCCGAGAGGATAGCGGCGCTGTAGCCGCCGCCGCCGAAGGTGCCATCGAGAAGGGTGGCGCCGTCGCGGGGAGCGAGCGTCGCCAGCACCTCGGCCAGCATGACCGGCACGTGGCCGCCCCCGGTGGGGTCCGGGGCGACGATGGGGGTGAGGGAGGTCTCGCTCACGTACGGCCTCCCGCGGTGGCGGGAACGGTCAGGGCGCGGTCGCGCGCCCGCTGGCGGGCCAGCTCCACGCGCTGGCGGGCCGCCTCGGGCTCCCAGAGCTGGAAGGCGCGCCCGGCGCCGAGGAAGGTCACGGCCTCCGTCAGCCCGGCATGGGCGATCAGGTCCTCGGGCAGCACCACCCGGCCCTCGCCATCGGGCCGGAGCGGATAGGCGCCCGCGAAGAGGCTGAGGGACAGGTCGTCCAGGTTGTCGGAGAAAACGTCCAGCTGCTCCAGCCCCGCTGCCATGGTCTCGAAAATCGGCTGAGGCCAGGCCTCGACGCATGTGTCGCGGTGGGAGGAGCGGAGGATGATGTCCTGCGTGCCCAGGCGCTCCAGGGCGGCACGGAACGCGGCCGGGACGGAGACGCGCCCCTTGCGATCCAGCTTGCCCGTGAAGGTGCCCATGAAATGGGTCATCCGCTGGACGTCCGCCCCCTCGCGGCCGCACTGGGCGACTGGTGTGGTTCCCCCATCAGATGGCCGGCGAGGCCCCCCGACCCCGCCGGCTCACCCGACCATCCCGCCAGCCCCTCGCCCCCCTCAGGTCCGGGCCCTTGCGGGATGGCTTGGGATAACATGGGCCATTATGGGTCAACAAGCGCGATTGCGTGTGGACGACAAACTGTTGCTGCAAGGCAACGCAGGCGAAAGCTGAGCAATTCAATCGGTTAAACGCCGGAGTTGGAAGATACTATTAGGAGGAAGAGGCCAGACGGCCTGTAAGCCGGGTTCTGTCAGCCCCAGACTCTCGCCTGGAACCGGACGACCATTCCTCTGGAACCCCTGTTGCCAGGGGCTTCTCGCGGCCAACCCGGATGGCGGGGCGGGAAGCCCCTGGCGGCGAGTCCCGAAGGATTCCCGCCGGCCATCCCTATTCGGCCTTGCTCCCGGTGGGGTTTGCCGTGCCGCCCCTGTCGCCAGGGGCGCGGTGGGCTCTTACCCCACCGTTTCACCCTTGCCTGGAAGGCTTTTCGGCCGTCCGGGCGGTTTCTTCTCTGTGGCACTGTCCCTGGGGTCGCCCCCGCCGGCCGTTAGCCGGCACCGTTTTCCCATGGAGCCCGGACTTTCCTCCACCGCCCCTTTCGGAACTGGCAGCGGTCGTCCGGCCGTCTGGCCGGCGGGGTATGCGACTCGGCGGAACGAGGGTCAACCCGCGGTTCAGCCCTTCTCCGCCAGCTCCGCCTCGGCCAGCGCCGCCACGGCCTCCAGCCGGGCCAGCGTCCCGGCATCGGCCCGCCCGCCCCATTCCTCCTGCCGCCAGTGCCGCTGGAAGGCCACCAGCGCCACCTCCGGCCGCGCAGGGTCCACGGGATAGCCGATCCGCCGCAGCAGCTCCGCCGCCCGTGCCATGCCGCCTGGCACGGTGGAGAGGTCGCCTCCGTCCACGCCCTCCGGCCACAGCCCCACCCCCAGCGAGGCCAGGCCGCGCCAGTCGAACAGCTCCCCCGGGTCCCGCTTGCGGTCCGGTGCCACGTCGCTGTGCGCCACCACGTTGCGCGCGGGGATGGGGTGGCGCGAGAGGATCTCCAGGCACAAGTCCGCCACCGCCGCCATCTGCAGGGCGGGGAAGGGGCGGTAGCCGCAGGAATGGCCGGGGTTCACCACCTCGATCCCGATGCTGCGGGCGTTCAGCGCCTCATGCCCCCGCCAGTGGGAGATGCCGGCATGGGCGGCTCGCCGCTCCTCCGGCACCAGGCGGAAGACCTGCCCGTCCTCCTCCACCACGTAGTGGGCGGACACCTTCGCCACGGGATCCCGCAGCCGCTCGATGGCCGCGGCGCCGCTCTCCATGTCCGTGTAGTGCAGGATCAGCGTGTCGATCGGCACGCCCGGCGGGCGGTCGTCCTGGTTGGGGCTCGGCAACTCCCTCACGGCCAGCCCGCCCTCGGTGGGCACCAGCGGCAGCCCGCCAGCCCCGCCCTTGCGGGCACCGGGCCGGAGGCCGGGGAGGGGGCCGCGCCGGGCGGTCACGGAGGAAACCTCATATCCCGCGCTCCCGCTTGATCCGGTCCCAGGCGGCGTTGATCTCCGCCACCTTGTCGGTCGCCTTCCGCGCCATCTCCGCCGGCACCCCGCGCGCCGCGAGGCTGTCCGGGTGGTTCTCCCGCATCAGCCGCTTCCAGGTGGCGCGCACCTGCTCATCGGTCGCGCCGCGGGGGATGCCCATCACCGTGTAGGGGTCCGGCCCCTCGGGCGCGAGCGCCGGCGAGTTCGGGTTGGGCCGGCCCAGCCGCGCGCGCTCCCAGGCTGCCGCGTCCAGCCCGAAGCGCGCATGGACCCCGCCGAGGAAGGCCAGTTCCGCCCGGTTCGCCGGCCCGTCCGCCTCCGCGATGCGGAACAGGGCGCCCAGCACGTCCTCCAGCACCGGCCGCTCCTCCGCGAAGGCGGCGCCCAGGCGCTCGGCATAGGGCTCCGCGCCCTCCGCATTGTCCCGCGCCCGGTCGAAGAGCTGCGCCACCTCCCGCATGTTCTCCGGCGGCACGTGGAAAACGCGCTTGAAGGCGTCGATCTCCTCGCGCTTCACCGGCCCGTCGGCCTTGGCGAGCTTCGCCGAGAGCACGACGACGGAAACCGCGAAAAGGCTCTCGCGCGAGCCGAGCATGGCCGCGATCCGCGCCCCGTCCATGCCGGGCAGCCCCATGTTGAGGCCGCGGCCCAGCGTGCCCTCGTCGGCCGCATGGCCCAGCGCACTGCCCAGCATGGCGCCCACCGGCCCGCCCATGGCGAAGCCGACCGCGCCCCCGATGATCTTGCCCCAGAACCCCATGGGTCTGCCCGAATGCGCTCCGTCCACCGAGTCGCCTATGCCTATGCCCGGAAACACGCCGGACCGGAAGCCGCGCTTCCTTGCCCACCGCGCCCGCCTCAAGCATGGTCCGGGGATCAGGGAATCGAGGTCCCGGCAGGGCGGAGGCAGGGTGTCGATCACGGCGTGCATGGGCGGATCGGAACCGGGCGGGGCCCGGCCGGCCTAGGATGCGCCGCCCCCTCCTGGCCGGTGCGGGCCTGACCCTTCTTCTCGCCGCCATCCTCGCCATCCTCTGGGCCGCCCCCCTCTTCACGGACTGGACCGCGCGGCGGGACGGGCTGGCGGAGTTGGCCGCTGCCCGCATCGGCCGCCCCGTCTCGCTGCACGGCCCTGTCCGCCTGCGCCTGCTGCCCTATCCGGTGGTGGAGGCGGAGGGCGTGACCCTCGGCGATGCCGGGGATGGGCTCGGCTTCGCCGCCTCCTCCCTTCGGTTGCGCGTGGATGGCGGCGCCCTCCTCCTCGGGCGGATCGCCCCGCGGGAAATCGCCATCGTCGGCGCGGAGCTGCGCCTGCCCTGGCCCCCCGCCGATGCCGCCAGCCTGCCCGCGAGCCTCTCCGCCCTCTCGGCCCAGCTCGTGGACAGCCGCGTCATCATCGGTGGCGTGCGGTTGGAGAACGTCCAGGCCCGGCTGACGGCGGGCGACGCCACCCAGGGCACGCGGGCGGAGGGCCGCTTCGCCTGGGGCGGGCTGGAATGGCGGTTCGAGGCCGGCATCGGCCGCCCAGGCTATGACGGTTACACACCCGCCGACCTCAGCCTCTTCATGGGCAACGCCGCGATCGCCGCGCGGGGCGTGCTGACGCCGGACGGCGCGGTGGAGGGAAGCGTGGAGGCCTCCGGCCCCGACCTCAGCGCCCTCGTCCCCGGCCCGCCCGGTCCCTTCCGTGCCCGCGGCCGCCTGACGGTGGCGGCCGACCTGCTGGCGGCGGACGATCTCACCCTCGACATCGGCGGCAGCCCCGCGCGCGGCGCCCTGACGCTCCGCCTCTCCCCCCAGCCCAGGCTGGATGCGGCGCTCCTGGCCAGCCGCCTGGACCTGGATCCCTGGCTGGCCGCGCTCCGCGCCCGCCCCTCCGCCCTGCCGCTGGGGCTGGACCTCTCGGCCGAGGCCGCGAACTTCCGAGGCGTGGCGCTGCGCCGCCTCCGCGCCGCGATCTTCCGGGAGGGCGGTGCGGCGGGCGGCCGCCTCACCCTCTCGGACGTCTCCGCGATCCTGCCCGGGGGCACGAGCGTGGAGCTGAACGGCGCCACCGCCGGAGACCGGCTGGAAGCCGCGCTCCGCTTCTCCGGCGCCGACCTACGCGGCACGGTGGAGGCGGTCGCCCCCGCCATCTCCTCCTCCGGCGGGAACTGGACCGCCTGGCTGGCCCCGGGCCGCCTGCGCCAGGGGGAGGGAAGGGCGCGGCTGGTGCTGGAGCCCGGCTCCATCGCCGTGCCGGAACTCTCCGCCACGCTGGACGGCACCCGCATCTCGGGCGCCGGCGTGCTGCGCTTCGGCGCCCGCCCCGCCCTCGGCCTCGGGCTCACGCTGGATGCGCTCGACCTGGAGGGATGGCTGCGCCCGGGCCTGGACTGGCCCACCGCCAGCCGCCTCCTCGGCGGGATCGACGCCAACCTGCGCCTGGCGACGGAGCGCGCCCGGTGGCGCGGCGCGGTGCTGGAGCGCGCCTCGCTGGACGCGGCGCTGGAGAACGGGCGCCTCACCCTGCGCCGCCTCGCCGGAGCCCTGGCCGGAGGGGATCTCTCCGCTTCCGGCACCGCCCTGCTGGGCGCCAGCCCGCGCCTCTCGGACGCCGTGCTGGACTTCTCCGCCCGCGACGGCCGCGCCCTGCTGGCGCTGCTGCCCGGCGGCTGGCCGGACGCCACGCGGCTAGCGGGCCAGCCCATCACCCTCCGCGCCACCGGCGGTGGCCCGCCCGAGGCCCTGGCCCTGCAGTCCAGCGCGGAACTCGGCGAGGCGCGGCTTGAGGCGAACGGCACGCTGGACCTGCCCGGCCGCCGCGCGACGGGGAACCTCACCCTCCGGCACCCCGGCGCCCCGCGGCTGCTGGACGACGTGCTCGGCCTCGGCGGGGATGGATTGGCCCCCTGGACCGGGGACGGCTCGCTCTCCCTCATCGCCGCCGGCATGGCCGGGCCGCAGGGGCTCTCCGCCGAGCGCTTCGACCTCGTGGCCGGGACCCTGCGGGCGGGCGGCGCGCTGGCCCTGGCCCTGGACGGCCCCCGCCCGCGCCTGAATGGCCGGATCGCCGCCGAGACCGTGGCCCTGCCCGCCGCGCCCTGGCAGGGCAACGACCCCATCCCCTTCGGCGCCTTGCGCGCCGCGGATGCGGAGCTGGTGATCTCCATTGCCCGGCTGGAGCCCGCCGGCCTGCCCGCCGCCAGGGACCTGCGCGCCCGCCTGCGCCTGAAGGACGGCACCCTGGCCCTGGACGAGGTGGAAGCCGGGCTGGACCCGGGCACGCTGCGCGGCAGCGCCGCGCTGGACGCCACGGGCGACGCGCCGCGCCTCTCCGCCGGGCTCTCCCTACGCGGTGCCGGCATCACCGGCCCGCTCCTCGGCCTGCCGCTGGACATCATGGCGGGGGAGGCGGACGCGGATCTCCGGCTCTCCGCCACGGGCAGCAGCCCCGCCGCCCTTCTCGGCACCCTGTCCGGGGAGATTTCGCTCTCCGCCCACCGGGGCACGCTGTCCGGCCTGGACGCCGCCGCCGCCGGGCGCGCCGCCGCGGCAGGGGATGAGGCCGCCCTGCGCGCCGCCCTTTCAGCCGGCGAGACGGGCTTCGCCACCCTGTCCCTCCGCGCCGCGCTGGCGGCCGGCCGCGCCACCCTGGCGGAGGGAACCGCCACGGGCGAGGGCGTGGCCCTCTCCCTGCGGGGCGAGGTGGACCTGGCCCGCTCCGCCCTCGACCTCGCCGCCGCCGAGAAGCCGGCCGACCCCGTGCCGGAGGTTGGCATCCGCCTGACAGGCCCCGCCGCCGCGCCCCGCCGCGTGCCGGACCTGGCGGCCTGGCTGCGCTGGCGGGCGGAGCGCTGACAGGCCCTCCCTGAACGGAAATGGGCCGGAGGGGGGTGTTCCCCTCCGGCCCTTCATCGGTCCTATGGCTCGCGGATCACATCCCGATCTTCGCGAAGTTCGCGGCGATCCGCATGTCCAGGAAGTCCTTCGCCGTGATCGGCGGCTCGGACCCGGTCGGCGCCTGGATCAGCGCGTCGCGGTTGGCCTGGCAGAAGAAGGGCAGGGAGTAGCGCGGCCCGAGATACTCGTCCGCGCGCGGCATCCGCACGCGGTGCAGGTTGGACTGCAGCTTCCCGTCGCTCCAGCGCGCCAGCATGTCGCCGATGTTGCAGGTGATCAGCCCCGTCACGGGCGGCACGTCCGTCCAGGCCAGCTCGCCGCCATCCGCCTCCTTGCCCGGGCAGAGCTGCAGCCCGCCCTGGCCGGTGCGCTGGTGCAGCAGCGTCAGGCAGTCGTAGTCGGTGTGCGCGCCGGCGCGCCAGCCCGTGAAGTCCTCCGGCTTCGCGTCCACCATCGGCAGGTAGTGGATCAGCCGCTGGGTGGACTGGTACTCGGGCGAGGTCGGGTCGTGCGCCTCGGTGAAGAAGTCCGCGGGGAAGCCCAGCTTGTCGGCGAAGCAGGACAGCACCTTCATCCCCACCGCCCAGTTCGCGCGCTCGAAGGCCAGCATGCAGGCCTTGAAGCCCGGCAGCTCCTCGCCCGTGGGCCAGAGGTGGGCCATCTTCGGCACGGTGATCTGGTAGGATTCCTTGTTGTCCGCCGTGCCGGTGGAGGGGCGGACCTGCTCCTTGTACTCCCAGCCGTAGTTCGTGCCCTTGGCCATCGGGTACTTCGCCTTCACCTCCTTCGGCAGGGCGAAGAAGCGGGCCGTCATCTCGAAGGCTTCGTCGATCTGATCGATCGGGATCCCGTGGTCGGAGAGCTGGAAGAAGCCGATCTCCGTGGAGGCCTTCCAGAGCTGGTCGGCAATCTCCGCCTTGCGGGCCTCGAAATCCGCGAGGCTGATGACGGGAACCTCGCGATCCTTGGTGGTTCCCATGCCGCCGAACCCGGTCTCCCGGTTCAGCTCCTTCAGCGCGTAGGACATCCTGTTCTCCTATCGGGCGGCGCGCGAGCCGCCGGGGTGATGGAGCAATGTCAGGCGCCCCTCGGGGCGGCCGCCGCTTCTACTCCGTGAGCCGCCCGCCGGGATGGCGCGCGGGATACGTGTGTCAGGCGCCCTGTCCCCCGTGGCCATGGAAAGGCCGCGGTGCCGGATGCGATCCGGCCCGGCTGTTCATCGGAGGGTATGCAAAGGGAGCGAGCAAAGGGCACCTCGACAGGGTCGTCTGCCGGAGCAATGCCCGGGGTCCCGAAGGACCTTGGCCGCTTCTACTCGCGAAGGGAGGATTAAGACGCCGCATGCCGGGGCGGCAAGCAAAAACGGCGCCGCCTAGCCCCGCTGCGCGAGCCGCAGAGCGAGCACGCGCAGGGCGGAGGCCAGCGGCAGCGCGGGATCGTCCCGCGCCGCGTCCGCCGCCAGGACCAGGCGCAGCAGGTTTTCCCCCCGCCGCGCCGCCTCGGCTTCCAGCGCCTCCCAGAACTCGGGCTCGAGCGCGATGGAGGTGCGGTGCCCCGCGAGGGTGAAGGACCGCTTGACGAGATGCCCGGCCATCGACGTCCCGGCGCGCTAACCGACGGGCACGGGCCGGCGGGTCAGGGCGAGACCCAGTCCCAGCGCGACCATGGCAGCCCCCGATGCCTCGCGCAGGCGGCGGACCAGAACGGGCCGCCCCATGGCGCCGTTGCGGACGCGCGCAGCCGCCACGGCCACGGCAAGGTCCACCAGCGTGTTGAGCGCGACTGAGACGAGCCCGAGCACGGCGAACTGGGCCGCCACGTGGCCGGCCGATGGGTCGACGAATTGCGGCACGAAGGCGAGGAAAAAGGCCGCGGTCTTCGGATTCAGCGCCTCCACCAGCGCCCCCTCGCGGAAGGCGCGCCGGGTACCCACAGGCTGTGCGGCGCCCCCCGCCAAGGCCGCCGCGGCATTCCGCCGCGCGGTCCAAACCGTGCGCAGGCCGATCCAGACGAGATAGGCGGCACCCAGCAGCTTCACGGCCGTGAACAACTCCGCGCTCGCCAGCACGATGGCGGAAACCCCGAGGCTGCCCGCCAGGACATGAACCATGCCGCCGATCCCCGTGCCGAGGCCCGACGCGATACCTTCCGCACGCCCGCCGGAGAGGGTGCGGGCGGCGACGTAGAAAATCCCCGGGCCGGGAGTCAGGGCGAGGACGAGCGCGGCAGCGGCAAAGAAAGCGACCTGGCTGAAATCGGGCATGGCCCGAAGCCTACCAGCCCGCCGGACCCTTGCCAGCCCGCGGGCGCGCTGTCCCGCCCAGCCGGCCCGGCGATATGAGGCTCCCGGCCCGCCGATGCCGCGTGCTCAGTGCCACCCGTCGATGCGCGGCCAGCGGGCGACGGCGTTGCCGGCCCCGTCCAGCACATCGTAGGTGCCGTAGCCCCCCGCCGCCGTCAGGCAGGCGTGGTTGGGATAGACGCGCACCAGGGAGCCCACAGGCAGGCGCTCGAACCAGGATTCGTCGGGCACCGGCACCATCCCGTGCTCCTGATAGGCGTGCAGGACGTGCAGCGGCAGCGCCGCCCCCGTCTCCGCCTCCCCCAGCGTGCCGTAGGCGGTGCCGGGGGCGAAGGCGTTGGCCGTCACGTCCTTGGAGAGGGCCAGCGCCCCCGCGTCCAGCACCAGGGACATGGAGGCCCGGTTGTGCCCGATGACCGTGGAGAGGACGGAAAGGGCCAGGTCGTCCCACCCGCACTGCCCGCGCGACATCTGCGCCAGATCCCAGAACAGCCCCACCCCGGCCCGGATCTCCGTCACCCCCTCAAGGTTCCGCGCGTGCAGCAGGGTGGGGGAGGAGCCGACGGAGACGATCGGTGCCTCCATCCCCGCGCCCCGGATGGCGCTCGCGGCCGAGACGGTGGCCACCCGCTCTTGCTCCGCGACATCGGCGATCGAGGCGTGGTCGGCCGAGCCGTAGGAATGGCCGCCATGGGTCATGACGCCGGCAATCTTCAGCTTCCGGGAGCCATGGATCGCCCGCGCCACGGCCAGCGCCTTCTCCGGCGGCACGCCGGCGCGGTGCTCGCCGGAATCCACCTCCACCAGCACCTCGTGCGGCGCCTCCGCGTCGGCGTCCAGCAGCCCGGCCATCTCCGGGCTGTCCACCACCAGGATCAGCCGCGTCCCGTGTTTGCGCGCCAGGGCCTCCGCCCGCGGCAGCCGCGCCGGGACGGCGGTGGCCGCCAGCAGGATGTCCGTCGCCTGGCCGGAGGCGGCCAGCACCTCCGCCTCCTTCATCGTGGAGACGGTGGCGGGCCCCGGCGCCCCGCCATGGGCCACGCGGTGCACCTCCACCGACTTGGCCGTCTTGAAGTGCGGTCGGAACGAAACCCCCAACGCCTCCGCCCGCGCCCGCATCCGGGCCGCATTCGCCTCCAGCCGCGCCAGGTCCAGCAGAAGCCGGGGCGTATCCGCCACGCTACCGCCCGAGGAGGGGCCGCTCACGGCATGTCCCCGTAAGAGGAGATCTCGATCAGGTTCCCGTCGGGGTCGCGGCAATAGACGGAGTTGATGGCCCCCAGCGCCCCGGCCTTCTCCACCGGGCCCTGCTCGATCGTCACGCCGCACTCCTTCAGGTGCGCCGCCACGTCGTCTGCCATGACCGTCACGATGAAGCACAGGTCCTGGCCGCCGGGCAGGGCGGCTTCCCCGGTGAACCAATCCTCCTGGGAGGCGTCCTCCGGCCGCAGGTTGATCTTCTGGCCGCCGAAGCGCAGCGAGGTGCGGTTGTGCGGGCCGAAGCTCTCCCGCTCCATGCCCAGCACGCGCTGGTACCAGCTCGCCATCGTCTCCACGTCGCGGCAGGTGATGACCAGGTGGTCCAGGCGGTCCACGGCGAAGCGCATCGTTCTTGTCCTTATCGGCCCGGGAGGCGGGGAAGGGGGATCAGGGCGCGGGGGCGCGGAAGCGCGGGCGCAGGCGCGCCGTGGCCTCGATCTCGATCTTCATCTCGGGTGTCTGCAGCCCGGCATGGATGAGGGTGGAGGCGGGGCGGATCTCGCCGAAATACAGGCGCAGCACCGGCCAGCACGGCTCCCAGTCCGCCCGGTTCGGCACGATGAAGAGGAGGCGCACGATGTCCTCAAGCGTCGCCCCGGCCTGGGCCAGGGCGGCAGCGACGTTCTTCAGCGCCCTTTCGCACTGCACCTGCACATCGTCCGAGATGGTCATGGTGTCGTAGTCGTAGCCCGTGGTGCCGGAAACGAAAACAAGGTCCCCGTCCACCACGGCTCGGGAATAGCCGATCTCGCGCTCGAAGCGGGAGCCGGATGAGATCAGGCGTCGCATGTCGGCATCCCGTCGCGATGGCCCGGCAGGGATGCCCGGCGGATCAGAGATGCCGGGCAGATGACAGGGCGGGCGGGGGCGGTCAATGGCCGCCATGGTGGCCCGGCGGCCGCGCGGCTAGCCTGACGAATCGAAGCGGCAGGCCACGAAGACCGAAACGATGCCGGATACGACCTGCGGCTGCTGCGGCCTGGGCAGCTCGGGCCGCCCGGTAGGTGGCCGGCGCGGCCTTCTCTGCGCCGGCCTCGGTGGCTTGGCAGCGGCACTTTCAACCTCCGCCCCGGCCCGCGCCGCGGACCCGGTGCCCCACACCCGCCTGACCCCGGACGAGGCCCTGGCCTTGCTGAAGAAGGGCAACGACGAGTTCCGGCACGAGGAGCCCTTCACCTTCCCGCACGGGCACAAGACGCTGGAGGATCTCTCCCGCGGGCAGGCGCCCTTCGTGGTGCTGGTCGGATGCTCGGACAGCCGCGTGCCGCCGGAACTCCTCTTCGGGCGCGGCCTGGGCGAGATGTTCATCGTCCGCAACGCCGGGAATACGGTGGACACCGCGGCGCTGGGCAGCATCGAGTACGGGGTGGGCGTGCTGGGCTGCCCGCTGGTGGTGGTGATGGGCCACCAGGGCTGCGGCGCCGTGGCGGCCGCGCTGGAAATGGTGGAGCGCAACGCGGCCTTCCCCGGCGTGATTGGGGAGATGGTGCAGCCCATCCTGCCCGCCGTGATCTCCGCCCGCCGCCCGGACGGCACGATCGCGCTGGACGACGCCGTGGTGGCGAATGCCCGCCGCGTGGCCGCACGGATCAAGACCCAGAGCGTGGTGCTGCAGGACGCGATCCGCGCCGGGCACCTGAAGGTGGTCGCCGCCCGCTACGACCTGGGCACGGGCGACGTCCGCTGGCTGGACGAGGGGTGACGGCCCGCGGCGCCCTGGCGGGGCGCCGCGGACGGCTGGATCACTCCAGCCCGTCGTAGAAGTCGTTGCCCTTGTCGTCGACCACGATGAAGGCGGGGAAGTCCTCCACCTCGATCCGCCACACGGCCTCCATGCCGAGCTCGGGGTACTCCAGCACCTCCACCTTGCGGATGCAGTCCTGCGCCAGCCTTGCCGCCGGCCCGCCGACGGAGCCGAGGTAGAAGCCGCCATGCTGCTTGCAGGCGTTGGTCACGGCCTTGGAGCGGTTGCCCTTGGCCAGCATCACCAGCGATCCGCCGGCGGCCTGGAACTCCGCCACGTAGCTGTCCATGCGTCCCGCGGTGGTCGGGCCGAAGGAGCCGGTGGGCATCCCCTCCGGCGTCTTCGCCGGCCCGGCGTAATAGACGGGGTGGTTCTTGATGTACTCCGGCAGGCCCTGGCCCGCGTCCAGCCGCTCCTTCAGCTTGGCGTGCGCGATGTCGCGCGCCACTACGATGGTGCCCGTCAGGGAGACGCGGGTCTTCACGGGGTGCTTCGTCAGCTCCGCCCGGATCGCGTCCATCGGCTGGTTCAGGTCGATCTTCACGACCTCCCCGGAGTCCTCCAGCCCCTCCGTCTGGTCGGGCAGGAAGCGCGCGGGATCATGCTCCAGCTGCTCCAGGAACACGCCCTCCGGCGTGATCTTCGCCTTGATCTGCCGGTCGGCCGAGCAGGAAACGCCGATGCCGATGGGGAGCGACGCGCCGTGGCGGGGCAGGCGGATCACCCGCACGTCGTGGCAGAAGTACTTGCCGCCGAACTGCGCGCCGATGCCGATGTTCTGCGTCAGCTTGTGGATCTCGGCCTCCAGCTCCCGGTCGCGGAAGGCGTGGCCCGCCTTGCTGCCCTTCTCCGGCAGCGTGTCGTAGTAGCGGGTGGAACCCATCTTCACCGTCTTCAGGTTCGTCTCGGCGGAAGTGCCGCCGATGACGATGGAGAGGTGGTAAGGCGGGCAGGCGCTGGTCCCCAGCGTCTTGATCTTCTCCTCCAGGAAGGCGAGCAGCTTCGGCTTGTTCAGCACGGCGCGCGTCTGCTGGTACAGGAAGGTCTTGTTGGCGCTGCCGCCGCCCTTGAGGATGAACTGCAGGAAGAACTCGTCCGCGTGGTAGTCGCCGGGCGAGGCGTAGATGTCGAACTGCACCGGCAGGTTGTTGCCGGTGTTCACCTCGTCATACATCGTCAGCGGCGCCATCTGGGAATAGCGCAGGTTCGTCTCTGTGTAGGTGCGGTGCACGCCGTAGGAGAGGGCCTCCTCCTCGTCGCCCTCCACCCACACGCGCTGGCCCTTCTTGCCGAACACGATCGCCGTGCCCGTGTCCTGGCACATGGGCAGCTTGCCGCCGGCCGCGATGCTCGCGTTCTTCAGCAGGTCCAGGGCCACGAAGCGGTCGTTCGCGGAAGCCTCCGGGTCCTTCAGGATGTTCGCCAGTTGCTGCAGGTGCCCGGGGCGCAGCAGATGGGACACGTCCTTGCACGCCTGGAAGGCCAGCTCCTCCAGCACCTCCGGCCTGATCTTCAGGACCGTCCTGCCGTCCACCTCGATGGTCGAGACGCCGTTGATGTCGAGCTTGCGGTAGGGCGTCAGGTCCTCGCCGAGCGGGAACATCGGGCTGAACAGGAAGCCCGCGCTGCGCTGGGACACGGGCATGCCCGAATCCGCCTCGGCGCCGTCATGCGTGGCCACCGGCGTCGCGGCGCTGCTCGGGCCCGGCGGGATCGGCGCGTTGGCGTCCAGCGTCTGGTCGGGGGAGGAGGTGATGGGGGAGGTCACGGGACGCGCTCCAGGATTGTTGGTCCCCGGGGCGGCGGAAAGGCGGGTCCGGCGGCCGCCCACGGGGCAGGTGCCCGCGCGCGCGGCCAAGTGGCCGCGCGGCGGAAAGACCATCGCGTGTTAGCGCGGCCCCGCCCGGCGCACCAGCAGGTAGAACGCAGATGGAAACGCCGGCGGGCGTGGGTAAGGGGGGAGGGGCCGCCCCTATTCCTTCGTCGGGCGCCGCCGGAAGGCGTCCAGGCTCACCACCTGGGCGGGCGCGTCGCTGCGCGCCGGGGGCTCCTCCGTCGCGGGCGGGTCTTCCGGCTCCACCGGTTCCGGCACCGCTTCGGCGTCGGGGATCACGGCATCGCCGAAGCGCAGCCCCACCCGCACATGCGGGTCCCAGAAGGCCACCAGCGCCGCGAAGGGGATCACCAGGGTCGCCGCGACCCCGCCGAAGGAGAGCCCGACCGAGACCTTCTGCTCTCCTCGGTCCACCTTCAGGTCCCAGAACTGGTGCTGCAGGACGATGGTCATCTCCTGCGGGTAGCGGGCCTTCAGATGGCCCGGCACCTTCGTTTCCGGGTTGTCGGTGCGGAAGGTCAGGTAGAAATGGTGCTCGCCCGGCAGCCCGTTCCTCGCCGCGAACTCCAGCGCCCGGAGCGCCACGTTCCGCATGGCCTCCTCGGTCCAGCGATCATAGGGCAGCAGGCTTTCGGGAGGCGGCGCGGAATCGCTCATGCGCTGGTCGTGTCCAAGGCTGGTCCGGTCATCAAGGGTCTGTCGCCCGCAACATAAGGCAACGCGCCCGCGCGGCCTAGTTGCACAGCGTGAAAGTGCAAGATGAGGGGAGCAGCAGGAAAAGTGGGGGGATTCTGTTGCCCCGTTCCCCCCGGACGGCGCTTACCTATCTCTAGGCAGCGAGCGCCATGGTCTCGCGACCATTATCGTTGGCACTTGTGATTTAGCCCGATAACGGCGGTACAATGCCGGGCAAAGGACACGTCTTTACCGCGCGCGTCGAGCCTGTTTCGCCCCCATGCCCCGCTTCCCATGCCGGGAAGGCCCCTTGCGGGGTCCGGGCCGATAAGCCCGGTTCAGGATGGTGGAGGCGCCGGGCACTGCCCCCGGGTCCACAACGCTTATTCCACGTGCCGTTTATCACCATAGTCGCCCGAAGGCGGCACCTCAGCATATAGGCGCCGGGCCCCGGTTTGACCAGGGGCGGGAAGGGGCATCAGACCACCTTGAACACCCGAATGCAGACCGCCGCCCGCGCCGGCCGCAGGCTGTCCAGCGTGCCGACATAGACGCCGCGGTTCAGCCAGGCGTGCGGCCCTTCCGGCGCTGTGATCTCGATCGTGGACCGGGCGTAGCGCGGCCCGCCAGTAACTCCCCCCTGCGGGTCGTCCACCAGCACCTGGTTCCGCACGGTGATGACCGCGCCGTCCTCCGCCTGCAGCTCGTACAGAGCGTCCAGCCGCCGCACCCCATCCTTGCGGATAAGCTGCCGGTCGGCGCCGCCGGGCAGCACCTTGCCGCGGATGCGCGGCCCCTCGAAGGTCCCGCCGGTGATCGGCACCATCCGCCGCTCGCCCAGTGGGGAATCGCCGAGCATCAGCGTGGGCGCGAGGTCGCAGATCGCCTCGTACACGAATTCCGTGCGCGGCAGCACGAGCGGCACCGTCCCCGCCATGGGCGGCGCATAGCCCGGCGCGCCCTGGGCCGCGGCTTCACGGGCCAGGGGGATGGTCAAGGGCGCGGACATGGCGAGGCCGGCGACGAGGGCGCGGCGCCCGTGACCTCGGCCCTGGGGCGCAGAGCCTTCGGGATTGCTGGACATGTTTCTTCCTCCCTCGGTCCGCTGGACAGCGGCCGAGGACCATTAAACACTCCCTCCGGCCAGGGCCGTCGAGAGCACCAGCCAGCGGGAGGACAGCGCATGACGCGTCGAATCAACCGTCGCACCAACCACTGGGCCGGCGTCGCCGCCCTGGCTACCCTGCTCGCGCCGGCAGCCGCCGCTGCCGCGACGGAATGCGCCGCCCTGGCCTCGCTCGCCCGCCCGGACCTCCGCATCACCCGTGCCGAACCGGTCCCGGCCGGCACCTTGCCCGCCGACAATCCCGGCCGCGCCGCCCTCACCGGTGCCGCCCGGTCCGGAGCCGCTCTCCCCGCCCATTGCCTGGTCGAGGGCATGATCGCACCCCGCACCGGGGCCGGCGGCGTGTCCTTCGGCATCGGTTTCCAGCTCCGCATGCCCGAGCCCTGGAACGGCCGCTTCCTGTTCCAGGGCGGCGGCGGCCAGGACGGCGTCATCAACGAGGCGGTGGGCGCGATCCCCGTCTCCGGCTCCACTGCCCGCCCGGCACTGAACCGGGGCTACGCCGTCGTCTCGACCGATTCCGGCCATCAGGGCCGCGACAGCAGCGACTCCTCCTTCGGCCTGGACCAGCAGGCCAGGATCGACCACGCCTACGCCTCCATCGGCGCGGTTTCGCGCGAGGCCCGCGCCCTCATCGCCGCCCGTTACGGAAGGGCGCCGGAACGCGCCTATTTCATGGGCTGCTCCAATGGCGGCCGCTCCGCGATGACTGCGGCACAGCGCTTCCCCACGGAGTTCGACGGCATCGTGGCGGGCAATCCCGGCTTCCGCCTCAGCCGTGCCGCAGTGGCCCAGGCCTGGGACATCCAGGCGCTGACCGCCGCCGCGCCGAAGGACGGGGAGGGGCGGCCGGTTCTCGCCAATGCACTGACGCCGGCCGACATGAACCTCGTCGCGCAATCCATCGTGAAGGCCTGCGACGCGGCGGACGGCGTGGCGGACGGCACGGTGGAGGCCATGTCCGCCTGCCGCTTCGACCCCGCCGCCCTGCGATGCACGGGCGATAAGACCGAGGCCTGCCTGACCGATCCGCAGGTCGCCGCCCTTTCCCGCGTGTTTGGCGGCGCGAAGGACGGGCAGGGCAGGGCGCTTTATGCCGGCTGGCCCTGGGATCCCGGCATCGCCTCCCCGGGCTGGCGGGCCTGGAAGCTCGGCACTTCACAGACGGCGGCTCCAAACGCGCGCTCCGCCACCCTCACGCCTGGCTCGCTCGGCCTGTACTTCATGACGCCGCCCGTGCCGGACCTGAAGCTGGCCGAGTTCGACTTCGACCGCGACGCGCCGCGCACCCTGCAGACCGGCGCCATCAACGACCCGACCGCCACCCTCTACTCGACCTTCACCGCCCGGGGCGGGCGGATGATTGTCTTCCACGGCAATGCCGACCCGGTCTTCTCCGCGGACGACCTGCGCGCCTACTGGAAGGCGCTGGCGGCCGACAATGGCGGGGATGCCGCCCTGGCCGGCTGGGCGCGGATGTTCATGGTTCCCGGCATGACCCATTGCGGCGGCGGGCCGGCGCTGGATGATTTCGACCCGCTGACAGCGATCGAGGCCTGGGTGGAGCGCGGCGAGGCGCCGGAGAGCCTGCTGGCGCGCGGCAGCGCCTTCCCCGGCCGCAGCCGGCCCGTATGTCCCTTCCCGCAGGAGGCGCGCTTCGGCGGCGGCGATGCACAGGCCGCCGGAAGCTTCACCTGTGCAGATCCCTGAAGCGGCCGGGTGAGGTGGCGCATCCAGGAACAGCTTCCGGGAGCCGGCCCGCGACCCGATCCGGAACAAATTCGAGGCGGCACTACCGCCACAAGCGATAATCAACGGGAATGATACGCCAGCACCGCCCGACAGATAACTTTACGCACACGAAACGGTGAAAGGCCCCAGACCGGCGTAATATTTCGGCCCGGCCGCCCTAACGTGCCGCCCTCGCAACGCAGCGTGGGCGGATCCTTCCCCATGGCGTCCAGACACCCGCCGCTCCAAACCGTCGTCGAGGGCATCTACGCCGCGGCAGCGGATCCCGCCGGATGGCCGGGGGCCCTGACCCTCCTGGCCGACCATGTCGGCGGAACCGGTGCCATGCTGGTCTTCAACGCCCCGGCCGAGAAGCGCGCGGCGATCGTCACGGGGCGGCTGAGGCCGGACCTGACGGATCTCTACATGCGCGACCCGACCTACGCGGACAATCCCTGGACCACGCGGCTGACAGCGGTCCCCATGGGGCGACCGGGCATCGCCAGCCGCTACGTGGACCCCGCGCTGCTGCGGAGGACGGCGGCCTATGCCGATCTCCTGGTGCCGCAGAAGATCGAGGACCTGATCGTGCTCACCCATCCCGCCATGGCGCGCGGCCGGGCCTCGGGCGGATTCGGCGTCACCCTTTCCCAGCGCGGGGCGGAGCGGGCGGAGGACGCCGCGCACCGCCTCGGGCGCCTCGCGCCGCACCTCTACCGCGGGCTGGAAATCTCGCTCCGCATGGCGCCGCACGCCGATGGCCGGGCGCAGCTGGACACGGCGCTGCACGCCATGCCCGGCGCCGCCCTGGTCCTGGACGGAACCGGCCGCATCCTCCTCGCCAACCCACCCGCCGAGGCGCTGCTGCGCGCCTCGGACGGGTTGGTGGCCGGGACCGATGGCGGGCCGTGCCTGGCGGCTTCTGTGCCGGCCGAGACGCGCCTCCTCTCCCGCCGGATCGCGGAGGCGCTGGCCTGCACGGCGGATCCGGAGGCGGCGCTGTCCGGCCCCTTCCTCATCACCCGCCCCTCCGGAGAGGCGCCGCTCCTCGTCACCGTCATTCCCCTTCCGCCGCCGGCCTTCCCGATCTGGCAGATGGGTGCCAATCCCCGCGCCCTGGTCCTGATCACGGATCCCGCCTCCATCCGGGAGGTGAGCGCGGCGGGCCTCTGCGCCGTGCTGGGCTTCACCCCCGCCGAGGCGCGGGTGGCTGCGATGGTCACCGCCGGCGCGGGCGTACCCCAGGTGGCGGCGGCGATCGGCGTCTCGCCCGCAACAGTGAAGACGCAACTCGCGAACTGCTTCGAGAAGACGGGGCTGCACTCGCAGATGGCGCTGGCCCGCCTGATCAACGGCTTTCCGGCCTCTCCGGCGCCGACTTCTCCAGCGCCGGGTGCCCCAGCCAGGTCTGCTCCTGCGGAAGGTGCTTCAGCGCCGGCTGTTCCAGAACCGGGCGAAGAAAGCTGACCAGCCGCCCGGCCGCATCTGCCGCGATGTTGGCATCGGCCTTGGTCCGGATGCGCCCACCATTCGGCAGGGGGAGGAGGACCGTGCGGGCGCCGTAGGCCGCACCGATGTCCCAGCCGTAGCTGGCCGTCGGGTAGTCGTGCCAGCGCGTGGCCGCGCGCCCGGCGGCCGCCAGCTCCTGCCGCAGCGCCTCGCAGCTGCCGGTCGGCTCGCGCGTGTCCTGGCCGGCGACGAAAACGGCCGCTGGGGCCGGTGTCCAGGGCTGCGGCCGGGCATACCCGCCCTCCCGCAGTGCCGCGCATCCCGGGTAAAGGGCGGCATGGGCCGCGAAGCGTGCGCCATAGGCGCCGAGGACGGGATAGGTGACCTCATCCGCCCCGGCCAGCAGGGCGGAACGCCCGCCGGAGCCCAGCCCCGCCACGGCAACGCGCCTGGCATCGATCGCCGGCCGCTCGGCGAGATGCGCGAGCACGTCGGCCAGCTGCTGCGCGCTGGTCCAGTCGTCGTCCGGCATCGCGCCGGACTCCCGGGCGAAGCCGAGGGGACCTTCCGGCGCGTTGCCATCGAGGTCGATCTGGAGGGTGGCCCATCCCTCCTGCACCAGCACGTCGGAAAGCTCCGCCACGCGGCTGTCCATGGCGTAGGCATCGGCCACGAGAATGACGGTGGGGAAGGCCGTTCCGGCCGGCTTCCCTGATGGAAGGGTCAACAGCGCGGGCACGAGCCGCGGCGCCTCGGCCGCCTGGGCGAGGCGGAGCATTAGGACGGATTGGTCGGCCTCCGCGCGTGCCTGCGGCCCGCTGGCGAGCAGGGCAAGGAGGGTGGGGAGGAGGTGGCGGTGATGGCGTGACATGCGCGGAACTCCGGCCGTGGCGCCTGCCCGGAGGCGTATCCCCTCGGGAGAAGCGCCCCAGCCTCCGCCCCCGGGCCTTGCCCGCGCATCCCCCGATCGGGGGAGCGCGGGCAAGGCGGCACGCGGCCTATGGCGTGCCGCCGTCCCGCGGGCAGGGGATCTCCCCCTCCACCAGGAAACCGTAGGTGTCGCGCTCGGCAAGGCCGGTCACCTCCCCCACGGCCTGCGGCGTGGACGACAGGATGGGGCGGAGCGTGCAGGTCTGGTTGAACGGGAAGCCGATGGTATCCCGCTCCGGCTGGCCCGTGACGTTGCCGACCGGGACGGGGTTTCCCAGCGCACCGGGCGGCATCGAGGAAGGTGCCGGCCCCTGGGCCAGGGCCGGCAACGCGGCAAGGGTGGCGAGGACTATGCCCATCCAGGGGGCGCGCCTCTTGGTGCTGGCGTTCATTAGGAATTCTCCCGGAGAGGCCGGAGCGTTCCGCCCGACCTGGACCGAGGCTGAAGGGCGCCGGTGTTCCCGGCATCACCCGATCGGATGAGGCACCGCGCCGGATCCTCCGCGGCGCGAAGTGGCGGAGCGGATGAACCCCTGGCCGTCGGCGGCGTTCGAGGGGCAGCGCCACTGATCCCAGCCGCCAACCGCCAGTGAGGTTCCCGATGGCCGCCACCCTCTCCCTGCCGCGCGCCGCCTCCGCCCTGCTTCTCCTCGGCCTTGTCGCGGGGTGTGCGAACGAGGCCGGGCGCTCCGTGGCGCCGGTCCCGCCAGGCCTGAACACGCCCCAGCCGCCGGAACAGCGCTCGGGAACGCTGCCCTCGGGCAACAGCACCAACCCCGGCACCTCGGCGAACACGCGCTGAGCCCCCGATAGCCCCGGCCCGGCTGGCGAACGGCCCCCCGCCCCGGTAAACCCCCTGCCCAGGCTGGGGACAGGGGCAGGGGGACAGCGAATGGAATTGACCGAGACGCAGCGACAGGAGCTGGCCGAGGCCGAGGCCCAGCGTCACGAGACCCGCCGCCCCGTCTCCCCGGGCTTGGAGGCGATGCTCTTCCGCCCCGCCCCCGTGCTGGACCACGGCTTCGTCCGGGTGGTGGACTACATGGGCGACGATTCCGCGGTGGTGCAGGCCGCCCGCGTCTCCTACGGGCGCGGCACCAAGGCGGCGAACGAGGATCGCGGCCTGATCCGCTACCTCATGCGCCACCGGCACTCCACGCCGTTCGAGATGTGTGAGATCAAGTACCACGTGAAGCTGCCGATCTTCGTGGCGCGGCAGTGGATCCGCCACCGCATGGCGAACGTGAACGAGTACTCCGCCCGCTACTCCATCCTGGACCGCGAGTTCTACCTGCCCGCCCCGGACCAGCTCGCCGCCCAGTCCGCCGTGAACCGCCAGGGCCGCGGCAGCGTCCTCCAGGGCGATGAGGCCGCGCGCGTGCTGGACCTGCTGCGGGAGGACGCGACCCGCAATTACGACCACTACCTGGAGATGCTGAACGAGGACGCGGAGGGCCGGGTGACCGACGAGGGCCGGCGCGGCCTGGCACGCGAGCTTGCGCGCATGAACCTCACCCTCAACGCCTATACGCAGTGGTACTGGAAGACCGACCTCCACAATCTCCTGAACTTCCTCTCGCTCCGCGCAGACGCCCACGCCCAGTACGAGATCCGCGTCTACGCGGAGGCGATGCTGGACACGGTGAAGGCCTGGGTGCCGCTGACCTATGAGGCCTTCCGTGACTACCGCCAGGGCGCCGTCACCTTCTCCGCCCAGATGCTCGCCGTGGTGCGCGGCATGGTGGACGGGGAGGACCCTCAGCAGGAAGGCAGCGGCCTTTCCAAGCGCGAGTGGCGTGAACTGATGGCGATGCTCGGCCGCGAGGCCTGATCCCGCCCCGGCGCGCCATGGGCAAGCCCCCCGTCCGCGCCGCCGGCGCGCCCGCCAAGCCCCCCGCCGGGCCGAAGCCGGCGCGCCCGCGCGTGCCCACCAAGGCGCCCGCGAAGCCGAAGGCGGCCGGGAAGCCCAGGACCGCCGCCTTTCCCGCCGCGCGCGGCGGCTGGCTCGCGCGCCTCTTCGGCGGCGCGTCCTGGCTCGGGGTCGCGGTGATCGTTCTCTCCATCCTCGTCATCCTGCCGATCGCCGCCGCCGTGCTGGGCGATATCTGGGCCGTTATCCTCGCCGCCCTGATCGGCGGCTTCGCGCTCGGCCGCGCCACGGCGCGCTAATCCCGGACCACTCCGGCCGCCCGACACGCTCCTCCCCCCGGGGGCGAAGCCCAGCCGGCTATCGGGCGGAAGCATCCCCGCTGCTCACCGGGCGGGCACGACCCTCGCCACCTCCCGCGCGTTGTCGTGCCGTAGCGGAGCGGAGGCGATGATGGCGGACAAGGTGGTTCTGGTGACGGGCGCGGGCTCCGGCATCGGCGAGGCGACGGCCCGCCGCTTCTCGCGGGACGGCTACGCGGTGGTGCTTGCCGGCCGCACGAAGGAGAAGCTGGACCGCGTGGCGGCGGACCTGCCCGCCGACCGCACCCTGGTGGTGGTGGCCGACGTCTCCGACGAGGAGCAGTGCACCTTCCTCGTCAACCGCGCCGTGGAGCGCTTCGGCCGGCTGGACGTGCTGGTGAACAACGCCGGCGTCCACGCCACCGGCCCTGTGGCGGAGGCGAAGACCGCCGACTGGCGGAAGGTGATGGGCACGGACCTGGACGGCGTCTTCTTCCTCACCCGCGCGGCCGTGCCGCACCTCGTGCCCACCGGGGGCAGCATCACCAACGTCTCCTCGGTCTCCGGCCTCGGCGGGGACTGGAACATGAGCATCTACAACGCCACCAAGGGCGCCGTGACGAACTTCACCCGCGCCGTGGCGATGGAGCTGGGCCCGAAGGGCGTGCGCGTGAACGCCGTGAACCCCGCCCTGACGCTGACGGACATGACGGAGGACATGAAGGGCGACGAGAAGCTGCTGGCGAAGTTCCGCGAGCGCACGCCGCTCGGCCGCCCCGCCGACCCGGCCGACGTCGCGGACGTGATCGCCTTCCTGGCGAGCCACGATGCCCGCTACGTCACCGGCGTGAACCTGCCTGTGGATGGCGGCCTCTCCGCCTCCAACGGCCAGCCGCCCCAGGCCTGATCCCACCGGTGTCCCAAGGGCGCGGCGCGCTGCTTGCGGGCGGCGCCGCGGCGCCCGAAAACCGCGCATGCCCGTCACCGTCTTCGGTTCCGCCAACGCCGACCTCGTCTTCCCCGTGGAGAGCCTGCCGGCCCCCGGCCACACCGTGCTCGGCGGCCCGTGGCGGGCCCTGCCGGGCGGCAAGGGCGCGAACCAGGCGGTGGCGGCCGCGCGGGACGGTGCGGCGGTGCGCTTCGCAGGCGCCGTGGGGCGGGACCCGATGGCCTCCATCGCCCTTTCCGCCCTGCGCGCCGCCGGGGCCGATCTCTCGGCCGTGGCGGAGAGGGATGCGCCCACCGGTGCCGCCTGCATCTGCGTGGACTCCGCCGGCCGCAACCAGATCGCCGTCTCCCTCGGCGCCAACGCCCTGGCGCGCGCGGCCCAGGTGCCGCCCCTGGTGCCGGGCGAGGTCGTGCTGATGCAGATGGAGGTCCCGCCGGACGAGAACGCCGCCCTGATCCGCCGCGCCCGCGCCGAAGGGGCGCTGCCCGTTCTCAACCTCGCACCCGCCGCGCCGATGGAGCCGGGTGCCCTCCGCGCCCTGCATCTGCTGATCGCGAACGAACACGAGGCCGCCTGGCTGGCCGCCGCCCTGGGCTGCCCGGCCTCCGCAGCCGGGCTGCGCGCCGCCCTCGGCGTCACCGTCGCCGTCACCCTCGGCGAGGCCGGGGCGGAGGCGGCGGGGGAGGGAGGGCACTGGCGTGTCTCCGCCTTTCCGGCCCGCGCCGTGGACACCACCGGCGCCGGAGATGCCTGGTGCGGCGTCCTCGCCGCCGCTCTCTCCCGCGGGGTGTCACTGGAGGCGGCCATGCGCCGCGCCTCCGCCGCCGCCGCCCTGTCCTGCACGCGCCCGGGCGCGGCCGAGGCCATGCCAATGGCGGCCGAGACGGAGGTGCTGCTCGGCGTGGGCTGACCTAGCCCCGCAGCAGCGTCAGCCGGATCGCCAGGCCGCGCAGGTCACCGGCCTCCGCCTTGTCCAGCGCGCGCAGCAGCTGGCTACGGACCGTGGAGATCTGTACGCCCCGCATTTCCGCGATCTCCTTGGGCGATGACCCGGCCGCCAGCGCCAGGGCCACCTCGGCCTCGGTCCGGGTGAAGCCGAAGAGCTGCTGGGCGCGGCGCAGGGTCTTCTCGCTCGTGGAGACGGCCTCCGGCGTGACGACGACCAAGGCCAGTCCCGGCCCGGCAACGAGGCGTGAGAGCGGGGAAACCGTCACCCGGCACTGCCCGGCCGGCCCCAGTTCCAGGACCGCCTCCATGCCCGCGCCGCCGCGCGCCGCATTCCCGATGGCGGCGCGCAACGTGCCGGTGGCGCGTTCTTCCGGCAGGGTCAGCAGGCGCTGCGGCACGGCGCCGCGCAGCCGCAGAGCCCCCACCGCGTCCAGCCGCTCCGACTCCGCATTCGTCACCAGAACCCGCCCGTGGCCGTCCGTGGCGATGGCGGCCGCCTGCAGCGCCTGCAGCATCGCCGAAATGCCGGCGGTCCAGGCCGGGGCCGCGGTGTCCCCGCCCCGCGCCAGCTGCTGCCCCGTCTGCCATGCGCGCCTGAGATGCGGCAGCAGCCGGCGCAGCCGGGCCGATTCGCCGGCCGCGAAGCCCTCCATCCCCTGTGGGCGGATGATGGAGACGCGCCCCACCGGGGAGGACGGGTCGCGCCCGATCGCGACGCAGGCGCCGATGAGGTGGAAGGTCTCGATGCGCCGCCCGAAATCCGCGTAGTACTCGGTCCGCCGCAGCGCCGCGTCCGCGATCAGCTCGGTCCCGAGCTGGACCGTGTCGAGCTGCAACGCGTTGATGGCGGTCCGCCACGGGTCGATCCGGTGGTAGTAGGAGCGGTAGAGCGGTTCCGTCTCTGAAGGCAGGTTCGTGACCATCGGGGAATCCGGCATCCCCGTGCGGGGATCCAGCGTCCAGAACGCCGCCTGCACCCCGCCCACGAGCTTCGCGAGGGCGGAAGGGAGGGAGTCGCGTGCCTCCCGGTCGAGCGGTGAGAGATAGATCCGGCCAAGCAGCCCATCCCAGTGCGTCTCATCGTCCATGCAACCACGAGACTAGTCTGAAAACGCCGTTCCGGAATGATCCGGGCTGCGAAGATGTTCTCCTGGGTGGGGCCGGGAGCCTCGGCCCCTCAGTCCCGCAGCAAGGTCAGGCGGATCGCAAGGGCCCGCAGGTCGCTCGCCCCCGCCTTGTCCTGCGCGCTCACCAGCTGGCTGCGGATGGTGGAGATCCGCACGCCGCGCGCCTCCGCGATCTCTCCCGGGGATTGCCCGGTCGCCAGGGCCAGCGCCACCTCTGCCTCCGTGCGGGTGAACCCGAAAAGGCGCTGCGCCCGCTGGAGGGTCGCCTCGTCAGAGGCCAGCGCCTCCGGCGTGATCAGCACCAGCGTCCAGCCCACGCATCCCGGCAGCTTCTGCAGTAGCGGCGAGACGGTGATGCGGCATGGCCCGGCGGCGCCGAGCGGGAGCAGGCATTCCAGCCCGGGCCCGCCGCGTGCCGCGTCGGCGATGGCAACGAGGAGGCGTTGCGTGTCCTCCTCCCGCTCCAGCCGAAGCACTCGGTCGGGTGGCGCGCCACGCAGGATCAGGGCTCCGGCAGTGTCAAGGCGCTCTGCCGCGGGATTGGTCAGCCGCACACGCCCGTAGCCATCTGTGACCACCGCTGCCGTCCGGATGCCCGCCAGCACCGCTGCCACGCCGAGGTCCCAGTTCAGCGATGCGGCTGGCCCACCCGGGCTGGCCAGCTGCATCGAGACCTGCCACGCGCGCCTCAGATGGGGCAGCAGGCGCTGCAGCCGTGCCGCCTCCGCCGCCGCGAAGGCCTCCTTGTCCTTGGGCCGGAGAACCGCGAGTGCGCCGAAGGCAGCCGTGGGATCGGTGCCCAGCATCAGGCGGGTGCCGACCACATGGAAGGTCTCCATGTGGCGCCCGAAATCATTGTAGTACTCGGATCGCGCCAGTTCCGCGTCCGGGATGAGTTCCGACCCGTGGGTCACCTCATTCCAGGCCATCCGGCTATTGTGGGCCATCCAGGGGTCGAGCCGGTGGTAGTGCTGGCTGTAGAGCGCCGCCCCCTCGCGCGGCAGATTGGTCAGGACATCCGATGCAGGATTTCCCGTCCGGGGATCCACCATCCAGAGGGCTGCCGAGGCGCCGCCCACTGCCCGGGCCAGGGCGGCGGGCACGCGCGCCCTTGCTGCCAGATCCGTTGCCGACAGGTAGATGTCGGCGATCAGGGATTCCCACGCCGCTTCATCGTCCATACGACTCCGAGCATAGGCCCGGCGTCGCAGGGCAACAATCGCACCTGATAATCTCCGAGATCCCTCAGTCCACGACAATCCGCGGCCCGGTGCCCGCCCGCGCCCCGCCCGCCTTCGCCCAGACCCGGTCCGCGATGCCGCGGTAGAGCGCTGCCTCGTGGCTCTCCGGCGCGGCCAGCACCACCGGCCGCCCCGCATCCGCGTGCTCCCGGATGGAGAGGGTCAGGGGCAGCTCGCCCAGGAACTCCACCCCCAGCCGCTCCGCCTCCGCCCGCGCCCCGCCATGGCCGAACACGTCGCTGCGGTGGTTGCAGTTCGGGCAGCAGAAGTAGCTCATGTTCTCCACCAGCCCGAGCACCGGCACGCTGACCTTCTCGAACATGCGGATGCCCCGGCGCGCGTCCAGTAGCGCCACGTCCTGCGGGGTGGAGACGATCACAGCGCCCCGCAGCGCCACGCGCTGAGAAAGGGTGAGCTGCGCGTCCCCCGTGCCCGGCGGCATATCGATGATCATGGCGTCCAGCGCGCCCCACTCCACCTGGGACATCATCTGCTCCAGCGCGCCCATCACCATCGGGCCGCGCCAGATCATCGGCTGCTCCTGGTCCACCAGGAAGCCGATGGACATGGCCTTCAGCCCCCAGGCCTCCACCGGCATGATCCGGTTGCCGTCCGTCCGCGGCCGCTCGTTGGCGCCCAGCATCATCGGCAGGGAAGGGCCGTAGATGTCGGCGTCCAGCAGCCCCACGCGCAGTCCCTTCTGCGCCAGGGACACGGCCAGGTTCACCGCCGTCGTGCTCTTACCCACGCCGCCCTTGCCGGAGGCGACCGCGATCACCGCACCCGCCTCCTGCAACAGCATCCCGCCGCGCGGGCCGGCACCGGGGCCGCCGTGCCCAGCACCCTGTCCAGCACCCTGGCCACCACCGGGGCCGTGGGCATGGCCATGGGCCGGCGCGGGGGAGGGTGCCCCGCGGTGCGCCGTCAGCACCGCCGTCGCGGCTCGCACGCCCGGCACCGCCCGGGTCGCCGCCTCGGCCGCCGCGCGCACCGCCTCGTACTCCCGCGCCCGCTCGCGCGGCACGCCGATTTCCACCTGCACCATCCCGTCGCGCACCGCGATGCCGCCCAGAAGTCCCGCCGAGACGATGTCCCGCCCCGTCGCCGGATCCCGCACCCCCGCCAGCGCCGACCGCACCGCCGCCTCCAGACCGCTCACCATCGCTTGAAAACCCCCGCACCCCGGCCAACATGGCGACCTGCCCGGCCCACCCCCCGTTCAAGGGGGCGAGGGCCGCGAATGCCATATGGGCGGCCCCGGTCCCGTTCAACCCACCCTGGGGAAACCCATCAGGTGGCAAGCGGGCGGGGCCGCCGTGTTACCGAGGGGAGAGTGACCACCCGATGCCGTGGAACAACAGCGGCGGCCCGAATCCCTGGGGATCGCCCGGCGGCGGCAACAACCGCCCGCAGGGTCCCTGGGGAAGCCCGCCGCCGAATGGTGGGAACAATGGCGGCCTCGGGGGCCGTGGGCCGGACTTGGACGATGCAATACGCCAGGCGCAGGATGCGGTCCGGCGCTGGATGCCGCGCCGCTTCCCCGGCGGGAGCGGTGCCTCCGGCGGCAAGGGCATTGCCATCCTCGCCGTGCTGGCCCTGGCCGCCTGGGGAGCCTCCGGCATCTATCGGGTGCAGCCGGACGAGCAGGGCATCGTCATGCGCTTCGGCGCCTATAACCGCTGGACCGGGCCGGGCCTGAACTACCGGATCCCCTGGCCGGTGGAGAGCGTCACCACGCCCCGCGTCACGCGAATCAACCGCGTGGATGTCGGCTTCCGCAGCGCCGTGGATTCCGGCGCCGTCGCCCAGCGCCCCACCCCCAGCCGCGACGTGCTGGAGGAGAGCATGATGCTGACCGGGGACGAGAACATCATCGACATCGACTTTGCCGTGTTCTGGCGCATCCGTAACGCCGGCGAGTACCTGTTCAACACGCGCAACCCCGAGATCACCGTGAAGTCCGCTGCCGAGAGCATGATGCGCGAGGTGATCGGCCGCACCCCGATCCAGCCCGCGCTGACCGAGGCGCGCGCGCAGATCGAGCAGCAGGTCCGCCAGGGCACCCAGGCCATCCTCGACCAGTACGGCGCCGGGGTGGAGATCACCCAGATCCAGCTGCAGAAGGTCGATCCGCCCCAGGCCGTGATCGAGGCCTTCCGCGACGTGCAGCGCGCCGCCGCCGACCGCGAGCGCGCCCGCAACGAGGCCGAGGCCTACCGCAACGACATCATCCCCCGCGCCCGCGGTGAGGCGGAGCGGATGGTGCAGGAGGCCCAGGGCCAGAAGGACAGTCAGATCGCCCGCGCCAAGGGCGAGGCGCAGCGCTTCATCTCCGTCCTCTCCTCCTACCAGGCGTCGCAGGACGTCACGATGCGCCGCATCTACCTGGAGACGATGGAGGAGATCCTCCGCAAGAACCCGAAGATCATCGTGGATGACCGCCTCCAGGGCCTCGTGCCCCTGCTGAACCTCGACGCCGGGCGCGCCCAGCCGCCCGCACGCGGTGCCGCGCCGCCGCAGCCGCCCCGGGCGACCAGCGCCGCGCCTGCCACCACGCAGGGGGCCGCCCGATGAACCGCCTCACCATCGCCCTCGTGGCGGCCGTGGTGGTGGTGATCACCGCCGCCTCCAGCCTCTTCACCGTGCACCAGACCCAGCAGGTGCTGATCACGCAGTTCGGCGAGCCGCGCCGCGTGATCCAGACCCCGGGCCTGCACGTGAAGGTGCCGTTCATCCAGAGCGTGATCGCGCTCGACCGCCGCCTGCTGGACTACGAGGCGCCGGGCGAGGAGCTGATCCTGGGCGACCAGCGCCGCCTGATCGTGGACAGCTTCACGCGCTACCGCATCACCGACCCGCTGCTGTTCTTCCAGACGGTGGGCGTGCAGGAGAACGGGATCCGGGGCCGCCTGGCCTCGATCGTCTCCTCGTCGCTGCGCCGTGTGCTCGGCAGCGAGTCCCTGCTCAACGTCCTCTCGGCCGGGCGCCTGCGGATCATGAACGAGATCCGGGACCAGGTGAACCGCGAGGCCAAGAGCTTCGGGATCGAGGTGGCCGACGTGCGGATCCGCCGCGCCGACCTGCCGGAGGAGAACACCCAGGCTATCCTGTCCCGCATGCAGTCCGAGCGCGAGCGCGTGGCGCGCGAGGCGCGCGCGGAAGGCGAGGAGCAGCGCGCCCGCATCCGCGCGCTTGCCGATCGCGACCGGACCGTGCTGCTGGCCGAGGCCACCGCCCAGGCCGATATCCTGCGGGGCCAGGGCGAGCAGGAGAGCATCCGCACCTTCGCGGACGCCTTCCAGCGCGACCCGGAGTTCTTCAACTTCTGGCGGAGCATGCAGGCCTATCGCGAGGCCTTTGCCGAGGGGGGGGAGACCCGCCTCCTCCTCTCCCCGGACAATGAGTTCTTCCGCTTCTTCCGGGAGCTGCCGGGCACCCAGCGCTGATCGGCTCTGGAACCCTGATCGAACGGCCCGTCCCCACCCTGGGGGCGGGCCGTTCCGCGTTTCGCCCTTGCTCTGCACCCAGAGGTGATCGGTCCGGTCGCCCTTTGTAACAGGCAGGCCCTTCCGCCCGGCGGGGAATGGTCCAATCTGCGATCGAGACGCTTCCCGGCCCCTTCCGGCCGCCGGGCGCCGCGTCCCGATGCCATGAAGACCGAAGGGACACTGCCAGTGCGCCTCCGCACCCCCATCGCCGCCACCCTCGCCCTCATCGGGGCGATGGCGGCGGTGCCCATGACGCCCGTTCTCGCGCAAGTGCCGATGCAGAACGCGCCGACCTCCTTCCGCCCGCTGGCCCAGCAGCTCCTGCCCGCCGTGGTCAGCGTGCAGGTCTCCACCAGCCCGGCCGCCCGCAACGCCCAGCGCCCTGACGCGCCGGACGCCCCGCAGGCGCCCCCCGGCAGCCCCTTCGAGGAGTTCTTCCGCGACTTCCTGGAGCGCAACCGCCCGCCCGGCGGCGGCGGACAGGGCGGCCCCCGCCAGCAGCCGCAGCGCCGCGGCCAGTCCCTCGGCTCCGGCTTCATTATCGACGCCGAGAAGAAGTTCGTGGTCACCAACAACCACGTCGTGGACGGCGGCACCGAGATCAACGTGGTGCTGAGCGATAACACCACCATTCAGGCCGAGCTGGTCGGCACCGACCCGCGCACGGACATCGCGCTGCTCCGCCTCAAGACCGACCGCCAGCTCACCGCCGTGCAGTTCGGCAACTCCGACGAGGCGCAGGTGGGCGACTGGGTGCTGGCCATCGGCAACCCCTTCGGCCTCGCCTCCTCTGTCTCGGCCGGCATCGTCTCCGCCCGGTCGCGCGACATCCGCCAGGGCCTCTACGACGACTTCATCCAGACGGACGCCGCCATCAACCGCGGCAACTCCGGTGGCCCGCTCTTCGACATGCAGGGCAAGGTGGTCGGCATCAACACCGCCATCTACTCGCCCTCCGGCGGCTCGATCGGCATCGGCTTCGCCATCCCCTCGAACCTCGCGCGCGGCATCGTCGCCCAGCTCGAGGATGGCGGGCGCGTGCGCCGTGGCTGGCTGGGCGTGAACATCCAGCAGGTCACGGACGAGATCGGCGACAGCCTTGGGCTCAAGCCCGCCCGCGGCGCCCTCGTCGCCCGCGCGCAGGAGGACGGGCCGGCCGCGAAGGGTGGCATCCGCAACGGTGACGTGATCCTGCGCTTCAACAACCAGGAAGTGCGGGAGATGCGCAACCTGCCGCGCATCGTCGCCGAGACCCGCGTGGGCACCGCCGCGCCCGTGGTGGTGTGGCGCGACGGCAAGGAGGAGACGGTCACCGTCACCATCGCCGAGCTGCCGGCCGAGGAGGCGCAGGCCCAGAACCAGTCCCGCCCCCGCAGCGAGGTGGTGGACCTGGCCGGGCTGGGCCTGAAGGTCGGCCCCATCACTGGCGAGGCGCGCGAGCGCTTCAGCCTGCGCCCCGAGCAGCGCGGCGTCCTCATCACCGAGGTGGATCCGAGCGGTGCCGCCTCCGAGCGCGACCTGCGCCCGGGCGACGTCATTGTCGAGGTGCAACAGGAGCGGGTGAACACGCCGCAGGAGGTGCAGACCCGCATCGAAGCCCTGCGCCGCCAGAACCGCGCCACCGCGCTGCTTCTGGTGGAAGGCCAGCAGGGCCAGCGCTTCGTCCCGCTGCGCATCCGTGAGGAAGGGAACCAGCGGCGTAACTAAGGCCGGGCAAGGCCAGGGGGCTCTGCCCCCTGGACCCCCACCAGGAGTTTGAGGCTCCTGGACCTGCGTCAGGCTGCCGCAGGACTGACCTGAAGCGGGGGCTCTCTACACCAGGGCTAAGTCTTGCCCTTGCAGTCGCCTCGGGTCACCGGCCCGAGGCGAACCACCAGCAAGATCATTCCACCGATTAGAAAAAGATGATGGAGAGGGGGCCGGGGAGAGGAAGCATTCCTTCTTCCTCTCCCCGGGACATCCCGTCAGCCGAAAGTCAGACCCGCTCGTAGAGCAGCCGCGCGCGCACCGTACCCGGCAGGGCGCGCAGCTCCTGCAGGACCGTCTGGGCGTCGCGCAGCCCTTCCGCGTCCACCACCACGTAGCCGATCTCCGAATCGGTCTGCAGGTACTGGCCGGCGATGTTGGCGCCGTGGCGCGTGAACACCTCGTTGATGGCGGAGAGCGTGCCGGGATGGTTCCCGTGCACGTGCAGGAAGCGCGCCCCGCGCGCCCGGGCCGGCAGGACCGCCTCCGGGAAGTTGACGGCGCCGAGGGTGGAGCCCGTGTCGGAGTAGTCGGTCAGCTTGCGCCCCGTCTCCTCGCCGATGCGGGACTGCGCCTCGACCGTGCTGCCGCCGATATGCGGCGTCAGGATCACGTTCTTCAGCCCCTGGAGCGGGGAGACGAAGGGATCGTCGTTCTTCGCCGGCTCCTCGGGGAAGACGTCGATGGCCAGCCCGTGCAGGTGGCCGGATTCAACCCCGGCCTTCGCCGCATCCAGGTCCACCACGCGACCGCGGGCGTTGTTGATGAGCACGGCGGAGGGCTTCATCAGCGCGATCTCCTCCGCGCCGATCAGGTTCTGCGTCTCGTGCGTATCGGGCACGTGCAGCGTCACCACGTCCGCGCCCGCCAGGAGCGCCTTGAGCGAGGGCATGGACTGCGCGTTGCCGTGCGGCAGCTTCGGGATCGGGTCGTAGTAGGTCACGCGCATGCCGAAGGCCTCGGCCAGTACGGAGACCTGCGCGCCGATGTTGCCGTAGCCGACGATGCCGAGGGTCTTGCCCCGCACCTCCCGGCTATCGGCCGCGGACTTGTCCCAGACCCCGTTATGGGCGGCGTTGGAGCGCACGGGGATGCCCCGCAGCAGCATCACGATCTCGCCCATCACCAGCTCGGCGACGGAGCGGGTGTTGGAGAAGGGGGCGTTGAAGACCGGGATGCCCCGCCCCCGCGCGGCTGCCAGGTTCACCTGGTCGGTCCCGATGCAGAAGCAGCCCACGGCGATCAGCCGGTCCGCCGCTTCCAGCACCGCCTCCGTCACCTGGGTACGGCTGCGGATGCCCAGCAGGTGGACGCCCTTGATGGCCTCCTTCAGCGCCGCCTCGTCCAGCGCCTTCTTCTCGCGCCGGATGTTGGAGTAGCCGGCCGCGTGGAAGGTCGCCACCGCGCTGTCGGAGATCCCCTCCAGCAACAGGATGCGGATCTTGTCCTTGGCGAGGGACAGGGGGGCGTGGCCGGGCAGGGCGTCAGGCATGGTGCCGCAGGATTGCCGCATTCCCCCGCCCCGGCGCAACCGCGCTGGAAGCGGGGCAGGGCCGCCCCCCGCCTATGCCCCCGCCTGTACCCAGGTGGAACCTGCCCCTAGCCCAGCTGGCCACGGATCGCCGCGGCCATCTCCTCCGGGCTCACCCCCGGCCGGAACAGCGACTTCAGCGAGCCGTCCCTGCCCATGAGGTAGGTGAAGGCGGAGTGGTCCATCAGGTAGTCCGAGGAGCCGGGCGGCGTGACCTTGGCGTAGTAGACCCGCCAGGCCCGTGCCGCTGCCGTCACCTGCTCCTTCGTGCCGGTGAGCCCGATGATCGCGGGGTGGAAGAGGGAGACGTAGTCCTTGATCTTCGCCGGCGTGTCCCGCTCCGGGTCCACGGTGATGAAGACCGGCCGCACCTGGTCCGCCTGCGGCCCCAGGAGGTCCATCGTCTGCGCCACGGCCTGCAGCTCCGTCGGGCAGACGTCCGGGCAGAAGGTGTAGCCGAAGAAGACCAGCGCCAGCTTCCCGCGCAGGTCCGCCTCCGTCACCGTCTTCCCGTCCCCGTCCACCAGGGTGAAGGCCCCGCCCACGGAGACTCCGCCCGGCATCGCCACCCCGCCCGCGCTGGGCGCCGGCGCATTGCTCATCAGCCGGGCGAAGGTGGCCCCCATTCCTTCCCCCGGCGTCCGTGCCAGGAAGGCTGCACCCCAGACTGCACCCAGGCCGAGGATGAGAAGGAGGACGGCGATGCGAACTGCGCGGGTCATGGCCCGTCATATAGCGCATCAACCGCAACGGGGGACGGGGTACAGACGTTTATCGACCTGTCGTTCCGCCAACCCCCTCCAGAAAAGCCGGAATCCGCAGGCCAGAAAGGAATGTGAGACGATGCCCGACCGGGACCCCGCCCTCGAGACCCTGGCGGAGATCGCCAACGACAACCTGGCCGACCGGATGCGCCACGAGGCGGCCGCCCGGATCCTCGTTGCCGCGCGCCGCGTCCACGCCCTGCTCGACCGCCGCGGTGGGGAGCATCTGGTGGACCACCTCGCCACCGGCTGGGATCCCCGTGCGGTGACCGCGCTGGAATATGCGGAGACGCTGCCGGTGCGCGTGCTGGACGGGCTGCTGGGCGCCGCGCCCCGCTGGGCCCAGGCGATGCGCGACCTCGTCGAGGCCCCGCCCTCGGGCGCTGCCGCGGCCTGACCGCGGCCGGGCGCCTGCCCGTTCCGGCGGCGCCCATCAGGATTATGCGCGGCCCACTCGGCACTGCCGGGCAGGCGTCCTCTTCGCCTCCCCGGCGCTCCGGGCCAATACGATTTCAGCGCCGGCACTAAGTCCTTCTTAACCAGCCCCGACGGAAGTTCCCCGCGTCAGGAAGACGCGAGCGGAGCGAAGAATGCCCGTCGTTGCCACGGGCACGATGCCCGCCACCATTCTCGAGACCGAGGGCGCGGCCGATTGGTCCGCGACCTTCACCCTTTCGGGCGTACCCGACGTCACGGACGTCGTACTGACGGGCCGCAACGCCGCGCTCTTCAATGCCTCGCTCGACTCCCTCGGCCGGCTCGTCGTCACCCCGACCGGTGCCATCGACCGCGAGGCCTTCCCTGCCGACGCGGACCCCGTGCTGCGCTTCAGCTTCTCCGTCCTCTCCGAGGGCGTCTGGACGGCTGCGGCCCGCAGCTGGTCCGTCACCCTCCTCGGCGTGGACGACACGGCCCCATCCGGCCTGCGCTTCAGCACGGGCGGGCAGGTGCTTGAGAATGACGTGGGCGGCTTCATCGGCAGCCTCGTGGCGGACGACCCCGACAGCCCCGCCGAGAGCCTGGAATACCGTGTGCTCTGGCCGGACTCCGCCTGGTTCGAGTTCGTCGGCACCACGCTGAAGCTGAAGGACGGCGTGGACCTGCTGCGGGAAGGCGGCACCACGCGCGAGGTGATGATCGCCGTCTCCGACGGACGGAACGAGGCCGCCTTCAGCCTCGCCTTCGCCGTGGTGAACGTCACCAATCAGGACGGAAGCCTTCCGGCCTCGCCGCCTCCCGCCTCGCCGCCCGTGGTCTCTCCCCCGGTCTCGCCGCCGCCCTCGCCGCCCGTTTCGCCGCCGCCCTCGCCGCCGGTGGTCTCCCCTCCGCCCTCGCCACCGCCTTCGCCACCGATGGCTTCCCCCCCGGCCTCGCCCCCCCCTTCGCCGCCGCCCTCGCCACCGCCGCCGCCCTCGGCGGAGATCGTGGTCACGCACACCGGCAGCGCCACCGACGTGGCGGAAGGCGGGGCGAACGACACCTTCACCGTCAACCTCGCCACCAGGCCCACCGCCACGGTCACGATCACCCTCACCGTGGACAGTTCGCTGAACCTCCAGCGAAGCGTGAACGGCGCCTTCACCAAGACCGTCTCCTTCGCCATCGCGCCGGCCGACTGGGACAAGCCCCGCACGGTCATCGTCTCGGCGGTGGACAACTCTGCCTATGACGGCGCGCGCACCTCCCGTGTCTCCATCGGTGTTTCCAGCGCGGATGCCAGCTACGCCGCCCTGACCGGCCGCGGCCTGGACGTGACGATCACGGACAACGACCCGCCGCCATCCCCGCCGCCGCCGCCCCCAGTGCCGCCGAGCACGCCGCCCGGCCTCGTCCTCGTCCAGACCGGCAACGCCACCGCGGTGGCGGAGCGCGGCGCGGGGGACAGCTTCACCATCGCGCTGGCCAGCCGGCCGGTCGCGCCGGTCACCATTACCCTTTACGGCGGGGCGGACCTCCTCCTCGCGACGAGCGGAGGACCGGCCGGCTCCTCCATCACGATCACCTTCACCAGCGCGGACTGGGCCGCGGTCCGCGCCGTGATGGTCAGCGCCGTGGACGACGGCATCGTGGAAGCGACGGAGATCGCCGGGATCTCCTTCTCCCTCAGCAGTGCCGACCCCGGATATAACCGGCTGCCCGTCTCCGCCCTGCCAGTGGTGGTCATTGATGCCCCCATCTCGCCCCCGGCCTCGCCTCCCGCTTCTCCGCCCGCCTCCCCACCTCCGCTGCCGCCGGCCTCGCCGCCCGTCACCACGATCCTCGGCCCGGGGGCCAACACGGGCTCGGGCGCGATGTCCGGCTCGGGAAGCGCGGTGTTGATGCACGCCGCGAACGAAGCGACAAGCGTAACCAGCCGGGAGGACGGGGTTCTCGTCACTTGGCGAGACGGCACGAGCACGCTGCTGACGGGCGCCACCAGCATCGCCTTCTCAGACGGCCACGTCGTCTTCGACGGCACCTCGGCCGGCGCCCGCGCTCTACGCGCCTACGAAGCTATCCAGGGCTTCACGCCCTCGGCCGGGTCCTTGGCCCACACCGCGGCGCTGCTGGAGAAGGGCGTCTCCATGCTCGCCGTCACCGCCGCCCTGCTGGACACGGCGGAGTGGGCAAATCGCTCCATCTCTCTGGATATCGTGCAGAAGATCCAGCTGATCTACCAGGACACGGTCGGCTACTCGCCGCCGGCGGCGGCGCTGGGCTACCTCGTGGGCGCCGTCGGCCTCGGGGCGAGCTTGGCAGAAATCGCGGCGATGCTGATCGACACGCCGGAGGCGGCCGCCTTCACCCAGTCGCAGAACCCCGCCGGGATCTGGGTGGCGCAACAGACCCAGCGCGAGGTGGTGCGCGCCTACGACGCCGTGCTGGACCAGGCGCCCGACCCCGCCGCCCTGGCGCGCTGGTCCTACCTGCTGGATGCCGGCTACGTCTCGCTGCGGCAACTCTATGCCTACATCTCCTCCTCGGACCTCTTCGCGGCACGGACCGAAGGGACTTCCAACGCCGACTTCATCGCCATCGTCTTCGAGCAGGCCCTGGAGCGCACGCCGACCCTTGCCGAGCACAAGGGGTGGCAGTCGCTCCTCGAATCCGGCGAGATGACGCGGCTGGACGTCCTGCAGAACCTCGGAAGCCTGCAGGGCGGCATCGGCGAGGCTCCCGGGAGCGCCCATGTGGAGCAGACCGTCTACCTGACGGATCAGGCGGCCGGCGACGTGCTGATGCGCGGCCAATCCCTCTCCTACGCCGCCAATTCCGCCTCCGGCCATGCGGTGACCACGCGCAGCGCCGCCGAGCTGGCCAGGATCGAGGTGGCCCCGAATGGCATCGCATTGCACTGGCTGGACGACACGGATCTGCGCCTCGGCGGGGTGCAGGAGCTCTCCCTTGCCGATGGCCGGCTCGACGTGAGTGGCACCTCGCGGGAGGCCTTGGTGGCCCGCCTCTACACGGCAACGATTGGGCTGGACATTTCCGGCGCAGGCGCCGCCAGCTTCGCCGGCCTGCTCGATGCTGGCATCTCCCTCGACGCGATCACCTCCATGTTTCTCGGCACGGACCAGGCCCGTGCGCGCTTCGCCGGGCTGGATGCGGGAGGGCAGGTCAGCCTCCTCTACAAGGCCTTGATCGGCCATGCGCCAGCCGCGGACGCGGTCGGCTATCTCAAGGGTGTCATGCAGCTGGGGATCGGGCTCTCGGGTGTCGCGACCTGGCTTGCCGAGCTGCCAGAGGCGAGCGCGGCCTTCGTGCGCAGCCACCCCGGCGGCTTCTGGATGCCGGATACCGCGGCCGCGGCGGTGGTGCGGGCCTTCGACGCCACGCTGGACGTCACGCCCGATGCCGCCAGCCTCTTCATCTGGAAATCGGCGGTGCCGGCCCCCGGCACGCTGCACCTCCTGTACGAGACCCTGATGGGCACGGAAATGTACGCCGCCACCTATGGCGGCATGAACGACACGGAATGGGTGGCCGCCACCTACCGGGCCGCGCTGGAGCGTGATCCCACCCCCGCCGAGCTAGCCCATTCCGCCGGCCTCGTGAGCGCCGGGATCTCCCGCATCGACATGGCCATGGCAATTGGCGAGCTGCAGCCTCTGGTCGAGCCGACGCGGGTGCAGACGACGAGCAGCGTGGACCTGCTGTGAGGAGAGCGCCTCAGGGCACGGCGGAGACCTCGCGTTTCAGGCAGCGCAGCGCAAAGGCGCTGCGCGTATGCCGTACGCCGGGCAGGCGGTAGATCTTCTCCCGCAGCAGCGCTTCGTAGCCCGCCGTGCCACCCACCGCCGCCTTGATGATGTAGTCGTACTCCCCGGTGACGAGGTGGCACTCGAGGATCTCGGGGATGCCGTGCACGGCCTCCTCGAAGCGGCGCAGCGCGCTCTCGTCGTGCTTCTCCATCATCACCTCCAGGAACACCGTGTCCGGCATTCCCAGCGCCGCCTGGTCCAGCAGGGCGGCGTAGCCCTTGATCACCCCGGCTGCCTCCAGCCGCTTCACCCGCGTCCAGCAGGGGGAGGCGGAGAGCCCCACCTCCTCCGCGAGTTCCGCGTTGGAGAGGCGCCCGCGCCGGGCCAGGGCCCGGAGGATCCGGCGATCGGTCGCGTCCATGTTTCCCCCGCTTCGTAGAAGCTTCTTCTGTCCCTTCGGCGGTGCACAACGAAAAACAGGAGAGAACCGCCGGGATTTCCAGGCCATCCTCCCCCATATCTCAGAAGAGAACGAGCCCCCGCAGAGGGGCTCCGGGAGATCGTCCATGGGTAGCGTGCAACGGGCCACGATGCGTCTGGAGGATCGCTGGGAATCCAGCGAGGAGCCGGTGCTCATGACCGGCATTCAGGCCCTGGTCCGCCTCCCCCTGGAGCAGCGCGCGCTGGACCGTGCCGCCGGCCACGACACGGCCGGCTTCGTCACCGGCTACCGCGGCAGTCCGCTCGGCACCTACGACAAGGAGTTGCAGAAGCAGGCGAAGCGCCTGGCCGAGGCCGGGATCGTCTTCCAGCCCGGGCTGAACGAGGATCTCGCCGCTACCGCCGCCTGGGGCACGCAGCAGGCCAAGCTCTTCAACGACGGCACGAAGCAGGGCGTCTTCGGCATCTGGTACGGCAAGGGCCCGGGCGTGGACCGCAGCGGCGACGCGCTGCGCCACGCCAACATGGCCGGCACCGCCCCGCTCGGCGGCGTGCTGGCCCTGGCAGGCGACGACCCCTCCGCCAAATCCTCCACCGTCGCGAACGCCTCCGACCACGCCTTCATGGACCTGGAAATTCCATTCCTGGACCCGGCGGGGGTGAACGAGATCCTGGAGTTCGGCCTCAAGGGCATCGCCCTCTCGCGCTTCGCCGGCACCTGGGCCGCTATGAAGTGCGTGGCGGACACGATGGACGCCAGCGCCAGCTTCCGCATCCGCCCCTGGGCTCCCATCATCCCGGAGGGCGACTTCGAGGGCGAGGACGGCCGCCACATCCGCCTGCGCGACGTGGTGCTGGCGCAGGAGCGCCGCCTTCGCCGCACGCGCCTGCCCGCGGCGGTCGCCTTCGCCCGCGCCAACGGGCTGGACCGCGTGGTGCTGCACTCCCCGCGCGCCCGCTTCGGCATCGCGGCCCGCGGCAAGGCCTACGCCAATCTCCGGCAGGCCATGCTGGACCTCGGGATCGACGACACCGCCGCCCGCCTGCTGGGGGTCCGCATCTGGAAGGTCGGCCTCGCCTGGCCGCTCGATGCCGTCGCCGCCCGCGTTTTCGCCGAGGGCCTGGAGGAAGTCCTCGTCGTCGAAGACCGCCGATCCTTCCTTGAGGCCCAGCTCCGCGACGCTCTCTACGGCACGCCGAATGCACCTCGCATCACCGGGAAGCGCGACGAGACCGGCGCCCCGCTCCTCTCCGACCTCTCGGAGCTTGATGCCGCCGCCATCGCGCGCGCCCTGGATGCCCGCCTGCCGCGCGAGCCGCGCCCGGAAGGCATGGCCGCGCGCCTCGCCGCACTCACCGCCCTGGCGGATTCCGCGCGCGCGCCCGTCGCGCTGCGCCAGCCCTGGTTCTGCCCGGGCTGCCCGCACAACTCCTCCACGAAGGTGCCGGAAGGCTCCCGCGCCATGGCCGGCATCGGCTGCCACTACATGGTGACGTGGATGGACCGCGACACCGAAGTCTTCACCCATATGGGCGGGGAGGGGATGCCCTGGCTCGGCCAGAAGGACTTCGTGAAGACCGGGCACGTCTTCGCCAATATCGGCGACGGCACCTACTCGCATTCTGGCAGCCTCGCCATCCGCGCCGCCATCGCGGCGAAGGCGAACATCACCTACAAGATCCTCGTCAACGGCGCCGTGGCCATGACCGGCGGCCAGACGCCGGAAGCCGAGATGACCGTGCCCCGCATCGCCGCGCAGATGGCGGCGGAAGGTGCTGCGCACATCGCCGTCGTCTCCGACGATCCCGAGCGCCACCAGAACGACCCGATGATGCCCAAGGGCATCGCGTACCATCACCGCGACAGCCTGAACGCCGTGCAGAAGGACCTGCGCGAGCGGCCCGGCGTGACGATCCTGATCTACGATCAGGAATGCGCCACGGAGCGCCGCCGCCACCGCAAGCGCGGCACCGCCGCCGCGGCCACGAAGCGCGTGGTGATCAATCCGCGCGTCTGCGAGGATTGCGGCGATTGCGGCGTGCAGTCCAACTGCCTCGCCGTGCAGCCCGTCCAGACGGAATTCGGCCAGAAGCGCGCGATCGACCAGTCCGCCTGCAACCAGGACTTCTCCTGCCTGAAGGGCTTCTGCCCCTCCTTCGTCACGTTGGAGGGCGCGGAGCCCGCGGCCCACCCGCAGGCCGCCGCCATGCCGGAGAACCTGCCCGAACCCGCGCGGCCCGCCCTGCGCAGCGAGGCCTGGAACGTCGTCCTTGCCGGCATCGGCGGCCAGGGCGTCACCGCGCTCGCCGCCATCCTCGCCACCGCCGCGCATATCGATGGCCGCCCGGTCCGCAGCATGGACCAGCTCGGCCTCGCCCAGAAAGGCGGCGGCGTGCAGGCGCAGATCCGCATCGGGGCGGAAGGGGCCGCGCCCGAGACCCTCGCCGGCCCGCGCATCGGCACCGGCCAGGCCGATCTCCTCATCGCTGCCGACGCCATCGGCGCGCATGGCGCTAATGTCCGCCCGCTGCTCTCGAAGGACCGCACCGCCGCCGTGGTGAACGCGGAGATTGCCGCCACCGCCGGCTTCCTCCTCGGCACGCCGCGCGCCGACACATCGGCGGTTCTGGAAAGCCTGCGCGCCACGTCGCGCGACCTCCTCGCGCTCCCCGCCGCGCACCGCGTGGAGGAGACGCTGGGCGATGCCATCTTCCTCAACGTCTTCCTCCTCGGCACCGCGTTCCAGCGCGGCCTGCTGCCGCTCTCTCTCGCCGCGATCGAGCGCGCGCTGGAGCTGAACGGCACGGCGGTGGAGCGCAACAAGGCGGCCTTCGCCCTCGGCCGCGCCGCCGCGTTGGAGGCCCCCGCCACTGCAAAGCCGCCGGAGACGCTGGACGACCTCATCGCCCGCCGCGTCGCCGACCTCACCGCCTACCAGAACGCCGCCTATGCCCGGGACTATGCCGGCTTCGTCGCCCGCATCCGCACGGTGGACGAAGGCCTCGGCCATGCCGTCGCCGTCCAGCTTCACCGCCTGATGGCCTACAAGGACGAGTACGAGGTCGCCCGCCTCCACGCCGACACCGCCTGGCAGGCCTCGCTGGATGCGGGCTTCACCGGCACGAAGCGGAAAGTCCTGCACCTCGCCCCGCCCGTCCTATCCCGCACGGACCCGGATACCGGCCGCCCGGCCAAGCGCAGCTTCGGCCCCTGGATGATCCGCGCCATGGGCCTGCTGCGCCACTGCAAGATCCTGCGCGGCACGGCTCTGGACCCCTTCGGCCGCACGGAGGAGCGCCGCACGGAGCGCGCCCTGATCGGCGAGTTCCGCACCCGCCTTGAAGCCCTCCTCGGGAGCCACCCCCCGGCTGCCCTTCGGGAGTGGGTGGAGGCCTGGGGCGGCATCAAGGGCTTCGGCCCGATCAAGGACGCCAATATCGGCAAGACCCGCGACCGCCTTGCCGCCATCGAGACCCGCCTCGCCAAGCCGGCCCCGCTGCCGGCCATGGCGGCGGAGTAAGGGTGCCCTACCGCCGCGGCGCCACCGTCCCGAAGGTCAGCACGCCCTGCGTCCCGGCCTTCGGATCGGCATCCCCGGTGAAGGCCAGGGCGATGTCCGGGCGCCCTGCCTGCCCGGTGGAGAGGCGATAGGTGATCTGCCGCGCCGCCCCGGCGCCCGGAACGGGCACGCTGCCATCGAAGGCGCGCGTCACCGTCAGCCCCGGCCGGGCGGCCCGCTCGGCCAGGCGCACGAAGAGCGGCTCGGCCGTCTCCACGTCCATGCGCTGCAGCCGCAGCGAACAGGCCACCGGGCGCCGCGCCAGCACCAGGACCATCGCCCCCACGGAGGCCCCGCGCGCCACCAGCACCTGCCCCTCGCCGCCGCGCAGCACCGCCGCCGCCTTGTCCGCCGGCAGCGCCGCGAATCCTGCCTCCCGAGCCGCCCCGGCGCTGTCGCCGCCGGTCAGCACACGGGCGCAGATCTGCATGAAGCTGCCCATGGCCGCCGCCGTCTCCTCGGTCAGTGGTGCGGCGGCCCGGGCGGGAAGGGGGGCGAGCGCCAGCAGCGCCAGCAGAACTGGACGCCGTGCCGCGCGCGCGGTGGGATAGGGCAAACGAGGAAACGACATCATGCCGCTGGATAACGCCTTCGACCTGCCGGAGGACACCCGCGCCCTGCAGGAGGTGGCCCGCGACTTCGCGCGCGACGTCCTCGCCCCCCGTGCCCTGGAATGGGACGCCGCCCGCCACTTCCCGGTGGAGGAGATGCGCCAGGCTGCCTCTCTCGGTATGGCCGCCCTCTATGTGCGGGAGGAATCCGGCGGCTCCGGCCTCACCCGCCTGGACGCGGCCGTGGTGTTCGAAGCCCTCTCGACCGGCTGCCCCGTCACGGCCGCCTTCCTCTCCATCCACAACATGGTCGCCTGGATGATCGACCGCTGGGGCAGCGAGGCGCAGCGCGCGGAACAGTTGCCATCTCTCGTCACCATGGAGCGTATCGCCTCCTACTGCCTGACGGAGCCGGGATCGGGCAGCGATGCCGCCGCGCTGCGCACGCGGGCCGCGCGGGACAACAGCGGCTACGTCCTCAACGGCTCCAAGCAGTTCATCTCCGGCGCCGGCACGTCGGACCTCTACCTCACGATGGTCCGCACGGGCGGGGAGGGGCCGGATGGCATCTCCGCCCTGCTGGTCCCGAAGGACACGGAAGGCCTCTCCTTCGGCGCCAACGAGAAGAAGATGGGCTGGAACGCCCAGCCCACGCGGATGATGACGTTCCAGGACGCGCGCGTTTCCGCCGATGCCCTGCTGGGCGAAGAAGGCCAGGGCTTCCGCATGGCGATGGCCGGCCTGGATGGCGGCCGCCTGAACATCGCCGCCTGCTCGATTGGCGGCGCGCAGCGCGCGCTCGACATTGCACTGGACTATGTTCGGGAACGTCGCGCCTTCGGCAAGCCTGTCGCGGATTTCCAGGCCACGCAGTTCCGCCTTGCCGACATGGCGACGGAGCTGGAGGCCGCCCGCTCCCTTCTCTGGCGCGCCTGCGCGAAGCTGGACAGCAAGGCGCCCGACGCCGGTGCCTTCTGCGCCATGGCGAAGCGCTTCGCTTCCGACACCGGCCACCGCGTGGCGGACGAGGCGCTGCAGCTCCTCGGCGGCTACGGCTACCTGCACGACTACGGCGTGGAGAAGCTGGTGCGGGACCTGCGCGTCCATCGCATCCTGGAGGGCACCAACGAAATCATGCGCGTCATCGTTGCCCGCCACCTGCTCGGCCGGCGCGAATCGGCCCGCGACTCGCGTTGACTCACGCCGCCGTGAGTCCGCATCTTCAGCGACAAGGGATTGCAGGCCGGCAGCCCGCGCCAGGACGGCGGTAGGAGAGACGATGCATCGCGGGTCCATCACGCGCTCCGGGCCCGTTGCCCTGGCGGTCGCGGCCCTCCTTCTTCCGCCCCTCGCTCCGGCGGCCCGGGCCCAGGGCGAGATCCGTAGCGTCGTCGTCCCGGCCGAGGGCGCCGTGGTCATCCCGCCCCGCGGCACGCCGCGGCTCGCGGCCCGCCCGGCGAGCGCCGGCGCGGGCGTGCCCATCTCGCCCGGCGGTACTGCAACGCGAAGCCCCGTCCTCCTGCCGGATACCGGCACCGGTCTCGCTGCCCCCATTCTCGGCTTCGCCCTGCCGGCCATTGCCGGCGCCCTGCTCGGCGGCACCATCGCCGGTTCCAAGAGCGGCAGTTCCGCCCCCGCGCGCACGCGCTGAGCCCTCTTCCGGGATAGCCGCTAGGAGCCGCAACGGTTCCGCATTATGTGCGGGTCTGGCGACCCGAACGCGCCCGAGGAGGCAACGACCATGTCCACCCAGGACTCCCCGCTCACCCGCCGCCTGGCGCTCGGCGCCGGCCTCGGCGCCGTCGCCGCCGGCCTCGCGCCCGCCGCGCGCGCCCAGGGGGCATATCCGAATCGTCCCGTCACGATGATCGTCGGCTTCCCGCCGGGCGGGCAGACGGATTTCGCCGCGCGCATCGTGCAGCCCGGCCTCGCCCAGAACCTCGGCCAGTCGGTCGTGATCGACAACCGCGGCGGCGCCGGCGGCAACATCGGCACGGAAGCCGTGCTGCGCGCGCGGCCGGACGGCTACACGCTGCTGGCGGGCAACTCCTCGCCCATGGCGATCAATCCGCACACCTTCCCGAACATGACCATCAACCCGCTCGACCTCGTGCCGATCGGGCTGACGCTGCAGAGCTCTATGGTCCTCTGCGTCCACCCCTCCGTGCCCGCCAACAACGTCCGGGAGCTGGCCGCCTGGATCAAGGCGCAGAAGGGCGGCGTGAACTACGGCTCGCCCACCGCCGGCAGCCTCTCCCACTGCGCGATGGAGCTGTTCCGCGACCGGATCGGCAAGCCTGAAATGGAGAGCGTGCCCTATCGCGGCTCCGGCCCGGCCATCCAGGACTTCGTGGCCAACCGCTTCTCCGCGATGTTCGACGCCGCCTCCGTCCTCTCGCCCTTCATCAAGTCCGGCCAGCTGAAGCCCATCCTCGTCAGCGGCGCCACCCGCGCGCCCGCGCTGCCGGACGTGCCGACCGCGGCGGAGCAGGGCCTGCCGGACTTCGTCTTCACCGCCTGGATCGGCCTCTTCGCGCCGAAGGGCACGCCGGACGAGGTGATCCAGCGGGTCCACGCCGCGCAGGACGCCGCGCTGAAGGATCCGGCGGTGCGCGAGAAGATCACCGGCCAGGGCGACGAGCCCGGCGGCGGCTCCATCGAGGACTTCGCGAACATGGTCCGCCGCGACCACGCGCGCTGGGGCCAAGTGGTGAAGGAGAACAACATCACCGCCGCCTGAGCGCGCCCGGCACGGCCCGCCGCGGGGAAGCGGCGGGCCTTCGCTCAGCGCGCGCGCGCGCCCTCCGCGCTCGCCATCGCCTCGTTCAGCGAGAGGGAGAGCGCGGCGGCCAGGTCCTCTGCGCTCATCCCTGCCGGATCGATCGGCCTGCCGACCACGGCCACGCAGCGCGCGAAGGGCATCGGCAGGATCATCCGGTCCCACGAGCCCAGACGCCGGGCTGGCGAGGCGAAGGCCCCGCAGGGCACGATCGGCACGCCGGCCATGGCGGCCAGCCGGCCTGCCCCGTCCGAAACCTGGCGACGCGGGCCCCGTGGCCCGTCCGGGACCACGACGGCCACGTTGCCCGCACGCACGCCGCGCAGCAGCACGCGCCCGGCATTGCCGCCCCCGCGCGAGGAACTGCCGGCCACCACGGTCAGCCCGAACCGCGCCAGGGATGCCGCGATCATCGTGCCGTCCCGGCTGCGGGAGACGAGCACCAGGCCGGGCTTTCGGGGCACGTCAGCCGGCATCGTCGCCCAGAGCCGTGCCCAGGCCGCGGGCATGAGCGGCAGGCATTCATGCCAGAACGCCATGACGAAGCCCCTTGGCTCGGCCGCCATCTCGCGCAGCGGTTCCGCGCCCAGGATCTCCCAGCGCGCCGTGCTCTGGCAGAGCCGGAGATACCACCCAATCGCCTGCGCGAAGGGTAGGCGGCGCGTGATGGCCTTCACGGTACGGGCGACAGGGCTGCGCTTTCTCGAGGTCGGCGACGGCATCGGCATGGCTTCCGTATCCGGGATCGAGGCGGCTTGAAGCACCTGCATAAGTGAATTCCGTGGGAAAAATTCCCACCACCAGTCTGGGTCAAGCTTGTGGCTTTGTCGAGGCAACGGCCCGGTACGCCGTTCGACAAAGCGTATCGTCGGGGCTCTCCCGCCCTGCCGCCATCGGGCCTATTGGATGGGCCAGATCCAAAGGAAGGCTCACTGTTCATGTCCAGCACCGCCGGGTCCGGCCGCGACGCCGCCATCGCCCGCGCCACCGCCGAGTTCGATAGCGGCGCCTTCCGCGAGCGCCTAGCCGCGCTGATCGCCATCCCCTCCACCTCGCAGGACCCCGCCGCGGCCGCCGAGTGCCAGCGCTACCTGGAGGAGGGCATCCAGCCCTGGGTCGCCCGCCTCGGCTTCACCTCCTCCATCCACGCGAACCCCGAGCCGGACTGCGGTCCCATCCTCATCGCTGAGCGCATCGAGGACCCGTCGCGCCCCACTGTCCTGCTCTACGGCCACGGCGACACGGTGCGCGGGCTGGAGGACCAGTGGAGCGACGGCATCAAGCCCTGGGCCGTCACGGAGAAGGACGGCCTCTGGTACGGGCGCGGCACCGCCGACAACAAGGGCCAGCACATCATCAACCTCGCGGCGCTGGAAGCCGTGCTGGCGGAGCGGGGCGGGGTGCTCGGCGCCAACGTGAAGCTGGTGCTGGAGATGTCGGAGGAGCTGGGCTCCAAGGGCCTCCGCCCCTTCGTGGAAGCTCATAAGGAAGAACTCGCCGCCGACGCCCTCATCGCCTCGGACGGCCCGCGCGTGGAACCGGCGCTCCCCACCATCGCCGCTGGCTCCCGCGGCAGCTTCATGTTCGACCTCGTGGTGAAGCTGCGGAACGGCGGCGTGCATTCCGGCCACTGGGGCGGCCTCACCACCGATCCCGCCATCCTCCTCTCCCACGCCATCGCCAGCATCGCCGATCAGCACGGCAAGATCCTCGTCCGCGACTGGCTGCCCGGTGAGACGGTGCCCGCCAATATCCGCGCCGCGCTGGAGGGCTGCCCCGTTGGGGGAGGGGAGGGCGCCGCCACCATCGACGAGGGCTGGGGCGAGCCCGGCCTGACCCCGGCCGAGAAGATCTACGGCTGGGCGAGCTTCATCGTGCTGGCGATGATTAGCGGCCGCCCGGAGGCCCCGGTGAACGCCGTGGCCCCCGACGCCCGCGCCGTCTGCCAGATCCGCTACACCGGCGATTCCGATCCCGCGAAGTTCGAGCCCGCCCTGCGCGCCCACCTGGACGCCCACGGCTTCCAGAAGGTCGCCATCGAGAAGACCGGCATCCGCATGCCCGCCAGCCGCACCCCGCCGGACAGCCCCTGGGTGCTCTGGACAAAGGCGAGCATGGAAAAGTCGCTGAACACCCGCGTGCAGGTCACCCCCAACGCCTCGGGCGGCCTGCCGGGCGATGTCTTCGTGGACCTGCTGGGCACGCCGCTCGTCTGGGTCCCGCACTCCTACAACGGCTGCAAGCAGCACGGCCCGGACGAGCACGTGATCCCCGCCATGATGCGCGAAGGCCTGGCCGCCTTCGCTGGCATCTGGTGGGACCTGGGCGAGCCCGGCACGCCGGCCCGCTGAACCCTGGACCGCGCGGGGCGGACTACGCCCCGCGCAGCCCGGGAAGCGTGAGGAACTCCTCCATCACGTGCCAGATCCGGTGCCGGTTGGTGCCGAGCACCGCGACATGCGCGATGCCCCGCATCATCGCGAACTGCTTGTCCCGGTTCGGCAACTGCCCGAAGAAGTCCAGCAGCTCCGCGTCCGTCGCGTTCCCGTCCGTCTCCGCCCGGCACATCAGCACGGGGCAGGGGATGCGCTTCGGATTCACCATCGGCATGTTCGCGGCCATGTCGAGATAGGTGCCGCTCGGCGCGCGGTCCGTCAGCGCCAGCTCGTAGTCGGCCAGCGCCTGCGGCACCGCGGCCTCGAAGGTGGAGGGGTTGTCGCGGCTGAAGATGCCTACGAAGGACTCGCGGTTCATCATGCGGTAGTTCCGCGCGCGGTAGCTCGCCACCGCGTCCCGCCGCCGCATGATCTCCGGCGCGCCCTCTCCGGTATAGGTGAAGGCGTCCAGCACCAGCCGCTCCACCCGGTCCGGCACCTCGTTCGTGAAGCGCCCGGCGCGGATCGCGCCGGAGGACTGGCCATAGACCATCAGGGCGCGCTGCCCCGTCACCTCCTCCACCTTCGCGAAGCCGGCCTTCAGGTCCTCCACGCCGGAGCGGATGTCGGAGTTGCTCTCCGTGCGGGAGGACTTGCCGTAGTTCTCGTGGTCCATCGTCCACACGTCGAAGCCCAGCCCGGCGAAGTGCTCCATCATCGAGTAGCCGGGATGGCCGGGCACCTGCAGGTCGAATCCGCCGCGCCCGGAGAAGGAGGATCCGTGGACGAGGAAGAGCACGGGCTTCTTCGCCGCGCCGTCCCCGGCCGCGCGCCGGCGCCAGAGATAGAGGTTCACCTCGCCCTTCTTCGCCCAGTGCTCCTCTCCCTGGATGCGGGGCGCGTCACCGGCGGCGAGTGCGGGCGCGCCGGTGGCGAGGGCCGCGAGCGCGGCCGCCCCGGCAAGGCCGCGGCGCGGCAGGGCGTGATGCTGCGACATGGTACGCTCCTCCAACCCTTTATCGAGGAGAAGCTTGGGCCCGGTGGACGCCGCCTGCCAAGCGCCTATCCGCCGGCCGGCCGGAGGGGGACTTCCCCGTTCAGTGCTCGAATTCCATCGCCAGCTCCGCATGGCCGCCCGGCCGCGCCGCCGCGCGCACCCGGTCCGCCAGCCGGGCGATCAGCGTTGCGGAAACGCGCCGCATCGCGGCGTCCAGCGCGTCCTCGTCCCCCTCCATCAGCGCCGCGGCATCCGGCAGGGCGGCGTCCCCCAGCGGCAGGGGCGGCCCGGCATGGACCAGCCGGCAACGCAGGTTGAATTCGTCGAAATCGGCCGAGAGCGTCACCGGCCCCGCCGTGCCCGCCTGGCGCAGCGCCTCCAGCGCCTCGCCCAGCGCGACGCCGGCGCGCGTCACCACCTCCGCCCGCGCGCCCCAGGCCCGGCCGCGCGCCTCCAGGAACTCCGCGGCCTGCTGCCCTTCCTCCGCCGGGTCCAGCACAAGCTCCGCCGCCTTCCGCACCCCGATCCGCAGCAGCGCGTTCAGCGCCACGGCGGCAATCGTGCCCATGGTGAGGCCGGAGGAGACGATGATCCGGCTCCAGTCCGGCGAGGCATGAGCCAGGGCGGGCAGCAGCATCACCCCCGTGCCGCAGACGATCGCCAGCCCGACGATGAAGCCCCGCCGCGCATCCATCAGGCGCGAGGTGGCCAGGCCGATCCCGGCCACGATGAGGTAGGAGGCGGTGTAGATCAGGATGCCCCCGATCACCGGCCCCGGCGTCAGCGCCACAAGCCCGGAGATGGCGGGAAAGAAGGCGGTGACCATCAGCATCACGCCCGCCGCCGCCCCCACGCGCCAGGCCGTGATGCCCGTGGCCGCCGCCAGGCCGAGATTGGCGGAGGAGGTGGCGCTGGTCAGCACGCCCGCGATGCCCTGCAACACCTGCATCAGCCCCGTCCCGGTCACGGCGCGCGCCACCTGCCCCATGTCCACCCGCCGCCAGCGGGCATTGTCCATCTTGTCCATCGACAGGGCGCTGCCGAAGAGGTCCATCACCCCGATCAGCTCGGTGACGAGAAACACGGCGATCGGCACCAGCAGGAACTCCGGCGCCGGCAGGTCCAGCCCCAGCAGGGGCAACGCCACGGGCGGCAGCGCGGCCAGCGCCTCCAGCCCGCCCGCCGTGGTGACACCCAGCGCCATCGCCAGCAGGGTGCCCGCGATGGCCCCGGCCAATACGGCCATGCGCCGCAGCCCCGGCCCTCCCCAGAGGGAGGCGGCAACGATCACCGCCAGCGTCAGCGCGGCTACGGCCAGGGCGGGCGGCGAGGCATCGCCCGCCGGCGTCAGCCCGACCCCCCGCGTCAGCCCGCCCGCCACGAGGGACAGGCCGAGCATCACCACCACCACCCCGATCACCTCCGGCGGGAAGAAGGCGCGCAGGCGGGGGATCAGCCGCGCGAAGAGGATGGAGGCCAGCGCCGCGACGATGGTGGCCCCCATCGTCGCCCCCAGCCCGTAGGTCGTCGTCACCGCGACGAAGATCGGCAGCCGCGCCGGGGCGGGCAGGCCGACGAGAAGCAGCCCCGCCCCGATCCGGCTGGGTATCGCCTGTACCAGGGTGGCCAAGCCGACGAGGAAGACCGTGGCCGAGACGAAGCGGCTGGCCGCCGCAGCGTCCAGCCCGATTCCCTGGGCCGCCACCACCGCGTAGAGCACGAACATCAGCGAGAGCGCGGCGTGCTGCGCCCCCATGCCGAGCAGGATGCCGAGCGGGGGCTTCTCGTCCACCGCGTAGAGCAGTTCGTCGGGCCGCTTGCGCCGCTGCGGGGTCGGCGGGGGAAGAAGACGGTCCAGCAATGCGGGCAAACCGGATGCTCCGAGGTCCAAACCAGGGAATGACTTGAAATTGTCGCCCGCGGATTAGGCCACTCTCTCGCGCCTTTGTGGAGCGCCGGCCTGCGCGTCACGCTTCATCACCAAGGCCGGCTCGGGGCGTTACACGGCACGTCCCATCCTCGGGATGGACCAAAGGAGAACCAGTCTTGACCCATGATCGCAAAACCACCCTGACGGCCCTGGCCGTCGCCCTCGGCCTGGGCGCATCCGCCATGCCCGCCCTGGCCCAGCCGGTTCCTCCTCCGCCCGGCCCTGGCCCGGCGCAGGCCATTCCCATGGGCCCAGGCGCGGAACGCATGCTGCAGGAGGCCGACGCGAACCGCGATGGCCGGGTGACCGAGGCCGAGGCCTGGGACGCCCTGGCCGCCCGCTTCGCCGCGGCTGACGCCGATAAGGATGGCGGCCTCACCTGGGAGGAGTTCCGCGCCTACGCCTTCTCCGCAGGGCCGGCCCGCCGCGTCGATCCCGCGCGGATGCAGCGGTTCGAGGAGCGCGCCCAGGCCATGTTCCGCGCCGTGGACGCCGACCGCGACGGCCGCGTGACGACCACGGAGCTGCGCCCCTTCGCCGAGGCCATGTTCCGCTCCCGCGACGTGAATGGGGACACGGCCCTCTCGCGCGAAGAGCTGCGGCCGCAGCGCGTCCGCCCCGCCCCGGGGCCCTCCCGCGTGCAGGCGCCCCGCGCGGAGTAGCCATTGCCCGGTCGCGCGACGTTCCCGGCGCGCGGCCGGACATGGTGGCGGGCCACCCGCGCGAAGGCGGCGTGTGGAAAGCCTGGATTTTGCTGAAGTCCCCACGGGAAGGGGAAGTGGTGGGCGCGACAGGGATTGAACCTGTGACCCTTCGCGTGTGAAGCGAATGCTCTCCCGCTGAGCTACGCGCCCGGAGTGGCGCGGCATATCCCCCACCCGGCCCGGCCTGTCAAGCGGCCCCGGCGCTTGTTCCGCTGGGGTTCCGGCGCCACCCTCTGCCTGTGCCGGACGTCGCCTTCCACATCGCGCCCGCCGCCTCCGCCGGGGACCTGGCCGAGGTGGCCCGACTCTTCCGCGAGTACGCGGAAGGCCTGGGCGTGGACCTCTCCTTCCAGGGCTTCGAGGCGGAGCTGGCCTCGCTGCCCGGCCGCTACGCCCCGCCCGCGGGCGCGCTCCTCCTCGCGCGCGGGCGGGATGGCACGCCAATGGGCTGCGCCGCCCTCCGCCCGCTCGGCGATGGCCTCTGCGAGATGAAGCGCCTCTTTGTCCCGCCGCGCGCGCGGGGGCTCGGCCTCGGCCGTGCCCTGGTGGAGGCGGTCCTCGCCGCCGCCCGCGCCGCCAGGCACCGGGAGGTCCGGCTGGACACGCTGCCGGGAATGGCGGAGGCCGTCGCCCTCTATCGCAGCGTGGGCTTCCGCCCCGTCCCGCCCTATTACGAGACGCCCGTGCCCGGCACGATCTTTCTCGCCCGCGCGCCGTAGCCCCGGGCGACCCCTGTTCAAGACGTAACAGCGACACGATCTGAGCGGGATCATCGAAGGACACCGCATGAACCCGGTCCGGCCTGGTTGCTCCGCCCTCCTCGCCCTTCCGGCCCTGCTGTTCCTGGCCGCGCCCCCGCCCGCCCGGGCAGAGACCATCGCCGCCACCTACACGGTCCAGGCCGTGGGCATGACGGTGATGGAGCTGAACGCCACCCTCGACATCACGGATGCCGGCTACACGGTGGAGTTCCGCACCCGCACCCGCGGCATGGCCGCGGCCTTCTCCAGCGGCAACCTCGTCACCCGGGTGGAGGGCGTCTGGGAAGGCGACCGGGCCCGCCCACGCCGCTACGTCTCGGAAGGCACCTGGCGCGGCGAGCCCCGCCGCACGGTGATCGAGTGGCCGGGCAACCAGCCCGTGATCCGCGCCATGGTCCCGCCCAACGACACGGAGCGGGAGACGGTGCCGGATGAGGCGCGCCGCAACACCGTGGACAACCTTTCCGCCGTGGCCCAGCTCGTCCGCCAGGCCCGCCGCACCGGCAAGTGCGACGGCGCCGTGCGCGCCTTCGACGGCCGCCGCCTGAGCGAGACCGCCGCCCAGACCCGCGGCCAGGAACGCTTCGCCCCCGCCCGGGACGAATGGTCCGGCACCGCCCTGCGCTGCGACTTCGAGGGACGTTTCCTGGCCGGCTTCCGCAAGGGCGAGGACGTGGAGGCCGCGCGCCGCCCGCAGAACGGCACCGCTTGGCTCGGCGAGGCCGCGCCAGGCCAGCCCCTCATCCCCGTCCGCGTCGAGACCGTCAGCCGCTGGTTCGGCACCATCTCGGCCCGGCTGGCCAGCCTCGGCCCGCCCGGGCAGGCGCGGGCGGTGAACTGAGCCGCTACTCCGCCGGCGGCTCCATCCCCTTCGCCCGCAGCACCGCGCGCCCTTCCGGCCCCGCCAGGCGCGCCAGGAAGCCTCGCGCCGCCCCGCCCGCCGGAGAGGGGGAGGGGGCGAGGGCGCCGGAATAGACGGTCCAGGACTGGATCTCCGCCGGCAGCGGCCCCACCAGCGCCACTCCCGCCACGGGCAGGATCTCGCTGATCTGGTGGATCGCGAGATCGGCCGATCCATCCGCCACGCGCTCCGCCACCAGCCCGCCTCGCACCAGCACGCGCCGGTCCCGCATGGCTTCCGCAATCCCCAGCCGCCCCAGCAGCCCTTCCACATAGGTGCCGCTCGACCCGCCGGAGGCCGGGTCGATGTAGGCGATGCGGGGCGCGGCCAGCACGGCGGCCCGGAACGCCTCCACGCTGCCGATGTCCGGGCGCGGCGCATCGTCCCGCACCCCGACCCCCACGCCCACCCGCGCCAGCGGCACCGCGCCGGGTGCCACGTGACCCGCGCGCGCCAGCGCCTCCATCTGCGCGGGCGGCACGATCAGCAGGTCGAAGCCCTCGCCCCTCGCCACGCGCCGGGCGAGGGCGCCGGCCGTGTCATTCTCCACGACCAACCGGTGCCCGGTTTCGCGCTCCCACTCCGGGGCGGCCGCCAGGACGACCTGCTTGAAGGCCCCGGCCGTCAGCACCCGAACATCGGCCGCCGAGGCCGGGGCGCCCGCCAGCGCCACCACGGCCACCGCCAGCCACAGCGCCATCCGCATCATCATCGGTTCTGCCCCTGCGAAGCCGCGATCCTGCGGCCCCGCGCCCGGTGCGGCAACGGCGATCAGCCCCGCAGGGCGGCCTCCACCAGCGCCCGCGCCGCCCAGCGCGCCGTCGCCTCCATCGCCGCCTCGTCCTGCCCGCAGACGTCGCGCAGCACCACCACCGTCTCGATTCCCGCGAAGAGGGAGAGCCCGGCCACCAGCCGCTCGAACACCTCGGCCGGCACCCGGCCGCGCAGCGGCGCCAGGGCCTCGGAGAGCCACACGACCCGCCGCCCGCCCCGGCGCGGCGCCGCGTCCTCCTGGCCTTTCACGGACTCGGCCAGGAAGGCGCGGAACAGAACCTCGTTCCGCAGCACCATGGCGAGGATCGCGGCGACCATGCCCTCGGCGGCCTGCGCCGGGTCGCCCTCCGGCGCCGTGGCCGGCACGCCGTCCATCGCGGAGGCCAGCGCGTCCAGCACCGCCTCCTGCACCATGGCTTCGGGCGTGGAGAAGTACCGGTAGGCGCTGGATCGGGAGATGCCGGCATGGTCGGCCACCTCCGCGACCGAGGGCGCCCGCCCTTCCGCCACCAGGGCCCGCGCGGAGGCCAGCAGCACCCGCCGCGTGCGCTGCTTCTGCCGCACCCTTCCGGATCCGGATTGACCGCTCACCGCCGTCCTCTTATGAGACGTTTGTCTCGTGAAGGAACAAGTGTCCCACGAACACCCCGGAATCGCCAGCCACAAGGCCCGCCGCCATGAGCGCCCCGACCGTTCACCTGCTGGGAAATCTACTAACCTTCCGTGCCACCGCCGCGACGACGGAGGGCGGCTTTTCCCTCGTCGAGTGCCGCACCGCCCCCGGCCAGGGCTCCCCGCCCCACCTGCAGCGCCATGACGTGGAGGCCTTCTACGTGCTGGAGGGCCGCTACGAGTTCACCCTGGCCGGCGAGACCCGCACGGAAGGCCCCGGCGGCTTCGTCCTCATCCCCAGGGACGTGCCCCACCACTTCCGCAACCCCGGCGAAACCGAGGCGCGGATGCTCATACTCAACGTCCCGGGCGGCCTGCACGAGGGCTTCTTCCGCGATGCCGGCGAAGCGGTGGAGGGCACGGCTTTCCCGCCCATGGCCCCGCCCGACGTGCCGCGCCTGGTCGGCATCGCCGCCGGCTACGGCATCGAGGTACTGACCCCGGCCTGACGCCTCAGCGCGCCAGGACGCCCTCCAGCAGCGCGGGCAGGTCGCCGGGCATGGCCGCGACCGGCGCCCCTTCCGCCATCTCGGGCGTGCCATAGCCCCAAGCGGCGAAGACTGGCGCGATCCCGGCCGCCTTCGCCGCCCGCGTGTCGTTCTGATGATCCCCGATCAGCACGGCGCGGCCCGGCGCCGCCCCCATCCGCTTCAGCAGCCCCAGCGGATGGCCGGGATGCGGCTTGCGGACGGGAAAGCTGTCGCCCCCGCCGATATCGTCCAGCACGGCCGTCAGCCCGAGGTCGTCCAGCACGATCCGCGCCGCCTTCTCCGGCTTGTTCGTGCACACCGCCAACCGCCACCCGGCCGCCTTCAGCGCCGCCAGCGCCTCCGGGATGCCGGGGAAGGGGCGGGTCTCGTCCGCCGCATGGGCCTCGTAATCGGCCAGGAACTCGGCCACCAGCAGCGGCGTGCTCTCCAGGTTCCGCGCCGCGCAGGCCCGCTGCACCAGCACCGCCACCCCGTCCCCGATCATCCGCCACACCTCCGGCCGGGTGAAGCCCGGGCGGCCCTGGGCGGCCATCAGGCGGTCCAGGGCGGAATGCAGGTCCGGCGCGCTGTCCAGCAGCGTACCATCGAGGTCGAAGAGGGCGATGCGGTCCATGGCCGCCCCCATGCCATTCCGCATTACGGCCCGCAATGAAGGTTGAGCCGCCCCCGCCCTTGCGGAAGGCGCCGGCACAGGGCTTATCCACCCCATGCAAAGGGCTGCCATCCTCCTCGCCGCCGGGCTCGGCACGCGCATGCGCTCGGCCATGCCGAAGGCCATGCACCCGGTCGCCGGGCGGCCCATGCTCAACCACCTCATCGCCTCCTGCGAGGAGGTGTTCGACCGCATCGTCGTCGTCACCGGCCCGGACATGCCGGCGCTGGAGAAGGCGGCCGCCCCCCACGCCACCGTGGTGCAGCGCGACCGCCTGGGCACCGGCCACGCCGCCCTGCAGGCCGCCCCTGCGCTGGAGGGCTTCGAGGGCGATGTCGCCGTCCTCTATGCCGACAACCCGCTGATCGCGGCGGAGACGCTGCGCCGCCTCCTGCTCGCCCGCGTCTCCTCCGACCTCGCCCTGCTCGCCATGCGCCCGGCCGACCCCGGCCGCTACGGCCGGGTGGTGCCGCATGAGGATGGCGGCATCGCCGGCGTGGTGGAGTGGAAGGACGCGACTGAGGAGCAGCGCGCCATCACGCTCTGCAACGTCGGCGTGATCTGCGCCGCCGCCCCGCGCCTGTTCCAGTGGCTGCGGGAATTGAAGAACGACAACGCCGCCGGCGAGTACTACCTCACCGACGTGGTCGCCGCCGCCCGCGCGGAGGGCTTCCGCGCCGTGGCCGTGGAGGCCGCCGAGGCCGAGTGCCGCGGCATCAACTCCCGCATGGAGCTCGCCGAGGCCGAGGCCGCCGTGCAGGCCGCCCTGCGCCGCCGCGCGATGGAGGGCGGCGCCACCCTGACCCGCCCGGAAAGCGTCACCTTTTCCTTCGACACGCGCATTGGCCAGGATGTGACGATCGGCCCCGACGTGGTCTTCGCCCCCGGCGTGACGATCGAGGACGGCGTTGAGATCCGCGCCTTCTCCCACCTGGAGGCCTGCACCGTCCGCCACGGCGCCATCATCGGCCCCTTCGCCCGCCTGCGCCCGGGCACCGAGGTGGGCGCCGGCGCGCATGTCGGCAACTTCGTGGAGCTGAAGGCGGCGGTGCTGGGGGAGGGGGCCAAGGCCAACCACCTCTCCTATATCGGCGACGCGACGGTGGGCGCCCGCACCAACATCGGCGCCGGCACGATTACCTGTAATTACGACGGTTACGCCAAGCACAAGACCAGTATCGGAGAGGGTGTCTTTATCGGCTCCAACGCGACATTGGTGGCACCCGTCTCATTAGGTGATGGCGCCTTCGTCGCGGCGGGTTCTACCATCACCGCAACGGTCGCGCCCGATGCCATGGCCTTCGGCCGCGCCCGCCAGGAACAGAAGGAAGGCCGCGCCGCCGCGTTCCGCGCCGCCCGCCGGAAGGAGAAGTAAGCCATGTGCGGTATCGTCGGCGTCGTCGGTCGCGAAGAGGCTGCCCCGCGTCTCCTGGAGGCGCTGCGCCGCCTGGAATACCGCGGCTACGACAGCGCCGGCATCGCTACCCTGGTGAACGGCCACGTGGAGCGCCGCCGCGCCGAGGGCAAGCTGGGCAACCTTGCCGAGGTGCTGGAGCACGACCCGCTGCCCGGCACCACGGGCATCGGCCATACCCGCTGGGCCACCCACGGCGCCCCCACCACGCGCAACGCCCACCCGCACGGCACCAGCCGCGTCTCCATCGTCCATAACGGCATCATCGAGAACCACGCGGAACTCCGCGCCGAGCTGGAAGCCCATGGGGCCGAGTTCGAGACGGAGACGGACACCGAGACCTTCGCCCGCCTCGTGGACCATCACCTCGCGCGCGGCGACAGCCCGGAGATCGCCTTCTCCGGCGCGCTCAAGCGCGTCCACGGCGCCTTCGCCCTCGCCGCCGTCTTCGCCGGCCATCCCCGCAAGCTGCTCGCCGCCCGCCAGGGTGCCCCGCTCGCGATCGGCTACGGCGAGGAGGAGATGTTCATCGGCTCCGACGCCCTCGCCCTCGCCCCGCTGACCCGCCGCATCGCCTATCTCGATGAAGGCGACTGGGCCATCGTCAGCGACCGCGACGCGCAGGTCTTTGACGCCGCGGACCAGCCCGTGGAGCGCGCGGTCAAGACCACCGCCTTCTCCGGCGCCGCCATCGGCAAGGGCAACTACCGCCACTTCATGGAGAAGGAGCTGCACGAGCACCCCGCGGTGATCGGCGACACGCTCCGCCAGTACGTGGACCCCGCCACCCGCGCCGTGGCCCGCCCCGCGCTGCCCTTCGACCCGGCGACCCTGCCGCGCCTCTGGCTCTCCGGCTGCGGCTCCGCCTTCCTCGTCTGCAACACCGCCCGCTACTGGTTCGAAACCCTGGCCCGCCTGCCCGTGGACTGTGATGTGGCGAGCGAGTTGCGCTACCGCGACCCGCCGCTGACAAAGGGCGGCGCCGCCATGTTCGTCTCTCAGTCCGGAGAGACGGCGGACAACCTGGCCGCGATGAAGCTGCTGCGCGCCGGCGGCCAGTCCCTCGTCTCCGTGGTCAACGTGCCGGAAAGCACCATGGCGCGGGAGAGCGACACGACGCTGATGACGGTGGCCGGGCCGGAGATCAGCGTGGCCTCCACCAAGGCCTTCACCGCTCAGCTCTCCGTCATGGCGTGCCTGGCCATCAACTTCGCCCGCGCCCGCGGCGCCATCGACGCCGCCGAGGAGTCGCGCCTGACCGCCGCCCTGCTGGAGGTTCCGGAGCACGCCGCCAAGCTGCTGGATTCCAGCGACGAGATCGAGGCGGTGGCCGCCGACATCCGCGACGCGCGCGACGTGCTCTACCTCGGCCGCGGCAGCATGTTCCCCATCGCGCTCGAGGGTGCCCTGAAGCTGAAGGAGCTGTCCTACATCCACGCCGAGGGCTACGCCGCCGGTGAGATGAAGCACGGTCCCATCGCGCTGATCGATGCCAGCGTGCCGGTGATCTCCCTCTGCCCCAGCGGCCCTCTCTTCGAGAAGACCGCCTCCAACCTGCAGGAGGCCGCGGCGCGCGGCGGCCGCATCATCGCCTTCACGGACGAGGAAGGGGCACCCGCGCTCCGCCGCTTCGCCAGCCGCGTGGTCGTGCTGCCGAAGGTGGATCCCTTCGTGGCGCCCATCCTGCACGCCATCCCCGTGCAGATGCTGGCCTACCACGTGGCCGTGCTGAAGGGCACGGACGTGGACCAGCCCCGCAACCTGGCGAAGGCCGTGACGGTGGAGTAGGCGCCGCCCCGGCCCGCCGCGCGGGGCCTAGAGGCCCAGCGCGGCCGAGGTCTGCTTCCCGACGACGCCGTCGATGGTCAGCTTGTGGGCCCCTTGGAAGCGCATCACCGCGCTCTGGGTATCCCGCCCGAAGATCCCGTCCACAAGCAGGCCGGCCCCGTGCTGGTTCAGCTTCTCCTGCAACTTCTCCACCTCGGGGCCGCGGTCGCCGAGGCTGAGCAGGTCGTCTTCCGGAAGGGCGACGGGTACGGCGCCGAAGCGCCCCTCATTCGCCCATTTCCGGATCAGCCCGTCGCTGCACTCGAAGTGCATCCCGTCCTCGGTGCCGAAGGCCGCGCCCCAGAACCACTCGTGGCGGTTGAAGATCGGCGCGATGCGGGTCAGCCCTTCCTGGACGCGCCCGTCGCCGCGGGCGTCCAGCACCCCGTCCAGCGTCAGGTCGATGGCCGTTCCCCAGGAGTGGTTGCTGATCGAGGTCGTGGAGCCCCTGACGAAGCGGGCGCACAGCATTCCCGCGGTCCCGAGCGCGGCGAAGACCTTCGGCTCCTCCTTCTCGATGGCCTTCATCACGCCCTCGAGGCTGTCCACGGCCGGCGCGAGACCCCGGACGGCGAAGGGGCCGACATTCCTCCGCGTGACCAGCGGCTTCAGGCGGGGGTTCGTGATGTCGCGGCAGTCCGACCCGTAATCGGCCCTCGGGTTGCCGAGGAGGGTCAGCATCGTCGCCTGCCTGGCGTTCACGATCCTGCTGCCGTCCGGGAGCACGTTCATGTTGCGGGGCAGGGACACCAGCGTCGTGAGCGGCATGGAAGGCTTCCTCTTCCGGGACAACGATGATGTCCGTCCAGGCGGAACGCTAGCAACCGTTCCCGCTTCGATACAGTGCAATCATTGAGGCCGGAACGTTCGTCGGATCTGCCGGATTTCGATGCGGCGAACGCCGATCCGGTGGAGTAGCAATCTGGCGGAAAGGCCCCATCTCCCCGCCATGGCTTCCCCCCTCCCGCGGCCGCTGAAGCAGGCCATCGCCGCCCAGGTCACCGCCCTGTTCAACGACCGGGCACGGGGCGAGAAGCCGGTCCAGCGCCGCCCGGACGGCCTCTTCGGCCCCCGCTCCGTCGCTTGGCGCGTCCATGGGGACGTCGCCTCCATGATGGTCGGCGGCATCGCCGGCCTGCTGATGCAGATGCTCCACCCTGCCGTGCTGGCGGGGGTCTGGGACCACTCCAACTTCCGCGGAGACATGCACGGCCGCCTGCGCCGCACTGCCCGCTTCATCGCCCTGACCACTTATGGCGGGCGGGAGGAGGCGGAGGCCGCCATCTCCCGCGTGCGCGGCATCCATGCCCGCCTGCGCGGCACCCTGCCGGACGGCACCCCCTACGCCGTGGATGATCCCGCCCTCCTCGCCTGGGTCCATGTCACCGAGACCACCAGCTTCCTCGATGCCTGGATCCGCTACGCGGAACCGCGCATGTCCGCTGCCGATCAGGACCGCTACTTCGCGGAAATGGCGATGATGGGAACTGCCCTGGGCGCCGATCCCGTTCCCCGCAGCCGTGCGGAGGCGCAGGCCCTGATCCGCGCCACCCGCCCGCGCCTTCGCGCCGATGCCCGCACCCGGGAGGTGGCGCAGCTCGTCCTCAATCAGCCCGCCCCGCACCCGCTGGCCGAGCCGGTGCAGCGCCTGACCATGGGGGCGGCCGTGGATCTGCTGCCCGGCTGGGCCCGCACCATGCACGGCCTGCCCGACCCGCTCCTCGCCCGCCCGCTGGTCCGCGCCGGCACCTTCGGCGTGGCGCAGACCCTGCGCTGGGCCTTCGCGCGCTAGGATCGGATCGGTGGAGCGGCGGGGTCGCCCGGCCGCGTGGATCCGCTCCCCGGCCCTCTACTCGGGCTGTACTCCCAGCTCCTTCAGGATGCGCCCGTAGCTCACGAACTCCTCCCGCAGCATGGCATTCAGCGCCGCGCGCGGCATGAAGGCCGCCGGCGCGCGCGTGGTCGCCAGCACCCCCTTCACCGCCGGGGTCTCAAGCGCCGTGCGGCAGGCCTCCTCCAGCCGGTCCAGCACCGGGGCCGGCGTGCCGCGCGGCGCGTAGATGCCCACCTGACTCAGTTGCAGCGCGTCCACGCCCTGCTCCCGCGCCGTGGGAACGTCGGGGAAGTCCGGGTGCCGCCGGCTGGAGAACGCCGCGATCAGCCGCATCCGCCCGGCCTGCACCATCTCCGCCGCCGAGGACACCACCGCCGCCGAGAAGTCCAGCCGGCCCGCCAGCGTGTCGTTCAGGTGTGCCGCCTCCCCACGATAGGGGATGTGGTTGAAGTCCACCCCCACCGCCTTCTGCACGCGCCACACGCCAAGCTGCGGCAGCGAGTTCGGACCGGGGCTGCCGAAGCTCAGCGTGCGCTTGCGCCCCTCCGCGATCAGGTCCGCGAGGTTCCGGATCGGGCTCTCCGCCCGCACGACGATGCCGAGGATGTTCTCGTTCGTCCCGCACACCGCCTCGAAATTCGTCGGCTCCGTCCCGGCGTTCCGCACCATGTGCGGCTGCACCACGATCGCCGTCATCGGCGTCTGGCCGAGCGTGTAGCCATCCGGCTGGCTCGTCGCGACGGCCCGCATCCCCACCACGCCGGAGCCGCCGTCCCGCGTGATCAGCACCAGTGGCTGGCCGAGCGTCCTCTGGAAGTGCTCGCTCATCGCCCGGATCAGCACGTCCGCCGTTCCGGGCGAGTAGGGCATGATCATGGTGATCGGCTTGTCCGGGTACTCGGCGCGCGCGGGCAGCGCAGCCCCCAGCGCGAGCATGGCGGAGAGTAGAAGACGACGCATCATGCACCTCATCCCTGGACCGCGCCGCCGGGTCTTCCCGTGTCGGCACCCCGTTTCCGTGCCGGTCAGTCCGGCGTCACGCCCAAGGCCCGCATCATCGGGCCGTAAACCTCGTACTCGCTGCGGATCAGGCGCGTGAATTCCGCCCGGCTCTTGTAATCCAACACCAGCCGAAGCTGCTTCGCCACGCGCTGAAACCCCTCCTCCTGCACGCCGCTGCGGCAAGCCTCCTCAAGCTGGGCCAGCACCGGCTCCGGCGTGCCGGCCGGTGCGTAGAGGCCGACAGGGCTGTACTGCAGGGCGTCGATCCCTTGCTCGCGCGCCGTCGGCACGTCCGGGTAGTCCGGGTGCCGCTTGTCGGAGAACACGGCCAGAAGCCGCAGCCGCCCGGAATCCAGCAGCCCCGCCGCGGAGGCCACCACCGCCGCCGAGAAGTCCAGCCGCCCGGCCAGCACCTCGTTCAGGTGCGGCGGATCCCCGCGGAACGGGATGTGGTTGAACTCCACGCCCGCCGCCCTCTGCACCCGGAACACCGCCAGCTGAGGCAGGGAGTTCGGCCCCGGGCTGCCATAGCTCATTGCCCGCCGCTTTCCCTCTGCCACCAGCCCGGGCAGGTCGCGGATCGCGCTGTCGGCCCGCACGATGACGCCGAGCACGTTCTCGTTCGTCCCGCAGACCGGCGCGAAGTTCGCGGGTTCCGTTCCCGTGTTCCGCACGAGATGGGGCTGCACCACGATCGCCGTCATCGGCGTCAGCCCGAGCGTATGCCCGTCAGGCGGGCTCGTCGCGACGAAGCGCATGCCGACCACGCCGGAGCCGCCATCGCGGTTCGTCACGACCACGCTCTGCCCCAGCACCCGCGTGAAGTGCTCGCCCAACGCCCGGCCGTAGGAATCCGCCGCGCTCCCCGGTGAATAGGGGAGGACGATGGTGATCGGCCTGTCCGGGAAGGCCCGCGCCGATCCGGTCAGAACCAGGGAGGCCGCCAGGGCGGCCCCCAGGAGACGAGCCGCCCGCATGCTCAATCCTCCAGGATCGCCACGGCCCTCGTCCAGCCGGCCGAGGCACCGTGGATCTTCACGGGAAAGCAGGAGACCATGAAGCCGTCCGGCGGCAGCGCGTCCAGGTTGGAGAGCTTCTCCATCTGGCAGTACCCGATCTCGCGCCCAGCCCGATGCCCCTCCCAAATTAGGGAGACATCGCCCGTCTCCTGCACCCGCTTCTTCGTGAAGCTGAAGGGCGCGTCCCAGGACCAGCCATCCGTGCCCACCACGCGCACCCCGCGCTCAGCCAGCCACAGCGTGGCCGCGCGCCCCATGCCGCAGCCGCTGTCCACGAAGTCGGCCTGCCCGTAGCGGCTGCCGGCGCGGGTGTTCACCAGCACGATCTCCAGCGGCTTCAGCTCATGCCCGATGCGCCGCAGCTCCGCCTCCACCTCCTCCGGCGTCACAACATGGCCATCAGGCTTCTCGCGGAAATCCAGCTTCACCCCGGGCTGGAAGCACCACTCCAGCGGCACCTCGTCGATCCGCATGGAAGGCCGCCCGCCTGGCACCAGCTTCTCATCCATGCGGGAGAAGAAGTGATACGGCGCGTCCATATGCGTGCCGTTGTGGGTGGAGATGTTCACCTGCTCCACCGCCGCGTACTCGCCGTTCGGCAGCGCATCCACGGGCACGCCCATGAACTCTGCCATGGCCGGCGCGGTCATGTGGTGATCGCGGTAGTCGATTTGCGGCAGCATGTGCGGCGGGTCGCTCGCGATGCCCGCCGTCAGCGCGACCGAGATGTCGATGATCTTCCTTGGCATGTCTTTCTCGTTTCCTCTCCGCCGCAGGAGCGGACCGCTGGAGGGTGGCACGCCGGATGGCGTGAATCCGCCCCCGATGGTCTATTCGGCGGGCCAGGGCGGCGCGGGCAGGATCTCCGCCCGGCACTCCCCGAAGCCGATGGATACCGCGCCCTCCGCATGGGCGCGGCCGCGGAAGATCACCTCGTCCCCGTCCTGCAGGAAGCGGCGCGTCTCGCCGCCCGGCAGCTCAATCGGACCGCGCAGGATGATCTCCGCCATGCAGGCCTCCGAACCGGCTTCCGGCCCTGAACAGGTGCCGCTGCCCAGCAGGTCGCCCGGCAGCAGGTTGCACCCGTTGCTCGCGTGGTGCGTCACCATCTGCGCCGGCGTCCAGGCCATGTGCGCGAAGTCCGTCGCCGTCAGCCGTGCCGGCCCCGCTCCCGCGGCCCGCATCCGCGGCGTCAGCAGGAACACCTCCAGCGCGATGGAGAGCCCGCCCCGCGCCCGGTCCTCGGGATGGTCCAGATAGGGGAGGAGAGGGGCCGCCTCCGCCACGCGGCGTCCGGCGATCTCGAAGGGGATCATCGCCTCCGCCGTGACGATCCAGGGGGAGATGCTGGTGGACAGGCTCTTCGCCAGGAAGGGCCCCAGCGGCGGCATCTCCCACATCTGCATGTCGCGCGCCGACCAGTCGTTCAGCAGCCCGTAGCCGAACAGCCGATCGGGCGCGCGGGAGAGCGGAACGGGCACGCCCAGTGCGTTCTCCCCGGCCAGCCAAACCGCCAGCTCCAACTCGTAGTCCAGCGCCTCGGTCGGGCCGAAATGCATGCCCTCCTTCTTGCGCCACTGCCCGTTCGGCCGGACCACGCCCTCGCCGCTCACGCGCACGGAGGAGGCGCGGGAGTGGTAGGCCACCGGCAGGCTGTCGAAGGCCGGCGGCAGCGGCGCCTGCGGGTTCTTCAGAGCGCCCAGCCGCGAAGAGTGGTCACGCGAGACCATGAAATCGGTGAAGTTGGCGATCGCGACCGGCAGGTGCATCCGCGCCTGCGCCATGGGAACGAGGATCCCCTCGCGCCCCGCCGCGCCGCTTCCCTCGGCCAGCAGCCCCGACACCGCGGCCCGCAACTCGCGCGAGGCCCCGCGCCCCATGGCCATCAACCGGTTCAGCGTCGGCTGGGCCGCAGCCTCCGCCGCCGCGCCGGAGATGAGCCCGGCCTCCAGCGCCGCGCGCAGGTCCAGCACCTGATCGCCGATCGCCACCCCGCCCCGCGGCGCCTCGCCATCCCGCGAGAAGACACCGAGCGGCAGGTTCTGGATGGGGAAGTCACAGCCGGCGGCATTGGCGGAGGTAACCCAGGCCCGGCGTTCCGGGTCATGGGTGAAATCAGGGACGTTCATGCGGTTATCCTGTCGCGCTTGCGGAGGGCTGCCAAGAGGAAATATAAATTCCGGGCTTGATCGATATTCCCTCTGGCCCGGATGCCCTCACCCTGTCCGAAGCCGCCGCACGGCGACTGCGCCAGGACATTGTCGGCGGCGATCTGCCCCCGGCCACGAAGCTGCGCCTGCGCGACCTCACGGCCCGCTACGGCCTCGGCGCCACCCCGCTGCGTGAAGCCCTGGCCCGCCTCGCCGCGGAAGGCTTCGTGGTGCTGGAGGGGCAGAAGGGCTTCTCCGTCCCGCCGGTCACCCGCGCCCACCTGCTGGACGTCACGCACTCCCGCCAAGTGGTCGAACCGGAGGCGCTGCGCCTTGCCATGGGGCAGGGCGGTGCCGCCTGGGAGGACGGGATCGTCTCCTCCCTTTCCCTGCTTCGGCACGAGATCGCGCGGCGCGACCCGGCCAGCGACGCCTGGCTGGACGCCTATGAGGCCCGCCACCACCGCTTTCACCGCGCCCTGATCGCCGCCTGCCCGCTGCCTTCCCTGCTTCGCTTCTGCGACGACCTCTACCTGCAGAAATCCCGCTATCGCCGGCTCATGGGCAGCGCCCACCAGGACTGGCCCCACATCCTGGCGGTGCACGAGGCCCTGGCCGGGGCCGTGCTCTCCCGGAGTGCCGACGCCCCGCCGCTGCTCGCAGCCCATATCGGCACAACGGCCGAGCACGTCCTCGCCCTGCTGGGCGAGGCGCCGCCGGGCGCCTGAATGCAGGAAGGGCACCGCCCGGAGGCAGTGCCCTTCCAAACCCTTGGTCAGCAGGGGCCTTAAGGCCCCCTCCGGCTCGGTTGCCCGGCCTCAGTCGCCCGAGCCAGCCACCGGCGTCTCGGCGCTGAAGTGGCCGCACCAATCCTCGCGGGACACCACCGGCCACAGGCCATGCGACTCCGGGCTGGGCTGCGTCACGGGCGGATTGAAGCGGCACAGGCCCTCATCGGCGGCCTGCGCCTTCACGTGGTCGTCGAAGAACTTGCAGCGGGTGCAGGCGACGTCGGGGGTGTGGGACATGGACATGGCTGGTTCTCCGTTGGGGGGCGGGGAGGGCTGCCGAAGGCAAGCCCGTGGAAGGGAATCTAAGCAGAGAGACGCATGAGCGGGTGCGAAGTTTTTGCTGCCCATCCCCGAATACATTCAACAATACTTGGCCATCGCGATGCATTCTCATCCCGCGCATGTATTCAAACTGATACTTACTCGCAGCCTCATCGGCACGCGCCTGCCCGGTGACATCCTCCTCGGCTCGGCCCATCTTTCGCGCGCCCGTCACAGGAGGCCCGCCATGCTCGACACCGTCACGAAGCTCGTCCTGAAGGACCCCAACCTCTTCCGGCAGGCCAACCGCGTTGGCGGTGCCTGGGTCCAGGCCGCCTCCGGCAAGACCATCGCCGTGAAGAACCCCGCCACCGGCGAGGTGATCGGCCACGTCCCCTCCCTCTCGCAGGAGGAGGTGCGCGGCGCCATCCAGGCCGCCTACGACGCCCAGCCCGCCTGGCGGGCGCTGCTGGCGAAGGAGCGCGCGGCCATCCTCCGCCGCCTCTTCACCCTGATGCTGGAGAACGTGGATGACTTGGCCGCCATCATGACGGCCGAGCAGGGCAAGCCCCTCGCGGAATCCAAGGGCGAGATCGCCTACGCCGCCTCCTTCATCGAGTGGTTCGCCGAGGAAGGGAAGCGCGTCTACGGCGACATGATCCCCACCTTCAAGCAGGGCAGCCGCATCCTCGTGATGAAGGAGCCGATCGGCGTCTTCGCGGCGATCACCCCCTGGAACTTCCCGGCCGCCATGATCACCAGGAAGGCCGGCCCCGGCTGGGCCGCGGGCTGCACCGGCGTGATCCGCCCCGCCTCCCAGACGCCCTTCTCCGCCCTGGCCATCGCCGTGCTGGCGGAGCGCGCGGGCATGCCGGCCGGCGTCTGCAACGTCGTCACCGGCTCCGCGCGGGAGCAGGGCGAGGAGCTCTCCACCAACCCGCTGATCCGCAAGCTCTCCTTCACCGGCAGCACGGAGGTCGGCCGCACCCTGCTGGCCCAGTGCGCGGGCACTATTAAGAAGACGAGCATGGAGCTCGGCGGCAACGCCGCTTTCCTCGTCTTCGACGACGCGGACCTCGATGCCGCCGTCACCGGCGCCATGGCCTCCAAGTTCCGCAACACCGGGCAGACCTGCGTCTGCGCCAACCGCATCTTCGTGCAGGAGGGCGTGTACGACGCCTTCGCCGAGAAGCTGAAGACGGCGGTCGAGAACCTGAAGGTCGGCAACGGCATGGAGCCCGGCGTCACCCAGGGCCCGCTCATCAACGCCGACGCCGTGACGAAGGTGGAGGAGCACATCCAGGACGCCACCGCCCACGGCGCGAAGGTGCTGACGGGCGGCAAGCGCCACTCCCTCGGCGGCAACTTCTTCGAGCCGACCATCCTGACGGACGTGCCGACCACCGCGAAGGTGCTGAAGGAGGAGACCTTCGGCCCCATGGCCCCGCTCATCCGCTTCAAGGACGAGGCGGAGGGCGTGCGACTGGCCAACGACACGGAGTTCGGCCTCGCCGCCTATTTCTACGCCCGCGACGTCGGCCGCATCTTCCGCGTGGCCGAGGCGCTGGAGAGCGGCATCATCGGCATCAACGAGGGCATCATCTCCACCGAGGTCGCCCCCTTCGGCGGCGTGAAGGAGAGCGGCCTGGGCCGGGAAGGCAGCAAGTACGGGATCGAGGACTACCTGGAGATCAAGTACTGCCTCATCGGCGGCGTCTGACCGGGAAGGGAAGGGGGGCTGGTCAGCCCCCCAACCCCTCCATCTCCAGCATCGCCCGCGCCGCCTCCGGCGAAAGTCCAGTGGAGCTCTGCAGCACCACGAATCCCCCGCGCCCCTTCAGCGCCTGTTCCAGCGACCACCCCTCGATCTGCGGCGCCCGCCAGAGGCTCCGCATCACGAAGATCCGGTATCCGTCCGGCATGGCGTGGAACCTCTCCAGCAGCCCGGCATGCCAGAGGTGGTGCCAGTACAGCGTGTACTCCGTCCATTTCAGCCCGCCGCCATGCCGGTCCGCCAAGGCCCGCTGCCAGTCGCCGTGTCGCGCCTCCAGCGCGTCCAGCACGCCCCGCATCGCCTCCGCCGAGATGAGGGCAGGGGTCACGTCCATCGTCTCGGCGTAGTCGAACGGCGTGCCCAGCAGATCCGCCGCGGCGCTGCACCAGGCATCCCCCTCCCGCACGGCCTTGCGCTGTACCCCGGCCCGCTCGCCCAGAATCGCGTCCGCGATCCCCCATTCCCGGATCAGCGCCACATCGGCGTCCAGCGTCAGGTAGAAGGGCGCGGGGCAGAGCCGGGCGAAGCCCATCTTCACGGTCATCTGCCGCACCGTGCCGCGCACGGTGTGGTCGGCGGCCACGCTCTCCGCCAGCACCGCCGAATCCGGCAGGAACTCCAGCCTCACCTTGCCCCCGGCCGGGGCCGCATGGGCCGCCCGCACCGCCTCCATCGCCGCGTCCGGCGCCACGATGAAGAGGGTGATCGGGTCGCGCAGGAACCGCTCCAGCGAATCCAGAAGGATCCGGGCGCGCTCGATGTCGTTGTGCCGCGCCGAAAGGGTCAGCATGGCCACCAGCGGCGCCCCGGCCTTTCCCATTCGCCCCTCCTCCAACCCTGTCCTCCATCCCTTCCCACGCCCGCCCCTGCACGGGAAGCCGGGCCGCCCCGCGATCGCCGCACCCTTGCGCCACCGCCCCGGACCCCCGATTTTCCCGGGCATGAGCGCCCCGCACCCCCACGAATTCGACCTCTTCGTCATCGGCGGCGGCAGCGCCGGCGTGCGGCTGGCCCGCATCGCCGCCGGCCACGGCGCGAAGGTCGGCATCGCCGAGGGCCGCTTCTGGGGCGGCACCTGCGTGAACGTGGGCTGCGTGCCCAAGAAGCTGATGGTCCAGGCCGCCGAGTACGGCGAATGGGCGAAGGATGCCGCCGCCTTCGGCTGGAACATGGGCGAGGCCAAGCATGACTGGCCCACCCTCGTCCGTGCCCGGGACATGGAGGTGGCGCGCCTGTCGGGCATCTACAGCCGCATGCTCGGCGGCGTCGGCGTGCAGACCTTCGAGTGCTACGCCCATTTCACCGGCCCGCACGAGTTGAAGGTCGGGGAGCGCACCGTCACCGCCAACCGCATCGTCATCGCCGTCGGCGGCCATCCCATCCGCCCGGACATCCCTGGCGCCGAGCACGCCCTGATCTCGGATGACCTCTTCACCCTGCAGGAGCGCCCGCGGCGGCTGCTGATGATCGGCGGCGGCTATATCGGCCTCGAATTCGCGAACATGCTGCACAACCTCGGCTCCGAGGTGACGCTCGCCTATCGCCAGCAGCTCCCCCTGCGCGGCTTCGACCACGAGCTGCGCGAGATGGCCGCCGAATCCCTGGCCGCCAGCGGGCTGACCATCCTGCCTGGCGAAACCCCCGCCGAGATCACCCTGAACGGCGAGACCCGGGTCGTCCGCATGGCCAGCGGCAAGGTGGTGGAGGCAGACGCCGTCTTCTTCGCCACCGGTCGCGCCCCCGCCACAAAGGGCCTGGGCCTGGACGCCGCCGGGATCAACTGCCGGGAGGGCGCGGCCATTGCCGTGGACGAAGACCACGCGACCAACGTGCCGCATATCTACGCCATCGGCGACGTGACGGACCGCGTGAACCTCACCCCCATGGCCACCGCCGTCGGCCACGCCCTGGCCGACACCCTCTTCGGCTCGCGCCCCCGCCACGCGAGCTACGAGAACGTGCCGAAGGCCGTCTTCATCTCCCCGCCCATGGCCAGCGTCGGCCTGACGGAGGAGGAGGCCGCGCTGCGCGGCCCGGTGGAGATCTACACCAGCCGCTTCACCCCCATGCGCCATACCATCACCCGCCGCACGGATCGTAAGACCCTGATGAAGCTGGTGGTGGAGGCCGAGACCGGCTGCCTCTTGGGTGCCCACATGCTGGGCGAGGAAGCGCCGGAGATCATGCAGGGCATCGCGGTGGCCGTGGTGAACCGCCTGACCAAGGCGCAGCTGGACGCCACCATCGGCATCCACCCCACGGCGGCGGAGGAGTTCGTGACGATGCGCGTGGCAACCCGGCGGGTGGGGGAAGGGGCCGCCAAGGCCGCCTGAACGCTGCGGGGGGGCGTTCCGCCCCCGCCGCGTCCGGCTTCTCCACCCCGCGCCAGAGGTCCGCGTGACCTCCCGGGCCGTCGCGCGTTGCACGCGCAGGATGTCCAACGCCCCGGAACCCTGGTTCGTCGCGATCGGCGCCTCTGGGATGGAGGGACTCGATGACCTGAAAGCCGTGCTCCAGGCCCTTCCGGCCCGGTTGGCCGCCGTCGTACTGGTCGTGCTGCACCGCCCCTGGGAACGGCACACCCACCTTCGCGCCGTCCTGGCCCGGTTTTCGAGGTTGCCTGTCCTCGTTCCTATGGATGGCGAAAGGTTCGATCCCGGCCATGTCTACATCGGCGAGCCGGAGGAGCACCTCACCCTCGTCGCCCGCAGCTTCGGCGCCATGACGCCCGACCTCGATCGCGTGCACCGCAACCGCACCGTCGACCTCCTCTTCCGCTCGGTCGCTGAGCATTCGGCCGGGCGCGCCATCGGCGTGGTCCTTTCCGGCTCGCTGGACGACGGCTCTCGCGGCCTCGCGGCCATCCGCGCGGCAGGCGGGTTGACCATGGTCATCACTCCCAACCTGCTGCCCCGTCGCGGCATGCCGGAGAACGCGGTCTCCTACGACGGCCCAGTGGACGTCATCGGCAGCCCGTCGTGCATCGCCGGGGCCATCCGCGCGGCGATCGGGACAGGCGGGCGGGACCCGGCGGATTTCCGGCGCGAGCACGAGCCCGGCCACGCCGCGAAATCCCGGCCGGCGGCCTGATCTCTCAGCCCACGAAGGCGATCCATCGCCCGGCCAGCACCGCGCCGACCCAGAGAAGAAGGGACAGCACCGCGCCCCCCCTGACGGCAGCGCCCACCGGCCCGCCTGCCAAGGCCTGGCGCCACCCGGAGCCGAGCCGCAGCGCAAGGACGTTCACCAGCCCCAGCCCCACCAGCCCGAGCTTCAGCAGGAAGGCGGGATTGGCCGCGTATTCCGCCGGCCGCACGCTGAAGAGCAGGAACCCCGTGCCCACCGCCAGCGCCACCCCGGCCCCGGCCACCCGCACCAGGGGCGGCCCGAACACCGCGAGCGGCGCCGCCCGGAACGCCCCGAGCACCCGCAGGTCCAGCGCCGTTATGGCCCCGATCAGCAGCCCGATCCCCAGGATGTGCGCCGCATTGACCAGTGGGTAGAGCACCGCCGACCGACGCAGCGCCGCCGCGACGGACCAGTCGGAGAGCGCCGCCAGCGGGTCCAAGCCCAGGCGATCCGGAACGGGTCAGCCGCGCCCGATCCGCTCCGGGTAGATATCGAAGCGCCGCTCGCCCACCGTCACCCGCACCGCCTTCATCCGCAGCTCACTGCGGTTCATGGAGCGGTTCCCCAGCGCCACGATACGGTCCCCGGGCTTGGCGGCACCCTCCACGAAGCCCGCGTTCCGGGTCTGGGTGGGATTGCCCAGCTCCACCGTCCACACCGCCCGGTCCGCTGCCTCCACCCGCAGGGTCGGGTGTGGCGGGGCGATCGTCACCTCCCGGATCGTCCCGGAGAGTTCGACCTGCTCTGCCTCCGCCCAGCCCCAGCCGTGGTGGGCCCGGGCGGCCGGCGCGATCAGGGCCAGTGCGGTGCCGCTCAGAAGAACTCGCCGGTTCATGATCAATCTCCGACAAGATGAAGGGATCGTCATGTGGGGCTGGCCTGCCGGGATGGGGAGGGGGTGGCGAGAGGCGGGGCCGTACTGAAACGCTTGCCCCCCTGCTTCCCCCCGCTATGGTGCCCGACCCGCCGCGCGAGACGGCGCCGCCCGACCACACCGGACTGATCACCTCATGGCCCACCCCTGGCACCCCGCCTCCTGGCGCGAAATGCCCATCCGCCAGGTCCCATCCTACCCGGACACCGCGGCCCTCAGCGCCATGGAGGCGAAGCTCACCCGCTTCCCACCCCTGGTCTTCGCCGGCGAGGCCGACCGCCTGACGAGCCTCCTTGCCCAGGCCGGGGAGGGGAAGGCTTTCGTCCTCCAGGGCGGCGACTGCGCCGAGAGCTTCGCGGACTTCCACGCGAACACCATCCGCGACACCTTCCGCGTGCTGCTCCAGATGGCGGTGGTCCTCACCTTCGGCGGCGGCCTGCCCGTGGTGAAGCTCGGCCGCATGGCCGGCCAGTTCGCCAAGCCCCGCAGCTCCGACACGGAGACGGTGGGCGACCAGACCCTTCCCTCCTACCGCGGAGACATCATCAACGCCTCGGGCTTCACCCCGGCGGACCGCATGCCCGACCCGAGCCGGATGGAGTTCGCCTACCTCCAATCCGCCGCCACGCTGAACCTGCTTCGCGCCTTCGCCACCGGCGGCTTCGCGGACCTGCACCAGGTCCACCAGTGGAACCTCGGCTTCGTCGCCCGCTCCCCGCTCGCGGACCGCTACGCCGACATCGCCCAGCGCATCGACGAGACGCTGCGCTTCATGGCCGCCTGCGGCATGAACAGCATCACCGCGCCGCAGATCCGTGAGACGGAGTTCTACACCTCCCACGAATCCCTCCTCCTCCCCTTCGAGGAGGCGATGACGCGCGAGCCCTCCACCCACCAGGGCCGCCACTACGCCTGCTCCGCCCACTTCCTCTGGATTGGCGACCGCACCCGCCAGCCGGACGGCGCGCATGTCGAGTTCCTGCGCGGCGTGGCGAACCCCATCGGCCTGAAGGTCGGCCCGACGACGAGCGTGGAAGATCTCCTCCGCCTCACGGAAATCCTCAACCCCGCCAACGCCCCCGGCCGCCTGACCCTCATCACCCGCATGGGCGCCGGCAAGCTGGAAGCCCACCTGCCGCCCCTGCTGCGCGCCATCAAGCGCGAGGGCCGGAAGGTGACCTGGCTGTCCGATCCCATGCACGGGAACACGCACAGCGCCGGGGGCTACAAGACCCGCTCCTTCGACGCCATCCTGCAGGAGGTGCGCGGCTTCTTCGACATGCACGAGGCCGAGGGCACGGTCCCCGGCGGCGTGCACGTGGAGATGACGGGCCAGGACGTCACCGAATGCCTCGGCGGCGCCCACCGTCTGACGGAGGCGAACCTGAGCGAGAACTACGCCACCTTCTGCGACCCGCGCCTGAACGCCGAGCAGTCGCTGGAGCTCGCCTTCCTCGTGGCGGAGGAACTGAAGTCCCGCCGCGCCGCCACCCTCCAACTTCACGCGGCACAGTAGGCGGAGACGGCAGCCATGGACGCGATGCCCGAGAGCCCGCTCGAAGCCGATATCGCCGCGCGAACGGATGTCTACTTCAAGCGAACCCGCACCGTGGTGCAGCGCTTCGGGGATGTCCGCGTCACCTACGCGATCTTCCTGCGGCGCCCCGTCGTCTCCGCGCCGAAGCTGATGCTGGACTGGCTTCACACCGTCGCCGCCGAGCGCGGCGTCGAGCTCGACGTGGAGCTGATGCACAAGGAGGGTACCTGGGTCGGCGCGGGCGATCCCATCCTCTACGTCACCGGCTCCTTCGCCGGCCTGGCGGACCTGGAGACGCTGCTCCTGCAGAAGCTCGGCGCCGCCTGCGTGGCCGCCCACAACGCCTACCAGATGTGCCTGGAACTGCCCGGCGTCGCGTTCCTCGCCATGGAGGCCCGCCACTGCGCCGGCGCCGAGATGCAGGAGATCATGGCCTACGCCGCCAGCGTCGGCAGCAACGCCGCGAAGGCGGAGGGTGCGCGCGGCTTCGTCGGCAACGCCAACGACGCGACGGCGCATTACTACGACGCGCTGCGCGGCCTCGGCACCATGCCGCACGCCCTGATCGGCTATGCCGGCTCCACCCTCCGCGCCGCGGAGATGTTCCACGAGACCTTCCCGGACTCCAACCTCACCGTCCTCACCGATTATTTCGGCCGCGAGGTGACGGATGGGCTGGAGGTGTGCCGCCGCTTCCCGGAGATCGCCGCGGAAGGCCGCCTCGCCGTCCGCCTGGACACGCATGGCGGCCGCTTCCTCGAAGGCCTGGACCCCCAGACCTCCTACGCGGTGATCGAGCGCCACGCCCCCGGCGCCATCCGCCGCTATCGCAGCGAGAGCGAGCTGCGCCACCTCGTCGGCACCGGCGTCTCGGCCGCCGCGATCTGGCGCATGCGCGACGCGCTGGACGAGGCCGGTTTCCCGAAGGTGAGGATCATCGCCTCCTCCGGCTTCGGCGTCGCCAAGTGCCGCGTGATGGCGGAGGCGAAGGCGCCGATCGACACGATCGGCACCGGCAGCTTCATCCCGGATTCCTGGGGCGAGACCTACGCCACCGCCGACATCGTCTCCTACAACGGGGAGCCGCGCGTGAAGGTGGGCCGCGAGTTCCTGCTGCGGGCCGCTCCGAAGGAACAGTAAGGGAAGGGCAGGGGGCGCTACAGCGCCACCCGCCTCACCCCCGCATCCCGCACGCGCCGCACCTCGCCGCCGTCCACGGGGTGCAGCACGAAGATGGTGATGCCTTGCTGCATCCCCTCGGCCTTCACCCGATAGACCCAGTCCATCACGAAGGCGCCGTCCCGCAGCGTGTAGTTGCCGGTCAGGCTCACCTGCATCTTCTCCGGCTGGTCCATGTTCACCAGCAGCAGCGGTGCCTCGAGCGAGACGGAGAAGGCGCGTCCTTCCACTGGCGCCGCCGTGACCTTCAGCGAGACGAGCTTGCCCTCGTTCCCGCTGACGAAGCGCCCGAAGGCCGCCGCGCTCCGCGCCGTCAGCGCCCCCTGCAGCTCCTGCGCCCCCGCCTGCGCCATGGCGGCCATCGGCAGAAGCCCCAGGCCGCAAACCACCCCGCGCCGCGTCACACCACGAACCATCCGCATCTCTCCGCGCTGTTTCCCGCATCGGCGGCGGCCAATATGGCGCCTACATGGCATCTCAAGCGAAGGTGACCATGGCCACTCGCCGCCCCGGCGCTGCGCCCTCTGGGCAACCCCGCGCCACCGCGCCGGCCTTGCCTAAAACGGAAGGGGGAAGAAGGCGAAAGCCCGCCCCCATGCGTTAGCCCCTTGCCCGCCCAACCCCGGCGCGGCCCGTGACCACAGGGAACACCACACATGGATGAGACGAAGATGTCGCGGCGCGGCATGGTTGGCGCTGCGGGCGTCGGGGTCGTGGCGGCGGCGGCGGCCAGCACCCAGCCGGCCAGCGCCCAACCTGCCGGTGCGCCGGCCCCCGCCGCGCTGCCCGATCCCCGCGGCCGCTACCCCCGCCCGCCCTTCCAGGAGCAGACCCAGCCCTTCCCCGGCCTCGCCGGACGGATGAACCCACGCCCCGACCATGGTGAGGAGAGCTACAAGGGCTCCGGCCGCCTGGCCGGCCGCAAGGCGCTGATCACCGGCGGCGATTCCGGCATGGGACGCGCCGCCGCCATCGCCTTCGCGCGGGAGGGCGCGGACGTCGCCATCAGCTACCTGCCGGACGAGGAGCCGGACGCGCGGGAGGTGATCGACCTCATCCGTAATGCGGGCCGCACCGCCCTTGCCCTGCCCGGGGATATCCGGGACGAGGCCCATTGCCGGCAGATGGTCGCCACCGCCGTGGAGCGCCTGGGCGGCCTCGACATCCTCGTCAACAACGCCAGCCGCCAGCAGCAGCGCCAGAGCCTCGACGCCATCTCGTCCGAGGACTTCGACGCCACGATGAGGACGAACATCTACGCGATGTTCTGGATCACCAAGGCCGCGCTGCCGCACCTGAAGCCCGGCGCCGCCATCATCCAGACCACCTCGGAGCAGGCCTACGACCCCTCGGCGAACCTGGTGGACTACGCCATGACGAAGGCGGCGATGATGAGCTTCACCAAGTCCATGGCGAAGCAGCTCGGGCCGAAGGGCATCCGCGTGAACGGCGTGGCGCCCGGCCCGATCTGGACCCCGCTCCAGGTCTCCGGCGGGGCGACGATGGAGAAGCTGAAGACCTTCGGCGGCGACACCCCGCTCGGCCGCCCCGGACAACCGGCGGAACTGGCCTCCATCTACGTCCAGCTCGCCGCCGCCGATGCCAGCTACGCCACCGGTCAGGTCTATGGCGCCGCCGGCGGCAGCGGCCAGCCTTGATCAGTAAAACGCCCTGCTCGGAATCCGAGCGGGGCGTTCCCAGCCGGGAACAACGGCCCTAGGGTCCGGCCGCCCATGCCAAACCCGCTCCGCATCGCCCTTGCCGCCTTCAACCCGCGCATGGCCGCGCCCGAGGCCAATGCGGCCGGGCTTGCGGCGCTGCGCGCCCAGGCGGCCGAAGCCGGTGCGGACCTCCTTCTCACCCCCGCCCACTCCCTCTCGGGCGCCGTCCCCCCGGCCGTCGCCGCCGATCCCGGATTCGCTGCCGCCTGCGAGACCGCGCTAGCCCCGCTCGCCGTCGCGCCCGGTCCCGCCATGACTGTGGGCCTGCCCTCGCATCTCGGCGATTGCCTCCACGATTCGGTCCTCCTCCTCGCCGAAGGCGCCGTCCGGGGCCGGCGCGCCGCCCACCACCCGCGCCCCGGCTTCGATTCCGGCCCGGTACCCGGCCCGCTTGCCCTCGGCGATCTCCGCCTCGGCCTCATGCCCGGTGCGGACTGGCGCGACCCCACCATCCCCGAGACCCTGGCCGAGACCGGCGCCGAGATCCTCGTCGCCCTCGATTCCCTGCCCGAGGAGACCGGCGGCCCGGAGCGGATCCTGCAGGCAGCCCTCGCCCGGGTGGTGGAGAACGGCCTGCCGCTGCTCCTCCTCAACCGCCTCGGCGCGGAGGAGGAGAGCGCCCATGACGGCGCCGCCCTGATCCTGAACGCCGACCGGGGCCCCGCCCTGCAGACCCCGCCGTTCACCGAGTCCCTGACCCTCACGGAATGGCATAACAAGGGCGGCACCTGGCGCTGCGCCCCATCCCAGCCGCCGCCTCCGATGCAGGAGGAGGAGCGCCTCTGGCAGGCCATGCTCCTCACCCTCCGGGACCACGCCCTCCGCTTCTTCCCGGCCCCCATCCTCATCGCGCTGGACGAGGACCCGAACACCGCCCTCACCGCCGCCCTCGCCGTGGACGCCTTCGGCGCGGATTCCATCAAGGTCCGCGGCTTCCTTCTCCAGGAAGCGGCCGCCCCGCTGGCCCGTCGCCTCGGCCTCGCCTCCTCCATCCTGGACCTGGGCAGCGCGCTGGAATGCCTGGGCGACACCCTGCCACCGGCCGCGCCATACCTGCGGGAACCCCTGCGCCGCCTGGCGATGGACATGCTGACCAGGGCCGGGCAGGGGGTGCAGCTCGTGGCCGGCCCCAGCACCTGTTCCGCCGCCATCTTCCCATTGCGGTATCTCTCCGCGGACCAGCGCCGCAGGCTGGCCGAGTGGCGCAACGCCGGCCGGCCGGCCGGCGCCCTGGGGGCAGAACATCCGGCCCTGCCGCTCCCCGCGGACGATCCCGCGCCCGCCGACAGGCCGGCCAATGGCCTGAGCCTCTGGCAATCCATGGTGCGTGCGGATTACAAGCGCCGCCTGCTCCCGCCCGGCCTGAACATCGCCCCCCGCGCCTTCGGCCAGGCCCAGAAAGACAGGGCCCAGGCATCATGACCGAACACCACTCCCCCAAGCCCGCCCCAACGGGCCCCTTCGTCCGCATCAAGGACCTCTCCGGCGGCAACGGGGACGAACCGGTGGAAGACATCCGCGGCTTCCTCACCGCCGCCGACGCCGCCACCTTCGCCCGCCGCTACGTCCGCGACAGCATCGAGCGCTGCCGCACCCCGGGCGCGGATGCCGATGCCGTCCTGGCCGCCTGGTTCGCCTTCGGCGAGGACGCCGAGGCCCTGGACCTGGACGGCGAGCACTGGACCAGCGCCGCCGAGATCCGCAACTTCGCCGCGAAGCCCGCGCGCACGAAGGCTGAGCGCGACTGGCGCGCCCTGGATCCCCGCCGCCACCTGCCGAACGAGGATGACGACACGGCCGGGGAGGGAGAAGGCGAGTGAAGGTCCGCTTCGCCCCCAGCCCCACGGGCTGGCTCCATGTCGGCAACGCGCGCCCGGCCCTCGCCAACTGGCTTGAGGCGCGGAAGCGCGGCGGCACCTTCATCCTGCGCCTGGACGACACCGACACCGGCCGCAGCAAGCCCGAATACGCCCAGGGCATCGAGGAGGACCTGCGCTGGCTCGGCCTGGACTGGGACGAGTTCTTCCGTCAGTCCGACCGCATCCCCGCCTACGAGGCCGCGGCCGAGCGCCTGAAGAAGGCCGGCCTGCTCTACCCGTGCTTCGAGAGCGAGGAGGAGCTGAACTTCAAGCGCGAGCAGCGCCGCAAGCAGGGCCGCGCGCCCATCTACGACCGCGGCGCCCTGAAGATGACGCAGGAGCAGTACGAGCGCGCTCTCGCCAACGGCAAGCAGCCCTACTGGCGCTTCAAGCTGAACACCCGCACCGTGTCCTGGCGCGACGGCGTGCTGGGCGAGCGCAGCGTGAAGCTCCCCAGCCTCTCCGACCCCGTGCTGATCCGTGCCGACGGCAGCTTCCTCTACACCTTCACCAGCGTCGTCGATGACCTGGAGACCGGCATCACCCACGTGATCCGGGGCGAGGACCACGTCACCAACACCGGCATCCAGATCGACATCATCGAGGCGCTCTCCGGCCGGCCGAACCGCATCTACTTCGCCCACATGCCGCTGCTGCTGGACGCGGAGGGCGGCCCGCTCTCCAAGCGCATCGGCAGCATCTCCCTCCGCCAGTTCCGGCGCGACGGGATCGAGCCTGCTGCCATGACCGGCTACCTCGCCGCCCTCGGCAGCTCGCGCGATCCCGTGGCGGCATCCCCGCGCGACCTGATCGCGGACTGGGACATCACGCGCATCTCTCATTCCCCCGCGCGCTTCGACACGAAGCAGCTGCTCTCCCTCAACCGCAAGCACCTGCACGCGCTGAGCTTCGAGGCCGTGCGGGACCGGCTGCCCGAGGGTGCAGACGAGGCCTTCTGGCTCGCCGTGCGCGGCAACCTCGACCTGCTGAACGAGGCGCGCGACTGGTACGAGGCCGCGCGCGGCGAGATCACCGTGCCCGAGCAGCCGGAGGAGGCCGGGCTGCTGAAGGCCGCGATCGAGACCCTGCCCGCCGAGCCCTGGGGCGAGGCCACCTGGTCCGCCTGGACCACCGCCATCGGCGCGGCGACGGGGAAGAAGGGCAAGCCGCTCTTCCTCCCCCTCCGCCGCGCCCTGACGGGAGAGGACCACGGCCCCGACCTCAAGACCTTCCTGCCGCTGATCGGCCCGGAGCGGGCGCGGGCGCGCCTCTCCCGCTCGGGCGGCTAGGCGCCGAGGCGTCCCGCGGCGTGGAACGGAACGGGCGGCCCCGCGGTCGGGCTGCCCCGCCCGACCCGTGGCGGGCCCGGTACGGGACCCTATCTCCTCCCGGTTTCCAGCCGGAGCGGACCATGGCCCAGGAAAAGACCCGCATCGGTCTCGTCCTCTTCCCCGAACTGACCCAGCTGGACCTGACGGGTCCGGCCGAGGTCTTCTATCGCCTCCCCGGCGCCGAGGTCCTCCTGCTCTGGAAGACTCTTGACCCTGTCACCTCCGACCGGGGCATGAGCATCCTGCCCACCGCCACCTTCGACAGCTGCGGAGAGCTGGACGTGATCTGCGTCCCCGGCGGCCCGGGCCAGATCGCCTTGATGGATGACGAGGAGACCCTGGCCTTCCTCCGCCGCGTCGCGCCCGGCTGCCGCCTCGTCACCTCCGTCTGCACCGGCTCCCTCGTCCTGGCCGCCGCGGGCCTTCTCTCCGGCTACCGCGCGACCAGCCACTGGTCCTCCATCGACCAGCTGGCCCTGCTGGGGGTGGAACCGGTGAGCGAGCGGGTCGTGCGCGACCGGAACCGGATCACCGGGGCCGGCGTGACCTCCGGCATCGACTTCGCGCTGACGGTCGTGGCCGAGCTTTTCGGCCCCGAGGTTGCGCAAGGCGTCCAGCTCCAGATGGAGTACGATCCGGAGCCGCCCTTCCAGGCCGGCTCGCCCCGTTCCGCTCCCCCGGACCTCGTGCGCGACGCCCGCGCGAAGCTGGCGCCCTTCCTGGCCCGCCGCCGGGCCGCGACGGAGCGGGCGGCCGGGCGCCTCTCCGGCTGAGCCGCCCAGGGCGGCCGGCTTTCACCGCCGGAACGGGTGCGCGCCGCCGCCGGCCATGCTAGGCGGGCCGCCATGCACCTCCAGTTCCACGACAGCGCCCGCCGCGAGAAGGTCGAGTTCCGCCCGATCGACCCGGAGCACATCCGGCTCTACGTTTGCGGCCCGACCGTCTATGACCTCGCCCATCTCGGCAACGCGCGCCCCGTCGTGGTCTTCGACGTGCTGGCCCGCCTGCTGCGCCGCGCGTACCCGCGCGTGACCTATGTCCGGAACATCACGGACGTGGACGACAAGATCAACGCGCGCTCCCGCGAGAGCGGGGAGCCCATCTCGGCCATCACCGCCCGCACCATCGCCGACTTCCATGCCGACATGGCCGCGCTGAACTGCCTGCCTCCGGACGTGGAGCCGCGCGCGACGGCCAGCATCCCCGAGATGATCGAGATCATCGGGAAGCTGATCGCGAACGGCAACGCCTACGAGGCGGAGGGACATGTCCTCTTCTCCGTTGCCTCCTACCCCGAATACGGCCAGCTCTCCGGCCGCACGCCGGACGAGATGCTGGCCGGCGCCCGCGTGGACGTCGCCCCCTACAAGCGCGACCCCGGCGACTTCGTGCTGTGGAAGCCCAGCGACGAGAGCACTCCCGGCTGGGACTCCCCCTGGGGCCGCGGCCGCCCGGGATGGCACATCGAGTGCTCCGCCATGGCCTGGCGCAACCTCGGCGAGGAGATCGACATCCACGGCGGCGGCGCCGACCTGATCTTCCCCCACCACGAGAACGAGGTGGCGCAATCCTGCTGCGCCTTCCCCGGCAGCCGCTTCGCGCATCTCTGGATGCACAACGGCATGCTGCTGGTGAACGGCGAGAAGATGTCGAAGTCCCTCGGCAACTTCCTGACGGTGCGGGACATCCTGGATCGCGGCGCCTGGGCCGGCGAGGCCTTCCGCCTGCTGCTGCTGCGCACCCATTACCGCGCCGCGCTGGACTACACCGCCGAGCGCCTGGACGAGGCCCGCGCCGAGCTGGACGATCATTACGCCCTGCTGGTCCGCAACCTGCCCAAGCCGGATGCGGATGACCCCACCGTCGCCGACATGGTCGCCTGGGCGCTGGAGCCGCTCGCCGACGACCTGAACACCCCCCTCGTCATCGCCCGCCTGCGTGACCTGCGCGCGCTGGAGAACGTGATGCAGGTCGGCGGCTCCATGGCCACCGTCCTCGCCCGCGCGGATCGCGGCTGGAACCCGAAGCCCGGCCAGGCCGGCGCCGCGCTGCGCGAGGCCGCCGCCGCCCTCGGGCTTCTCCCCTCCCAGCCCAAGGCTTGGCGCCAGGGCCGGACCACGGGAGGGGAAGAGGAGGAGGACGCGGCCATCGAGGCCGCCATCCAGGCCCGCCTGGACGCCCGCGCCCGCAAGGACTGGGCGGAGGCGGACCGCATCCGCGCCGACCTCGCCGCCCGCGGCATCGTGCTGGAGGACGGGAAGGGCGCGACCACGTGGCGCCGGGCGTAATCCTCCGCCGCGCGACCGGCGCCGACCTCGCCTACGTCATGGCCGTCGAGGCGACCCCCGGCCACGACGCCTTCATCAATGCCCAGCCGCGGGAGGAGCACGAGGCCCAGCTCGCCACTCCCGCCTTCGCGTACTTCGTCGCGGAGGCGGAAGGCGACCCCGTCGGCTTCGCCATCCTCTCGGACATGACGGAGCTGCGCGGGAACCGCTGCCTCAAGCGCCTCGCCCTCGCTAGGCCCGGCGGCGGCCTCGGCCGCCCCATTTTCCGCGTCGTCACCGACTGGGCCTTCGCCAACACCCCCGCCCACCGCTTCTGGCTGCACGCGCTGCACACCAACCTGCGCGCCATCCACCTCTACGCGTCCGAGGGCTTCACCGAGGAAGGCCGCCTTCGCCAAGCGCGCCCGCGCGAGGATGGGACGCGCGCCGACCTCGTTCTCATGTCGATGCTGCGCCCGGAATGGGAGGCGCGCCGGGCGGCCTGACCGGCCGGCCGCTCACCCCTCGCCCGGGAAGTGTCCGGGCACGTCGATGCACAGCACCAGCCGCCGCCCCGCCCGGGCAGGGGAGCGGTGCAGGCACCCTCCATCCGGCTCCCCCGGGAAGCCGCGCCCCTTGAGCACGGCCACGCAGGGCGCCGAGATCCCGTTCGGCACCGCCCCCCTGCCGTCCCCGGCCAGCCACTCCGTCCCCGCGCCGCAATAGGTGCAGAGAAGCCGGAGCGGCACGGCATCGGCGTGCCAACGGGGGCAGGGGACGCCCTCCACCGCATCCAGGCGCACGCGCACCCGCGGCCGGGCGGTGATCACGGCGAAGAGGCCGGCCAGCATCCGCAGGTCGCGCTCCATCACCTCCGGAACCGCCACCGGCAGCGCGGCCAGAACCCGGTCCACCGCCGCCTCGGGATCGTCCTCCGCCACCGCGCGGAATGGCCCAGCCGCGGCCAGCCGCACCAGCGGCCCCGAGAAGCGCCGGGATGGCCGCCTCTGCCAGATGGCCAGCCGCATCCCCGGGGAGAGCGCGCGGAACAGCACCGTCGGCTCCCCCGCCGCCACCGCCTCCAACCCACCCGCCGCGAAGCTCTCCACCAGAAAACTCACGTCTTCTCACCTATTGTTCAGAACGTTATAACATAACGTATTGCACCAGAGGACAAGGCCCGACCGGATGCCCCACCCCGGCCACAACGACACCACGGCCCGAGATACCGCCTGGTTCCGTCACCCCGGTGACGACTGGGCCTGCTACGACAGCCTCCCGCCCCGCATCCGCCGCCGCATGCAGCAGCACGCCTACGATCCCTGGTCGGTGAACACGCTGCGGCTCTGGCGCATCTTCCGCCGCCGCCACGCCTCCTCCGCCCGTGCCGAACGCACCCTCCTCAACCACCTGGACCGGCTGGAAGCCATGGAGCGCAGCATCTTCGATGCCGCCCATCGCCACGCGCACGGCGCCTCGCTGCCGCATGTGGCCGCCCGCGCCAGCGTGCTGCGCCGCGCGCCCTGAACCGCCCTCCCGCGGCGCACAGCCCAGTCCCCGCGTCTAACCGCTTGCCCAACCCGCCGCGCAGCGGCATCCCCCGCCCCATGACCGGCAAAGAGGGCGGCGCCGCCCTGACACCCCCGCCGGGCGAGAGCCCCATCGTGGTCCTCGTCCGCCCGCAGATGGCGCAGAACATCGGCACCACCGCCCGCGCCATGGCGAATGGCGGCCTTTTCCACCTGCGGATCGTCGCCCCGCGCGACGGCTGGCCGCAGGAGGTCGCCTGGCGTGCCGCCTCCGGCGCCGACCGCATCCTGGACGCCGCGACGATCCACGACACGGTGGACGACGCCGTGGCCGATTGCCACCGCGTCTTCGCCACATGCCCGCGCCCGCGCCACGTCATCATTCCCGTGCGCACCGCCCGCAGCGCCGCCGAGGACCTGCGCGCCATCAACGCGGAGGGAAAGCGCGCCGCCATCCTCTTCGGGCCGGAGCGCGCGGGGCTGGAGAACGAGGACATGGCCCGCGCCGACACCCTCGTCCGCTATCCCCTCAATCCCGTGCACATGAGCCTGAACCTCGCCCAGGCTGTGATGATTCTCTCCTACGAATGGTGGATGGCCGCGGAGTCCACGCCCCCCCGTGCCCTGATGACGAACGAGACCCGCGTCGCCACCAAGGGCGAGCTGGAGGGCTTCCTAGGCCGCCTGACCCGCGAGCTGGACGCCTGCGGCTTCCTCGACAACATGCCCAAGCGCCCGGGCATGGTCCGCAACCTCCGCCACCTCTTCGAGCGGGGCGAGGTGACGGAGCAGGAACTGCGCACCCTGCACGGCGTGGTCACGGAACTCGCCCGCGGCCGCGTCGCCCGCGGCGGCCCGGCCGCGCCGGAGCCGGCCCCGGTCCCCACGGTGGACCCGCAGATCGACGGCTAGAGCGGGTCGCCGGGGGGCGGCATCGCCCGGAAGCGTGAATCCGCTCTCCAGCCACCCCGGCTGGACAGCGGCGCACCCCGCCGCCAGCCTGCCGCACCCCCTGGATCCGCCATGTTCTCCTCCGATCTGCCATCCGCCGGCACCCTGGCCGCCACGGTCGCCATCGCGGCCCTGGCGGGGCTGGCGCGCGGCTTCTCCGGATTCGGCGCCGCTCTCATCTTCATCCCACTGGCCAGCGTGGCCCTCGGCCCCCGCGTGGCCGTGCCGCTCCTCCTCATGGTGGACAACGTCACCGCCTCCCCCCTCATCCCCGCCGCCTGGCGCGGCGCGGAACGGCGGGAAGTCGCCTCCCTCCTCGTCGGCGCCCTGATCGGAACCCCGGCCGGAACCTGGCTGCTCCTGCACCTCGACCCCATCGCGCTCCGCTGGGGCATGTGCGGCCTGGCGCTGGTCATGCTGGCCCTGCTCGCCTCCGGCTGGCGCTATCACGGCCGCCCGGCGCTGCCCCTCTCCATCGGCGTGGGCGCCGCCTCCGGCATCCTCTCCGGCGCCGCGCAGATGGGCGGGCCGCCCGTGGTCGCCTACTGGCTGGGCGGCGCCATCCCGGCCGCGCGGGTGCGGGCCAACATCGTCCTCTTCTTCGCGGCCTCCGGCCTCATCAGCGCCGCCATCTACCTCGCCGGCGGCCTTCTCACGACGGAGGTCCTGCTCCTCTCCGCCATTGTGGCCCCTGGCTACGCCGCCGGCCTCTGGTGCGGCGCCCGCCTCTTCGGCCGGGCGAGCGAGAGGGCCTTCCGCCGCGCCTGCTTCGCCCTCATCGCCCTCGCCGCCGTCCTCGGCCTGCCGATCCGCGGCTGACCCGGCACTCCTCCCGCCGCCCTTATTCCCGCGCCATGCCTAGGTCGCGCAGCACCTGCCGGTTGCTGTCGCTCTCGGCCGCGAAGCGCGCGCGGAATTCCGCTCCCGCGGCATAGCTCGGCACGGCGTTCAGCCGCCCCGCCGCCGTCCCGAAGCTCTCGCTCTCCACAGCCTCCCTGCAGGCTTTCTGGATCGCCTCGGCGATCGAATCGGGCAGCCCCGCCGGCGCCACCAGCCCGCCCGCCGAGCTGCCGACGATGGGATACCCAGCCTCCGTCACCGTCGGCACATCCGGCAGGGCGGTCAGTCGCTGCGCCCCGAACACCCCCGCCACCGGCAGCCCGGTGGAAACCGGAATGGACGGGCTCTCCACGAAGCCCATGATCTGCTTGCCCAGCGCCGCCTGCGCCATCGGCGCGGCCCCGGTGAAGGGCACGTGCAGCCCTTCCACCCCCGCCGCCTTCAGCAGCCGCGCGATCAGGATGTGCTGCGTGCTGCCCTGCCCGGGCGAGCCGTAGACCAGTGCTTCCTGCCGCCCGCGCCCATAGGCCACCATCCCCGCGATGTCGCGGAACGGCGCGTCCTTCGCTAGCACCAGCACCTGCGGGTTGTCATAGACCAGGCAAAGGAAGCGGAAGCTGTCCAGCGAGTAGCTGAGCGGCACAAGGTGCGTCTGCGCCGTCAGCGGCGTGTTGGGGGAGAGCCCGATCGTGTACCCGTCCGGCCGCGCCCGCGCGATCTCCGCATCCCCGATCGTGCCGGAAGCCCCGCCGCGGTTCACGATCACCACGCTCTGTCCCAGCGCGCGGGAGAGGGCGGGCTGCAGCGCCCGCGCCATCAGGTCCGTGTTGCCGCCGGGCGGGTAGGGGACGATCAGCTGCACGGGCCGGGACGGGAAGCTGTCCTGCCCGAAGGCCAGGCCCGGCAGAACCAGCGGAAGCGCCGCCAGGAACCCCGCGCACCAGCGCCTCGTGCGCGCCCGAGCAGCATCGAACATCCCGTTTTCTCCCGTTATCGGGCGGGAGCGTATCGGCGCGGGCCGGCCGGCTCAACCGGGCGCCGGTTGGCCTTCCGCCCCGGCCCTGCCACTCTGCCCGCATGGAAGCGCCCACAGGAATCACGCCAGGGCAGGGGGGCGCGGACCGCCGCCCCATCGCCGCCCGCAACACCGGCTTCGCCAACGGCTTCGCCGCCTGGCTCATCGCCCGCCGCGCCTCGCCCAACGGCATCTCGGGCGCCGGCATGGTCGCGGGGATTCTCGCCGGCCTCGCCCTGGCCGGCACGGCGTGGTGGCCCGAGGTCGCGCGCCCCCTTTGGCTCCTTGGCGCCCTCTTCGTCCAGCTTCGCCTCCTCGCGAATCTGATGGACGGCATGGTCGCCATCGGCCGCGGCGTTGCCTCTCCCGTCGGTGAGCTCTGGAACGAGATCCCCGACCGCGTCTCCGACACCGCCACGCTGCTCGGCCTCGGCGTGGCCGCCGGCAGCCCCGCCTGGGGCCTCGCCGCCTCGCTCGCTGCCATGGCCACCGCCTATGTCCGCGCCACCGGCAAGGCCGCCGGCACGCCCAGCGACTTCCGCGGCCCCATGGCGAAGCAGCAGCGCATGGCCCTCGTCACCGCCCTCGCCGTGTTCTGCGCCGTCACCCCGGTTGCGTGGCACGCTGCGCTGCCCCTCTGGGCGCTGGTCCTCATCACGGCGCTCGCCTCTCTCACGGCGCTGCGCAGGCTGAACGGCATCGCCGGAAAGCTCCGCGCCTCCAAGGTGCAGCCATGATCCCGCACCCGGAGGGCGGCGCCTTCGCCCACCCCGTTACCACCGGCATCATCATCGCCACGCTCGCGGTCCTCGGTGTCTCCGGCCTCGCCATCCTCTGGCTCTCAAAGTCCGGCCGCGCGAAGCCGGAGTTCCGGCGAGAGCTATGGCTCCGCTGGGGCTCCTGGTGCGTCCTCCTGCCCCTCATGCTCGGCCCGGTGCTGCTGGGGCGGGAATGGACCATCGGCGCCGTCACGGTCCTCTCGCTCTTCTGCTACCGGGAATATGCTCGCGCCACCGGCCTGTTCCGGGAACGCGTGCTCAGCGCCATGGTCGTCCTCGGCATCCTCGCCGTGAACTTCGCGGCGCTGGACCACTGGTACGGCTTTTTTGTCGCCCTCTGGCCGCTGATGGCCTGCCTGCTCGGCGTCGCCACCATCCCGCTGGATCGCCCGGCCGGCTACATCCAGCGCACGGCGCTCGCCATGCTCGCCTTCATGCTCTTTGGCGCGGGCCTCGCCCATCTCGGCTACATGGCGAACGACCCGGGCTACCGCCCGCTGGTCCTCCTCCTGCTCACCGCCGTCGCGCTGAACGACGTGGCCGCCTTCACCTCGGGCAAGCTCATCGGCGGCCCGAAGCTGCTGCCCGCCACCAGCCCGAACAAGACCGTCTCCGGCTCCCTCGGCGCGGTGATCGTCACCACCACCCTCGTCGCCTTCGTCGGTGCCGCGATCTTCCGCGGCACGCCGCTCGGCAACCCCGTCTGGCTCGTTGCCATGGGGGCCCTGGTCAGCGTCGCCGGGCAGATGGGCGATCTCCTCCTCTCCTCCATCAAGCGCGACCTCGGCATCAAGGACATGGGCACGGTCCTCCCCGGGCACGGAGGCGTGCTTGACCGCTTCAACTCCCTCCTCCTCGTCGCGCCCGCAGTCTTCCACCTCGTCGGCTACTTCGTCGGCTTCGGCCTCTCCGCGCCGACCCGCGTGATCACGGGCCACTGATGGAGGCCCCTTGATGCAGGACTGGAAGCTACGCCCCGCCCGCGACCTCGGCCTCTCCCCCGCCGATCGCCTCCGCAGCCTCTCGCGGGAGCAGGGCCTCGTCGGCCTCGCCCTCAACGCCGCCTGGCGCCGGGGTGTCCGCGCCTACCTCTCCGCCGCCCACAGTTTCCGCGTCACGGGGCGCGAGAACCTGCCGGCCGAGCCGCCCTACGTCCTCGTCGCCAACCACGCTAGCCACCTGGACGCCCTGGCCCTGGCCGCCGCCCTGCGCGGCCCCGCCGCCCGCCGCGCCCACGCCATGGCGGCCGGCGACTTCTTCTTCGCCAACCCCGCCGTCTCGGCCCTCGCGGCCTATGCCATCAACGCGCTGCCGGTCTGGCGCGGTCGCTCCCGGCGGGCGGACCTCGACACCATGCGCCAGCGCCTGGCCGAGGACCACCTCGTCTACATCCTCTTCCCGGAAGGCACGCGCAGCCGCACCGGCGCCATGGCCGCCTTCCAGCCCGGCCTCGGCATGCTCGTCGCCGGCACGGAGATCCCCGTCGTGCCCTGCTGGCTGGATGGCGCGCGGGAGGCTTGGCCCGCGCAGTCCGCCACCCCGCGCCCCTTCCGCCCCCTTGCGCTCAACATCGGCCCGCCGCTCCGCTTCTCCGGTACGGCGAACGACCGTGCCGGCTGGCAGTCCGTCGCCGCCGCCGCCGAAGCCGCCGTCCGCGCCCTCGATCCTTCGTCACTCAGGCCGCAACAGGGGCGTTAGGACCACCTATCGGGCGGGCTGATCCGGCGCTGGATCACCTCGGGAACCGCCTCCTGCGTCAACCCAGCCGCGCCGCCATCGAGGCGGCGGCGTGACGCTTCGGCCAGGACCGGAGCTTTCGCCCGGCGATCGGCGCCATAGCAGCGCCGATCACCGCATCGGGGCGTTCCCATGGTCTTGCCCGGCCTCATCCGAACTGCCTTCGCGCGGGCACGGCCCGGATGGACGGGGCGCCTTGCCAGCATCGCCGCCCGGCACTCATCCCCGCTGCGCGCCCGGGGCCCGAACAGGGCTGCTCTCGCCCTCGCGGCCGCAATGCTCCTTCTTCCGCCGCCCGTCGTGCGGGCAGACCAGGCGGTCTCTCTGGCGACGCCGCACGGGCTCGCCTGGCTCTCCCTGCCACAGGTTCCCGTCGAGGTTCCTCGCCCCGTCGTCCTCATTCTGCCCGACCTCCTCGGAGCGGATGGGCGGGAGCGGCCTTATGCCGATCTTCTCCTGCGCGCGGGGATCGCGGTCCTCACGGTCGGCGTGGAGGATGCGGGCCCGGCCATGTCCCTCCTGGATCCAGCGGTGCTGCGGGATATCGTGCGCAGGATCGCGCCCGGCCGCCTGGACACCTCGCGCATCGGCCTTCTCGGCTTCGGTGGAGGAGGGCGCGCGGCGCTCGCCTCGCCGGCGGAGCTGCCGGTCGCGGCGCTCTACCCGTCCTGCGCCGGGCTGGCCCCGATGGACCGCACGGCGGCGACATTGCTGCTGTACCCCGACGACCCGGCCGAGGAGGCAGCATGCCGCCAGGTAACCCCCTTCGCCCAGGCGATGGAAGGCGCCGCCCACGGCTGGGACCACGGGCAGGGCCCTTGGGTGAACAGGGTGTCGATGATGCCTCACCCCGACGGGTCCGGCGCCCGCATCCTGGCGCGCGGCGACCATTGGGCGACCGAGGAGGCTGCCGGGCGCGTCCTGCGGCACTTCGCGGCCGCCTTCGGGCAGGCGGCGGTGCCGATCCGCCCTTCGCAGGGGGCATCCCACGCGGCCGCGCGGCCCGGGGCAGGGATCCCGGCCGGCGATGTCAGGCCGCGGCGCTGACACTCCCGGTGGGCGCGACCAGGCCGCCCCGGTAGAGGGCGGCGATCAGGTCGGACTGGGCGATGATGCCGGACAGCCGGTCTTCCCCATCGACGACGGGGACATGGCGGAATCCCGCATCGGCCATCAGCGGAACCAGTTCCGCGACATGGGTGCCCTCGGTGACCGTCCGGACGCTGCGCGGCATGATCTGCCCGACAACCTCCGGCCGGTCCGCGTGCAGCGTCGTCAGCCGGCGGATGAGCTGCCGGAAGCGTGCCTCGAAGCCGTCATAGTGATCGAGCTCCGGGCTCCTCATAAAATCCAGGTCGGAAATCATGCCGATCACGCGCCGCGCGGGATCGATCACGGGCATGGCCCGGATGTCGTGCCGCCGCAGCAGCATCCAGGCCTCCGCCAGCGGCGTGCCGTACCGCACGGCGACCACGTCGCGCGACATGACGTCGGCGCAGGTGATCTCCCCGAACCGGCGCCGGTAGGCGTGCATCTCCGCTTTCTGGACGAGGCTGTCGAGGTCGTCGCGGCCGACGTCGAGGACGGCGTCGTAATCCCGCAGCACGGCGTCCAGGTCCTCGGGCCGCACGCCCACGCGCTCCATCGGGCTGCGATCGGCCGTCTGGTGCGGATGAGGCCGGGTGGCGTGGTGGTGGGCGGGATAAGGCCGCCGCGTCGCGTTGTTGAACGCGATCGCCGCCAGCATCAGCACCAGGGAGTCCAACCCGACCGGGGTGAGGGCGAAGTGGTACCCGGCTTCGGTCACCGCCTGCCCGCCCAGGACGGCCGTCAGCGCGATCGCTCCGCCCGGTGGGTGAAGGCAGCGCAGCGCGAACATCGCTCCGATCGCGAGCGCCCCTGCCAGGGGCGCCGCGAGCAGCGGATCCGGGATCCACTGCGCGCAGGTCACGCCGATCAGGGCGGAGAGGGTGTTGCCGGCCAGGATCGACCAGGGCTGGGCCAGGGGGCTGGCCGGCACGGCGAAGAGCAGCACCGCCGAGGCGCCGAGCGGCGCGATCAGCATCGGCGTTCCCTGGAACGTCCCCTGGCCCACCAGCCAGGTACAGACCAGGCCGGTCACTAGGAGCCCGGCCAGGGCGCCGCAGCAGCCGCGCAGCCGCTCCGTCAGGCTGGCGCCCATGGGGGCCGGCATGAAGCCCCGCAGCCAATCGCGCATCAGAGGGCAGCCTCACCCGGCCCGCTGCCTTCCGCCCCGGCAGGCAGGAGGCCCAGCCGCGCGGCGATGGAAGCGCGCGCGGGCCCTCCGATCAGCTCCGCCAGCGTGGCCTTGTCCAGCACGGCGAGGAAGGCCGCCAGCGCCTCCCCCAGAAGCGACTGCAACCGGCACACATTCATCAGCGCGCAGCCGCCCCCACCCTCGGGGGGCTGGAAACAGGCGACAAGCGCCAGGTCGTCCTCGGTGAAGCGCACCACGTCGCCTACCCGGATCTCCTCCGGCGCCCGCGCCAGGCGCAGCCCGCCGCCCCGGCCCCGCGCCGTCTCCACGAACCCCCCGCGCCCGAGATTGTGGATCACCTTCACCAGGTGGTTCTCGGAAATCCGGTGCGCCTCCGCGATCTCCCGGATCGAGACGCGCCGGTCCCGCCGGAGCCCGAGATAGATCAGCGCCCGTAGCGCGTAGTCCGTGTGGAGTGTCAGTCGCATGATGAAGATGTAGCGCCTTTACACCTTTTGGCCAGCATCATAGAAGGTGCATCGTCAATGCACCTTTTGGAGCGGCAGATGCCCCGCCATCTCACGGACCAGACCATCGCCATCGTGAAGGCCACCGTTCCGGCGCTGGAGGCGCATAGCCTCGCCATCACCAGCCGGATGTATCAGCGCATGTTCGAGAACGCGGCGATCCGGGACCTCTTCAACCAGTCCCACCACGGCGAGACCGGCTCCCAGCCCCGCGCCCTTGCCGCCGCCGTGCTCGCCTATGCCCAGAACATCGACAATCTCGGCGTGCTGACCGCGGCCGTGGAGCGCATCGCCCAGAAGCATGTCGGCCTGAACATCCTGGAGGAGCATTATCCCTTCGTCGCCGAAGCCCTCCTCGGCGCCATCAAGGACGTGCTCGGCGAAGCCGCGACGCCCGAGATCCTGAACGCTTGGGGCGAGGCCTACTGGTTCCTGGCCGACGTGCTGATCGGTCGCGAGAAGCAGATCTACGCGGAGCACGCAGCCGCCCCCGGTGGCTGGAGCGGCTGGCGCGACTTCATCGTGGCGGAGAAGAAGGTCGAGAGCACGATCGTCACCTCCTTCACCCTCGTTCCCGCGGATGGCGGCCCCGTGCTGCGCCACCGCCCCGGCGAGTACCTCACCTTCTGGCTGGAGATCCCCGGCCACGCACCGCTGAAGCGGAACTACAGCATCTCCTCCGCCCCGGATTCCCGGCGCTACCGCATCAGCGTGAAGCGCGAGCCCATGGGCATCGCCTCCAACTGGCTGCACGACGCGGTGCTGCCCGGCACCCGCCTGAGGGTCGCCGCCCCCGCCGGCGACTTCGTCCTGCCGGAGGAGGCGCCGCGCCCCGTGGTGCTCCTCAGCGGCGGCGTCGGCCAGACGCCCCTGCTCAGCATGCTGCACGCCATCTCCGCCCGCCCGGGCGCCACCGCGCAGGTGGTTCATGGCAGCCGCTCCGGCGCCACTCACGCACTTGGCGGGGAGAGGCGCGCCCTGGCCGCCGCCTCCGCCGGCCGCATCACCGTCACCACCTTCTACGAGGCCCCGCGCCCCGGGGACGTGGCGGGGCGCGACTACGACCATGCCGGCCGCATCACCCCGGAATGGCTGCGCGTTAACACCCCGCTCGCCGGCGCGGACTACTATCTCTGCGGCCCGCGGCCGTTCCTGCGCGACCTCAGCAAGGCGCTGGTCTCCCTCGGCGTCCCCGCCGCGCAGATCCACTACGAGTTCTTCGGCCCCGCCGACGAGCTCCTCGCCGCCTGACCGGATCCGGACCCGGGGGAGGGGACATCACCTCCCCCGGGAATGCCGCCTCAGGCCCCTGCCTTCGCCCCAAGCCGCGCCGAGAGGCTCGGCCGCGCATTCAGCAGCACCGGATCGAACCCCGCCTTCCTTTTGTACCCGAGCGAGATCTCCTGCAGCTCCGCGAAGGGCAGCACCGCCTCGCGCCCGCCCACCGTCTCGAACCCCTCCGGCGCCCGCTGATCCGCCAGGTCCAGCACCAGGTCCGGCCCCTGGTTCCGCGAGGCCTGGACCAGCGCCGAGGTCGCCGGCCGCCGTGCCTCCTCATAGGCCCGCAGCCCCGCCACCGCATCGCCCTCCACCGCCAAGTGATAGGCCAGCGTGCGCGCATCGAGGATGCCCTGCGATGCCCCGTTGGACCCGATCGGGTACATGGGATGCGCCGCATCCCCCAGCAGCGTCACCCGCCCGCGCGTCCATTCCGGCAGCGGGGCGCGGTCCACCATCGGGAACTCCCACACCGCCTCCGTCGCGCGGATGAGCGAGGGCACGGAAAGCCAGGGCCACTCCCAGGCCGCGAAGTCCGGCAGGAAGTCCTCGATCCGGCCGGCGCGGTTCCAGTCCTCCCGCGCCCAGTGCATGTCGGCGGGCATCCGCTTCTCAGCGATCCAGTTGATCAGCGCCGGCCGCTCCGCCGTCGCCTCCCGGATTGGGTAGCAGACGAACTTCAGGTCGTTCGTCCCGGCCTGCACCATGGTGCGGCCCGTCAGGTAGCCCGGGTGCTCGGACACGGCCCGCCACATCAGGTTCCCGTTCCAGCGCGGTGCCCCCTCATGCGGGTGCCAGGCCGCGCGGACCGCGCTGTGGATGCCGTCCGCGGCCACCACCACGTCGCCCCGCGCCACCCCGCCGCCATCAAGGCGCAGCGTTGCGCCATCGCCGTCCGATTCCGCTCCGATCCCGCGCGAGCCCAGCCGGATCGCATCCCCCAGCCGCTCCTGCGCCGCCTCCAGCAGCAGCATGAACAGCGCGCCGCGATGGATGCTCACCTGCGGCCAGCGATACCCGGCGGCCAGCCCCCGGTCCTCGCGCCAGACCTCCTCGCCGCGCCGGGTTGCGTAGAGCAACTCCCGCGTCGGCACGCCCGCCGCCAGCACGCGCTCGCCCAGCCCCAGCTCCGTCAGCTCGCGCACCGCATGGGGCAGCAGGTTGATCCCGACGCCCAGCGCCTTCGGCGCCGCGACCGCCTCGTGCACCTCCACCCCGATCCCCGCCTGATGCAGGGCCATCGCCAGCGTCAGCCCGCCGATCCCGCCGCCGGAAATCACAACATGCATTGGCCGTTCCTCCTGTTGCCGGGCAGGATGACAGTCCGAGAAGAAAGGTTCAACAATTGAACGATCCGGTGAACGAAATCCCGGACCCCGCCGATTTCGGCCCGCTTGCCGGCACGGTCTCCTACGGCATCAAGCGCGCCTATCTCCGCGTGATCCGGGACCTGGAGGCGGCGCTGGCCCCCATGGGCTTCACCCCGCCCTTGCTTGCCGCCCTGTCCATCGTCGCGGCCAATCCCGGCATCGCCCCAGCGCGGCTGGCCGCCGCCATGGGCCATGGGCGTTCCCGCGCCGCGCCGCTGCTGGACCACCTGCAAGCGGAGGGGCTGCTGGAACGCCTCGCGGGCCCGGACCGCCGCAGCATCGGCCTGAACGCCACCGCGGCGGGCCGCGCCGCGCTGCGCCGCCTGAAGCCGGTCGTCGCCGAGCACGAGGCCCGCATCACCGCCGGCCTCACGGAGGACGAGGCCGGGACGCTGCCCATTCTGCTGGATCGCCTGGCACCCGAAGGATGGGTCGGGTAACGAAACGTCCCGGATTGCCGCTGCGCGACCGCCCGGCCTAGCCTCCTCCATCCGCCAGCAAGCGCGGAACGGAGGAAACGATGACCACTCCCCATCACGGCCGCCGGGCCGTGCTCGGCGCCGCGGCCGCCCTGTCCGCCGCCGACCTCGCGCGCCCAGCCCTGGCCCAGGGGGCCGTCCCCTTCTCGACCGGCACGGAGGCCCCGCGCTTCCGCGCCCCGCCGAATGCCTGCGACTGCCACTTCCACATCTACGACAACCGCACCCCGCCCGCCCCCGGCGGCCTCGCCGCGCCGGATGCCTCGCCGGACGACTACCGCAAGCTGCAGCAGCGCATCGGCACCACGCGCGGCGTCGTCGTCCAGCCCTCCCTCTACGGCACGGACAACACGCCCACGCTGCGGGGCATGGCCGCCCTGGGTCCGAACTTCCGCGGCGTCGCCGTGGTGAACACCTCCGTCACGGATGCGGAGCTGCAGCGCCTGCACGGGCTGGGTATCCGTGGCATCCGCTTCAACCTCGCCCAGTTCGGCGCCACCACGCTGGAGATGCTGGAACCCCTCTCCCAGCGCGTGGACGCCCTGGGCTGGCACTGCCAGATCAACATGCCCGGCGAGAAGATCGTGGATGCCGCCGAGACCTTCCGCCGCGTCCGCGGCAAGCTCGTCTTCGACCACCTCGCCCACTGCCCCCAGCCCGCCGGCGTGAACAGCGAGACCTTCAAGGTGATCCGCGCCCTGATCGACAAGGGCAACACCTGGGTGAAGCTCTCCGGCGCCTATGCGGACACGAAGTCCGGCCCGCCCGCCTACGCCGATTCCAGCGCCGTCGCCCGCGCCTTCGCCGCCGCGGCGCCCCAGCGCATGGTCTGGGGCAGCGACTGGCCGCACCCGACCGAGGCCGCGGACAAGAAGCCGGACGACGCCGTGCTCTTCGATCTCCTCACGAACTGGGTGCCGGACGAGGCCGCGCGCAAGCGCATCCTCGTGGACAACCCCGCCGAGCTCTACGACTTCCCGAGGACCTGACCAGGGCAGGGGAGGGGGCCCGGCCCTCTCCCCACCCGTTGACCGCACTGATCCCGCCATGCACGAGATCGGCGCAGAGACGCCGCCGGCCCCGTCGCGCCGGACAAGGCGAGAGACGGGACAGGAAACCTTCATGACGCCCTCCGGCATCAGCCGCCGCGCCGCGCTCGCGCTCCTGCCAGCGCCCCTGCTGGCATCCCGCGCCCGCGCCGCCCTGCCGGACCGCCCCCTGCGCCTCGTCCTCGGCTTCCCGCCCGGCAGCGGCCCGGACGTGGTGGGCCGCATCCTGGCGGAGGGCCTGCGCGAATCCCTCCCGGCGGGCGTGGTGATCGACAACAAGCCCGGCGCCGCCGGCGCCATCGCCGCGCAGGAGATCGCCCGCGCCGCCCCGGCGGACGGCACCGCCCTGCTGTTCGGGGAAGTCGGCCAGCTCGCCATGGCCCCCAGCACCTATGCCCGCCTGCCCTACGACCCCGCGCGGGACTTCGCCCCCGTCGCTCAGGTCGCGGCCGCCGACTTCGCCTTCGTCGTTCCCACCACAGTCGCCGCCAGCACCCTGGCCGACTATGTCGCCTGGGCGAAGGGCGCGCCGCAGGTCTTCATGGGCACCTTCGGCGCCGGCACGCCCGGCCATTTCGGCGCCGCCATCCTGGCGAACGAGGCGGGCTTCCCGATCGAGGCCGTGCACTTCCGCAGCACCGGCGATGCGATGACGGCGATCCTCAACGGCAACGTCCAGGGCATGTTCGGCACCGTCGCCCTCGTTGCCCCGCACGTGAAGGCCGGCAAGCTGAAGGCCCTGGCCGTCACCGGCCCCGCCCGTTCCCCCCTGCTGCCGGAGGTCCCCACCACGGCGGAGCTCGGCCGCCCCTCGCTCGCCTTCGACGCCTGGTTCGGCCTCGTCGCCCCCGCCGCGACGCCCGCCGCCACCCTCGCCTCCCTCGATGAGGCGGTGGGCCGCGCCCTGTCGGCCCCCGCGCTCCGCAGCAAGATGGAGGAGGCCGGCTTCCGCGCCGCCCCCCAGGGCCGCGAGGCCTTCGGCGCCCACATGCGCGCCGAGACGACCCGCTGGGCCGAGGTGGTGAGGAAGACCGGCTTCCGCGCGATCGAGTAGGCTCTGCCGCGGCCGGAACGGAAGGAACGACCTTGGCACTTCGCGGCTGGACGAGCCTCGCTTGGCAGGCCGATTACGGCCAGTTCTACCTCGTCGATCCTGGGGACGCCGCCTTCCGGCCCCCGGAGGAGATCACGCCGGAGATGGAGAGGTGCAGCCTCTTCGTCCTGCCTGCTGGCCTCGTGGTCTACACCGAGGGCTGCCTGCAACAGCGCATCGATATCGCCATCCACGACGCCGAGCCGGACCATCCCCCGGCCGAGCCAATGAGCGGGAATCCCTGGACCCGGACCGGAATGGCCGAGCTGTCCTTCCCCTCGCGCCGCTTCTCGATCTCCAGCCCCTCGAGCCCCGACCCGCTGCCGTGCGGCCCCTTCTTCCTTCTCGACAGCGCCGCGGCGAAGGCCAGGATCAACTGGATGGAATTCCAGGGCAGCCGGGACGACAGCGTGCCGGTCGAGCCAGACGTCATCAGCATCGCGCTCTGGCCGGCCTGAACGCCTGGGCGGCGGAAGCGAGAGCGGCTTCCGTTCGCCTTGGCTCACTGCGACCGCTTTAGCCCATTGCTTGTGGAGCCGATTCACCCGTCCCGGTGATCACCGGAACGGGATCGGCTCTAGATCGAGAAAACCCGGATCCGCACCAGCTCTGGCTGCCGCTCCCCGAAGCCGATGAACAGGCTCCGCCCCAGCCACGCATGGTCCGGCGCCGCGGTCTCGAAAACCGGCGTCGTGCGGAAATAAACCCGTTCCGGCGGCACCGGCTCCCCGCGCATCAGCCGCGCCATGTCCTCCGGCGCGGCGGTGCGAAGCCCGCGGTTCACCACATAGACCAGCGCGCCGTCCGAGAGCCGGATCGTGTAGCGCGCCTCGATCTCCGCCACCCCGTCCGGCCGGATCAGCTGGAAATCCGCCCCGCCTGGCAGGATCTCCCCCTCCATCCGCGGCCCGGAGGCCCGCCCGCCATGGATCGGGATGATCCGCCGCTCTCCCAGGGGCGTGGCGCCCACCAGGACCGGCGGCCCCACCGCCACGTCCAGTTCCCCGACAAACTCCCCCAGAGCCTCGGCCATCATCCGCCCTCAGATCCGCCCGGCATCGTCGAGCCGCTTCACCAGCTTCTTCGCCAGCCCCTTCCCGATCCACCCCGCGATCGGCGCGGCCGGGATCACCAGCACCCAGCCGGCATGCACGCCCTGCGTGACCATGCCCAGCCCAAGGGCGAGCATCAGCCCCCCCACCAGCGCGCCCATCACCCCGGCCGTGAGCCCGAGAACGAGGATGTCTTCGCGGATTCCCATCCGCGCCCGTTACGGACCCCGTTCCTGTTTGACAAGCGCCCCCTGATCCCCTATCGGCCGCCCCTCTTCCCGGGAACGTGGACGTGCCCAGGGGCTTTTGCCCCGAAGTGGCGCGCGCCCGCCCCGGCCCCGCACTCCCGCGGGCGCCGAAGGACTACCGGGACAACACCACGGGCAACGAGCTGAACAGCCGCCAGCCCGGACTGCGAAAGGAGCCGGCGCATGACCAAGCGCGCGGAAAGCAAGTACAAGATCAACCGCCGCCTCGGCGTGAACCTCTGGGGCCGCGCCAAGTCCCCGATCGCCAAGCGCGAGTATGGCCCCGGCCAGCACGGCCAGCGCCGCAAGAACAAGCCGACGGACTTCGGCATCCAGCTGATGGCGAAGCAGAAGCTGAAGGGCTACTACGGCAACATCGGCGAGAAACAGTTCCGCAAGTACTACGACGAGGCCGTGCGCCGTAAGGGCGACACCTCCGAGAACCTGATCGAGCTGCTGGAGCGCCGCCTGGACTGCGTCGTGTACCGCATGAAGTTCGTGGTCACGCCCTTCGCCGCCCGCCAGTTCGTCAACCACGGCCACATCACCGTCAACGGGCAGAAGGTGAACATCGCCTCCTACCTCGTGAAGGACGGCGACGTGATCGAGGTGAAGGAGAAGTCGAAGGGCCTCACCGCCGTGCTCGACGCCGCCCAGTCCGGCGAGCGCGACGTGCCGGAGTACATCCAGGTGGACCACCGCCAGATGAAGGGTTCCTTCGTCCGCGCCCCGAAGCTGTCCGACGTGCCCTACCCCGTGCAGATGGAGCCGAACCTGGTCGTCGAGTTCTACTCGCGCTGATCGGTTCGTTCCTCTCGCGCTGATGGTTCGATGGGCGCGCTGAACCCGCGCGCCCATCGAAGCGTTGCCCGGACGGCCGGAGGGGATCACCCTCCGGCCGTCTCTGTTTTCCGGGGATCGCACGCCATGCCGCAGGACCAGCTCCGCCGCCTTCTCTGCCTCATCCTGCCCTGGGTGCAGATCGCCACCGCCTTCCTGCCGGCCATGGGCATCGGCACATCCATGGCCGTCGTCTCCGCCGCCACCCGCACCCCCGTGGTGCCCGCCGGCTACGCCTTCTCCATCTGGAGCATCATCTTCGCCCTCGCGGCCGCCTACGGCATCTGGCAGTTCCTGCCGGCCAACCGCGACAGCGCGCTCGCCCGCCGCACCGGCTGGCCGCTCGCCGGCAGCTTCGCCCTCAACACCCTCTGGCAGGTCACCTCGCAGCTCACCGGCTCGGTCGGGTTCGGGCTCTTCCTCATCATCCTGGCCAGCCTCGCCTGCGCCCTCTGGGCCCTCTTCACCGCCCGCAACACGCCGGAGCCGGGCCTCGGCGCCCGCTGGATCGTCACCCCGCTCACCGGCCTTCTCGCCGGGTGGCTCACCGCCGCCAGCTTCGTGAACCTCTCCTCCGCCTCCCGCGCGGCGGGCGTCCTGCCGGAGCACGGCATTGCCGCCACGCTCGCTGCCGTCATCATCCTTCTCGCGGCCGGGGGCGCCGCCGCCGCCCTCGTCTGGCTCCTGCGGCGCGATGCCGGCTGGTTCGCGGCCGCCATCCTCTGGGCCTTCGTCGGCGTCGTCGCGGCCAACCTGGGCGTGAACCAGGTGAACATTCCCGCCGCGCTGGCCGCGGCCGTGATGCTGGCACTCGTCTTTGCCGTCACCTGGCAGCGCCGCCGGGCCGATCCCCTGCCGGCCTGACGCGCGCCAGACACCCGCCCCTGCGGCGACCCGGCTGTGTGCGGCGGCAGATTCGCGCAGCCGAGTTCCGCGCGCCCCGTGTTGACGGCACCCGCCCGCGCTCCGCAGGCTGCCCCGACGAATCAGGGAAGGCAAACACCATGATGAGACGCGCGATCCTGGCGACGGTCACCGCCGTCGCCGCGCTCCTCGGCGCCCAAGGCCCCGCCGAGGCTGGCGGCCTATATGATGCCATCAAGGCGCGCGGCGTCCTCAACTGCGGCATCCACACGGGCCTCCCCGGCTTCGCCCTGCCGGATTCGCGCGGGGTGTGGCAGGGCTTCGACGTGGATTTCTGCCGCGGCCTCGCGGCGGCCCTGTTCAACGACCCCGACAAGGTCCGCTACACCCCGCTCTCCTCCCCGACGCGCTTCACCGCCCTTTCCTCGGGCGAGGTGGACGTGCTCTTCCGCGTCAGCACGGAGACGATGCTCCGCGACGTCGGGCTGGGCATCCGTGCCATCACGCCGAACTTCTACGACGGCCACGGCTTCATGGTGCGTGGCAACACGAACATCTCCAAGGCATCGGAGCTGGGGGGCGCCACCATCTGCCTGCTGCAGGGCACGACGAACGAGCAGGTGACGGCCGAGTATTTCCGCACCAACAACCTCCAGTTCAGCCCCGTGCTCTTCGCCCGCACCGATCAGGCCACGGACGCGCTGCAGGCCGGCCGCTGCGACGCCTTCGGGACGGACGCCTCCCAGCTCGCCGCCGTCCGGTCCTCCATGCAGAACCCGGGCGAGTGGAAGATCCTCGACGAGCGCTTCTCGAAGGAGCCCTACGGCCCCTATGTCCGCCGCGGCGACGACGAGTGGTACGACGTGGTCCGCTGGTACGTGAACGCCGTGATCCAGGCCGAGGAGAGCGGCGTCACCCGCGCCAACGTGGACGAGATGAAGCGCACCACCACCAACCCCGACACCCGCCGCCTCCTGGGCGTCACGCCGGAGCTGGGCCAGGCCCTGAAGCTGGACCCGAACTGGGTGGTGAACATCGTCAAGGCGGTCGGCAACTACGGCGAGATCTACGAGCGCCACATGGGCCCTCGCTCGCCTGTCGGCCTCGCCCGGGGCGCGAACGAGCTGTGGACGCGCGGCGGGCTGCTCTACGCCCTGCCGATGCGCTGAGCGGGAAGGGGGGGCGGCCCTGAGGGGCCGCCCTACTCCATCCGCGCCCCGGAGATCTCCACCATCTCCTTCCACATCGGCCGTTCCCGATCCATGCGCGCCCGCGCACCGGCCGGCGTGGTGGCCATCGCCTGCCCTCCGGCCCTCAGGAAGCGCTGCCGGATCGCCTCGTCCTCGGAGACCGACTTCACCGCCGCCACCAGCCGGTCCTGCACGGGGCCGGGCAGCCCGGCCGGGCCGATCAGCGCGGACCAGGCCGTGACAACGAAGTCCGGCACGCCCGCCTCGGCCATGGTGGGGATCCCCGGCATGGTCGGCCAGCGCTCGGCCGTGGTCATGCCGAGCGCCGTCATCTGCCCCTGCCCGATCACGCCGGCATAGGAGGCCAGGTTGTCGATCGCGAAGTCCACGTCGCCCGAGAGCATGGCCGGGATCACCTGCGCCGCGCTGCGGAACGGCACATGGGTACAGGCGATCCCCGCCCGCTTGAACAGCAGTTCCGAGCAGAGATGCGCCGAGGTGCCCACGCCGGAGGTGCCGTAGACCACGCCGCCGGGCTTCGTCTTCGCCCAGGCCAGGAAGTCCTGCATCGTCCGCGCCGGCACGAACTTCTCCGACACCACCGCGACGTTCGGCACCTCGAAGGCCAGCGACACCGCCGTCAGGTCGCGCACGGGGTCATAGGGCATGGAGGGGTAGAGGAAGGGATTGATGACGAAGTTGCCCACGGGCGCGGTGCCCAGCACGTAGCCGTCGGGCGCCGACTTCGCGACCGCGTCCACCCCGATATTGCCGCCCGCGCCGGAGCGGTTCTCGACCACCACGGGCTGGCCCAGCCGCTCGCGCAGCCCGTCCGCCAGGATGCGCGTCAGCACGTCCGTCGCGCCGCCAGCGGGATAGGGACAAACCAGGCGGATCGGGCGGTTCGGGTAGTCGGACTGGGCGAGGGCGGGGGCCGCCAGGGTCATGGCCCCGGCGGATCCCAGGAAAAGACGGCGAGAGAGCATCGGAATCCTGACTCTGCTGTGCAACACGGGGGAAGTTTGCCGGATCGCGCCCGGACGCAAGCCTCCCGCTCCGCGGCCCGCACGCCAGTTCCGTGCCAGCCTGCTAGAGGCGCAGCCCCATGCGCCGGATCATGGCGGATTCGTCCTTCACGGTCCTGCGCACGAAGTTCGTGTACTCCTCCGGCCCCATCGGCATCGCCGGCATGTCGTACCGGTCCAGCACCGCCGCGTGGGCCGCATCGGCGATCGCCGGCCGGAATGCCGCGTCCAGCGCGCGCACCACGGCGGGGTCCATCCCCTTCGGCCCCGCCACCCCGTAGGGCGAGGTGGAGACGATATCCATCCCCAGTTCCTTCAGCGTCGGCACGTTCGGGAAGCGCTTGGCCCGCTCCGGCCCCCAGGTGACGAGCAGCCGCAGCCGCCCCTCCTCCACCAGCGGGCCCCAGCCGGAGCTGTCCGCCGTGGCGTGGATCTGGCCGCCCAGCAACGCCCCCATGTTCTCCGCCACGCCGCGGAAGGGGACGTGGACGTAGCTGATGTCCCGCATCCCCGCGATCTGCTCCATGGTGATGTGCAGCGAGGTGCCGACGCCCGGGGTTCCGTAGTTGAGCTTCCCCGGATTCGCCTTCGCATCCGCCAGGAAGGCCGGGAAATCCGCCCAGGGCGCGTCCGCCTTCACCACCACGCCGAAGAGATAGCCCGTGAGGTGGGTGACGTAGGTGAAGTCGGTCAGCGGATCGAAGGGGGGGCGCTGGCTCATGTAGGGCACGCGGAACACGCTGATCGGCATCTGCGCGAGGGTGTAGCCGTCCGGCCGCTCGCTCAGCAGCGCCTGCGCGCCGAGGATACCGCCGGCACCCGCCTTGTTCTCCACGATCACGGGCTGGCCGAGCCGCTTGCTGGCGGCATCGCAGAAGGCCCGCATCTGAACGTCCGTCGTGCCGCCCGGCGCCCAGGGCACGAGCATCCGGATCGCCTTGTCCGGGAAGCCCCGCTGCGCAAGGGCAGGACGGGCCAGCGCGGCGGCGCCCAGGCCGAGCGCCTGGCGTCGGGTGACAAGCATGGGATTCTTCCCCGGTTCGTTTCCTCCTCGTGAGTATCGGCGGGGCTTCGAGCCAAGGGGAAGGGGAATCGCGGTTCACCCTCCCCGGCGCAGCCGGGGCAAAACCAGCAGGGCTACGAGCAGCAACTGCCCCGCCGCGAGGAGCTGCGGCAGGAGCCAGCTGCCCGTGGTCGTTACCAGCACGGAGAAGATGGCCGGTGGGATGAGATAGCCGAGGAAGGAGAGGGTGGTGGAGCCCGCCGTCGCCTCCGCGATGCGGCCTGGCGGGGAGAGGCGCGCGATCTCCGCTTGGTAGATGCCGTTCCAGCTGGCCACCAGCGAGCCGGAGAGGAGGCCGAGAAGCAGGGTGGGAACGAAGCCCAGCGGTGGCAGCAGGACGAAGAGGGCGACGGAGGCCGCGCCGCCCAGGCCCTGGCCGAGGAGGTTCATCGCGGCGTTGCCGGTACGGTCGGCCATCCAGCCGAGGATGATGCGCGCCAGTACGCCGCCCGCCTGCATGGCCGCGAAGACGGCGCCGGCCTGGACGAGGGAGAGGCCGCGCGTCTCCGTCAGCCAGGTGACGGCGAAGGCGAAGAAACAGCCCTGCACCGTGGCGAGCGAGCAGGCGAGCCAAGTGAGAGGCGGCAGCAGCGGGTGGAGCCGCAGCGCGGCGAAGGGGCCGGCGAGGTTGCCGCGGCCGAGAAGCGCGCGCGGGTGGACGGGGCGGTCCGGCTCCCGCTCCACGTCGAGGGAGCGGCGGCTGGGCTGGATGATCGCGGCGGCGGCGAGGGCCAGGGCGATGGCGCAGGCCAGGGCAACGGGCCAGCCCTGGTGGGCGGCAACGGGGGCGACGACGAGGCCAGCCAGCACGCCACCCAGCGGAGCGCCCGCCTGCTTGACAGAGAAGATGAGGGAGCGGTGCCTCGGCGGGGCGGTGGCCGCGAGGATGCGGCTGCCTGCCGGCGGGGTGGGGCCGTAGCCGACGCCCACCAGGAAGGCGGCGAGAGCCAGGGCGAAGGTTCCGCCGAGTGTGACAGTGGCGAGGCCGGCCGCTGCCACGAGGGCGCCGCCCTGGAGGGTACGGACGGGGCCGAGGCGGGCCAGGATCGGGCCGCCCAGGACGAGGAAGAAGAGGGTGCCGAAGGTGGCGAGGGCGGAAAGGTGCCCTGCCGCTTCGGGTGGGAGGCCGGCGCTGCCCGTGAGAAGGGGGGCGAGGACAGGGACGCACTGGTTCAGGAAGGCCGCCACCGTCTGCATCAGCAGGGTGACGGCGAGGGCGACCTTCCAGGAGGCGCCAGCGAGGCCTTTCGGACCTTTGTCGGGTGGAGCGGGCCCGGGGTCCTGGTGAGGGATGGGCCCGCCGTCCCTCATGCCGCCTGGGTGTGGGGGATGCCGTTCTCGGTGAGGAGGGTGGCCAACTCGCCGGACTGGAACATCTCGGTGATGATGTCGCAGCCGCCGACGAACTCACCCTTCACGTAGAGCTGGGGGATGGTCGGCCAGTTGGAGAAGGCCTTGATGCCTTCGCGGACTTCCGGATCGGCGAGGACGTTCACGCCGTGGAAGGGGACGCCCATGTGGGAGAGGATCTGCACCACGCGGGCGGAGAAGCCGCACTGCGGGAAGACCGGCGTGCCCTTCATGAAGAGGGTGACGGGGTTGGCTTCGATCTCGCCCTTGATCTGGGCGAAAACGGGGTTGTCGGACATGGCTGGCTCTTTCACTCGGGGGCCGAGGTCTGGAGGGCGAGGGCGTGGAGTTCGCCGCCCATGCGGCCCTGGAGGGCCGCATAGACGATCTGATGCTGCTTCACGCGGGGGATGCCGCGGAAGGATTCTGAGATGACGGTAGCGGCGTAGTGGTCGCCGTCACCGGCCAGGTCCTCGATGGTGACCTTGGCGTCGGGGAGTGCGGCCCGGATCAGGGCCTCGATCTCGGCGGCGGGCATGGCCATCGCGGGGTTCCTCTCAGGCGTCCGACATGAGGGCGGGGAGGGTGCCCTCATGTGCGGCGCGCAGCGCATCCAGGGATATGGCGGGGTGGCCGGGCAGCGCCAAGGCCCCGGTGGTGCCGGCCAGCGCGGCGATGCGCATGGCGGGGATGCCCGCTTCCCTCGCTGCGGCGAGGAGGGCGGGGGCGTCGGGGGTGGCGCAGAGGTATCGGGCCTGATCCTCGCCGAACCAGAAGGCGTGGGCGGGGATGCCGGGGGGCGGGGCCTCGAGGTTCATGCCGAGGTTCGCGGCCAGGGCCATCTCGGCGAGGGCGACGAGGAGACCGCCATCGGCCACGTCGTGACAGGCGGCGATGGCGCCGGCGAGGATCTTCTCGCGGACGAAGTCGCCGGTGCGGCGCTCGGTGGCGAGGTCAACGGGCGGGGGGGCGCCTTCCTCGCGGCCGGCGATCTCGCGGAGCCAGAGGGACTGGCCGAGATGGCCGCGGGTCTCGCCGAGGAGGACGATCTCGTTGCCGGGCCTGGGGGCGATGCCGGTGGCCTTGCGGGCGTCCTCGATCACGCCGACGCCGCCGATGGCGGGGGTGGGGAGGATGGCCGTGGGGTGCTCGACGCCGCGGGTCTCGTTGTAGAGGCTGACGTTGCCGGACACGACGGGGTAGTCCAGGGCCTCGCACGCTGCCTTCATGCCGCGGATGGCGGCGGCGAACTGGCCCATGATCTCCGGGCGCTCGGGGTTACCGAAGTTCATGTTGTCGGTGATCGCGAGGGGCTTGGCGCCTGTCGCGGTGATGTTGCGCCAGGTCTCGACGACTGCTTGCGCGCCGCCGACCTCCGGATCCGCCGCGCAGTAGCGGGGGGTGACGTCCGTCGTCATCGCGAGGGCCTTGAGGCTGTCCTCGAGCTTCACGATGGCGGCGTCGGCCTGGCCGGGGCGGCGGACGGTCTGGCCGTTCACGGCGCTGTCGTACTGGTCCCAGATCCAGCGGCGGGAGCAGAGGTCGGGGCTGGCCATGAGGGTCTTCAGGGCGGCGGGGATGCCGACGGGGTCCGTGACCGTGGCGGGGTCCAGCAGGGGTTGCTTCGGGGTCTCGGCCGTGGGGCGGCGGTAGAGGGGGGCCTGGGATTCGAGGGGGGCGAGGGGGATGTCCGCCTCAAGCACGCCGTTGTGGCGGAGGGTGATGCGGCCGGTGTCGGTGAGGTGGCCGATGACGGCGAAGTCCAGTTCCCACTTGCGGAAGATGGCCTCGGCCACGTGCTCCTCGCCGGGCTTGAGGACCATGAGCATGCGCTCCTGGCTCTCGCTCAGCATCATCTCGTAGGCGGACATCCCCTCCTCGCGCTGGGGGACGTTCTCCATGATCAGCTCGATGCCGACGCCGCCCTTGCCGGCCATCTCCACGCTGCTGCTGGTGAGGCCGGCGGCGCCCATGTCCTGGATGGCGACGATGGCGTCGGTCTCCATCAGTTCGAGGCAGGCCTCGATCAGGAGCTTTTCCGCGAAGGGGTCGCCGATCTGGACGGTGGGGCGCTTCTCCTCCGCGTCCTCCGAGAATTCCGCGCTGGCCATGGTGGCGCCGTGGATGCCGTCCCGGCCGGTCTTGCTGCCGACATAGACCACGGGGTTGCCGATGCCGGCGGCGGCGCTGAGGAAGATGCGGTCCTGGCGGGCGATGCCCACCGTCATGGCGTTGACCAGGGGGTTGCCGTTGTAGGCGGGGTGGAAGTTCACCTCTCCGCCGACCGTGGGCACGCCGACGCAGTTGCCGTAGCCGCCGATGCCGCGGACGACGCCATCCAGGATGCGCTTCGTGTTGGGGTTGTCCACGGCGCCGAAGCGGAGGGCGTTGAGGTTGGCGATGGGGCGGGCGCCCATGGTGAAGACATCGCGGAGGATGCCGCCGACGCCGGTGGCGGCGCCCTGGTAGGGCTCGATGAAGCTGGGGTGGTTGTGGCTCTCCATCTTGAAGATGGCGGCCAGGCCGTCGCCGATGTCGATGACGCCGGCATTCTCACCCGGGCCGTGGATGACCCAGGGGGCCTTGGTGGGGAGTTCCTTCAGCCAGACGCGGCTGGATTTGTAGGAGCAGTGCTCGCTCCACATTACGGAGAAGATGCCGAGCTCCGTGAGGCTGGGGGTGCGGCCGAGGATGGCCAGCACGTTGTCGAACTCATCGCCCTTCAGGCCGAAATCCTTGGCGAGGGAGCGGGCCTTCGCTGCGTCCAAGAGGTTGGCGGGGGTTTCGGGGGCGTTCGGCATGGGCGGGTTTTGGGGAGAGGGGGGGCGGTTGTCGAGGGGCCTTTCCGGGGTGGGGGTGGGCGGTTGTTGCATGGGTGGGGGTTAGGACCACGCGAGCCGCACTGAGCGGGAGATGCGGCGGCGGCCCTCGGCGGCCTTGAAGAGGTATTTCAGGCTTTTCAGGCGGGTTTTCAGGGCAACGAGGCCGGCGCGGGTTGTGGGCGCGGCGGTTGGGACGGCGCGGGCGAGCATTTCGGACAAATCTGGATCGGGCAGGAGCCAGGGCGGGGCGGGGAGGGCGCTGCGGAGGCCGATTCGGCGGATGAGGACGAGGAAGGGCAGGCCGAGGAGGCGGTGGGCGCGGCGGCAGGCGCGGAGGATGAGGATTTTCGACGCGTGAAGATATGTGCCAAAGCCCGACTATGCATCCTCAAGCAATTCGAATAGATGCTTTCAAGTATAAACGTTTTTTACCTCGGCAACGTAGGGGTGGCTTATGATTCATTTGACGGAAGCAGACTACCGCGACCTTGTCGCCGCCAACCTCTCTGTCATCGACAAGTCGCTGACACTTGTTGGGGTTGAACACGAGATGCGTTTGCCGGACGGCCGAGTATCAAGAATTGATGTTCTGGCTCGAGACAAATTCGGGTGTTTCACCGTTATTGAAATTAAGAAAAGCAATCAAACTGCGCGAAGTGCAGTTCAGCAGCTTTATAAGTACGCCCACTTCCTTAAGAAGAATAATCGACTGAGGGTTGATCAGATTAGATGTGTGGCGATTTCGACTCATTGGGACGAATTGCGGGCGCCATTTAGTGAGTTTCGGCATTTTTCTGAATACGAAAGTGTGGCTCTGCGACTTACGTTAAATGGGTCCGGCAGTTTTTCGGTTGAGGAAGTTGAGTGCGAGTATGAAGTGGGTGGCGGCGAGTCCATACACAACTACATATTCTTCGAGTTTAAATCGAAAGGCATTCGCGATGATGCTTATAAGATCTTCTTGGATGCATTGTCCAAAATCGCACCGAACTTGAACTCGGTTCTGATAAAAATGAATGCGAAGCCAAACGGAAAACTAGTCAATCCTTATGGGTTTTCCTGGAGTGTCTTCTGCACAGACGGGTCAGGATTATCCGATTCAATCCTTGCGCTAAAAAATATGCCTGATCTTTCGCCGGAGTTTTTCTCAGGTAACCCCTTGGTGGCAAGCTGGAACGATGGGAGTATAGAAGCAGAAACGCGTGAACTCATCTTGTCCAAGGTGCCGATTGTTAGGGCTGGGTATGGCGAGTATGGGTGTTACGCTATACATTCTCTCAATAATACTCTCCATGGTTGGGAGGTAGTAGAAACTCTTAAATTCGGCTCCATGTTTGCAAATGGGCTATACTCTGAGGACGAGGCGCGTGCCTTCGCATGCGGTTTTCTTGGGAAACATCCCTACAATTTTGTTGCTCAGGTTACTCCCAAACGGCCGCCCCATTTGAATTTTGTACGCGAGCAGGTGCAAAAGTTTTTGAGAACGAACCCAAGTTGGCAGCAAAGTGTGTCATACATCTTTGATGAGTTGGATTCCGATGTAGAGGCTGAAATTACTATCTACAATCCACTCAATTTTTGTGGCTGGCTCTGCGACTTGTACAGAGAGGGGCAAAGTAGCAGGATTCCGCATTTCGAGATCGTCGTAACGGGCGGAGAAGCGCCGATCCGCTACTTCGGGACCCTTGTTTGGAATGGCATGATCTTGAAGACAAAGTTGAAGGATGCATTGAAGGCGGTTTATCCTTCCGAGTCCATCGCTCATATGAGATCCGTTAATCAGTGGATCAACGAATACGATGACAAGTTATTTCGAAAATTTGGCATCAAGCATGAAGTGTTCAGGCAGACTGACTCGGGAATTCATTGGCTTAACGCATGGGAGGATCCTATGAGATGGGAAGTTTCCACCAAGGACTTGAATAGTTTGAAGCGCTTCCTCCAACAACACGATCACTTGGTTGAGGCTGCTGGCAGGCATTTCGGAAAGTACACACTGAATTTGTGACTTCAGTTACGAGATTTATCAAATCCTTCCGCAGTAGAAAAATCATCCGGCTTATTTGCTGGGCGACGAGCCAGCCGTACGGCTTCGGCGATGAAGCTCGTATTGACGCGCCTAAACGACCGCCATGGGAAGCATGCGGATTCTGATTGGGCTGAAATCAGTGATGCCGACAGAGTGATCTGTCGGCGCATCCTGAGACAATGCTTCCCTCTCACCTCGGTGACACTTCTCCTGTCCAGCCGCCCGATTAACGGGCCTGAACCGGGGAAACCATCGAGATGCGCGACGAATCCCTCCGTTTTCTGGAGGAACTGATCAGGGCTCCGTCCCCGAGTGGGTATGAGGGCGAGGTGGCGCGGCTGTACCGGGACTACGCCCGGCCCTATGCCGACAGCATCACC
>NZ_JANJOU010000022.1 GCF_024594815.1 Roseomonas populi | reverse complement strand
CGCTTCCGCCTGCCGGCGGGGCGGCGGGGGCCGCCTGGGGAGCGGGCGCCGGCGCGGCCGGCGGCGCGGTTGGCGCGGCGTTGCGCGGCACGGGCGGCGGCAGGCTCTGCGCCAGGGCGGCGGGGGCGAGCAGCAGCGGCAGGAGGGGGAGCAGGCGTTTCATCGGTCCCCGATCACGCGCGGAACCGCCGCGCCGGGTCAAGACGCCGCGTTGGCATTCCCGACCAGCATCAAAGGGAGAGCAACTGACCATCCCCGACCGCCCCGAGGAAGGTGACGACCCCCGCCACCTCCACGCCCTCGGCCAGCTCGGGCGCGGCAATGCTCTCGGCGCGCATTCCCGCCTCGCAGGCGATGCGGCGGATGCCGAGATCCTCCGCCGCCTCCGCCAGGGTGCCGATGCCCGCCACGCCCCGCGCCTCGAGCAACTCCTCCCGCGGATCCTCCAGGAGCGGCGCGTCCCGGCGGAACAGGGCCAGCCCGGCATTGGTGGCGAAGAGCGTCACGGGCCGCCCCACGGCGGCAGCGGCGGTCGCCAGCACCAGCGCGTAGTGCGCCGGCTCGTGCCCCGCCCCGCGCAGGAGGATGCCGAGCGGCGTCATGCATCCCCCTTGGCGCAGACCGGGCAGGCCGGGTCCCGCCGCAGGCGGATGGTGCGGAACCGCGCGTCCAGCGCGTCCCACAGCAGCAGGCGGCCGGACATGGATTCGCCGATGCCGAGGATTTCCTTCAGCACCTCGGTCGCCTGCAGCGTGCCCATCACCCCCGTGACGGCACCCAGCACCCCCGCCTCCCCGCAGGAGGGAACAAGGCCCTCGGGCGGCATCTCCGGGTGCAGGCAACGGTGGCAGGGGTGGGGCGCGCCGAGATGCGACTTGAAGGTGGAGAGCTGCCCCTCGAAGCGCAGCACCGCCGCGGAGACGAGGGTGCGGCCGAGCTCGTGGCACAGGTCGCCCAGCAGGAAGCGCGTGGGGAAGTTGTCCGTGCCGTCACACACCAGGTCGTAGCGGGGGATCAGCTCCCGCGCCGCCGCCTCGTCCAGCCGGCGCAGGTGCGGCTCCACCTTCACCAGCGGGTTCAGGGCGGTGAGGGTCGCCGCCATGCTCTCCACCTTCGGGCTGCCCACCCGGCCGGTGGTGTGCGCCACCTGCCGCTGCAGGTTGGAGAGCTCCAGCGTGTCGTGGTCGATCAGCCCGATCGTGCCGACGCCCGCCCCCGCGAGATAGAGTGCGAGGGGCGATCCCAGCCCGCCGGCGCCGACCACCAGCACGCGCGCCTGGCGCAGCTTCGCCTGCCCGACCGCCCCCACCTCGCCGAGGAGGATGTGGCGGGAGTAGCGGTGGAGTTCATCCTCGGTGAAGTCGAGGTCGGGCAGCGCGTCCATGGAAGAGGATGTCGTCCGGGGCGCCGCCGCCGGCAAGCGGCGGGCCCCGTTCCTCGCGCGCCTCAGGGCGTTTTCTGGCGCAGGTCTTCCAGCTCGGTCAGGAAGCGGTCACGGCTGGCCTCCGCCTCCGCCACCTCGGTGTCGCAGGTACCGCTCCTGCAACCCTGCCGGATCGTCGTGACCTGCACGTCCACGGCCCGCCTGATCTCCGTGGAGCGCCCGGTGAAGTAGGCGGCCTTGGCCTCGGGCGAGGCGAAGCTCGTCGGGATCATCGTCATCTGAACCGTGTCCGGATAGCGGGCCGCCGCGCCGGTGCTGACATCGACGATGACGCCGACAACACCCCCGGCCAGCGCATTGCCCAGCAGCATCGGCTGGAACCGCGGCGTCAGGACCGCCTGCGCCGGGGTATAGCCCTCGCGCGCGCAGGCCACGGTGGTGTCGCGGGTGGAGTTGCCGATCCGGACCTGGCCGGGCGTCGCCTCCAGCGTCGCGACGAGGTTGCTGTTGCGCTCGATCCGGCAATCGGCGCCGGGCGGCTCGGTCAGAACCGTAAGATCCTGGCTGGGGCTGGTGGTGATGGTGGCGCAGGCAGAGAGGAAGACGAGGCCGAGAAGGGCCGTGAGGCGAAGCAACAAGGGACGCCCCAACGTTACGTTAAGCAACGAGGGTAACGGATCCGTGATTTCGCACCAAGATACCTAAACGAAACGGCCGGTGCCTGTGCCGGTGCTGCCGAAGCCCCCGCCTCCGCGCACCGTCTCGTCCAGGCTCTCCGCCTCCTCGAATACCGCCCGCGTCACCGGCGCCAGCACGGCCTGGGCGATCCGCATTCCCCTCTCCACCATGAACGGCTCCTCCCCAGCGTTCATCACGATCACCTGCACCTCGCCCCGGTAGTCCTCGTCGATCGTGCCCGGCGAATTCGGCAGCACGATCCCGTGCTTCAGCGCGAGGCCGGAACGGGGGCGGATCTGCCACTCGTGCCCCGGCGGGAGCGCCACCACCAGGCCCGTGGGCACCAGCGCCCGGGCGCCCGGCAGGATCGTCAACGGGGCCTCCACCGCCGCCAGCAGGTCCATCGCAGCGGCGCCGTCGGTGGCGTAGGCCGGCAGGGGCAGGTCCGCGGCGTGGGGCAGGCGCACCACGCGGATGGTCGCGATCATGCGCGCAGCGTCTCCGCGATGCGGTCGGCCAGCCGCGCCGCCACCTCGGCCTTCGGCAGGCGCGGCCAGTCCTCCACGGCGGAGGCGGTGACGAGGTGGACGAGGTTCTCCGCGCCCCCCATCACGTCGCCGGAGACGTCGTTCGCCACGATCCAGTCGCAGCCCTTGCGGGCCAGCTTCGCCCGCGCGTGCTCCACCACCCGCTCCGTCTCCGCGGCGAACCCCACCACCAGCCCCGGCCGCCGGGGGTGGCGGGAGAGGGTGGCGAGGATGTCGGGGTTCGGTACCAGCGCAAGGGGCGGCGCGGCGTCGTCGGCGGGCTTCTTCATCTTCTGCCCGGCCACCTCCGCTGGGCGCCAGTCCGCGACGGCGGCCGCGAACACCGCGGCGTCCGCCGGCAGCGCCGCCTCGCAGGCCGCCAGCATCTCCCGCGCCGTCTCCACGTGCTTCACCGTGACACCCACGGGGTCCGCGATCGTCACGGGGCCGGAAACCAGCGTCACCCGTGCCCCCAAGGCCGCCAGCGCCGCCGCGATGGCGTGGCCCTGCTTCCCGGAGGAGCGGTTGGCGATGTAGCGCACGGGGTCTAGCGGCTCGTGCGTTGGGCCGGAGGTGACGAGGACGTGCCGGCCGTTCAGCGGCAGCGCCCCTGGCGCCGTGCCGTGCACGCTGTGCGGGGCCACCTCCGCCCCGATGGCCTGGGAGGCGGAGAAGGTGGAAGGCGTCGTCTCCACCGGATCCGCGCGGTGGTCGGCGGCGTGCGGCACGCCATCGGTGAAGCTGGAGCCGCCCTCGGCCCGGCGGGGCGCGCGGTGCGCGGCGAAGGGGCGTCCCTCGCCCTCCTCGGCCTGCGCCGCGATGGCCGCGTCCAGCGCGTCCTCCAGCGCCGAATCCGGCGCGCCGTGATCGGGGTCGGACAGCACGGCCTCGATCGCCGCTAGGATCGCCGGCGGCTCGGAGAGCCGGCCCGTGCCGCTCTCCGCCTCCGCCATCGGCCCGTCCTCCGGCCCGATGAAGTGGACGCCGCGCGCCATCAGCGTCGCCACGTTCGCCCCCGTGGCGGGGTGGGCCCACATGGTCGGGTTCATCGCGGGGGCGACCAGCACCGGCCCGTCCCAGGCCAGCAGCACGGCGCCGGCCAGGTCATCCGCCATCCCCGCCGCCATTCGCGCCAGGCGGTCCGCGGAGGCGGGAGCGACGACGACCAGGTCCGTCTCCCGCGCCAGCCGGATATGCCCTCGCTCCGCTTCCTGCCGCAGGGACCACAGGTCCTCGGCCAGGGAGCGCCCGGTGATCGCCTGCAGCGCGTGCGGCGTGACGAAGCGCGCCCCGCCCGCCGTCAGCAGGCCCGTGACGGTCGCGCCGGCCTTGCCCAGCAGCCGCGCCAGTTCCAGCGCCTTGTAGGCCGCGACGGAGCCGGAGACGACGAGAAGGACGCGCTTTCCCTGGAGGCTCACAGCCGCCACCCGGAATGGATGGCCACGATCCCGCCGGACAGGTTGCGGTAGGTCACGTTCTCCATCCCCGCGCCGCGGAACATGCCCGCCAGCTCCTCTTGGTCCGGCATCATGCGGATGCTCTCGGCCAGGTAGCGGTAGGATTCGGAATCCTTCGCCACCCGCGCCCCGATCGCCGGCAGCGCCTTGAAGCTCCAGGCGTCGTAGAGCGGGTCCAGCGCCGCCACCTGCAGGCGGGAGAATTCCAGCACCAGCGCCCGCCCGCCCGGGCGCAGCACGCGCCGCATCTCCCGCAGCACCGCCGCCTTGTCCGTGCAGTTCCGCAGCCCGAAGGCCATGGAGATCCGCTCCACGGAGCGGTCCGGGAAGGGCAGCCGCTCCGCATCGCAGCACACGAAGTCCAGGCCGGAAGCCAGCCCGCGCGAGAGCGCCCTTCCCTGCCCGACATGCAGCATGGCGTGGTTGATGTCCGCCAGGATCACCCGCCCCGCGCCGCGCTCCTTCGCCAGGAAGCCGATGTCCCCGGTGCCTGCAGCCAGGTCCAGCAGTGTGTCCCGCGGCCCGGCACCGATGGCGTTGACGAAGATCCGCTTCCACACCCGGTGGATGCCGAGCGACATGAGGTCGTTCATCACGTCGTATTTCGGCGCCACGCTGTCGAAGACCTGCCGTACCAGCCCGGCCTTGCGGTCCCGGGGGACGGGGGTGAAGCCGAAATCGATGGTCTCGTTCATTCTCCGAAGATAGGCCCCGGGACACCGGGCGTCACGGGTGGCGCCAACCGTGGACGGAACGCCCCCTCCGCCCCCATATCCCTGCCATGCCCGAACTGCCCGAGGTGGAGACCGTGATGCGCGGCCTCTCCGCCGTGCTCACCGGCCAGACCATCGCCCGCGCCGAAACCCGCCGCGCCGGCCTGCGCTGGCCCTTCCCGGAAGGCTTGGCCGAGCGCCTCTCCGGCCGCCGGGTGGAGGGCTTCCGCCGCCGCGGCAAGTACATGCTGATGCGCCTTTCCGAAGGCGAATCCGTTCTCATCCATCTCGGCATGTCCGGCCGCATGGTCGCCCGCCCGCCCGGCGCCGATCCCGTGCCCCGCATCGCCCCGCAGGGCGCCTTTTCCGATGCCCGCGGCGCCGGGGACGGGCTGGCGCATGAGCACCTGCTGCTGGAAACCGAGGATGGCTGGCGCGTGGGCTTCCAGGACCCCCGCCGTTTCGGCTGCGTGGACCTGATGCCCACGGGCGCGGAGGAGGCCCACAAACTCCTCGCCGGCATGGGCCCGGAACCGCTGGAGGACGCCTTCACCCCCGCCGCCCTCTCCGCAGCCCTGAAAGGCAAGGCCACGCCCATCAAGGCCGCGCTGCTGGACCAGGGCGTGGTGGCGGGCCTGGGCAACATCTACGTGGCGGAAGCCCTGTTCCGCTCCGGCATCTCCCCCCGCCGCCTCGCCGGCACGGTGCCCGGCGCCCGCGCCGAACGGCTGGTGCCCGCCATCAAGGCCGTGCTGACCGACGCCATCGAGGCCGGCGGCTCCTCCCTGCGCGATTACGTCCGCAGCGACGGCGAACTGGGCCGCTTCCAGGATCGCTTCGAGGTCTATGACCGCCTGGGCCAGCCCTGCCCGCGCTGCCCCGGCCTGCCCACCTGCCCGGGCGTGCAGCGCATCATCCAGGCCGGGCGCAGCACCTTCTTCTGCCCGCGCACGCAGCGGTAGCTCTGGGGTGTCGGCCTGTCGGGGGGGGGGGGGGGGGGGGGGGGGGGGGGGGGGGGGGGGGGGGGGGGGGGGGGGGGGGGGGGGGGGGGGGGGGGGGGGGGGGGGGGGGGGGGGAGAGGAAGAAGGAATTCTTCCTCTCCCCGGACCCCTCACCATCATCTTCTTTTATGAGTTGGTCTGATCTTCGCTGACGGTGCGCCTCGGCTCGTGGAGCCGAGGCGACTGCAAGGGCAGGATTAGGCCCGGTCGTCAGGCGCGCACGCGTCAAGTCAGTCCCGCGGCAGCCCGATGCAGGTCCAGGAGGCTCAGCCTCCTGGCGAGGGTCCAGGGGGCAGAGCCCCCTGGGGCAGCCCAGTGCGATCCTGCTTGCACCAAGATAGTTTGATCCCCTACGATCCGTGAATTCGAACGGCGCGCGATCCAGGACGCGCCGGCGCAGGAGGAGCGATCCGTGGCCCAGCCATCACGGTCCCCGCCCAGTCGTGCCCGCCGCCCGGCGGCTGAGGGTGTTCCTCGGCTGCGCGTGCTGCACGGCGGCGCGCCCGCGCTGCGCCTAGGGCCGCTGGGGGAGGCGCTGGGATTCCACCTTCGCCTCGCCCAGGAGGCGTCCTTCGCCGCCTTTGCGCGCCGCACCGGCGAGGCCGGCCTCAAGCCCGGCTTCTTTGCCACGCTAGCCGTGATCCACGAGAATCCCGGCCTGTCCCAGACCGCCCTCGGCAACGCGGTGGGGCGGGACAAGTCCACTCTCACCCCACGCTTGGCGGAGATGGAGCGGGAGGGGCTGATCCGCCGCGGCCGCTCCACGACCGACAGGCGCAGCTACGCCCTCACCCTGACACCTGCGGGAGAGGAGGCGCTCTCCATCCTCGGCACCCACGCCGCCGCGCATGACGCGCAGCTGGACGCGCTGGTGGGGCCGGAGATCCGCGCCGCCTTCCTCGACGCGCTACGCCGCCTCAACCAGGGGCTGGAACCGGAAGACGACGAATGATGGACGCCAACACCACTACCCGGACCACGGTGCGGGAGGCGACCTTCGCCCTGCTGCGGCAACTCGGCGTGGATACGGTCTTCGGCAATCCCGGCTCTACGGAGCTGCCCTTCCTCGATCGCTGGCCGGCCGACATCCGCTACGTGCTGGGCCTGCAGGAAGCCAGCGTGGTCGGCATGGCCGATGGCTACGCCCGCGCCACCGGGCGCTGCGCCTTCGTGAACCTGCACTCCGCGGCGGGCGTGGGGCACGCGCTGGGCAACCTGTTCACCGCGCACAAGAACGCCGCGCCCATGGTGATAACGGCGGGGCAGCAGGCGCGCGCCCTGCTGCCGAACTTCCCCTTCCTCGGCGCTACGGAAGCCCCGCAGTTCCCCAAGCCCTATGTGAAGTTCTCCATCGAGCCCGCGCGGGCGGAGGATGTGCCGGCCGCCATCGCGCAGGCGCACCGCATCGCCACCACGCGCCCCTACGGCCCCACCTTCGTCTCCATCCCCTCGGACGACTGGTCCGCCACCTGCGCCCCCGTGCAGCCGCGCGCCTGGTTCCCCGACACGGCGCCCGATCCTGCCGCCCTGGCCGAGGCGGCGCGCCTGATCGCCGCCGCCCGCCGCCCCGTGCTCGTGGTGGGGCCGGAGGTGGACGCGGAAGGCGCGGGCCCCGCTCTGGTGGCGCTGGCGGAGCGCATGGGCGCCCCGGTCTGGACCAGCCCCTTCTCCTCCCGCCTCTCCTTCCCCGAGGACCACGCGCTGCATGCCGGGCACCTGCACGCCTCCCCGCAGCAGGTCTCGGACACGCTGATCGGCCACGACCTCGTGCTGGTGATCGGCGCGCCCGTCTTCACCTTCCACGTGGCGGGCGAGTGCGCGCTGTTCCGATCCGGCATTCCCATCATCCACATGACGACGGACCTGGAGACCGCGGCCTCCGCCCCCGCGGGCATGTCGGTGCTGGGCGGGTTGCGCCTGGGCCTGCCTGCCCTGGCGGCCCTCTTGCCGGAGGAGGGGCGGCCCTGGCCCGCCCCGCGCCAGCGCCCGGCGCCGCCCGCCGCCTCCAGCCCGCTCACCGCTGCCTATGTCCTGCACCGGCTGGGCCAGGCCATGCCGCCCGGAACGATCCTGGTGGAGGAAGCCCCTTCCCACCGCCCGGCGATGAACCAGCACCTGCCGATCCGCGAATGGGGCGGCTTCTTCACCATGGCCAGCGGCGGGCTGGGCTACAGCCTGCCCGGCGCGGTCGGCGTCGCGCTCGGCAGCCGCCGGCGGGTTGCCTGCCTCATCGGCGACGGATCCTTCATGTACTCGCCCCAGGCGCTGTGGACGGCGGTGCAGGAGAGGCTGCCGATGGCCGTGATCGTCATGAACAACGCGGGTTACGGCGCCATGCGCTCCTTCTCCCGCGTGCTGCAGGTGCGGGATGCGCCGGGCATCGACCTGCCGGGCCTCGACTTCGTCTCCACCGCCCGCGGCATGGGCTGCCCGGGACGCACGGCGAACACGCCGGAGGAGTTGGAGGCCGCCCTGGCCGAGGCCCTTTCGGCCGATGGCCCGATGCTGGTGGAGGTCGCCGTCGATGGCGCCATCGCCAACCTCTACGACAAGCACTGAAGGGAGAGAGAACGCCATGCTGGACGTGCCGCTGATCATCGGTGAGACCGACCGCCCCGCAACCGGCGAGGCGGTTTTCGAGCGCCGCAACCCCGTGACGGGCGAGGTGGCCACCCGCGCCGCCGCGGCGACCGTGGCGGACGCGCAGGCCGCCTGCGATGCCGCCGCCGCCGCCTTCCCCGCCTGGTCCAAGCTCGGCCCCAATGCCCGCCGCGCCATCCTGCTGAAGGCCGCCGATGCCCTGGCCGCCAAGGCGCCGGAGTTCATCCGCCTGATGGCCGAGGAGATCGGCGCCACCGCCGGCTGGGCGGGCTTCAACGTGCACCTCGCCGCCGGCATGCTGCGGGAAGCCGCGGCCGCCACCACGCAGACCACGGGCGAGGTCATCCCCTCCGACAAGCCGGGCTGCCTCGCCATGGCCATTCGCGCGCCGGTGGGCGTGGTGCTGGGCATGGCGCCCTGGAACGCGCCCGTCATCCTCGGCGTGCGCGCCCTGGCCCTGCCGCTCGCCTGCGGCAACACCGTGGTGCTGAAGGCCAGCGAGACCTGCCCGGGCACGCACAGCCTGATTGCCCAGGCCCTGCGCGAGGGCGGGGTGCCGCCGGGGGTGGTGAACGTCGTCACCCATTCCGCTGCCGACGCACCCGCCGTGGTGGAGGCGATGATCGCCCACAAGGCCGTGCGCCGGATCAACTTCACCGGCTCCACCAAGGTCGGCCGCATCGTGGCGGTGCACGCGGCGAAGCACCTGAAGCCCGTGCTGCTGGAGCTTGGCGGCAAGGCGCCGATGATCGTGCTGGAGGATGCCGACCTGGACGAGGCCGTGAAGGCCGCCGCCTTCGGCGCCTTCATGAACCAGGGCCAGATCTGCATGTCCACCGAGCGGCTGGTGGTGGTGGAGAGCATCGCGGACGAGTTCGTGCGCCGCCTGGCCGACTTCGTCGGCACCCTGCCCGTGGGCGACCCGCGCACCGGCAATGTCTTCCTCGGCTCCGTGGTGGACGAGGCCTCGGCGGTGAAGGTGGAGCACCTGATCGCGGACGCGACGGGCAAGGGCGCCACCCTGCACGGCGGAGGGGCGCGCCAGGGCACGATCATGCCGGCGGCCATCGTGGACCGCGTGACGCCGGAGATGGCCCTCTACGCGGAGGAGTCCTTCGGCCCCGTCGTCGCCATGATCCGGGTGAAGGATGCCGAGGAGGCGGTGCGCGTGGCGAATGACAGCGAGTACGGGCTCTCCGCCGCCGTCTTCACGAAGGACGTGGCGCGCGGCATCGCCATCGCGCAGCGCATCGAGAGCGGCATCTGCCACGTGAACGGCCCCACCGTGCATGACGAGGCGCAGATGCCCTTCGGCGGCACCAAGGCCAGCGGCTACGGCCGCTTCGGCGGCCGCGCCGGCATCGCGGAATTCACCGAGCTGCGCTGGATCACCGTGGAGACGCAGCCCGGCCAGTACCCCTTCCCGCCCGCCGCCAAGGCGCCGCCGCCCGCGACGCCCGGCGCGCACTGATCGCCGCACCAGGAGGGAACGAAAAGAAATGGCCACCATCACCCGCCGCGCGGCGCTCGCCGCCGTGCCGGCCCTGCTCGCGGCGCCCTCGCTCCGCGCGCAGGGCGCCAATCCCGGCACCTATCCCAGCAAGCCCGTCCGCATCGTCGTCCCCTTCCCGCCCGGCGGGCTGGTGGACGTGCTCGCGCGCTCCGTCTCGCAATCTCTCGCCACCCGGCTGGGCCAGCCCTTCGTGGTGGACAACCGCGCGGGCGCGGGCGGCAATATCGGCGCCGATCTCGTCGCCAAGGCGGCGCCGGACGGCTACACCCTGCTCGCCTCCTCCATGGGGCCGCTGGCGGTCAACCAGTTCATCTACCCGTCCATGCCCTATGACACGAACGCCGCCTTCGCGCCGATCACCCTGCTGGCCACCACGCCGAAGGTGATCTGCGTAGCGAACAACCGCCCCTGGCGCAGCCTGGCGGAGCTGGTGGCGGCGGCGAAGGCGCGGCCGGGGCAGCTCACCGCCGGCTCTGCCGGCTCCGGCAGCAGCCTCCACCTCGCGCTGGAGCTGTTCAAGGGCGCGACCGGCACGGACATCCAGCACGTCCCCTATCGTGGGGCCGCGCCTGCCGTGACGGACCTCGTCTCCGGCAACATCGACATGGTGATCGACAACGTGCCGAACATCCTGGCGCAGATTCGCGGCAACGGCGTGCGCGCCCTGGCGGTCGCGACGGAGAAGCGCCTGCCGCAGCTGCCTGACATCCCCACGGCCACCGAGGCCGGCGTGAACTTCCGGTTCGGCACTGCCTTCGGCATGGCCGCCCCCGCCGGCACGCCGGAGGCGGTCATCACCGCGATTGCGGAGGGGGTCTCCGCCGCGCTGCAGGACCCGGCCATCGGCGGCAAGCTCGCCGATCAGGGAACCCTTCTCGGTGGCCAGGGCCCGCGCGCCTTCGCGGCCCTGATCGAGGAGGAGAAGCGCACGCTGGAGCCCGTGATCAAGCGCGCCAACATCCGGGCGGACTAGGTCAGTACGACTTCGGCAGCCCCAGCACCTTCTCCGCAATGAAGCAGAGGATGAGCTGCGGGCTGACCGGCGCGATGCGGGGGATCATCACCTCCCGCATGTAGCGCTCCACATGGTACTCCTTCGCGTAGCCGAAGCCGCCATGGGTCATCACCGCCTGCTGGCAGGCGGCAAACCCGGCCTCGGCGGCCAGGAACTTCGCCATGTTCGCCTCGGCCCCGCAGGACATTCCCTTGTCGTAGCGCCAGGCGGCCTGCATCACGCTCAGCCGCGCGGAGTCCAGCCGCATCCAGCACTCCGCCAGCGGGTGCTGGATCGCCTGGTTCTGGCCGATGGGCCGCCCGAACACCACGCGCTCCTTCGCGTACTGCGCGGCGCGCTCGACGGCCACGAAGCCCAGCCCCAGCGCCTCCGCGGCGATCAGGATGCGCTCGGGGTTCAGCCCGTGCAGGATGTACTCGAAGCCACGCCCCTCCTCGCCGATGCGGTCCTCTTCCGGAACCTCCAGGTTGTCGAAGAACACCTGGTTCGAGTCCACGGCCTTGCGGCCCATCTTGTCGATCGGGCGCACCTCGATCCGGGAACGGTCGAGGTCGGTGTAGAACAGCGAGAGCCCCTGGGTGGGCTTTCGCACATCCTCCAGCGGCGTGGTGCGCGCCAGGATCAGGATCTTCTCCGCCACGCCGGCGGTGGAGATCCACACCTTCTGCCCGTTCACAATGTACTTGCTGCCCTGGCGCTCCGCGCGTGTCCGCAGCCGCGTGGTGTCCAGCCCCGTGTTCGGCTCCGTCACCGCGAAGCAGGCGCGCTCCTTCCCCGCAATCAGCGGCGGCAGCATCCGGCGGCGCTGGTCGTCCGTGCCGAACACCACCACGGGCTGCAGCCCGAAGATGTTCATGTGCACGGCGGAGGCCCCGCTCATCCCCGCGCCGGATTGCGAGATGGCCTGCATCATGATCGCGGCCTCGGTGATGCCGAGCCCGGCGCCGCCGAACTCCTCCGGCATGCAGATGCCCAGCCAGCCATCCGAGGCCAGCGCCTGGTGCAGTTCCACGGGGAACTCGCCCGTGTGGTCGCGCTCTAGCCAGTAGTCATCCCCGAAGCGGGCGCAGATGCGGGAGACGGCCTCGCGGACCGCCTCCTGCTCCTCGGTCAGCGCGAAGTCCATGCGATCTCCTCATCGGTAGCACCGGGCAGCGCGGGCGGCGGCCGCACCGGCGCCTCCTCCTGCCCGGTCCAGCGCCCCACCGGCGCGGTGGAACGCAGCGTGCCGCCGTCCGGCATTGCCGCTTCCCGCCAGTAGCCCACGCCGCGCAGGTGCGGGTCTTCCAACAGATCTTCCACGCTGTTCACCGGTGCGGCGGGAATATCCAGCCCGCAGAGCAGGTCCAGCCACTCGGCCGTGCCGCGCTCCGCCAGGAGTTCTCCCACCAACCCGTAGGCGTGGTGAAAGTTGGCCGTCCGCCCGGCATGGTCCCTCAGCCGCGGGTCCGCCTCCATCTCCGCCTCGCGCCCCACGGCGCGGAAGAAGCGGCGCCAGTGGGCGTCGTTGTAGAGAAGCACGGCAATGTGGCCGTCCCGCGTGCGGTAGGGGCGGCGCTGCGGCGTCATCAGCCGCGGGTAGTGCGGCCCGCCCTGCGGCGGATCGAAGCTGAGGCCGCCGAGATGGTCGCCCAGCACCATGTCGGCGAAGGTCTCGAACATCGGGACCTCGATCTCCGCGCCCTCCCCGCCCCGCTCCCGCGCGAACAGAGCGGCGGTCACGGCCTGGGCGAGCTGGATGCCCACCACCCGATCGCTCAGCGTCAGCGGCACGTAGCGCGGCTCCCCATCGGGGGAGACGCGGCCCATCACATCGGCCAGCCCGCTCGCCGCCTGGATCAGATCGTCATAGGCCGGGCGCGCCGAATAGGGCCCGCCCGCGCCGTACCCCACCGCGCTCGCCACGATCAGGCGGGGGTTCACGTCCCGCAGCGCCTCGCGCGTCAGGCCCAGCCGCGCCGCGGCATCGGCGCGCATGTTGTGCAGCAGCACGTCCGCCTCCGCCGCGAGCCGCCGCAGGGCCGCCTTCCCCTCCTCCGCCTTCAGGTCCAGCGCCACTGCGCGCTTGCCACGGTTGAGATGCGCGAACATGGCCCCGCCCTGGCCGGCGCGCCGCAGCACGTCGCCCTCGGGCGGTTCCACCTTCAGAACCTCCGCCCCCTGGTCCGCCAGAAGCCGGGCGGCATAGGGCCCCATCACCACGGAGGAGCAGTCCAGCACGCGGATTCCCGCCAGCGGCAGAGGCAACCCCGTTACTCCTTCGGAATGCCCGCCGCCTCGACCATCTCGCGCCAGACGACGATCTGCTGGCGCACGAAGTCGCCCAGCTCCTGCGGCGTGCCGGAGAAAGCGTCGAAGCCGATCTCGGCAAAGCGCTGCTTCACCTCCGGCCGCCCGATTGGCCCGCGGATGGCGGCGTTCAGCGCCTCGATCACCGGCGCGGGCGTGCGGGCCGGCGCGAAGACGCCGTTCCAGGAGGTGATGTCGAAGCCCGGCAGCGCCGCCTCGGAAAGCGTCGGCGCATCCGGCATCAGGCGGGACCGCTCCTTCGTGGACATGCCGAGGTTCCGCAGCTTGCCCGCGCGCAGATTGCCCAAACCGGCCGCGATGTCCACGAACATGCAGTCCACGCGCCCCGCGATCACGTCCGTGATGGCGGGCGGGGTGGAGCGGTAGGGCACGTGCAGCATCTCCGTGCCCGCCATCCGCGCCATGGTGGCGCCGGCCACGATGCCCGTGCTGTTGCCGCTGGCATAGCTCATCTCGCCGCGCCGCCTGCGCGCCATGTCCAGGAAGGATTTCGCGTCGCGCGCGGGCGAGCTCTCTCCCACCACCAGCATGAAGGGCAGGTTCCCCACCCGCGCGACCGGGGCGAAATCCGCCACCGGGTCGTAGTCCAGGTGCTTCAGCAGCGCGGGGTTGGCGGAGTGGGTGGTGTTGGTGGTGACGAAGATCGTGTGCCCGTCCGGCTCCGCCCGGGCCACGTAACCGGCGGCGATGGAGCCGTTCGCCCCCGCGCGGTTGTCCACCACGATCGCAGCGCCGCCCAGCGCCTCGCTCATCACCTGCGCCAGGATGCGCGCGCCCGCATCCGTGCCGCTGCCGGCGGTGAAGGGCACGACCATGGTGATGGGCCGCGTGGGGCGCCAGGCCTGCGCGAGAGCGGGGCGGATGGCCGGCAGCGCCAGCGCGGCGCCGAGAAGGAGGCGGCGGTGCATCAGCCATGCCCTCCGGCGCGGCGGGTCACCTTCGCCGGATCCTCGCCATAGGGCGGTGCATAGATCACCATGAGCTTCAGCGGCTCCTCGCTGGTCACGGTCACCACGTGCTCCACCCCGATGGGGAAGAAGCAGAAGTCGCCGGGGCCGACGTCGCGCGTCTCGCCGCCCACCTCCACCCGCGCGCGCCCCTCCATGAAGTAGCAGGTCTGCTCCAGCGTCGGGTGCGCGTGCGGAAGCGCCCCGTTGCCGCGCTCGATCGTGCCGATCAGCACCTCCATCTGCGTCGATCCCACCGTCTCGGGCGCGATGACCCGGCGGTTGCTGGTGCCGGTGTGGTTGGCGGGGCTGTAGGGGGTGACATCCTCGGCGCGCAGGAAGAAGCGGCGCGCCCCCGCCACCGGAATCGGGGCCTCGGGCATCTGGACTGGTCCTCTCCAACGGCCCGCTGCCGCGGGCTCTGTCGTTCAGTGCCGCGGAAGCTGGGATCGCCCGCCCGATAAGGCAATTGAAAAGTCGTTCTCGCCCGATAAGGTCCTTTTATGGACGTCACGCTGAAGGGCCTGCGCGCCTTCCTCGCCATCGCGCGCCACCGCTCCTTCACCCGCGCCGCCGGGCTGCTGCACGTCACCCAGCCCGCACTGACCGTGCAGATCCGCGGGCTGGAAACCGCGCTCGGCCTGCGCCTGCTGGACCGCACCCCGCAAGGCGTGGAACCGACCGAGGCAGGGGCGGAGCTGGCCCGCGTGCTGGAGGTGCAGCTGCGCGACCTCGACCACACGCTGGAGAACGTGCGCGACCTCGCCGCCCGTCGCCGCGGCACGGTGCGGCTGGCGGCCCTCCCCTCCGTCGCCTCCGGCCCGCTGCCCCGCGCCATGCTGCGCATGCGGGAACGCCACCCGGAACTGCGGGTGCAGCTGCAGGAGGCAGTGACGGGGCGCGTCCACGACATGGTGCGGGCCGGCATGGTGGATATCGGCATTGCCAGCGGCCCGCCCCCCGGCCCTGATCTAGCGCGGGAGCCCCTGTTCCGGGACCGGGTGCTGGCGATCCTGCCCGCGGACCACCCCCTGACCTCGCGCCGGCGCATCCCGCTGGAGGTCCTGGCGCGGGAACCGCTGCTGCTGCTGGAATCCAACACCTCCGTCTGGCGCGTGCTGGACGATGCCTTCGCGGCGGCGGGCCTTCGCCTCTCCCCCTTCCAGCAGGCCGTTCATACCAGCTCCCTCATCGGCATGGCGCAGGCCGGGCTGGGCATCGCCCTCCTGCCCTCCACCGCCGTGGAGCTGCGGATGGCACCGGAACTGGCCCGGCGCCCCCTTCAGCCGGATCTGATGCGGGAGGTCATGGTGGTGCACCGCGCCGGCCGCACCCTCTCCCCCGCCGCCGAGGCCCTGGTGGAAGCGCTTCGCGGGGGCCCCTCTACGCCGGACGGTGCGGCTGCTCTGGCAGGCCCGCTGTCGGCCTGCACCGCGCGACGTAGTCGAGGAAGGTCCTGAACGCCGAGGACATCTGGCGCCGGCTGGGATAGTACAGGAACCAGCTCGGCAGCAGCGGGCACCACGCCTCCAGCACCGGCACGAGCTGTCCCGCCGCGATGGCGGGCCGGGCGTACTCCTCGGGAAGGCGGATCAGGCCCGCGCCGTCCAGCCCGGCGCGCAGGGCCACGCGCGGATCGTTCACCGTCAGCGGTCCCTCGGGCGTGATGGTCACCTTTCGCCCGTCCTTCTCGAACTCCCACGGGAAGATGCCGCCGCCGGGGAACCGGTGGCGCACGCAGCGATGGCGCAGCAGATCCTCCGGCTGCTCCGGCGCCCCGAGCCGCCGCAGGAGGTCTGGCGTGCCGAGCACGAGGTAGCGGAGCGGGCCACCCAGCGGCACCGCGATCATGTCCCGCGCCAGGTCCTCGCCGAAGCGCACACCCGCGTCGAACCCGTGCTCCACGATATCCACGCGCGCCGCATCGCTGATCAGTTCGAGCGAGACGGCCGGGTTCTCCGCGAGGAAACCGCCGGCGAGCGGCGCCAGGCAGACTTCCAGGGCGGGGATCGGCGCGTTGATGCGGACAGTGCCCGTGGGGTGTTCGCGGAAGTCGTTGACCATGTCCATCGCGGCCGCGATGTCGTCCAGGGCGGGCTGGAGCCGTTGCAGCAGCAGCTGCCCCGCCTCGGTGGGCGACACGCTGCGGGTGGTGCGGTGGAGCAGCCGCACCCCCATGCGCTCCTCCAGGGTCCGCATGGTCAGGCTGAGCGCCGAGACGGAGACGCCGCGCTCCTCGGCGGCCTTGCGGAAGCTCCGCGCCCTGGCGATCGCCGCGAAGGCCTCCAGCTCCGCCAGGTTGCGCGACCTCATTGTTGAGTCTGCCTTCACGGAGCAAGAAGAGAAATCCAGCTTACTGAACAATTCGCTCCCGGGCACAAGACCCCCGGCCATCTCGGCCAAGCAGGAGCCAGCCATGAACATCACCGGCAACACCATCCTCATCACGGGCGGCGGCACGGGCATCGGCCGCGGCCTTGCCGAGGCCTTCCACGCCGCGGGCAACACCGTGATCATCGCCGGGCGGCGCCGGGCGCCGCTGGAAGCCGTGGCCGAGGCCAACCCCGGCATGCACCTCGCCCTTCTCGATATCGACGACGCGGCCGCGATCCAGGACTTCGCCGCGCGCGTGGTGGCGGAGCACCCCGGGCTCAACGTCCTCGTCAACAACGCGGGCATCATGCGCGTCGAGGAGGTGCTCACCGGCCCGGAGGCCCTGGCGACCGCGGAGGCCACGATCACGACCAACCTGCTGGGCCCGATCCGCCTGACCTCGGCCCTGCTGCCGCACTTCCTGGGGCAGCCGAAGGCCGCCGTGGTGAACGTCTCCTCCGGCCTCGCCTTCGTGCCGCGCGCGGATACGCCAACCTACTCGGCCACGAAGGCCGCCATCCACTCCTACAGCCTGTCCCTGCGCCACCAGCTCCGGAACACCTCCGTGCAGGTCGTCGAACTGGCGCCGCCGCTGGTGGCCACCGATCTGACGCCCGGCCAGCGCGACAACCCCCGCGCGCTGCCGCTCGAGGACTTCATCCGCGAGAGCATGGCCCTGCTGGCGGCCGACCCGGACGCCGCCGAGATCCTGGTCGAGCGGGTGAAGCCGCAGCGCATGGCGGAAGCCACCGGCCGCTTCGGCGCCGTGTTCGACCTGATCAACCCGCGCTGACGCGCGGGCAGCGCAGGCAAGCCTCCCGTGGCCGGGGCCGAGGAGCCCCGCCGTGGGGGCAGGGCCCGGGGGCCGCCCGCGCGGGATCTACCCGCCCAGCTCCGCCGCCGTGAACCGCCACCCCTGCCCGTTCGCGGGCGGTTCAACGTAGAGCGGCAGGGCGTTCGGCGTGCGGATATTGGCTTCCAGCCCCAGCGCCTGCCGCATGGCGCGCCACAGGGCGCCGTGCGCCACCACCAGCACCGGGCCGGGATTGGCCGTGGCGCGGTTGATGGCGCGCACCGCGCGCTCCCGGAGATGGGCGAAAGGCTCGGCGCCCTCGGGCGTGGAAACCCCGTCGATCCAGTCCTGGAACCAGCCCGACATCTCCTGGCCTTCCTGTACGCCGAAGGCACATTCCTGCAGTTCGGCATCGAGCGTGACGGGCAGGTCCAGCCGCGCCGCCACGATCTCGGCCGTCACCCGCGCGCGGCTCAGCGTGCTGGCGTGGATGGAGCGGATGCCCTGCCCCACCAGCGCCTCGGCCGCGCGCCCGGCCTGGGCCAGGCCCACGGCATTCAGCGGGATGTCCACCTGCCCCTGGGAGAGCATGCGGGCGTTCCAGTCCGTCTCGCCGTGGCGCAGGAACCAGAAGGGGACGGGGTTGGGCTCGCCCATGGGTGCCGCGCCGCCGGTCAGGCCGCCAGCCCTTCCTGTTCCAGGGCGCGCTTCACCGCCGGGCGCTCCAGCATCGCCTTGAAGTGGGCGTCCACCTTCGGCGGCAGGGGCTGGCCGACGCGCTTGGCCTGCCAGTACTCCACGAAGAACAGCGCGGCATCGGCGATGGAGAAGCCCTGCGGCATGACCCAGGGATCCCCGCCCCAGCGCTTCTCGACCACGTCGAAATATTTTGTGGCATTGGCCTGCGCCGTCTCCACCGCCTTCGGGTGGTCCTCCTCGCGGCCGGAGAACATGTGTGGGCGGAACTGGCGGGTGAAGGCGTGCGGGTGGACGGTGCCGGTGATGTAGTCCACCGCCTCCACGGCGCGCGCCAGGCCCAGCGGGTCCTTCGGCGCCAGCCCGGCCTCGGGGTTGGCGGTGGCCAGGTAGGTGGCGATGGCCGTCCACTCCGTCAGCACCGGCCCCTCGTCGCCCAGGTCCAGCGCCGGCACCTTCGACTTCGGGTTCACCGCCACGTATTCCGGCGAGAACTGCGCGCCGTTCTTCGTGTCCACGAGGGAGAGCTCGTAGGGCTTGCCGATCTCCTCCAGCAGGATGTGGATCCCGACGGAGCAGGCACCGGGGGCGTAGTAGAGCTTCATAGCGGGTTCCTCGGCCGTTCTCGAGAGGCGCGCGATCGGCCCGGCGGAACCGCCGGGGCGTGAATCGCGCGGCCAGACGCGCGCGGGAGGTTGGCCGGAAACGCGGGCGGGTTGAAGGGGGCGCGGCGCGGTTTCGCTACAGCATCTCCGGCCGGAAGCGCCGCCGCAGGTTCAACCCATCCCCCGCCACCATGAACTGGCCCTCGCCGCGGTAATGGATGGTCCGCGGGTATTTCGGCGCCCTCGGCGCGTGCGCCTTCACCACCTCCAGCACGAAGAGGCTGTACTTCCGCACCATCGCCGTATCCGCCACCCGGCATTCAAGGCAGGCGAAGCACTCCGCGATCAGCGGCGCGCCCACCTTCTCGGCCGGCTCCGCCGTCAGCCCGAAGTGTGCGAACTTGTCCACCTCCGCGCCCGTGACGTTGCCGATCCCCACCACCATCTCCGCCAGATCGACGGTGGGCACGTTGATCACGCATTCCCGGGAGCGCCGGATCATCTCCCGGCTGTGGTTCGCCTCCCAGATGTAGCAGCCGATGAGGGAGGGGCTGAACCCCATCACGGTGTGCCAGCCCATGGTCATGATGTTCCGCTCCCCCTTCCAGGCGGAGGAGACGAGCACGACCGGCCCCGGCTCGATGAAGCGGCGGATCTCGTCCACCGGGAAGTCCTGCTTGCGGATGGGCTTCACGCCGCGCCTCCTGCGATGGGATGCGCGGCGTGAACGGGCCAGGGGCGGCGGCGATGCCGCGGGATCAGGCGTGCCGGGGCGCCGCGTTGCGCAGGGCGGCCCATTGCAGCCCGCCGAAGGCGGCCACCACCACCGCCTGCGCCAGCACGAAGGCGGCGCCGAGCGCGTTCGGCTGCACCCAGCCCAGGGCCAGGACCAGCCCGCTCTCAACCGCCCAGAGCGCGTTGATCGCCACCACGGCGAGCACGAGGCCCCGGGCCAGCGCGGTGCGCAGGCCGAGCCAGAGGACGAAGGCGGCGTAGGGCAGCAGCACCGCCCCCGCGCCGCGCAGCAGCCCGGGGGGCAGGTGGGTGAGGCCGGAAAGCGGCCCGGCGGCCAGCAGCCCCAGCGCGCCGGTCGCGCCGCTGGCCACGGCGTCCAGCACCAGCGCGTTGCGGAGAGAGGGAGGGAAGGCGTTCATCGGTTCGGCTCCGTCTGCCCGGCAGGATCGCCGGTCGGCCCAGCCTGTTCCTTGGCGCCGCCGCCGGTCGATGACCTCGGAGGTCATGGAGACGCCGCGCCCAACGCCGCTACGCTGCGGGAATGAGCACCCGGATGGCCCCGATCGGCGACCACCTCCGCGCCTGGCGCCAGCGCCGGCGGATGAGCCAGATGGACCTGGCGCTGGACGCGGAGATCTCCACCCGCCACCTGAGCTGCCTGGAGACGGGCCGCGCCACGCCCAGCCGCGCGATGGTGCTGCGCCTGGCCGAGCAGTTGGAGGTGCCGCTGCGCGAGCGGAACCTCTGGCTCGCCGCCGCCGGCTTCGCCCCCGCCTACCCCGAGCGCGCGTTGGACGATCCCGCCATGCGCCCGGCCCGCGCGGCGATGGAGGCGGTGCTGGCCGCCCACGCGCCCAACCCCGCGCTGGCGGTGGACCGGCACTGGAACCTCGTCTCGGCCAATGCCTCGGTCGGCGCGCTGATCGCCGGCGCCGACCCCGCGCTGCTGGCGCCGCCCGTGAACGTGCTGCGGCTGGTGCTGCACCCGCGCGGGCTGGCACCGCGCATCGTCGATCTCGGCGCGCTGAAGGCGCACCTGCTCGCCCGGCTGGCGCGGCAGGCCACCGTGTCGGGCGATGCCGCTCTGGCGACGCTGCTGCGGGAACTTCGGGACTACCCTGCGCCGCCCGGCAGGAGCGAGGAGCCGGAGGCGCTCGCCCTGCCCTTCCAGATCAGGGCGGGCGACGCCGTGCTGTCCTTCCTGACCACCACCATGGTCTTCGGCACGGCGCACGAGGTCGCGCTGTCCGAGCTGACGGTGGAGACCTTCTTCCCGATGGACGAGGCGACGCGCGAGGCGCTGCGCCGCCTGCCCCCAGGTTGATTCAATCGATCAGTTGAACAGGGTGGAGACCGAGGATTCCTCGGAGATGCGCCGCATCGCCTCGGCCAGCAGCGGCGCGATCGTCAGCTGCTTGATGTTGGAGGAGACGCGAACCGCCTCGGTCGCCTGGATGCTGTCCGTGCAGATCAGCTGCTGGATCGGCGCCGCCCCGATGCGCGCCACGGCCCCGCCGGAGAGCACGCCGTGCGTGACATAGACGGAGACGGAGTGCGCCCCGTTCTTCAGCAGCGCCTCCGCCGCGTTGCACAGCGTGCCGCCGGAATCCACGATGTCGTCCACCAGGATGCAGTCGCGGCCGGAGACGTCGCCGATCACGTTCATCACCTCGGAGACACCGGCGCGCGGGCGCCGCTTGTCGATGATCGCGAGATCCGTGTGCAGCCGAGTGGCGATGGCGCGCGCGCGCACCACGCCGCCCACGTCAGGGGACACCACCATCAGGTCGCGGCCCTTGTACCGCTCCTGGATGTCGCGCGCGAAGAGCGGCGCGGCGAAGAGGTTGTCCACGGGGATGTCGAAGAAGCCCTGGATCTGCCCGGCGTGCAGGTCCAGCGTCAGCACGCGGTCCGCGCCCGCCTGGGTGATGAGGTTCGCCACCAGCTTCGCGGAGATCGGCGTGCGGGGGCCGGACTTCCGGTCCTGCCGGGCGTAGCCGAAATAGGGGATCACGGCCGTCACGCGGCGCGCGGAGGCGCGGCGCAGCGCGTCCAGCGTGATCAGCAGCTCCATCAGGTTGTCGTTCGCCGGGTAGCTCGTGGACTGGATGACGAACACGTCCTCGCCGCGGATGTTCTCCTGGATCTCCACAAAGATCTCGAGGTCCGCGAAACGCCGGACAGAGGCCTGGGTGAGCGGCAGGTTCAGGGCCGCGGCCACCGCCTCGGCGAGCGGGCGGTTGCTGTTGCAGGCGAGGATCTTCATCCGCTGGAAATCTCCGGGCGCGCCGCTGGACGAGTCACGGGACAGGCGGCTTGAGGCGGCGGCGGGATAGCAACCACAGGTCGCCAAGTCCATGCCGGAGCCACCCAGGCGCTGGGCAGGGCCGCCCCACGCACGGCGCATGCCACAGCGCGCCGCGATGGCGGCCTCTCACGCGATCGTTGTTCTGATGCGTTGCTCTCGCTGGCCCGGGGGAGACGCCGCCTCCCCTGGCCCCCTCCGCTGGGGGCCTCGGCGGGGGTCCCCAGACCTTAGCGTCCAGGGTGCCGCGGATAAGACGATGAAAGGGCAGCGCCGGAATATCTTCGACACCGCTTCCGCCCGGTCGCCCTGCCAGTCGCCTGCGGTTATCGACCTCAGGCGCACCTCCAGCCGAGTATTCCGCGGCAGCCTTCCAGAAGAAGATGAGGGAGGCCCAGGAGGAAGAATTCCTTCTCCCTCCTGGGGCCGCACGCGCTGGCCCTCCAGGACCAGCCGCCGCTAACGTCCGGCCGGGCTTGCGGCCGCCGGGGCGCCGGGCGCCGCCGGCGGTGTTGGCGCATCGGGGGCCGGCCGCCGCGCTGCTTCCTCGCCCAGCCCTCCGGCATTGGCGATGATGTCGCGCACGGCCGCGGAGGCCTCCTGCGCCACCACATAGGCCACGTCGCCCCAGAGCCCGTTCAGCGTGCCCGCCGGCACCTCGTTCAGTTGCAGCGCCTGGCCCAGGTCGTGCCCGTCGCGCCGGCGGACCAGCCACTGGATCTCCACGCGCTGCTTGCCGCCGGGCACGGGGGCCAGGGTCACCTTCCCGGCGACGGAGAAGGCCGCGCCATCCGCCCCGTCCTGCACCACGAGGCCCTTGGTCGAGAGGAAGTCCCGCATTCGCAGGGCCAGGGCTTCGTTCCCATCGCCCGGGGCGCCCTGCACGCCGGTGAACCGCACGCGGGGCGGCCCGCCGGCGCCGTTGAAGGGCACGGTCTCCGCCGCCCGCCGCGCCGCCTCGCCGCGGGTCAGCAGCCCCGTCACCAGCTCGGCGTCGCGCGCGGCCACGCGGTGCAGGGTCTCGGTGCGCGCCTCGCTCCACTCCCGCACGGGCACGGGGGCGCCCCGGGCCTGGCCCAGCACCTTCCCGTCCGCATCCACCACGGAATAGGCGGGGGTCACGCCGCGCCCGTCCTGCTCGGCGGTTACGTCCAGCCGCCAGTCCAGCGGCGCGGGCGGGCCGGCCACCACGGGCACCTCGGCGCCTTCCAGCGCCTCCGTCATCGCCATGGCGAAGTCGGTGGAGGCCACGTCCGTCAGCAGCGCCGCGTTCGGCGGCGGCACGGCGATGCGGTAGGCGGGCGGCGCGGCCAGGCGGCGGGCCACGGTCCCGGGATTGCCCCGGAAGGGCTGCGGCAGCGGCCCGCAGGCCGCCAGCAGCGCCAGCGGCAGGAGGAGCGAGGGGATCAGGCGCGTCCGCAACGATCGCGCAGGGGCAGGCATGGTCAGGAACATTCGCGCCACAGGGATGGAGGGGCCGGAGCCGGCGCCCTTATCCACGGCCGGGCCGGGCGGCGCTACCCCAGGGACGCGGAGCGCTGCCCCCGGGTGCGCAGGGCGCTGCCCCCGGGCGCGCGTCGTCCTATCCCGGCAGCGCGATGGCCGAGAGTTGGTGCCCGATCGGCCCGCCGCCCTCCAGCGTGCGGCGCCGGTGGGAGAAGAAAAGCCCTTCCTCCGCCCGCGTGTCGTTCGGCAGAGCCTCCGCCGCCACGCCCGCCCCCGCCAGCCGGGCCAGGATCAGCCCGGCCATGTCGAACTGCCAGTGCCCCTCCCGCGCGCCGGGGGCCAGGAAGCGGCCGCCCTCCGGGTCGTTCGCCAGCAGCTCCGCCCGCAGGTCCGCGCCCACCTCGTAGCTTGGCTGGCGGATGCAGGGGCCGAGCACCGCCACCATGTCCGCCCGCCGTGCGCCCAGCCCTTCCATCGCCTCCACCGTCGCCTCCAACACTCCCGCCAGCGCCCCGCGCCAGCCGGCATGGCAGGCCCCCACCACGCCCGCGCGCGGATCGGCGAACAGCACCGGCCCGCAATCGGCCGTCACGATCCCCAGCGTCACGCCCGGCCGGTCCGTCACCACCCCGTCCGCCTTCGGGCGCGCCTCGTGCGAGATCGGCTCCCGCGCGACCGCCACCGCCACGCCGTGCACCTGGAACAAGCCGGAGAGGCTGCCCGGCGCCGCCCCGATGGCCTGCATCGCCAGCGCCCGATTCTCCTGCACCAGCGCCGGATCATCGGCGGAGGAGAGTGAGCAGTTCAGGCTGGCGAAGCGCCCGGAGGACACCCCGCCGCGCCGGGTAAAGAAGCCGTGCGGCATCCCGGCAAGGGGGGCGGCGGTGAGGAATTCTGCGCTCATGCGGCCTCGAAGCCCGGCGGTGTGGGAAGGCTGGGGTGGCAGAGGACGAGGGCCTTGAACAGCCTCCCCATCGCCTCCGGCGCCGTCAGGCGGGTGGCGGCCTCGATGTGGCGGGCGCCGCGCCCGGAATCAGCCGCCGCCAGCACCGCGGCCCGGCTGTGCAGCCCCAGCCGCGACAGGAACACACCCTGCGGCAGCGGCCCGTGCGCCGCCGCCCCCGCCGCCCGGGCAGCGCGGGCGAGGGCCGTGAAATCCACGTGCGCCGTCAGGTCTGCGGTCCCGGGATCGGCCAGGGGATCCGCCGCCTCCCGGCCCCGGATGGCCTGTAGGCTGTCCCCCGGCCCGCTCTCGCCGGGCCCGTAGTCGATGAAGAGCGCCGCGCCCCCCTGCGCCGCTAGCCGCGCGCCCAGCGCGGCCGCGATCGCCAGGGCGGGCTCGTTCACCTCCCGCACCTCGCCCTCCTCACCTGCGTCCGGCAGAGGCGCGTCCGGAGCCGGCCGCTCCACGAAGGCGTCGCCCGCCACGAAGCGCTCCATCCACGCGCCGCCGCGCCGGACGAACTGGCGGATGGGCAGGGCATCCAGGAACTCGTTCGCCAGCAGGATCACCGGCCCCGGCGGCAGGGCGGCGATGTCGTCGTGCCACACCGCGTCCGGAAGCCGCGCCCGCTGCGCCGCCCGCAGCAGGGGCGAGGTCTCCACCAGGTGCAGCCGCAGGGCCCGGGTGAAATCCGGCATCATCTGCCCGATTGCCCGCAGCGCGTCGGCCATCAGCGTCCCGCGCCCCGGCCCGGCCTCGGCCAGGATCACCGGGTCCGGCCTGCCCATGGCAACCCAGGTCACCGCCGCCCAGAGGCCAAGGCACTCCCCGAAGGCCTGGGTGATCTCCGGCGCGGTGGTGAAGTCCCCCGCTGCGCCGAAGGGGTCGCGCCCGGCGTAGTAGGCCGCGTTGGCCCGCGCCATGAAGGCATCCAGCCGTTCCGTGGCGGCGGGGGCGGGCAGGTCGCTCCCGCGTGGCTTTTCCGGGCCGCTCACGCGTGAATTTTCCGGGCCGCTCACGCGTGAATTTTCCGGGCCGCTCACGCGGCGGGGGCCTCCACCACCGGCCGGCTGCGCGCCATCAGCCAGATCCCCGCGATCACCATGGGGACGGAGAGCAGCTGCCCCATCGTCGCGCCACCCACCAGGAAGCCCAGCTGCACGTCCGGCTGGCGGAACAGCTCGCCGATGATGCGCGCCACGCCGTAGCCCGCCAGGAAGGCCCCGGCGGTGAAGCCCGGCCGCGCCCGCAGCCGGGGCGTGCGCACGATCCACTGCAGGATCACGAAGAGCACCAGTCCCTCCAGCGCCGCCTGGTAGAGCTGGGAGGGGTGGCGCGGCTCCGGCCCGGCATGGGGGAAGATCATCCCCCAGGGCACGTCCGTCACCCGCCCCCAGAGCTCGCCGTTGATGAAGTTGGCGAGGCGCCCGAGCCCGAGCCCGACCGGCACCACGCTTGTCACCCGGTCAGAGAAGAGCAGGAAGGGCACCCCGCGCCGGTGGCAGAACAGGGCGAGCGCGATGATCACCCCCGCCGCCCCGCCGTGGAACGACATGCCGCCGTGCCAGAGGTACAGGATCTCCCAGGGCGCGCTGAGGATGATGTCCGGCCGGTAGAACAGCACGTAGCCCAGCCGGCCGCCGAGGATGACGCCGAGCGTCGCCCAGGTGACGAAGTCGTCCATCGCCTCCGGCGTGCCCGCCGCCGGCGCCTTCGGGATCAGCCGGCGCGCGACCTGCCAGCCGATCACGATGCCGGCGATGTAGGCCAGCGCGTACCAGCGCACGACGAAGGGCCCGACGGCCAGGGCCACGGGATCGAAGGCGGGAAAGAGGATGGCGGGGATCATCGATGGCCCGTGCTGCCGGGCGCGGCGGGGCCGGGCCGGGTCGGTTGAACGCCGGCCGGGACGCGGACGCCCCCTTGCCGGCTGCCCGGAGCCGCCGGGCGGGCGCGGTATAGGCCCGATCGGCCAGGGCTGAAATGGTGGGCTGAAATGGTGGGCTGGCCGGTCAGCGGCGGCGTCCCCGCCGCCCCTCCCCCAGCGTCACTTGCAACTGCAGGTCGGCCGCCCCGTGCAGCTGGCGGGCAGCAGCGCGCCGCCAGAGGCGGCCATGCCGGGGATTCCGTAGGTCCCGGCGGCGCCAGCAAGGGTTCCCCCAGGCGTGCCGGCCGAACCGGCGGCACCGGGGAGGCCGGGCGTTCCCGAGGCACCGGCGCCCGACACCGCCGCCGCACCGGACGGGATGGCCCCGCTGCCCGTGCCCGCGGTCCCGCTGGAGCCGGAAACCCCGCCGGGGTTGGGAACGCCCGGGGGAACGGTCCTGCTGGGGGGGCTGGGAGTGCCGATGCGGGCCGTGGTGCTCGCCGGGCCGCCCTGGCCGTTGGTGCAGTAGGCTATGCGCCCCTCCGGGCAGCTGACGCTGCAGGCCGGGCCGCAGAGCCCCGCCGGCTGCGCGCAGAAGTTCCCCGCGCCGATCAGCGGCACCGGCTTTGCCGGCTGCGCTGGCTGTGCCGGCTGCGCTGGTGCGGCGAAGGGCGAGGGCGAAGGCGAGGGCAGGGCGGCGGCGCCGGGAGTGCCGGAGGTGAGGCCGCCCTGCGCCCTCCCGAGACCACCCCCCGAGCCGGCGCCCGCTGGCGCCCTGGTCACGGCGGTGGACCCGAAGGCGCTGCTCCCGGGCTGATCGGCCGACTGGGCGAGCGCGCCCCCGCCGGCCGCCATGCCGAGCAACGCCAGGAGGACCAGCACCCGTCGTCTCATCGTCGTCCCCGCTCGCGCCCAATCCATCGGGCTAGGTAGGGGGCGGGCATGGGCGCGGCAAGCGGCGGGAAATGCGCGCCGGGGGCTACGCCGGCGCGTCCCCCGGGGCCATGTTGTCCTGCATGAATCGCGAGGAGGCAGGGATGCAGGAAGGCGGACAGGGCGGCTCGGGCAGCGGCAATCCGGGCGGCGGCAACCCGGGCGGCGGCTCCGGCCCCTTCGGCGCTGGCGGCTTCGGCAAGGGCTTCGGCGGCGGCTCCACCGGGGGGCCCTTCGGCGGCACCGGCCGCGGCAAGTTCTTCGACGACCTGGCCGGCATGGCCGGCGGCGCCTTCTCCGTGCTCAACGGCGCCAGGGCCGAGATGGAGGCCATGGTGCAGGCCCAGGCGGAGGCCTTCATCGCCCGCCTGAACCTCGTCAAGCGCGAGGAGCTGGACGCGGCGCTGGAGGTGGCCCGCCGCGCGCGGGAGGAGTCGGAGGCGCTCGCGCTCCGCGTCGCCGCGCTGGAGGCCCGGATGGACGACATGGCGAAGGACGCCCCGCCGGAGCCCGGCGTGCCGCCCGTGGAAGGCACAGGCCCGATTATTGTGTGATGCGGGCCCGGATTCGCTGAACCCTCGGCCTTGCCGCTGCGTTCGCCATCGCAGTATCAACCAGTTGGGGCTGACCCGGCCGATTCGATACCAGAGGAGGGGGGTCGCCCGTCTCGGGATAGGAGGTGACGCCATGTCAGCCACCCTCACTGTAAACCGGGACAGGGCCGCTAATCCGCTCGACGTCGTCGAGCAGATCGTGTCGGCCAATGAATGGGCCTTCGATCGCCGGTCCGACGGCGAGATGGCCGCGGAAGCCCCGGGCAAGTGGTGCGACTACGGCCTGCACTTCTCTTGGTCGAACGAGATCAGCGCGATGCACTTCACCTGCGCCTTCGACATGAAGGTGCCGGCCCAGGCGCGGGGCAAGCTGCACGAATTGCTGGCCCTGGCGAACGAGAAGCTCTGGATCGGGCATTTCGGGATCGAGGGCGAGGAGGGAATCCCCGTGTTCCGCCACGCCGTCCTCCTCCGCGGCGCCGGCCGCGCGAGCGTGGAGAGCCTCGAGGACATGGTGGACATCGCCATCACCGAGTGCGAGCGCTTCTTCCCCGCCTTCCAGTTCGTCCTCTGGGGCGGCAAGCCGCCCGCCGAGGCACTGGCAGCGGCCATGCTGGACTGCGCCGGAGAGGCCTGAACCCCTTGCGGACCCGCCGAAAGGCGGGTTTTCCATAGGGGACGCCCGGGCCGGCCCACGCGCCCGCCCGGGCTCTCTCCAAAGGGGCCACGCCGATGTCCACTGCGATCCTTCCGCCCGTCCTCCTGGTCGGCTGCGGCAAGATGGGGGGCGCCCTGCTCTCCGGCTGGCTCGCCCGCGGCCTCTCCTCCGCCGTGGTGGTGGAACCCCACCACCCCTCCACCAAGCCCTTCGCCGGCCGCCCGGAGATCCGGGTCGTGCCCGATGCCGTCACCATCCCCTCCGGCTTCGTGCCGGAGGCCGTGGTGCTCGCCACCAAGCCCCAACAGGCCGAGGAAGCCCTGCCGGGCTACCGCCCCTTCGCCCGGGGCGGGGCCCTCTTCGTCTCCATCATGGCCGGAAAGACCCTCTCCGGCCTGGATGCGCTGCTGGAGGGCGCGGCGGTGGTGCGCGCCATGCCCAACACCCCCGCCGCCATCGGGCAGGGATTCACCGTCGCCTGCGCCGGCCGCCGCTGCACCGAGGCCCAGAAGACCCTCGCCGACCGCCTCCTCTCCGCCACCGGCGAGGTGTCCTGGGTGGAGGCCGAAAGCCTGATCGACCCTGTCACCGCCATCTCCGGCGGCGGCCCCGCCTATGTCTTCCTGCTGGCGGAGATGCTGGAGAAGGCCGGGGTGGAGCAGGGCATCCCGCCCGACCTCGCCCGCCGCATGGCCCGCGCCACCGTCGCCGGCTCCGGCGCCCTTCTCGCCCGCAGCGAGGAGGACGCGGCGGTGCTGCGCCAGAACGTCACCTCCCCCAAGGGCACCACGGAGCAGGCGCTGAACGTCCTGATGGCCGAGCACGCCTGGCCGCAGCTCATCCCCCGTGCGATCGAGGCCGCCACCCGCCGCTCCCGCGAGCTCGCGGGCTGAGGCGCCTCACCTAGGGCTAGGAGGGAGCGGGACATGATCCTCGGCCAGCTCGCGCTCCTCACGGCCGCGGTCTTCGCGGGCGCGGCGCTCTACATCAACCTGGTCGAGCAGCCCGCGCGGCTGGGGCTGGACCACCGGGCACTGCTGGCCGAGTGGAAGCCCGCCTACAAGCGCGGCGCGGCCCTGCAGGCCCCGCTCGCCGTCATCGGCTTCCTCCTCGGGCTCGCGGCGTGGTGGCAGACAGGCCGCGCCGGCTGGGCGGCCGGAGGCCTGCTGATGCTCGCCAACTGGCCGGTCACCCTTCTCGTGATCCTTCCCACCAATCGCCGGCTTATGGCGATCGGGCCCGCCGCGGCCGGTGCCGAGACCAGGTCCATGATCCGGCGCTGGGGCTCGCTCCACGCGATCCGGACCGCCCTCGGCATCGCGGCGGTCCTCGTCTTCCTCTGGGCATCCATCCCCTGACCGCGCCGCCTCGCGCAGGCGGCCCGGAGCCTCGCCCGGCCTAGCGATGCGCCGCAACGAGCGGCAGGCGAGTGGCGCGACCTCCCCCTCATCAGTCCCCATGCTCCGGGCGGGACCGCAGCACCGGGCATGCCGGTGCGGGCAGCCTCCATGCCGGGCAGGAACAGGGGGGCGACGCAATGGGCGGCAGCACGGCATTCTTCGGCTGGCGGGTGGTCTGGGCGGCCTTTGCCGTCGCCGTTTTCGCCTGGGGCCTGGGCTTCTACGGCCCGCCGATCCTCTTGCAGGCCATTCACGAGGCTCGGGGCTGGCCCCTCTCCACCGTCTCGGCCGCCGTCACGACCCATTTCCTGGCCGGCGCCCTGATCGTCGCGCGCCTGCCGGCGCTGCACGCGCGGTTCGGGCTGGCGGGCATCACCCGCGCGGGCGGGATCGCCTCCGGCCTCGGCCTGCTCGGCTGGGCGCTGGCGGCGGAGCCGTGGCAGCTCTTCGCGGCCACGCTCGTCAGCGGCGCGGGATGGGCGGCCACGGGGGCGGCGGCCATCAACGCCATGGTGGCGCCCTGGCTCGTGCGGGGGCGCCCGGCCGCCCTCTCCACCGCCTATAACGGCGCCAGCGTCGGCGGCGTGCTGCTCTCGCCGCTCTGGGTGGCGCTGATCGGCACCCTCGGCCTGCCCGGCGCGGCGGCGCTGCTGGGCGCGGCCATGGCAGCCACCCTCTGGCTCCTCGCGGGGCGGGTGATCGGGCGCAGCCCCGCCGCGCTGGGCCAGTTGCCGGATGGCGCGCCCGGCCCCGCCCCGGCCGCCACCGCCCACCCGGCGCCGCCGCTCGGCCAACCCTGGCGGGACCGGCGCTTCGCCACCCTCGCCGGCCTCATGACCCTCTCTCTCTTCGCGCAGATCGGGCTGATCGCGCACCTCTTCTCTCTCCTCGTCCCCGCGCTCGGGGCGCAGGGGGCGGGGCTGGCCATGGGCATGGCCACGGCCTGCGCCGTGCTCGGCCGGATGGCCATGGCCCGCCTGCTCCGCCCCGGTGCCGATGGGCCCGGGGTGGATCGGCGCTTGGCAGCCTCCGCCAGCCTCGCCGTGCAGATCGCGGGCGCGGCCGTGCTGCTGCTGGCGGGCGGGGCACCCGTGCCGATGCTGGCCGGCCTCGCCCTCGTCGGCCTCGGGATCGGTAATGCCACCTCCCTCCCGCCCCTCATCGCCCAGGCGGAATTCGTCCCCGCGGATACGGCGCGGGCCGTGGCCCTCATCACCGCCGCCAGCCAGGCCGGCTACGCCTTCGCCCCCGCCGCCTTCGGCCTGCTGCGCGATGCCGTGGGCGGGCCGGCCCTCTTCGTCGCGGCAGCCATCCTCCAGGCTGCCGCCATCGCCGCCGCCGTTTCGGGCCGCGCCCCGCGCGGATGATGCGGTGCGGTTGATCCATCCCGGATATGCGCCATCTTGCAGGGCGATGGACACGCGCGACGCCCCCTCCCCGGCCCTTCTCGACGCCTTCTGGCGCGTGGTGGCCCAGCACGGCTGGCACGGCGCCACCTTCGCCCGCATCGCCGCCGAGAGCGGGGAGAGCCTGTCCGACCTGCGCGGCCGCTACACCACCCCCGTTGCCCTGCTGCGCGCCCATGCCCGTTCGGTGGATCAGGCCGTGCTGGAGGGCACGGTGCCCGGCCAGACCGGCTTCGGGACCGCGCGGGACCGCGTGTTCGACCTGCTGATGCGCCGGCTGGACGCACTGCAGCCGCACCGCGAGGGCATCCTTCGCATGCAGCGGGACCTCATGCGGGACCCGCTCTCCGCCCTTCTTCTCTCCCCCATCCTCATGGCCTCCATGGCCTGGACGCTGGAGGGGGCGGGTGTCTCCACCGCCGGCCTCGCCGGCGCACTGCGCGTGCAGGGGCTGGTCGGCGTTTGGCTCTCCGTCGCCCGAGCCTGGGAGACAGATGACAGCGTCGATCTCGGCCCCACCATGGCCGCGCTGGACCGCGCCCTGGACCGTGCCGAGAAGGTGGCCCGCACCCTGCGCCTGACAGAGGACGAGGCTCCCATGTCCGGCCCGGTGGAAGGCGCCGATTCCACCCCGCCGGACATCGTGGAGCCGCCGATCGTCGAGCCCCCGATCGTCGAGCCCCCGCTGGCGGATACCGGTATTATGCTGGCCAACGCCGCCGGCCCGGAGCAGCCCGGCGAGGGCGGCACGCCCGTCGGCACGCCTCCTGGCACGTCCTCTGGCACGTCCTCTGGCGAGCCTCTGCCCCCCGCCGAGCCCATCCCGCCCTCCGCCCTGTCCCCGGAGGCGCCGGACGCGCCCGCAACCCCCACCCCGCCGCGCAAGAAAGGTGGATCCGGCCCCCTGCCGATCGCCTGACATCGCTCCTTTGCTGGACGCGCCCCGGCGCGGCGGGCAAGGATGGCGCCGAATCGTTCAGGAGGAATGCCGATGTCCGATCGCCCCACCTTCCCGTCGGAGATGGATCCCATGCGCCTCCTGTCCGAGATGCGAATGCCGATGCTGGACGTTCAGGCCCTGGCCGATGCCCAGCGCCGCAACCTCGAGGCCCTCTCCGCCGCCAACCGCGTGGCGCTCGAGGGCGCGCAGGCCGTGGCGCGCCGCCACATGGAGATCCTGCAGCAGTCCATGGCGGAGATGACGGACGCCGTGCGCGGCGCCAGCACCCCCAGCACGCCGCAGGACCAGGCCGCCAAGCAGGCCGAGATGGTGAAGGCCAGCTACGAAAAGGCCGTGACCAACATGAAGGAGCTGGCCGACCTCATCCAGAAGTCCAACTCCGAAGCGCTGACGGTGCTGAACAAGCGCTTCTCGGAGGCCATGGACGAGGTGCGCGGGCTGGTCGCGAAGAAGGAAGGCTGAGGCGCCGCCCCGGGGGAAGGGAGAAGGCGTCCTCTCTCCCCCGGCCGGCTCACCCCTCGCCCGGCTTCTCCAGCCGCGCCCCGTCCAGCAGAGCGTCCCGCTTCGCCTTCGCCTCGGCGTCCTTCGCCCGCTCCGCCCTGGTGCGCCCGTGGGCGGCGCGGTTGGCGGCCGCCTTCGCTTCCGCCGCCGCGCGATCCCTCGTCTTGCGGGCCCGGTTCAGGTTGACGATCTCGGCCATGGCCCCAGGATAGGCACCCGATTCCCTGGAAGCCAGCATGCAGATCGAGTTGACCGCGGCCGATGGCCACCGCCTCTCCGCCTGGCGTGCCGGGCCGCAGGACGCGAAGCGCGCCCTGGTCGTGGTGCAGGAGATCTTCGGGGTGAACCCCCACATGAAGCGCCTGTCCGACCACCTCGGCAGCCTCGGCTGGGCCGTGGTCACGCCCGCCCTGTTCGACCGTGCGGAGCGCGGCGTGGAGCTGGGCTACGAGGCCGCGGACCGTGACCGCGGCATGGCGCTGCGCAAGCAGGTGCCCGACGACAAGGTGATGCTGGACGTGGAGGCGGCCGCCGCCGCCCTGCCCGCCGGCGCCGCGCACGGCATCATCGGCTACTGCTGGGGCGGCACCATTGCCTGGTGGGGCGCCACGCGCTCCCGCTCCTTCCGGGCAGCGGTCGGCTACTACGGCGGCGGCATCGCCGGCACGCGGACGGAGACGCCGAACTGCCCGGTCCAGCTCCATTTCGGGGCCGAGGACAAGGGCATCCCCCTCTCGGACGTGGAACTGGTGCGGGAGGCGCGGCCGGAGGTGGAGGTCTTCGTCTATCCCGGCGCCGGCCACGGCTTCGCCTGCGAGGACCGCGGCAGCTACGATCCCGCCGCGACCGAGCTGGCCGAGAGGCGCGCCATCGACTTCCTCTCGAAGCACATGGGCTAGGGGACCGCGACCATGCTCCGCACCATCGTCGGCATCGTCATCTTCCTCGCCCTGCTGGCGATCATTCCGTATGTCTGGCCGGACAACTTCTCCCAGCCGCCGATCGTGATGATCGTCCTCCTCGCCATCGCGGCGGCGGTGGCCTTCGTCGTCGGGCGCCGCCGCCGGCAGCGCGGCTGGGGCACCAGCTCCAGCGCCTGACGGGCGTTTTCCGGACAGAGGCGCCGAGATCAATCCGGCCGGTTGGCGCCCTTCGCCAGGAAGCCGATGATCTCGGCGTTAATCCGATCCGGCTGCTCCAGGTGCAGCCAGTGGCTGGTGCCGTCGATGATCGTCAACTCCCCGTCGTCGCACAGGGCCAGCCCCGCCTCTGCCACGTGCCGCTCCAGGGCGCTGTCATCGCTCGCCCAAAGGATCAGGACCGGCGGCGCGATCTGCGCGGGGTCGCCACCGCCCCGGCGCTCGCGAAGCGCGCGGTAGTAGTTGAGCATGGCCGTCAGGGCACCCGGCCGGCTCCAGGTCTCGGCGTAGCGCTCCAGCGCCCCCGGCTCGAAGGTTTCCGCGCGGGCGCTCCCCCGCATCAGCGCCTTCAGCCCCGCGAAGTCGAAGCCCCCTAGGGTTGCCTCCGGCACCCAGGGCAGCTGGAAGAATGCCACGTAGGTGCTCCGCAGCGCCTGGGTCGGGTGCTTCAGCGCCTGCCGGGCCCAGACATCGGGGTGCGGCCCGTCCATGACGACGACGCGCCGCAGGCGGTCCGGGTGCTGCGCGGCTACCCACCAGGAGATCACCGCTCCCCAGTCATGCCCGACTAGGTCGAAGCGCTCCGCCCCATAGGCATCCCCGAGGGCCACCACATCCGCCGCCAGCGTGTCGATGTGGTAGGCCGAAACTCCCTCGGGCTTCCCGCTGGTGTTGTAGCCCCGCATGTCCGGCACGACGACGTGGTAGCCGGCCTCCGTCAGAGGGGTGATCTGCTTGCGCCACGCCCACCAGAATTCCGGGAAGCCGTGCAGCAGGATCAGCACCGGGCGGCCCGGATCGCCCGCTTCCACGATGTGGAGATCGACGCCGTTGACCCTGCGGGTCGCCTCCCGCCAGCCGGGTTGCATCAGGCCATCAGCGTTCATGCAGCCGAAAGCGCCCCGGCCACAGCCCGGTTTCCGGCGGGCCCCTAGTCCAGCTCGGACATCCCCGGCGGGCTCCCCCCCACCGCCTTCGCCGCCCGCACGGCGCGCTGCACCGCCGCCGCCATCACATGCGGCACGATGGCGCCCAGGGCCATCATGTTGCCGGGCAGCCCGCTCTTCCCCGTTGCCAGGGCGAAGATCGTGTCGCCATCGGACATGGTGTGGATGGGGTCGATGCTGCGGGCCAGACCGTCATGCCCCGCACCAGCGAGGCGGCGGCATTGCGCCTTCGTCAGCACGGCGTCGGTGGCCACCACGCCGATGGTGGTGGCCATGCCCGCCTGCATCGGCGGCGGCAGCTCACCCCGCAGCACCGCTTCCGTCGTGCCGAAGGGGCGCCGCCCCTCCGCGTCCCGCGCGCCGGCCAGCACCTTCCCGGTCCGCGGGTCGATCACGTCTCCCACCGCGTTCACCGCCACGATCGCGCCGACGGTGATCGCCCCGACCCTCACGGAGGCGGTGCCGATCCCGCCCTTCATGGCGCGGGCCATGCCGTAGAGCTTGCCCACCGTCGCCCCGGTGCCGGCCCCCACGCTGCCCTCTGCCGGCGCGTCGGCGGAAGCCGCCTCGCAGGCCGCGAAGCCCGCCGCCGCATCGGGGCGGATCCGGTGATCCCCCACCGCCAGGTCGAACAGCACGGCCGCCGGCACGATCGGCACCCGGGCCGGGCCGGCGGCGAAGCCGATGCCCTTCTCCTCCAGCCAGCGCATCACCCCCGTGGCCGCGTCCAGCCCGAAGGCGGAGCCGCCTGAGAGCAGCACGGCGTGCACCTTCTCCACGAGGTTGGAGGGGTCCAGCAGGTCCGTCTCCCGCGTGCCCGGGGCGGCGCCGCGCACGTCCGCCCCGGCCACCGCCCCTTCCTCCGCCAGGATCACGGTGCAGCCCGTCGGCCGCCGCGTCTCCGTGAAGTGGCCGACGCGGATGCCCGGCACCTCCGTGATGGCGCCGATCATCGGGGGCGGGCTGGCGTCCTGGGCCATGGCGGTTCCGGCAAGAAGGGTGGCGGCGCCGATCCCGGCGGCGATCTCGCGGCGCTTCAAGCGGCCGCCCCCGGCAGAGAGAGGGAGCCGGCGGCCCCGCCCCGTGCCCGGTCCGGGTCCAGCACCCGCAGCACGAACTCGTCGATCTTCGGCGCCCAGTCCCGCCACAGCCCGGCCAGCTCCGCGATCGGCCCGGAAGCGCGGTCCACGCGCAGGTCCGCCAGGGCGAAGTCCTGGTCCCCCCAGACCTCCAGCACCGCGGAGAGCACCGGCCCGTGCTCGCCCCCCGCCGCCTCGCCCGCGGCCAGCGCGGCCAGCAGGCGGTCGCCCAGCGGCGCCCCCGGATCGGCCTCGAAGGCCCGCACCATCGCCTCCGGTACCGCCTCGCTTGCCAGGATGTTGCCGATCGCCACGCAGTCCCGCCCATGCGCCGCGGCGCGCGCCGGCTTCACCCGCGCGCCGTGGTGGTGCGCCGTGCCCCCGGCCGCGTCCAGCGCCGCGACCTGCCGCCACTCCGCATGGGGCGTGGAGGCCACCAGCGCCGCCACCGTCTCCGCCGCCGCGCAGCCGCCCCGCAGCAGGGCGAGCCCGCGCGGCCCGAGGCGCGGATCGGTCCGGTGCTGCGTCAACACCGCCCCAATCCCGGGCGCGACGTGCTGAATGCGCGCCCCCACGGCGAGGTCCGAGGTGGCGCCCGCCGCGCCGATCCAGCCCGTGCGCGCGCAGCGGCCGAGAAGCGAGAAGGTCATGCCCCGATCCTGGGAGCGTGTCCCGCAGGTGTCCATCCCGGCGTTTCCGCGCGGCCCCGGAAGGTTCCGGCTTGCCTTCGCGGAAACCCCATGCCCAAACACATCACGAAAATGCGATCATTCTTTTCAACACCGTACTGATGCGCGGCGCGCGGCTCGCCCTGTTGCTCGGCCTCCTCGCCCTTCCCGCGGGCGGCGAGGAAGTCCCGGCCACGGGCAGCGATTTCGGCGGCGCCGGGCTGATCGAGATGCGGAACGCCCGCTTCCGAGAGGACGGCACGCTGGAGGCCGGCGGCACGTACCGCCACCAGCGCCGCTTCTGGTTCGTGAATTTCCAGGCCCTGCCCTTCCTGGAAACCACCTTCCGCCTGACGGAGCGCCTGAACGCCACCACCGGCCGCGGCAGCACCACGGACCGTGCCTTCGACGTGAAGCTGCGCCTGCTGGAGGAAGGCCCCTGGAACCCCGCCGTGGCGATCGGCCTGCAGGACGTGATCGGCACCGGCATCTACGGCGGGGAGTACCTCGTCGCCTCCCGCCGCTGGGGGCCGCTGGACGTCTCCTTCGGCCTGGGCTGGGGGAGGCTGGGCACCACGGGCACGATCGCCAACCCCCTGGCCGACCTCTCCGACCGCTTCCGCACCCGGCCGCGGGACGTGGGCCGCGGCGGCACGCCGCGCCTGGACTTCTTCCGGGGGGAGGACGTCTCCCTCTTCGGCGGGGTGGAGTACAGCATCCCCGCCCTGGAGACGCCCTGGGGCACGCTGGACGGGCTGCGCGCCAAGGCCGAGTGGTCCGGCGACGCCTTGCGCGACGAGCGTGGCGGCTTTCCCGTGCGCCGGGGCGAGCCCGAGGGACGCGCCCGCAGCCCGGTGAACATCGGCCTGCAGTGGCAGGGCGAGTACGTCGATGCGAGCCTCGCCTTCGTCCACGGCACGGACGCGCTGGTCCGCCTATCGCTCCGCATGGACCCGGCGAACCCACCCCAGGCCCCCCGCCTGCGCCCCGTGCCGCCGCTGCCCGCCCGCCAGCCCCTTGCCGGCACCGAGGACGACCGCGCCCGCGCTGCCTTCGGCGCCCTGCGCGAGGCCGGCTTCCGCCCCCTCGCCTATGAGGAGCGCGGGATCGAGGCGCGCATCGCCGTCTCCGAGGGCAACCAACGAACCTTCCCCGGCGTCGCCTCCCGCGTGCTGCGGGCCGTGAACGGCATCCTGCCCCCGGGCGTGGAGTCCATCCGGCTCTCCTGGTGGCAGGCGGGCGCCGAGACGGGGGCCATCCTCATCCCCCGCCACGCGTTGGAAGCCGCCGCCACACCCTATGGCAGCGTCGAGGAGGCCTGGTCCGCCACTACCCTCCTGCCCGCCACCGGCCCGGACTTCACGGAGGACTGGCCCGGCGCCTTCACCAAGCCCGGCCCGAGCTGGGACTTGGTGCTGGAGCCCCGCCTGAACCTCCAGCTCGGCGATCCCTCCCGCACCCTGCGCTACCAGGGCGCCGTCGCCGCCGGGGCGCGGGTGGAGTTCGGCCACGGCATCAGCGCCGCGGGCGCCCTACAGCAAGCCGTCTTCGGCAACCTCGATCGCGGACTGCCCTCGGACAGTCGGATCCCCCATGTCCGCAGCGACTACGCCCTCTACGCGCGCGACGGGAAGACCTCGATCCCCGGCCTCTACGCCGAGCGCGTCTGGAACCTGGCCCCGGACGTCTTTGCCCGCGCCACAGCCGGCCTGCTGGAGCCCATGTTCGGCGGCGTCTCCACGGAGGTCCTTTGGCGCCCCGCCGACCGCGGCTTCGCCATGGGCCTGGACCTGAACTTCGTGCAGCAGCGCGACACGAAGGGCCTCTTCGGCTTCCGCGACTACAACGTGGCCACTGGCCACCTCTCCCTCTACGCGGAGCTGCCGGTCTGGAACCTCTACGGCATCCTCCGCGCCGGCCGCTACCTGGCCGGCGACTGGGGCGCCACGATCGAGATGGGCCGGCGCTTCGACAGCGGCATCGAGGTCGGCGGCTTCGCCACCTTCACGAACGTGCCCTTCTCCAAATTTGGCGAGGGTTCCTTCGACAAGGGCATCTACGTCCGCGTCCCCCTCTCGATTTTCGGCGCGGAGTCGCGCGGCACCGGCACCGCCGTGATCCGCCCCGTGCAGCGCGACGGCGGCCAGCGCCTAGCCGTGGACAACCCGCTCTGGGAGGTGACGCGCGCCGGGCGCGTTGATGCCGTGCGGCGCGGCGTGCCGGACTTCGCGCGCTAGGGCCGAAGCCGTCCCGACGACACGCCGGGACGGTTTCGATAACCCCGCCCGTCAGTCCGCCGCGAAGCAGTAGAGCAGCCCGGCGCCACCCGTGGTGCGGAGCTGGGGCAGATTGCAGCCGCGGGATGCGTGCGACGAGTTCCAGGACCTTGCGGGCGCATTGTCCTGCAACCCCATCCGGTCGTGGTGCCCGACCATCGCCGAACCTTCCGCCCCGCCGAGCGTCCAGTTGCCGCAGGTGCGGTCCTGATCGCCCGCGAAGGCCGTGCCGTCGGGCTGCGAGCCCGTGAGGATGTCGTGGTTGTTCGGATCGTCGCCGCGGCCGTTGACGACCTCGCCCTTCTCCGTCAGCGCCGTCTGCTTCGTCAGCCGGTTGCTGTCGCCGTGCAGCGAGGCGACGTCCTGAGCGATCACCTCGCCCTTCGCGTTGCGCCAGGGCCCGCGCCCGATGCGGTCCCGCGCATTCACGGCCTGGGCGCCGCCGGTGGCGGAGACGCTGAGATAGGCCCGCCAGCTGCGGTCCCTGGCGCCGGCCGCCAGCGCGAGGGACCGGCAATGCGCATCCGCGCCGGCAAGCCCGCCGAGATTCGCGCCCTGCCCCGGATTCGCGGAGGTGACGAAGAAGGTCATCTCCGCAGGCTGGGCCCTAGCGTCGGGCATGGCGAAGAGAAGCACGGCAGTGGCGAGCGCGAGCGCGGCGGTCCGGCGCATGGGTTGTTCCTCCCGTTCAGGGGCCTGGATTGAGACCAGGCCGTTGCTGCGTCCTGCCCGCGCTTCCGGCCGTGTTGCCCGGGAATGGCAGGGCAGGTTTGTAGGAGGCTAGAGGGGTCCGACCGAGCACGCCATGAATTTCGTTGCGGTCTTTATCCAATCGAGGTGCAGCGAAATTGCGGGCGAGGTGGCCGCGCCGGCCGCCTCGCCCACTGCAAGCCGGCGTCGCCGCCGCCCTGCACCCCTGCCCTCAGTTCACGGTGATCTTCGCTTCCCGAACCACGCGGCCCCAGGTTTCCACCTCCTGCGCCATCTTCGCCTTCAGCTCGTCGGGCGTGGAGGACACGGCGTCGGCACCCGCCGCCTTCAGCCGCTGCTGGATCGCGGGGTCGGCCAGCGCCTCGCGCAGGACGGCGCTGAGGCGGTTGACGGCGGGGGCCGGCGTGCCGGCGGGCGCCAGCACCGCGCCCCAGGAGGTGGCCTCGGCGGCGGGCAGGCCGATCTCCTTCATCGTCGGCACATCAGGCAGGGAACGGTTGGGGCCGGTGGTGGCAAGGGCCCGCACCTTGTTGCCCTGGATCATGCCGATGGCGGAGGGAAGCTGGTCCAGCATGAACTGCACGTTCCCCGCCACCGTGTCGTTCAGCGCCGGCGCGCTGCCGCGATAGGGCACGTGCATCACGTCCACCTTCGCGGCCAGGCGGAACAGCTCCGCCACCATGTGGGTGGAGGAGCCGGCGCCGGCGGAGCCGAAGCTCACCTTGCCCGGATTCTCCCGCAGATAGGCGATGAACTCCTGCGCCGTGCGGGCGGGCACCTTCTCGTTCACGATCAGCACGTGGTCGGTGGCGAAGGCCATGCCGATGGGGGCGAAGTCCTTCACCGCATCGAAGCCGGTATTGGCGTAGAGGTGCTGGTTGATCGTCAGCGTGCCCGTGGTGCCCATGACGATGGTGCTGCCATCGGGGGCGGAGCGCGCCGCGTTCTCCATCCCGATATTGCCGCCAGAGCCGGCGCGGTTCTCGACCACCACGGCCTGATGCAGCCGCTCGCCCATGCGGTCGGCCAGCACGCGCGCCACCACGTCCGTCGCGCCGCCGGCGGCGAAGGGAATGACGAAGCGGATGGGGCGGCTGGGCGTCCACTCCGCCTGCGCGAGCGCGGGCGCGGCGAGAAGGGACGCGGAGGCACCGAGAAGATGACGTCGGGTGATGTTCATTCTTGTGTTTCCCCTCATTCTTTTCGTGGGCGTTAGCAGGCGGAGGCGTGCCTCCGCTTGATGTCTTCCAGCACTTCGTCCGGATCGGCCGCCCACCAGCGGCGGGAGAGGATCTCCACCTCCGTATGGCCGCGATAGCCCTGCGCCTCGACCATCGCGCGGATGCCGGGGATGTCGATCACGCCCTCGCCGGGCAGGCCGCGGTCGAACACGGTGTCCACCGTCGGCACCAGCCAGTCGCAGACATGGAACGCGGCGATGCGCTTCCCTGCCCGCTCCACCCCCGCCCGCAGCGCCGGATCCCACCACACGTGGTACACGTCCAGCGCCACGCCGCTGCCCGCGCCCAGCTCGTCGCAGAGATCCAGCGCCTGCCCGAGCGTGGAGAGCACGGAGCGGTCCGCGCAGGTCATGGGGTGCAACGGCTCCAGCGCGATCGTCACGCCCGCCGCGCGCGCCTCCTCCATGATGGCGTGCAGCCCGTCCCGCACCATCGCGCGCGCGCCGTCCAGGTCCTTGGAGCCCGGCGGCAGCCCGCCGCAGACCATCACCAGGCAGGCCGCGCCAAGGGCGTGTGCCTCCGCGATGGCGCGGCGGTTGTCCTCGATGGCGGCGGCGCGCCCCGCGGCATCGGCCGCCGGAAACATGCCCCCGCGGCAGAGGCCGGAGACGGAGAGGCCGGCGTCACGGATCGCGCGCGCCGCCTTTTCCACCCCCATGGCCTGCAGCACGTCGCGCCAGGGCGAGATGCCGGGAATGCCGTGGCGCGCGCATCCCTCGATGCACTCCGCCAACCCCCACTTCTCCTTCACCGTCACGGTGTTGAGCGAGAGCGGCCCCGGCTTCGACGCGATAGGAGCGCCCATCACGCCACACCGTGCAGCGCGAGGAGCGACCGCATGCGCGATGCCGCCATCTCCGGGTCGCGCAGCAGCCCCGCCTTGTCGGCCAGCCGGAACAACTCGGCGAAGTGCTGGATGGAGCGCGTGGACTGCTGCCCGCCCACCATCACGAAGTGGTCCTGGTGCCCGTTCAGCCAGGCCATGAAGACCACGCCCGTCTTGTAGTAGCGCGTGGGCGACTTGAAGATGTGGCGGGAGAGCGGGACGGTCGGCGCCAGGATCTCGTGGAAGGTGGAGAGGTCGTTGCGCGAGAGCGCGGCCAGCGCCCCGCCCACCGCCGGCGCGATGGGATCGAAGATGCCGAGCAGCGCGTCCGAATGCCCCTCGGCATCGCCCGCGATCAGCTCCGCGTAGTTGAAGTCGTCGCCCGTGTACATGCGAACGCCCTTCGGCAGGCGCCGCCGCATGGAGACCTCCTTCTGGTCGTCCAGGAGCGAGATCTTTACCCCGTCCACCTTGTCCGCATGGCTGGCGATGACGTCCAGCGCCACTTCCATCGCCGCCATGTGGTCGTGGTGGCCCCAGTAGCCCTCCAGCGCCGGGTCGAACATCTCGCCCAGCCAGTGGATGATCACGGGCTGCCGAACGGAGGAGAGCACGCGGTCATAGACACGCACGTAGTCGTCCGGCGACTTCGCCGCCTTGGCCAGCGCGCGGGATGCCATCAGGATGATGCGCCCGCCCATCCCTTCCACCGCCGCGCACTGCTCCTCATAAGCGCGGATCACGTCATCCACCGTCACGTCCGGGGATGGCGCCAGATGGTCCGTGCCCGCGCCGCTGGCGATGAAGGCGTCCGGAAAGTCCTTCGCCGCGTCCAGGGATCGCCGGATCAGCTCCTGCGCCCCGTTCCAGTCCAGCCCCATGCCGCGCTGCGCCGTGTCCATCGCCTCCGCGACGCCCAGCCCCAGGGACCAGAGGTGGCGGCGGAAGGCGATGGTCCTGTCCCAATCCACCTTCACGTCCAGCCACGGATCCTGCTCCGCCAGCGGATCCGCCACCACGTGCGCGGCGGCATAGGCCACGCGCGGATAGGGCGGCTTCGCCACCGCGAAGTTGCCGGGCGTACCGGTGGTGTAGGCCTCGATCGCGCCGCCCGGCGTGGGCAGGTTCAGCGTCGGCATGGTCAGGCCTCCAGCTTCGGCAGGTCGATCCAGCGGCGCTCGGCCCAGGACTTCAGCCCGGCCTCGGCCAGCTGCACGCCCTTCGCGCCCGCCAGCAGGTCCCAGGGATAGTCCGCCCGCTCGCCCGCCACGTATTTCAGGAACTCCTCCCACTGCACGCGGAAGCCGTTCGGGTAGGGCTGGGTGTCCGGCACCTTCTGCCAGCCCTCGTAGAAGTTGATGGTCTGCGGCACGTCCGGGTTCCACACGGGCTTGGGCGTGTTCACCCGCGCCTGCGTCCAGCAATCCGTCAGCCCGCACACCGCGGAGCCGTGCGTGCCATCCACGTGGAAGGTCACGAGGTCGTCGCGCCGCACCCGCGTGGTCCAGGAGGAGTTGATCTGCGCGACGATGCCGCCCTCCAGCTCGAAGGTGGCGTAGGCCGCGTCGTCCGTGTCCGCGTCGTAGGGCTTGTCGTTCTCGTCGTAGCGCACGGGGATATGCGTGGCGCCGAGGCAGGAGACCGACTTCGTCTCCCCGAAGGTGTTGTCCAGCACGTAGCGCCAGTGGCAAAGCATATCGAGGATGATGCCCCCGCCCTCGGCCTTCTTGTAGTTCCAGCTCGGCCGCTGCGTCGGCTGCAGGTCGCCCTCAAAGACCCAGTAGCCGAACTCCCCGCGAACCGAGAGGATGCGGCCCAGGAACCCGCTGTCGATCACCATCTTCATCTTGCGCAGGCCCGGCAGGAACAGCTTGTCCTGCACCACGCCGTGCTTGATGCCGGCGGCCTTCGCCACGCGCACGAGGTCCAGCGCGTCCTCCAGGTTCTCCGCCGTCGGCTTCTCGGAATAAACGTGCTTGCCGGCCGCGATCGCCTTCTTCAGCAGCTCCGCCCGCATCTGCGTCGTCGCCGCGTCGAAGAACACCGTGTCATTCGGATCGGCCAGGCAGGCGTCCAGGTCGGTGCTGACGCGCTCCACCCCGTGCGCCTTCGCCAGCGCCTCCAGCTTCTCCCGGTTCCGGCCCACGATGATCGGGTCCGGCATGATCCGGTCCCCGTTCGGCAGCGCCACGCCCCCTTCCCGGCGGATGGCCGCGATGGAGCGGATCAGGTGCTGGTTCATCCCCATCCGCCCCGTCACGCCGTGCATGATCAGGCCGATACGCCGCTGCGCCATACGCGCTTCCTCCCCGGGAGTTCTCAGGTAACCGCGTAGTTACCTAAGCCTCTCGGGGCCGCCGACGTCAAGTGAAAGGCGTCAGGGCCGCAGCCAGCCCAGCACCACCTCCACCGCGTGCGCTTCCCGCGCCGCGATCGCCGCCTCCGCCCCCAGCCCCGCCCCGAAAATCGCGGAAAGGGTGTGCAGGTTGGACACGTAGAAATGTCCCAGGGAAACCAGCGTGATGTAGGCCTGCATCGGGTCCGCCCCCGGCCGGAACACCCCCTCCTCCGCCCCGCGCCGCAGCACCTCGCTCAGCGATTCCAGCAGGGGCGAGTAGAGCGCGGGCACCCGCTCGCTCCGCGCCAGATAGGCCGCACGGTGCAGGTTCTCCTGGTTCAGCAGCGCCACGAATTCCGGGTGGCGCGCCGTGTAGCGCAGGTTGAAGCGCACCAGCCGCGCCATGGCCTCCGCCGGCGGCAGCCCGTCCACCTGCAGCGCCCGCTCCTCCTCCCGCTTATGGGCATAGGCGGCCTCCAGCACCGCAACCCACAGATCCTCCTTGTTGCCGAAATAGGCGTAGAGCATCCGCTTGTTGGCGCCGGCCCGCGCCGCGATCTCGTCCACCCGCGCGCCCGCCAGCCCGTGGGCGGCGAATTCCGTCAGCGCGGCATCCAGGATGCGCTGGCGCGTGGCCTCGGCACGGGGACTCTGCGGGATGGTTCGGGCGGGCGCGTCCATGCGCCCCATCCTGTCCGCGGCGGCGGAAACAAAAAAGGCCGGGCGGGGCTTTCCCCACCCGGCCCCTCGGCCAGTCGCCCCGAGCGTGCCCGGTCAGACCCGCCCGTAGGTATCCTCGAAGCGCACGATGTCGTCCTCCCCGAGATAGGAGCCGGACTGCACCTCAATCAGCGTCAGCGGGATCATCCCGGGGTTCTCCATCCGGTGCACGCAGCCCAGCGGCAGGTACACGGACTCGTTCTCCCGCAGCAGGATGCGCTCGGCGTCGCGCTCGACGATGGCGGTGCCGTTCACCACCACCCAGTGCTCCGCGCGATGGAAGTGCTTCTGGAGCGACAGCTTCTGGCCCGGGCGCACCAGGATCTTCTTCACCTGGAAGCGCTCGCCCTGGATCAGCCCCTCGTAGTGGCCCCAGGGGCGGTACATGCGGCGGTGCGCGCCGGCCTCCGGCCGCTTCTTGGCCTTCAGCTGGTCCACCAGCTTCTTCACGTCCTGCGCGCGGTCGCGCGGCAGGGCCAGCACCGCGTCCTCGGTCGCCACCACCACCACGTCCGACAGGCCGACCACGGTGGTCAGGATCCCCTCGGACCGCACGTAGCAGTCCCTGGCATCCAGCAGCTCCACCGGCCCGTGGGTGGCATTGCCCCCGGCATCCTTCGGGCTCGCCTGCCACAGCGCGTCCCAGGAGCCGACGTCGGACCAGCCGATATCGGCCGGCACCACCGCCGCATGGGCCGTCTTCTCCATCACGGCGTAGTCGATGGAGATGTTCGGGCTCTCCGCGAAGGCGGCACCCAGCCGGACGAAGTCCAGGTCCCGCGTGGCCCCCTCGACCGCGGCGCGGACGGAGGCCACCAGCTCCGGCTGCAGCCGCTCAAGCTCCGCCAGCAGGGTGGAGGCGGCGGCGACGAACATGCCGGCATTCCACAGGTGCTTGCCGCCCTCCAGGAAGGACTGGGCGCGGGCTAGGTCCGGCTTCTCCACGAAGGAGGCGATGGCCGAGACGCCCGGCGCCTCCGCCAGAGGCGCCCCGGCCTCGATGTAGCCGAAGCCCGTCTCAGGGCTCTGCGGGCGCATCCCGAAGGTGACGATCCGCCCGGACCGGGCCGCCTGGCAGGCCAGGTCCAGCGCCGCGTGCAGCGCCGGCAGGTCCTTCACCACATGGTCGGAGGGCATGACCCAGAGCAGGGAATGTGGGTTCTCCTCCGCCGCCAGCACGGCGGCCGCGGCGATGGCGGGGGCGGAGTTGCGCGCCACCGGCTCCAGCACGATCCGGGCGCCGCCACCGGCTCCCTCGGCCCCCACGGCCACGCCGGCATCGCGCAGCTGCTCGGCCACCATGAAGCGATGCGCCTCCGCGCAGATCACCATCGGCGGCCCGAAGGCCGGCCCGGTCCCGCGCGCCACCGTCTCCTGAAGCATGCTCGCCTCGGAGATCAGCGGCCAGAACTGCTTGGGGAACCCCTCCCGCGACAGCGGCCAGAGGCGGGTGCCGACCCCGCCCGACAGGACCACGGGCACGACACGATCCTGAGGCATGGCTTCTCTCGGCAAGGTAGGTTGGGCATCCACGGGCAAGGGGGCCGGGAGTAAAGGAGCCCAGCCCAAAAGAAAAGCCGCCCCGGCGGCCGGGGCGGCCCTTTCGTTGCGGTCCCGTTGATGCGCCTGCCCCGCGCGGGGCGGCCGGGCCCTGGCCTAGTGCAGCACGCCGAAGAGCCAGAGCAGGATAATGACCGGGATGGGGATGCCGATCAGCCAGAGGAGAATGCCGCGCATCGTGTCGCCTCCTGTTAGGGTATGTTGCTTCCCAACGGGGGGACTTGCGGCGGGTTGCGGCGCCTTGCAGCCTCCCCACATGGAATCGCCCCCCGCGCCTGCGCCCTGGTCCAACGAGGCCCCCTGGACCCCCACGGCCCGCTACCCCGACCCCCGGCTGCGGGACCTGGACCCCTCCTTCGCCCGCTACCGCGTGATGAACGCCCCCGTGCAGAAGCTGGCCGGGGGAACGCGCTGGGGGGAAGGGCCGGTCTGGTTCGGGGACCACCGCTGCCTCCTCTGGTCCGACGTGCCGGAGGACCGCATCCTCCGCTGGGACGAGGCGACGGGCGCGACCACCGTCTTCCGCGCTCCCTCCAACTTCGCCAACGGCAATGCGCGGGACCGGGAGGGCCGGCTGGTCACCTGCGAGCACGCCACCCGCCGCGTGACCCGCACGGAGCATGACGGCCGCATCACCGTGATCGCGGATCGCTACCAGGGCAAGCGCCTGAACTCCCCCAACGACGTGGTGGTGAAGTCCGACGGCACGATCTGGTTCACCGACCCGCCCTTCGGCATCCTCTCCGACAACGAGGGCGAGCGCGCCGAGCAGGAGCTGCCCCAGAATCTCTATTGCGCCGACCCCGCCCGCGGCACGCTGGAGGTGGCGGCTGAGGGCATCGAGGGCCCGAACGGCCTCGCCTTCTCCCCCGGCGAATCAATCCTCTACGTGGTGGAGAGCCGCACCAGCCCCCGCAAGATTCTTGCCTTCGACGTGGGCGCGGACAACCGCCTCTCCAACCGCCGGGACTTCATCACCGCCGAGCCCGGCGGCACGCCGGACGGCTTCCGGGTGGACGAGGACGGCAGCCTCTGGTGCGGCTGGGGCATGGGCACGCCGGAACAGGACGGGGTGCGGGTCTTCAACTCCGCAGGCGCCCCCATCGGCCATATCGACCTGCCGGAGCGCGCGGCCAACCTCTGCTTCGGCGGCCGGCACCGCAACCGCCTGTTCATCACGGGCGCCCGCTCCCTCTACGCCGTGGTGGTGAACACCCGGGGTCTCTGACCCCTGGGAAGGGCCAGGCGGCCGGAACGGGAACCGGCCGTCACCGCCCGCCGAGCGCCGCCGCGATGCTCTGGCCCAGCACCGCGTAACCTTCCGGCCCGGGGTGCAGGCGGTCCGGCAGCAGCGGGCACTGCTCCTGCCCGTCGCAGGCCCGGGCGAAGGGGGTGAAGGCGTCCACGAAGCGGATGCCCAGCGCGGCCTGATCCTCCGCCAGCGCCCGGTTCACCAGCTCGATCTCCCGCCGCCGCACGCGCAGCCCGGGCCCGCGCGGAAGGATGGAGACGACGACGATCTCCGCCCGGGGCAGGCGCTGGTGCAGGCGGGCGATGATGGCGGTGATGCCGCCGAGCACGGAGCAGCCGTCGTCCCGGGCCAGGTTGTTCGTGCCGATCAGCAGCACTACCCGGCGGAAGGCGTCCGGCCCGAAGGGCGCCCGGTCGATCCGGTCCAGCACGTTCTCCGTCCGGTCGCCGCCCACGCCGAAATTCGTGACCGGCCGGCCGAGATCACCGGATGCCGCGCCCCAGCGGGCGAAGATGGAATCCCCGACCAGCAGCGTGTCGGATGGCTGCGCGGGCGCGCGCATCATGGTCCGCTCCGTCATGCGCTGCCCGCGCTCGTCCCCGCGCGGGGCGGGGCTCACCGCGGGGGCGCCTGGCGGCAGCGGCCCGCAGGGCGCGGCCAGGGCGGGCAGGGCCAGGAAGGCCTGCAGGGCCAGCACGGGAAGGACGCGAAGCATCATGGGAACGGGCCTCCATCTGTCGTCGCGGCGGGGCAGCCCGGCCTGGCGGCAAGTCGGCCCCTTCCCATCCAGCCCCTACCATCCGGCATTGGATCCCGGCGGGGCGGCGCCGAGGCCGCAGGCGGAAGGCCCCGGCCCTCAGAAGTCGCTCACGCGCCCCTTGCGCTCCCAGTCGCCGTAGCGCGTCGGCTCCGGGCCCTTCGGGCCGCCGATCTCGGCGGGCATGGGCGGCGCTTCCGGCTCCGGCGATGCGGCCGGTGGCACAACCGGTGGCGCAACCGGGGGGGCGGGCGGGGTCTTGGTGGTGTCGTCGATCTCGGCCATGTGCCCCAGATAGGGGCGCGGAGGCGAAGGAGGAACAGGTCCCGTGTCCGGTTATGCGCGCACCGCCATCCTGATGGCGGGCATGGTCGCCCTTTTCGCGGGGGTGGGCTTCCTGCTGGGCGGGCGGCAGGGGATGGTGATCGCCTTCCTGTTCGGGGTGGGCACCAACCTCTTCGCCTGGTGGAACTCGGACCGCATGGTGCTGCGGATGCACAATGCCCAGCCCATCGGCCCCGCCGAGGAGCCGCGGCTGCACGCCATGGTCGCGGCGCTGGCGGCCCGGGCCGGGGTGCCGGTGCCCGCCCTCTACGTGATCCATGAGGACCAGCCCAACGCCTTCGCCACCGGCCGCTCCCCGGAGCACTCGGCGGTCGCCGTCTCCACCGGCCTGCTGGCGATGATGCCGGAGGAGGAGGTGGCCGGGGTGGTGGCGCACGAGCTGGCGCATATCCGCAACCGCGACACGCTGATCATGACGGTGGCCGCCAGCCTGGCCGGCGCCATCGGGGTGCTGGCGCAGTTCGGCGGGCTGTTCGGCCACCGCGACCGGAACAACCCGCTTGGCGGGATCGGCGTGCTGCTGGCGATCGTGGTCGCGCCGCTGGCCGCGATGGTGGTGCAGATGGCCGTCAGCCGCTCCCGCGAGTACGAGGCGGACCGGGTGGGCGCCATGATCGCTGGGGGCCCGATCGGCCTCGCCCGCGCGCTGCAGCGGCTGGAGGCGGGGCGGCACGCCATTCCCAATGGCGCGGCGGAGGCGAATCCCGGCACCGCGCACCTGTTCATCGTCAACCCGCTCTCCGGCCGGGGGATGGACAGCCTCTTCTCCACCCATCCCAGCACGGAGAACCGGGTGCGGGCCCTGCTGGAGATGGCTGGGGGGATGCCGATGGGCGGCACGCCCGGCGGGTTCATGGGCGGCTCCCCTGGCGGCTCCCCTGGCGGCCCCGCAGGAGGCTTCGCGCCCGGCCCGGCGCCCGGCCCCTGGAGCGGCCGCGCATCCCGCAGGCCGCGCAGCCCCTGGGGCTAGGCGCGCGGCCGTGTCAGGCTGCCCCCGCAAGGCGGGAGGAGAGGCCGATGGCCCTGGACGGTGTGCGCGCCCTGGTGTTCGACGTGTTCGGCACGGTGGTGGACTGGCGCAGCGGCGTGGCGCGGGAGGCGGCGCCCTTCCTGGCCCGCCATGCGCCGGGCACCGACCCGGCAGGCTTCGCCGATGCCTGGCGCCGCCGCTACCAGCCCGCCATGGAGGCGGTGCGCAGCGGCCGCCGCCCCTTCACCCGGCTGGACGTGCTGCACCGGGAGAACCTGGAGGCCGTGCTGCCGGATTTCGGCATCGACCCCGCCCGCGTGCCGCCGGCGGAGCTGGACGAGCTGAACCTCGCCTGGCACCGGCTCGATCCCTGGCCGGACGCGGTGGCGGGCCTGGCGCGGCTGAAGGCGCGCCACATCATCGCGCCGCTCTCCAACGGCAACATCATCCTGATGACCGACATGGCCAAGCGCGCCGGCATTCCCTGGGACTGCATCCTCGGCGCGGAGGTGGCGCGGGCCTACAAGCCCGCGCCGGAAGCCTATCTCCGCACCGCGGAGGTGCTGGCGATGCGGCCGGAGGAGGTCTGCCTCGTCGCCGCCCATAACGGCGACCTGGCGGCGGCGCGGCGCTGCGGGCTGCGCACGGCCTTCGTGCCCCGCCCGCTGGAGCACGGGCCGGGGCAGGCGACCGACCTGGCCCCGGCGGAGGAATGGGACGCCGTGGCGCCGGATTTCGGCGCCCTGGCGGAAGGGCTCGGGCTCTAGGCCCGCCTCAGGACGAGGCGGCCGCCTGCCGTATACGCTCCAGCGCGCCCAACGTGGCGCGCGCAGCCTCCAGCGCGCGCGGCTGCTCTTCCTGGCGGGAGGTGATATCCGTGTAGCGCTCCCGCATCTCCCGTACGCCGTCCTTGAAGACGGAGTTGTCGGTGAAGCCCGTAGGCGCGCGCTCCGCGGCGCTCCGGGCCTCCTGCATGGCGTGCATGAGCTGCTGCAGTGCCGGGGAGGTGGCGCCCGCCTGGGTCGTCCGCGCGCTGGACTCCGCTCGCGGGATCTCCCGCCGCAGGTCGTCGGCCGCCTTCTGCAGCATGCCGACATAGGTCTGCATGTCCGGCGCCCGCGGGGTGGGAGTCATCGGGGTCGGGTTGGCGGCGGTGGGCTGGTTGGGCGGGGCCTCCGCGGCGGGCGCCTGGTTCGGCACCGGCGGCCCCTGGTTCGGCTGCGCTTCGGCGCCCGGCGGCAGGGCCAGACACAGGGCGGGCAGGGTGGCGAGAAGAAGTGACCTGGCGCGCATCGTGGTTCTCCCGGACGCCGAGCGCGGCCGCGTTCGGTGCGGTCCACGGGGCTGTTGTTCGGCCAGAACGCGACAGGCGCGCGCCTCTCCCTGCTCCAGCACGATCACGTGGGCGCGAGCGGCGCGGGCGCGGAGCTGTCCCCGCGGCCCCGGCCGGGCGCGGAACGCCGATAGACGGCCGGGCGGAGGGCGCGCATCATTTCGGGTAATAATCAATCCGGGGAAACGTCCATGCGCCGTCGCAGCTTCGCCCTTGCCCTCGCCGGGCTTCCCCTCGCTCGCCTGGGCTCCGCCCGCGCCCAGGCAGCATCCCCTATCCTGCTGGACAATGTCCGCTACTTCGACGGCCGCGCCATGACGGCCCCCGCCCGCCTGCTGATGGCCGAAGGCACCATTCGCATCCTCGGCAACGGCGCGGCGCCGGATGGGGCACAGCGCGTGGACCTTTCCGGCCGCTACGTCATCCCCGCCATGGTCGCGGCCCACTCCCACATCGGCCACACCTCCGGCGCCACCTCCGGCCGCCAGTACTACACGCGCGAGAACGTGGAGGCGCAGCTCCGCCGCTACCAGGCCTTCGGCATCGGCGCCGCCGCATCGCTCGGCCTCAACGCCCCCCTCTTTCACGAGCTGCGCGCCGAGAGCCGCGCCGGCCGCCTCCCTGGGGCCCTCCTCCTTGGTGCCGGCCCGGGCCTCGGCATGCCGGAGGGTGCGCCGCCCGCCGGCCCCATGAACCTGGCGGACGACCAGGTGATCCGCCCCGCCGATCCCGCCGCCATGCGCCAGGGCGTGAACGACCTCGCCGACAAGGGAATCGACCTCGTGAAGGTCTGGATCGACGGCCTCGGCGATACCGTGCCGCAGATGACGCCCGAGATGGCCCGCGCCGCCGTGGAGGCCGCCCATGCGCGCGGGCTGAAGGTCGCGGCCCATATCCACGACCTCTCCCAGGCCCGCCTCGCCGTGGAGGCCGGCGTGGACATCCTCGCCCACGGCATCCGCGACAAGGAGATGGACGACGGCCTCCTCTCCCTCATGCGGCAGCGCGGCACCTGGTACATCCCGACGATCCAGATCGACGAGGCCGAGTACATCTACGCCGACGACCCCGCGATCACCGAGGACCCCTTCCTCCGCGCCGCGCTGGACCCCGCGATGATCGCGCGCATGAGGGACCCGGCCTGGCGCGCGGCGCAGCTCGGCCGCGCCGCCCCGCGCCGCTCCGACGTGCGGTTCAACAAGCTGAACCTGAAGCGCGTGCACGACGCCGGCATTCCCGTGGCCTTCGGCACCGACTCCGGCGGCACCCCGCTGCGCGTCCAGGGCTTCGCCGAGCACCGGGAACTGGAGCTGATGGTCGAGGCCGGCCTCACCCCTGCCCAGGCCCTGGACATCGCCACCGCCCGCTCGGCCACGCTCCTCGGCCTCACCGACCGCGGCAGCGTGCGGGACGGGCTGCGCGCGGACCTCGTGGTGCTGGAGGCGGACCCGGTGGCGAATATCCGCAACACGCGCCGCATCGCGCGCGTCTATCAGGCCGGGCGAGAAGTGGCGGGGCCGATTGCCTGACCCTCCGGGGCCAGTGGTCCAACGGAACGGGTGCCGCGATCGAACCCGTTCACGGCACGCTCGGCTGGAGGAGCCGGTTGCCCCGTAGCCGCTGGATAGCCAGTTCGGTGAAGGTGCGGACCTTGGCCGAGGGGCGCCCTCCCCCTGAGTGGACGACATGGATCGGAACGGGCTGTTCCTCATGCTCCTCCAGGACGATTGCGAGCCTGCCCTCCGCCAGGGCCGGCGCGACCTGATATGAGAGCAGCCGCGCGATTCCATGTCCGCTGATCGCCGCGGCCAGTGCCGCGTCGATGGTGTTGCACACAAGCCGGGGCCTGACGCTGACGGCCATCTTCCGATCGGGGCCGAAGCGCCATTCGGACGACTGCTCGAGGCCGGCGGAGCCGATCACGACGTGGTCGCGCAGATCGCGCGGCGAGGCGGGCGTGCCGTTCCGGGCCAGGTAGTCCGGCGCCGCGCAGACCACGCGGCGCACGCTGCCGACGCGCGCGGCGATGAGGCCGGAATCCGGGAGGTGCCCGATGCGGATGCCGACATCCGCGCCCTCCTCAAGCATGTTGATCACCCGGTCCACGAAGAGCGCGCGCAGCGTCACGCCGGAATGGCGGGACATGTATTCCGTCATGACTGGCAGGACGTAGATGCGCCCGAACTGGACCGAGGCCGTGACCGTCAAGGTTCCGGAGGGCGTGGCGTAGGATCCCGCGGCCGCCGCCTCCGCCTCCTCGATGTCCGACAGGATGCGCCGGCAGTCCTCCAGGTAGCGCTGCCCTGGCTCGGTCAGCCTCACCGAGCGGGTCGTCCGCGTCAGGAGCCGGGTTCCGATCGCCTCCTCCAGCGCCGCCACAGCCCGCGTCACGGCGGGCGGGCTCATGCCGAGCTGGCGCGCCGCCCCCGTGAAGCTCCCGCAATCGGCGGTCCGCACGAAGATCCGCATGGCCTGCCAACGATCCACGACGACACCCCCAGGGGCCGGCCCCGGCCCGGCGATTATTCCATTCCACGCAGCAGTGATGTTCCGAGAATGCCGGTTCTGCTTGCTGGCCGAAAGGATTTCCATGCCGGAAGTCATCGCCATGGAGATCTGCCATGAAGCTCCACTCCTTCGCCCTGTCGGGCCACGCCCACCGGGCCCAGCTATTCCTCTCCCTCCTCGGCGTGCCTCACGAGCTCGTCGAGGTCGATCTGGCGGGGGGCGAGCAGAGGTCGCCCTCCTTCCTCTCCCTGAACCCTTTCGGCCAGGTTCCGGTCCTTGAGGACGAGGGTGCTGTCATCCCGGATTCCAACGCCATTCTCGTCTACCTCGCCAGGAAGCTCGGCCGGGAGGACTGGCTGCCCACGGATCCGGCCGGCGCGGCGGGGGTGCAGCGCTGGCTGTCGGTCGCGGCCGGCCAGATTGCCTCCGGCCCTGCCGCCGCCCGCCTCATCACCGTCTTCGGCGCGCCCTACCGCCCGGAGGAGGTGATCCCCCGCGCGCACGCCATCCTGTCGCTCATGGAGGCGGAGCTCGGCGCGCGCGCCTGGATCGCCGCCGATCGGCCGACCATCGCGGACATTGCCCTGTACAGCTACGTCGCCGCCGCCCCGGAGGGGAACGTGGACCTCGCCCCCTACCCGCGGATCCGTGCCTGGCTGGCCAGCATCGAGGCACTGCCCGGCTTCCTGGCCTTTCCCCGGACCGCGGCAGGCCTCCATGCGGCCTGACCCGATCATCTCCAGGGGCGCGGAACCGGGCGACAGGCCCTCGCCCTGGCACCCCGGAGAAATGGCCCTCCAGCAGGCAGCAGGGGCGCGCGAGCATCTGGAGGCAATCGGCCGGCATATCATCCGCGACCACATGCCCGAGCAGCACAGGCTCTTCTTCGCCGGGCTGCCCTTCGTGGTCATCGGCGTGGTCGATCCCGCTGGCCAGCCCTGGGCCACGCTCCGCGCCGGGCGGGTGGGCTTCATGAGCGCGCCCGATCCCCGGCACCTGCGCATCGAACTGCCGCGCGACGCGGCCGATCCGGCGGATGCGGGGATGGAGGACGGCGACGCCGTCGGCCTTCTCGGCATCGACCTGGCCACCCGGCGCCGGAATCGCCTGAACGGCACCCTCCGCCGCGACTGGTCCGGTGGCTTCACCGTGGTGGTCGGGCAGAGCTTCGGCAACTGCCCGCAATACATCCAGCAGAGAGAAGCGCGCTTCCTCCGCGACCCGCTCTCCGCATCCGCCGACCCGCCCCTTGTCACGGTCGGGCTGGATGAGAGGGCGAGGCGCATCATCGGTCATGCCGACACCTTCTACGTCGCCACCTCGGCCGATCTCGCCGATGGGCAACGCCAGATCGACGTGTCGCACCGCGGCGGACGGCCCGGCTTCGTCCGGATCGGCGACGACGGCGCGCTCACCATTCCCGATTTCGCCGGCAACCGCTTCTTCAATACGCTGGGCAACCTGCTCGTGAATGCCCGGGCCGGGCTCGTTTTCGTGGAGGACAAAACCGGGAGCCTGCTGCAGATGACGGGCAAGGCGGAGGTGCTGGCCGACACGTCCGGGATCACCGCCTTCCCAGGCGCGCAGCGGATCTGGCGCTTCAAGCCGCAGCAGGTGGTGTTCCGCGCCGCCGGCCTGCCCCTGGCGCTCTCGCCTCTCCCCGATGGCTGGTCGCCGCAGACGCTCCGGACGGGAAGCTGGACCTAGAGCAGTTTCCGTTCGCCTTCGCTCACTTCAACCGCTCTAGCCTGTTGTTTGTAGAACCGATTCACCCGTTCCGGTGATTCCACCGGAACGGGATCGGCTCTAGGCGTCCAGCGCGAGCGCCGGTCGGCGCATGCGGCCGGCCTCGATCCGCCCCGCCGTGGGCAGCCATGGCCGATGGCGAAGGTGTCTGGATGGCGCGGCGGGTCTGATCCTCAGCACCTGACGGGCGCGGCCGCGTGCCTCGGGTGTCACGCCCCGTTGCCGCCGATCACCCCCGATCCGCTCCGCTCACGGCGGCCGGGCCAGCAGGCCCGGCACGGCCTCCCGGCGAAACGTTCCGATCTTTCACGATCAATGAATCGGCTTCGAGCGAGGCTGGGCTTCCACCTCTTGCTCCTGCTGAACCGTTGATCTCACCAGTTCGCGACCGAGCGCTACCAGGAGCGGACGTGCCACCGCACGCAGGCGCCCACCTTCTGCTCCCATCTGCTCCAGCTCCCGGTAGGTCGAGATCGCCATATCGGTCGCGCGGATCAGCGGGCTCAGCTCTCCTTCGGCGGGCATGGCAAGGAAAACCACCCGCTCCTCGACATGCCCTTCCCTCTTGCTCTCCGTGATGTCGATGACGATGCCACGGCCACGCACGACAACCCCATCCTCATCGACCTCGAAGCGACCGCGCGCCAGAACCCAACGCGTTTCGCTCGCGGAAGGGCAGGTGCGGTACTCGGCCACGAACAGGCCCCCACGCTCGATGACATCCGTGATCTGGCGCTGAAAAGTGGGAAGGTCGTCGGGGTGAATGGCATCCGATGCGGCCTGGAGCGGGAGGCCTTGCTCGGCCTGGTGAGCCGGAAGCCCGAACAGCCCGGCGCAGGTCGCGTCGGTCCGCATGCAATCGCCCGCGACTTCCCATTCCCACACGCCAACTTTGGAGGCCGAGAGAGCGTCCGGCAGCAGATTAGGATTCGACTGTCCGATCGCGAAGGGCATGCCCCCGTCTCCTCGAGCCTCCCGCAGGCCATTCTCGTTCAGCTTCGTTACCTCAATAGGTAGGCTGGCGGACGTTGTTGCGCAATCGCGATAGGCTTGCACGCTGGCGGACATGTGATGGCGGCTCATGCCCCTCCCTGCGCGCCGTGGCTCCGCACCGCCTCCTCCGCATAGCCCGTGAGGAACGGCACCGTCAGCCCGGGCTGCAACCGGGCCGGCGAACCGGGTGCCGGCCCACCTCAGAGCCCGTAGGGGGCTCAGGCGGCCCTAGTCAGCCACCGCGCGGCTCCCGTCCTTCCCGTCGGCCGGGCAGTCCTCCACCACCTCCCGCGCCAGGGCCAGAAGCAGGCGGCGCAACCAGGCATGGCCCTGGTCGGCCTCGAAGCGGCGGTGGAAGATCATGGAAAGGCGGGTGTGCTGCGTCGCCGCCGCCGCCGCCTCCGGCAGGGGCAGCAGAGCCAGCCCGTGCGCGGCGGAAAGCTGCCGCGCCAGGCGGGAGGACAGGGTCATCACCATGTCCGTCCCCAGCAGGATGCTCGGCACGGCAGAGAGATGCGCCACCACCGCGCCCAGCCGCCGGGAATGGCCGAGCTCCCGCAGGATCCGGTCCATCGCCCCGTCCCGCGAGCCGTTGGGCGAGTGCAGCAGGTGCGGGAAGGCGGTGTAGCGCTCCAGGCTCAGCGGCCCGTCCAGGAGCGGGTGCCCGGGGCGGACGAGGATCATGAAGGCCTCTGGCAGAAGCCGCAGCCGGGTGTAGAGGGCGGTGGGCTCAGCCAACATGGCGATGGCCAGCTGCGCCTCGTCCCCCTCCAGCAGCGCGCCGGCATTGGTGCGGTCCGCGTGGCGGACCGCCACCAGGATGCCCGGCGCCTCCTTCGCCAGCCGGGCGAAGAGCGGGGGTGCCAGGATCGCCTCCGCGTACTCGGAGAAGGCTAGGGTGAAGACCCGGTCGCTGGTCGCCGGATCGAAGGGGGCGGTGGCGGCCAGCGTTTCCTGCAGCCGGTCCAGAACCTCCGCCACGGGCTGCATCAGCGCGAGCGCGAGGCTGGTGGGCTCCACCCCCTGGGGGGCGCGCAGGAACAACTCGTCCCCCAGCGCCCCGCGCAGCCGGTTCAGCGCGTTGGAGACAGCGGGCTGGGAGAGATTCAGCCGCGACGCAGCGCGCGTCACGTGCCGCTCCCGCGCCACCGCGTCGAAGACGCGCAGCAGGTTCAGGTCGAGCTGCGAGAGGTCCTTCATGCCCGATCCATGGCGCGGACGGGGGCCGACGCCAAGGTCGCCAGCTCCTCCGGCGTGGCGGCGATCCGGTGGCGGACCAGCAGGGCGGAGAAGCCGGGCGAGGCCGTGAGGACGCAGACCGGCACCGCCAGCACCAGCCCCGCCAGGAAAGGCAGGGCGAACAGCAGCGCTGTCCCGGACACCGCCGCCAGCGCCGCCGCGCAGCCCAGCCCGATCAGCGTGTGCGGCCACAGCAGCCGCGCCGCATCCCCCCAGGCCACGCCGCGATCCGCCCGGTTCTGCGGCGCCCAGCCGTTCCGCGTGCCCAGCGCCAGGCGGATGAGGGCGAGGCTCTTGTTAGTGAGGCTCACCGGCTCCGTCAGCAGGGAGAAGAGGATCTCCGCCCCTGCCCCCCGCAGCACCGCCCCCCGCCCGCCATAGGGCACGGCGCGCTCCCCGCGGATCAGGAGCTCGGCGAAGCCGCAGAGCTTCGGCGCCGCGTTCGCCGCCCAGGTCAGCGCCAGCAGCGCCGCCAGCGCCCCCATCGGCGTTCCCGCCCCGCCGCCCGTCACGGCATTGCCCACCGCCGCCAGCAGCATCCCCAGCCAGAGCGGCGCGCAGAGGAAGAGCAGCATGGCCTGCGCCAGCTGCCACCGCCCCATCGGCGTCAGGCCAGGCCGGAAGATCAGGTGGCGGTACTGCATGTTCCCAGCCCCCCAGCGCACGTCCCGCGCCAGGAACTCCGGCAGAGCCGGCGGATTCCCCTCCAGGCTGCCCCTCTCGGAAGGCAGGCAGCGCACGCGCCAGCCGGCAGCGTGCAGCCGCACCGCCTCCACCTGGTCGTGGGAGAGGATGGCGGAGCCGTCCGGCAGCGCCGTCAGGCGCGCGTGCTCCCGGAAGGGCGCGATCCGCAGCACGGCGTTGTGGCCCCAGTAGGGCCCGTCATCCAGCTGCCACCACCCCTGCCCCGTGGCCCAGGCCCGCATTCCCGCCCGCATCCCGAACTGGAACAGGCGGGGAAAGGCGCGCGCGGCCGGGCGGCCGACGATGAGTTGTTGGATCAGTGCCAGCCGGGGATCCGCCTCCATCCCCCGCACCAGCCGCAGCACGGCATCCGCCGACATCTCCGAATCCGCGTCCAGCATCAGGGCGAGGTCTTGGTCCCCTGCGTGATGGTCCATGAAGTCCATCACGTTCCCCGCCTTGAACCCGGCATTGTCCGCCCGGCGGCGGTAACGCACCGAGAGCGGGGCGCGGGCCGCGAAGGCGGCGACCGCCTCTTCCTCCGCCGTCGCGCGGGCCTGGTCCGCCGTGTCGGAGAGGAACCACAGGGTGAAGCGCCCTCCCTCCCCCGCCGCCGCCAACCCTTCCACCAGCCGCGCCAGGGGCGGCAGAACGGCCCCCATCGCCTCGTCACGGATGCAGACCGCGATGGCGGTCCGCAGCGGCGGCCCGGCGCGCGGCGCCGCCACCTGCGGGACCAGAAAGGCCGGCGCGTCCGGCTCTCGCAGCAGCAGGAAGAGGCCGATGGCGGCGTTCGCCACGCAGATCGCCGTCCAGGGCAAGGTTCCCAAGTAGAGGGCGGCGATCGCCACCTCCCACCCCGTCCAGCCGCCCGCCGAAAGCACGCGCCACAGCAGCGCCGCCAGCGGCAGGGCAACCAGAAGGCAGAGGAGGAGGAAGATCGCGCGGCGGAGCGCAGGACGCTCCCGGGGCATCGGAACCACGGTCACTCACGCAATTGGGATGACGCCAGGGTAGCTTGCGCAACCTGAAACCGCACGCAACTTAGCACACGTGATGGACGCCCTCACCCCCGCCAGCGCTCTCGCCTCCCCCGCGGAGGACGAGGCCATTCTTGCCCGGCTCCGTGCCCTGGCGCCTGCCATCGCGGAGCGCGCCGCGGCGCTGGACGCCGTGGAATCCGCCCTGCCGGAGGCGGATGTGGCCGCGCTGGCCGAGGCCGGGCTGCTGACCGCCCCCCTGCCCCGCGCTCTGGGCGGCCAGGGCTGGGGCAGCGAGCCCGCCGGTGCCGATTCGCTGTTCGAGGCGCTGCGGCTGGTCGGCCGCGCCAGCCTGCCCCTGGGCCGGCTCTACGAGGGCCATGTGAACGCCATCCGGCTGGTGACGGAGCATGGCACCCCCGCGCAGCGCGCCGCGGCGGCCGCGGCCGCGCGGGACGGCCTCCTCTTCGGCGTCTGGAACACGGAGCGGCCGGGGATCGACCTGCGGATCGACGCGGAGGGGATCCTGCGGGGCGGCAAGGTGCTCTGCTCCGGCGCCGGGCTGGTGGAGCGCGCCCTGGTGACGGGCCGCCACAACGGAGAGGGCCCGCAGCAGATGCTGCTGGTACCGCTGGAGCGCGGGACGGACCGCGCCGAAAGTTCCGAGTGGCGGGTGACGGGCATGCGCGCCTCCGCCACCGGCACGGTGATGATGGAGGGGATCGCGGCGACGCCCGAGGTCGTGCTCGGCGAGCCCGACGCCTACATGCGCCAGCCCGGCTTCTCCGGCGGCGCCTGGCGCTTCCTGGCCGTGCATCTCGGCGGCCTGGAGGCAGTGGCGGAGGCCTTGCGGGCACACCACCGCCGCACCGGCCGCGGCGAGGACCCGCACCAGGCCGCGCGCTTCGGCCAGGTGCTGACAGCCGCCGAGTCAGCGCGGCTCTGGGTGCTGAACGCCGCCCGCATGGCGGAAGAGGAAGTGGCAGAGCCCGCGCGCATCATCGCCTACGTCGATCTCGCGCGCGGCGCGGTGGAGCGGGCGGCGCTGGACGTGCTGGAGTTGGCGCAGCGCTCCATCGGCCTGCAGGCCTTCACCCGCGCCAACCCGGTGGAGCGCCTGATACGCGACCTGGCGACCTATCTGCGCCAGCCCGCGCCGGACCGGGCGCTCGTGGGCGGCGCGGCGGCCGGCCTGGGCTTCGCAGAGGCCGTGGGCGACATGTGGCCGTGAGGGCAAGCGACTTCCTGAGAGAGGCCGAGGCGCTTCCCTTGGTGCCGCTGCACGCGCTGCTGCCGGAAGGCGGTGTGCTGGTGCTGGCCCCGCACCCCGACGATGAATCCCTGGGCTGCGGCGGGTTGCTGGCCGCCATGGCCGCGGCGGGCCGCCCGGCGCGCGTGGTGGTGATGTCGGACGGCGCGGGATCGCACCCGAATTCCCGCACCCATCCCGGCCCCGTGCTGCGCGAGTTGCGGCGGGAGGAGGCGATCGAGGCGGCGGAGGAACTGGGCGTCCCGGCGCCGCTCTTCCTCGACCTGCCCGATGGCGACGTGCCCACATCCGGTGCGCGCTTCGAGGAGACGGTGCGCGCCGTGATCGCCGCCGCCGAGGGGCTTGGCACGATCGCCGCCACCATCGGCCTGGACCCGCACAAGGACCACGAGGCGACCTGGGCCATCGCGAAGGAGGCATCGCGCCGCGCGGGGCTGCGCCTGCTGGGCTACCCCGTGTGGAGCTGGCGGCACCTCTACCCGGCCATGGCGCCGATCGCCCCGGTGGAGCTGCCCGCGCCGCCGCGCGGGATGCGGCTGGACGTCTCCGCGCAGATGGAGACGAAGCGGCGCGCGGTGATGGCGCATCGCAGCCAGGTGACGCGACTGATCAAGGACGATCCATCGGGCTTCATCCTCTCCCCCGCCGTGCTCTCCGTGCTGATGCGTCCTTTCGAGGTGTACCTGGAGGAGGCGGCGTGAAGGCGCCTGGCGAGAGCTTCTCCGCGCAGTTCTTCGAGCAGTTCTACGCGAAGAACCCGGATCCCTGGCGCTTCAGGACCTCGCCCTACGAGCGCGACAAGTACGCCGCCACCCTCGCCGCGCTGCCGCGCGAGCGTTACGAGAGCGCCTTCGAGCTGGGCTGCTCCATCGGCGTGCTCACGCGCATCCTCGCGCCCCGCTGCGCGCGGCTGCTCTCGGTCGATGGCGCGGAGGCGCCGCTGGCGGAGGCGCGGCAGAACGTGGTGGACATGCCCTGGGTGGAGATCCGCCGCGCGCATGTTCCCGCGGACTGGCCGGAGGGCGAGAGCTTCGACCTCATCCTGCTCTCCGAGGTTCTCTATTTCCTTAACCCCGCCGATCTCCGCACGGTGACGGACCAGGCGCTGCGCGCGCTGCGCCCGGGCGGCGACGTGGTACTGGTGCACTGGCTCCCGCCCGCGGAGCCGCCCTTCCCGCAGGCGGGCGACGAGGCGGTGGAAGGATTCCTCGCGCATGCCGGCGACGCGCTGCGCCCGCTGACGGCACGCCGCGAGGAGCAATACCGGCTGGACGTGCTGCGGCGCGCGTGACGCCGAATTCATTCACCGCGCGGCAACGCGCAGCACGGCTTCTTCGCTTGCATGTCCGGCGCACGGATCACCCGGTCCGCTTATTCCCGCCACATTCAAGCGCGACATAGCCCGCGAAAACGGCCGTCCGCGGCCCATTGGAGAGACACACGGTGACGGCTGGCACATCGCTGAGGATCGCGGTCGTCTCGCACCTGAAATACCCAATCGCCGAACCCTTCCCAGGCGGGCTGGAGATGCACACGCACATGCTCGCGCGTCTGCTGAAGGCGCGTGGCCACGACGTGACCCTCTTCGCCAGCGAGGGGTCGGACGCGGCATTGAACCTGCGCACCTACGGTGCGCCCACCGGAACGCCGACCACCGACAAGGAGGCCGAGGACGTCGCGCTGGCGGAGCACCGCGCCTACGACGCCATGATGGACGACGTGGCCGCCGGCAACTTCGACATCGTGCACAACAACGCCCTGCACTACCTGCCACTGACCGCCGCGAGCCGCATCAAGGCCCCGATGGTCACGGTGTTCCACACGCCGCCCTTCATGGAGCTGGAGAACGGCGTGCTGGAATGCACGCGGCCGGACATGCGCTACATCGCCGTCTCCCAGGCCGTGAAGGCCATGTGGAAGGACGTGGCCGTGGCGGACGAAGTGATCTGCAACGGCATAGACCTCGACCTCTTCGCCGCGCGCACGGAGACGCCCATTGATCGGCCCGCCGGGCGGCACGCCGTCTGGTCCGGCCGCATCGTGCCGGAGAAGGGAACGGACCTAGCGATCCGCGCCGCGCGCCGCGCCGGCATCCCGCTGCGCTTCGCCGGCCCGATCAGCAATCTCGCCTTCTGGCACGAGAAGATCGTGCCGCTGCTGGGCGAGGACGTGACCTATCTCGGCCACCTGAACCACCGCGAGCTGGCGGGCGAGGTGGCGCGCGCCGCCGTCGCCCTCATCACCCCGCGCTTCGACGAACCCTACGGGCTGGTGGTGGCGGAGGCCCTGGCCTGCGGCACGCCCATCGCCGGCTTCGCGCGCGGCGCCCTGCCGGAGCTGACGGATGCCGAGACAGGCTGCCTCGCCCCGCCTGACGACGTGGAGACGCTGGCGGACTGCATCCCGCGCGCGGCCGCCCTCTCCCGGGCCGCGTGCCGGGCGCGGGCGGCCGTGAACTGCGACATGCACCGCATGGTCGGTCGCTACGAGGCACTGTACCATCAGGAGATCGCCCGCGCCGCCGCGGCCGGGGCCCTCGCCGCGAAGTAGGAACACCGCTTGAGCCCCGCCTGCGTCGTCTGCATCCCCGCGCGGAACGAGGCGGAGCGGATCCCCCGCCTGCTGCGCGCCCTGGCCGCGCAGGAAGGATCCGCGCCGCTGCGTGTGCTGGTGCTGGCGAACAACTGCACCGACGGCACCGCGGAGGCCGCGCGGCGCGAGGGCGCCCCATCTCTCGACCTGCGCGTCGAGGAGGCCTCGCTGCCGCCCGATCGCGCCCATGCCGGCGGCGCGCGCGGCCTGGCGATGGAGCGCGGCGCGGCGTGGCTGCGCGAGGCGGGCGGCGCGAAGGGCGTGCTGCTGAGCACGGATGCCGACGCCGAGCCGCCGCCGCACTGGATCTCCGCCAATCTTGCCGCCATTGCGGCCGGGGCGGAGGCGGTGGGCGGCGCCATCCGAATCGCGCCGGAACCCGGCACGGCGATCCCCGATTGGCTGATCGCCGCGCAGGCCCGCGTGGCCCGCTACTGGGAGGCCGTGCGCGCCCTGGCTCACGCCATCGACCCGCTGCCGCACGACCCGCCGCCGCGCCACGGCGACCACACCGGGGCCAGCCTCGCCGTCACGCTCGCGGCCTTCGAGGCGGCGGGCGGCGTGCCCGCCATCCCCACCGGCGAGGACAACGCGCTGGTCACCGCCATCGAGCGCAACGGCGGCCGCCTGCGCCACCCGCCCGATGTCTGGATCGCCGTCTCCGCGCGCGAGGACGGGCGTGCCAGCGGCGGCATGGCCGGAGAGATGCGGCGCTGGCGCGAGATGGCCGAGACCGGCGCGCCCCACCTGCTGCCCGATGCCGCCTTCTGGCGCACCCTGTTCCGCCGCAACCGCGCCCTGCGCGCTTCCTGGCCGCGCGGCGACGCGCGGATCGAGGGCGCCGATCCCGAGCTCCTGGCGCGCACGGCGCGGGAGAGCGTGAACGCGATCGCCTTCGTGAAGCGCGCCGACCCGCTCCTGCCGCCCCTGGAACCGGAATGGCACGAGATCAGCCGCGCCACGCAGGAACTGGAGGCGATGGCGCGATGAGGCCGGTCGGCTACTACGTCCATCACCAGGGCATGGGCCACTGGACCCGCGCCGCCGCCCTGGCGCGGCATATGCGCCGCCCCGTGACGCTGATCGGCACCGTGGCGGAGCCGCGCGAGGCGCCCTGCCCCGTCCTCGCCCTGCCCGACGATGCCGGCGCCGATCCGCGCCACGGCGACCCCGCCGGCGTGCCCGGCCTGCACTACGCGCCCGTCCACCACGAGGGCATGCGCGCCCGCGGCGCCGCCATTGCCGAATGGATCGCGCGGGAACGCCCGGCGCTGATGGTGGTGGACGTCTCCGTGGAGGTGGCCGTGCTCTCCCGCCTCCTCTCCACGCCGGTCCTCTACTTCCGCCTCTCCGGCACGCGCGACGATCCGCCGCACGTCACCGCCTTCCGCGCTGCCGAGGCGCTGATCGCCCCCTTCCCCGCCGCGCTGGAGGACCCCGCCACGCCCGACTGGGTGCGGGCCAGGACCTTCCACGCCGGCTTCCTCTCCGGCGGCGGCGCCGTGCCCTCCTCCGGCGGCGGCATCGTCGCCGCCTTCGGGCGCGGCGGCGCGGGCGGAAGCGCGGCCGCCCTGGCCGCCGCCGCGCGCGCCGTGCCGGACAGGCGCTGGCGGGTCCTCGGCCCCGTCTCCGGCAGCACGGCGCTCCCGCCCAACCTCGAACTCCTGGGCTGGCGAGAGGACGCCAGCACCATCCTGGCGGATGCCGATCTCGTCATCGGCGGCGGCGGGGATGGGCTGGTGGCGGAGGTGGCGGCCCTCGGCAAGCGCTTCCTCTGCCTGCCGGAGCCGCGCCCCTTCGACGAGCAGCTGGGCAAGGCCCGCCGCCTCGCCGCCCTCGGCGCGGCCGTGGTGCGGGAGGAATGGCCGGACGAGTGGCCGGAGGCGATCGCCGCCACCCGCGCGCTGGACCCGGCGCGCATCACGGCTCTGCACGATCCGAACGCCGTGGCACACACCGCCGCCTTCATCGAGAGGATGGCGGCGCGGTTCGACGGCGCCTAGCGCCCCGCCGCTCAGCGCCCGGGCGCAACGGCCATGCAGGGCCCGCGCGCGGCGCGGCAAGCCTGGCGGGCCTCGCCCTGCGAGAGCCCGGTGACGCGCGCGCGCCACAGCCAGCCGGACCGCACCCGCACGCGCCGCAGCTCCACCGCACCACCCCGGGCGGCCACACGCTGCGCCGCGGCCCGGGCCGGCCCGCGATCGGCGTAGGCGCCAACCTGCACCGCCCAGCGCCCCGCCGCGCGCGCCTTCCGGGCCTGGTGGGGGGCGGGGCGGGCGGCCGCGCGCGGCGCCTCCGCACGGGGCACCGGGCGCGGCATCGGCCGCAGTGCCGGCGCGATGGCCGCCGCCTGCGCGGTGCCGACGAAGCGCAGCCCGCCGCGCGAGGCCATCATCGTGCCGCCCTGCGGCGGGGCCACCTGATCGAAACCGCGATCCAGCAGCGCCATGACATGCGCGTCCCGCGCGGCCCCGGTGGCGCCGCCGAACATCACCGCCACCAGCCGCCTTCCGTCGCGCACGGCGCTGGCCGCCAGGTTGAACCCGCTGGCATCGATATAGCCCGTCTTGATCCCGTCCGCGCCGTCATAGGCGGCGAGGAGGCGGTTGTGGTTGCCGATGTACTGCCCCCGCCAGTCGAAGCCGGAGGCGCTGAAATAGGCGTAGCGCTCCGGGAAATCGCGGATCAGCCTGCGGCTGAGGGTCGCGATATCGCGCGCCGTCGTCACCTGCTTGCGGTCTGGCAGGCCGGAGGCGTTGCGGAAGGTGGTGCGGCTCATGCCCAGCGCGCGGGCCTTGCGCGTCATCATCCGCGCGAAGCCGGCCTCGCTGCCGCCGAGATGCTCGCCCAGCGCCGCCGCCGCGTCATTTGCCGACTTGGTCACGAGCGCCATCATCGCATCCCCGACCGTGATCGTGGATCCCGCGCGCAGCCAGAGCTTGGAGGGCGGCCGGCTGGCGGCGTGGCGCGAGACGCGGATGCGCGTGCCCTCCGTCACCTTGCCGCGCCGCAACGCCTCGAAGGCGAGATAGAGCGTCATCATCTTCGTCAGCGATGCCGGGTAGCGCAGCGCGTCCGCGTCTGCGGCGAACAGCACCTCGCCCGTTCCCGCATCCTGCACGAAGGCGGCGTAGCGCCGGTCGCCCGATTGCGCGTGCGACGGCGCGGCGAGCGCGACCGGGACAAGGAAGGAAACGGCGAGCAGCGCGGCGCACGCCAGGCACCACCGCGTGGCACGGCTGAGAAGCGGCATGGCAGAACATCCCCCAACGGCGCGGCCGCCTCCGCATCGGGCCGCGCAGTTCGTCCCCGCCAGGCCCCCCGGCCCGGCGGTTCGGCGCCGCGGGCATGCTCGTGCACCGCGACCGCGCGCACCATGGCGCCCCGTTGCGGCGCCAGGAAGCGCGGGGGAGGAGATGTCGGGGAAAAATACCGTCCGACACGTATTGTCACGTGCGGACATCGAAAGCGCGCCGCGGGTGTGTCGCGCAGGCCAGCGTCAATCCTCCATAGCGCAGTCCGCCGCTCAAGAAAACGCAAGCGCCCGCCCCGCCTTGCCGGGCGGGAGACGGCCGTTATCCTTCCGGCCGCGGGCGCGCGGCGTCCGCTTCCCCCACCACATCGTGGAAGCACCGCGCTTGCGCCTGATCCGCCTCGCCGCCGCCCTGCTGATCCCCGCCGCGCTCGCCCTCATGGCGGAGGCGTCCGCGCGCGGCACGGCGCCAGCGCGCGCCGAGGCGCCGGCGGAAGCGAGGACGCCGTCGGAGCAGGACATCCTCTTCGCCTATCACCGGATGCGCGGCACGGAACCGGATTTCCGCGCCCTCGCGGAGATGGAGGTGGCCAACCGCCCGCCCGCGCCGCAGCGCGCACGCGATCCGGAGCGGGAGCGGCGCTACCTTCTCGTCCTCGCCGAGCGCCGGCTGCGCGCGAACTTCGCCGCCTTCGACCTCGACCGCCCCTTCCGCATCCGCGTCGCCGCGGACGTGCTGGGCTACGACGAGGAACGCGGCGGCATCCCGCTCCGCAGCGGCGTGTTCCGCGGCCTTTCCATGCGCGACGCGACGGATGGCGAGCGCGGCTTCACCCTGCGCTTCCGCAATCCCGAAACCATCCGTGCCGTCCCCGCCGCGGACTCGCGCGCCGCCGGAACGCTGCTGCAGGATGCCGGGCTGGCCTCCCTCGGCAACTGGTCGGGGCCAGGCATCCTCGTCATCGACTTCGTCTTTGCCGGCGCCATGCCGGCCCTGCCGGAGCTGAAGGACACGCCGGTCCTGGCGGAGATCGTCTCCGCCCGCATCGAGACGCGCGAGGGCCGGACCCTGCACAGCTTCGCCTCCGTCGGCTCCCGCGCCTCCGCGGCCGCGCTGCGGCGGGCGGGCTTCCCGCCGCTGCAAGGGGCCGATCTCGCCGGGCTCCGCGTCGGGATGGGCGCGGAGGAGGCGAAGCGCCTCGCCTTGCGGGACCATCCCCAGGCGCTCGTCTCCGGCTTCTTCAACGGCGCTCCGGAAAGCCGGCGCGATGCCGCCGCGCCCCGATGCTCCCGCGCGCTCGTGGCGGACATCCGCGCCTTCAGCCTCCCGCTCTCGCCGGAGGATTCCTACGCCGCCTGCCTCGCCTTCGCATCGGGCGATGCTGGGAGCGACGTGTCCGAGGTGACCTGGCTGCACTTCCTGCCTGGCACCTCCCCAGCGACCCTGCGCGAGGAGTTGGAACGGGATCACGGCATCCCGGAAGAGCTGACGAATGGCGAGCTCCTCTGGCTCGGCCGCGATCCCGGGCGGACAGGCGCCCCGGAGTTGCTGGAGCTGCGCGCGGACATGGCCGAGCTGCAGGAGGGCGGTCCGGAGCGCGGCCCCGGCACGCTCCTCGCCCTCACCCTTCGTCGCGTTCCCGTGCCGGCGGGGGATGAGGGCTAGGGCCCCTCACCCGAACGCCCCACACTCCAGCGAAACCACCGCCGTCGCCTCCCGCACCATCGCGAACATCTCCCGCAGCGGCTCCATCAGCTCCGCGTGCTCGCGCCCGTAGCCGCCGTGGCGCGGCGCGGGGGGCTCGCCATAGTCCAGAGCGGCGCTCGGCGGCTCATGGGCGGGGAAGACCTCGTCCAGCAGCTTCGCGGCCTCCTCCACGTCCAGGCGCAGAAGGCGGCGCAGCAGCCCGTCCCGCGTCACGCCGTGGCGCGGCGAGAATTCCGGCATGTTCACCGCCCGCATCCAGATGCGGTGGATCAGCAGCAGCCGCACGGCGTGCACGGCGAAGAGCCGGTCGGACATCAGCGGTGCCTCGGTGGGCCAGGCACCGCGCAGCGCCGTGTCGTCCGCCAGCAGGCGGCGGAAGGTGCGGCGCACGGGATCGCCGAGACCGAAATCCTCCAGCGCCGCCGCCACGGCGGTCAGCACCGCGGCATTGGCGGGCCGGCGCGCATTCGCCGCGCGGTCCAGCCACATGCCGGGATCGAGGGTAGCGACATAGGCGCGCAGCACGTCGGGATCCGAGAGCGAGAGTCCCGCGCGCGCGAAGGCCATGGCGCCCGCGAAGCGCGGCGATTTCCGCACCAGCTCCGCGAAGCCCTCCGGCTCGCGCGAGGCGCCGGCGCCAAGCCCCTGCGTCAGGTTCGCCAGGAAGCCCAGCTGCTGCAGCACGGCGTTGTTGGGGATGGCGCGCAGCTCGCGCGGGTGGCGGATGGTGGCGGGCCCGCCCGTGTCGCTCTGCCTCGCGGCGGGGCGCGATCCCGTGCGGTCCAGCAGCGCCGGGCCGAAGCCGCCGAGCAGCCCCGCATAGCCCGGGTCCTCCACCAGCGCCGCCATGGCGCCGCGCATCCCCGCGAAGAGATCGGCCGCGAACCCGGCCTCCACGTAAACGGGGTCGGACACCTCCGCCGGCGGCGCGGCGAAGGCGTGCTCGGCGATGCGCGCCACAGTGGCATGGGCCAGCGCGGGCGTGCCGAAGAGCTGGTAGCCGTCGCCGCCCTGGAAGCTCGTCTCCAGCCGCAGCGGGATGCGGGCGGCCGCGAGGGCGGAGCGCACGGCGGGCGGGTCCAGGTACTCGAAACGAGCCGCCAGCCCGTCCGGGTGCCCGCCGCGCCCCAGCCCTTCGCCGTGCGTGTCGAACATCACTACTTCCAGGTCGGACAGCCCGTGCCGCTCCAGCAGCCCCGCCACGCGCAGCTTCAGCCGCTCGATCAGGTGCGAGGCGGCGGGCTGCCCGACGTAGCGCCCGGAATCCGAGTAGCCGAACTGCAGGCAGAGGCGCCCGATGCCCTTGAGATAGGCGCGCCAGTGCGGCGAGCGCAGCGCCTCCTCGATCACCCGCTCCCCGCGCATCTCCAGCGCCTCGGCGGTCTCGAAGAGCGGGCTGATCTCCACGTGCCGCTCCGCCCCGCAGAGCCGGGCCAGCAGCAGCGCGCAGAGCAGGGTGAAGCCGCTCTCCGTCTCCGCCACCAGGAAGCGCACGGGCTGGGATGCGTCGATGTGCTTCGCCATCTGCGCCACCGTCATCATCAGCCGCATGGCGCTTGCCGATTCCGCCAGCAGGCCGCCCGTGTCCACCGGCTCCGGCTTCGCCTCGTCCAGCGCGGCGTTGATGGCGCCGAACAGGGCGCGGCGGCGCGCCACGTCGTCCGGCCCGCCGCCCAGCGCCGGCGCCCGCAGCCGCGCGGCGTTGTGCAGCTGGCTGGAATTCAGCCGGACATGGGTATGCGCCAGCGAAAGCCCGTGCCCCACAAGCCCCGCCCGCGCGACGAGCAGCGCCAGCCGCGCGCTGTCATCCGGCGCGGCGGCGATGGCGCCGCCGAACAGCTCCAGCAGCGGCTCCGGCGTGGTCAGCGCATCCTCCCGCCGGTCCACCAGGGCGAGGGCGAAGCGGCGCGCCGCCTCCGGCTCCGGCTGGCCGGAAGGCGGACAGGCCGCGATCTGCGCGCGCACCGCCTCCAGCGCCAGGGCCAGGCGCTCGCGCAGCGGCTCCGCACCGTCCGGCGGCAGGGCGCCGATCTGCGCCTCCAGCCGCGCCAGCCCCAGTTCCTTCATCCGCAGCCGCAGCCGCAGCGTGTCCTGCCAGCCGATATCGGTGCGCCCGTCCGTGTCGTAGCCCACCCAGGAGGAGAGGATGACGGGCGTGGGCACCAGCCCGCGCCAGCGGTCCGGCCAGGTCTCCCGCGCCACGCCCAGGAAGGCGGCGGAGAGCCGGTCCAGCGCGTCACGTCCATTGGCGATGGCGAAGGCGGCCTGGGAAAACTCCTCCTCCAGGTCCGGCGGCACGGGGCGCAGGGGAAGCCCTTCGGGGACCGGCGCTCCGCAGGCGGCCTCGGCCAGCGCCCGGTTCGTGGCCCGTGGCAGCGAGAAGGTGGGGTGGGCGGTGAACACCGCCGCCGCCCGCGGCCGCTCGCAGGCCAGGCGGAAGGCGGCGAAGGGCACGGGGCTGTCCGCCGGGTCCGGGCGGGCGGCGCGCTGCGCCACCGCGATCAGCGCGGCATCCGTCTCCGCCGCGTCCGTGCCGCCCACCTGCGCGGAGAGGTGCGCCGCCCGGTCCGCGAAGGCCAGGTCGCCGATCCGGCGCAGCGCCACCCGCAGCGCCGGCAGGTTCAGCTCCCCGTCGTCCAGGCGGCGGCTGAGGGCCAGGGCCATGGCCAGGGCAGGGGTGGCGAAGGGATCGCCCCTTCCCTGCGCGCGGGCCGCCGCGGCCAGGGCCATCAGGTCGGGCGGTGCCGCCGCCTCCTTGCCGGTCCCGGCCATGCTTCCCTCCATTCCTTCTGCCAGCGCGATGCTGCAACCGCGAAAGGGGGGCCGCAACCGAGATCGTCCATGCTGCGGTGCGGCAAGGTTGGCAAAGCCCTTGCCTAAGCGATGCCGCGCACTGGAACGGGCCGGGCGGAACTCAGGGAGTGAAGGAGCTGCGGGTCCTTCTCGTGGATGCGGATGCCGAGCGTGCCGCCCTGGTCTCGGCCGGGCTGCGGGCCGCCGGCTACGATGTTGTGGCCCTGGCCCCCGACGCCGCCGACCTAACCCGTCGGGTCCGCGAATCGGGGGCAGAGGTGATCGTCTGCGACCTGGACGACCCCGGCCGCGACGCGCTGGAGAGCATGCGCGCCCTGAACCGCGACGAGCCGCGCCCCGTGGTCCTCTTCGCGGAGCGTGGAGAACCCGAGCAGATCGAGGCCGCGCTGGAGGCGGGCGTGGCCGCCTATGTGGTGGAGGGCCTGGCCCCCACCCGCGTGCGCCCGGTGATCGAGGTGGCGATCCGCCGCTTCCGCGCCCACCACGCCATGCGGCTGGAACTGGAGCAGACTCGCGCCACCCTCGCCGCCCGCGCCGTGATCGACCGGGCCAAGGCGCGGCTGATGGAGCGCGGCCGTCTGAGCGAGGAGGAGGCCTATCGCCGCCTGCGCCGGACTGCGATGGACCAGGGGCGCCGAATGGTTGATGTGGCACAGGCCATTCTGGATAAATAACGGGCACCCTGCCGCATTACTGAACTCATTCCGGCGAACCATCCGGGATCTGCCCGAACCAGTTGCATTTTCGGCTTGCATGGCTGCACCGCAGCATGATGAATGAGGCCCAAGGGGCCGGCCTGCAACGATGCAGGCCCTCGGGTGCCCCGATCGACCATCCGGCGGTCCAATGGCGGCCCGCCTCCCGCTTCCCCAGGATTTTTCCGCGAGGGGGAAGCCCGGAGCGCGCGTGCCAGACCGGATCCTGCGCATCGGCTATGTGCCTCTGACCGACTCCGCCCCACTCCTCGTCGCCGAGGAGCTGGGGCTGTTTCGCCAGCACGGGGCCCGCGTGGCGCTCTCCGAGGAGTCCGCCTGGTCGGCGGTGCGGGACCGGCTGGCCCACGGAATCCTGGACGGCGCCCACCTGCTCGCCCCCATGCCCATCGCCCTCGCCTGCGGCCTGGGTGGGGTGCGCGCGCGGCTCACCGTCGGCGCCGGCATCGGCCGCAACGGCAATACCCTGACCCTCTCCAACGCCATGGCGGACGAGGCGGGGCTGGCCCTGGATGGCACGCCGCTCCCGGCCCAGGCCTTTGCCGCCGCCATCCGCGCCCGCGCCGCCGCCGGGCGCCCGCCGGTGCGGCTGGCGGCCGTGTTTCCCTTCTCCTCCCACCACTACCTGTTGCGCCACTGGCTCGCCTCCGGCGGGCTGGACCCGGACCACGACCTGCGCCTCGTCGTCGTGCCGCCGCCGCGCACCGCCCGCGCCCTGGAGGCGGGCGAGGTGGACGGCTTCTGCTCCGGCGAGCCCTGGGGCAGCCACGCTGCCGCCCTCGGCCTCGGCCGCGTGGCGCTGACGGGCGGCGACATCTGGCCGGACCACCCGGAGAAGGTGCTCGCCTTTCGCGAGGGCCTGCCCTTCGAACGGGGCGTGGCCGTGACCGCCGCCGTGATCGCCGCCGCCCGCTGGCTGGACGACCCCGCGAACCGAGAGGACGCGGCTCGGCTGATGCAGGCGCGCGTCTTCCCCTCCATGGCGCTGGAGACGGTGCGGCTGGCGCTGGACGGGCTGACGCCTACCCCGCGCGGCACCCGCGCCCTGCCCGCCCCGATGCGCTTCCGCGAGGCGACGCTGGCCCGGCCTGAAGCGGCCGCCTGGTACCTGCGGCAGATGCGCCGCTGGGGCCACGTGCCGGAAGGCGTGCCGGATGAGAGCGCCCTCTCCGCCTTCGGCGATGCCACCTGGCGCGCCGCCGCCGCCCCCCTGGGCGAGGCCGAACCGCAGACCGTGACCCTTCCCGAGGAGAAAGCCGCGTGACCATGAACCGTCGCCAGGCCATCGCCGCCACCGCAGCCCTCTTCGCGGCCGCCCGCGCTGCTGCCCCGCGCGGCGCCTTCGCGCAGGGCTCCACCACGCCCGAGGTGAAGAGGGCGGTGCTGGGCTACATCGCGCTCACCGATTCCGCGCCGCTGATCATCGCGAAGGAGAAGGGTCTCTTCGCCAAGCACGGCATGCCGGACGTCGAGGTCTCCAAGCAGGCAAGCTGGGGGGCCACGCGCGACAACCTCGTGCTCGGCGGCGGTGCAGGCGGCATCGACGGCGCGCACATCCTCACGCCCATGCCCTACCTGATGCACACGGGAAAGGTGACGCAGAACGCCCAGCCCGTGCCGATGGCGATCCTGGCGCGGCTGAACACCAATGGCCAGGGCCTCTCGGTGGCCAACAAGCACAAAGCCACGGGCGCCACCATCGACGCCTCCGGCCTCAAGCGCGCGATAACGCCGGAGAGCAAGGTCGCCATGACCTTCCGCGGCGGCACCCACGACCTGTGGATCCGCTACTGGCTGGCCGCCGCCGGCATCGACCCGGACAAGGACCTGCAGACCATCGTGGTGCCGCCGCCGCAGATGGTGGCGAACCTGAAGGTCGGCACCATGGACGCCTTCTGCGTGGGCGAGCCCTGGCCGGACCAGACGGTGAACCAGAAGATCGGCTTCACCGCCGCCGTGACGGGCGAGCTGTGGAAGGACCACCCGGAGAAGTCGCTCGGCATGCGCGCGGACTGGGTGAATGCGAACCCGCGCGCCGCCGAGGCCCTGACCGCCGCCGTGATCGAGGCGCAGCGCTGGTGCGACGCCGAGGCGAACAAGCCGGAGATGTGCAGCATCATCGGCAAGCGTGCCTGGTTCAACGTGCCGGTCACGGACATCCTCGACCGCTCCCTCGGCAACATCGACTACGGCGACGGCCGCAAGGTGGAGAAGTCGCCCCTGCTGATGAAGTTCTGGCGCGACCACGCCTCCTACCCCTTCCGCAGCCACGACCTGTGGTTCCTGACCGAGGACATCCGCTGGGGCGTGCTGCCCGAGGGCACGGACACCAGGAAGCTGATCGGCGAGGTGAACCGCGAGGACATCTGGCGCGCCGCCGCCGCCCGCGCGGGCGTGCCGGCCGGCGAGATGCCGGGCGGCACGTCGCGCGGCCGCGAGACCTTCTTCGACGGCAAGGTCTTCGACCCCGAGAGCCCGGCGGCCTACCTCGCTTCCCTCTCCATCAAGAAGACCGTGGCGGCCTGACCATGAACGCTTCCGTCCAGCCCCCCGTGGCGGCGCCGGCCGCCGTCACCCTGCAGGAGCCGGCAGCCATGCCGGCACTCACCCTGACGGAGCGCCTGCGCCCTTACGCGCAGAGCGTGCTGCCGCCGCTGGCAGTGGTACTCGCACTGCTGCTGATCTGGCAGTTCCTCGCCAGCGGCCCCAACGCCACCCTGCCGCCCCCCACCAAGGTGTGGGAGGACGCGGGCGAGCTGATCACCGATCCCTTCTTCGACCGCGGCGGGCTGGACAAGGGCCTGTTCTGGCACCTCCTCGCCAGCCTGCAACGGGTGGCGGTAGGCTTCACCCTCTCCGCCATCGTCGGCATCGCCATCGGCCTGCTGATCGGCACCTCCAAGCTCGCCATGCGCGGCCTGGACCCGATCTTCCAGGTCCTCCGCACCGTGCCCCCGCTCGCCTGGCTGCCGCTGTCCCTCGCCGCCTTCCGCGAGGCCCAGCCCTCGGCCATCTTCGTGATCTTCATCACCTCCATCTGGCCGATCATCATCAACACGGCCGTCGGCGTGCGGAACGTGCCGCAGGACTACCGCAACGTCGCCGCGGTGATTCGCCTGCGCGGCTTCGGCTACTTCTCCCGCATCATCCTGCCCGCGGCCGCGCCCTACATCTTCACGGGGCTACGGATCGGCGTCGGCCTCTCCTGGCTCGCCATCATCGCGGCGGAGATGCTGATCGGGGGCGTCGGCATCGGCTTCTTCATCTGGGACGCGTGGAACTCCTCCAACCTGTCCGACATCATCGTGGCCCTGTTCTACGTCGGCATCGTCGGCTTCCTGCTGGACCGGCTGATGGCGCTGGTCGGCCACCTCGTCACCCGCGGCACCGCGACGGCCTGAGGACACGACCATGAGCTTCCTCGACATCTCCGACGTCACCATCGCCTTCAACGGCTCCCGCGTGCCGGTGCTGAACGGCGTGGACCTGAAGATCAGCCGCGGCGAGTACATCTCCGTCATCGGCCATTCCGGCTGCGGCAAGTCCACGCTGCTGAACGTGGTGGCGGGCCTGCTGGACGCCACGCGCGGCGGCGTGGTGCTGGATGGGCGGGAGATCTCCGGCCCCGGTCCGGACCGCGCCGTGGTGTTCCAGAACCACTCCCTCCTCCCCTGGCTCACCTGCTACGAGAACGTCCGCCTCGCCGTGGACCAGACGCTCTCGAAGCAGATGTCCCGGGCCGAACGGCACGAGTGGACGCTGGCGAACATCGCCCTCGTCCGCATGACCCACGCGAAGGACAAGCGCCCGGGCGAGATCTCCGGCGGCATGAAGCAGCGCATCGGCATCGCCCGCGCCTTGTCGATGAAGCCGAAGGTCCTGCTGCTGGACGAGCCCTTCGGCGCGCTGGATGCCCTGACCCGCGCCCACCTGCAGGACCAGGTGATGCAGATCCATGCCGAGCTCGGCACCACGGTGATGATGATCACCCACGACGTGGACGAGGCCGTGCTGCTCTCCGACCGCATCGTGATGCTCACCAACGGCCCCAACGCCCGGATCGGCGAGATCCTGGAGGTGGACCTGCCCCGCCCGCGCGACCGGCTGGCCCTGGCCACCGACGCCCGCTTCATCTCGGCCCGCGCGGCCGTGCTGGAGTTCCTGCACCACCGCCACGCGGCCCCTGGGCTGAAGGCGGCATGAAGGTCCTGGTCGTCGGCGCCGGCCCGGCCGGCACGCGCTGCGCCCTGCGGATTGCGGGGCGCGTGCCCGGCGCCACGGTGGTGCTGGCGGGTGCTGAGCCCGCCCTGCCCTACGACCGGGTCGCGCTCTCCAAGCACCTCGTGGGCGACATGACCCAGGAGGCGCTGATCACCCACTCCCTCGCCGACCTGCGCGCGGCGGGCGTCCTTTACCGCCCCGGCACCCGCATCGAGCGCCTGGACCTCCCAGCGCGCGAGGCCATCACCGCCCGAGGCGAGTGCATCCCATACGACCGCTGCGTCATCGCCACAGGCAGCCGCTCCTTCCGCCTGCCCCTGCCCGGCGCGGACCTGCCCGGCGTCATCGCCTGGCGCGACCTGGCCGAGAGCCGCCAGATGCTCCAGGCCGCGCGCGATGGCGGCCCCGCCGTGGTCATCGGCGGCGGGCTTCTGGGCCTGGAAGCCGCCGTCGGCCTCGCCGCGCGCGGCATGAAGGTCACGGTGCTCCACGCCGTAGGCTGGCCCATGGAACGGCAGTTGGACTATGACGCGGGCACGCTGCTGGCGAACCGCCTGCGCGCCCGCGGCCTGACCATCCACATGCCCGCCGCCACGGTTGCCATCGAGGGCCGGGAGCGCGCGGAGGCCGTGCTGCTGAAGACCGGCGAGCGCATCCTCGCCCGCCTCGTCGTCATGTGCGTCGGCGTGCGCCCGAACACCGATCTGGCGAGGGCCAGCGGGTTGGAGGTGGCGCGCGGCATCGTGGCCGACGCCGCCATGCACACCAGCGACCCGCACGTCCTCGCCATCGGCGAGTGCGCGGAGGTGGAGGGCCGCCTGATCGGCCTCGTCGCCCCTGCGCTGGAGCAAGCGGAGATCGCCGCCGCCACCATCGCCGGAGAGGCCGCCATCTGGGCGCCTCGCTCGGAATCCGCCGCCCTCAAGGTCTCCGGCACCCATGTCTGGTCCGGCGGCGAGGTGGCGCCAGCCGATGCGGAGGCGGTGACGCTGCGCGCCGGCGAATCCTACCGCCGCCTGTGGTGGCGCGAAGGCCGCCTCGTCGGCGCCGTGCTCTACGGCGACACGGCCGAGGCCGGCTTCTACCAGACCCTCATCTCAAGCGGCCAAGCCGTCGCCTCCCGTGCGGAGGCCGCGCTCGGTCAGGCCTACTTCCAGGACGCGGCGTGATGGACGGCAACTTCACCCCCGAGCAGCAGAACTACCTCCAGGGCTTCATGGCGGGCGTCGAGGCCCGCCGCGGCACCCTCTCCCCCGGCGGCTCCTCCGAGGGCAGCGCCCCGCCCGACGCGATGCGCGCCGCGCAGGACGCGGCGGTGGCCGCCGGCGGCAAGCTGAACCCCGAGGAGAAGATGAAGCGGGAGCGCCACCCGCTGGACCGCTGGGACGAGGTGGAGGCCCGCGCCAAGGCGGGCAAGTTCCCCCACGGGCTGGAGAACCTCGCCACCCGCTGGCACGGGCTGTTCTACGTCGGCCCGACGCAGGATTCCTTCATGTGCCGCCTGCGAATTCCCGGCGGCATCCTCCCCACCCACCAGGCGCGCGGCATCGCCGCCATCGCGGAGGAGTGCGGCGGCGGCTACGTGGACGCCACCACCCGCAACAACCTGCAGATCCGCGAGATCCCCGCGAACAAGGGCGTGGAGCTGCTGGAGCGGCTGGCCGATCTCGGCATCATCCCCAAGGGCACCGGCGCGGACAACATCCGCAACATCACCGCCTCCCCCACCTCCGGCATCGATCCGCACGAGCTGATCGACACCCGCTCCATCGTCCGCAAGCTGCACCATCACATCCTGAACACACGCGACCTCTTCGGCCTGCCACGCAAGTTCAACATCTCCATCGACGGCGGCAGCCGCGTGGCCGTGGTGGAGGACACGAACGACATCGCCTTCACCGCCGTGAAGGTCGGCGACGAGGTGCTGTTCCGCCTGGCGCTGGGCGGCATCACCGGCCACCGCGACTTCGCGCGCCGCACCGGCCGCGTGGTGGCCCCCGATGACGTGGTGAAGGTCTGCGACGCCATCCTCCGCGTCTTCCTCGCACACGGCGATCGCACAGACCGCCGCAAGGCCCGCCTGAAGTATCTCCTCGACTCCTGGGGCCTGCCCCGCTTCATCGAGGCGGTGGAGGCGCAGCTCGGCGCACCGCTGCGCGAGGTGGATGGCGGCGAGACCGCCCCGCCCGCCGACAAGCACGGCCATCTCGGCGTGCACGACCAGAAGCAGGAAGGCCTTCAATATGTCGGCGTCGTCCTGCCCGTCGGCCGCATCACGGCCGGCGAGTTCCGCGCCCTCGCCCGCATCGCCGACACTTATGGCAGCGGCACCCTGCGCCTGACGGTCTGGCAGAACCTCCTGATCTCCGACATCCCGCGCGACCGCATGGCGGAAGCCTGCCGCAAGATCGAGGCGATCGGCTTCGGCACCACCGCCAGCCACGTCCGCGGCGGCCTCGTCGCCTGCACCGGCGCCGCCGGCTGCAAGTTCGCCGCCGCCCACACGAAGCAGCACGCGGCGGCGCTGGCGGACTACCTGGACGCCCGCATCGCCGTCACGCGCCCGATCAACATCCACCTCACCGGCTGCCACAACTCCTGCGCCCAGCACTACATCGGCGATATCGGCCTGATCGGCGCCAAGGTGGAGCGCGGCGAGGAGGAGGTGGAGGGCTACTACCTCCATGTCGGCGGCGGCACGGGCTTGGAGCAGCGCATCGGCCGCCTGATCCTTCCGAAGGTGGCGCATGACGAGTTGGGCCCGCCCGTGCTGGCCCTGCTGCGCGCCTGGCAGCACGAAGCCCCCGACCTCACCTTCCAGGCCTTCACGGATCGCCACAGCGAGGCCGAACTCCTCGCCATGGCCGGGCGCAGCCCCGCGGAGATCGACGCGTGAACGCCATCTCCCCCGTCGCGGCCGCCTTCCCCGGCCCCGTCCCCACCCCGATGATCCCGGAAAGCGCACCCTTCACGCCGGAGCAGCGTGCCTGGCTCAACGGCTTCCTCGCCGGCCTCTACGGCGGCGCCTCGGCCCCCGGTGTATCCGCCGCCCCCGCGCCGGAACCGGAAGAGGACTTCCCCTGGCACGACCCCGCGCTCTCGCTGGACGAGCGGCTAGCGATGGCCGCCGGCAAGCCGCAGTCGCGCCGCTACATGGCCGCCATGGCGCAGCTGGATTGCGGCCAGTGCGGCTATGTCTGCAAGAGCTACGCGGAAGCAATCGCCTCCGGTGCGGAAGGCTCCCTCTCCCTCTGCGTCCCCGGCGGCAAGGCGACCCAGAAGGCGCTGAAGGCCTTGCAGGCCGAGGCGCCCGCCGCCCCCGCGCCCGCCGCGCCGCTGAAGTCCACCGGGCCGGAACTGGTGCCCATCCGCGTCCTGGCCGCGCACAAGCTCTCCGGCGAGGCCTCCGCCAAGGATGTCCGCAACGTCGTGCTGGACCTCGAAGGCAGCGGGTTGCGCTACGATCCCGGCGACAGCCTCGGCCTGCTGGCGCCGAACGACCCGGAACTGGTGGAAGCCTGCCTCGTCGCCCTCGGCGCCACGGGCGAGGAGCCGGTGCCCTGCCCCGACGGCATCACCCGCCCCGCGCGCGAGGCCTTCCTGACGCATCTCGCCATCGCCCGCCCGCTGGACCGCACCACGGACCTCCTCGCCGGCGCCGCGCGCGACGCGAAGGAAGCGGCCATGCTCCGCAAGCTGACGGACGGCGACGACGACGCGCAGCCGCAGGACGCCGACCTGCTGGACCTGCTGGAGCACTTCCCCTCCGCGCGTCCTCCGCTGGCCGACCTCGCTGCCTCCCTTCCCGGCCTCAAGCCGCGCCTCTACTCCATTGCCTCTTCCCCTCTCGCCGTACCGGGGAAGGTCGAGCTCTGCGTTTCCGTGGTGAAGGCCGAACGCCGGGGCCGCGTGCGGCAGGGCGTCGCCTCCTCCCATCTCGGCTTCCGCGCCCTCCCCGACCTCGTGGAAGGCGAAGGCCACGCTGCGCCGGGAGACCGCGAGCGCGCGATCACCGAGATCATGCCCGCCTACATGCAAGTCTCCCACTTCCGCCTGCCGGAGGATCCGAACACCCCCGTCATCATGTGCGGCCCCGGCACGGGCATCGCGCCCTTCCGCGCCTTCCTGCAACACCGCGCCGCGCAGGGCATCAAGGGCCGCACCTGGCTCTTCTTCGGCGACCAGAAATCCGCCACCGACTACCTCTTCCGCGAGGAGATCGAGGGCTGGAGGGCCGACGGCACGCTGGAGCGCCTGTCGCTGGCCTGGTCCCGCGATCCCGGCGCGCCGAAAGTCTACGTCCAGAACCGTATGAAGGAGAGCGCCGCCGACCTGTGGCGCTGGTTCCAGGACGGCGCACGCTTCTACATCTGCGGCGACGCCGCCCGCATGGCGAAGGACGTGGACACCACCCTGCGCGAGATCGCGATGAGCGAGGGCCGCATGGACGCCGACGCCGCGCGCGACTGGATCGTCGCCCTGGCCCGCCAGAACCGCTACCAGCGCGACGTGTACTGAGCCATGGACGCGCTGCCCCCGCCCTCCGGCCTGACGCGCACGACCTGCCCCTATTGCGGCGTCGGCTGCGGCGTGCTCGCCGCGCCGGACGGGCGCATCGCGGGCGACACGGAGCACCCCGCCAACAAGGGCCGCCTCTGCAGCAAGGGCACCGCGCTGGGCGAGACGCTGGACCTGCCGGGACGCCTGCTGCACCCGGAAGTCGGCGGCAAGCGCGCGTCCTGGGACGCCGCGCTGGACGCCGTGGCGGAAGGCTTCCGCCGCGCCCAATCCGAACTCGGCCGCGATGGCGTCGCCCTCTACGTCTCCGGCCAGCTTCTCACGGAGGACTACTACGCCGCCAACAAGCTGGCGAAGGGCTTCCTCGGCACCTCCAACATCGACAGCAACTCCCGCCTCTGCATGGCCAGCGCCGTTGCCGCCCACAAGCGCGCCTTCGGCGAGGACGTGGTGCCCGGCCTCTACGAGGACCTGGAGGAGGCCGACCTGGTCGTCCTCGTCGGCAGCAACCTCGCTTGGTGCCACCCCGTCCTGTTCCAGCGCATCGCGGCGGCGCGGGCCGTGCGGCCCTCCATGCGCCTCGTCATCGTCGATCCTCGCCGCACGCCAAGCGCGGAGGGTGCGGACCTGCACCTCGGCATCAAGCCGGGCTCCGACGTCGCCCTCTTCAACGCCCTCCTCGCCCATCTGCACGACCACGGCCTGACCGACCACGCCTATGTCTACGCCCACACCCAGGGCCTGGACGCCACCCTCACCGCCGCCCACGCCGATGCCGCCAACGCTGCGGAGCGCACGGGCCTGAACCCCGCCGACCTCGCCACCTTCCTGCGCCTGTTCGCGGAAACCCCGCGCACCGTCACCCTCTGGTCCCAGGGCATCAACCAGTCTGAGACGGGCACGGACGGCGCCAACGCCATCATCAACTGCCACCTGCTGACGGGCCGCATCGGCAAGCCCGGCGCCGGCCCCTTCTCCATCACCGGCCAGCCCAACGCCATGGGCGGGCGGGAGGTGGGCGCGCTCGGCCACGTCCTCGCGGGCCACCTCGATTGGTCCGTGCCCGGTGAGGCTGACCTGGTGCGCCAGCACTGGAACGCCCCCAACCTCGCCACCAGCCCCGGGCTGAAGGCGGTGGACCTGTTCCGCGCCCTCGGCGCTGGCAGAATCGGCGCCCTCTGGGTCATGGCCACCAACCCTGCCGTCTCCCTGCCGGAAGCCGAAGTCGCGCGGGACGCCATGCGCCGCGCCCCCTTCCTCGTCGTCTCCGAGGTCATGCGGGACACAGACACCGCCGCCTTCGCCCATGTCCGCCTGCCCGCGCTGGGCTGGGCGGAGAAGGACGGCACCGTCACCAATTCGGAGCGCGTCATCTCCCGCCAGCGCGCCTTCCTGCCACCGCCCGGAGAGGCAAGGCCGGACTGGTGGATCATCGCCGGGGTCGCCGCCCGCCTGGGCTGGGGCGCCAATTTCGCCTGGCCCGACCCCGCCGCGATCTTCCGGGAGCACGCGGCCCTCACAGGCCTCGGTAACAACGGCACCCGCGCTTTCGACATCTCCGGCCTCGCCGGTCTCTCCGACGCCGACTACGCCGCCCTGCCCCCCACCCGCTGGCCCGTGCCCGCCGAGGGCGCCACCACGCCCCGCTTCTTCGCCGACGGCGCCTTTCCCGCCGGCCGCGCCCGCTTCGTCCCCGTCGCTCACAAGCCGCGCCCGGAGGGGGATGGCCACCTCACCCTCCTCACCGGCCGGCTGCGCGACCAGTGGCACACCATGACCCGCACGGGGGGCGTGCCCCGGCTGATGGCCCACAAGCCGGAACCGGAGTTGGTGGTTCACCCCGCCGACGCGGCGGACCTGCCCGACGGCAGCCTCGCCCGCATCGCCAGCCACGCGGGCGCCTCCGCCGTCCTCCGCCTGCGCCACGACACGGGCCAGCGCCGCGGCACCGCCTTCGCGCCCATGCACTGGACGGCCGAGCGCGCCCCCGCCGCCCGCATCAACGGCACCATCCCGCCCGCCGTCGATCCCGTCTCCGCCCAGCCCGCATTGAAATCCGCCCGCGTCGCGCTCTCCGCCTTCACCCCGGCCTGGCACGGCTTCCTCATCGCCCGCCGCAGCCTCGGCCCGAGAGTTGCGGACTGGGTGGCGCTGGCCCTCGCCGGCCCCGGCGTGTTCCGGCACGAACTCGCAGGCGCCGAACCTCCGGAAGAGGCCTTCACCCGCCTCGCCGCCCTGCTGGAGGAGCCGGGCACCGAATGGGTCCGGCTGGACGACCCCGCCGCCGGGCTGCACCGCGGCGCCCTGATGCGGCAGGGCCGTCCCGAGGCCGTCCTCTTCATCGGCCCTGACCACCGCCTGCCCCCGCGCGACTGGCTGGCCGGCCTGTTGGCCGGGGAAGGCGTGGCGGGCGCCGCCGCCCTCCTCGCCGGCCGCCCGGCGGATGGCCCGCCGCCCTCGCCCACGCTCTGCGTCTGCAACAGCGTGACGAAGGAGAGCGTGTGCCGCGCCATTCGCGCGGGCCATGGCAGCGTGGCCGCCGTGGGCGAGGTGACGCGCGCTGGCACGAGTTGCGGCTCCTGCCGCCCGGAGATCGCCGCCCTGCTGGCGGCCGAGATGGCTCCGGCCTGACCTACATCGCCAGCGCGTAGGCCGGGCGCCGCGGATCGGCCGCGCCCGCCTTCACGCCCGTGACGGGATCGTAGCGCACCGCCTCCACGCTGCCCGCCAGCCAGGTCCAGTCCGGCCAGTCCTGGATATCGTGCCCGCGCGCCCGCAGCGCATCCCGCGTGGCGCCGGGGATGCGCGCCTCCACCGCCAGGCGCCCCGGGAAATAGTCATAGGGCGCGAAGGAGGAGGGGAAGGAATAGGTCGCCACGCGCGGCGCCTCGATCGCCTCCTGCAGGTCCATGCCGAAATGCAGGTGGTTCAGCAGCACCTGCAGCATGGCCTGGATCTGCACGTCCCCGCCCGGCGTGCCGAAGGGGATCACCGCCCCCTCCCGCGTCACGCAGAGCGCGGGGTTCGGCGTCAGCCGCGGCCGCGCCCCGGGCCGCACGCCGCAGGGATGCGCCGGGTCGGGTCGGGACTGCGTGCCGCGCGGCGAGGCGACGAAACCGAGGCCGGGAATAACCGGCACGTTCCACGTCCCGTCGGAAGGCGTGGCGGAGAAGGCGTTCCCCTCCCGGTCCACCACTGCGACATAGGAGGTGTCCGGCTCGATCGCCGCAACCAGACGCTCGCTCCGCTCGTGCTTGCCCGTGCCGTCATTCAGCCGCGGGGATGGCATCCCGGGATGGGCGCGCGCCGGGTCGATCGCCGCGGCGCGCGCGGACAGGTGCGCCTCGCCCAGCAGGGCCTCCAGCGGCACCTCGCGGAAAGCGGGATCGCCGAAATGGTACTCGCGGTCGGCCATCGCCACCTTCAGGCATTCCGCCAGCAGGTGCAGGTAGTCCGGGCTGTTGTGCGCCATGCCGCTGAAGCCGGCGCGCTCCATCAGCAGCAGCGCCTCCAGCAATGCCGGGCCCTGGCACCAGGGGCCGGAGGTCGTCACCTGGTGCCCGCGCCAGTCGCGCGTGACGGCCGGCTCGATGCGGGAGCGAAAACTGGCCAGATCCTCGGCGGAGAGATACCCGCCTTCCGCCTTCATGAAGGCAACGACCTGCCGCGCGATGTCGCCGCGGTAGAAGGCGTCATGCGCCGCCCGCAGCCCGGCCTCCCGCCCGCCCTTCCCGGCGGCACGCCGGTCCTCATCTGCCATGAAGCGGATGGTCGCGGCCAAGTCCTTCTGGATGAACAGCTCCCCCACCGCGTGCGGCTTCCCGCCGGGCAGGAAGATCGCCGCGTTGGTCGGGAACCCCGCATAGTCCTTCGCGTGAAGGGCGATGCTCTCCGCGAACATCGGATAGACGGGAAAGCCCTCCTCCGCGAAGCGGATGGCGGCCCCGGCCACATCGGCGAAGCCCATGGTGCCGTGCCGCTCCAGCGCGGTGATCCAGGCATCGGGCGCGGCGGGCACCACGGTCCGCAGCACGCCGCGCGGCATCTTGCCGCCGTGCTCGCGCATGAAGATGTCGGGCGGCAGGGACATGGGCCAGTGCCCCAGCCCCGCGATGCTCTCCACCCGCCCATCGGCGCGGCGGATCAGGATGGGCGCGACGCCGCCGAAGTTCACGATGTCCGGCTGCACCACGCCGAGCACGAGGCCGGCCGCCACGCCGGCGTCGATCGCGTTGCCGCCCGCCTCCAGGATGGCGAGACCCGCCGCGCTGGCAAGGTAGTGCCCGGCGCTGATCGCGTGGCGCGGGCCGGAAACGAGGGGACGTGTCGTCGTCGCGCCGGAGGCGCGCGGGCTTGATGTCATGGCGCGGGCCTCGCCTGCTGGGCCAGCAACTGCTCGTCCATGCGCGGCTCGTAGAGCACGCCCTTCCGCGCGGCGACGAGGGTCACCTGGTTGTACATCGGGATGATCGGCACGCGGTCGATGGCGGCGCGCATCACGGCGCGCAGCGCCTCCTCCCGCCCGGGATCGCTGCGGGTGATCGCGGCCTGGACCGCCGCGTCCATCTCCGGCTCCGAGAAGCTGCCGCGATTGCCCTGGCCATAGGCCTGCCCGACGTTCCGCGTGTGCACGGCGGTGGAGAGGATGTAGCTGGCATCGCGCGAGGAGGAGAGCGAGAGGCCGTAGAGGATCACGGGAAACTCGTTCTTCCCCTCCACCGTACGCGGGAAGAAGACGCTGCCCGGCATCGTCTCCACCTTCGTCTGGAACCCGGCTCGGGTGAACATCTGCCCCACGGCCTGGCAGACCCGCGCATCGTTGACGAAGCGGTTGTTGGAGCAGCCGATGGAGAGCCCGAAGCCGCGGGGATAGCCCGCCTCCGCCAGCAGCCTGCGCGCCCCCTCCGGATCGGGGCGGGGCACGGGGTAGGAGGGGTCGTAGGCGCCGAACTGCTGCGGCACCATCTGCCCGGTGGGCACCGCCTGCCCGTCCAGCGCGCGGGAGGCCAGCGCCGCCCGGTCCAGCGCCATGGAAAGGGCGCGGCGCACCCGCACGTCGCGCAGCGGGTTGCGATCCAGCGGCTTGCCGTCCGCGTCCACCAGCAGCCCCAGCCGCTCCGCCCCCACATTCGGGATCAGGTACATGATGCGGTCGGAGTTGCGGCGGAACAGCGTCACGCGCGGCTCCCGCTCCAACCGCGCCACGTCGCCGGGCGGCACGCTCTCGATCAGGTCCACGTCGCCCGCCACCAGCGCCGCCAGGCGGGAGGCGTCGTTGCCGATGACGCGGATCTCGGCTTTCTCGTAGGCTGGCGCGGGCCCCCAATAGGTCGGGTTGCGCGCCAGCGACATGCCCTCGGAGCCGTGCATCGCAGCCAGCCGGTAGGGCCCTGTACCGATCGCCGCGCGGCCACTGTTGAACTCCGCCGTGCTGGCACCGGCCGCCGTGCCGTCCCCGCGCGCGGCGTTGCGGGAGACGACGAAGATGTTCGTCAGCTGCCCCATCAGCGTCGGGTTCGGCCGGTCCGTGCGGATCCGCAGCGTCAGCGCGTTCACCACCTCCACGCCCTCGATGGTCCGCAGGTTGGAGGTGTAGGGCCCCGGATTGTTCGGCACCGCCGGCACGCGGGCGATGGAGAAGGCGATGTCCTCCGCCGTCAGCGGGCTGCCATCCTGGAAGGTGACGCCCGGCCGCACGTGCAGCAGCCAGGTCCTGTCATCCGGCGCCTCCCAGGACTGGACGATGCCCGGGATGAAGCGGCTCTCGGAATCCCGGTTGATGATGCTGTCGTAGATCTGGCGCGCCGCCGCCATGTTGGGGCCGACGAAGAGGAAGTGCGGGTCAATCCCGAAGGGGCTCTCCACCGCGATGGTGATCGTGCCCGGAGGCGATTCCGCCCGCACCAGGCCCGGCACCTGCAGGGCCAGACCGAGGAGCAGACAGCCCCAGAACAGAGCTCGCGCCATCCCGCCCGTTCCCCCGCGTCGCGGGCGGGAAGGCTAGGCCCTTCCCGCCCGCCCCGCCAGCCTCAGTACCCAGCCTCAGCCCAGAACGAGCAAGGCCACCATCGCCGCCACGCTCCCCGCACCGGCCACCCGGGCCGCCGCGCGGAAGCCCGGCCGCCCCGCCGCCCCCACGGCCAGCCCCAGCGCGTGCAGCGCCGCCGTGGCCAGCAGGAACCCGGCCGCGTAACCCGCGGCCCCGGCGCCCGGCGCCATCTCCGCCCCGTGGGCATGGCCGTGGAACAGCCCGAACAGCGCCGCCAGCCCCAGCGCGACGGCAAGCGGCGGCCGCACCGCCAGCGCCACCAGCGCGCCGAGCACGATGACGGAGCCGGCGATCCCCGCCTCCACCATCGGCAACCCGATCCCGGCCATGCCGAGCGCGCCGCCCGCCGTCATCGCCGCCAGGAAGGCCAGAGGCAGCGCCCAGGTGGCGCGCCCGCCGATCAGCCCCGCCCAGAGCCCGACCGCCACCATCGCCATCAGGTGGTCCGCCCCGCCCAGCGGGTGCGCGAAGCCGGCGGTGAAGCCCGCCACATGGCCCAGCCCCGTATGGGCCAGGGCAGGCAGCGGCAGCAGGGCGAGAGCAACAGGCAGAAGGCGGCGCATCACGCGGCACTCCGGGGCTGGACGGGGGGCAGGGTGCGGCGATCGATGCCGCCGGATTGCAGGATGAACTCGGCGATCTCGGCGACGCCGAGGTTCTCCTTCAGGTTGGTGAAGAGAAAGGGGCGTTGCCCCCGCATCTTCTTTGAGTCCCGGTCCATCACGCCAAGGTCGGCGCCCACCAGGGGCGCGAGGTCGATCTTGTTGATCACCAGCAGGTCCGAGCGCGTGATGCCCGGCCCGCCCTTGCGCGGGATCTTGTCCCCCGCAGAGACGTCGATGACGTAGATCGTCAGGTCCGCCAGCTCCGGGGAGAAGGTGGCGGCCAGGTTGTCGCCCCCGCTCTCGATAAACAGGATCTCCAGCCCCGGGAAGCGCTCGTTCATGTCCTGCACGGCGGCGAGGTTGATGGAGGCGTCCTCGCGGATCGCCGTGTGCGGGCAGCCGCCCGTCTCTACCCCTGTGATCCGCTCCGGCACCAGCGCGCCGCTGCGGGTCAGGAACTCGGCATCCTCGCGCGTGTAGATGTCGTTGGTGATCACCGCGATGTCGTGCGTGTCGCGGAGGTATTTGCACAGCCGGTCGGTCAGTGCCGTCTTGCCGGAACCGACGGGTCCGCCGATGCCGACGCGGAAGGGTCCGTTGCCGGACGCGGCACGAACTGCATTGCTCATGATCTGAAGAGCCTCGTGTACTGCGTCTCGTGGCGCATGGAGAAAAGGTCGAGCATCGGCGCGGAGGTGCCGATCTCATCAAGGTCAGCGGCCAATGCCGCCTCCGTTGCCGCCTGCACCGCGGGCATGAGCGTGGCGGTGGCCACCTGCCCATCCGTCTGCCCCAGCGGCACCAGCCTGACGCCCGCGGAAACCAGATTGGCCGCGAAGGCGCCCAACCAGCTGAACAGCGCGGAACGCAGGGGGATGCCATTCCAGGCCGCCGCCGCCCCGAAGGCCACGGGATGCACCAGCCGCCGGGGATGGCGTGCGACCAGCGCGGCGAAGCGCGGCTCCGGCCAGGCCGCGGCGGTGACGGAGGCGAAGGCCGCGCCCTGCGCGCCGCTCTCCAACGCCGTCTCCGCCGTGCCGCGCCAGGCGGAGGCCAGCTCCGCCACTTCGTCCAGCGCGGCCTCGTCATCCGCCTCGGCCGCGCGCCATGCGGCGGCCAGAAGCGGCCCGTCCACCGCCCCCGCCCCGCGCCCCAGCGCCGCCTGCACATAGGCGACCAGCCCGGCCCGATCCTTCACCGCCCCTTCCTCCACCGCTGCCTCCAGCCCATGGCTGTAGGTGTAGGCGCCGACCGGATAGGCAGGCGATGTCCAGGCCAGAAGGCGGTAGAGGGCGGCGTCGCCCTCAGTGGTGATGGTGGCCATGCCCGTGATCGTGGCCGTGCTCATGGGAATGATCGTGATCATGCCCATGGTCGTGGTGATGGTGCCCGTGCTGCGGCCCGTGGTGGTGCCCGGTCTGCCGGTTGTGCTCGCCATAGGCGCCGCCTTCCGGATTGAACGGCGCCTGCACCGTCCGAAGCGTGGCGCCCAGCCCGCGCAGCATGGCGGTGATCACGTGGTCGTCCCGGATCAGGATGCGGTCCGCCCCGATCTCCGCCGGCAGGTGCCGGTTGCCGAGGTGCCAGGCCAGCCGCGCGAAATGCGCCCGGTCCCCCGCCGTGATCTCCACCAGCGGCTCCGGCGCCGCGCGCACGGCCACCGCGCCGCCACCCTCCAGCGCCAGCCCGTCGCCGTCGTACAGCACCACCGCCTCCGGCAAGTCGAGCAGGAAGGCGAAGCCACCCTCCCCCGTGTAGCGCCGCCGCCGCCGGTGCCGGTCGTCGAAGTCCAGCGTGATCGTGTCGCGCGCCTCGGCGGCGTTCCATTCCCCGGCGGGCAGGACCTTCGTGGCGCGGGGCAGGCTGTCTTCGGTCATCGCGGCTCTCAGAACAGGAAATAGCGCTGCGCCATCGGCAGCACCTTCGCGGGCTCGCAGACCAGCAATTCGCCGTCCGCGCGCACCTCATAGGTCTCGGCATCCACCTCGATGCGCGGGCAGAGGTCGTTCAGCACCATGTCGCGCTTGGAGATCCCCCCGCGCGTGTTCCGCACGGCCACCAGGGGCCGCTCCAGCCGCAACCGCTCCCCGATCCCCGCCTCCATCGCAGCCTGAGACGTGAACGTCACCCCCACCGCCGGCAGGGCCCGCCCAAAGGCGCCGAACATCGGCCGGTAATGCACGGGCTGCGGCGTGGGGATGGAGGCATTGGGGTCGCCCATCGGCGCCATGGCGATGGTGCCGCATTTCAGCACCATCTCCGGCTTCACGCCGAAGAAGGCCGGGCTCCACATCACCAGATCCGCCAGCTTCCCCACCTCCACGCTGCCGACATGATCGGCGATGCCCTGGGAGATGGCGGGGTTGATCGTGTACTTCGCGATGTAGCGCCGCGCGCGCAGGTTGTCGTTGTCGCCCACCTCGCCCGGCAGGCGCCCGCGCTGTTGCTTCATCTTGTGCGCGGTCTGCCAGGTACGGATGATCACCTCGCCCACCCGCCCCATCGCCTGGCTGTCGGACGACATCATGGAGATGGCGCCGAGGTCGTGCAGGATGTCCTCCGCCGCGATGGTCTCGCGCCGGATGCGGCTCTCGGCGAAGGCCACGTCCTCAGGAATGCGCGGATCGAGGTGATGGCACACCATGAGCATGTCCAGATGCTCGTCCAGCGTGTTCACCGTATAGGGCATGGTGGGGTTGGTGGAGGAAGGCAGCACGTTCGCCTCCCCCACCAGCCGCAGGATGTCCGGCGCGTGGCCGCCGCCCGCGCCCTCCGTGTGGAAGGCCTGGATGGTGCGGCCACCAATCGCCTTGATGGTGCTCTCGACGAAGCCGCTCTCGTTCAGCGTGTCCGTATGGATGGCCACCTGCACGTCCAGCGCGTCCGCCACCGCCAGGCAGGTGTCGATCGCCTTCGGCGTCGTGCCCCAGTCCTCGTGCAGCTTCATCCCCGCCGCGCCGGCCAGGATCTGCTCCTCCAGCCCCTTCGGCAGGGCGGCGTTGCCCTTGCCGAGAAAGCCCAGGTTCATCGGGAACCCTTCCGCCGCCTGCAGCATGCGCGCCAGATGGAAGGCGCCCGGCGTCGCCGTCGTCGCCAGCGTCCCGTGCGCCGGCCCGGTGCCACCGCCGAACATCGTCGTCACGCCGGAGGCCAGGGCCTCCTCGATCTGCTGCGGGCAGATGAAGTGGATGTGCACATCGATCCCGCCGGAGGTCAGGATCCGCCCCTCGCAGGCGATGATCTCCGTCGTCGGGCCGATGATGATGTCCACGCCCGGCTGGGTGTCGGGGTTCCCCGCCTTGCCGATGGCCGCGATCCGCCCGTCCCGCAGCCCCACATCCGCCTTGTAGATGCCGGTATGGTCGAGGATCAGCGCGTTGGTGATCACGGTGTCCATGGCGCCCTCGTCGCGCCCCAGCTGGGATTGCCCCATCCCGTCGCGGATCACCTTGCCGCCGCCGAACTTCACCTCCTCGCCATAGGTGGTAAGGTCGCGCTCCACCTCGATGATAAGATCGGTATCGGCCAGCCGCACGCGGTCGCCCGTGGTCGGCCCGTACATGCCGGCATAGGCCGAGCGGGATATCCTCGCGGGCATCGGCTACAGCTTCCCTTCCACGTCGCCGCGGAACCCATGCACGATTCGCGCCCCGGCGAAGGGGATCAGCCGCACCACCCGCGTCTGCCCGGGCTCAAACCGCACCGCGGTGCCCGCCGCGATGTCCAGCCGCATCCCGCGCGCCGCCGCGCGGTCGAAGGCCAGCTCCGGGTTCGTCTCGGCGAAGTGGTAGTGGCTGCCCACCTGCACGGGGCGGTCGCCCGTATTGGCCACCTCCATCTCGATGGCAGGGCGCCCCGCGTTCAGCTCGATCTCGCCCTCGGCCGGGAAAACCTCTCCAGGGATCATCGCGCGTCACTCCTGGGCATGTGATTCACGCTTCGATCCTCGCTTCGCGGCGGCCTGCGCGATCGCATGCTAGCGGATCGGCTGATGGACGGTGACGAGCTTCGTCCCATCCGGGAAGGTCGCCTCCACCTGGATCTCGTGGATCATCTCGGCCACGCCCTCCATCACCTGGTCCCGCGTGATCACCGTGGCGCCATCGCGCATCAGCTCCGCCACGCTGCGCCCGTCCCGCGCGCCCTCCACCACGAAATCCGTCACCAGCGCCACCGCCTCCGGGTGGTTCAGCCGCACGCCCCGTTCCAGCCGCCGCCGCGCCACGTTGGCGGCCATGGCGATCAGCAGCTTGTCCTTCTCGCGCGGGGTCAGGTGCATGGGCGGGCTCCGAAGGGATGGCGAAGTATGGCGGCGGGTGGCTCAGGTGGTCCAGAGCCGCGGCAGCACCGGCGGCAGCCCGAACAGCGCCGCGCGCAGGGCGGGAATGGCGGAAGCCAGCGCCGCCCGCACCGGCATGGCCGGGCCCAGCCAGCGCATCAGCACCACCCCCTCGCGCGGGATCGTGGCGGCACCGAGCGGCCCGGCCAGATCGCGCATCACCGGCAAATGCGATGCCGCATCCGCCCCCGCGTAGAGCAGCGTGGCGAAGCCCCCCGCCCCCGCGAAGCCGAAGCGGTCCTCCAGCGCCTCCTCCGGCGCCTCGATCCGCAGCGCATCGGCCCAGCGCAGCCGCCCATCCATCCGCAGGCGCCAGGAATCGTGCAGGAACCCCTCGCGGAACCGCTCCCCCCGCGCCGCGCGGCCGAAGACCAGCATCTCCGTCGCCAGCAGCCGCGCGCCGGGGGCCAGGTCCACTTCCAGCCGGCGCCGCAGCCGCGCGCGGTCGAACAGGATCGTCTCCTGCGGCAACCATTCCAGCACGGCGCCCGGCCCGACATGCAGCGCCGTCCCGACCCGCGTCTCCGGCCCGAGGGAGCGGTACAGCTTCTCCGCCGCCGGCGTGCAAAGGGTGGCCGTGGCCCCCTCCTCCACCCGCGCCTGCACGCGCACCACGTCGCCGCCGGCGAGCCCGCCCGCCGTGTTCACCAGCGCGCCCATGATTGCCGTGCCCGGCTCCGCATCCGGGAACAACACGCGCATCGGCGAGGACTGGTAGAGGTGGCGCAGCGCCGTGCGCCCGCCGGATAGGCCGAAGACGATCTCGGCGCCGCCATCCGCCCTCTGGTGTTGCGGGGAACCTGCCGTCACGCCGCCTTCTGCAACGCCGCCATCACGTGCTCGTCTCCCCACTCCTTCAGCGCCCGGATCACCGGTGCCAGACTCCGCCCGCGCTCGGAAAGGCTGTACTCCACGCGGGGCGGCACCTCCGCATAGACGCGGCGCGTGATCAACCCATCTGCTTCCAGCTCCCGCAACTGGTTCGTCAGCATCCGCTGCGTCACGCTCGGCAGGCGGCGGCGGATCTCATTGAACCGCATCGTCCCCTCTCCGAGGTGATGCAGGATCACCCCCTTCCACTTGCCGTCGATCAGGGCGAGCGTCGCCTCCACCGCGCAGCCGGGGCTGCAATCCAGGGAGGCGTGGCGGGTCCGGGCCATCACGGTATCCTTTTCGACACTATGGGCGGTTCATGTGCGTTCTTGCGGCGGCACATGGTATCGCGCATCTCCGGGTCAACATTGCCCCGGAGAAGCACCATGCGTGCCATCGGCTACCAGGCCTCCCTGCCCATCGAGCGCGAGGATTCCCTCCTCGACATCGACCTCCCCGCCCCCGAGCCGCGCGGCCGCGACCTGCTGGTGGAGGTCCGCGCCGTCTCGGTGAACCCCGTGGACACGAAGGTACGGATGCGCGCCGCCGCCGAGCCCGGCGGCTACAAGGTGCTGGGCTGGGACGCCGCCGGCATCGTGAAGGCGGTCGGCCCCGGCGCCACCCGCTTCCGCCCCGGCGATGCCGTGTTCTACGCCGGCGACATCACCCGCCCCGGCACGAATGCCGAGCTGCACCTGGTGGATGAGCGGATCGTCGGCACCAAGCCCGCCTCCCTCGGCTTCGCGGAAGCCGCCGCCATGCCGCTGACCGCCATCACCGCCTGGGAAGCCCTGTTCGACCGGCTTCAGGTAAAGGCCCACACCGTTCCCGGCGCCGCGCGCGCCCTGCTGATCGTCGGCGGCGCGGGCGGCGTCGGCTCCATCGCCATCCAGCTCGCCCGCAAGCTGACGGACCTCACCGTCATCGCCACCGCCTCCCGCCCGGAGACGCGGGACTGGGCGCTGGAGCTCGGCGCGCACCACGTGGTCGACCACTCCAAGCCCCTGGCCGCGGAGGTCGCCGCCCTCGGCCTCGGCGCCCCCGGTTTCGTCTTCTCCACCACCCAGACCGACAAGCACTTGGCCGAGATCGCCGAGCTGATCGCCCCCCAGGGCCGCTTCGCCCTCATCGACGACCCGGCGACGCTGGACGTGAGCGTTCTGAAGCGGAAGAGCATCTCCCTGCACTGGGAGCTGATGTACACCCGCTCCATGTTCGGCACCCCCGACATGGGCGAGCAGGGCGCGCTGCTGGACGAGGTCTCCCGCCTGGTGGATGCCGGAACCCTTCGCACCACCCTCACGGAAACCTTCGGCACCATCAACGCCGCTAACCTCCGCCGCGCCCACGCGCTGATCGAGAGCGGCACCGCCCGCGGCAAGGTGGTGCTGGAAGGCTTCGGCGCCTGATCGGCAACGCCGCCTCCCCCGGCGGCGTTCCCCCCTCCGTCAGCCCGCGGAGGAGTCCCGATGTCCCAATCATCCGGAAAGTCCGGCGTCAGCGTTCCCGCCGCCGAGGGAATGCCGGCGCCCGGCGACGAGACCACCCCGGACGCCACCCAGACCGCGGAGAACACCTGCCCGGAATGCGGCGGCACCGGCACCCTCCAGGGCAAGCCCTGCCCGGGCTGCGAGGGCACGGGCACCGTCACCGTCACGGTCGGCGACGCCTGATCCCCTCCGGCGGGTGACGCCACCCGCCCGCCGCGCCATCATGGACACTGCACCGGCCCGGAACGAGGCCGGCAAGGAGAACGTCCATGCCCACCCGACGCCAACTCGGCGCCCTGGCGCTGTCCGGTGCCGTCCTGGCCCGCCCTGCCCTGGCCGCCTTCCCGGACCGGCCGATCACCGTCATCGTCCCCTTCGCCCCCGGCGGCGCGAACGATCTCGCCGGGCGCCTGCTCGCGGACCGCATCGGCCCCATCCTCTCGCCCGAGGGCCGCGCCCTGGTCGAGAACCGCCCCGGCGGCGGCAGCGCCATCGGCGCCGAGTTCGTCCGCCGATCCCGGCCGGACGGCTACACCCTTCTCGTCGGCTCCGCCTCCACCCTCGCCGTCGCCCCCGCCTCCGGCGCCAGCGCGGCGCGCTACCATCCCACGCAGGACTTCACGCCGATCACGATCGTCGGCACCAGCCCGCTCGGCGTGGTGGTGCCCACCAACTCCGGCATCACCACGGTCAAGCAACTGGTGGACAGGCTGCGGGCGGAGCCTGGGCGCGTGGGCTATGCCAGCTCCGGCGTCGGCGGCGTCTCGCATCTCGGCGCGGACTACCTGGCCGTCCTGGCCGGCACCACCGCGCAGCACGTCCCCTACCGCGGCGGCTCCCAGACCGCGGAATCCCTCATCAAGGGCGAGACCCTCTACGCCGTGGACCAGCTCGGCTCCGTCGTCGGCCAGGTGCGGGACGGCGCCCTGCGCCTGCTGGCCGTCACCACCCGCACGCGTGACACGAACTTCCCGGACGTGCCCACGGTGGCAGAGGCCGTGCTGCCCGACTACGAGCTGACCACCTGGACCGTGATGGCCGGCCCCAAGGACCTGCCGGACGAGGTGGCCGCGGCCCTCAGCAAGGCCGCCAACACCGCCCTCGCCGAGCCCCGCGTGCGCGAGCGGCTGGAGAGCACGGGCACCACCCCGGTGCTGGACAGCACCCCGGCCTCCACCCGCGCCTTCCTAGACCGCGAGTTCGCGCTCTACAAGAACATCGTCCAGCGGATCGGGCTGAAGCTCGAATAGCCCCCGCCCTTGCGGCGGCGCGCCCCATCGGCAGGATGGGCGCACCGCCGCCGGAGGGGATCGTATGACCGACTGGGCCACCGAGACGGGGCGCTTCGCGCTCGGCGACCTGCCCGTGCTGAAGGGCGGCACCATCCGTGGCGCCACCCTGAACTGGAAGACCCACGGCACGCTCTCCCCCGCGCGGGACAACGCGGTCCTCTACCCGACCAGCTATGGCGCCACCGCGGCGGAGCTGGAATGGCTGATCGGCCCCGACGGCGTGCTGGACCCCGGGCGCTGGTTCGTCGTGCAGATCGACATGTTCGGCAACGGCGTCTCCTCCTCCCCCCAGGACACGCCGGACTACCCCCTCCTCGTCACCGCCTACGACAACGTCCACGCCCAGCGCCGCCTTTTGCGCGAGGTGCTGGGGATTGATCGCCTGCGAGCCGTCTATGGCTGGTCCATGGGCGCGCAGCAGGCCTACCACTGGGCCGCCCTCTTCCCCGAGGCGGTGGAGGCGGTGTTCATCAACTGCGGCAGCGCCCGCACCGCCGTGCACAACCAGGTCTTCACCCGCGCCCAGATGGCGATCCTGGAGGCCGCGCCGGAGTATGACGGCTGCGCCCTCTTCTCCGCCCAGCCGAAGGCCGCCCTGCGCGCCTTCGGCCGCAACTACGCGGGCTACGCGATGAGCCAGGATTTCTACCGCGCCGGCCTTCACCTCTCCCCCGCCGCGCCGGATCTGGAGACCTACCTGAAGGGCTGGGAAACCCGTTACGATCACAAGCACGCCGCCAACCTGCTGGCGCAGATGCGCTGCTGGAACGCCGGCGACATCAGCGACAACCCCACCTACAACGGCGACCTGCAAGCCGCCCTTCAGGCGGTCCAGGCCCGCGTCCTGCTCATCCCCGGCGCCACCGACCTCTACTTCCGCGTGGCCGACAACGAGGCGGAGCTGCCCCACCTGCGCCATGCCGAGCTGCGCCCCATCCCCAGCATCTGGGGCCACCGCGCCGGCAACCCCCAGGGTAACGCGGAGGACACCGCCTTCCTGCGCCGCTGCGTGGACGAATGGCTGGGGTAGAGTAGGCCGGGAACGCCACCACCAAAGCAACGAGAGCAGCGGAGAAGCGCCGTGCGGCTGAAGGACTGCCACAACTTCCACGATTTCCGGCGCATGGCGCGGGCGCGCCTGCCCGCGCCGATCTTCAACTACATCGACGGCGCGGCGGATGACGAGGTCACCTACCGCCGGAACACGGCCGCCTTCGAGGAGTGCGACCTCGTGCCGAGCGTGCTGCGCGGCGTGTCCGAGGTGGACCTCTCCGTGACGGTGCTCGGTCAGCGGCTCGCCCTGCCCTTCTACTGTTCCCCCACCGCCCTGCAGCGCCTGTTCCACCATGAGGGGGAGCGCGCGGTGGCCGCCGCTGCCGCGCGCTTCGGCACCATGTTCGGCGTCTCCTCCCTCGGCACGACGAGCCTGGAGGAGGCGCGGCGGATCGGGGGCGATGCGCCGCAGGTCTATCAGTTCTACTTCCACAAGGATCGCGGCCTGAACCGCGAGATGATGGCGCGGGCCAAGGCGGCGGGCGTGCAGGTGATGATGCTGACCGTGGACAGCATCACCGGCGGCAACCGGGAGCGCGACAAGCGGACGGGCTTCACCATCCCCTTCCGCCTGAACGCGGCGGGGGCCGCGGGATTCGCCCTGCGGCCCCGCTGGGGGCTGGACTACCTTCGCGCCGGGGCGTTCCGCCTGCCGCAGCTGGAGACCCATGTGGACATGGGCCGGGGCGCCATGTCGATCAGCCACTACTTCACGGAGATGCTCGACCCCGCGATGAACTGGGACGACGTGGCCGCCATGGTCGCGGAGTGGGGCGGCCCGTTCTGCCTCAAGGGCGTGATGACCGGGGCCGATGCCAAGCGGGCGGCGGAGATCGGCTGCGCCGGGGTGGTGGTCTCCAACCACGGCGGCCGGCAGCTGGACGGCTCCCGGGCCGGCTTCGACGGGCTGGCCGAGGTGCTGGACGCGGCGGGTGATCGTCTGGACGTGCTGATGGATGGGGGCGTGCAGCGGGGCACCCACGTGCTGAAGGCCCTGGCCATGGGCGCCAAGGCCGTGGGGATGGGCCGGGCCTATCTGTTCCCCCTGGCTGCCGCCGGGCAGGCGGGGGTGGAGCAGGCGCTGGAGCTGATGCGGCACGAGGTGGTGCGCGGCATGCGCCTGATGGGCTGCGCATCCATCGGCGAGCTGGGGCGGGAAGGGCTGCGCTGGAGGACGGGAGGACACCTGGCCGACCCCACGGCCCCGGGCATCCCTACGGACCGGACGGCGCCGTGAACCCGCCGACGAGGAAGTCCGTCAGCCGCCGCACCACCTCCTCCGTGTCCTCCGTGCTGTACCGCCCCTGCGACACCTCCGCGAGGCGGTCGAAGCCCGAGAGCATGTAGAGGTAGGTGCCCACCGCGAACATCATGCGCCAGTGCGCGTCCGCCGCATCGATCCCCGGCGCCGCGCGCTCCAGCGCCGCGATGTAGTTGCGGGTGGAGGCATCATAGACCTCCCGCCGCAGCCGCAGCGCCAGCTCGTCCGGCTCATGGTGCAGCCGGGCCTGCATCCGCACGAAGGCCACCGCATCCGAACCCTGCCCCCGCAGCTTGAACTGCGGGGTGAGATAGGCGGTGATCAGTTCCCGCACCGTCGGCGGCTCCGGCCGGGCCAGCAGCGCGTCCAGCAAGGCCTGCCGCTCGTTCGAGACCTCCAGGCCGCGCCGCTTGAACAGCGTCTCGAACAGACCCTGCTTGCTGCCGAAGTAGTAGATGATCAGCGCCTGCGTCACATCCGCCCGCTCCGCGATCTCGCGCAGGGATGCAGCGACGTAGCCGTGATCGGCGAACACCTGCTCGGCCACGGCCAGGATGTTGTCCGGGGTGGAAACGCCCTCGGGATCGGCCGGGCGGCGGCCGATCCTCCGCTTCGGCGTGGCCGATGCCGGCACCCTCAGGCCGCCACGCGGGCGGGCTCGACCAGCGGCACCTCGAACACGTCGTAGCCGAAGACCCAGGCCGGATCCTCGTTCGTCCGCAGCCAGGTGTTGTCATGGCTCACCTTCTGCACGCGGGACGCCCGCTCGATCCGGTTGGCGCGGTACAGCGCGAAGGCCGTCTCGTAATCCTCCACGCCCACCTGGCTGAAGCAGCGCGCCAGCATGGCCGCGTCCTCGATCGCCATGGCCGCGCCCTGGGCCATGTGCGGCTTCATCGGGTGGCAGGCATCGCCCAGCATCACCAGCCGCCCGCGGCTCCACAGCGGCAGCGGGTCGCGCTCCAGCAGCGGCCACTTGGTGATGTCGTCGCAGGCATCGATCAGCGCCTGCACCATCGGGTGGTAGCCGGCGAAGGCCTCGCGCATCTCCTCCTGACTGCTCTGCACCCAGGCCTTGCTCATGTCCCACTCGGCCTGCGGCACGCCGGTGACGTAGTAGTACTCGTCCTGCTTCTCGGTCACGTAATAGACCATCATGTGCCGGTCCTCGGACCACCACTTCACGCACTGGTCGAACTTGAACCCGTACTTTGCCAGCCGGTCGGCGGAGAACACGGCGCGGTGCGCCACCCAGCCCGTGTAGCGCGGCGCCTCCGCCCCCAGCATGTGCTCGCGGATCACGGAGTTCACCCCGTCCGCGCCGATCACGATGTCCGCTTCCGCCACAGAACCATCCTCGAAGCGCAGCACCACGTCCCGCCCGCGATCCTCGATCCCCGTCAGGCGCTTGTCGTAGTGCAGGGAGCCGGACGGCACGGCATCCACCATCAGCTGGTGGAAATCGCCGCGATGCACGGTGAGGTAGGAGGCGCCGTAGTGCTTGCGGGCGAAGTCGCCCAGCGGGATCTGGGACAGGATCGCGGCATCCGCCCCGTTGCGGCTGTACCAGAAGTCGGGGTGCGACCCCATCGCCTCCATCGCACCCTCCAGCCCGATGCGGCGCATGATCTTCATCACGTTCGGCCCGACATGGATGCCCGCGCCCAGGCGCGAGAAGGCCGGCGCCTGTTCGTAGAGGGTGGCCTCGAAGCCCTCCTTCCGAAGCAGCAGGGCGGCGGCGATCCCGCCCAGGCCTGCCCCGACAATCGCGATGCGCGGCTTGCTCATATCCCGGTCTCCTCGCCAGCTCGGATTATTTAACTGCACGTTCAGTTAGAAGAAAGCGCTATCTTCAGTGCCCCGCCGCATTCCGCAGCCGCGCCACGGTGCCGGAGAGGTCCCCCCAGCCCGGCCGCCCCGGCGCGAAGTTCCCGCGGATGAAGCCAGCCAGCTCCGCCACCTGCCGGTCGCTCAGGCTGTCCCGGAACCCCGGCATCTCGCCATGGCCGGGGATGGCCGGGCGGATGCCGTCCAGGATGGTGCGGACCAGGTTGTCCGGCCGGTCGGAATGGACGTTGCTGTTCAGCGCCAACGCCACCTCCGGCCCTTCCTGCACCCCGCCGCCGTGGCAGGCCGCGCAGGCCCCCTGGAACAGCCGCGCGCCCTCGCTCAGCCCATGCCGGGGCGCCACCGAAGCCGCCGCCACCAGCGCCACGGGATCGACCGCGGCCGGCGCCGGGTTCAGCGAGGCAAGGTAATGCGCCATGGCCCGGATATCCGCGTCCGGCAGCGCCTGAAGCTCCGCCACGACAGGCGCCATGGACCCCGCCGCCACGCCGTGGTTCGCCGAATGCCCGGTCCGCAGATAGTCAAAGAATTCCGCCTCGCTCCACGGCACGGGCGAGCGGGAGAGCGCGTTCAGCGCCGGCGCCTCCCACCCCTCCACCACCGCGCCCGCGAAGGTCGCACTCCGCTTCTCCGCCCCCAGCGCGTTGCGCGGCGTATGGCACGCCCCGCAATGCCCGAGCGCGTTGACGAGGTAGTTCCCCCGGTTCCACTCCGCCGAGCGCGCCGGATCCGCCTGCATCACCCCCGGCCGGTGGAACAGCAGGTTCCAGCCCGCCATCAGCGGCCGGATGTTGTAGGGAAAGGCCAGCCTCGTCTCTGGCGCCGCCTGCCGCACCGGCGCCTGCGCCATTAGATAGGCGTAGAGCGCCAGCAGATCCTCATCCGTCATCCCGGAATAGGCCGTGTAGGGAAAGGCCGGATAGAGATGCCGCCCATCCCGCGCGATCCCCTGCCGCATGGCGCGCTCGAAGGCCGCGAAGGAGTAGGCGCCGATCCCCGTCTCCACATCTGGCGTGATGTTGGTCGCGTAGATCGTCCCGAAGCCCGTCTCCAGCCCCAGTCCGCCCGCATTTGCCGCCCCGCCCGGCACCGTGTGGCAGCCCGTGCAGTTCCCCACCGCCGCCAGCAGCCGCCCGCGCTCGATCTGCGCCGCCGAGAACACATCCGCCCCCGGCGGCCTCACCGGCGCCATGGCGGATGCCCAGCCCACCGCCGCGCCCGCCGCCACCAGCAAACCGCCCGCCAGCCCGCCCAGCCCCGCGAACCAGCGGCGGCGCTTCCGCTTCGCCTCCGCCTGTACCACGGGCTGCAGCCCTTCGCGGATTACCTCCGGGGTGAAGGGCACCTTCCGGAAGCGCACGCCCGTCGCGTCGAAGATCGCGTTCGCGATGGCCGCCGCACTGGGAACCGATGCGGACTCCCCCGAACCCAGCGGAGGCTGGTCCGGCCGGTCCATCATCACCACCTCGATCTCCGGCACCTCCCGGAAATCGAGGATGGGGTACCCGCCCCATTCCTGTGCGGCCACCAGCCCATTCTCGAACGGCACCCGCTCCTTCAGCGCGCGGCTGGTGGCCTGGATGACGTTGCCGTGGACCTGATGCTTCACCCCCGCCGGGTTGATCATCAGCCCGGCATCATGCCCCGTGACGATCCGCGTCGCCGTCACCACGCCCGTGCGGCGGTTCACCTCCACCTCCGCCACCCAGGCGGCCCAGGCCGCGCCGTAGCCCGGGAAGGCGCTGTGGACATAGAGCGCGTAGGCGAAGCCCTGCCCGCGCAGCACGTCGCCCTCCGCTTTCATCCGCGGCCCGGTCCGCTTCTCCCACCCCGCCCGCTCCGCCACCGCCTTTACCAGATCGACGGCGCGCGGATCGCGCAGGTAGCGCAGCCGGTACTCCACCGGATCGACGCCCGCCTCCGCCGCGCACTCGTCGATCCAGGACTCATGCGCGAAGGTGCTGGGCAGGGAGGAAACACCCCGCATCCAGGAAGCCCGCACGATCGGCGGCATGTCCTCCACCGCGATCCGCATGGAGGGATAGTCGTAGGGCGGGATCGCCGTGCGATCCCCCATCTGCAGCACCGCCGGCTCCGGCTTCACCACCCCCGTCAGCAGCAGCCCCAGCAGCGGCGCATCATTGGACGGGTAACGCGAGACGAAGTCATACGCCGCCACGCCTCCGGCGCCATCCAGCCCGCCATCCACGTCGATGAGCTGCGCCGCGCCCTTCGGCTCCCAAAGATGCTCCTGCTCCCGCGTCAGCTGCACCCGCACCGGCCGCCCCACGGCGCGGGAGAGCAGCGCCGCGTCGCCGCACACATCATCCGCGCAGTTGCGCCCGTAGCACCCCGCCGCCTCCAGCCGCGTGATCTCCACCCGCGTCTCTGGCAGCGCCATCAGCCGCGCCAGCGCCGCCCGCAGCATGTGCGGGTTCTGCGACCCCGACCAAACCCGCAGCACACCTTCCGCGAGGTCGGCCACCGCGCAGGACGGCCCGATGGAGCCGTGCATGTGATAGGGCCAGGAATAGGTCCGCGGCATCCGCTTCGCAGCACCCTCCAGCGCCGCGTCTACCTCCCCCGTGTCCTTCAGAACGCGCTTCGTGGAGGGATTCTCCCGCAGCGCCCGCTCCACATCCTCCAGCCCCGCCGGCGCGGAGAACGCCTTCCACGCCACCCGCAGGTCGCGCGCCGCCCGCGCCGCCTCCTCCTCCCGCTCCGCCACCACGCCGACGAAGTCGCCGATTGCCACCACATCCACCAGCCCGGGGATGTGCGCCACCGAATCCCGATCCACCGAGAGCAGGCTGGACCCGACGAAGGCCCCCACATCCAGCCCCGAATATGGCGGCCGCACCACGCGCCCGTGCAGCATCCCCGGCACCCGCACGTCGTGCACGAAGGTCAGCCCGCCCGTCGCCTTAACGGGGATGTCCACCCGCGGCACCGGCTTCCCGACGATCCGATAATCCTCCACCGCCTTCAGCGGCGCCGTCCCGCTCAGCGGCACCACCTCCCGCGCGCCCCGCAGCAGCTCCGCATAGGAAAGCTCCCGCCCATCCGGCGCGAGGACCACCCCGTCCCGCACGGAAAGCGCCTCCGTCCCCAACCGCGCCGCAGCCACGGCCAGCAGCGCCCGCCGCGCCTCCGCCGCCGCCTGCCGCAGCGGCACGGCGGAGATCTGGATCGTCTCGCTCGCGATGGTCGGCCCCTGGTCCGGCGCCCGCGCGGTATGCCCGAGAACCATCGTCACGGCGTCCAGAGGAACGTCCAGCTCCTCCGCCACGATCTGCGCCAGCGCCGTGCGAATGCCCGTGCCCAGGTCCACATGCCCGTTGAAGGCCGCCACGCTGCCATCGTCGAAGACGGCGACGAAGACATCCTCCTCGTCCCGCGCATTCGCCCCCGGCTCAGTCCCCGGCGTCGGCGCGCGGCGGCGAGTGATGGCCAGCACCCCTTCCTGCTCCAGCACCTCCTGCCGGGGAAGGTCCTGCCGCGCTCGCGTCACGCCGCGCCCTCCGCCACCGCACGGCGCACCGAGGCCAGGATTTCCACATGCGTCCCGCAGCGGCACAGGTTATGCGCCAGCGCGTCCCGGATCTCCGCCTCGCTCGGATCGGGCCTGCGCGCCAGCAGCGCCACCGTCGTCATGATCATCCCGTTCAGGCAGTAGCCGCACTGCGCGCCCTGCTCCGCGATGAAGGCCGCCTGCACGGGATGCGGCGCCTCCACCGTGCCTAGCCCCTCCAGCGTCACCACCCGCCGCCCCTCGGCACGGGAGAGCGGCAGAACGCAGGACCGCACCGCCCGCCCGTCCAGCAGCACCGTGCAGGCCCCGCACTCCCCCAGCCCGCAACCGTATTTCGGCCCGTTCAGCTCCAGGTCGTTCCGCAGCACCATCAGCAGGGGCGCGTCCGGGTCCAGGTGCAGCACCACCGGCCGCCCGTTCACCTCCAGCGAGACGTCCCGGGGCGCTGCCATCACACCGCCACCTCAGACGGCGAGGTACTTGGTGCGGGCCGCTTCATCCGCCCGCAGCGCCTCCATGGTGCCGGACCACACCACACGGCCCTTCTCCACCACCGTCGCGCTGTCGGCCACGCCGCCGGCGAAGTGCAGGTTCTGCTCCGCGAGAAGAATCGTCAGCCCCTCGCCCTTTAGCGCCAGGATGGCATTCGCCATCTGCTCGACGATGACAGGCGCCAACCCCTCGCTTGGCTCATCCAGCAGCACCAGCCGAGGATTGCCCATCAGCGTCCGCGCGATGGTCAGCATCTGCTGCTCCCCTCCGCTCATCCGCCCACCCGGCCGGTCCCGCATCCGCCCGAGATTGGGGAACAGCTCGAACAGCCGCTCCGGCGTCCAGGCCCGCATCCCGCCCCGCGCCCCCTGGCGCCCGACCTCCAGGTTCTCCATCACGGTCAGATCGGCAAACACCCGCCGGTCCTCCGGCACGTAGCCCAGCCCGCGCCGCGCGATCCGGTGCGGCTCCTCTCCCGCGATCTCCACCCCGTCAAAGGCGATCCGCCCCGCGCTCGGCCGCACCAGCCCGATCACCGACTTCATCGTCGTGCTCTTGCCCGCACCGTTGCGCCCCAGCAGCACGCGCACCTCGCCGGCGGCGATGGTCAACGCCATGTCCTGCAGAATGTGCGCCCGCCCGTAATGCGTGTTCAGCCCTTGCACCGAGAGCAGCATCGTCAGTGCCCCCCGCTCGTCGCGCCGGTGCCGAGATAGATCTCCCGCACCGCCGGGTTGGCCCGGATGGAATCCCCATCCCCCTCCGCGATCAGCACCCCGCGGTTCAGCACGAGGATGCGGTCCGACACGTCGAACACCACGTCCATGTCGTGCTCGGTGAACAGCACCGCCACGCCCCGCTCCGTCGCCAGCCGCCGCGTCAGCTTCATCAACCCCACGCGCTCCACTGGCGCCATGCCCGCCGTCGGCTCGTCCATCAGCAGCAGCCGGGGCCGGTTCGCCAGCGCGATGGCCAGCTCCAGCCGCTTCAGGTCGCCATAGGCCAGCACGCCCGTCGCCCGCTCCGCCTGCGCCTCCAGCCCCACCTGGGCCAGCAGCGCATCCGCTTCCGTCAAGTGCCGCCCCGCCACCGGCCGCCAGAACTGCCAGATCTCCCGGTGGTGGGAGAGCAGCGCCATCTGCACGTTCTCCCGCACCGTCATGGACCCGAAGGTGGCGGTGATCTGGAAGGTCCGCCCCACCCCCGCGCGGGAAATGGCGCGCGGCGAAAGCCCCGTGATCGCCTTCCCCTCCAGCAGCACCGAGCCCTTATCCGGGTTCAACTGCCCGCCCACCATGTTGAAGCAAGTGGACTTGCCCGCCCCGTTCGGCCCGATCAGCGCCAGCATCTCCCCGGGCGACACGGCGAAGGAGACATCCCCCACCGCCTGCACGCCGCCGAAGGACTTGCTAAGCCCCTGCACCACCAGAACGCTCATGCCTCGCGCCCCCGCAGCCACAGGCGCCGCGCGGCGCCCGCGATGCCCTCGGGAAAGGCCACCACCAGCAGCACGATCACCGCGCCCAGCACCAGCCGCCACAGGTCGGTGGAGCGCACGAGGATATCCGCCAGCCCCGTATAGACCAGCGCCCCGATGATCGGCCCGGCCACCGTCTGCAGCCCGCCCAGCAGCACCATCAGCAGCGCCTCCACCGAGTGGGAGATGGTGATGTAGGTCGGGAAGATGCTGCCCTTGCCGTAGGAGAAGATCGCGCCGGAGAGCCCGCAGGCCGCCCCCGCGATCACGATCGCCACGATCCGCAGGGACTGCACGTCCAGCCCGATGGCCCGCGCCCGCGCCGCCGAATCCCGCGCCGCCCGCAGCGCGTAGCCATAGGGCGCGTAGAGCATCCGCCGCAGCAGCAGCGCCCCGCCGACGGAAAGCGCCAGCGCCAGCCAGTAGAACACCCGCGCATCATGCGCCCATGCCGGCCGCACCAGCCCCAGCAGCCCGTTGTCACCGCCCGTCACATCCACCCACTGGAAGCAGATGGCCCAGACGATCTGCGCGAAGGCGAGCGTCAGCATGGAAAGGTACACGCCGGAGAGCCGCACCACGAACCAGCCGAACAGCGCCGCCACGATCCCCGCCGCCACCGGCGCCGCCAGCAGCCCCACCGGCATCGGCGCGCCGATCCACTGCATCAGCAGCCCCGCCGCATAGGCGCCGATCCCGAACCAGGCCGCGTGCCCGAAGCTCGCCATCCCGCCCGGCCCCATCATGAAGTGCAGGGACACGGCGAACAGGATCGCCACGCAGGCATCCGTCAGCACGGTCAGGTAGTACTCGCCCACGATGAAGGGCGCCGCGATCGCCAGCAGCAGCGCCGCAACCCCCAGCGCCCGCAGCTCCGGCGGGGCCGCACGGATCACGGGTGCGGCCACCGTCGCCTCCCGCGCCTCCGCCTGCGGCCGCCCCAGCAGCCCGTTCGGCCGGAACACCAGCACCACGGCCATCACCAGGAACACCAGCACCAGCGTGATCTTCGGCACCAGCACGATCCCGAAGGCCTGGAGGATGCCGATGAGAAGGCTCGCCACGAAGGCCCCCGTCAGGCTCCCCAGCCCGCCCACCACCACCACCACGAAGGCATCGGTGATGATCGCAAGATCGATGTTCAGATTGGCCGAGGAGTTCGGTAGCGAGAGCGCCCCGCCCAGCCCCGCCAGCCCCGCGCCCAGCGCGAACACCGCGGTGAACAGCGTCCGCTGGTTCACCCCCAGCGCCGCCACCATCTCCCGGTCCAGCGTGGCGGCCCGCACCAGCGTGCCCCAGCGCGTCCGGTTCATCAGCAGCCAGAGCAGCCCCAGCACCACCGGCCCGACGAGGATCAGGATCAGGTCGTACATCGGGAAGCGGCTCCCCCCGATCTCCACGAACTGCCGCAGCCAGCGCCCGCGCGGCAGCGGCAGCTCCACCGGCCCCCACAGCCACAGCGTCACGTCCTGCAGCACCAGCACCACGCCGAAGGTTGCCAGCAGCTGGAACAGCTCCGGCGCCCGGTACACGCGCCTGAGCACCACCACCTCCAGCACCACGCCGATCAGCGCGGTGGCGAGAACGGTAGCCAGGACCCCCAGCACAAACCACTCCGGCTCGCGCGGCAGACGCGTCAGGATGCTCCAGCCGATATAGGCGCCGAGCATCATCAGGGAGCCGTGGGAGAAGTTCACGATCCGGGTGACGCCGAAGATGATCGTCAGCCCGGACGCGACAAGGAACAGCGACGAGGCCCCGGCGAGCCCGGTCAGCAGTTGCGGAAGGATGCTGTCCATGGACTCGCCGAGGGTTCCCGTCAGTTCGCGCTGGCCGGCCGCAGCCCGCGCACGAAGTCGTCGCCCGGCAGCAGGTCCTTGCCGTCGATGTAGCGCCAGTCCGTCATCACGCCCGCATTGCCCTTCAGCGCGGTCTTGCCGACGAAGACGCCCAGCGTGCCCTGGTGATCCACGGCGCGGTACTCGCAATTGCCCACCGGCGTGTCGAAGCGGGCGCCGCGGAAGCCCTCCACCAGCTTCTCCACATCGGTGGAACCGGCCTTCGCCACACCGGCCGCGATGGACTGGATCAGCGCGTAGCCCACCAGCGAACCGCACATCGGCTTCGCGTTGAAACGCCGTCGGTAGTCGGCCGCATAGGCCTTGTGCGCGGCGGTATCGATCTGCTCGCCGGGATAGCCCGTCACGATCCAGCCCTCCGGCGCCTCGTCGCCCAGCGGGTCCAGGTATTCCGGCTCGCCCGTCAGCAGGGAGACGACAGAGCGGCGCTCGAACAGCCCGCGCGTGTTGCCCTGGCGCACGAAGTTCGTCAGGTCCGGCCCGAACAGCACGTTGAAGATGCCGTCCGGCTTCATCGCCTCCAGCGCCTGCACCGTGGCGCCCGCATCCACGCGGCCCAGCGCCGGCCACTGCTCGCCCACATAGGTCACGTCGGGGCGCTTGGCGCTCAGAAGCTGCTTGAACCACCGCACGCCGGACTGGCCGAACTCGTAGTTCGGGGAAACTGTCGCCCAGCGCTTCGCCGGCAGCTTCGCCGCCTCCTCCGCCAGGATCGCGGCCTGCATGTAGGTGCTGGGGCGCAGGCGGAAGGTGTAGCGGTTGCCCTTCTCCCAAACCATGGAGTCGGTCAGCGGCTCCCCGCCGACATAGAGCTTCTTGTTCTGCGCGGCGTACTCGCCCAGCGCCAGCCCGACGTTGGAGAGATAGGCGCCGGCCAGCACGTCCACCTTCTGGTCGTTCACCAGCTCGCCCGCCAGCCGCACCGCGTCCTGCGGCCGCCCCGCATCGTCGCGCGTGATCAGCTCCAGCTGCCGCCCCAGCACGCCGCCCTTGGCGTTGATCTGCTCCACCGCCAGTTGCATGGCGTTGCGGTAGGGCAGGGTGAAGGCGGGGTTGGAGGTGTAGGAGTTGATCTCGCCGATGCGGATCGGCGCGGTCCCCTGGGCGCGCAGGATGCCGGGCAGGGCGAGCGTACCGGACGCGCCGAGGATCAGGCGCCGCGAAACGAGCATGGTGCTACTCCTGGTCGAATTGGGAAGCGGGACGGGGCCGGTTATTCGGCCGCCAGCGGGGCCTCATCAAGAACCTTGCCGTCCCTCGTCACCGGCACGCCGTCGAGTTCCACCGAGCAGCGCCGCAGCGGGATGTCGATGTGGCAGGGCGTGTTGCGCGTCCCGCCCGCCTCGGTGTTCGGCCCCAGCGAGAAGAGGAAGTTGCCCGCGAAGGCCCGCGCATCCATCCCGATCGTCTGCTCGCGGTCGTAGAGCGACAGCACGGACCACCGCGCCCGGTCCTGCAACCCCCAGCCGATATGGGAAATGGCGTAGGCCTCGGGATCGTTGAAGCTGTCCATGTAGTCGCGCAGCAGCTCGGCATCGAGCCCGCCCTCGACCTTCACGGCGTAGCCGTCCTTCACCGTCAGGACGATCTTGTCCTGCGTGTAGGACTTCTGCGGCAGCAGGATGTCGCCCCGGTCAATCACGATCGTCCCGTTCGACTTCCCCTCGTTCGGCCAGGTCGCCAGGAAGCCGGAGGGCCAGTGGTCCCACCGCCCCGGCGCGTCCACGAAGCCGTACTCCTCCAGCAGCGGGTACTCGCCGATGGCGAAGCGGATATCGGTGCCGGCGGCGGAGGTGACGTGCATCTCCTTCGCGGCCTTCAGCTTCTCCGCCGCCGCCTTCACCCGCAGCTTGTCCTCCATCGTCGGCACCAGCCGCGCCAGCACCTCCGGCGGCTCCACCGCCAGCAGCATCCGCGTCCCGCTCTCCAGGATCTCCCCCTGCTCGGGAGAGAAGAGCAGCAGCATCAGGTCCAGCACCAGATCGCTCGCCTTCAGCGCGGCCATCCCCGCCGGGTTGCCCGTCAGCGGCGTGTCGCCCACGAAGGCCAGCGCATCGCGCGAGAGGGAGGCCTCGCCGTTCATCGGCGGCAGGTCCAGCCGGTTGACGATCGCGCCCATGCCGCGCGCCGCGATCATGGCGGTGGAGAGCGTCTGCGGGTGCGTCGCCGCCCCCGTCAGCACTGTCACCACCTCCCCCTGCTTCAGCTTCGACAGCGTGAGGACCTTCTTCCAGGCCTCGACCATGTCCGCATCGCTGATCGCCATCGGCTCTGCCTTCCCGCTGAAACTAACTGAGCGTACAGTTATGTCCGAAGCGCGTGGAAGCGGAATTCCGCCTTGCGGCGCAACATCCCGCGTGCCCACAAGCCCAATCCGCCTATCTTGCATGCACGCTGCAGGACAGGTGACCATTTCCTGCACACACCCAGGGACACTCCATGGACCAGCACTTCTACGAACCCCGGCTCGGCCATGGCCTGCCGCACGATCCCTTCAAGGCCATCATCGCGCCCCGCCCCATCGGCTGGATCAGCAGCGTGGACCCGGACGGCCGCGTGAACCTCGCCCCCTACAGCTACTTCAACGGCTTCGGCTCCGCGCCCCCCGTCGTCGCCTTCGGCAGCGAGGGCCGCAAGGACAGCGTGCGGAACATCGAGGCGACCGGCGAGTTCGTCTGCAACTTCGTCACCCGCGAGCTGGCGGAGGCGATGAACCAGAGCTGCGCCCCCCTTCCCCACGGCATGTCGGAGTTCGAGCACGCCGGGCTGGAAGCCGCGCCCTGCCGCCTCGTGCGCCCCCCGCGCGTCGCCGCCTCCCCCGCCGCGCTGGAGTGCCGCGTGCTGCAGGTGGTCTCCCCGAAGGATCTGGACGGGAACGAGATCGGCACGCACATCGTCCTCGGCCAGGTCGTCGGCGTGCACATCAACCGCGCCTACCTGAAGGACGGCCTCTTCGACACCAAGGCCGCACGCCCCATCGGCCGCTGCGGCTACCGCGGCGACTACGCCGAGATCGGCGAGATGTTCGAGATGATCCGCCCCAACTTCCCCTGATGCGCCTCACGCTGGAACAGCTCCGCGTCTTCGTCGCGGTCGCGGAGCGCCAGCACGTCACCCGCGCGGCGGAGGCGCTGCACCTCACCCAATCCGCCACCAGCGCCGCGATCGCGGCCCTGGAATCCCGCAACGGCCTCCGCCTCTTCGACCGCATTGGCCGCGGCATCGCCCTCACCGCCGCCGGCCGCGAGTTCCTGCCCGAGGCCCGCGCCGTGCTGGCCCGGGCGGAGGCGGCCGAGACGGCGCTGGCCGACCTCGCCGGCCTCGGCCGCGGCACCCTCCCCGTCCACGCCAGCCAGACCATCGCGAGCTACTGGCTGCCCCGCCACCTCGTCGCCTTCCGCCGCGCCCATCCCGGCATCGCCGTGCCCCTCGCCGTCGGCAACACCGCGCAGGTCGCGGCCGCCATCCGCGCCGGCACCGCCGAACTGGGCTTCGTGGAGGGCGCGGTGGATGATCCTCTCCTGCTCGCCCGCACTGTCGCCACGGACCAGCTCGTCATTGTCGTCGCGCCCACCCACCCCTGGGCCCGGCACCCTCCCGCCGGGCTGCCCGAACTGGCGGAGAGCGAATGGGTGCTGCGCGAAGCCGGCTCCGGCACCCGCTCCGCCTTCGAGGAGGCCCTCCGCGCCGCCGGCCTCGATCCCCGGGCCCTGCGGGTCGCGCTCGACCTCCCCTCCAACGAATCCGTCCGCGGCGCCGTGGAAGCGGGCCTCGGCGCCACCGCCCTCTCCGCCTCCGTCGCCGCCCCCTCCATCGAGGCCGGGCTGCTCCACCGCGTTGCGCTGGACCTGCCCGCCCCGGCGCTCCAGCGCGCCTTCCAGGTCCTGCACCACCGCGACAGGCCGCCCAGCCGCGCGGCGGAAGCCCTGCTCGCCCTCCTGCCAGGGAAGTGAGCGCGGCGCCCGATCCCGGGGCGGCCGGCGAGCGAAGGCGCTACTCTCCCAGGTCGAGCGCCTGGATCAGCGCCGCCACGCGCGGATCATCCGCCGCCATCCGGGCCCTGAAGGCACGTGTATCAAGATAGGTCGCGGCCACCGCCTGCTGGCGCGCCACCTCCCGGTAGGCGGGCGTGCCCAGCACCTCGCGGCACGCGGCCTCCAGCCGCTCCACCACCGCCCCCGGCGTGCCGGCGCGCAGGAACAGCCCGCCATAGGTCACGGAGACCACGTCCAGCCCCAGCTCGTGCACCGTCGGCACCTCGGGCATGGAGGGCAGCCGCTCCCGCGCGATCACGGCCAGGGAGCGCAGGTTCTGCGACTGCACGAGGAAGGTGGTGCTCATCCCCATGTCCAGGGAGCCCGAAAGGAGGTTCGTCGTGAAGTCCGCCTCCCCGCGATAGGGCACGTCCACCAGCTGCACGCCGGCCTGGCGCCACAGCTCGGCGCCTGCCAAGTGCGGGCCGGAGGCCGGGCCGGTATGGCCATAGCGCAGCGATCCCGGCCGCGCCTTCGCCTCCTCCAGCACCTCGCGCAGCGAGTGGAAGCGCGAGGATTGTGGCACGGCGACGTGGAAGACGTTGTCGAAGGTCTGGCAGACCGGGACGAAGCTCTCCGCGCCGTAGGGCAGGTTCCGCACCCGGTGCGTCTGCACGACGATCGGCGTGACGGGCGAGAAGGCCAGGGTGTAGCCGTCCGCCGGGGTGGTGGCGACAACGCCCATGCCGATGGTGAGCGAGGCGCCGGTGCGGTTCATCACCACCACGCGCTGCCCGAGGACGCGCCCCATCTCCGTCGCGAAGACACGGGCCATGAGATCCGTGCCCGAGCCCGGCGGCAGCGGCATGATCATCTGGATCGGGTGGTCCGGGTAGGTGTCCGCCGCGCGCGCCGGCGGCGTGCCGTGGCAGGAGAGCAGCCCGGCCAGCAGCAGCGCGGGCCAAGCGCGGCGCATCCCTCGATCCATCGGACCGATCCTCCCAATGCTTTTCTCGTTCACCCTTCATCGGCGCCGGCCGGCAGGGGCCGCCCGGCGCCATCCCTCCCCGGCACGCCGGGGCTGCGCGCCGCCTCAGGCCGCGCGCTTCAGGTCGCTGCGGTCGATGACGGAAAGATTGAGGTTCGTCAGCAGGCGGTAGATCGTGTCGATCTCCTCCTGCTTCGGCTTCGGCATGGGCGCGCGCATGAAGGGGCTGGGGATCAGCCCGCGCAGCCAGGCCGCCGTCTTGTAGCGGATGTGCAGCCGGCCCATGTCGGCGATGTACTCGTGCAGGTCCACCAGGCCGCTGTTCCAGACCTTGCAGGCGCCCTCCAGGTCGCGCCGGTCCCAGGCCTCCAGGTGGTCCAGCATCGGCTCCTTGGCGAAGGTCCAGAAGCCGCTGAGCGTGCCGTCGAACATGTCGGTCAGCCGGTACTCGTGGAAGCGCGAGGCGAGCGCGCCCATCACCGCCACGGGCCGGTCGAGGGAGCGCAGTCCCTTCGCCACCATGCGGAACCCGTCATAGGTGTAGGTCATCTTCCACCCGACGATGTTCGGCACGGCGCGGCAGATCGCCAGCGTCGCCTTGACCGGCAGGCCGGGGTAGAAGGGGAAGTCGCTGCCGCTGACGGGATGCGTGATGATCGGCAGATCCACCGCGCGGTCCTGCGCGATGATCGTGTCCAGCCAGATCTCGGGATAGGCGTCGGCGTCCCAGCAGGAGGTGACGTCCTGCGCCCCGCCGGGGGGCGTCACGAAGATGCCGTCCGCCCCCAGCGCCTTCGCGTCGCGCGCCGTCTCCACCATCTCATCCGTGGTCAGGGCCCAGGTGCCGGCGATGACCGGAAGCTTGCCATGGGCCTCCTCCATGGCGATCTCCAGCACGCGGCGCTTCTCCTCCCGCGTCAGGTAGAAGATCTCGCCCGCCTCCGGGTTCACGCAGAGCCCGCCCTCGGCGGCGAAGCGCGGGTCGTCCGCGTAGTAGCGGACGTAGCGGCGGAAGGCCCCCTCATCGACCTTCATGCGCTCGTCGAAGGGCAGCAGCAGCGCGACATAGCGCCGGTGTCCGATGGTGGTCATCCCGTCCTCCCGTTGCGGCCCGCGGATGGGCCGTCTTGAGGGAAAGCATGGGCGCCAGCCCCGCCATTAATCAACGATTAGCTTTTCATGAAAACATGAATTTGGCGCATAATCGGGCCAGGGAGGCGCGCCCATGATCGACCTGTCCCGCGTGGACCTGAACCTGCTCGTGATCTTCGACGCGCTAATGACCGAGCGGAAGGTCACGGCTGCTGCCGCGCGCGTCCGGTTGACCCAGCCCGCCGTCAGCCACGCGCTGCGCCGCCTGCGCCTGCTCTTCGGGGACGAGCTCTTCATCCGCGGCGCGGGTGGGATGCAGCCCACTGCCCGGGCGCTGGACCTGCACGTGCCGATCCGCGCCGCAATCGGCCATGTCCTCTCCGCCCTCGGCGGGCAGGAGGCTTTCGACCCCGCGACGGCGCGGCGGGGCTTCCGCCTGGCGATGACGGAGGTGATGACGGTGGAGCTCCTGCCGCGCCTCATCCCCCTCCTGCGGCGCGAGGCGCCGGGCGTGGACCTCATCGTCGTGGGCAGCGGCGCGGGGGAGGCGGCGGACGTCGTCGCCGCGGGCGGTGCGGAGCTCGGCATGGGCGTGCTACCCGACCTGCCGGAAGGCCTGCTGACGGAGGAGCTCTACGCCGACACCCTCGCCTGCGTCGTGGACCGGCAGCACCCGCTGCTCCGCGACGGGCGGCTGACCCTGGAGGACTACCTCGCCGCTTCGCACGTCACCGTGGCAAGCCAGCGGCACCTCGGCATCGAGCTGGACGACATCCTCGCCAAGCTCGGGATGCGGCGCCGCGTGGTGGCCGTGCTGCCGCACTACGTCGCCGTGCCCGCGGTGGTCGTGGGCACGGACCTGGTGGGGCACATCCGGCAGCGGCTGGTCTCCATCCACGCCAGCCACGAGAGGCTGCTCCTCTTCCCGCCTCCCATCCCGGTGCCGCTGCCGCCGCTTCGCTTCCTGCAGGTGTGGCACCGGCGGGACGACCGCGACGCCGGGCACCGCTGGCTGCGAGGGCTGGTGCGGCAAGCCGTATCGCTGGGCCAGGGAACCGATCCGCCGGAACGCGGCTAATCCGCCGCACAGCGGGCCGACAAACCCTCAGGCCACCCCCAGCGCCCGGATCAGCCCCAGGCTCACCGCCCCCAGCAGCAGCAGCGACGCCACCGCCGCCCCCACCACCCGCCCGCCCGAGCGCGCGACCATCCGCACGTCCACACCCAGCCCGAGCGCCGCCATGGCGAGCACGGTAAGCGCCGTGGCCGCTGCCGCCATCGGCCCCAGCAATGCCGCCGGCACCAAGCCCAGCGACCGCAGCGCCGCGAGCCCGAGAAAGCCGAGGATGAACCAGGGCACCAACCGGGAGAGCGGCGGCCGCGCCCCGCCCTGCCGCGGCGCGACCAGGGAGAGCGCCAGGACGACCGGCCCCAGCATCAGCACCCGCACCAGCTTCACCAGCGTGCCCACCTGCACGCTCAGCACCCCGATCGGCGCCGTGGCCGCCAGCACCTGCGGCACGGCATAGACGGTCAGCCCGGCCAGGACCCCGTACTGCCCGGCGCTCAGCCCCAGCAGCGGCGCCAGCAGCGGCAGGGCCAGCACCACCCCCACCCCCAGCACGGCGGTGAAGGCGATGGAGGCCGCCACGTCCTCGCCCTCCGCCCCCACCACCGGCGCCACCGCAGCGATGGCGGAATTGCCGCAGATGGAGTTGCCGCAGGCCACCAGCACCGCCAGGCGCGGCGACAGCCCGAAGGCGCGCCCCAACGCGTAGCTCGCCAGGATCGCCACCACCACCACCACCGCGATACCCAGCAGCAACTCCCAGCCCACCGCCAGGATCGTCGCCGCGCTCAGCGAGGCGCCGAGCAGCACCACCGCCACCTCCAGCAGCATCTTGGCCGAGAAGTCGATCCCCGGCTTCCAGCGCGCCCCCGGCCGCCACGCGGTGCGGATGGCAACGCCGAGCAGGATGGCGAGCACCAGCGTCTCCAGCCAAGCCCGCCCGAACGCGGCCTCCTCTATCCGCGCCAACCCCAGCGCGGCGAGCGAGACGGTGGAGCAGAGGGTGACGCCCGGCAGAAGCCGGGCCACGCGGTCGGGCAGTGTCATGGAATGGCAACCTCCGCGGCGGGGTGTGCGCCGGCGGAAGTCACTCAACAAACAGATGAATCTGATCGGAACAATCGTTCGGGCCGATCGTGGCCCGGCGCTACTTCGTCCCGAAAAGCCGGTCCCCCGCATCGCCCAGCCCGGGGCGGATATAGGCGTGGTCGTCCAGCGCCCGGTCCACCGCGCAGGCATAGACCGGCACGTCCGGGTGCGCCTGCGCCAGCACGGAAACCCCTTCCGGCGCCGCCAGCAGGCAGGCGAAGCGCAGGTTGGCGCAGCCCGCCGCCTTCAGCCGCTCCAGCGCGGCCGCGGCCGAGTAGCCGGTGGCCAGCATGGGATCAACCACGATGACCAGCCGCTCCGCCACGTCCTCCGGCAGCTTCAGCAGGTATTCCACCGGGCGCTTCGAGATGGGGTCGCGGTACATCCCGATATGCCCCACCCGGGCTGAGGGAACGAGATCCAGCATCCCCGATGCGATCCCGTCCCCCGCCCGCAGGATGGAGACGATGCAGAGCTTCTTGCCCGCGATGGCCGGCGCCATCATCGGCTCCAGCGGCGTGTCGATCGGCACGTCCCGCACCGGCAGGTCCCGCGTCAGCTCATAGGCCATCAGCAGGCTGATCTCGCGCGCCAGCGCCCGGAACTCGCCCGTGGAGGTCTCCCGCCGCCGCATGATCGTCAGCTTGTGCTGCACCAGCGGGTGGGTGAGGAGCGTCAGCCTGGGGTGCACCTGATCCATCGCGCCGCGCCTCCTGCCCGCCCGGCCCCAGAGGGGAGCCCGAGAGGCGGGGCCGGCGCGGCCCTCCCATAGCGCAGCGCCGCACGCGGGCGAAGGCCGCGCCCACGCATCCTTGTTTTCACCCGGCGCCGATGCCGCCTTCATACCGGCGGGCATGAGGACCGACGCGGCCCCGGGAAGGACGGAACGGCACATCCGGGCGCCGTGACGCGCGAAAACCCGCCCGCCTGCCCGGCCCCCGGAGGTTCCCACACGGCCCGTTCCCGCCCTATAGCCGCAACGAAGCACCCACGGCGCCCCGCCCCCTGCCCTGGCAGGGCCGCAATCGCCTAATATCCCCCACCCCAGGCCGCAGCACCGCCCGACGAGGACCAACACCCCGACCATGCGCGTGATCGTCACCGGCGGCGCCGGCTTCATCGGCTCCGCCCTCGTCCGGCACCTGATCCTCGACCTCGGGCACGAGGTGCTGGTGATCGACAAGCTCACCTATGCCGGAGACCGCCGGACGCTGGCCCCCTGCGAGGGGCGGCCCGGCCTCGCCTTCCTCCAGGCCGACATCTGCGACGCCGGGCAGATGCGCGCGACCTTCGCCGAGTACGCGCCGGACGCGGTGATGCACCTGGCGGCCGAGAGCCACGTGGACCGCTCCATCGCCTCCGCCGCCCCCTTCATCCAGACCAACGTGATGGGCACCTTCGCCCTGCTGGAGGCCGCCCGCGCCCTCGTGGCCGGCTACGACGCCGCCCGGCGCGAGGCATTCCGCTTCCTCCACGTCTCGACCGACGAGGTCTTCGGCTCCCTCGGCCCTACCGGCGCCTTCACGGAGGAGACGCCCTACGACCCGCGCTCCCCCTACTCCGCCAGCAAGGCGGGCTCGGACCACCTCGCCCGCGCCTGGCACGA